>NZ_JACJOX010000030.1 GCF_014695775.1 Leptolyngbya sp. FACHB-60 | reverse complement strand
CCGTCTCCCGCTTTTAGTCGCTCCTTTGGCTTGTAGATTTCAAAGGTCAAGGGAAAGGTGATGTTGTCAATCACACCATAAGCATCGACTGAGACAATGCCGTTCTCGACTTTGCCCAAGTTCCCAATGTACTGCCGCTTAACATAGTCCGTTGCATGGCCTTTCTTCCGGTCTCCGGTTTCATCAATCACCAGCACCAGTTTTCGATGGCCTAAGCACGAGAAAATTAGCTCTATTCGCCGTTGTCTCAAGTCTCCTGCATGCCACGGAGAGTTGACCAAAAACTGTTGCAAGGATTGGGCATTGGGTAATCCTGTGACCTTTGCAATGGCGGGCAACGTTTTTCGCTTCGCCTCAGATATCATCCCCACGTGCAGATGCTTGAAGGCTTCGAAGCTTCTTACTTCAGCAAATAAGTCGCGGTAGCTCTCGCAGTAGTCATCTACAAACCTTACGGTCGGTTTGGCCATGCGGGGCACTGTCATCACGGCTACCTAGCTCTCAGCCCTTATACCCTAAATTATCTGCCGCCAGAGTCATTGAAGAGCGTTATAGCTATAGCCAGTTTGATTAGGACATAATCTAGAGGTAGAGACATCTCCACCTGTGTGCCATGGCCAAACCCTACAGCCTCGATTTGCGCCAAAAGGTCATCGACGCCATCGAACTGGATGGGATGAAGAAGAGCGAAGCCAGTGTTGCTTTTGGGATCAGTCGCAACACCATCGACTTGTGGCTCAAGCGTCAAGCCGCGACCGGCAGCTTAGCGCCTCAGGTCAACTCAAGGGCTCGCCGCCAGCGGCGGATTACCGATTGGGACGGGTTTCGCGCTTTTGCCGAGCAAAATCGCCATAAGACCCAAACTGAGATGGCGGAGTGTTGGCCGGGTCCAATGAGTCAACGAACCATCTCGCGGGCCTTAGGCGTCATCGACTGGACACGAAAAAAAAGACCTACGGCTACCGACAGCGAGACGAGCAAAAGCGACAGGCGTTCGTAGCTCGAGTTCTAGAGCCAAAAGCCCGACATCTGGTTTATGTGGATGAGTCGGGAATGGATGAGCGCGATGCCTACGGATACGGCTATGCCCCAGCGGGTGAGCGGTGCTATGACCTTAAATCCGGGCGACGCAGTGGGCGCATCAATATGATCGCCGGGTATCGAGGGCATCAACTCATCGCTCCCTTTACTGTCGAAGGAGCCTGTAACCGCACTGTCTTTGAAACCTGGTTGGAGACCTGCTTGATTCCAGAGTTAAGCCCAGGAGACTGGGTCGTGCTAGATAATGCCACCTTTCACCATGGCGGACGCATTGCCGAGTTGATTGAATCGGCAGGTTGTGAGGTGGTTTATCTCCCACCGTATTCCCCTGACCTAAATCGCATTGAAAAGTGCTGGGGGTGGTTGAAAAGCCGGATTCGGAAGGCCCTTCCCCATGAACATGGCTTGCGGGCTGCTATTGAGGCCGTCCTCAAGCAAGCAACGTCCTAACCTAAGTCGCTATAGCTATAGATAGTCTGAAGGAGTATGTTTTAGTTACCTCGGAGGCTAAAACGGTGGAGGTTTTTTGCCGGAATAGGGATGTAAGCTGGGCGTTTATTCCCTATGGGTTGGGTGAACCTATCGAATTGGTTAGCCTGAAAATAAGGGTGCCAATGGAATCAATTTATGAAGATGTGGTGTCTGGTTAGGACAGTAGGGAAACTAGCGTCTAAAAGGCTTTGAATTTGTAACAGCAAGTTTTTTTGATGTAGGTAAAGTTGAGTTAAGGGTAGTACCTGCGATAACTTCTAATTCGGGATTTGTTCCACAGCCAAGAAAACTCAGCAATTCTTTTGTGGACAATTGACATTCATCAGCATAGTCAGTTGAGCTCTTGGGAAAATAAAAAGGCATCTAAACCATAACTGTATATCTTGGAATAATGTAGCTCCAGTCAGAGAAACCTGATATATGCAGTAATAGTTATACAGCAGTAAAACCCAAAGCAAAATACTAATTTAGGGAACAGCTTTATAAGCTCTCTAAATGGTTTTTTGTTATTAGGTGTCAACTGCGCCTAATGCTATTAATGATGCTATCTGGGCGTCAGTCAGACCAACTGAACCCATAATATTCATGCCTTCATATGGTCGAGGTGGTCTAAGAGTATAAACACATTCTCCTGTTTCTATGCTCCAAATTTTAATAGTTTCGTCTTTACTAGCGCTAGCAAGCAATGATCCATCAGGACTAAATGCAACACACCATACCCAATATTCATGCCCTTCTAAAGTTCTCAAGCAATCTCCCGATTCCAAATCCCAAAGCTTTATAGTACTATCTGCACTAGCACTAGCTAAAATCTTACGCTTTTGTTCTATTTTAATGTCAGTAATATTGTCAACATGTCCATCAATTATCTTTGTGCATTTACCAGAGCTCATGTCCCAAAATCTTATAGTTAAATCATTGCTAGAGCTGATTAGGCTACCATTATCTTTGCTTAAAGCTAAATCTGTTACACGGGATCTATGGCCAATTAGGCTGTGAATTAACGTTCTTTTGTCTATATCCCACAGATTTATAATCCTGTCATTCCCGGCGCTAATTAATGTATTAGAGCCAGGGGTAGCTAAAAGTTTACTTGTCCCACCTTGATGTCCTCTAAACGAACCTAAATATTTAAAGTTTTTGGCATCCCAAATTTTGATATCTGAGTAAGATTTAAACTCTCTTCGATTCTGACTGGCGGTAAAGAAATGTCTGTCCAGATCAAATTCTATTGAACTTATCCAATTTGAATGAGAATCCAGTCGTTTAATGCACTTACCGTTATTAGCATTCCAGACATTGCATGAACCATCATTGTTGCCGCTCACAATTAAGCTACTGTCAGGGCTAATAGCTAATGCCATTATCCTTGTTTCCAAGGTTAGCCCTTCGGCTAGACTTTTCTTGTCGTTATCGTCAAATGCAATATCAGGAGCAAACCTATGTAACCGAATGCTGTCTCCTTTACCTCCTACAACCAAAAAACTGCCGTCAGGACTTATATCTAAAACACCAAGGGAGATTGATGTTCCCTTGCAAGACTGCAAAAAAGTAAAACCTTTAGTATCCCAGTAGTGAATTGTATGATGTATGCCGTTAGCTATGAGGAGATTATTGACAGGATGAAATAAAACTGTATTTGAATGGTTGTCATATCCTCGCCATGTTTTAAGACATTCGCCACTTTTAAAGTTCCATAGTCTTATCGTGTCATCTTGAAAGCTAGAAGTAACTAACCTTTGATTATCTGGAAAAAATTTAATCGAATTTATCCAGCCTAGATGGCCACAGAGGACAGATATTTCTTGACCAGATAATATATTCCATACTCTGACTAATTTGCCGTCATGAGCTGCAAGGAAATGAGCGTCTGGATCAAATTCTAGGTATTGAGCAGCACTTTCTCTGACCTCGAACCTTTGCAAACATTCTCTTGAGTTAAGATTCCACAACTTTATGATTTTTTCAGAACTGCTGCTGGCAACAAAAGGGTGGTTTTCAGATATGGATATAGCACAAATCTTTTCTTGGTTACTGACAATCTCATTGAAATATGTTCCCGTATGGAAATCGAATGTTCTAATTGAGCCGTCTTCGTGACTAGTTACTATCCAGCCGTGATTCAAACTGCCTGAAAATGCAGTGCAAGAACTCTGGCTGAACGATAGGACTTGCTGAATATTTCCACTATCTAAGTCTAAAGTTTTTATAGATATTATTTGATCATTTTCTACGGAAATTAAGCAGTTCATATCATTAAAATCAATCAATTTTACAGAGCCTGCATCAGTATAAATGATCTCGCAGTTATCCTTTTCTATTCCCCATTTTCGCAAGCTTTTATCTTCGCTTTGGCTAATTAGGGATTTTCCATCTTTAGAGAAGAATATTTTCCTGACTCTGGAGGAATGCCCTTTTAGGTGAAGGACTTTTTCACCATCAGAGACGCGCCATATACTAATGTTTCCCATTGCATCTCCTGAAGCAATTTTTTCTGCGCAGGGAGATATGGCTAATGAGAAAACACTATGACTGTTGCTTGTGAAACGAGTATCTAAAAAAGATGATCTTGAGAGATTGAAATTTTCCAAAATCATATTATCAAGATCAGCTTGACGGATGAACAGGCAGGAGAAATCGAGCCTTGATATATCTAACTCAGCATATTTTGACAGATTTATAAGGTTGCCAACAATGTAACCTTTCAGGAGTGCTGAGCTTGATCTTATGAGTTTGACAAGCGATTCGATATTTTGAATTGCAAGATTTGTTCTCCTGGCTATAGGACAAAGTATTAATCTAGTTTGCGTATCTTGAACATAGTCTTTTGAAGTGGCCTTGATTAGAGCATGAGTGTGAAGAAAATCTGGACTTTGACTTGTCAGCTCAATACAAACTTCGTGAACAAACTGATCAGAAGTAAATTCCATGATTACGTTTTGGAGGGTGAACTGCTTACCTACTGTCTCTATTAGGTAGCGATCGCTCAAGCCCCTCAACGCCCCCCGCACCTCCTGCTTGGTCACTGGCGGCAGCAAGTCTTCCATCAACTCATCCAGGCCAACGGGTTCGCGGTTAATGGCTAGCCAAAACAACACCGATCGCTCCAATGGTGCCAGGCGGCTCAGGTGTTGGTCTAGCAGGCTGCGCACATCTTCAACCGCTGTTACTTGCTCCTGCAAGAAGTCATCTACATCGCCCAGAAACTCTCGCTGAATGGCCGTTGCCACCAGATGCAGCGCTTGGGGGTTGCCACTACAGCGGCGAATTAGCTCTTGCCCCTGGTCCTCGGCCTCATCCAGCGCCAAGCCCTTGGTTTTTAGAATCTCTCGCCCGGCCTCGGTGTCGATGCTGCCAACTGACCACAAGCGTACCGGTGTCAGGTCACCCGCCAGGGGAGCCAACTCTCTAGGGCATTCTCGGCTGGTGAGTAGCAGGCAGCTTTGGTGCTCGGTGCTGCCAATGCGTTGAATCAGTTCGCCATAGCCCTCATAGCCGTCTCGGTAATGGCCCGCTGTTTCCGCCTGCAAAATCGACTCCAGGTTGTCGAGCACCACCAGGCAGCGGTGTTCGCGCAGGTAGTGCAGCAATCGAATGATGCGCTCTCCTAACCGGATCGGCAGGTTGATTTCGGTTTCTTGCTGGTCAGAGAGAAACTGAATCAACCGCACCAAGATTTCATCTAGGGGTGGGGCTTCTCGCAAGCTGCGCCAGATCACATAGTCGAAGCGATCGTAGACCTGGTTAGCCAGCTTTGCCGCCAGGGAAGTTTTGCCAATGCCACCCATGCCCAGTAGAGTGATCAATCGACATTGGTCACGCTGCACCCATTGATTGAGAGTGGCCAATTCTGCGATGCGGCCAAAGAAAAGAGCAGTGTCGGGCTTCTCACCCCAGTCATTTGTGGGCGTTAAGGAAGACTTATTGCTTGGGAGATGAACTTCAGGAGTAAGCTGACTTGGTCCAGGTTGACCATAATCAGCCGGTTCTAGCTGTTCTAGGCCGAAAGCACTGAATAACGCTCGCAAAGAGGCTTCATCAGTGGGAATTTTACCTGCTCGAATCTTTTTGATAGTTTTGATGCTGAGTTTTGCCCGTTCCGAAAGTTCTGCTTGGGTAAATCGTGAGCCAAATTTTTCTAGCTCTTGGGTTAAAGCAATGGCATCCTCCAACCGTTGCAGTCCCTGCGGAGTCAGAATAACACCTCTATAACGGCTTTGGCTCTGTTTCATATATCAGGCACGAAAGATGGTAAATACTTGCGAATACACAAAAGTCCGAGGAAGCATAAGCTTCAACTAGCTAAAAAATCAGCAAATTATCCTCAATAAATGATTGCACTTTTGAGCTAGCAAAATCAGAGGCCTCAGTGCAACTTAATAAGAGATTACTAGAGTAAAGATAGGTTGATATTGACTCTTTTTGTTGATGATCTAGCTGCCAATAACTGCTTATTCCCATATGTTCATCCAAGATCTTCTTTAAATCTTGACTCCAGTCATGGCCATTATGGCGCCACCATCTTAAAAAACCCATGTTTGGATGGGGAAGTAGGTTTTTAAGATTATCCAAAGAGGCGTTAAAAGCTTTGCCCATTTCTAGATCAGCGTTTTCGTGGATACTTCTTCTGATTTTTCCAAGGACACGATCAAGAGAAACTATTAATCCATAATCTAAGCTGAAGGCTTTATCTTGATCTTCATAAAGTGATTGGCTTAGCAAGAAGCAAGCATCATAAATACTTTGGAAATCCAATATAGTCTCAAATACTAAATTAAGATAGCTTAGTCTTATAATCCCTCCTCTCCTAACCTTCTGTTTTTGGGACTTTGCCCTACACAAATACGCTAGCAGGTCTTTCGATCGAAGATCGCTCAAAATTTTATTGTCAATCCTCTCTTTAAGCGAGATAATTAATCCGTCAGGCTTATTCAGCATGCTGAATAAAAGAAGGAAAACCTCTCGCCAGTCTCGATCGCCGAAGTATTGATGAACTATCTTCTGAGAGTCTGAATCAAAATCATCTGCAATTGATTTTGCCGCAAAAAATTCCTGGAAGGTTAGATGAGAAAAAGAATAAATTTTTTGGGCTCGCTCTATTATAATGCCATGTTGAGATTCAATATCACTCAGAACTTCGCAGGCATCCTCAACATCAATATCCAGGAATTGAGATATTTTAATGCAAATTTCATCAGCATCGAAAAGTAGCCGTTGCTTTTCTTGGAATTTGTTAAGCGCAATAAGGCTCAGAAGTTTTTTCTTCTGGGTTTTGCTTAGCGACCTATAGAACTGACTCTTGGATTCTCTATCTAACCCTCTGCGTTCGTCCCAAGTTCCCAAGAGCAAGTTAAGACCATTCTCATATAACTTGTACTTTTTCTCCGGAAAAGATTTTGAATCAGAATAGATCCAACAGATAAGACTTAATAAAATTGGAGTTGTTGCCAGTTCGGCAGTTTGCTGATTTTGAGAGAGATACAGATTTTCCATAAAAGACTTGTGGATGCTATCTCCATCATCACCAAATTGAGAGGCAAACCAGTTGCTGGAAAATTTTTCAATTTGCTTAGAACTTAAATTAGCAATTTCAATATATGTAAACTTATCCAAAATATATTCTGTCGTCTGAGTTCTGCAAGTTACAACTAATCGATTTGCATGATAATCCTGAACAAAAACTTCTACTCCCTTTTGAATCTTTCTTCTTGACTTTACAGAAACCTCATCTAGTCCGTCTAATAAGAGTATAAGTCTTCCCTGTTTTAAGATGGACTCGGTTTCCTCCTTATCTTTAAAGGCTAGTTCTTTGTGAATAACATCTTTGATATTAATATTTCCGTCATCTTCTAGATGCTTTAGTTCAATCAATAAAGGAATTTTGTCTTCAAAAATCTCGCCTCGGCTACATAAAACGGCAAGAAATCTTAGGAAGGTACTCTTTCCCGCACCAGGCTTTCCCAATACCATCAACCTGAGATACTTCTTCGCCACATCGAGTCCCGATAAGCGTTCTTTTCGCGAACCTATTCCTAGGCGATCAAAAGAATTTCTGGGATCCCTCAGTTTAAGCAGGTCTGGAATGGTAGCAAAGCAGTCAGATGTCAGGCTCTCCAATATAAAGGTGTCCACATAAATCTGATCGATCTTTGCTCTGTGGCGATTTAGTAGTTGAGTTTCACTGTAGAGCCGTAAGATTTTTGAGCAGCATATTTTTTTGATTTCTCTAATTCTATGTTCGGATAAAGAACCAATGGGTTCTAAATCTAAAGTGCCAATGAATTGAGATCCCGGAGCTTCTTTAGAGGGAGTTTGAAAATCAGAAATCTTAGGGATGGAATCTTGATTAAAGTCGTATTGTTTGTCTTGGAATTGAGAAGTGGCGAAAGAGTCCGATTCAACATGGCCGTAATCAGGCGCTTCAAGCTGAAGACCGAACGCCTTGAATAATGAACGCACAAAAGTTTCATCACTGGGACCTAGGCTTTCCCGAATCTTTTTTATAGTCTTCCTGGTGCAACCAACGCGGTCTTCCAATTCCGCTTGGGTGAAGCGAGCACCATATTTCTCCTGATCTTGGGCAGATGCGATCGCAGCTTCTAAGCGCTGCTTACCGCGATCGGTCAAGACCACACCACGTTGACGACGACTCATGGCGGCAGACGGGTAGATGACGATTCAGCGCGCTCGGAAAGTTAAGGGAAAGTTCTCAGGGAATTCACTGATAATACGCGATCTGTCTCGGTTCTGCCTAGCGGCTGAAAGGCTTGCCCCATAAGGGTTATCGCAAACGGTATCAGGCGTAGCCAAAAATTCTCCCAACTTTCTCCTAACCCACCCAAGTTTCCTCGGAGATTTCTGGCTGTTTTGGTTGACTGACCTCATACCGAGTTCAGTTAAATCGCCATGCCAAAACTAATCGACCTAGGAATTGCCTGTTTAGCTCTCATGCCAGTCGGAGAGCCGCAGGTTCCCCCTGCGGCTCTCCAGTTACCCATCGAAATCGCCCAGCCAACTGCGCCGTTTGTGGCCGACCTCTGCCCCCAGGTCACCTGGGCCGATGGCTTCCGTATTGGTGAAATGGTGCCCCTTGCCCCCGCTCAGTATCACCCCGCAACTGTGATTGCGCTGACTCCCCTGCGGTCAGACTACAGCTTTGAGGGGGCGGTCATCACCGACTTGGCCGTGGGCACCCGAGTCACTGTTACCGGCGAAGTCTGGGACATGGGCTGCAACCAGTGGATGGCAATACCCGGTGCCCAACAGCCCGTCTTCATCCACGGCAACGCCTTGCTCAATCTCTAGCCCGTTTCGCTCTTGGGCAGCCGGTCTGCCCAGGAGTTCCCCACCCGCTTCGTCCCTTCACCTTCGGAGAAAAGCCCTCATGACGCTTTCTATCCTGTCCCCATTCTCTGACCTGCCCCCCTTTCAAGGTCGAGGTATCGTCGAGCGCACCATTACCCCCTCAACCCCAGGGCGCATCTACTTTCAGGCCTCCTACTGGCCTGCTCGATACTTTCAGCCTGATGCTTCTGGCGACCTGCACCCTGGTGCCCCGGTCGAAGTGGTAGGCCGTGACAGTTTGACGCTCTTGGTTAAGCCCCTACCCTAGCGGAGGCCAATCCCATGAAAAAGCAACAGCCTCGCAGATGGCTTTTAGAACTGACGTTCATCGCGGTGAAATACTTCTTGCTGGCTCTAGCAGGCTGCACCCTCGCCTACATCATGGCCTTCACACTGGAGTATTGGCTGATTACTGAGGTCATCATGATAGCTGTAGAGCACTTGCTGATCCGTATCTTGGTATTGATTGGCTGCCTGGCTGCTGCAGCGGTGATCACCGAGTCCGTCAGGTACTAGGTGTGGAGTGCCCAAAGTAGCCAAAGGGTTAACGCCCTTCCTCATTTACCAATCCTTAGCCTGTATTGGACTCGTCTGTTCAGTTCGGTTATGGGAGCGAGATCGGCTATGCGGAGTCTAATCATCTATGACGCAGACTCGATACCCATAGCTTTCAAGCAAACACCTCCCCCTGCCCCTCGTGAGTGAAGCAGGGGACAGATGGAGCTGGATCGAACATCACGGTGTACTGAGCTGAGGGGCTCAACCGCCGCAGGGCTTTCAAATGGGCATCAGCATCATTGCGACGTCGAAACCGGGCTACGGTGCGCCGCTGCATGTGGGGGAGGAGTTGGACAACGCACCAGGGGTGGAGCAGCTGGTTATAGGCCGTAGGAGAGCCCACATCGTAGGCAGCAGATGAAGAGTACTGCTGGCTTTCTAAACGGTAAGTCTCCCGGTCGCTGACAGCATCCCTTGGGTAAGACTGCCCGCTCTCTCCGGCACTGGCAGCGCTGAGTCTCAACGCTTGCTCAATCTTGCCCAACAGTTCAGAGGCCTCTCGATCTGGAGGATGCAGCGTCCAGGCGTTGATCGGCGCGGGCTGGAAGGTCAGCTGGTAAGTTTTGCTGTTTCTACAGTGAAGTAGCCAAACGGCCTGCCGAGGCAGCTTTTGTAGGCGGTACGAGCATTGCCCAGGCTCTGCCAGCGTCGCCCGGATACGTTTGATATCGGCCATGATTCGGTGCCCTTGGCTCATTTGACTATCCTCCCTGATATGTCAATGTGGTGCAGTTGATGCCACCCTAGCCAGAGGAGATTCGCCAAGACAGAGCACAGTGGTATTGACTTTTTTCAAATCATGTGTGTTCGTCTTTTAGCTGGGTAGAACAGAGGTTATCGCGTAATTCCTCTGGAATTTGATCAAAGTGATCCAGTAGGAAATCCATCAGGGCCAAGTGCCGCAGGTCAGTGGCGGTAGGTCGCCGATAGCTACGTCCCTTACGGAACCAGCAGGGAACAGTAGATATAGATCGGGAGCAGACAGCAGCTATTTCTTCTTGGCTGACCTGCCATTTGGCGTAGAAGGTCTGGGGTGTCATGCCAAGTTGACAATAGCTATAGAGATCCAGCAAGCGCTTTTCTCGGAGGTTAAGGGGGCGGAGGTTCATAGGCTTAGTGCTGTTTCAAGGGGTTCAAGATCGTCTTCCCAGGCAATATCAGCGTTAACCCAGGCCGCACTAGGAGAGTTGGAATCCAGCCAGATTAAGTAGCACCAGCGCCAGCCGCAGCAGTGGGGAGCAAAGCCATAGAACCTTCCAATGACGATGCCCCAGTCCGTGATTTCGTCCCTGGAAGTCCAACAGAGGCGATCGCCATATAAAAAGTGAGGCACCTCGACTTCAGGAAAGGTCGGGGGTAAATCAGTTGAAGGGGATGAGAGAGACAATTTTGCAAGGGTGACATAGGTATCGACGGAACAATGACGGATTGACTCCAGGTAAATAGCGAGGATATTACCGTTGAGGTTGGCAGTTACGGCTTGGATCAGAATAGCGGCCAAGGTTTCGGCTGCTTGGGGGTGCCGTTTAGACCAAGCTGCATCAGAGTCGTCCAAGTGGGTGCAGATTTGATTAAGCAGGTCAGTGACGGCGAAGTCGCTTAAGGCCTGTTGATAGCCTGCCTGATAAAGCCTTGAGATAGGGTTAGCGGCGGAATAAGCTTCTGTCTGGCTATTCCGTTGCTGGCTTGGGGAAGAAGACTTTGGCATAGGACGAACCGCTCCTAAAGAGAAAGGAGAAGGCGCAATCCTCGTTGTTGTCCACCGCCGTAGAGCAACGGCTCTAGCCGATGGTCCCAATGCACAATGAGTGCCCGAACCCCTTGGGGACCGTAGAGCTTATGGTGTGCCCGATTCTGCCAATTATGACCTTATACTTCCAAAACAGCTAGAGTCCAGAGCACGGCATATCATCCACGCTAAAAAGCCAATTTCAACCTATAACATTTGAAATCGGTTCTAGAATTGCTTTAGCAGAATTGAGAGCGATGAAAAGCCGCTTTGTATATTCATCGTAAATTTACCAATCCCCACTTTACTTCGAGGTCACATATAATTTTTTTGAGCAAACTCTTGACATCTCCATGTGTTGATAAGCGCCTTGAAATACTCGTTATTTCGGATCTATGTTTTTCAAGAAATTGAGCATATTCGATTGTCTCAAGGATGTTATAAGCATTAAAACTTTTATTCATATCTATGCCGCATCTGGCTTTGTAGTATGAATCCATAAAATCATTTATTTCTGCTTCTAACTCTTCAATGATTTTTCGATCCGTTGAATCAAGTTCACGATCTACGTGTTCAAAATAATCATGATCTAAAACTGCAAGTATAGTTTCGCTTTTATCATTAATGGCTTCTCGCAGCTCTTTTACAATAATCCTCTTTTGTTCATAGTCTAATTTTTCTTTATCAACTTCCCAATTAGCTTTAGGTGCGTAGATTGCTGTAATCCACCCTGTAGCTACACCAGTTGCAATGCCTATAACACCTGTAACTAATGCAACTAGGACGGGTGTTAATTCGAGTCCTGTAGGCGTTGCTGATGGCGTTACAGGCGTTTGCACAGGTGTAGAAGCCTGTACCACATATAAAGCCGGGGGTGTGTTGTCCATAGGTTCAAGCGCTCTCACCGTGCCCACACCGCCAATTATGGCTTTATACATAGCGAAACGGCTAGATTGCGGATTGCCTATAGGCTAAAGCTACTTTAGCGCCACTAAAAAGCCGCTCTCAATCCCTGAGAGCAGCTAGGCACACATATCAAAATCTCGATCAAGTCATGACGGTAACCGAAACGATTCTGAACAGTAAAGACACTACCAATTCTGACAAATTGAAAGCGGCTACCATACTGCTCGATCGCGCTTTGCCATCGGTTGAAAATTTGAAAGAGCTTGAAATCGCTTCTGACCCTGACTATCAGATCATTGAAAGCGATCGGATCAACTTATTGATGGACAAGCTTTCAGGGCTGCTAGAGAACCGTGGAACGCTTTCAGGCAGTGAGATAGCCACTTTTGAAGATGTGGAATCCACTAGAAAGCTGCTAAACGACTAAAGCTACTTTAGCGGCTTTAAGTATTTATGCTTATTGTGCCTAGACGGATTTAGAGCTAGTTTCAAGCCTGTAAACCGGGTATGGCACGGTAACGGCATGAAAGATATTTGAAAACCGCTGTAAGGCTATGGGCGATACTGGTTTCGAACCAGTGACCTCTTCCGTGTGAAGGAAGCGCGCTACCACTGTGCTAATCGCCCTTGGGCTTTTTAAGATAGCACATCTTCTAGGGCGGTTTAGCGAAAATTTTGGGTCAAGCCATATCGGGAGGGATGGGGTTGCCCTGTTGTGCTTGCTGAAGCTGCGCTTGAATCAGTGCCTGCATATCTTGGCGGCGAATCTCGACGCCTTGGCTAATCTGTCCTGGCGTTTCAAAAAAAATCAGGCTGTCGATGGGCTGCATGGCCAGCAGCTGAAATAGAATGTGCACCACGGGCACCGGCAGGGCCATGACCTGAGGGTCTTTAACGCTGGCCTGACTGGTGGCGGCGTCTTGCAGGGTAGGGTAGGCGTAGACGATATTCTTTTGGCTGTTGGGCTGGGTACGGTTGCTGAGGGTGGTCATCATCCAGCCCTGCTCTAGGGTTTGCAGCACGTAGTATTGCTCATGCTTGAGCTGCCCAGCGATCGCCTTGAGAGTGGGCGCAATGGTGGTAATGGCATTGCCAGTTACGCCATCGTTGGGGGCACTGTGCTGAAGGGAAACAATTTGGGCATCAAGATCCATAGTGGGTTCTGAGGGATAGTTGGGGGTAGCTTTGGGGGTGACGGCTTGGGCTAGGAAAGTTAAAGACAGCGATGGTCGAAGACCGTTCCATAGAACTATCGAGCTCGATCTAGCATCACTCTACCGCAGGGGACTACCGGCGAGGTGCCTCGCCCCGCATCCATAAAATTACGGACAGATGTTAAGCTGTTGGGTAGCTTGCAACTCTTGGGCAACCAGTCTACTTAGACGCAGACTTTTCTACCTTCTGCGTCTAGATTGGTCTCGTTAGCTAACCGCTATAGCTCACCCTAAGGTCGCAGCGGGCGCATCCACCACGTTCCTAAAAATACCTGAATATCGCTTCACGGGTCTGTGTAGCTTTTTGAGGACAGCCAGATTGAGTCAGGGTATCTGTGCGTTGAGTGTGGATTCGCTTAGCCAGCTTTTCTACCAAGATTTAAAGAATGGTACTGGTGCTCCAGAGGCAGGGTGTCAGGTAATAGCTCAGCGGCTGGCCAGCGAGGTGCAGCGCATCTGTAACGAGAGCGATCGCATTCAGGCCTCCGGCGATGTCGAAGCCTGGGCCAAATCGCTGGGCAAACACCGTCTAGATCAGTGTTTCAAATATTACAACCTGGGGTCGCGTCAGGGCCGCGTTGAGCTGCACAGCACGCTCAGCGCCATTGTGTACCGCTACATTACGCCGCCCCAGGTGCAGACCAGCTACCCAGCCCGGCTGGCGCTGATCGAAGATTTTTTGCAGGGGTTCTACGTCGAAGCGCTCAACGCCTTTCGGCGGGAGAATCAGCTGGGCGATCGCTATCAACCCCGCACTCTACTGGAGCTAGCCGAGTTCATGGCTTTTTCCGAGCGCTACGGCAAGCGGCGCATTCCGCTGCCCGGTCGGCGCAGCCAGCAGCTGATCATCTTGCGGGCCCAGACCTTCTCTAAGCAGCAGCCCCCCGAAGTCGCCATCGACATCGAGCAGGCCACCGACTACGGCGGCGATGGCGACGACGTTCGCCCCGCCGCCTCCCACCAGCGGGTACGCGAAGAGATGATCGCCCAGGCCGACGATTTGCCCGAAAACTCCCTGCGGGGACGAGTAGTCGAAGAGCTGTTGGCCTATCTCAAGGAGCGCAATCAGGATGAGTGTGCCGACTACTTTACCCTGCGACTGCTCGACCTACCCACCCACGAAATTGAGGCGCTCCTAGGGCTAACGCCCCGCCAGCGCGATTACCTCCAGCAGCGGTTTAAGTACCACCTGCTGCGCTTTGCCCTGTCCCATCACTGGGAATTGGTGCATGAATGGCTAGAGGCCGGTCTAGAGACTAACCTGGGCCTGACCGCCCAGCAGTGGCAACAGCTGCAAGACAACCTCAACCCCAAGCAAGCCAAACTGCTTTCTCTCAAACAGCAAGGCACACCCGACAGCGAAGCCGCTAAAATCTTGGGCATAACCGCTACCCAATTTCAAAAACAGTGGACTAAGCTCCTAGAGCAAGCCTGGGAAATTCGTAACGTTTAAACATCCGGACAGACCGGAGCAGGCCATGAATAGAGACTCAGATATCCCCGAAGACCTCTTGCTAAAGCTCCTGCTAGAGCCACTTTCGGCGGATGACTCACCATCAGGAACGCGCTTTTTTCCGGCTGCTGACGCTGACACGGCGGAGCTAGAGGGGGCAGGATTGCCTACCCCTCCGGTCTACCCTGATCTTGAGACATCTACCCCAGCGCCAGCGGCTTCAGAGGATGATGCGCTCAACCTCAATTACACCCCTGTCTTTGACTCTGGAGACCTATCCACTGTGCAACCCCATTTTGAAGCCCTTTTGAAGCGCCGCCTGCGGCAAGAAATTGCCCATCGCCCGCCTCTGTTTCCCTGGGAGAAAGGTCTGCAAGACTATCCCGATGCCCTGCGCCCTAGTGCCGCCTCTATCTGGTTAGACCACCTTAGAAATCTTTCGGTTCCCGGCGATGTACCCGAAGATGTGCTGGCCGACTTGCTCAACCAGTGCCAGCAGGTGGCCAAAGACATTCGCCAAACCGGTCGGCGACTGGTCGCGGCAGTCGAAGGCTTGTTTCCGGAGCAACCCCAAACCCTGGAGTACATTGCTGGGCTGGTGGCTCGACCAGCCTACCGGTCAGCTCAGACCGAAGCTTTGACCCAGGTAGACTACAACACGGCCTCAACGCAGCAGCAGGTGGCGCTAGCCATGCTGGCCGCCCAGGGCATTTTTGAAGCCCTATCGCTGACGGTGGGAGAGGCTAACCCGACTCAGACTCAGGCCTGGCTGACGGCCTCTGGGCTGTTGACAGTGCAGGCGACCTACGCCGCAGCTGGGCAGCTGGAGGTCAAAGCAGTTCTACCCACGGACGGTAGCCTGGTGCTGACCAGCCTGGGGGAAACCGTCGGCTCCGAACGCTCCACCCCCGGCGAGCTGGTACTGCGGTTGACCACCCAACCCGGTGCTGTGCATCGTCTAGATGTCAGCTTGGGGCAGGCCCAGGTAGCTCCCCTGAGCTTTCAGGTGATGATTGCTGGGCGCTAGAGTGACTCTGGGCAGGGGCTAGCCCAGCGGTTAGCATGGAGGCGACCCTTCTCCGGTTTGTCTATGGTCGCGTCCCGCTGGCTGGCCTCTTCTCCCTTAACCCGGCCTATCCCCCTCGACGAAATCGAAGACTCGCGGCTGCTGCGGGTGCTGGTGCAGGGGTTGGTTACCGTAGGCATTGGCTCGGTGGTGGTAGCCGCTGCCGGGGTGACTGCCGCCTCGTGGTGGAACCTGCTGGCTATACCCCTGAGCGCAGTAGGGGCTACCTTTAGCTGGCAGCGGCGGCGCGATCGCAACATCACGGTGAAATTTTTTATCGCCATCGGCATGCTGGTGGCCCTGGCGGCGTTTTTTTCTCGGCTGCTCGAAGCGCCCGGCGACACCCGCATTGTGCTAGCAGAACTCTTGGTGCAGCTACAAGTGCTGCACAGCTTTGACTTGCCTCGCCGCAAAGACCTGGGCTACTCGATGATGATTGGCTTGATCTTGCTGGGGGTGGCTGCCACCATCAGTCAGACCCTGGCCTTTGCACCGCTGCTGCTGCTGTTTTTAGCACTGGCGGTGCCGGTGCTGAGGCTTGACTACCAGTCGCGGCTGGGGCTAGAGCCGATCGCCTGGGGCGAGATGAAGCTGCGGCCTACCCTGGGGCGTTTTTTGAGCTTGATGGGGCTAATTGTGGGCCTTGGGCTACTGATTTTTGTCTTTTTACCCCGGCTGCCGGGCTATCAGATTCAGAATTTTCCGGTAAGCTCGGTGATTGACACGCCGGGCGATTTCTCGGGGGAAGATATTCTCAACTCGGCCTACCGCAATGAGGGCGAAGACGGGGAGGGCGAAGGCTTTGGTGAGGGCGCTGGCACCATTCGAGGCCAGGGTAAAGCCAGTGGGCCGGGGGTGGTGGATACTGTTTCCTACTACGGCTTTAACCAGCGGATGAACCAAAATCTGCGGGGCACAATGACCCCCCAGGTGGTGATGCGGGTCAGGTCACAGGCCCCGGGTTTCTGGCGAGTGCTGGCCTTTGACACCTACACCGGCCAGGGCTGGGATATCTCCCGCAACGACGATGCCCAGACGCTGAAGCGATCGCGGTTTTCGGCCCAGACCTTTTTGCCCATGGATCCGACCCTGGCCCGCGATCGGGAGGTGGTGCAGACCTATACGGTGGTCAGCGAGTTGCCCAACCTGATTCCGGCGATGTATCAGCCTAAGCAGCTCTACTTTCCCACTCGCGAGGTGGCCATTGACGCCGAAGGCAGTCTCAGGTCGCCCGTGATTTTGCAGGAGGGCATGACCTATACGGTGGTGTCGCGGGTGCCCTTTCGCGATCGCACCCTGCTGGGCCAGGCGGGCACCCGCTATCCCCCCGGCATTCGCTCCCACTACCTCCAGGTGCCCGAGGAGATTTTGGAACCGGTGCGAGCTAGAACCGAGGAGCTGCTCGCCACCTCCCCAGTGCCCATAACCAATGCCTACGAGAAATCTCTCTACCTGGCCCAAGCCCTCAAGCAGCGTTACACCATTCAGCCCGAGCTGCCCTTTTTCGGCGCTGAGCAAGATCTCGTTGAGAGCTTTTTGTTTCAGACCCAGGGAGGCTACCCCGACCATTTCTCCACCGTGCTGACCATCATGCTGCGCTCCATTGATATTCCGGCGCGGCTGGTGGCGGGGTTTGGGGAGGGCGAGTTTAACCCCTTCACCGGGTTCCACGTGGTGCGCAACACCGATGCCTATGCCCTCACCGAGGTTTACTTTCCCCAGTACGGTTGGTTTGGCTTCGACCCCATTCCCGGCCATGAGCTGATTCCACCCAGCCTCAGAGAGTACGAAACCTTCAGCACGGTGCGGCGGGTTTGGGCCTGGCTGGCAGGCTGGCTGCCCTCTCCCCTAGTGGGCTTTATCGATGGCTTAATCAGCCTGCTTGGCGATGGGATCGCGTATCTATTACGCACTTTCAATGCGTTGCTGAACCTAGGCTGGGTAGGCATTTTGCTGGGCATTGCGATCGCCACCGCCTTCGGATTCATCGCCTGGCTAGCCTTCTTAGGCCTGCGTCGAGGCTGGCGCTACCGACAACTGCGCCAGCTTGCCCCCACCGAGCGGTTATATCAACAAATGCTGACCTGGTTTGCCCACCAGGGCCTCGGCAAAACCCCTGCCGAAACCCCCATCGAGTATGGCCAGCGCCTCTACCAGCAAACCCGACCTCAGCCTGCCCAGGCTGCCAACGAAATCACCCACGCCTACGTCCGCTGGCGCTACGGCGGCGAACCTCAAAACCTCACCTACTTGAGCGAAAAATTGCAGACCATTCGCAAAAAGGACAGCCCTCGCCAGCGGCTGATTCGTCGCTAACCCAGCACCGATTAGTTCAGGGTAATCATGATTTTCCTGAGGTTTCCGCTATGCTCGATCCAATCAGTAAGCGTGATGAGTAAGTGTTATTGGTGAGTCAATGACTAGCGCAACTGTTTACGATTGTTGACCCGCCATCACCTATCCACCCACCTACCCCCTATCTTCCCCACTCCCCCCATCCCCACCGTGAGCCTAAAAACCCTCGTTAAAAATTCCCTCAGGTCGCTCAATATTGCGACCAACGGCAGCACCACCTTCACGCCGGCCCAATTCGATGCCGACGTGATGACCACCTACGGGCGCTTCCCCATCGCCCTGACTAAGGGCCGAGGCAGCTTTGTTTGGGATGATCAGGGCCGTCGCTACCTAGATTTTGTCGCGGGCATTGCCACCTGCACCCTGGGCCACGCCCACCCAGCGATGGTTGAGGCCGTGACCCAGCAGATTCAAACCCTGCACCATGTGTCAAACCTCTACTACATCCCTGAGCAGGGGGCACTGGCCCACTGGCTGGTAGAGCATTCCTGCTGCGATCGCGTCTTTTTCTGCAACTCCGGCGCTGAGGCCAACGAGGGAGCAATCAAGCTAGCCCGCAAGTACGCCCACACCCAGCGGGGTATCAATAATCCGCTGATTATTACGGCCCAGGCCAGTTTCCACGGGCGCACCTTGGCCACCATCACCGCCACCGGCCAGCCTAAGTACCAAAAGAACTTTGACCCGCTCATGCCGGGGTTCGCCTACGTCCCCTATAACGACATCGCGGCCTTGGAATCACTGGTTGCAGAACTCGACGCCGAGACGCCTCAGGTGGCCGCCATCATGCTGGAAGCTCTGCAAGGCGAAGGCGGCGTCTGCCCCGGCGATGCTGCTTACTTCCAACGCATCCGCCAGCTCTGCGACGAGAAGGGTATTCTGCTAATTCTCGACGAGGTACAGGTGGGCGTAGGCCGCACCGGCACCCTGTGGGGGTTCGAAAATCTGGGCATTGAGCCCGACATCTTCACCTCAGCTAAGGGGCTAGGCGGCGGCATCCCAATTGGGGCGCTGCTGTGCAAGGCTTCCTGCGCGGTATTTGAGCCGGGCGACCACGCCAGCACCTTTGGCGGCAACCCCTTTGCTTGCAAAGTGGCCCTCACCGTGTGCGAAACCCTGGATTCTGAAAACCTGCTGGGCAACGTGAATCTGCGCGGTGAGCAGTTGCGGTTTGGCCTACAACGCCTGGTGCAGCAGTATCCTGCCCTGCTAGAGCAGGTGCGCGGCTGGGGGCTAATCAACGGTCTGGTGCTTCAACCCGACTCCGCCATTAAATCAGTAGATATTGTCAAAGCGGCGATGGATGAAGGCTTACTGCTGGTGCCCGCCGGACCGCAGGTGGTACGCTTTGTGCCACCGCTAAACGTCAGTGCTGACGAAGTGCAGCAGGCACTCATGGCGGTGGAGAAAGCCGTGGCCATGCTGGTTAAGCGGGAAAATGCTTAGTAACGCTTAAGTTCATTGTTAGGTCGTTAGGACGCTCTGCTCACCCCGCCCTAACTCCAAAATAGCCGGTGGCTTCCACTGGAAACACTTTGCGTTGGCAATGCCTGTCCACTAGGACAAACGGCTCCGCATAGCCACCAGCTATTTTTTAAGTAATCCCGATCGAGGGTGAAGATACTGAAGTTCAAAAGCCTCCTCAGAAAGGAGGCTTTTGCTAAGTCTGGTTCTATTCTTCTATGTTGGTGTCTGGGTCAAGGGGCATGCCAACCGGGTCGGTGTTGGGTAAAGTGCCTTGCATACCCTCACCTGGGGTATCAGGATTGTTCTGCAAGTTAACCTGTCCCTGCTCGGACGCTTGATCAGCTGTAAACGTCCCGCTAACTGTGGCAACGTCTGCTGTTTTGGCATCTCCACTGGCAGAGGCGGTTGAGAAATTGGTGGCAACCGGATACTCAACCGGGTCGCCCTCGGGTTGGGCTTCGCCGACGGCGGCATGGGCATCAAGCATAGCGCTGCCGGAGGCGTTGGTGGGTGCCATCGGCTGAGCCTGCTCTGACGAAATGACGGCCTGGTCAGGATTGGTCTGCTGATTGGATAGTGTAGGTTCGGACATGGGTTTATACCAGGTTGAGAACAATTAATAGCTTTGGGAAACGGCAGACGGGGGCAAATTAACCAAGAAAAAGTTTTTTGCGATCAAGGTTAGGACTAGGCAATCAACCAGGTCATCGCTTCACGGGAAATGTCAGCCGGAACCGTGTGCCCGCTATTAAATTCTCGATAGCGGGTGTTGTAGTGCGCCTGCTGCAATTGCGGGACGATTCTACGGCTGCACCTATCAATCGACAGCACTGGGTCTCGGGTGCCGTGGGAGATGAAGATATGGGGTTGTCCCCGCTGGGTGGCGGGAGCCATAAAACCAGGGGAAAAGGCGATTACATGGGTAAATAAATCTCCGTTGGTAATGCCCACCGAGAGTGCATAGGACGCCCCATCGGAGAAACCTGCGATCGCAACTCGGCTCGGATTTATTGCGTAGCGGCTAAATGTCTGGGCCAGCGCCCGATCCATCGCAGCAATATCGGGGCCATAATCGCCGATAATGGCATCCCAGGTGCGCCCCCGTGACTCCACAGCCAGCAGTAGCAGCCCGTAGGTATCGGCCAGCCCTTCCAAAATTCTGAGCGCCCCTTCTGCATCGCCGCCTGCACCGTGGAGCATCAGCACCAACGGCACCGGGGTACTGGACTGATAGCCTTTGGGCACATAGATGAACCCATCTCGTTGACTTTCCAAGGCTAGGGGATGTAAGCCGCTAGCCGCGCCTGCTTCAGTTGGCAGGCTGGGACGAGAAAGGAGATGTCCTGCTTCCTGTTGTGTGCTTTTCACGGGCTGTGTACTTCCTGAGATGAGATCGGTTGTGCAGGCCGCTAGTGCAGCAACAGCGCCCATAGATCCCCCCTTGAGGAGCCTTCGTCGCGTTAGGGTTAAGGGACTGTTCATCACTTCTCTTGGGCACTTCTTCTGGACAACCAGAAGATGATGTTGAGAGGATGAAAACAGTCTAAAAAGATGCCTGTAGTGATGCCCTCTTACTAACAGCCTTTTAAGGCTAAAAACCTCTCTACCTAATGGAATATCTCAATATCCAGCTATGCTTACTGAATAGCTTGCCTACTGCTTAAAACGTGAAAACTTGGCACCTTTTGGATCGTCTTACTCGCCGCACTAGCGGGTTTACACACCATCTTCAAATCTAGTGCTACTGCCAGAACAGTAAGCAATAATAATTAGCAATAAAAAAGGCCAAGGTTTAATACCCTGACCTTTTTGTACTACCTACCCTTCAAACAAGGGCTAATCCATTCTTCTAGCAATCGTAGTAGAGAGCCAGTTCGTAGGGGTGGGGGCGCAGACGCATGGGGTTGACTTCGTTGTCGAGCTTGTACTCGATCCAGTTGCTGATGAAGTCTTCAGTGAAGACACCAGTGCTGGTCAAGAAGCTGTGGTCGGCTTCCAGCGCCTTGAGGGCATCGAGCAGCGAGCCAGGGGTAGACGGAATCTTCGCGAGTTCTTCGGGGCTGAGGTCGTAGATGTCTACATCCAGCGGATCGCCGGGGTCGATCTGGTTTTTGATGCCGTCGATACCGGCGCAAAGCATCGCTGCAAAAGCCAAGTAGGGGTTAGAGGTGGCATCCGGGCAGCGGAACTCCAGGCGCTTGGCCTTGGGGTTGTCGCCGGAGAGGGGAATGCGCACCGATGCTGAGCGGTTTCCTTGGGAGTAAGCCAGGTTCACCGGTGCTTCGAAGCCGGGTACCAGACGCTTGTAGGAGTTGGTGGTGGGGTTGGTCAGCGCCAGCAGAGCGGGGGCGTGCTTAAGAATGCCGCCGATGTACCACAGAGCCATCTGGCTCAGCCCGGCGTACTGGTCGCCCGCAAACAGAGGCTCACCGTTGTTCCAGATCGACTGGTGGGTGTGCATGCCAGAGCCGTTGTCGTTAAACAGCGGCTTGGGCATGAAGGTAACGGTCTTGCCCCACTTCTTGGCGACATTCTTGATGCAGTACTTATAGATCATCAGCCAGTCAGCGGCCTCGATCAGCCGCCCAAAGCGGATGCCTAGCTCGCACTGACCGCCAGTGGCCACTTCGTGGTGGTGCTTCTCAATGGGTACGCCCAGCTTGGCCATGGTCAGCAGCATTTCGCTGCGCATATCCTGAGAGGTATCGGTGGGGGCAACGGGGAAGTAGCCCTCTTTGTAGCGGGGTTTGTAGCCCAGGTTGCCGCCCACTTCTTCGCGGCCAGTATTCCAGCGACCCTCGACGCTATCGACGTAGTAATAGGCCGAGTGCTCGTTTTGGTCGAAGCGCACGTCATCAAAGATGAAAAACTCAGCTTCGGGGCCAAAAAAGGCAGTGTCGCCCAGACCAGTGGACTTGAGGTACTCGATCGCCTTGGTTGCGATCGCCCGAGGGCAGCGAGCATAAAGCTCCCCGGTGCGGGGCTCTTTAATGGTGCAGATCATGCTCAGGGTCGGCTCCGCCATGAAGGGGTCGATCCAGGCGGTGTCAGGATCGGGCACCATCATCATGTCCGACTCGTTGATGGCCTTCCAGCCCCGGATGCTGGAGCCGTCGAAAGCCACCCCATCGGTAAAACTGCTCTCGTCAATCTGGCTCTTGTGCAGAGTGAGGTGCTGCCAGATACCCGGCATATCAATAAATTTCAGATCGATTAACTCAATGCCGTCATCCTCAATCCACTTCAGGATGTCTGCTGGGGTTGCCATGAACTACTCCTTAGCCTCTTTAGCGTTCAAACGTGGGGAAACCGATTTAACTCGTCGTAGATGATGCCCTGGCTCCGTCCCAAATTCCCTGCCAAATCGGCAAGGCTGCACCAGGCAAGCCCTATGCAACACCGGTTTGTCGGCACGGGCACTCTGACCCTGCTGGTTCCACAGGTATCAGCTCATCAGAATTATCCTAGGGAGAGGGGTTAGTCCGTTTTGTATCACCTACTACTTTTTGTCAGGGAAAGCTAACAAAAGCGCTGGGTCAGACCATGATGTTTTGTAACAATTCGCTCATCAAGTCCCGTCTCTGGCGGGCTCGGGCAACCCAGGGGTTAAGCCCCCGTGGTAAACTTCTTCGAAGATAAAACCTGGTATTTATTAGGGTTTTGGCCTTTGGGGTTTAGAACCTTTAGCCAGGGACGGGCAGCCTGCGCCTGCCACCATTTATAAAATGCTGTTTGCCAAGTGAGAGTTGGGAGAAACCACCTATGCGGGACGCTGTCACCACGCTAATCAAGAACTACGACAACACTGGACGCTATCTCGATAGCAGCGCCCTCGACTCTATTAAGTCCTACTTTGACAGCGGTCTCGATCGCATCAAGGCGGCGGCAGTTATCAGCGCTAACGCCGCTGGCATTGTCAAAGAAGCCGGCGTTACCCTGTTTGCCCAAGTCCCCGAGCTGATTCGCCCCGGCGGCAATGCCTACACTACCCGCCGCTACGCCGCCTGCCTGCGCGATATGGACTACTACCTCCGCTACAGCAGCTATGCCCTAGTGGCTGGTAACCCCGACGTGCTCGACGAGCGAGTGCTGGCCGGGCTGCGCGAAACCTACAACTCTCTAGGCGTGCCCATTGCCCCCACGGTAATCGGCATTCAGCTGATGAAAGACATTGTGAAAGCCAAGATACAGGAAGCGGGTGTCGCCGATCCTTCTGTAGTCGACTATCCCTTCGACTACATCACCCGTTCGATCAGCGAGACCAGCATCTAGGCGAGGTTCGAGGAATGGTATAGCGAACGGCTGCTTCGTGACGACCTTTCCCCTGGCTCTGGGTATAGACTTTGGCACCTCTGGGGTGCGTGCCGCTGTGGTCGATCCGCAGCGGCATTTATGTTGGCAATATCGCCAGGGCTACCCCGACTTACCCGCCCCAGAATGTTGGCGGCAGGGGCTATTTGCTCTGCTAGAGGCGCTGCCGGAGGCGCTCGCTCCCCAGATTGGCCGAGTGGCGATCGACGGCACCTCGGCCACCGTGCTGCTGTGCAACCAGGTTGGGGAATCGCTGACACCGCCACTGCTCTACAACCATCCTTGCAGAGAATCCTTAGAAACCGTCAAAGCCTTGGCCCCTGCCCAAAGCCCCGCTGCCAGCGCCACATCGAGCCTGGCCAAGCTGGTGTGGTGGCACCAAACGTTGCCCTCCTCAATCTGGAGCCAAGCGACCTATCTGCTGCACCAGGCCGACTGGCTTAGCGCCCAGCTCCACGGCCAACGGGGGCTGAGCGACTACCACAACAGCCTCAAGCTGGGCTACGACGTGGGTGCCCTAGATTACCCCGTCTGGATGCAGGGGCAGCCGTGGAGTCGGTTGCTGCCGCGGATGTTAGCGCCGGGGGAATTGGTGGGATGCGTGACAGAAAGCGTGGCTCAACAGTTTGGCTTATCTCCCCAGTGCCAGGTGATGGCAGGCACCACCGACAGCATTGCGGCTTTTTTAGCTAGCGGCGCGATCGCCCCAGGAGATGGGGTCACCTCCCTGGGGTCAACCCTGGCCATCAAACTGCTCAGCAACCAGCGAGTCGATGTGGGAGACTACGGCATCTACAGCCACCGGCTAGGAAACCATTGGCTGGTAGGCGGTGCCTCCAACAGCGGCGGTGCCGTGCTCGAAAAATTCTTTGACCGAGAGGCGTTAGTCGCCCTGAGCCAGCACATCGATCCCGCCGTGCCCACGGAGCTAGACTATTACCCCCTGGTGCAGCCGGGGGAGCGTTTTCCCATTAATGACCCCACCCTAGCTCCGCGGCTCTCGCCCCGCCCAGAGGATGACAGCCAGTTTTTGCACGGCCTGCTGATGGGCATCGCCCGCATTGAGCAGCGAGGATACGAGCTGCTTACCCAGCATGGGGCCTCGCCCCTGCGGCAAATTTTCACGGCTGGGGGCGGTGCCGCCAACGAGACCTGGCGACAACTGCGAGCTGCCCTGCTGCCAGTGCCCATTAAAAACGCCGCCTCGGTGGAAGCGGCGGTCGGTAGTGCCTATCTAGCGTTTGGATGGCTGGGGGATGCCATTGAGTGATTCTTAAAGCAAATGAAGCGAGCGCGATCGCCCTTCCCCCAGCTACTAGGCTATGAATTAAGCTTATTGTCCCGGCGATATTGCAGGTAAGCCGCAACGAAAAGCCCGGCCAGGGTGACAGGAATAAACCCTAAAACGATGCCACTTAGCAAAGGCTCAACCACAGCAATAACTCCTTGTCTCAACAAAAGTCTATGGTCTAACCATAACACTAATCAGGGCCTGGACTTAGGCCCTGGCGATGTTGTCGGCAGACCTCAACCAGGGCTTGCGCGACCTCTGGGCAGCCGCCCCAGTGCAGATGCAGGTACGAGGCGTGAATACGATGTGGTGCCCAGCCCTCAGTGGCGTGGCGCTGCGTTGCTCCGTAGCGCTTGAGTTGGTACAGGGGCGAGGAAGAGGGCGTTTCTGCCTCAGAGCGGTGAAACTCGTGCCCCCAGATGGTTTGACCGGCCTGTAGGAGTAAACTGCTTTGTTCTGCCAGGGCGTGACGGTAGCCCAGGGTGAGTCGTCCGGTCATGCGCACACTGGTGGGCAGCACGCCGACCATGGGCCAGGCATTGTCGTTTAGATCGACCAGGGTAGTGGCTAGATACATCAGCCCGCCGCATTCAGCATAGACGGGTAAGCCTTGATGAATGAGCGCCTTGAGCGTTGACCGCAGGTCCTGGTTTGCAGCTAGCTCCGCCGCAAACATTTCAGGAAAGCCGCCGCCAAAGTACAACCCATCGGCATCGGCAGGAGGATGGGCGTCCCGCAGCGGGCTCCAGGGAATAATCTCAGCTCCTAAGGCGGTAAGGATGTCGAGGTTGTCGGGGTAGTAGAAGCTGAAGGCGGGGTCTTGAGCGATCGCGATCCGGGGTGAGGGGGTGACAGGGTGACGGGGTGACGGGGTGACGGGATAGCTTGCTGGTGTTAACCCCGAAACGCTTGATGTTTCTAAGAGGGGCGTGAGGGCATCCCAGTCAAAGCAGGTGTGGCCGAGATGGGCGAGGCAATCGAGGATGTCGGGGAGTTGGGGGAGTTCAGCGGTGGGCACTAGGCCCAAGTGGCGATCGGGGAGGGCGATCGCAGTTTGCCGCCACAACACGCCAAGAATGGGCAGGTCGATGCTGGCCAGGGCATCGGTGAGGAGTTCGAGGTGGCGATCGCTGCCCACCCGGTTTAACACCACCCCGGCAAGCTTGACGCGCGGATCGAGACTGCGGTAGCCGTGAACGATGGCCAGCACCGATCGCGATAGACGACTGCAATCGACCACCAGCAGCACCGGCAAGTTCAGCAGACGGGCGATATGGGCGGTGCTGGCAACATCCGAGAGCCCAGACGCACCGTCGAATAGGCCCATGACTCCCTCGACTAGGGCAAAGTCGGCCCCTTGGCAGCGGTGGGCAAAGCAATGCTGAACGTAGGTTTCTGAGGTCAGAATAGGGTCGAGGTTGTAGCAAGGTCGCCCCGTCGCCTGCTGGTGAAACATTGGGTCGATGTAGTCTGGCCCCACCTTAAACGACTGCACGCGGGGCGATTTTTGCGCCAGGGCCGCCAGTAGCGCCAGGGTGACGGTGGTCTTACCCACGCCGCTGCGCTCGCCCGCGATCACCAGGCCGCCGGGGCTAGCCGCTGTGCTCAAAACCCTGCCCTCATGGTTGGCTTCCTACTGTTAAATCTGTGCCAACCATCTTATCGGGGGACGGGTACCGACGGTGGCGGTTGGGTAATCTGGGAATATCTACGGTACGGGATAGCCCAACGCGATGACGACTCCTTCGCTACTGGAGCAAGCCAAGGATGGGGATGCTGCGGCGATCGCCGCCCTGCTTACCCACGCCCTCAAGCCTAAGGGCATTACCGTGCGGGGCGATCGCCACAGCTACTGTTTGCAGCTGTGGTTTAGCGGCTGCCCCGCCCCACCTCAACCGGCAACGGTGGCCTACGTTCGCCGCACCATGGAAAAATTGCAGCCGTCTGTCACTGGTATTGTGCAACTCTACGGCATACAAACAGGCGATGCTCAGCCTGTTTGGAGTGAGGAAATTGCCCTGCTGTCGCTGTCCTCAGAGGCTTCCCTGTCTGACGAGTCACAGTTCCGGGAGACGTCAACCTTACCTGATGAGGGCAGAGCTACTACCCCGGACCCCCAACCGAGTCCCTTCACCGCTGCCCCAACGCCAGTAGCAGTGGTTCGTGCCTACGAGGAACTGGGGCTATCTCTGGGAAATCCGTTGCCTCAGGTAGAGGCTGTGTATTTCAAGCGGCGGGCAGAGTTGCTTCGCCTGGGCGATCGCGCTGCCCTGGAGCCCCTCAAGTGGGCTTTCACTACCCTCAAAACTCATCTAGAGCAGAGTGCTGTTGCCGAGGCCGATTCTGCTAGCACCACTCTGCTAGAGGCGATCCCCACTACAGGTATAGAGCCGGGGCGGCGATCGCCACTCCGGCAAACAAAACTCCAGCCCAACCCACCAGCAGACGACACCGATTTGCTGTCATTTCAAAACCGCTACAGCAATGGGCTAATCTTTCCGGGGTTGCTGCTGCTGGGGGTGCTGATGAACGCCATGCCCATCGTGAATGCGCTGCTGTTCGGCATCAAAATTTGGCTCCATGAGTTTGGTCATGCCACCGTCGCCTGGCTGTCGGGACGGCAGGCGCTACCCCTGCCCATCGGCTGGACGAGCTACAATCCCCAGCGATCGGGTTTAGTCTACCTTGCCATTCTTGTTTTGCTGGGTCTGCTCTTCTGGGTCGGACGACGCGAGGGCCAACGTTGGCCTATGGTGCTGGCCACAGTGCTGGCTGTGGTGCAGTTCTATATGACCTGGCTGCTGCCCGCTGAGCGATTTGACATGCTGATGGCCTTTGGCGGCGTGGGGGGCGAAATTTATCTGTCTGCCCTGCTGATGGTGGGCTTTTACTTCCCCCTCCCCCACTACTTTCGGTGGGATTTTTACCGCTTTCCGGTGGTGCTGGGGGCGGCCTTTTGCTTTTGGGGTCAGGTGTGGCTGTGGCAGCAAGTTCCCAAGGGCAAAGCCTCGATTCCCTTTGGCAGTCTGTGGGGTGAGGCCGAGCATGGCGACATGAACCAGCTAATCGACATTCACGGCTGGATGCCGGGCAATGTCATAGGCACCTACGGCACCTTGACCCACCTCTGCCTGCTGGGAATTGTCGGCATTTACGCTTACACCCTCTTTTGCCAGCACCGCCAAACCTTTGTGGCATTGGGCCGCCAGTGGTTACCCTAGCGATGCCACTCGATAACGCCGCCGGGTTTGTCGATCAGGGTAATGCCTTTAGTCTGAAGCAGATCGCGGATGCGATCGCCCTCAGCAAAGTCCTTCGCGGCCCTAGCCTCGCGCCGCTGGGTCAGCAGCGCCTCAATCTCCCCATCCGAAAGCCCATCTTCGACAGCAGCTTCAACCTCGGGAGCCACCTCTAACCCAAGCACCTGGGCTAGGCACACCAGGGTTTGCCACTGTTGGCGGAGAACATCGCTAGCGGTATCAGCCTCGCCAGTATGGGTGATCAGATTTCCCGCGCGGCGCAGGTCTTTGGCCAGGTCGAATAGCACCGCTAGTCCCCCAGCCGTGTTGAAATCGTCATCCATGGCCGTCTGGAAGGTTTGTACCAGTTCACTCTCCTGGTCAATGCGCATGGCTGCCGGATCGCCAAAGGCAGAATCCTTGACATCGGCCCAAGCGAGCTTGGCGCCAAACTGGTAGCCAAACAGCAGGCCATCCTTGAGCGTGCCCCAGCTCGTCTGGGCAGCTTGGATAGCTTCATCGGTAAAATCTACCGGCTTGCGGTAGCTGCCTTGCAGCAAAAACAGCCGCACCGCCATGGGGTCGGGGGCGTTGGGCGCATCTAGCAAATCCCGAATGGTGGTGAAGTTGCCGAGGGATTTCGACATTTTCTCACCGCCCACGTTCACCATGCCGTTGTGCATCCAGTAGCGCGACAGGGGATGGCCGGTGGCCGCCTCCGATTGAGCGATCTCGTTCTCGTGGTGGGGAAACACCAGATCGCTGCCGCCCACGTGGATGTCGATGGTGTCGCCAAGGCGATCGCGAATCATCGCCGAGCACTCAATATGCCAGCCCGGTCGCCCCGGCCCCCAGGGCGACTCCCAGAAAGGCTCGCCTTCTTTAGCGCTCTTCCATAGGGCAAAGTCGAAGGGGTCTTGTTTAATCGAATCTTCGGCCACCCGACCGCTGGCCCCAGCCTGCATGTCGTCAAGCTTGCGGCCCGAGAGCTTGCCGTAGCCCTCAAATTTACGCACTGAATAGTACACATCGCCGTTGGCGGGGTAGGCGTAGCCCTTCTGCTCTAGTTCGCTAATCAGCCGCTGAATGCCATCCAGGGTTTGGGTGGCATAGGTGTACTCATCGGCCTCCATCACGTTCAAGCGGGCAATATCCTCTAAATAGGCCTGGGTGTAGCGCTCTGCCACCGTCTGCATAGAAGAATCTTCTGCCTTGGCCCGATTCAGAATTTTGTCGTCAATGTCGGTGAAATTTTGCACGTAGTGAACCGCATAGCCCCGCCACAGCAGGTAGCGTCGCACCGTATCCCACGCCACGTAGCAGCGGGCGTGGCCCAGGTGCGAATGGTCATAGACCGTGACGCCGCAGCAGTACATCTTCACCCGGCCCGGCTCGTGGGTTTCGAGGGGTTCTTTTTTGCGGGCCAGGGTGTTGTAGAGAACGATGCTCATGGTAGGGGCGGGCAACGGTGCAAAATGCCCATTATATAAAGAACGCCAACAGAACGATTCAACACTGAAACCGCCCTCAGTGCAACGCAGCGCTTCAGGCTCGCCAACAGTCCCAGCTAGCATAACGACAAGAGTCGCGGCAACATTCTAGAAGATTGTCGCGGGCAGAGTCACAGCATACCTACAGGCCGGGGGATTAATTTGGCCCAAGTCAACCTGTAAACTCAAATATGTAAGATTTGATGCGAAACATTGGGAGCCATGGTTAGTCGATCCAGCCTGTGTCGGATAGTTGTAGCCACGCTGATGGTGCTAACCCTTTGCCTCAGCTGGGTGAGCCCGGCCCAGGCCACCAACTACGATCGCCAAAACCTGAGAAAGTCCAACTGGTCTAACCAAGACCTGCGCGACAACAACTACACCCGCGCCGACATGGCCGACGCCGACATGAGTCACGCCAACCTGCGCGGGGTTCGCCTATTTGACACCACCTTGGCCCGCGCCAACATGGAAGGTGCCGATATGACGGGGGCTACCCTTGATGGGGCTCGGTTCTTTCAGGCCAATCTGACCAACGCCATTTTTGAGGGGGCCTACGCCTTTGGCACCGACTTTCGCGAAGCCATTATCGATGGGGCCGACTTTACCGACGTGCTTCTCGACCCCAAGGTCAACAAAATGCTTTGCGATGTGGCCAAGGGTACCAATCCGGTAACGGGGCGCAATACCCGCGATACCCTCTACTGTTCCTAGGTTTAGATCAGTCTCCGCTGGGAGTAATCCTGTGACTGCGATTCTCCTATAGCGAAAGAGGGGATGGCAAACTGGCCTATAGCGATCGCCTGACTACCGATGAAAACCTCTTAACCTTCGTAGCAACGGCTATGGAGGTAACCAGGCAGAAAGAAAAGCCCCTGTGCTGAACCAGCACAGGGGCCAAAGGCATGAACTTCAGGCGGTCAAGACCTCCTACGCCGCAACGGGCTCAGCCGAGTTGATCGTAATGACCAAGTCGTTAAAGTCATTGTCAAACAGGTCTTCGAAGCCCCAAACGTTGCCGTTGCGCTGGATCCGGGATTCACCGATGGTAGCCAGGTTATTGATGTCACCATCCACCAGCAGCACAGGGGCATAGTAAGTGCCACCGGGCAAGGTCAGGTTTACGTTAGTCGTCATCAGGTTGTCGACAAACAGCTCGGCATCGAGCAGGTTGGCGGCAACAGCTGTCTCGTAACCAGCATCCCCAGCCACAAGACCATCCACGCGCCCCTGGGCATCGGTTTCGTAGAACCTCAGCACGTTATCAAAGGTCGCCTCGCGGGTCACGGTAATATCAACGACGACATCGCCATCGATACCAGTCAGGTCAACTAACTCAGCCACAGGCGGCTCAAACGACTCATCCCCAAACAACGTGCGGTACATCATTTCATAGATGAAAGTGTTGTCTAAGGTAGAGGGCAGCAGGTCGGCATTGAGACCGTAGGCTTTAGACACGATGCTACCGGGGAAGTCGGGGGTGCCCACCCAGGCTACACCGAAGTTGCCCATGGGGCCGTCGATGCTGTCGGTAGCGGCAAACGAATCCCAAGGGAACTCCACACTGCCGGTGCTGCCGGTAGCGCCATCCAGGAAGACAGGGGTACCTGCCTCGGTGGTGGGGTTGGCGTAGATGAACGGGACCTCAGCTTCCTCTGCACCCAGAGCTGGCCCTGAGATGGGGTTACCCGAGGGGCGGGTATAAGGGGCAAATTGGAACACCTGTAGACCACCGGCATCGCTATCGGCAGCGGTGACCACCAGGGTGTTGGGGTCAACGTTATCGACGTAGTCCATGGCGACACCAATGGCGGCATCGGCCCGACGCACACCTTCGATAGTACCTGCCGCATTGTTGCTGTTGCCGAAGTTGTCGGTGCCCTCTTCTTCAAGCACCACAAAGAACCCGTCGGGATCGTTGGACACCAGCTTGAGGGTGGCATCCAGCATTTCGGCAACGGTGGGAGCCGTTTCGACGTAGAGAGGCTGGGGAGAATCCGTATTCAGCCCCAGATCTTCTTCGGTGGTAGCGTCAAAGGTGGCGTCAGCCGCAAAGACCCCCAGCAGCTTTTCGGGAGGATTGTTGCCATTCACCACCTCATTCATCTGGTCTTCGGTGTAGACCACGGTGTAGCCCAGGGACTCCGCCAGCTCAATTAGGTTGGTGGTGGGGCGACGCTCGGGGCGCGTTTCTGCGGCGCTCATGTCGGCGTCTACGTGGAACCCAGTTTCACCGATGGGCAGCATGTATAGCTCGCCACCGCCCATGATGACATTGGTGCCAGAGCGAATGGTCTGCTCGATAATTTCGGCGTACTTGTCGCGGGCGCGGATATCGTCGCTGTCGCGGTTGGTGGTAGCGGCGGCAAAAGCAGCGGTGCCCGGCTCAGCCATTTGACCGGACTGAATCAGCGCGGTGGCTTTGCCAGCATCGATCGCCTCTTCCAGAATGGTTTTGCCCACATTGCCAGAGGCTGGCACCACAACGGAGTTGTCTTCTTCTAAACCAAAGGACTCGTTGAAGACCTTGACCCCAGTAGCGTGGGTGACGGCCCCAGCGTTAGAGGTGCCGGTCAGCTGGTTTTCCATGTGGCCCAGGTATACCCCGGCGTTAGACATTTTGTCCCAGTTGAGGCGACCGTCTGGCCCCTCGTCGATGTTGCGCAGCGCCATATAGTGGGAGGGGCTGGTGCCATCGGGGTGAATAAAGATGACGTTGCCAGTCTCAGCGGTGGGGGCAGGCGCAACCTTAGTTTCGTCAGGAATGCGAGACTCAAGTTCTACGTCGAACAGGGTTTCGTACATCAGCTCATAGATGCCGGTGTTGTCGACGGTGGAGGGCAGCTTCTCGGCGTTGAGGCCCTCAGCCTTAGAGACAATCGAGCCAGGAAAGTCAGGAGTACCAGCCCAGCCCACCGCAAAGGGAAACACATCTCCGTCAGCATCGGGGGCAGCGATAAAGGGTAGGGTGCCTACGCCGCCCACGCCGTCGAGGGGTACCGGACGATCTTCGAGGGTGGGGTTGTTGTTGATGGTGCCTACGGGTTCCTCTGCATCAACGGGGTCGCGCACTTGCAGACCACCCGCATCGCTATCGGCAGCGGTGATGATCAGAGTGTTTTCGTAGCGGCTGAGAAAGTCTTGGGCCACGCCGATCGCCGCATCGGCCCGCCGCACTCCCTCAATGGTGCCAGCGGCGTTGTTGTTGTTGCCAAAGTTATCGGAGCCTTCTTCTTCGACGATCGCGATCGAGCCATTCTCAAAGTTGGGATGGGCCTCCATCAGCTGCTGGGTAACCTCCAACATTTCGGCGAGAGTTGGCGCAGTCTCTAGGTAGAGCGGCAAGCCAGCCTCAGCCAGCACTTCTTCGGGGCGATCGTTGAAGGTGTGAACGGGCGCAAAAACCCCCAGCACCTTTTGGGGCGTTGCCGACTGCTCTAGCAGGGCATAAAGCTCATCGCGGGTATAAACCACGGTGTAGCCCAAGAGCTCAGCCAGCTCAATCAGGTTCTCAGAGGGGCGACGAACGGAGTCGCTGGCGATCGCATCGTATTCTGCAGCGGTGCCGTGAAAGCCATCGGTGCCCACTGGCAGCAGCGTAACTTCGCCCCCCGCCAAAATAAAATCAACCCCTGATTCAATCACCTGACGAGCGATTTCAGCGGTTTGGCCCCGAGGCACAACCGTTCTGCCATCGACCTCAACATCGCCGGTCTCAGCCACAAAGGCCGCCGTACCCGGTTCGAAGATAGCCCCAGACTGCACTAGCGCGGTGACCTTGCCAGCGTCGATCGCCTCTTCAACAATGGTTTTACCCGTGTTACCCGATAGCGGCGTAATCTCCGAGCCATTTTGCTCTAGGCCAAAGGATTCGGCATACACCTTAGCCCCAGTGGCGTGGGTGACAGCACCCCCGTTAGAGGTGCCGCCGAGCTGGTCTTCCATATGCCCCAAGTAGACCCCGGCATGGTCCAGGTTGTCCCAGTTGAGGCGGCCATCGGGGCCTAGATCGGCAAATCGCGCGGCGGCGTAGTGAGATGGGCTGGCTCCGTCAGGATGGATGAAGATAACGTGGTTGTTAGCCATTGGTATGCTTCCTTACAGATTGTGTCTCTAAAACCGGGCAAGCTCTACGCAGCAACCTTTCATCTCGCCTAGCCCATCCCGATCGCTGCCAACCTTGGCAAAGCGCACTAAAGCAGGCCACACGGGTTGTGACCGTGCGACGTCTCATTGACTGAGCCTGATACCTCAGAATTGAGACAAGGGTTAGAGCGGGGCAACTCCCCTGATCGCTTTAGAGGGACTTAGGATTAAGCATCGAGAGCTGGTTACTGCTTGACCGCCGCTTGATAATCTCTCACAGGAACTTTAAAGAGAGGCTGACATCGGGTTAACGGATCCCCCGTAATTGGTTTAACCATTTGGGAAAATTCTTAACCGTGCGTTCCATCCCACTCCACCGACCTGTTCAGGTAGCCCTTTCAGGTCAATGGAGTGAGTTAGGAACTGGTTTAGCCTCAGGCTACTTAGGCAACAGCCTCAGTCGAGTTAATGGTGACGACTAGGTCGTTGAAGTCGAAGTCGTTTAGATCCTCGAAGCTCCAAACATTCCCGCTGCGCTCAATGCGAGACTGCCCCAGGGCCGCATCATCGATCGTAACTAGGTTTTCAGAACGGCCTTGAATCAACAACGCTGGTGCGTAGTAGGTGCCACCCGCCAGCAGGATGGATTGATTGACAACGCTGAGGTTGTCAACGGTTAATCCGTCTGCATCGAGCAGATTAGCCGCAACCGCTACCTCATAACCGGCTTCACCCGGTAGAAGCCCGTCCACAGCACCCCGAGCGTCGGTCTCATAAAACTTCAGGATGTTGTCGTAGGTTGCTTCGCGGCTCAGGGTAACATTCACGGCAACATCGCCATCAAAACCGGTCAGGTCAACTAACTCCGTGATAGCGCCTCTAGACAATCCGGCGACACCCAAACGGGCATCGAGATCTAAAGGCTGGTTGAGCTGGATCTCGATGATTTCGTTGTTGTCAATCCCTGGCGGACGGCCCACCGAGAAGGGGTAGTTGTTGTCATTGGCCACCAGGATGGTGTCTTCATCAAGCACCAAGACACCCTCAATGGTTTGGAAGGGGAAGTCAAAGGTGGTGCTGCCGTCTCCGTTGAGATCGTTGGGGTCACTGATGTTCAACAGATCGACCAGTTCTTCTTTTTTGACAAACCCTTCGCTGTTGAGCTGAGACAGGTCAACTTTAAAGATCTTTTTGAACTCTGCTGCTTCCCCCTGGTTGTTATCCCGCTCAATTACGAGAAACTCGTTGGCATTGATAGGGGTGAAGTCGCCGATCGCATGGGTCGTCGACTCCAACTGATACAGACCTGCCAACCCTTCGAAAGAACTGCTGGCCACATCAAATTCGTAGATGCGCAGGGAGCCAGCGGGGTCGCCAACCACCGTGCCTTCAAGCATGGGGTAGAGGGTGGCGCGATCGGGGCTAAAGGCCATGCCCTCAAACCCACGTGAACCGCTCAGATTTGCCACTGCTGGCTCGTCAATAAAGGTGCTGCGAGCGGTGAAGCCGGTGCCGGGGAAGTCGGTAAAGAAGCCGTCTACCCCTAGCTCAATGAACTGCTTATATTCACTGATGGGATTGCCCTCATAGCTGTCGGGGAGGAAGAAGCTCTCATTTCGCAGCGTATAGAGGTGAACCAGCAACCCAGCGTCATGGGCGTCGGCGATCAGGGTGGTGGGGGTGCCGGTGACGCGATCGCCATCACTAATTGACCCATCACCATTCAGGTCATCGGGCTGACCGTTACCATCGGCATCCACCGTGCTCAGAGGCACAATGCGCTGTTTGTTGGGGCCAATGCCAGCCGCATATTCAGTAATCTCTGCCAAGCCAGCCGGTGTAGACAGGTCGGTGTAAGTGCGAGCATCGCCAGCCACTACAAAGTCGTAGGGCTGACCCGAACCGCCAAAGAGCTGCACCAGCGGAATGTCAATCTCGGCGGCGGGCATGATGGTGTCGTTTAGCGCCTTTAGGTTCGCCACCTCAAAGGACTGAATATAAACTCGGCTAGGGTCAGTGAAGCCTTCTGCCACCAGGGTTTCCACCAGGATTTCGCTGGTGTTGAAGCCCCGCTGCTCAAAGAAGGTGGGGTGCTTGGTTTCGGGGTAGATGCCGATCTTGCGCCCGGTTTCTAACTCGACCTCTTGCACCAGGTCAATCACCTCAGCCAGGGTGGGCACCTTCAGACCATCGTTGTCGAATTCGGTACCCCGGATAGCTGGAATCCGCTCAATGGCGTTGAGCTGCTTGACCTCTGCCAGGGTAAAGTCTTCGGCAAACCAGCCGCCCCGCAGAACGCCGTCTAGGTCTTTCACCGTGAGGCGCTCAGCAAACTCAGCCCGCAGGTAAACATCGGTGCTGGTGTCGGTGGTGTTGAGCACGGGGTTGCCGCTGGCATCCAGCTGGATGGTGCCGTCAGGATTCAGCGCCACCACCCCTAGCATGGGCTCGTGGCGAGCGATTAGCACGCCGTCTTTGGTAACAACTAGGTCGGGTTCGATAAAGTCAGCACCCTGGGCGATCGCCAGCTTATAAGCTTCCAGCGTGTGCTCGGGCCGCAGGCCAGAGGCACCCCGGTGGCCAATCACGATGGGAGCATCGCCCGTCAGCGTGTCAAACTCTGTAGTGGCGAGCACTTCAGGGTTTTGGGGAGAACGGACAAAGTCACTGGTAATTTGGTCGCGCACCAAGTCACCCGTACCAGGGAAGTCGGTAAAGTAGCCATCCACACCCAGGTTGATGAACTGCTCAAACTCCTTATTGGGGTTGCCCTTCTTAGTGGTGCTGTCCTGGTAGTCAGAGGCCAAAAATCGCTCTTCGTTGCGGAAGGTGTAGGCATGGACAAACAGCCCCGCATCGTGGGCATCGGGAATCAGCGTAGAGGGAGCCGTGGTCGTTTTATCGGCATCGTTGACGGCGCCATCACCATTCACATCATCAGCCGCACCGTCGCCGTCAGCATCCACACCCTCGACGGACACAATCATGCGCTTCCAGGGGCCAATGCCGTCGGCATACTCAGCGATTTCGGCCAGTCCTTCAACCGTTTGCAGATCGCCGTAGGTGCGGGTGTCGCCACTGACAGTAAAGTCGTAGGGACGCGCGTTGACATCCTCATAGATGAGCGAGCCGTCCAGGGCCACATCAAAGGCGTCCAGCAGCTGCACAAGGGGAATGTCGGTCTTGGTGTTTAGGTCCTTTAGGTTAGAGACCTCAAAGGATTGGATAAACACGCGGCTGGGGTCGGTGAAGCCCGTGGCTTCTAGGGTCGCCAGCAGAGGCTCTTCCAGCGACAGAACGAGACCGTCGTGGTAGGTGGGGTGCTTGGTTTCGGGGTAGATGCCGATCTTCTTGCCGGTATCTAGCTCGGCCTGCTTGACCAGGTTGATCACCTCTTCAAAGGTCGGAATCTGGAATACGCCATTAAACGCATCGGTGCGATAGCCCTGGGGCATGATGGCGCGCAGGGTCTTGATTTCTTCTAGGGTGAAGTCGGAGGCAAAGAATTCGTTTTCGTAGGTGACACCATCAATCACGCCGCTACGCTTGCGATCGGCAAATTCGGGGCGGTTAGCGACATCAGTGGTGCCTCCCAAAATCGGCTCGTGGCGAGCAATCAGCACGCCGTCTTTGGTAGCCACCAGGTCGGGTTCGATAAAGTCTGCACCACGGGCGATCGCCAGACTGTAAGCCTCTAGAGTATGCTCGGGCAATTCACCACTCGCGCCCCGGTGAGCAATCACCAGCGGAGCTTCGCCGTTGAGAGTGCTCAGAGGTTTGACATTGGGAGTAGCAATGGGCGCATCTAGCAGCACACCGGTGGCGTCAAAGTGCAGCAGGTAGGGGCCAAACTCATCCCCAACCCAGATTTCACCGTTGCCGTCGACGACAAACGATTCCACATCAAAGTCAGCACCAGTGAGGAAACGCTCTGTCGTCTCCCCGTTCACAATGTCGAAAGGAATCAGGTTATTGGGATCGCGGAACTGCACAAAGCCCTGAATGTCTACAGTGCCATCCCCACCTTCTGACCCAGCCAAGCTCGGATCAGCCTGATAGAGCCGCAGCAAGTAGTCAGCACTGTTGGTCTTAGCACCAAAGCCATTGTCAGAGAGGAACCAAAAAGTCGAGCCATCGCCACCAGGGGCAAACTGAACGCCGCTGAAGCCTTGAATGGGCTGGCCGTCGAAGGGGCCGGTGCGACCATTGCCAGAGATGGGTGCACCAGTGCCATCGTTGCCGCCAGCGTCAGGGCCTTCAGCAAAGGTGTCAGCGGGCAGCGAGGCAAAGCCAGTTAGCTCTGCACCCTGAGTTGTATTCAAATCCATAGCTGTCAGGCTCTCCCAAATAACTCGCTTTAATCCGTTCAACTAGGTATCAAAATTCCTTGCTGAGTTATCAACTCAGCAAATTATTCTCACCCCAATTTCCAGGGAAAATGTTCTCACAAAAGCTTTGAAGCGAGATTAAATGTGGGCTATTCTAGGGTTAACTTTGTTTCCCTTGTAAATTAAGAAATTGTTTAAAGAGGGAGCTGTTGTAGAGTTGGCAACCAACGGATCCCGTCTACCTCCATTAAAAGAAGGTTAGTTTTAGAGTCCTTCTTTTATTGAAAATACCTATTAGGTTTGGAACGATTCAACGTAGCCAAGTCATGTTTCTTGGCTGATTCACTTTAGAAGAAAATCCCTTAAAGGAAAAATTAGCAATAAAGTTTGGTTTAAGTTTAGAGAAAATCTAAGTTAAATGTCTGCGCAGTCGATGGGATGTTGATAAGGCAGGTGCGATCGCATTCCTACGAACATTTTGCCAGATCCAACTTTCAGGGCATGCCAATTTTGTAGAACATGTCTTGAGAAGATCCCTTGCTAGCTAAGCAGGTAGCCAAATGGTCAATAGCCCATCTGACTTAAACGATTCATGCTAATGCAGCGAAGTCAGCAGCTTCAGTCTCTTGGCAAAGTTGGGGCGTCAGGTCGATTGCTGGGACTAACGCAGTAGCGATTGCGGCCTGCCAGTTTGGCTTGATATAGGGCAGCATCGGCAGCGGCTAGTAGCTCGCTGGGTGAAGTCTCGCTGAGGGGTACGCAGCAGGCAATACCAAAGCTCAAGGTGATGTGGTCCGCTACCGACGAAAACCCGTGGGGCAACCGGGCTTGGGTAAACTGATGTTGAATTCTGGTGGCTACCGCCATGGCCCCTACCAGGGTAGTTTTGGGCAATAGGATCACAAATTCTTCTCCCCCATAGCGAGCCAGCACATCGCCAGGACGCTGAATGTGATCCTTCAGCAGTTGGGCCACCTGCTGCAAACACCGATCCCCTGATGGGTGCCCGTAGTGGTCGTTGTAGGGCTTGAAATAATCCACATCACACATGATCAAAGCCATCGAGGTAGTAGCCCGCTGGGCCTGTGCCCACTCCTGAATGAATACCTGATCAAAATGGCGACGGTTGGCTACTTGGGTGAGGGCATCTGTAGTGGCAACTTGATTCAGTTCTTCGTTTGCCTGCTGTAGTTGCTGAGTCAACTCTTGCAGCTGCATTTCTGCTCGCATCTGGGCATCAATGTCTTGAAATGCTCCATAAAGGCGGGTGCAAGTGCCGTCGATAAACTCCGCCTGCCCCAGCGATCGCACCCAGCGTAGGTTTCCCTTAGCGGTCACGAGCTGTAGCTTCTCATCCCAAGGCTGCCCGATGAGGCGCGCGCGCTCAATGGCAGCAGCCATGCGCTGATGGTTAACGCCTGAAGGATAAAAACTGAGGGCTGCGGCTAAGGTTGGCTCAAAGTCGGCATCGGCCTCATGAATTTCTCGGGTAATAGGGGTCCAGTGCACCAGGTTCTGTTGCAGATCGACTTCCCAGCCGCCGACGCGGGCGACGCTATTGGTTTGCTCTAAAAAGACTTTGGTGCGCTGAAGCTCTTCTTCCATGAGCTTGCGCTGAGTGATGTCGCGCCCCTCTGGAATCAGCAGCACCACCTGGCCTTGGTCATCTAAAACCGGCCGCAGGGAAAAGTCGATGGTCAGCATCTGCTGATTGGCCCCCTGCACGGCCACCTCGTAGCGCACAAACTCTCCCCCGACAGCGGCGGTGATCGACTGCTTAAGCTGCTCCTGGGCTTCGCAGGAAAAATTCCACCAGCCCGTATCCCAAATGGGGCGATCGACCACGTCTTCTCGCTCAAAACCACCAAAGGCCAGGGCAGCTTGATTGGCCTCCAGCAAAACACCCTCTGGCGTCAGCAGACCAATAAACTGATACATCTGGTCAAAAATGGCCTGAAAGCGCTGCTGGCTCTCCCGCAAAGCCTTTTCCGCCGTTACCCGATCAGAGACATCCCGCACCATCACCAGCACTTCATCCCCCTTCAGAGGCACAATCCGCGCCTCTTCGTAGTAGGGCTGGCCATCTACAGTGATGGTGTATTCGTAGATCTGCCGCTCGCCAGTGTCGAGCGCCTGCTGGATGAAGTGCAGCCGCTGATCGGCTAGCGCCCTGGGCAGCATCTCGTAGATTGACTGCGGACGCTGGGTATCAACATCACCGTAGAGGGTGATCTCACCGCCCGAGATAAAGTCGTAGCGCAGACCACGGCGATCGATGCGCATGAGCAGATCGGGAATCGCTGACAACATGGCCTGCTTAGTGGCTTCACTCGCTTGCAGAGCCAGCTCAGTCTGCTTGCGCTCGGTAATGTCTTGGATGTAGCCCAGGAACTGAGTGACGGTGCCATCGGCAGCATAGATCACCCGAGTAAAATCATCAATCCAGCGATATTCACCGTTGGCATGGCGCAGTCGATAGGTTTGGGCGTAGCAGGGGGTTTGGGTCGCCGTAGCTGTGGCTACCTCTGCCTGGACCCGTTCCATATCATCGGGATGAATCAGGAAAGCAAAGGCCACGTGCCCCTCTACCAGCGCCCTCGATTCATACCCCAGTTGAGCCTGCACATTAGGGGAAATATACTCCACTGGCCAGTCAGCGGTCGTTCCCCAGCGGATGACCATCGTTGGGCCGCCAACGAACAGGCTGCGTTCTTCTTCGAAGGCTTGCTCAATCTGTTTGCGATCGCTAATGTCTTGCACAATCGCAATGTCTGAAATCGCCTGCCCATCAGCATCACGGAGAATAGACAGCACCAGATTAGTCCACCGGACGCTGCCGTCCTTGTGAAAGTAGCGCTTTTCTAAGGTGACTGACGAGGCTTGCCCAGCGTAAAGTTTGGCCAGGGCGGCTTCAGTTTCTTGCCGTTCATCGGGATGGGCAATGTCTTGATAGCGCAGCTGGAGTAATTCTGCCTCGCTGTAGCCCAGCATGTCGCAGTAGGCCTGGTTAGCCTGCAAAAAATGACCGTCTAGATCTGCTTGGTTAATGCCCAGGGCAGCTTGCTGAAAAATGGCCCGCAGCCGGCTTTCACTCAGGCGCAGGGCCTCCTCTAGCTGTTTTTGTTCAGTGATGTCAGTGGCAACGCTGTCGAGGCGAACCGGCTTGCCCTCTGGGTCATAAACCACCCGAGAGCGATCGCGCACCCAGCGCAGTTCTCCATCAGCTCGGGTAATGCGATACTCCAGATCAAAGCGTTCCTGCTCGCCAAGCTGCCCTAAAAACTGCTCAATTTTGGGTTGGTCGGCGTGGTAGATCAGACTGCGCCACAGGTCAGCGGCATCCAAAAAAGCCTCTTTAGAATAGCCAGAGAGAATCTCCACAGCAGAATTGACGTACCGAGTGGTCATCGTTTGTAAATCGATTGACCAAACCACACTGTCGATATTGCTGAGAATGCCGTCCAGCAAAGAGTGCTTGTGGGCGAGCTGAGTTTGAACAACCCGCAATTCCTCGGTGCGTTCTTTAACCTGCTGGGCCAGCATTTGGTTGAGCTGCTCCTTGAGCACCTCGGCCTGCTTACGCTCGGTTACATCCCGCAGAATAGACAGGTGAAAGTGGGGCGAAACATTGGCCGTAGCCGCGTACTCCACAATGCGTTCTTCCCCGTTGTCAACCCGTAAAGCAATCTCTCCCTGCATGTGGCCCTGGGCCAAAAACATCTGCCACTGTCGAAGTAGGTCAACCCCAAGGGGCAAAACACAAAAATCGGCAATGGTGCGGCCAATAATCTGCTCTCGAACACAGTTCAGCAGCTTGCAGGCGGCAGGATTAGCCTCAACATACTGGCCCTGATCGTTAACAATCAGCATGGCATCGAGGGCCATGTTGAAGAGGTTACGACCCTGAGATTCTAAAGACATTCCCTCTTCCCCTAAACCAGCCTGAGGCAAGGGACTAAGGTTTACAGACAAACCGTTAGGAGTTAGAGACACAATAAAGTGTGGAGCAAAAGACAACAGAAAAATGGAAACACCCTAGAGGGCAGGTTGCACCACAAAGGGTTTTAGAAAACGCGGGGCAAAAAGAAGGTTTTAACCGGGAATGTAATCTGAGTTGTTTAGTCACTCTAAGGCGGGAGCAGCCTTCGTTCTGTATCACTGTCGCTATGCCCATAGCAATGACCTATTTTTCCCAATTGCTCGGCAATTTATCCTGCCCAGTCTCCTACTCTCGGCCATTGGGCTTAGGTGCCGTTGGCACCTAAGCCCAATGGCCCTCAAGAACAGCTTCCTAAATCAGCTACCAACAAAACAGCCCCTGCCAGACGTTGCTGGCAGAGGCTGTTCATTTAACGGATTAAACGCGCTTAGCTAGCGGCAGCACCACTGCGGCTGTAGGTAGCCCAGAAGCTGGGGTGCACCTTGCCCTGGATGTGGTTCCAGTAGTGGGCGGCTTCGGCGGGCAAACCGGCTTCGGCGGCCAGACGGCCCAGCATCGATTGCTGACGCTGCTTCACGGAGCGATGACGGTTCATCATGCTCATACGGGCTTTGTCTTCGGTGCTTAAGGCGCTGGCTACGGCGGGAGCTGCCATTGCGGGGGCTGCGATCGCAGCCACAGGTGCGACCTCAACCACAGGCATGGCCTGGGGAGTGCCGGACTGGTGGGCCACACCGCGATAGACCAAGTCTAGGGTGGGCTGCTGCACAGCAGCTTTTTTAACGGTGCGGAATCGAATATCTACGCCGCGAAACTTGCCAGCCTCATCAGTTAGGTTGGATTCCACAACGGGGGGAGTGTAGTCGTAGCTTACGCCGCGATAGGTGAGTTTCATGGGGTCGCCTCCAAAAGATCAAGGGTTTGATCAGAACATTGGGGCGCGTTCCTTCGGGGGCTATTAACCCCTACTTCCGTCTCACTTTAGCCAGTAACGAAAAAGCGAGATGAACGAATTTCTGATTACTTCTGTATAATAAGCTACAGTTTTGATGAATGTCAAGAGAATTTCTATTCTGTACAAGCTTCTACACAATCCTAAAAGCCTGGTAAATCAAACATTTGAAGCACCCAGCGGCAGCTCAGAGAAAATTTGCCAGATTTGCCCATCGTGGCGGAGCAAGGTCAGGGTAGGCACTTCAAAATCGGCCGAGAAAGGGCGGTGCTCAAACTCAGCCCAGGCTTGGTGAAAGGCAGCGGGCGTGAGATCACGAAAGCCCACGGTGACGTGAGGGGTAAAGGGGCGAGGGGCGCGACGATGGTCACCGGCTCGATAGCCCTTCCGCAGCCCACAGTGAGTTTCTAAATAGGCCACTAAGGCGGGTTGAACGGCCATCAGCGCTGCCGTCTGGTGCACATCTATATAAATCACTCGCGGCGGAAAGGCATTAAACCCTTCTAGAACAATGGGAACGGGCCGCTGCTGACGGGCAAATCTATGCAGATGGTGCTGTAGCTCGTCCAGCCGCTCTAGAGACCAATCAAAAGGCGGCTGTAGGGTGATGTGAGGCGGGGATCTAAGGGCAGCCCTGCTGCCAAAGCGCTGCTCAATTTCCTGCTTGATGACGGTAATGGTATCCTGCACCGGCTGGGGCGGCAGTATGGCTACAAAAAATCGCGCAAATTTCGGCGATGGGCTAGCCATGCGGGGCAAACCTTAACTATGGGAGCTGAGTCTAGGGCCAGCGATCGCGATCACGGTCATAAAACGACAGCCGAGCGTAGCCCATAAAGGTAGACTTCACCGTTTCACCCACCGGGTAGGCCGTTGCGCCAAACAGGTAGACCCCGCCGAAACGAGGATTCCGCACGGGCCGTAGAGCCAAGGTGATCGGTACCCCAGGTTCGGCAGGCGGATCGAAGGAAATCGACAATTCGCGAGCGTCCTGATCTTGGGCGAGTTCCCCAAGGGGCAAACGTACCCGCCCCTCGGGGGTGTTAGCAAAGGCTTCGGTAGCCTCTAGTCGATAGCGAAAAATCGGGTCGTAGCCTTCGTTCAAGCGAATCACCACCCGGTCTAGAGGCTCAACCGCCGCCTCGGGAAAATCAAAGGTGAGGTAGTAGGTGACATTGCTGTCGCTGACCAGATTGCGGGTGGCGTAGCTTTCGGTCAGGCGCGGCGGATACGAAAAGCCCACGGTGCCGTCAGAGTACTGAATCGCCGGGGCGGAGGCTAGCGCTAAAAATCCCCAGGTAGAGCCCAGGGTCAGTAGACCGGCACCGGCCAGCGCAACGCCTCGTCTAAGAGATGGCCTAGGTAGGGATGTGAACATAGCGCGATCGCAACAACGGGCTACCTCACCTTTGGCAACAACCACATCGCCAAACTGAGGCTAGATAACTCCAAGTCTAGCGCCGTCAGCCCGAGAATTTGGGCCAAGAATTTGGGATCGCTCTAGTTGTCAAACAGATTGAGCTGAAGTTCTGGCTTCACCCGCATGACGACTAAAGTCATGTCGTCGTCGTTGCTGCGATCGCCCCCAATGAAGCGATCGATCAGGTCAAAGGTATAGTCTAAAATCGCCTCGGCTGATGTGCAGTTACGGCAGGCCCACTGAAGAGCCCGCTCCAAGTTTTCTTCCTCAAAGCGCTCACCGCGAGGGTTAGAGGCCTCGGTAAAACCGTCGGTGTAAAACACTACCGTGTCGCCCGGCTGAAGCTCCACCTCGGCTTCGCAATACTCGGTGTTCATATCCAGGCCCAGCAGCATACCGGGGGTATCGAGCCGGGTGATGGTGTTGGTGGCAGCCTGCCACAGTAGCGGTGGATTGTGAGCAGCGTTGCCGTAAGCCAGGCGGCGAGTTTTAGGATTGTACTCGGCATAGAATAGCGTCACAAAGCGGTTCGAGCTTTCTAAATCGCTGTGCATGACGAAGTTTAAGTCTTGCAAGATGCGGGCGGGCGAATGGCCGTTAAGCACCTCCGTACGCAGCATGCCCCGCATCATCGTCATGATTAATCCGGCGGGCACACCTTTGCCCATGACATCGCCAATGGCAAAGCTCCAGGGAGCCGCCGCTGTCTGCGGTGAGTCGGTCTGGCGCAGCTGGTCAAAGGTGGTGGGAATAAAGTCGTAGTAGTCGCCCCCCACCCGGTGAGCGGTGCGGCACTTTGCGGCCAAATCCATCCCCTGGACGGCGGGGCACTCGCGAGGCAGTAGTTGCAGCTGAATTTCGGCCCCAATCTCAAGTTCGCGATCGAGGCGCTCTTTTTTGCGCACCGCCGCCGTTAGCTCGTTGTTTTCGATCGCCACCGAGGTTTGGTCGGCCACCAGGCGCACCAGCTTCTGGCGAGTCTCTGTCCAGGCGTAGTCGGGGTCGCGGCTAAACACATAGAGCCGCCCCCTCTCCACATTTTGTACAATGATAGCGGTGCCAAACAGCTGAAACTCATCGCCCAGGTAGCGGTTGACCTGGCGATCGAGGGCCAGCATGGCGTTGCGTGCCATCGACATCATGCTGCTCTCAGGGGCGGCTTGAAAGCTGGCGGTCACCTGACGGGTAGCGGCTTCCAGGGCCGATCGCACGTCCTGGCACTGGTCTTCGCTCTGGCAGTGCAATCGCTCTAGGCGCACCTGCCCATCGGCCCGAAACAGCACTAAGGCACCACCGCTAGCGTCAGTCACCCGACTGGCAATCATGGGAATCAGCTCAAGGAACTGATTTAAGTTGTTGAGACTGCGGAGGGCGAACCCCAGTGAACTGAGCAAGTCTTGAATTTTGTACTGCTCACGCTGCAGCCGAGCCACCAGTTCTTTAAGAGCAAACACAGGTGGGGTATCTGGCAAAGCGCTATTGCTAGCGCTCTCAAAGGAGGGTAATGGCCCGGATGGCATGGGGAAAGCTGTCATGGACGACCTGTGCAAAATGCTCTCGTGAGACTCAACAAACCAAATGACCAACTAAATATAGGGGCTAACTGAAAATTTGGCGCACGTCTTTAAACTCAAGCGGAGAAAATCCCTATTTTTGGCGGGATATAGCAACTTTTGCGAAGGCAATCCCGGCTGCCTGCAACCGGCGATAGCCCATAGTAGCGCACAAATTGAAGGCCAAGGATAGCATTCCCAAAAGGTCTTAACTACCTCTGGAGGAGGAGATAGTCCGGTGAGGACGAGATAGGTAGTGGATAGATTTTATTTATGGCTGGGGCGCGATCGCCACCACCCTCGGCAGAGCGCCAACGCATTCTCCTGGCTATGGCAGACCACCGGGTAATCGAGTTGAGGACGATTCAAAATAAACAGAGAAATATTGAGCTGTTCAGCCGCCGCGCGCTTGATATCTTCTCCCCCAGGTGCGCCAGAGGCTTTGGTAATGACCTGAGTAATACCCCACTGCTGCCAGAGTGCACGTTCTAGATCGGCAGTAATAGGAGGGCGCAGGGCAATCAGGCGATCCGGGGTGAAGCCTGCTGCTAAAGCCGCTTCCAACGCTACCGGCGACGGCAAAATACGGGCGAACAGGGTAGCCTGAGCCTGCCAGGGGGTGAAGTGGTGCAGCCAGCGATAGCCGAGGGTGAGCAACGTCCGCTGTTCTAACAGAAGCTCAGGGGTGAGCACAGCATGGAGGTCTTCTATATAGTGAATGCGCCCGTTGGAAGAGGGCGCTATAGCCGGACGTTCGTAACGCCAGTAGGGGAGGTTGAGGGTCTGGGCAGCAGCGATCGCACCCTTTGAAATCTCTACCGCAAACGGATGCGACGCATCTAGCACCGCCCCGATCCGCTGAGTCTGAATAAACTCCCCCAGCGCTGCCACATCCAACCCACCGACTAGAACCTTTAGATAGGTGCTCTTTTTATAGGCATGCTGTGCGGCCACCGTTGTCACCGTCACCAGACAGGAAATGTGCTCCGCCGCTAGGGCTGAGGCCAACTCCACCGCCTCCCCTGTACCCCCAATCACCCATAGCACTGAACCTCGATTGCCCACAAATTCCCCCCGCTCTCGTGTGTTCTTCCCGAGCCGTAAAAATGCGTTTTTCCATCCTTTCGCCTCAAAAGATTGCAGCAGACTCGCGGGTCTGTCCCTACACTCTGCTACCCTTTCCCTCATGATCTGCCTAGCCCGGCCATGAACCAACTGCTGCTGATTCCTATTGTTGCGTTTGCCAAGCTGCTGACCCTGGCCCTACGGGTATCGGGTCGGGGGTCAGGTACTGCGCTGCCAGGTTACCTTGTAGGCCGCTATTTTCCCTTTGTTCTAAAGGCACTGGTCAGCCAAATTCCGGTGGTGGTGGCCATTACCGGCACCAACGGTAAAACCACCAGCCAAACCATGCTCAGCGCCGTGCTTGACCAAGTGCCGCAGGCTAAGGTGCTGCGCAACAAAGCCGGGGCCAACCTTAGCCAGGGTATTTTGTCAGAGCTACTCAAGCAGAGTAACGCCGTTGGTCGCCTCGACTTTACCCATGCGGTTCTTGAAGTCGAAGAGGCTACCCTGCCCCGCATCGCCAGACTGATCAAACCCAATATCATTGCCGTCACCAACCTCTACCGCGACCAGCTCGATGCCTACGGCGAGATCGATCGCACCGAAAAGTTAATTCGCGATGGCATTGCCCAATGCCCTAGCGCCGCCGTGGTCGTCAATGGCGACGATCCCCGCACCTCTCGCCTCACTCAGGGGCTGGGGAATGCCACCTACTTTATGTCTCTCGCCCCGGAGTACGCCCGGTTTTTGCCTTATGAAGGCAAGCTCAACAGCCGCGTCCCCGGCAGTCAGGGGCTAGAGGCGACAAATATCCACATCAACGAAGACTTGACCACCGATTTCTCAGTTCAAGGGCAAATTAATAATGAGAGGGTGAACCTGCCCCAGGCCAAAACGGTGTCGCCAGGGTTCTTTCATGTGTATAACGCGCTGACTGCGATCGCGATCGCCAACCTACTGGGCATAGACGGAGCCACTGCGATCGCCGGGCTCAAAACCTTCAAACCAGCCTTTGGCCGTGGCGAAATTCTCACCCGTCAGCAGGGCGATAAACAGGTCAACTATCGCCTGCTGCTGGTGAAAAATCCCGCCAGTTTTAGCCTCAGCCTAGAGCTGCTGCGCAACATCCCCGCTCTTAAACTCATTCTTGCCATCAACGACAACACCGCCGACGGCAAAGACGTCTCCTGGCTGTGGGATAGCGAGCTAGAACGGCTCAACCACGCCGATATTGACTGGATTCTCTGCACCGGCATTCGCGCTAAAGATATGGCGGTGCGGCTCAAATACGCCCTGGATGCTTCCCTCAGTCCTATCCCCGCCGAAGAATCCATTCGCCAGGTAACTGATTTATCGTTTGAAAAAGCTGGCTCCGGCGACACAGTCTTTGTACTGCCTACCTACACCGCCATGCTCGAATTCCGCAAGCTCATGGGCAAAACTTTGGATGTGCTCTAAGGCTTTGCCCCCTAAACCCCAACCCCGTCTCAACTCAAAATTCACAATTCAAAACTCCTCCATCCTCCCCATTCCTCTCTCCTCCCATGCCCTACGCCCTCACCATCACCCACCTCTACCCTGACTACCTCAACCTCTACGGCGACACCGGTAACCTCATCGTGCTGCGCCGCCGCTGCCAGTGGATGGGCATTAACTGCACGGTAAACGCTCTGACGATGGGAGAGATAGCGCAAAGTGGCCAGACCGATTTTTACTTTATGGGCGGCGGCCAAGATACTGACCAGGTGGCGGTAGTCAACGACTTCCACCAGCTCAAGCACGAGGCCATTCGGGCCGATACCGAAGCAGGGGTGGTGTTTCTGGGGGTGTGCGGGGGCTACCAGCTCATGGGCAACACCTTTTTGATGGGCAATGGTGAAGAAACTCAGGGTTTAGGCATTATCAACGTCAACACCCGTGCGCCCGGCACCGACGTCAAGCAGCGGTGCATCGGCAATCTAATCGTCGAAATCGATCCTGCTACCTACGCCGAGATGCAGACAATGTATGCGGCTTCCCGAACCATTCCTCGAACCCTCGTGGGGTTTGAAAACCATTCAGGGCAAACTTACCCAAGCGACGGCGTACAGCCTTTAGCCAAAACCATCGCTGGCTTTGGCAACAATGCCACCGCTGAGTACGAAGGAGCGCGCTACAAAAACGTCTTTGGCAGCTACATGCACGGGTCGCTGCTGCCTAAAAACCCACATTTTGCCGACTATCTAATTGGGTTGGCCCTACGCCGCAAGTACGCCGAGGCCAACCTCACGCTGCCCGCCCTGGCTGACACCGAAGAATTTGCCGCCCACGAGTCTGTGATTCAGCGCTATGGCTAACCCTCAGCTATGAAGGCAACTCCCAAAATACTGGTAGGCCAACGAAAAAGTCCGTGGCTGGCGGTCAACTTATCGGCAGCGCTGCCTGGTATGGGGCAAATTTACCACGGTGCGATCGCCCGTGGTTTATTTATCGTCGTGGCTCATCTAGGGCTCGTTGTCTTCATCTTCTGGTCGATCTTTGCGCCTCGGGGCAACACCCTGCGAGGGCTAATCACCCTCATCCCATTGTTCAGTCTCTACATATTCAATTTGTGGGATAGTCACCATGCTGCCAAGCAAGGCATTACTCTCAACAAGTTCAGCCCATTGCGCTACCAATCTAGCGATCCTTGGTACCCCGTATTTCTCTCCCAGATATTACCGGGGCTAGGGCACCTGTTTTTGCAGCAAGCCATCGTAGGGGGGATGCTGCTGATCTTGGGCATTCTCACGGCCTACCTGGCCAACTTCAACCCAGCTCTGCTACCCATACCGCCCATAATTTGGGCGATAGGTTGCGGATTGGTCTACCGAGCTGCTCCCGCCCGTCAGCGTCAGTGGAGCTGGCTAGGAGGGTTGCTTGTGACAGTGCTGATCACCCGTCTGGCGATCAGCTCTATCCCATTTGTCGTGCCGCAGAAAGTGGTGCAGTGCATTGTGCCCAGCGAGTCGATGCTGCCCACGCTAGAAGTGCGCGATCGCATCTTCGTCCGCCCTCGCCCTTTTGGGCATCCCCTAGCTGTGGGCGACATCGTTGTCTTTTCCAACCCCGAGCGCACTCCAATTGAACAAGCCGGAGAACTCAAAAATTTAATGGTAAAACGGGTCATTGCTCTACCCGGTCAGCAGGTAGAGATCCGCAACGGCCAAGTTTGGCTTGATGGCATCCCTCTAATCGAATCCCTTCTGGTCGAGCCTATCCTTTATCAATGGGGTCCAAAATCAGTACCCAGTGACCACCTGTTTGTACTTGGCGACAACCGCAACAACAGTCGTGATTCCCACGTATGGGGGTTTCTGCCCCGAGCTCACGTGGTAGGCAATGCCTACAAAATCTATTGGCCACCCCAACGAGTACAGCCTTTACCTTAGCTAGAAATGTTCTCAAATAATTTAGTCGTTCACCATAAGTTTAAGTTATTAATTCTCCAGCTTTTCCAGAGTTAGATTAATTCTCTACCAAGGTATTTTGAGCGTAATTTTGTCTACCAAGGCTAATGTGAACAGCTCCCGCTATATTTATGTAGTTTTCACATGCTGCCTATCTGACTTCACCGACTGCTCACAATCATCGTCCGGGTCGGGGCTAAGCTAGCCAGCAGGCGTATCTTGGGAAAGCCTGAATATGCATATAGTCACTACACAAAGGGCTTTACGTCCTGCTTAGGCACACCGACACACTCTAGTGATGACTTTATTAGTCCTAAAGCACACAACTTCATGATCAAGTTAAAAACTCGTTAATGCGATTGAAGACAGCAGTTAGAGTGTAGAAATCTGACGTAAGCTACGACAAGAATACTTAAGTTAAAGACGGGCTTAATCCAACTTGATCCCCAGCTCTACGACTAAATATAATTCATAAAAAAAGAGGATTGTAAATTGACATAGGTAGACTTTTATCGGAACAAATGAGTTGGGGTTCAGCTCAGTTTCCGCAAGTTGAGCACATCGGTTCGAAGGCCAAAACTTCCTAGTTTATTAATTTCTAGAGGGTTTATGAAAGCAGTTATATTAGCTGGCGGTTTAGGTACTCGTCTAAGTGAAGAGACCAGCATTAAGCCAAAGCCTATGGTCGAAGTTGGAGGATATCCAATCCTCTGGCACATTATGAAAATTTATTCTGCCCACGGCATTAACGATTTTGTCATTTGTTGTGGTTATAAAGGCTACGTCATCAAAGAGTATTTTGCCAACTACTTTTTGCACATGTCTGACGTCACCTTTGACCTCCGCTACAACCAGATGAATGTGCACACAGGCAATGCTGAGCCTTGGAAAGTGACGCTGGTAGATACCGGTGAAAACACTATGACTGGAGGTCGGTTAAAGCGAGTTCGGGAGCACATTGGCAACGAGCCCTTTTGCTTTACCTACGGAGACGGGGTTGCCGACGTCAACATCACCGAGCTGATTGAGTTCCACAAGCAGCAAAACACCCTTGCCACCCTCACGGCAGTTCAGCCTCCTGGGCGCTTTGGAGCGATCGCCTTACACGAAGGCCAAACTGTCATCGAATCCTTTGCCGAAAAAGCTGACGGCGACGGCGCTTACATCAACGCTGGCTACTTTGTGCTAGATCCCCAAGTAATCGACTTCATCGCTGACGATACAGTGATGTGGGAGCACGAACCAATGCGGAAATTAGCCTCTATGGGTCAGCTGTCGGCCTTCCGCCATGACGGTTTCTGGCAGCCGATGGATAGTTTGCGCGACAAAAACATGTTGGTCGATCTGTGGCAAGCCGGAAAAGCTCCCTGGAAAGTTTGGTAATTCTTAAATGCTAATCTGCCTGGCATGCTAGGCCCAAAAAATCACCAGCATTTATTCCCACCTAACTTTTGATTCAGTCCCTTGATCTGACTGGGAGCATTGGCATGATTTTTGAAGAAACATCCTTGTCGGGAGCCTTTACGGTTTCCCTAGACAAACGAGGAGATGATCGCGGCTTTTTCTCGAGAGCGTATTGCACTCAAGAGTTCGAGAGCCAAGGGCTAAAACCGGTCGGTATTCAGTGTAATCTGGCTTCAAATTATCTCAAGGGCACACTACGAGGCCTACACTATCAGGTGCCCCCAGCAGCGGAAGCCAAGTTTTTTCGCTGTATCCAGGGAGCCAACTACCACGTCATTGTGGATATGAGGCCAGAGTCTCCCACCTATCTAAAGCACTTCGGCGTTGAACTGTCGGCGGAGAATCGCTTGGGCCTATACGTGCCAGAGCTATTTGCCCACGGCTATCAGGCACTGACCGATGGGTCAGAAGCGTTCTATATGGTTAGCGAGTGCTACACCCCTGGCTGCGAGCGCGGCCTGCGCTACGACGACCCAGCCTTAAACATTCGCTGGCCCTTGCCCGTGACCACCATCTCCGACAAAGACACCGCCTGGCCCTTGCTCCCCAGTCTACTCACCATCTAACCCGAGGTCTTTTCTATGATCATTGTTGATACAGCGCTCAAGGCGCGTCACGAAGCCGGTAACCCAGTGCGCGTTGGCCTGTTGGGGGCAGGGTTTATGGGGCGGGGGGTGATTAACCAAATTGTTAATTACACCCCCGGCATGGTGCTCACCGCGATCGCCAACCGCACAGTAGACACCGCCGTTGAGGCCTACGCCAAATTTGGTGTAGAAAATGTCAAGGTCGTCTCCACCCTGGGCGACATGGAAGATGCGATCGCCCGGGGCTACTCCGTCGTCACCGACGACCCGACTTTACTCTGCCAGTCCGACAGCATTGACGTGCTGATCGAGGCGACAGGCCACGTAGAATATGGCGCTCGGGTTACCCTGGCGGCGATCGAGCACAAAAAGCCCATGGTGCTGATGAACGCCGAACTCGACGGCACCGTTGGCCCTATTCTCAAAGTCTACGCCGACCGGGCTGGAGTGATCATTACCGGCTGCGACGGCGATCAGCCCGGTGTGCAGCTCAATCTCTACCGCTTTGTTAAGAGCATTGGCCTCAACCCCTTGCTCTGCGGCAACATCAAAGGTCTGCAAGACCGCTACCGCAACCCCACCACCCAGGAGAGCTTTGCCAAGCAGTGGGGCCAAACCGCCCACATGGTAACCAGCTTTGCCGATGGCACAAAAATCTCCTTTGAGCAGGCCATTGTCGCCAACGCCACCGGCATGAAAGTGGCCCAGCGGGGCATGCTGGGCTACCACTCGAAAGGCCACGTCGATGACATGCTCGATCTCTACGACGTAGAGCAGATGAAGTCCCTTGGCGGCATTGTTGACTACGTGGTCGGGCCAAAGCCTAGCCCCGGCGTGTTTGTCTACGCCACCTGCAACGAGCCGACCCAGGCCCACTACCTCAACTACGGCAAGCTTGGAGAAGGCCCGCTCTACAGCTTCTACGTGCCCTATCACCTGACCGTCTTTGAGGTGCCACTGTCGGCGGCTCGGGTGGCACTGCTGAACGATGTCATCATCGCGCCCCTAGGAGCTCCGGTCGTAGACGTAATCACGACCGCCAAAATCGATCTTGAGGTTGGCCAAACTTTGGATGGCCTGGGTGGTTACCACACCTATGGCCAGTGCGAAAACGCCGACATTGTCAACCAGGACAATCTTTTACCCATGGGCTTAGCCGAAGGCTGTCGCCTCAAGCGCCCTGTCGCGAAGGATCACGTCCTTACCTATGACGACGTTGAGATCCCGGCGGACAGCGTTGCCCATCGGCTGCGGGCGGAGCAAAATGCCTACTTTGCCAAGGCTAAAGTAGCTGCAGCGGTGTAGCTAGTTGTAGCCTTCTTCAGCGGAGTTTTGATCCATGCCCACGGCCACAGGCGGCTGGGCAAGGGCACCCAATGGGGGTGTCCGCCCATGCCTTATCCTGCTCATCTCTAATTTCTACTTTCTATAAGGAAACTGTAATGGTTCAAGCACCGAGTCTAGCCTCTTTAAATACTGCGGAAGACGTTATCCAGGCTGACCTAACCTATATCTGCAATCACCTATCGGAAGAATTTGCCACCCTGTCGGGTAAAAACCTGTTGATTACCGGCGGCGCTGGGTTTTTGGGCTACTACCTGGTGCAGTCTGTGCTGCACTGGAATGAAGTTAATGCCACCGCTAAGCCCATTCACCTGACCATCTACGACAACTACATTCGGGGCGTGCCCGAGTGGTTGACCGACCTATCTAGCAACCCCCACCTGGAGCTGGTCAAGCACGACATCACCAACCCTCTGCCTGAGAATGTTGGTGATTTCCAGTTCATCATTCACGCGGCCTCGATCGCATCACCGACGTTTTACCGCAAGTATCCCATCGAGACGATGGATGCGAACGTCAACGGGCTGCGCTACCTGCTGGAGTACTGCCTACAGCAAAAAGCCAAGGGCACGCCGGTAGAGGGCTTTTTGTTCTATTCCACCAGCGAAATCTACGGCGACCCCAGCCCCGAAAATATCCCCACCCCCGAGACCTATCGCGGCAATGTGTCCTGCACTGGGCCTCGGGCCTGCTACGACGAGTCGAAGCGCTACGGCGAAACCCTATGTGTCAACTTTGCCATGCAGCACGAGTTGCCTATCAAGACCGCACGCCCCTTTAACAACTACGGGCCGGGTCTAAAAATCACCGATCGCCGGGTACTGCCCGACTTCGCCCGAGACATCTTCAACGGCCGCGACATCGTCATGCTCTCCGATGGTGCCCCGACCCGCACCTTCTGCTACATCGCCGATGCGATCGTCGGCTACTACAAAATCCTGGTCAAAGGGCACCCCGGTGAAGCTTACAACATCGGCGTTGAAACCCCCGAGATCTCGATGGCCAACCTGGCAGAGCGGGTCGTTGAGATTGCCCGTGACCAGTTTGACTACGGCGGTCAAGTTGTACGCCAGACAAGCGCCGACCAAGACTACCTGATCGATAACCCTAACCGCCGCTGCCCCATTATCGATAAGGCCCGCGATCATTTGGGCTACGACCCCAGCATCACCATTGACGAAGGGCTGAAACGCACCATGGTTTGGTATTCCGGCAATCGCGAAGCAGAGGACGCATAAATGAAAATATCTGTTGTGGGAACGGGCTACGTCGGCCTCGTGTCGGGCACCTGTCTGGCTGAGAAAGGTCACGATGTTCTCTGTGTCGATATTGACCAAGCCAAGGTCGATCAGATCAATCAGGGCATTCCGCCCATCTACGAGGCTGGCCTAGAGGACATGCTCAAGGCCAACGTGGGTACCCGACTGCGGGCCACTACTGACCTACGGACGGCGGTGATGGAATCACAAATTTCCCTAATTGCCGTGGGTACTCCCTTTCGGGGCGATGAAATTGACCTGAGATTTATTGAGACTGTGGCTCGCCAGATTGGCGAAGTGCTGAAGGATAAGGCTGACTACCATGTAGTCGTGGTTAAGAGCACCGTTGTGCCAGGCACCACCGATGAAGTTGTGCTCTCCATTCTGGAAGAGGCCTCTGGCAAAAAGGCCGGGGCTGACTTTGGCGTCGGCATGAACCCCGAATTTCTCAAAGAAGGCGAGGCGATTCCTGACTTCATGTACCCCGATCGCATCGTGCTAGGCGGCATTGACGATCGCACCCTAGCCATTATGCGGGAAATGTACAGCGTGTTCGAGGGGGTTGACCAGCTCGAAACCAACTGTAAAACCGCTGAGATGATCAAGTACACCGCCAACTCCCTGCTGGCGACCATGATTTCCTTTGCCAACGAAATCGGCAATCTCTGTGCCGCCGTCGGCGGGGTAGATGTGACGGAAGTTACCAAGGGAGTCCACCTCGACAAGCGTCTGACCCCGATTTTGCCCAGTGGCGAGCGCATCGTTCCCACCTTTACCACCTATATTGAGGCGGGCTGCGGCTTTGGCGGCAGCTGCTTTCCTAAGGATGTGAAGGCGCTCAACGCCTACGGGGCTAAGAAGGGCATGCCGATGCAGCTGCTCAATGCTGTGATCGATGTGAACGCCGTGCAGTACAAGCAGGTAATGACTCGCCTCGCCAAGCACTTCCCCAACCTGGATGCGGTGCGGGTAGCGGTTTTGGGCCTGGCCTTTAAGCCCGGTACCGACGACATGCGCGAGTCGCCTGCCATCCCCATTGTGCAGGAGCTGCTAGCAGGGTCAGCGAAGGTGAAGGCCTTTGACCCTGTGGCCACTCACGAAGCCCAAAAGATCTTTGAAAACCAGCCCATTCAGTACTGCGACACCCTAGCCGAAACCGTTCAGGATGTGGATGTGGTGTTGCTGCTCACCCGCTGGAATGACTTTAAAGCTCTGCCAGAACTGCTGGGAGGGGTGGCCAATCCTCCCCTAGTGATTGACGGTCGTCGCATGCTCGACAAAAAGGCCTTTGCCCGCTACGAGGGGATCGGTCTATAGAGTTGAGGCTGACTTCAAAATCAGTCAGCCTCAACTCTGTCTCTACCGTTAGGCAAGAACTAAAGGTACCGGGTCAAATTGACTCGGTACCTTTCTTTTTTGGTGACAGCTACATCGCCAATTTCAAGCCTTCCCTTGCTGCGAATCACGATTAAGTCCCCCGTGGCCAGAGTGTAACTGGCTTGGGTTATTGGCTTCCAATTCACGCGCACGTCGCCGCTGTTGATTAGGTCAGCCATTTTGCTGCGCGACATGCCAAATCCGGCGGAGGCTACCGCATCGAGCCGCAGGGAGGCTTCGACGGTAGTGAGGTCTTTTTTCTGGGGGGGGCGCACCCGCAGTTGATCCCACTCTAGCGGCTGGGCCTTTACGGGTACAGAGCGGACCTGAGTGAGCGATTGGGTGAGAAATTCTGCTAGTTCAGGCACAACGATCGCCTGTGCGCCCCGCTCGCCAAGAACGATGATGTCGCCTACTTTGTCACGGTGAAGGCCGGTACCGAGCAGCGCCCCCAAAAAGTCGCCATGACTGGCGGGATCGAACATGAAGTTTCCCCCTACGGTCAGCAACGATAGGGGAATCTGGCTCTGATCGAGGGGAATATCGATCCGAGCGATCGCCAACCGCTGCCGCTCAGCTTGGGGATAACCACCCCAGGCGAGACTGTGAACATCGGTTAATCGTTGGAGCAATGCTGCGGCCTCGATTTGCTCGGGGGGCGACAGAAAGTCGGTAACGACGATATCCCAGGTTTTGATGGCCTGGTCGGCTTGGTCTAAGACACGGGCTAAACAGTCGTGGTTGTCGATCGATTTCAGCAGATCATCCTTGGGCAGCATGGGCAGAAAGCGTTTAGCGACAGATCAGTAGTTCAGTAATGGGGTGGACTTGGGCAAACCCAACCTTCGGGCACTGATCCTAGCTTACTGTCAGGCAGACCTGGGGGAGAGGAGGGAAACCAGGTGGCTATGTTGTGGCTGGATAAATCTGGCCTTTCGACATAAACACCTAGTTTCTGCAGCGGTAGTTAGTTTGCGATCGCTTCAATTACCTCCTTGCGCTTAGCGTAAATGCTCTTTAGGTGGCGCTTCACGGTATTAACGGTAATGTAAAGCTCCCGGCCGATTTCATCGTAGGTGCGATTGGCCCGGCGCAGCACCCACACGGCTCGTTCACGGGGGGTGAGGTTATACTGCACCGCCTCAAGCATGGCAGAGGCATGGGCCGCGTAGGTCTGATTTTCTAAAGAAATCAGCAGATAAGCACTGGTCGTGGCAGGCAGTTCGAGCCACTGAATACGGGCTCGAATTTGATGACCAGAGCACGACCTAAACTCTTGAGTGAGCACTAGTAGGGTTTCGGGGTAAAACTCACGGCTTTCTTGGAGGTGCACGCACATAGCCCTAAGGCTGGGGGGCAGAAAGTTGGAGCTATCACCGCCGCTGAGATCGCGGCAGAGGGCTCGACCCTTCTGATTGCTGTGGATGCAGGTGCCGTCTTCGGTTAAGACCAAAATTCCATCAACAAAGCCTTCAAGCACGGCGCTGAGCAGAGGTAAATTGGCCTGGGCTGCTGGGGGGGCAATAAAACGAGCATTAGAGAGAGTGGTGGATGAACTCATAGTGACCATGGGGCTACCTGGTTTAAGACACAGCAGAGTTAAGGGAGTCATCCGGGAACACAGCCGGTTAAGTTGCGCTGGGATGTTTTGCGCTGGAGTTGGCGATAAGGAGAACCTCAACCTGGAAGGTGGGATCTCCGTACACGAGGGACAGTTTTCTAAGTGGTTTCTACAGGGTCGCAGCGGCGGCGAAGGTGAATTGCCCGTGGAAAAACGGTTAAAGCTGACAGATTCTTCACCAAGATGAAGCGTTGTTCTGGAAAATCTGGCAAGTTTCTATGGGAATTTACTAACTTTTTAAGTCAATCTACTGGCCTACAGAAACCGCTTTCGGATTAAAGGGCTTACGTGGATGCTGTTTCGCCGTGTTCTGAGCCGGGGGCAGCAAGGGCTCGGTAGCTACCAAAGCGTCCTGCCCGATCTGCTGTGCTGGCCGCTAAGTCATTGACGCAGTCCGCGGAGACGGTTGAAAAAATATGCGCTTGTCTATATTGTTATGGGCGTTCTACTGGGTTAGGGGCCATAGCAGCGATATGATATCGGCCAATCGACGACTGTTACAGCGTTTGCGGGGGAGCGTGATGGCCGCTGCGATCGCACTTCCTCTCCTCTCTCCAGCCCTGCATGTGGCGAGCTATGCCCAGGACGCACCGCCAGCGGCGGCAGAGACCGCCCTTAACCAAGGGTTGACCCTTGTTCAGCAAGGGAAAATTGACGAGGCTTTAGCTCAGTTTCAGCAGGCGGCAACCCTTGACCCTACCCTGGCCGCTGCCCACTACAACATTGGCCTAGCGCTGCGCCAAAAGGGTGAGCTGCAAGAGGCAGCCTCCGCCTTCTGGGCCGCGATTCGAGCCGATCCACAGTTTGCACTGGCCTACGCAAACCTAGGCGGGGCTCTAATTGAGGGCAATAACCTTGACCAGGCAGAACAGTATTTGCAGCGGGCGATCGCAATCCAGCCCGACCTGGGCAATGCCCACTACAATCTGGGCTTGGTTTACCAATCTCAGGGGAAGTTTCCCGAGGCGCTGGCGGCGTTCGAGCGGGCAGGTCAATATAGCCCCAATGCCCCTGAATCGTTTTTGCAGCGGGGCATTATCTACCTACAAACCGAGCGCAACGCCGAGGCCGAGGCTGTGCTGCAACAAGCTCTGACGCTTCAGCCCCGCTACGCCCAGGCCCACTACAACTTGGGAATTGCTCGATTTAACCAGGGTCAAACCGAAACCGCTCTCAACTCGTTTCGCATAGCGACTCAAATCAACGGCGGTTATGCCGACGCCTACTACAGTGCTGGGTTAGCGTTTATTCAGCTCAGTCGTTTTGATGAAGCCCGCACCGTGCTGGAATATGCCAAGAACCTCTACATCACCATGGGCAACCCAACCTGGGCGGCTAAAGCCCAAAGCCACCTAGGGCAATTGCCCGAGAGCTAGCGGGTTTAGAGAGGGACGGTTTAGCAATTTACGCCACTATTTCACCATCGATGCCCTACCGAAACTTGAGCTTGCGGGAGGCGTAGAGGCACATTTTCAGCAAAATTAGCCCTTCTCTGACGTGGGCAATGTTTGAGCTACCGTAGGTGCGGGGCTGGTAGCGGATTGGCACTTCTACAATGTGGAGGTTGAGCTTGGCGGCCCCAAACAGTAGGTCAAAATCGCCAAAGGGGTCGAAGTCGCCAAAGTAGCTGCGCCCGGCAGCAATGCGCTGGTAGTCACGCCGCCACAGCACTTTGGTGCCGCAGAGGGTGTCTTTAAGCGGCTGCTCTAGCAAAAACGAAAAGAGTAGAGCAAAAATTTTGTTAGCCACCATATTGAGCCAGGGCATGGCGGTCTTGGAGCGAGGGTAAACCAACCGTGAGCCGTTGGCAAATTCTCCCCGTCCTGAGGCCAACACCTCGACAAAGTGGGGCAGATCTTCTGGGGGAACGGTCAAGTCGGCATCGAGAATCAGCAGAATGTCGCCGCTAGCCTGATCAAACCCGAGCCGCACTGCATCTGCCTTGCCCCGCCCTGTCTGCTGGAAGGCCTTTAGGGTGAAAGGCCCTCGGTAGGTCTGTACCAAATCTTGAATGGCTGGCCAAGTCTGGTCGCGGGAATGACCTTCAACAAAGATAACTTCGGTGTGAGCACCCAGCTGGGGCAGCCGAGCCACGGCAGCGGCAATGTTTCCCGCCTCGTTTCGAGCGGGGATAATGACCGAGCAGGTCGGCTGCTCTGAACTGGGAACGGATTGAGGCCGAGCCACAATAAAGGTGGTTAGGCACAGGTGCTTGAACACGGGTAGGGGCGCTAGATAGCGATTCACCAGGCCGGCTATCCCCGGCACAAACTTGGGCCAGAGAAACCGATTACCCCGCTGGAGGGGGCGGTAGCCGGTGATGGTGAGCAGGTTAGCCACATCATCCATGCTGAGCCAGTTTTGAGGGGGCTGGGGACGGCGCTGCCCTATTCGTTCGGCTAGGCCCAGCAGAGGTTCCCAAAGGTGGCTGTGGAAGGTGAGAATAAGGCGGGTGTGGGGTTGGCAGAAGGGCTGCAATCGCTGGAGCACAGCTTGAATATCGCCCAGGTAGCCCAGCACTCCTGACAGCAGAATGTAATCGAACTGGCGGTGTTCTAAGGCCAGTTGAGCGGGTTCGAGCGCCTCGGCATCTAGCGTGTAAAAGGCGAACTCAGGATATTTCTGGCTGGCGATCGCCGTCACCGCTGGAGCAAAGTCAATGCCTACCCCAATCGCTGGAGCTGTGGCATGGAGTAGGTCGCCAGTACCGCAGCCGACTTCTAGGACGCGGCTGCCGGGCGGAATAATAAATTGATGAAGCCGAGCCAGATCACCGTAGTAGTAGCAGTTGCGACGACTCCAGCGATCTAGCTCGGGGGCAGTGTAGTCAAAGTAGGCCCGAATATCTTGCTTGAAGTCTTGCTTGGGGGCCTCAAGCAAATTAGTGGAATGGGCTTGAATCACAGACGTTTAGGACTTCTTGAGGGGCTCAGCAGCGTCATCCCGCTCAATGTAAAGGAATAAAAAGGCCATGGCAACAGCGGGAAAAACAAGCCCCACCAAAGGAACCAGAATAGTAGGTAAGAATGCAGCTGGCATAGGGTTTCTACCTCAATAGCAACATCACAGCGTTGAGCATAAGACTACTGCGAATCGGCGTTCTATATGTCTATCTTGTTACAAACTTTCTCACTCGACGAGTTTGCCTCCTCCAAGAGCAGGCGGCTGTGCCACCAGGCCTGGGTTTCGCGATCGAGCTTGGCGGTGTAAAGAGTGGTGACAAAGGACTGGGCTCCATAGCCCTGGCCGACAATTTCAACGCAGTAGGAGGGCGACTTGCGGGTGGCCATATCGGGCACAAACCGCTTGCCGATGCGCCGCCAACTAGGTTCTTTGCCCCGCCACTGAATGCGACAGCAGGGCCAGGGGAGCTGATCGCGATCGAACAGGCGACAGCAGGGACCGACGACGCGGTAGGTAAGGTGGGCCCCTGGGCTTTGAAAAACGTGGCCCGTAGACCAGGGATGCTCTGAGGAGGGCGGCAGGGGCGGTATCATAACAGCATGTAACAAATGGCCAATGTTGAAGTAGTCTACGGGATTTTCTATGGCTGAGCCAATTACTCCAGCGGTGAGCGATCGCATCTGCAAGCACATGAACGACGACCACACCGAAGCGGTTCTTCTTTACGCCACCGCCTACGGCAACCAACCCACCGCCACTGCCGCCGTGATGGAATCTGTGGACCCTCAGGGCATGACCCTGGCAGTGACCGTAGACGGTGCCCCAACTACTGTACGAGTGCCCTTCGACCACACCCTAGAGGGAGCCGAAGATGCCCACCACACCCTAGTTGCCATGCTTAAACAGGCAAAAGCTAGGGCTTAAGCTGAGATCCTTGCTATGAGCGTCTCTATTCAATTTTTGCCCGATGGTGTCACCGTCGAAGCCGAAGCGGGCGAACCCCTGCTGGCGGTAGCCGATCGCGCTGGGGTGAGCATTCCCACCGGCTGCCTCATGGGGTCGTGCCACGCCTGCGAAGTCGATTTGGAGGGGCAAGCAGACCCGATCTGCGCCTGCATTTCGGCGGTGCCGCCGGGCCAGGACAGGCTTGTCGTCAACCTGTATGTCGATCCAACCTGGTAGGCATGCTGGCTAAAACCACTCAGCTATACTCTGAATCCTTTGCCGAACGCCGGGAACAGGCTGCGAGAACGGGACGTAGTGGTTGCGCTGCGATGGTCAAAGACCGGCCTCAAAAAGTCATCGCCCTCTGGGTTGGGTCCTAAACCGTTGCCGCTCGTCACCAACTCCTGTAAATAGCTCCACGCCTGCTGTTGAGCGGCATCCCAACTGAGGTGCTGGCGGTAATGCTGCCAGGCCGAGAGGGCCAGAGCTTGATAACGAGGGTAATCGGCCATGACGGCGGCGATATATTGTGCATAGTCGTTAGCAGTGGCCTCTACCGGGAAGGCGCGGCCGTTAACATCGGTTTGCAACACGGTGGGGATGCCCCCGACGGCGGCAGCCACGCAGGGGAGTCCAGCGGCGTTGGCTTCACTAATGGCGACCCCAAAGGTATCGGCTTTGGTAGGAAAGATTAAAAAGTGGGCGGTGCTCAGGAGGCGAGCAAACTGGGCCTCGCCTTGGGAAGTAGCGCGGTCGATGAACCCAAATGACTGCACAAAGCTGGGGCGATCGCCCGTCCATTTAGGTTCGCAGCCGACGACCCAAAGTTCTGTCTGCACGCCCTGCTGGTTGAGGGTTTGGGCGACCTCTAAGGCCAGCGGCCCGCCCTTGCGCTCCCAGTCAACCCCAAGAAACAGCAATCGGCAGGGGCCGGGGGGCCGCTGTGCGACAGTGGTTTCGATCTCGGTCTGAGTTAGATCTTGGGCTCGGCTAGCGCCTCGGGGAATAATGCGAATTTTGTCGGCGGGCAGACCGTAGAGATCCATCGCTGACTGGGCTGCCCACTGGGAGGTGAGAATGACGCGATCGCACCGCTCCAGGGCCGCCTTCTCTGTAACGTGCAACCGCCGCCGAGTCTCTAAACACAGATTGGTTAGATAGGGGTAAAAATCCACCAAACTGCCCAGCAGAGCATCGGTCCAAAGCACTACAGGCAACGCCGTGCGCACCCGTGCTAAAGGAATCGCATTTTCAGGACAGAGCAGCAGATCAGCCTTAGATCGGGCAAGTTGAGCTTCAAGCTGGCGGGCATAGTAGGACGCAACCCAAGGTTCCACAGGGCTGTAATAGCTCTTCCCCAGCCGTTGGTAAACCAGCCACTTGAGCCGAGTAATGGGCACCTTGCGCCGGGTCAGCGGGCCGAGAAACTCCAGCTCAGCGCCAGCATTTTGCAAAAGGTCGGCAATTTTTTGCCCGGCTCCGTAAAGGCCCAGGTGGCGACGGGGCCAGGTGGCGCGATCGCGCACATCGTAGGTGGTGGCGTAAGCAATTTTCATATGAATAAGGGTTGAGCTATGGCTAGCCCAACCCTCTCAGCGACTCAGCCTAGAATGCCCAGGGAATCTCATCCGGCAACGATTGTTAAATAAGGCGAATCCAGTAGCGATCGCGCCCTCTTCTTTTTGCTTGATACAGCGCGGCATCGGCGGCGGCAATCAGGGCTTCGGGCGACTGGTCTGCCGTGGGCACCACGCTGGCGATGCCAATGCTGATGGTGAGGTAGTCGCTCACAGACGATTGAGGGTGAGCGATTTTGAGGGCGGCAACTTCCTCTTGAAGGGCCTTGGCGACAATCTCAGCCCCAACGCGGCGGGTGTTGGGCAGCACCACCGCAAACTCTTCGCCCCCGTAGCGGGCCAGCAGGTCGGCAGCGCGCTTGACGGCACGGGTGGCAGCGGCGGCGATCGCGATCAACGCCTCATCCCCCTGCTGGTGGCCCAGGCAGTCGTTGTAGGGTTTGAAGAAATCGACATCAAACATAATCAGCGACAGGGGCTGCTGCTCGCGCACCATGCGCTGCCACTCTTGCTCCAGGTACTCGTCAAAGCGGCGGCGGTTGGGAATGTGGGTCAGCCCATCTAGAGTAGCCAGGCGCTCTAGGGTTTCGTTGGCCTCAGTCAGGGCGGTTTCCATCCCCTTGCGATCGGTAATGTCGATGCAGTTAGTGATCACGCCATTGACGGTGCCGCTGGCATCCTGGAAGGGGCTAATCACAACCTGATACCAGCGGCGAACGCCACCTCGGTCGATCACTTCCTGCTCACCCTGGTAGGGAATTTGAGTCGCAATCACCTGTTGAAGAATGCGGTGCTGCTGGATGGCCTCAAAACTCGAAACGTTGGGGTTAACATCGGTGTCAAGCTTGCCCACCATATCGGCGGGAGTAATGCCGTGCAGGCTGGCGCTGGCCCGGTTGGCCATCTGCACCCGGCCCTGACGGTCTTTGACCACAATGATGCTGGGAATGCTGTCGATCACGTTCTGCAGAAACTGACGCTGGCGAGCGATTTCCGCCTCGGCCTGCTTGCGCTCCGTAATGTCGCGCACGATCGCCAATACCTGGTCAGGGCCACTGGTGACAATCCGAGCTTCTTCATAGCGCCAGCCGTCGGCCGTCGAAAAGCGATATTCGTAAACCTGAGGTTCGCCGGTTTGTAGCGCCAGCCTAATGTAGTGCATGCGCTCGGCAACCATGTCGGCGGGGAGCACCTCATGCATGGGTCTGCCGACATGGGCGCTGGGTTCAGCAATCAAGTTGACCGCTCCGGCATTCATCACGTCGAGGCAGACGCCGTCGCCGGAGAACCGCACCAGCAGGTCGGGAATCGCCTCTAGAATAATTCGCTGGGTGGCCTCGGCTTGGTGTAGAGCAGCGGTGCGATCGGCTACCTGGCGCTCCAGGGTTTGGTTGTAGTCGGCCAGCAGCGTTTGGGCCTGCTTGCGGGTGGTGATGTCTTGAAAGGCAGCGATCGCATATTCCACCTGCCCCCCCTGGTCAAAGATAGGGGTCGTCACCATCTCAATAGGTATAGCCTGATTGCCGGGCCGCAGCTCAATATCGTCGGCCCAGCCAGGCTGCCCTCGCAGCGCATGGGCAATGGGCAGCGCCGCAGTCGGGTAGCGCTGGCCAGTGCTGGCCTGGTAGGCAATGCAGGTTTCGTCTAGGCCAAGCGACGGGATCGAGGGCATGTCTTCAAGACAGAGCAAAATGCGGGCCTGCTGGCTCGCAAACACCATCTGGCCGTGGCGATCGTAGACAGCGATGCCTAGGGGAATGCCGTCTAAAAACTGCCGCCAGCGCCGCTCACTGCGCTTGATCTCGCGGTTGAGGTGCTCTAGCTCGGCAAACGAATCGTGCAGTTTGGCCGCCATGGTGTTAAACGCCCGCGCCAGCTGCCCCAGCTCGTCGGTGCTCTCGATGGGAACCGGGGTTTGCCAATTGCCCTGAGCCGTCGCTTGAATCGCCCGCCGCAGCTGGGAAATGGGTTGTAGCACCCGGTTGACCACCGCCAGCCCCACCACCACCGCGCTGCCAATGACGCCCAGGCTCACCAATGCTACGGCCCAGTTGCCGAGATAAAAGCTCAAAAACCCCAACAGCCCAAATGCACTAACCAGCTGGAGCACAAAAATCGCTACCAACACCGTGCTGAGAGAGAAGGGCTGAAGCAAACGGCTCAATGGTCGGTAAAACGGGAGTTTTGGCACTGGGTTGAGCGGCAATATTAAGTGAAGCAAAACACCCTACCTACCTTTCTAGAATAAAGCGCCTAGACCAGCCCTGAAACATTTGCTGTGCCACATGTTTACAGAAGGTTAGGGCTATGCTTATAGGCCTATCCTAGGGGTTAAGTAAAGGCCAGGCCGTGATCTCAAACAGCCATTTCAGCACTCTGGAGAAACAAGCCAGGTGATTTAAACCAGTTGCAGCGGCAAAGTCTTGGTTCTAGGCGACTCTAGTAAGCTGGTATAAAAAATGCAGAACCGTTCACGGTTTCCTTAAGGACCAACTGACCCAGATTGGAGTCTCTTAGCCTCTCCTTAACCCCAAAGGGGTCTAGGCCTGCAATAGTATAGGGTGTTCATGCTTGCTGGCCTGTAGCGCGATTCTGGTGTCCTCATGTCAAACGCCTATGCTCCAACCTCTACAGCTGTAGCCCTCAAGGCCGAAAATCTCAACGTCTACTACGGCTCTACCTTAGCCGTACGCAATGTAGACTTATTTATTCCTCGAAATGAGATTGTCGCCTTTATTGGCCCCTCTGGCTGTGGCAAGAGTACCGTTCTGCGCTGCTTTAACCGCATGAATGACCTAATCGCGTCGTGCCGGGTAGAAGGCAAAATCACCTTCCAAGGCAGCGATATCTATGCCAAGCAGGTAGACGCCGTAGAACTCCGCCGCAGGGTTGGCATGGTGTTTCAAAAGCCCAACCCTTTTACTAAGTCAATCTACGAAAACATTGCCTGGGGCGCTCGTATTAATGGCTACCAGGGCGATATGGACGAGCTAGTGGAAACATCTCTGCGCAAGGCCGCCGTGTGGGATGAAGTGAAAGACAAGCTTAAGCAGAGTGGCCTATCGCTCTCGGGCGGGCAGCAGCAGCGTCTCTGCATCGCCCGCACGATCGCTATTCAGCCCGATGTCATTTTGATGGATGAACCCTGCTCGGCCCTCGACCCGATCTCGACCATCAAGATCGAGGAAACCATGAAGCAGCTCAAGGAAGACTACACAATCATCGTTGTCACCCACAACATGCAGCAGGCGTCGCGAGTGTCTGACCGCACGGCGTTCTACAATGCCGAGGCCACTGGCAAGGGGAGCAAGGTTGGCTATCTGGTGGAGTACGACCATACCGAAGTCATATTTAACAACCCTCGCGAGCAGTTTACCCGCGACTACGTGTCGGGCCGTTTCGGCTAGGTTTGCCCAATAACGCTTGGTTGTGAACCGTGTGGTTGCTGTAGATAACCACACGGTTCATTACTTTAATAGCTCGGGTGAGCAGATGATTATGGTGAGACAAGCCCCTTGATACCTGAGCGTCGTAACTTTTAGAGGCCATACAACCAGGCAATCAAAAGTGGCGTTATCACCGTCAAAATTATGTTGAGGGGCAAACCGACTCGGGTAAAGTCAAAGAATTTATAGCCCCCCGGGCCATACACCATCGTGTTGGTCTGGTAACCGATGGGCGTGATGTAGCTGTTAGAGGCAGCAAAGGTAACAGTAAAAATAAAGGCCATGGGGTTCAACTCTAAACTTGTTGCTACCCCCGCTGCGATCGGAATCATTAAAATGACAGCAGCATTATTTGAGAGCAGTTCGGTCAGAAGATTAGTCACCAAATAAAAAATCATCAAGAGGACGATGCCCGATGCTCCACCGCCAATGGCGGCTAGCTGCTGCGCCAGCCAGTCGGTGGTACCAGAGTTTTCCATGGCTGTGCCGAGGGGAATCAACCCGGCCAGCAAAAAAATGACGTCCCACCGCACCGAACCATAGATTTCTCCTGGTTTGAGGCAGCCTGTAATCACCATTGCCATCACCCCCATCAGAGCAGTGACGAGAATAGGAGCCCAGTTTAAGGCGGCACCCACAATTACGCCCAGGATGATGGCGATCGCAATCCAGGCCTTGTCAACCCGCAGGCCCTCAGCCTCCCGCTGCTCCAGAACCAGTAGCTCTCGGGTGGTTTGCAAGCCGGTAAAGCTGCTCTGGGGACCTTGCACCAGCAGCAAGTCACCGAAGCGGAGGGGAACTCTGCCCATGCGATCGCGCACCAGTTCTTCGCCGCGGCGGATAGCTAGCACTGTGGCGTTGTAGCGTTGGCGAAAGCGCATTTCCTTAAGGGTGGAGCCGACCAAGCGAGAATTTGACAGAATCAACACCTCAGCAATGTGCTCTTCGCCGGTATCTAGCTCATCTGCAAGGGGTGGTTGGCCAAATTTGACCTCGGGCAGAATGTCTAACCCGCGCTGATCTTTGAGGCTAAGCAGTTCATCCCGGCCGCCTCGAATGAGCAGTAGGTCGCCCGCTTGCAGCACCTTGTCGGCTAGGGGTTGAGCAAAGTGGCTGCCATCGCGAATGATCTCCAGCACGTCTATGTCAAATTTCCGCTGAATCTCGCTCGCCTTTAAGGTCTGGCCAATTAGGGTTGAGCGTGGGGTAATGACCACCTCACTCATGTAGTCTTTCAACTCGTAGTTGGCCAAATTGGGAGACGACGATTTGCGATCGGGCAAGAGCCTGGGGGCAAATAGCGATAAGTAAGCCAAACCCACGATAAACGTGATGACCCCGACTGCGGTGAACTGAAACAGCCCAAATTCCCCATAGCCCAGGTCTTTAGACACTCCGCTGGCCAAAATATTAGTTGACGTACCGATCACCGTAATCATGCCACCTAGCACCGTGACGTAGGACAACGGGATCAGCAGCTTCGACGGAGAAATATTCTGCTTTTTGCACCATTCTTCTACAATCGGCAGAAAAACGGCCACCACAGCTGTGTTATTGATAAAGGCCGTAATCGGCCCCACCAATATACCCATCACAAAAATCTGCCGAGAAGGCTCCTTGCCTCCCCATTTCATCAGCCAGTTTCGCACGATCTGAATGACACCCGTTTTAGCGATGCCAGCGCTCAGGATGAACATGAGCATGACAGTAATGGTGGCTGCGTTCCCAAACCCGGCGATGCCTTCCTCAGGCGTAACTAGCCCTAAAACGATTAATACAGTGGCGATCGCCAGGGCGGTCAAATCTACCGGTAGCCACTCTGCCACGAAGGCGATCAGAGAGCAGATTAGAACCACCAGCATCAGAAAAATAGGATTTTGAATAAAGTCCATGCCCATTTGAAGCTTAGATTAAGCTTAAGTTTTGCACACCGCGTGCTTGAAACGGTTGAGGTTCACCTGAAATCCATCTAGCTTTTTTCTGGTTTCGAACTAAAGTACAAACTTGCTGCATAGCGGCGCAATGTCCTTACGACCACAGGACTTTGAGGGATATTGCAACAGCAGTTATCGAACAGTGATTGCTGTCTTTCAATAATTGACCTCAGCAACTCTCTTTGTCTAATTTGGTCTGACGGATAGTGAGAATGTTTTCCTGAGCTTGCGTACTGGGTTAGGAGCAACCTGATCTGGCCCTACAATTAGGTTCTAAGGTAGTACTATCCTCCAACGATTTTTCTTAAAAGCCTATGACTAGCCCCGATGTTTCGACCTCGGCGCCGGGCTCGGCGGCCGTTCCCAAGCCCAATCTGAGCCTCTTGACCATGCTGCGTCTGGGGGTGTTCAACATGGGTTTGGGCATTATGTCGCTGCTCACCCTGGGGGTGCTCAACCGGGTGATGATCGAAGAGCTGCGAGTACCGGCGTTGGTGGCAGCTGGGGCCATTGCGGTACACCAGTTTATGGCCCCAGCTCGGGTATGGTTTGGCCAGATGTCTGACTCTAGGCCAATTTTTGGCCACCACCGCAGCGGCTATATTTGGCTTGGCATTGTGACGGTGGCGGTGACAGCGTTTTGCGCGTTGCAGGTGGTGTGGCAAATTGGCAGCCGCATTGCTGAGGAAGGTTGGGGGCCAGCGGTATACCCCTGGGTGGGGCTGCTGGGGCTACTGTTTGCGGTCTATGGCCTGGCGTTGAGTGCCACCTCTACCCCATTTACGGCGCTGCTGGTAGATGTGTCGGATGAAGACTCGCGATCGCGCCTGGTGGGCATTGGCTGGGCCATGCTGATGGTAGGCATTATCGCCGGGGTGATTATCACCTCTATTGTGCTGAAGCCAATTGAGCTGAATGCCCCCTTTGATCAGGTGCGCAGTGCAGTGAATCGGCTGTTTGTGATTGCCCCGGCGGTGGTGTGCGTGCTGGCGGTGGTGAGCACCTACGGCATTGAGCGTAAATATTCGCGGCTAACCCAGCGATCGTCACTGCGCGATCGAGAAGACAGCCTCACCCTCGGTCGGGCTCTCAAAATTCTCACCGCCAGCCGGCAGACGGGGCTGTTTTTCACCTTTTTGCTGGTGCTTAGCCTCAGCCTGTTTATGCAGGATGCGGTGCTGGAGCCCTACGGTGGCGAAGTCTTTGGCATGACCATTGCCGAAACCACCCAGCTCAACGCCGCCTTTGGCCTGGGCACGCTGCTGAGCATTATTGTCAGCGGCTGGCTGATAGTGCCCCGCCTAGGCAAAAAGCGTACGGTGGTGCTGGGCTGTAGCTGGGCAGCGGTGTGCCTGGTAGGTATTACTCTGTCAGGGCTGACGGGCAGTCCGGCGATTTTGCTGACGGCGGTATTTCTGTTTGGCACGGCCTCTGGCATTCTCACCCTGGGGGCGATCGTGCTGATGCTGGATCTGACGGTGGCGGAGACAGCGGGCACCTTCATTGGGGCTTGGGGGTTGGCTCAGGCGATCGCCCGAGGTAGCGCCACAGTCATTGGCGGCGGCGTGCTCGATCTGGGTCGCGCTATCCTGAGAAGCTTTAATGGAGCGGCGGAAGTGGGGCAGCCCCAGGCATTTTTGGCCTACGGGCTGGTGTTTACCCTGCAAGCGATCGGGATGCTGGTCGCGATTTGGCTGCTCAGCCGGGTGAATATTCAAGAGTTTCAAGCCAATGCCAAGGCGGCGATTACCGCTGCGATGGAAAGCGATATGGATTGAGCATGTCACAAAATTTTTGGGATGAGGTGCTGGCTTTTGCCCAGGCGACCACAACAACCGTGGGGCAAAAGCTGCTCGAAGACTTTGGCCAGGTGCAGGCCGATTTAAAGGCCGATGGCAGTCTGGTAACGCGGTGCGATCGCTGGGCCGACGACACCCTGCGCACCGCCATAGCGGCAAACTTTCCTGACCATGGCGTGCTCAGCGAAGAGGTGGAGCACATTTTCCCCGCCACCGACTGGTGCTGGATTATTGACCCCATCGACGGCACCACCAACTTCACTCGCGGCATTCCGGTGTGGGGCATTTCCCTAGGGTTGCTATATCGAGGCACCCCAGTCTTTGGCTTTGTAGCCATGCCGCCTTTAAACCAATCCTTCTACGGCTACTGGCCGGCAGATAGCGGTCTAGACATGCCCAGCGGAGCCTTCTGCAACGGTCGCCCCATCCACAGCAGTGAGGCAACCCCCGACAAAACTCAGTTCTTTAGCCTCTGCGCCCGCAGCACCGCAGTGCTGGAGAAACCCTTTCCCTGCAAGATTCGCATGCTGGGCTCAGCAGCCTATAACCTGCTGATTGTGGGGGCCGGGTGGGCGATTGGCGCAGTAGAAGCGACGCCCAAAATCTGGGATATTGCGGCGGTGTGGGCGATCGCCCAAGCCGCCGGAGCCACCTGGGTACCGCTAGATGACGTAGAACCTTTTCCGCTGGAAATAGGCAAAGACTACAGCACTCGGCCCTACCCCACGCTGGCCACAGCCCAGGCTCCCTTGGTAGAAGGCTTCCGGCCGTTGGTGCAGCAAGTGGCCAATCGTTAGGCGGCATCCTTGGGGCATGCAGAAAAGCCCAGAATCACAGGGACTCGGTGACGGCAGGATGCACAAACTGCTTGCCGCAGACTTTGCACAGGTAGCACTGCTTGCCCCGCCGCCGCCCGTTTTTAGCCAGCTCCTGAGATTTACAGTGGGGGCAAATCATTACATCCATTACATGGCCGTGGATCTGATCGCCTACATAGGGAGTCAGGTACGCGGCCATGAGCACAGGAATTTGCTGCACAAGGCGATCGCGCTTTTCTTCATCGGGCTGTCGCAGTGCCGCTAAAATCAACGCATTGCAGCTGTGGACGCAGACCTCCGCCAAGAGATCGCGCCGCTCCGTTGGCAGGTCTGGGTTGCGCTGGTGCAGGATGGCAGAGAGAAATGCGATCGCCTCCTGGGTCAGGCTGTCGTCGATGGTTTGGAAGCGATCGCGCGCCGTGTAAAACTGCACAAACATCACCCGTGACACCGGCTGCTCAAACAACGCCACCACACCAGCGGTTAGCTGAGCCAGCATCTCCTTCAGCGGCAGTCGCCAAAATTCTTGGGCATTGGCCTGGCCCCACATAACCTGCACCCGCTCCAGGTGACGTAGTTCCATGGCGTTAAAGATCGCCGCTTTATCAGGGAAAAACTGATACAGCGATCCGATCGCTGTGCCCGCCCGCTCCGCAATCTGGTGAGTAGTCGCCGCCTCATAACCCACTTCATCAAAGACCAAGGCAGCGGCCTCTAGAATCTTTTCGACCCGCTGTTGGCCCCGGCGCTGCTTAGGCTGACGACGCAGACTGCTTGACGAATGCGAGTCATTTGTCATATTTTTAAAACACGATGAATTTCTCACAATTTTATATCTATCGGAGGCCTCTATGCAGTCCATGCTTCCCGGTGCGCCCTGGCTTGTGGCGCACAAGTCTATGCTGGCTACTAACCAGCCCCGCAAAACTTCCCTCTACGGTAATGACTACGTTCTGTGGAAAGATGGCGTCGGCGAGGTTCGTGCTCTGCCCAACGCCTGCCCTCACATGGGTGCCATGCTGTCAGAAGGCTGGTGCGAAGGGGCAAGTGACGGCAGCAGTCGAGTCGTTTGCCCCTTCCATGCCCTAGGGTTTGACGGTCGAGGTTGCACCGTGCTGCCAGGTTCCAATCAGCAAACCCTGCCTCAACTAAAGCCGCTAGAGCTAGTTATCCAAGGCGATTTTGTTTGGTCCTACGGGGGCTACGAGCCCAAGATACCGATTCCGGGGGTACTGAATGCGATCGCAGCTGAGTACACCTTCATCGGCCACACCGCCGATTGCGCGGTGGAAACCGACCTACTCACCATGCTGCTCAACATGCATGACTACAACCACCAAAACGGCACCCACCGCGATCTGTTTCGCATTGCCGAAGTGCAGTTCCACCAGTTCATCGATCGGGGGCATGAATCCCATGCCTACTACGCCATGCCAACCGCCCCCTACGCCCTAGCGGAAAAACTGCGTCGTCCAGATTTGTTTTTGCTGCCCAGCACCATCGAGGCCCACCTCGAAAATCACTTTCCATCTCTAATCATTTTTCATGGAGAATCACCCTTGGGCAAATTGGTGCAGTGCCATCTGTTTGTGCCCGAGGCCGAAAACCGCACCCGCACCTATATTTTGCTGTTTGGCTTAGCCAAGCATCCCCTCTTCAATCTGCTCGGACGAGCCTATCTCAATTTCGGCAAGGTGGTAGTCGATCAAGACGCGGCAATTTTGGGCAAGATCTACCCCGATGCGCCGCAAAAAATTAGGCTCAACAACGAGGTGGGCATGGACTGGGTGCGCCGCAACTTTGCCAGCTTTCCTGGTGTGGTTGAGCCTACATTTTCTAAATAAACCTGCGTCTAAATCGATCTACTGCTCTGGCACCAGCTCCGAATTCACCTCGTTGATGGGGCGGCGGCGCAACTCTTCCGACTCGGTGCGGGGCAGCAAGTCAAAGACCTCTCGCATAACATCGTCGATCGCCTCGTAGGGGACCATGCCAACTTCGTTAAACACCAGCTCCCCCTGGGCGTTAAACACCAGGGTTTGGGGAACAGCATCCTTGAAGTAGTAGCCGGGCTCGTTAGGCTGATAAGAGTCTTTGACGGGAATTGAGTCGGCCATAATCGGCACAAAGTTGGCCACCCGACCGTAGGGGGCTTGCAGCTGGGAAACAACCGACGCAAATTTCTTACAGTCGCTGCTGTCGTCCACGTAGATCACCACAATAGCGGCCTTGCCATAGCGCAGCGATTGCTCCAGGCTGACCTTGGGCGGCACCAGCGACCCGTTGCCGGCATAGAGCGCAAAGATATTGCCGTCATAATTGTCGTCGGTGAGGCCAGCTAGGGCAGCGGGTTGCCCGCCCAGACTCAGCCACAGCACTAGGGCCGCGCAGGCCAAGCCCAGGCTACGACTCAGGCCAGTCATAACTTTTGGGGAAATGGCTAGGGTAAAAAACGTTGCAGTAAGCCAGCGCAGCATGACAATGTCCTTGGTCTAGGGGCTGAGGCCGAGGCGTAATAGCCGCGAAGCCACAGACTCTATTAGGCCACAGAATGGCGGCGCTTAAAGCTGAGCAGCGCGAAATTCCTCTACTACGGCCCGCATGGCGTCGGCATTGGCCATGCGCAGATCGTCGGGGGTCCACACCACCACCTGATAGTATTCTTCGCCCATTTCAATGGTGGTGTGCAGGTAGGCCACGGCCTGCTCAGACACATTGCCTCGCACCTCGTACTGCACCGCCGGAAAACTGCTGACGCGCTCGACGCCGGTGCGGGCCTGGTTAGCCAGCACCTGACTAAAGCCGCCCTTGAGAATTTGCAAATAGAAGTTGGCCTGCTCCTCGATGTTGCCGGGGGCTACGGCCTCGCGATTTTCGCCTAGCACGACCAAAAACATGTTTTCGTCAAGGTTGTAGGCCTCGAGGTCGGCGTTGTCGTGCAGGGTGCCTGTGGGGGCAGCACTCCAGCCGTTTGGCAGGCGGATCTGCACGGGCTTGATGCGGCTCACCAACATATCGCCGCGAAACCCACTGTCAACATACTGGTTGCTCATCTCGCCAGTGCCCTCGGGCGATCGCGACAAACCCAGGGTGCTGCACCCCGCTAGCCCCAGCGCCACTAGCCCCGCCACCAGAACGGGCCGCACCCGCTGCCCTGCCCCTGTCACTCCAGCCATAGCTCACCCTTTCGCGGTCGTTGGTTTGGTTTGCCTTAAGGGTATAGCAACACCTCCGCAATGGCCCCATCCTCTCTTATGCTAGGTAGGGGTTTAAGGTGCAAGGTATCAGGTGCAGGGTTTGAGATCTCAGATCGGCCTTGAACCCTAAACCTGAGACCTTTTACCCTTCCCCATTGCCCCGAATCTAGAGTTAACCCCATGTTACGAGCTGGCATTGTTGGCCTGCCCAACGTTGGCAAATCTACCCTGTTCAACGCCGTGGTGGCCAACGCCAAGGCCCAGGCCGCAAACTTTCCCTTTTGCACCATTGAGCCCAACGTAGGCATTGTGGCGGTGCCCGATGCTCGGCTGCGAGTGCTAGCCGACATCTCTAGCTCAGTGGAGACCGTGCCAGCTCGGGTCGAGTTTGTCGATATTGCGGGCTTGGTGCAGGGGGCCAGCCAGGGCGAAGGGCTGGGCAACCAGTTTTTGGCCAATATTCGCGAGGTGGATGCGATCGTCCACGTGGTGCGCTGCTTTGAGGACGACGACATCATTCATGTCTCCGGTTCGGTTGACCCGGTGCGCGACATCGAGGTGATCAACCTCGAGCTGGCCCTGTCTGATCTAGCCCAGCTCGAGCGCCGGGTCGATCGGGTGCGTAAGCTGGCCCGCGCCGACAAAGAGGCCCAGGCTGAGCTGGCCATTCTCGAAAAAATATTGCCGGTGCTCAACGAGGGCAAACCCGCTCGCCAGGTGGAGTTCGACGCCGAAGCCGAGGCGATCATCAAGCCCCTGGGACTGCTCACCCGCAAGCCCGTTATCTATGCCACCAACGTCTCTGAAGAGGACCTGGCCAGCGGCAATGCCTGGGTGGAGCAGGTGCGGGCGGTGGCAGCGGCAGAAGATGCCCAGGTGGTAGTGATTTCGGCCCAGGTGGAGTCAGAACTGGTAGATCTGAACGACGAGGAACGCAAGGACTTTCTCGAAGCCCTTGGCGTCGGAGAAGGCGGCCTCAAGACGCTGATTCGTGCCACCTACGAACTGCTGGGGCTGCGCACCTATTTCACCACCGGCCCGAAGGAAACCCGCGCCTGGACCATTAAGGCCGGCATGGTTGCCCCCCAGGCTGCTGGCGTCATTCACACCGACTTTGAGCGGGGCTTCATTCGCGCTGAGACGGTGGCCTACAACGACCTGGTGGCCGCAGGTTCGATGGCTACAGCCAAAGATAAAGGTCAGGTGCGCAGCGAGGGCAAAGAGTATGTGGTGCAGGAGGGTGATGTGATGCTATTTCGCTTCAACGTGTAGCTCGCCTGTTGCCATCCTTATAAAGCGGGTAAAAAACCCTCGCCGCAATAGTGGTTTGTAGGGGAAAATCTATCTACAATTTGACCCATTGGCAGGGCTGGTTCTCTAGCTCCAGGTTTGTAGGTATATCGCTGTGGCTTTACCGCTTCCACCCTATCTTCAGTTTCGCTCGGCGCTGCATCGGCTTCAGGGGGTTCCCCCCTGGGCGCTGCTGTCGCTGGTGTTGAATGGGCTGCTGTTTATTACGGCGATGGCGATGCTGCGGCAGCTGAGCCAGGCGGGGGATGCGGTGCTGCCCCAGGCCAATGCCTTTGCGGCTGACCCGCACGTTACGGTGGCCCCCTTTGAGCCTGAATTGGGAACGCGCCACAGCCTCGACTACGAGGAGTGGGTAGCGCTGCTGGCCGCCGAAGCTGAGGCTGTGGTAGCTATTGATGCTCCCAATCAGACGGTTTTGCTAGGCGATTCGCTGACGCTGTGGTTTCCGACCAACATGCTGCCGGGGCGCAGAACCTGGCTGAATCAAGCTATCTCAGGAGAAAAATCGACCGGGCTGCGCGATCGCCTCTACCTGCTCGACAACACCTCGCCCGAGGCGGTGTTCATTATGGTGGGCATCAACGACTTAATCTGGGGCGGTTCTGAGGCCGACCTGGTGTACAACGTCCGCAAAATGGTGAACTACCTGCACCAGAAGCATCCCCAAACGCGGGTAGTGGTGCAGTCTATCTTGCCCCACGGCGGTGAGATGGCCACCTGGGAAGGACGCGATCGCCTGGTGGCTGTTTCTCCCGAGCTAATCCGCACGGTCAACGTCCAGCTCAAGGCTGTAGCCGCCGAGACCGGGGCTGAGTTTTTGGATTTGTATCCGCTGTTTGTCAATGGCGACGGCTATCTGCGAGCCGACCTCACCACCGACGGGCTGCACCTCAACCAGGATGGCTACATGGTGTGGCGCACCGCCCTCGCCCTGCTTAATGAGACAGAGTTTCAACCCTAGGGTAGGCAACGGTTGGGGCTTGCCAAAACTGTTCTGCGCCTTCAATGGGTCGTGAGAGTGAGCGATTCCCCTTTGGGGACACTTTGTGAACGCCCAATACAGTCAGCGGGCAAGCCCCTGGCACCAGGCTAATAGCCAGATCTACGATCGCAAAGTTGAGCCGGCGATCGCTGTGGAGAACCTCTACCTGGGCAGAGGTCGTCCCTTGGCCGCGGTGGGGCAGGACGTAGGTGGCCGTGATCGTATAGGAACCGGCCGGCAGGTCATAAAAGCAGTAGTGGCCGTCGCCACCGCTCTGGGTTTGGTCGGGTCGGGCTAGGGCCAGCGGCTGCTCTAGGCGATCGAGCAGCCACTGGGCTGTTGCCAGAGGAGCCAAAGACCGCTGCCAGTCTGCAATGAGGTCACTGTAGTGGGCTTGAACTTCGGGGCGATGGGCGATCGCAGCGGCTAAAAGCCCCATTATCCCCTCGGTAAAGGCTACCGGAGCGGTGGTAATGCGCACCACGGCCTGGGGCATGATATCGCCGGTAGCAGCGTTGGTAATAGTGCCTGCGATCGCAACTCGGTAGGGCTGATTAGTAGTTTGGGAACCGAGCATAGCTATCTTCCAAAAAGAACGAAAAGCGAAAAGCGAAAAAAGGAAAAATGCCCGATAGGCTTGATTTTTGGGCAGTCTTAACCCAGGCTCTATCTGCTGTGAAATCAGAACTGCTAGGCACTCAGCAACCCAAAGCGCAAAGACGTTACCTAAAGATTCTGAGGTTTGAGTCTGTTTAAGGTTTGGCAAGCAAACTTACAGCCAAACCTGTTTAGAAAAAACAAAGTAATCACAAAAGCAAATTAAAAGCGCCTATGCCTGAGCGGGCAGGCATGCCTAAAACCAGCGTAGGTTTTAATGAGTGCGCAAACTTAACAAGAGAGCAACTGCCAAGAATTTATCGTTAGCGTCAACATATACTCGCATCGAGTCAGAAGCTTTTCTAAGCTCAAACCCATGCTACTGCTATTCAGTACGCCAGTGAAGTGCCATTAAATTAAGTTTGCATCACAAGCGTTTTAGATAAGGCTAGGAGAGAGCATTTAAGCGTCAAGATAAAAGACCTGGGAGAAGTAATTCAATAGTCTAGGTCTAGACAGAAAGCCCACTAACGCTCGCATTTGGCTCACATCCAAACCAGCTCCAGCCGATAGCGATACAGCGCCACGGGCTGATTTTGAGCCTTGAGAAAATTGGGATCTTGGGGCGATAGGTACACCGCCGTCACTTGGTCAGCCCACACACGATTGTCCAAACTCAACCCCTCGGAAGCCGCTGCTCGACGATAGGCGGTAGTAATTTCCACCTCGTTGAAATAAGGAACCGCAACACCACCCCGAAACACCTGCTGAAATCGTTCTACAGTGATAAATTCGGCTTCCCGAGGCACTTCAACAGCGCGGGCTGTCACAGTCGATTCAAGCTGGCGATCGCCCTTCAGCAGCGTCACCTGGCGGTTAGGGTTGTCGGAGTCTACCTTGACGGCCTGCACCGCTGTTCCCAGGTAAGCGCGGGCCATGCTTAACCCGTTGAAGGCGCGATCGGCCACAGTTTGAGGCAAACCGGCTACAGCAGGAATTAAACGCTGCGCTGCCCCCAATGGGCTACGTGCCCCCTCGGGCGCTATAACAAACTGCACCGCGCAGGTCACTGGTACACCCAGATAGGCGCGGTTGCCCTCAAAGCCGGGGGTCACCAAGTCAGGAGCCATTGGGGCAGCTAAATCGACCAGAGTGCTGGTCAGCTGCCATTTACCCCGCAACCAGTCGGGGTAGATCAAGTCACCTTGGGCCGCAGGCAAAGCGGGCTTAGTGCCCCACTGGGGGAAAGCCGCTAGGCGATCGCTCAGGCTTTGATCACCCTTTAGAGCCATTGCTCCTGCCGGAGCCTGACCGCTGCACAGTAGCCACACCGTCAGCAGCAAGGTGAGCCAGAACAGACGGCGGCGCAGGAGAGTGAGCAGCGATCGGGGCATAGATGAGTGACCAAGATGACAGGCTAGAGCAACTTAAATTCAGACTTAGCATACCTTAGGTGAAGATCTGCTCTGCACCCCTGCGAGGGATGGGCTAGGGTTGAACTACCAGAGCCTACAGCCTGAGTAGATCGAGTGGTTTTTCTGGCCTCGCTCCGGCAGGGCAGATTGAGAACTGTTAAGGTTGCAGGGATCAAAACTGCCATAGCTCAGGCAACCGTTTACCGAGAGCGGGCTTCTGGTTATCCTAAAATTCGGCCTAGGGCAGATGACACTTTTTTTGCCCGAACATTCACTCTGGCGACCTGAAACGCTGAGAGTTGTAGCTCAAACCCTGACTATCGTTGCCGTTGAGGATTTTCTTTGGAAACGCCCCCTTCTAGTTCCCAGTTTTTCAGTTCTCAACTGCCTAACCTGCCTTTAGATATAACCGTTGCCGATCTGCTAGAGCGCTACGCGGCGGGAGAACGAGACTTTCGCGGCATTCAGCTAATTGGCGCTGACCTGAGTCAACAGAACCTCAGCGGGGCAAATTTTCGTCAGTCTAATATGCAAAATACGACCTTTGCTGGAGCCACTTTGGTGGGGGCTAACTTCCGCGAGGCTAAGCTCACCGACGTCAATTTTGACCAAGCCACGCTGATTTTAGCCAACTTAATTGGGGCTGACCTGGCCGATGCTCGCCTAGTAGGAGCCGACCTGAGCGAGGCGGGTATGCGCAGCGCTAACCTGGTGCGAGCCAACCTAACCCAGGCGGTTTTACGCGAAACCAACCTCAACGAAGCCGTGCTCGACCACGCTACGCTGCACAAGGCCATGCTGAGCGAGGCCAGCCTCAGCCGGGGTAGAATGCTGGCGACCGACATGGAAGGCGCTAACTTGGAACACGCCAACATGACCAGCGCGCTAATGAACCGAGCCATCCTGCGGAGAGCTGTGCTGGTGGGGGCGGTGTTCACTGGAGCGACCCTTGAGGGAGCTGATTTTCAGGAGGCCGACCTGAGTCGAGCGAAGCTGACAAGCACAAACCTGGTGAATGTTAATCTATCCCACGCCAATTTGCGCGGGGCCAACCTGAGCTGGAGCTCGCTGCGGGGGGCCAATCTGCGAGGGGCAACCCTATATCGCACCCGTCTGAGCTGGTCAAACCTAAGTGGAGCTGACCTCACCGATGCGGTCATGATCAACGCTAAGCTCGACTACACTAACCTGCGGCGTACCGATGTGCACGGCACGATTATGCCAGATGGGTACACCATGGATTCTTAGGAATAGTGGGTTTTGGGTTGATATCGCTGGCTTCTGCCGACGGGGCTAAGGGGCCAAAACGTAGACCGTCACTGGGAGGCGGCTGGTTTGCTGCCGGGCTGATTGGCCTGCATAGGCAGCTGTGGTACTAAAAAGGGCCAATACACCGCTGTTAGGGAGGGGGGGGAATGACGCAGATAGGCAATCATCTGACGCTGTAGCGCCTGAACCTGGTCTTGAATTGCCAAAGCCTCAAGATGGAGGAGAGAGGGCAGGTAGCTGATCAATCCTTCTTGGCGGTGTGGCCCGCTTTGGCGCAGCCGGGGCCATGCGGCCAGTCCCTCGGGTACGGTTTGACTCAGGCGCAGTGACATTGTAGTAGTCGAAAACGCATGGGCTACTGCGGAGTCCAAAGCTGGAGCGTAGTCTTCGGCTCCAGGAGTCTGTTGCATGATAAAGCTGAAACTCACCCCTTGGAGAAAAATGCGCAGGGGGGCGGTGGTGACGTCGGGCAACTCAGCCATAAACGGAATGCGACCCAAGTCGGCGTTGAGGTTGTTGGGATCGCCGACGCTCAGGTGAGACCCACCCACCACGGTAACGAGATATTTGTCGGTAGGTAGCTGCATGAAGGGACGCAACTGCTGGCTGGCCATGGGCGTGACGGTATCGTGGGTGCCGGCCAGCACCAGGGTGGGCACCCGCACCCGGCTCAGCCCTGCCTCGCCAAACAGCACTCCGGTGAGGGGGTTAGCCACTATCAGCTGGGTAATCCGGTCGTCGCGCAGATTAGCGTATTTGACGGGCAAATCTTGGGCCGCGCACTGAAGCCAGTCAGCGGGGGAGACGGTGACTGGGTTGAGGGTTTGGCAGTAGGCCTCAAGCGATCGCAGATCGAGCGCCGCCCCGGCAAGGGCCAATCCCGTATAGCCGCCGAGGGAATGACCAATGAAGGCTACCTCATCAGTGTTGATGCGATCGCGCAGACTATAGGAGTAGGTGTTGAGTTTCTCCAGGCGATCGAGCACGTAGCTGATATCACGGGGCCGGTCGAGAAACTCGGTGGCGGGTAAAATGCGGCTTTGAGCAGCGGCCTCAGGCAGGTTATCGGTGGGCAGCGAGAGCAGAGCGGCAACATTGCTGCCGGGGTGCTCTACCGAGACTACCGTTAGCCCGTGGGAGGCCAGATGTTTAGCTAAGTAGGCAAAGAAGCGGCGATCGGCCCCAAACCCGTGAGAGATGACCACCAGAGGGCCATGGCTGTCTTTGCTCCAGTAGATATCGAGGGGAATGCTGCGATCGCGGCTGTGATCACGCAGCACCAGCTCCCAGCGCTCGACCTTTGAAGAGCCTGTAGAAAAGGGATCAGTCCCCAGCAGCGGGGCAGGTTCGGCCGCTTCGGTCATGGGGTCTTCACGCAGGACTCGGCCGAGGGCTTTGCTCTCCATCTGCGCCAGGCGAAACTGAGAGGCCAGGGTGAGCAGAGTGCCCACGTCAATCTCTAGAGTGTCTTGGGGCATGGCCCGCAAAATGCCCAGCAGGGTTAGACCAGCCTCCGCCTCCGACACCTGCTCTAGAGTGACGCGCAGGTCGGCAGCAGCCAGGTTGGGCGCGATCGCCCGCAGGGTGTCAAGCAGCCGCGCTCCACCGGGGGTCTGCAAAATTTCATCTAAAATTACCTGACCCACCTCGGGCTCTAGGGCAATTTCGCCCTGAAGCACTTCTTGGAGGCTGGCGTTGAGCAGCGGCCGGTAGAGCCGCAGCGATGGAGGTACCTCACCCGTGGCAGCAAACGCCTGGAGATCGTCAAGGCTCACCGTCTGAGACAGTCGCCCCAGACGCACCGTCACCGAATCCGCTGCCGCTGCCGGGGAGGCCATCGCTAGCCCGCCCGCAAGCAATCCACCGGCTGCGATCGCGCCCCAGCCCCATCGACTAAGGGGGGAGAGAAGACTCAAGCAAGACACTGTAGATCGCACGGCAGAAGGGTTAAACGCAGGGGGCAGCGGACCAGGGTCGAGCAATAGTACAGAGTTAAGCTAGGAGTACAGTACCCAAATTTTCTCTAATCGTTAACTTAATCTAGACGACAGCTCCCCTGGCTGGTGGAAATTCATCGTCAAGTTTTTTTGCGATCACCCATCCGATCAGGTCACCGCCCTTGCCTGCTAAGGGGCCAAGCCAACGGCGCAACTTGGTCAACCACCACCGCACTAACAACCATAACCCCACTGATTAACCAATGGCCTACATCATTATTGGCGTCATGGGACCGGGGATCTCGGCAACCCCGACTCAGATGGAGACAGCCTACGCCCTTGGATATGCCATCGCCTCTAGCGGATGGGTATTGCTCACCGGAGGACGTCAGGTGGGCGTCATGGAGGCGGCCTGCCAGGGGGCCAAGGCAGCGGGCGGGCTCACCGTGGGCATTTTGCCCTCCAACGACGGGACCGATCGGTCAGCTGCTGTAGACATTCCTATACTGACCGGATTAGGGGATGCCCGCAATGCCATTAACGTGTTGTCGAGCCAGGTAGTGGTGGCCTGCGGGCTCGGCCCCGGCACCGCCTCTGAAATTGCCCTTGCCCTCAAGGCCCAGCGACCCGTCATTTTGATGGCAATGCCCCCTGGCGCGATCGCCCTGTGGCAGAGTTTAGCGACCGGGCCATTGGCGATCGCCGGCACCGTTGCCGCTGCCCTAGAGCAAATTCAGCAGTGGCTGGCGTCGTGACCCTGTTGACCGGCAGCAGCTAGCACGCCAATGTTCTCGCCAGGCGCTGTTACACGAAACCAGCGGTGGGTATTGCGAACGACAGTTGGGTCGCGATCGCCGCCAGTAGGGAAGAATTTATCTAATGTAAGGTAAGAGCTATGCCCTCCACCCGCTGGTGCCATGACCGACAACCAACCATCCCCTAAGGAAAATTTTCTCTTCCCCCGCAGTAAGTACTGGGGTGAATTTACGCCGCAGCAGCTAGCCTTTAACGCCAACTTGCAAGAGTTTGCTCAGCGGGTTTCCTTAGTTTGTAATCTTGAAACCGGTGGCAAAATGTCGGCTGACGAAGCCTACGACGAAATCAAGCGCCTGTGGAAAGACCTAAAGACGTCTAAGGCCAACCTACTAGATACCAAAGCCTCTCCGCCAGAGCTACCCCCCGAGGTGTAGCGATCTGTTAACGAGAAGAGGGGAGCATAGATTTTTCTGGATGGAGTGTCAACCGCAATAGGCCTTCATCTTTGGTTCTGATGACAGTAGTTAGGGCAAGCCCAAAGGCGTTGCTACAACAGGTCAGATTCCCTTGGTTTTAATGGGCAGAACTGGGAACCTGTTCAGCATTTTGCATAGATGACGATTGGCTAGCTTCAAAAGGCCGAGGAGGCCAACCAAAAGCTCACTAAAAACCCAGCAATAGTTGAGAAGGTCACCGAGCCGCCACCCATTTCGTAGGCCTCGGGCATCATGGTGCTGGCGACCATAGCGAGAATGGCACCACCGGCGGTGGCCTTGGCCATGGCCAGCATCCATTCAGATACCACCGGCACCAGTTGACTGCCGCCCATGGCCACCAACCCGCTAAGCAGCACGGCACCACCCCATAGGGCTAAAATGCGACTGGCCGAGGTGCCCGCTTGGCGCATGCCGATGGAGCTTGACATCGCCTCAGGAATGTTGGAGATAAACACCGCCATCAAAAACGACGCTCCCGTATGGCCTGTGCCTACGTGAAAGCCGATCACCAGGGCTTCAGGAATATTGTCGATCATAGTGCCCACCAAAATGGCCAGAGGGGCAGAGCTTTGGGCCAGCTCCTTAAACTGCTGCTCCGAGATAGGGATATCGACTTCGACGCTGTCGAGCACCTGTCGCCGCCACTGGTCATCATCCACCGGAGCAAGCTTGGCGGTGGACTGGGTGGTTTCACGCAGCCGCCGGGCCAGAATGCGGCTCAGCCCGCTGGAGAGCTGAGGGGCGTAGGTGAGCATGGCGTCAAAATCAGTTTTATCGAGTTCGTAGAGCTCCATGGGGGTTTTGGCCACCACCGTCGCCGATCGCTCCTCGCCGGTCAGCAGCGCCATTTCGCCAAAGATTTCCCCAGAGCCCAGAAAGGCCAATCGTTGGGAGCCTTTGTAGATCTCAGCATCCCCCTCCACAATCAGGAACATGGAGTCACCGGGGGCACCCTCTTGACACAGCACCATCCCCGCCTCGACCTGGAGCGGCTTAAGCAGAGGAATAATCGCCTGCATTTCGTCAGGGGAGAGACTGTGGAGCACTTCGATGTGGCCGATGCGATCGAGCACTTCCGAGGCTTCGTCCTGGCGGTGGTGGTAGAGAAACCGCCGCGACGACGATGGGTGGCGAATAAAGCCCCCCTGGTTGTCGATATAGCCCACGATGACGGTAAACAGGGTGCCGCCCAGAGCAAAGCCCGCCACCAGCGGCAAAAAGCCGCTGCTCTGGTAGGCGGGCAGGGTGATGTCGAAGGCGATCGCAGAGAGCAGAGTGCCGCTGCCAAAGGCCATAATTGCCGCTGTGAGCGATCGCGCGGGTCGCCAGGCAATTCCTAAAATCGCCCCTACCAGCAAACTAGAGGCAGCCAACAACCCTTGAACTAGCGCAGCAACGGGAACACTCATTGACGACATGACAGGGATTATGATCAGGTTACTGCACAATGCTCCGCTTCCTGGCAAACTAGAGCCTAGGATTTTACCGGTCTATGGTCTGTCTGCTATGAACCAACCGACCCAGCGCCGTCGCTCCGGCTTCAACCGTCAACCGCGTCAGCGCGCGGCGAGGCGACCCTCTACCCGCCGTCCTTTTTTTGGGCTGTGGCTGCTGTGCGGCCTGCTCTATGCTATCGCCGGGATGCTTTTGACCGCCCTGGCCAGTCCCTGGGTGTGGCCAGTGGCCGCCGGTGGCACCGTCGTGCAGGGGGTGACCCTGGCGGGTCCCGAGGCGCTGAAGCGGTTTCGGTGGCTGACGGCCAACCTGCTGGTGCTGGGCAGCATTGTGGGGGGCACGGCCCTGGCGGTGGCGCTTTCGATCGCCCTCAACCACCTGGGCACCAACAACCTCGATGAGCTGACCATCGGCAAAGCGTTCCTAGAAATCGCCCTCTACAGCCTGCTGGCAGTACTGCTGGCGGTGCTGTGCAGCCTGACGACAGCAGCCCTGGGCGATCGCCTGCTGCGGCGCAACAAGGGCAGCAAAACCAGTCTAATTTTGCTGCTGACTTGTCTGCTCGGGATGGGGATAGGGGGTGCGATCGGGCTGCTGATTGCCTAGCCTGCCTGTCGCTCAAACATCATGGCTCAGGCAATGGCGTAGCGAAAACTCAGGGTGGCCCAGCGATCGTGGTGCAGGGCGTAATAGTCGGGGGCAGGCTTCTCCTCGTCAGAGCTGGCGCTGAGGTCTTGCAGCAGTGCTTGGGCCAGCTGCAAAGGCTGGGGTACTGGGCGAAAACCCGTGGCCAGCGATGGCGGATCGTCGCCCAGCACAGCCAGGCACTGATCGAGGGGCTGGGTGCTGAGAATGACATAAGCTTCTACCCAAGTGGCTGCCCCCGGCATGGCCCAACCAGCCCCATCGGCGGGGATAGACACAAGCTGCCCCGGTGCTAGGGGCGTGGCAGCAGGGGGCACTTCGGCTCCGTCAGCGGCGATCGGGTCGGGCAGAGTCATCAGGGCATTGCATTCACCCCGGCTGTCAAAACTAATCCACAGCAGGTGCAGGGGCTGGGTCGAAGTGTTGGCCAGGCGGTAGGCAATGCGGCCATCGCGGGGTAGCGTAATTGGGTCATCGGTTGCTGCCTTCTGAGCCTGGCGAATCGCGACTGGCCAGGTGACGGCGGGGCTGCGCTCAGTAAGCTGCACCAGCAGCGGCATGGGCTTGGGCTGCACCGCCTCAAGCAGCGCCGCTATCCCCACCTGAGAAGCAGTGTGGTTTTCGGTCAGTCGCACCAGCTTGAGGGCCAGTAGGGTTTGCAGATAGGGGGCGAGCCGGTTGACTGTTGTTTTCACCGCCTCTTCTTTGGCCAACATGGTGCCGGGCAGCAGGGTGCGGTTAGGGGCAAATAGCCCGTAGCTGCTCTCGGCAGGGCGACTGCTACCTAGCTTGGTTTGGGCCTCACCCGCACTGGACAGGGCAGCGGTCAGAGTGGGAACCGGGCCAATGGGCAGGCGACCAAACAGACAGTCGGCGGCTTTTTCTCCAGCGGTCACCGAGGTCACCAGGGAAATACCCGACAGGGCGCTAGTAGCGTCAACTCGCTCCACCCGCTTGAGCTGGCTATCGAGGGCAACAATTAGATCGATGGTTTGGGGCAACCGCCGCACCTGCTCGAACAGGGGCTGATGGGCGATCGCGGACGGTTCGACCTCACTCTCCAAAGGTCGAACCACGGCTTTTAGGCCTGTACGCGACTCCAGCCGCAAAAGCACGGCCGGTTCACCAGCTCCGGCAACTAAGCGGGAGCCGGGCTGAAGGTAACGCAGCACATAGGGCGGCACACCACCCAGCCACACGGTTAAAGGGCGCTCATCGCTGACCTGCAAAATCACTCCTGCCGCTGGCGGCAGCTGAGGTGGTAGGCCGTAGGTCGCAGGGCTGGTGTGAGGTGGCAGGCGATCGCTCAGACTGGGCTGCTGGTCGGCCCCCACCCATCGCTGTAGTCGCGAACCAGCGCGCTGTATCAACTTAGCCGTGGAGTCAGGTTCTGTTTCTGTTTCCCACAGGCTTTGGGTGAGGGCATAGGTGAAAACCCCGGCGCTAAACCCGTCCCAATGGCTCTCTAACACCAGCCGACCCATGTCAGCCGCCCGCAGCACTAGCCCTGGCCAAGGAGCATCTAACGGGGGGGATATCCCCGTGGGCGACGACACCAAACCCGTGGGCACCGTAGGCCGAGATCTAACTCGAGAATTTCCCCAGCGCAGGTAGCCCGCATCCTGACTGCCGGCATCGATGACGGTGGTCAGGTTGGCAGTGGCCAAAGGTTTGAGCTGAGCAATAATTTCGGCCTCAAGCAGATCGCCCAGGGCAGGATTGGCTTCGCTGGGTAGGCGGCTATCTACTGTTACCCAAGCGGCCTGTAGAGATTCCGAGGCTTCGGCCTTAGCCAGGCGCACCTGACTGCCGTAGCCACTGAAGTGCAGCAGCACCACATCGTTGGCTTGGGCCTGCTGCACCAGATGCTCGTCAATGGCCGTCAGAATGTTGGCGCGGGTGGCCTCTTGGTTGGTCAGAGTAACGACATCGGCGGGCTGAAAGCCGAAGCGATGCACCAACAGCTGTCGCTGTAGTTCCACATCGGTCACGCAGCCTTTCAGAGCGATATCTTGAGCAACACCCGGGTCGAGGGCGCGATCGGGGTAAGCATTAATGCCAATCAACAGAGCCAACCGCCGCTGGGCGGGCTTGGCCAGCGCCGCCTGGTAGCGACTGTAGGTTGCCAGCCAAGCCGACCCGCCTACCCCCAGCGCTCCTAGGGCCAAGCTTGCCTGCTGCAAAAACGCCCGTCGTTTGAGTGTCACCGAGTTGATTGCATCCTACTAGCTGATGGCTTCGGGAACCCGCATGGCCTTAGCCAGCTCCGCCGCCACCTCGGGCCGAGAAAACTCAGGGGGGGGAAGCTCGCCGCGGCGCAGCATCTCCCGTACCTTAGTACCCGACAGGTGAATCCGCTCGTCCTTAGTGCTGGGGCTGGTTTTAGAGGTGGCCATGCCCCCGGTGCGGGTGCAGTAGAAGGCGTGCTCAAACTTCATTGGCACGATGCCCAGCTCCGTCGGCCCAAACTCGTCGAAGATGTACTGAGCGTCGTAGGTGCCATAGTAGTCGCCCACCCCAGCGTGGTCGCGACCCACAATGAAGTGAGTGCAGCCATAGTTCTTGCGGATCAGCGCGTGGAAAATCGCTTCCCTAGGGCCAGCGTAGCGCATTGCGGAGGGATTGATCGCAAGAATCACGCGGTCTTGGGGGAAGTAGTGCTCCACCATAATCTCGTAGCAGCGCATGCGCACATCGGCGGGGATATCGTCGGATTTGGTGGCCCCCACCAGCGGGTGCAGAAACAGCCCATCAACGGTCTCTAGAGCGCATTTTTGAATATATTCGTGGGCCCGGTGGATGGGGTTGCGAGTTTGAAAGCCGACGACGGTCTTCCAGTTGCGATCGCGAAACAGCGTCCGTGAGGCCGCCGGGTCAATCTGGTAGGCGGGGAAGAGGGGATGGGGATCGCGCTGGAGCAGCCACACCGGGCCAGCCAGGTTCACCGCTCCCTGGTCGTAGACCACCTTGACGCCGGGGTGTTTTTCATCGTCGGTGCGGTAGACGTTGACGACCTCGCGGGCTTTGTCATAGGTATATTTTTCTTCCAGTTCCAGCACGCCGACAAACCGACCGCTGGGGTCATCCAATCGCACCAGGCTGCCCTCTTGGAGTGGAGCGGCGGTGGCTTCATCCACTGACAGGGTAACCGGAATTGCCCAGGGCAGGCGGTTAGACAGGCGCATGTCGGTGACCACGGTGTCGTAATCGGCCTGCTTCATAAAGCCGTTGAGGGGGCTAAAGCCGCCGATGGCAATCATGACCAGATCAGAGAAGGCCCGCTCGTCAAGGCCGACCCGAGGCAGGGTGTCGGCCTTGGCTAAGAACTGGGCTTTTTGGTCGGGTGTCGCCAGGCGATCGACCAGAGTGCCTCCGTGGGGGGCAATACCGTCTTTGTGTAGAGTCATGGAGATACCGCTGCCTTCTGCTGATGAAACACGAAAAATTTGAGGCTAAGCCATAGCCTGGCTGACCAAAGCAACTCCGGTTTCCCGCTGGGGAAACGGGGTTAACCGTCTTGTTCTATGAAATTACATCTTGGTACTAATGTCACGCGAGCGCTGAGCCGTCTCTAGGCTGGCCGCCTTTAGTCCTTGATCAAACCGACAGTTCTAGTCGCGATGGATCTGTTTCCAAAGCGGATGGGATGGGCCCTGGGCGGCGATGCGATCGCATAGTTTTTCGAGCCGCTGCTGCTCGTCCTTAGTTATGCCCCACAAAATATAGCGGCTCTCGGCCACCAGTAGGGCAACGGTAAGGCCTACGCACAACCCTAGCCCTACAGCAGCAGGACGGTTATAGGCCAAACCCAGCCGTACTGTTGACCAGGTAAAGTACTGGCGCAGTTGCGCAATTTCAGGCCGCAGGCTCCACAGACTGAGGGGGGCTGCCGTCAGCCACAGCAGGCCGCTAATCGCCCACCAGCGGCGTAGCATAATGGTCCGCAGACGCTCTAGGGGCGCAGGATAACTAGGGGTGCCCATGGTTAAATCGGTCAGCTCTGGGTTTCAGGCTGAGCTTCTACTAAGTCAGGGTCATCGCTGTAGGCTTGACCCGTGCGTTCTCGCCACAGAGCGAGCAGCGAACTGGCCACAAAAATGCTGGAGTAGGCCCCGGCTACAAAGCCCACAATCAGCGCCAGAGCAAAATATTTCAGGGTTGGGCCACCAAAGATGACGATCGCCACCAGCGGCAGCGTTGTCGTCAGCGAGGTATTGAGCGAACGGGCCAGGGTTTGGTTAACAGCGCTGTCAACAATGTCGTTGATGTGGCTGCCAGGGCTGAGCTTCATGTTCTCGCGCACGCGATCGTAAATCACCACCGTGTCATTAACCGAGAAGCCCACGATGGTGAGCAGCGAGACGATGAACAAGCTATCGACCTCGACGCCTAGCACCAGCCCCAAGATGGCAAACACACCAGCGGTAATAGTCACATCGTGGGCCAGGGCCAAAATCGCCAGCAGCGCATAGTCAAGCTTAAAGCGCAGGCTCATGTAAGCCACAATCCCCGCGAAGGAAACCAGCAGAGCCAGCAGGCCCGACACCAATAGCTGTTTTCCCACTACCGGCCCGACGGTATCAATCTGGGTAGAGCCGCTGTCAAAGGGGCCAATGGCCTCGTCGAGCGCGCTTTGCAGAGGGGCCCGCTCCTCTACATTCAGGGTGCGGGTGCGAATCGAGAGCACCTGCTGGTCCTCCCCCAAAAGCTGAAGGCTGCTAGAGTCGAGACCCTGATCCCCCAGCACCTGCCTAACCTCAGCCAGATCTAGCGCTTCGGTACAGCTGTCGGTAGCCACGCAGGCCCGGGTCAGCTGGAGCCTGGTGCCACCAGCAAAATCCAGACCCGGCCTCAGGGGCGCACCCAGCTGCTGCCACGAGATCGCCATAGCCACCAGACTGACCAGCACCAGTACCGTCGAGATTCCCCACCAGAGACCGCGCTGCTGAATAATGTTGAGCTTCATGGGGCACTCCTAGGGACGAACGGGGTCAGGGCGAACGGGGTTTAACCCGGGGCAAAACAGCCTAGGCCGCCGAAACTGCGGCAGGCTAATGGCTAAGAACATCAGAGTACGGGTGCAGGTCAGGGCAGTAAACATGCTGATAATGACGCCGATAGCCAAGGTCAGGGCAAACCCTTTGACGAGCCCGGCTCCAAAGTAAAACAGCGCCAGACAGGAGATTAGGGTAGTGACGTTGCCGTCTAAAATGCTTGAAAAAGCGCGGTAGAAGCCCGATTCAACAGAGCGGTAGAGGGTTTTGCCCGCTTGCAGCTCTTCACGGGTGCGCTCAAAAATCAGCACGTTGGCATCTACGGCCATGCCGATGCTGAGAATAAACCCAGCAATCCCAGGCAAGGTGAGGGTCACCCCCAGCAGGTTGAAGGCCGCCCAGGTGAGCAGGGCGTAGATGACCAGAGCGATATCGGCCAAGATGCCGGGCAAACGGTAGTAGATAGCCATAAATACCAGCACCAGGCCGAGCCCAGCGATGCCAGCGTAGAGGCTGCGCTGAATGCTGTCGCGGCCCAGGGTAGGCCCCACGGTGCGATTCTCGACCACCTCTACGGGTAGAGGCAGGGCACCACCGCGCAGCTGAATTTCCAGGTCGCGGGCTGACTCGGCGGTAAAGTTGCCAGAGATAACAGCGCTGCCCCCGGTAATGCCGGTCTCGGCGTACTGCACGTTCACCGTTGGCGCGCTCAGCAGGCGGTTGTCGAGGAAGATGCCGATGGTGCGACCGGTACCGGCGATCGCCTTACTAATCTCAGCAAATTCGTTGCCGCCCTCGCTGTTGAACTGAATCACCACCTCCCAAAGGGTGCCGCTCGTGGGCCGGGCGATCGCATCGGTTAGCTTATCCCCGCCCAAAGTACTGGGTTCAAACAGAGCCGCCACGGCCTTTTCGCTGCCCGTAATATCGGCCTGGAGCTTGTCGATGCGAGCCTGGGTATCGCTGTTAATCTCCCCATTTGACGGCAGGGAGGCCTGGAGCGCCGCCAGTTCGCCTAGATGACCTTGCAGCACCTGATTTTCAATCTGAAGCTGCTGGTCGGTGCCGGGCCGCTGGGCGCGAAATTCGAGCTGAGCCGTGCCCCCCAACACCCGCTCGGCCTGTTGTGGGTCGCTGACGCCAGGCAGCTGCACCAGCAGCTGGTTGTTGCCTAGCTGCTGCACTACCGCCTCCGAAACGCCCAGGCCGTTGACTCGGCCTTCGACCACGGTTTGCACCGCCTCTAGCTCCCGCTCAGTAATGGTGGGGATAGCTGCGGTGGGCTGCACCTGGATGGTGAGCTGAGAGCCCCCCCGCAGGTCTAACCCTAGACGGGTGGGTATCTGGGTTATCACCACTATAGAAGCGATGGTAAGCACCAAAATAACCCCTAGCCAAGCTCGATATTTTGCCATTGCGATTTGCTGCGGTGTGGGTGCGGATAGTGATCCCTTGGAATGGGCTATGCCCTGGGATCGCGGCGTCAGTTGGGAAGGCTGTTCCTAGGAATTAGGCGGTGGTGGGTGGTGTCCACGCTACAGCGGTCCCTAGACCTTGAGGGCGACCATGTTTTCGACGGCAGCCTCGATTTGTTTGGGCTGCACAATAGTCAGTGTCTCTAGCTTACCGTTGTAAGGGGTAGGGATGTCTTGGGACGACAGGCGCACCACCGGGGCGTCAAGTTCGTCAAAGTAGCGATCGTTAATAGAGGCAATGATTTCGGCACCGATACCGCCGGTTTTCATGCACTCTTCCACAATAATGACCCGGTGGGTCTTCTTAATGGAGGCTCCGATGGTGTCGAAATCTAGCGGCTTGAGGGAAATCAGGTCGATCACCTCAGGGTCAATGCCCTTTTTCTCTAGACCTTTGACCGCCTGGGTGACGTGGTGGCGCATACGGGAGTAGGTAAGAATAGTGACATCCTTGCCGGGGCGCACAATTTCGGCCTTGTCTAGGGGCACTACGTACTCGTGGTTGGGCAGGTCTTCTTTGAGGTTGTAGAGCAGCACGTGCTCAAAGAACAGCACTGGGTTGTCGTCGCGGATAGCGGCCTTGAGCAGCCCCTTGGCGTTGTAGGGGGTCGAGCAGGCCACGATCTTCAGCCCCGGCACTGCCTGAAAATAGGCCTCGAGCCGCTGGGAGTGCTCGGCCCCCAGCTGCCGCCCTACGCCGCCAGGCCCGCGAATCACCATGGGAATTTTGTAGTTGCCGCCCGAGGTGTAGCGCAGCATGCCAGCGTTGTTGGCGATTTGGTTGAAGGCCAACAGCAAGAAGCCCATATTCATGCCCTCGATAATCGGGCGCAGGCCGGTCATGGCAGCACCGACAGCCATGCCGGTGAAGCTGTTTTCGGCGATCGGGGTGTCGAGCACGCGCAGCTCGCCATATTTGTTGTAAAGGTCTTTGGTGACCTTATAGGAACCGCCATAGACACCGACATCTTCGCCTAGGACAAAGACGGTGTCGTCGCGGCCCATCTCTTCATCGATGGCCTCGCGCAGGGCGTTAAATAGGAGGGTTTCTGCCATTGCTTTGGTCTAAATAGGGTAGAGAGTGAATGGGTAGGCAGATGAAGCATCTGCTGAGAGGATGCCGCTGTCCTGAGGACTACTCGTCGGCGAAAATATATTTATAGAGGTCGTCGGGGCTGGGCTCAGGGCTCTCTTCGGCAAAGGTGAGGGCATCGTCGATGCGGGTCTGGATGCGATCGCGCACTTCTTTCAGCGTCCCCTCGTCAGCCAAATTTTGCTCTAGCAGGTAGCCCTCAAATCGCTTGATCGGATCGCGGGCCAGCCAGGCTTCTTTTTCGGCCTTCGATCGCAGCTCGTCAGGGTCAGCCAGCGAGTGGCCCCTAAAGCGATAGGTGAGGGCTTCAATCAGGGTGGGGCCTTCGCCAGCGCGGGCACGGGCGACAGCCTGCTGGGCAACCTCGCGCACGGCCATCACGTCCATGCCATCGACTTCGACGCCGGGCATGCCAAATACTGCGGCTTTTTTATAAATCTCGGGCTGGGAGGTGGCGCGCTCGTGGGCCATGCCGATCGCCCACTTGTTGTTTTCCACCACAAATAAAATCGGCAGCTTCCAAAGGGCAGCCATATTCAGGCACTCAAAGAACTGGCCGTTGTTGGTGGTGCCATCGCCAAAGAAGCAGGCAGTCACTTGGTCGGCGTTGGGATCACCTAGAGCATCGCGGCGGTAGCGCGACTGAAATGCCGCCCCCAAAGCCACGGGAATGCCTTCCCCAATAAAGGCAAAGCCCCCCAGCATATTGTGCTCGCTCGAAAACAGGTGCATCGAGCCGCCCCGCCCCTTGCTACAGCCCGTTTCTTTGCCAAACAGCTCGGCCATGACGTTCTTGGCAGGCACCCCGGCGCTGAGGGCGTGGACGTGATCGCGGTAGGTGCTGCAGACGTAGTCGTCAGACCGCAGCGATTTGATCACCCCGCTAGAGACCGCTTCCTGGCCGTTATAGAGGTGTACGAAACCGAACATCTTGCCCCGGTAATACATCTCGGCGCACTTGTCCTCAAAGAAGCGCCCCAGAATCATGTCTTCGTAGAGCCTCAGCCCTTCTTCGGGGGCAATCTGGGCTGCTGGAGCGTGGAATTGGGGTAACGTCCGTTCTTGAACCATGGGTTTGCTGGGTCCTACGCCGCGATGTCCAACATTTGACTATACCGAAAAGTATCCCCCCTTGGGCAGAGAGCCGGCTGGGATATGCCCTTCATCATACTGACCAAGCCGCTAGGCAATGTGTTCGACTTGATCATGGAGCCAAGATTAACCCCCGTCTGAGGTAACCATACTGATCAATTTTCTCGGCCTCTTTAGGTGCCTGGCGATGGGGATCGGATCTTTATTCAACTTTGCTATATGGATGATGCACCCCAGCAAGCAGTCTTTACCCAATGAGCTTGGACGCTGATACCGCAAACTCACCGAAGCACCTAGCTGATTTAGACTGACTTAATATTGATAAAGCTGCTGGATGTTGTCGGCTGGATTGGTCAAGGGTTGCGATAGCCCTGGCAGCGGCGACGAACATGTGTTATAAACTTCACTTTTGTCCTGATTTTGAGGCAAACGCGATAGGGTGTAGCTATTTCCCAGGCTTCCGTTGGGCCACACAGTGGCACAGTCTAGGGAAAGGGATGGCTGCAATTAGGCCTCAGGCCAGGGATGCAGGGGGCGGGACGTGTTGAAAGTTCGGCGGTTTAGGCAGTCCGCAATAAATCTTTTCGGATACTATTTCGAGTGAATTCGCCGTTGGGGACGTGAGCTGTGCAAATTCCGTTAGACTACTACCGAATTTTGGGATTACCCATCCAGGCGACCGCCGACCAGCTGAAACAGGCCCACCGCGATCGCGGCTTGCAGCTGCCCCGGCGCGAATTCTCCACGGCCGCCATTGAGGCCCGTAAGCAGCTCATCGACGAAGCTTATACGGTATTGTCTGACCGCGATCGCCGCCGCCATTACGACAGCAAGTTTCTGGCCAGCGCCTACACCGTCGACATGTCTCCCGAGCCCCTGCCTGAGGGGCGCATTCCCGGCATAGAGGTGAGTGCCGATGTGGGAGAGGCGGCGCTTAGGTCGCTCGCCACCGAGCCTAGCGGCAGCGAGTCCCAAAGCTCCAGAATTGAGATCGAGAGCGATCAGCTGGTCGGGGCGCTGCTGCTGTTGCTAGAGATGGGCGAATACGAGCAGGTGCTTCAGCTAGGTCAGCCCCAGCTGGTCAACCCCTACGCCAGCGGTGGTTTGGCCACCCCAGAGCCTGCCCAGGATGACGTGGTGCTCACCCTGGCGCTAGCCTGCTTAGAGCTGGGCCGCGAGCAGTGGCAGCAGCGTCAGTACGAAATTGCCGCCGAGTCGCTGCAAACTGGCCACGAGCTGCTGGCCCGAGGCAACCACTTCCCCGCTATTCGAGCTGAAATTCAGACCGAGCTGTACAAGCTGCGGCCCTACCGGGTGCTGGAGCTGCTGGCTCGCCCCCTCGATCAGACCCGCGAGCGCCGCCAGGGGCTCAAACTGCTCAAGACCATGCTCGAAGACCGGGGCGGCATTGAGGGCAGCGAGGACGACCTCTCAGGTCTCGCGATCGACGACTTTTTGCGCTTTATTCAGCAGCTGCGCGACTACCTCACCGCCAGTGAGCAGCAGGAGCTGTTTGAGCACGAGGCCCGTCGGCCCTCGCCCGTGGCTACCTACCTGACCGTGTATGCCCTGCTGGCCCGAGGCTTTGCCCGCCACCAGCCTGCCCTGGTGCGCCGCGCCAAACAGCTGTTGCTGCGCCTAGGGGCTCAGCAAGACGTCCACCTAGAGCAGGCGGTGTGCGCCCTGCTGCTAGGCCAAACTGAAGAGGCTAACCGCGCCCTGGAGATGAGTCAGGAATATGAGCCCCTGGCCTACATTCGCGAGCACTCGCGCCAGTCACCCGACCTGCTGCCGGGGCTGTGCCTCTACGCCGAGCGCTGGCTTAAGGACGAGTTGTTCCCGCACTTTCGCGACTTCAAAGACCAGGAGGCCACCCTCAAAGACTACTTCGCCGATGTTCAGGTGCAGGCCTATTTAGAAACCATGCCTACCGGTTCGGGTGCGGAGCTGCGATCGGAACCGCGCCCGTCACCTGCTTCCCAGGGGGTGTTCGAGCAAACCTCCTTAACCAACGCCTCGGGAACCGGCCAATTTTCAACGGCTCAGTTTCCAACGATTGAGGGGTCGTTGCCCATTGGGGCACCGACCATGCCCAACCCCGCGAATCCATTGGTTCAAGGTGCTCGTCGCCGTCCGCCTGAGCCGGCCCACGGCAGCAGTCGCCGTCCGCCTGAGCCAGCCCACACCAGCAACGGCAACGGTGCTTATCCTACACCGACTGCCCGCAATGGCAATGGTCGCCCCAGTCAGCCCGAACCCCGACTCAGAGTGGCTGAGGAAAATAGTCCTGACCCCGAGCTTTGCAGCGACTACGACGACGAGGATGATCTCTCGGTGGCCGAACGGGTCGCCCAGCTGTCGCCCGAGGGCAAAATGACCGCACCGGGGGGTGAGGCTCCGACTAAGCCCCTGCCCGAACGGCGACCTAGGCCAGAACCAACCGCCTTAGCGTCAGGGCAGGCTCTACCGCCCGCCGTTGCCCCTGGGCGGCGCAGTCGTGGGACGGCCCCTCACTGGGGTCGGTTAGCCCTGGTTGGAGGGGCGGTTGTGCTGGGCATCGGCATTTTGGGCTTTGGCACCATGCAGGCCTTGGGCTGGGTTACGAGCGCCTTCAGCGGCCCTAGAATTTCGGGCAGACCCCTGGCTATTCGCGTTGACCAACCCGCCTTTGAAATTCCAGAAGCGCCGCCTGCCCCCACCGAGATTGGCGTCAACGATATGGCCGGTCGGGTGATCAACGAGTGGCTAGAGATTAAACGGGGGGCGCTAGGCGAAAGCTACCAGGGCGATCGCCTCGACGATATTTTGCTTGAGCCGGTGCTCACCCAGTGGACTCGCCGAGCCGATGCCGCCGCCGCCGAAAGCTGGTATTGGGAATACGAGCACAAGGTGGAGATTGAATCGGTCACCCCCGATGACCCAACCGCTGACAGTTTGCAGGCGATCGCCGTAGTGTCCGAAAAGGCGCAGCTGTTTGAGTTTGGCGTCGAAAACGCTAACGCTGCCTATAACGACACCCTGAGAATGCAGTACGACCTGGTGCGCCAGGATGGTAAGTGGTACATAAAGGGCATGAATAAGTTAGCCGATGTGAATTAGTAGGTAATGATTGGGCTTTCTGTCAGAGGCCGGTTATTGCCCTGACCGCTGCATGAGTTACCATAAACGCCCCTTTCAAAGGCTGTGTTCGGCAATTTCTCCGGACGGTCAGAGCCTGACTGTGTTTTGATAGAATGCTGTTCGTATTAACCCTAGAGCTGAATGCCAGTAGATAGCCCGCCCGCTCCCCAGCCGCCCCTAGTGCTCGACACCCTTGTTAACCCAGGGCTGCCCAGCGATGAATGCCCTCGTCGGGCACGCATTCAGATTGACCTGCTGCTGCTCGCCATTGAGGCCCTCGACCTCGGGGGTGGCGAAGCCATGTTGGGCACCGTCCGCGACCTTGGCTTAGAGGGCTTGGTCAAAGGCCGGGTGCATCTGTGGTTGCTGCGGGGCACTAACCCCATGCGCCGGTACAGTCAGCGGCGGCCTCTAGATATTGAAGAGGCCAAAGCCCTGGTGATCATTATTTGCACCCTGGCGCGGCGGTTGACGGTGGTGGTGCGCCAGCTGCTGGTGGGCTATCAGCAATTGGCCGACAAACAGCTCTCCCCCGAGCACCATTTTCGCTTGGCCGACTACCTGAGCCGCTTTCGCAGCCATTTTCGCGCCCGCATGAACCCGCGCCGGGCCGGGGTGATTGCCTACAGCAGCGACGAAAAACTTGACGAGCTGGCCCTTGAGCTTTTGCAAGAACTGTTGCTTTGTGCTGGGGTGCTCGGCCCCCAGCGTCTGTGGAATAGCCTGTTTGACGGAGAAGTATCATGACCGTTCAACGGCAATACACCTTGCCCCACTGCAACCTGGTTTTGGAGGGGCTCAGCGCTGACGCCAACGACCCCCTGTCGCCCTTGGCGGTGCTGATGAATGCCGAGTGCCACCTGCCCGGTGCCACCGATACCACCCTGACCGGGGGGCGCGAATTTTTAGACAGTTTAGTGGCCGCTGTAAGCCGCTACGGTCAGCAGTTGCTCAGCGGCGTGCCCTACCCCAGGGCGACGGGGGCAGCGCCACCCATGGTGGAGATCAAGCCAGGCGATCTCCCCTACCACCACCATCTAATTGTGCAGCAGCGCCCCCTAGGCGAGCCCATCAACGATGTCAACGCACTGCCGCCGCTAGATATCCAGCTCACCACAGTGCAGTTCTATGACCTGATGGAAGCGGTTGACCAGCTACTGGCTGATACTCAAACGCTGCCCGACATGAAGGCCCAGTTTCAGGCGGTGTCGCGGCGACTGGTGCGGCCCACCGAACCCATGACGAAGCGGGCAGCCCCCGCAGCCCTGGGAGCAGCAGCCCTGGCTGCCGCCGGATTGGCCCTGTTCTTTGTGCCCCTGCCCGAATTTGAGCCCACTCGCCCAGAATCTGAGGCCTCAGCCCCAGCGGCAGCCAGCGCGGTGCCGGGAGATCCCCCCAGAGCCGACGGTGAAACTGGCGCGGCGGTCGCTTCTGATGGCGATGGCCTAGACCGCCTGGAGGGTGCCCCAGCGATTACCGACGCGGCCACCATTGCCCTGTTGCAGTCTGACGTGACCCAGCGGTTGCAGGAGGCCTGGGCCGATGCGCCGCGACCCAGCGGCGACCTGGCCTATCGCATGGCCGTTTCTGAAGACGGCGATATTTTGGGATACCAATACGAGAACGATCTGGCGCTCGAAGAGGTCGATAATACTCCGCTGCCCCAGCTCACCTTTGTGCCCGTAGCAGGCGCAGAGCCGGTGCGGGAGCGCGTGGCCCAGTTTGTTGCAACCTTTACCCCTGACGGGGAAGTGCGGTTAGAGTCGACAGAGACCCCGACGGAGGCTGATGCGTCTGAGGCCGATACGTCTGAGGCCGATGCGGCTGAACTGCCAACTTTAGAGGATAAGGTGACCGACGGCGATCGCATTCGCGAACTCAACAGCGACCTTTACGACAGCATTTTGGCTGAGCTAGAGCCCCTGTCGGCCAATGAAGACCTGCGGTTTCGGGTGCGCTTGACCGAGGCGGGCGAGGTGGTGGGCTATGAGCCTGTGAACGCTGCTGCTGGCCTGTTGGCAAATGAGACCCCCCTGCCCAATTTGGTTACTGCGGCCGACAGCACCGCTAATCAGGCTGACTTTCAGGTGGTGTTTACCGAGAGGGGGGTGCTAGAGGTCAACCCCTGGGATGGCTGGCCCCAATAGCTCCGCTCCTAGCGCTGCCGATGCCCTTATAATGCTGGCCCAATGTTTCTAGCCCGATCGCGTCATGGCTGATTCCCCTGATCTGCCACCGTTGCCCTCAGACCCTGCTCCGGCAGCTCCCCGCTCTGCCCCACTGCCTGCGCCCAAGTCTCGACCTTGGGCGGGGCTGCATGCGCTGTGGACTGTGGTGGTGCGCCTGATTATTTTGGGTGCCGGGGTCAGCTTGGGCTGGCTGGTGGGTATGCTGGTGGCCCAAGCGATGCCCTCCCGTAATCCCGACCCGCCGCTGACGGAAGTGATCCTGCGCCAGGGCAGTCAGACCGGGCGCAAGCTGCGGCAGCTGCCTAGCTGGTGGCAGAGCGATGGCCCAGTTGACGGGGTTGTCGATGAGGTGGCTCCGGCACCAGAGGCTTCCCCATCAGAAGCTTCTGGCGTCACGGCTGCACCAGAGGCTTCACCGCCTGTACCTGAGGCTGAGCGCGATCGCATTCAAACCGACCTCACCGCCCTGCGCCAAGATCTAGCTGGCCTTAATGCCCGCCTGAGCGAGCTAGAAACCAGCCTGGGTGCTACGCCCACCGGTACGCTTGAAGATCGCCTACAGCGTCTTGATCAGCGACTCGGTGCCGAAACTGTACCCAGGGGCGCACCCCAAGCTTCTGCGGCAAAGACTCCAGCGCCTGAGCCACCGCCTGAAGCTGGAACAGATGAGACAGCACCAGCGGCTCGGGTGCCTTACCAGGAGCCGCGCTTTCCGCTGGTGCGCGATCGCGTCGTATTGCCCAGCGCCCTGCTCTTTGCTCCGGGCAGCAGCATTCTCACTCCCTCTGGTCAGCAGCTGCTCGACAGCATTGCCTCCGATCTGCGCCGCTACGGGGCCGCGACCCTGCTAGTGGGCAGTCATACCGACGGTGCGTCATCCCCTGACCTGGCCAGTCAGCTCACCCTGCAACAGGCCGTGGCGGTGCAGCAATACCTGAGCCCTCAGCTAGAGGGCTCAGGTATTCGCTGGGTGCCGGTGGGCTATGGTCAAACCCGGCCCACAGCTGTGGGCACCACCCCCGCCGACCAGCAGCGCAACCAGCGGGTTGAAATCGGCATCGTGCCAGGTAACTAACCAATGCGACTTGTATTTTTTGGAACCCCTCACTTTGCTGTGCCCAGCCTCCAGCGGCTGCTGGCCGAGCCAGGGTTTGAGGTGGCCGCCGTTGTTACTCAGCCCGATCGCCGCCGGGGCAGGGGGAGTCAGGTAGATGCTTCGCCTGTAAAACAGATCGCCCTCCAGGCCAACTGTCCAGTCCTGCAACCCACCCGCATCAAAAAAGATGAGCCGACCCTGACCGCCCTAGAAGCCATCCAGGCCGATGCCTTTGTGGTAGTGGCCTACGGTCAACTGCTCTCCCAACGCATTTTGGATATGCCTCGGCTGGGCTGCATCAACGGCCACGGCTCGCTACTACCCGCCTACCGGGGAGCCGCCCCAATTCAGTGGTGTATCGTCAACGGCGACACCGTCACCGGCATGACCACTATGCTGATGAACCTGGGCATGGATACCGGCGACATGCTGCTCAAGTCAACCTTGCCCATTGGTCTGCTCGATACCGCTGGGGAGGTGGCGACAGCCCTGGCTCAACAGTGCGCCGGTTTGCTGGTAGAAACCCTGCACGGCTTGGCGGCTGAGGTGCTCAGCCCAGTACCCCAGGATGAGGCCCTGGCCACCTACGCGCCCCTGATTCAAAAAGACGATTTTGAGCTGGACTGGGGGAAGACTGCGATCGCAATTCACAACCAGGTACGCGGCTTCTACCCCAACTGCGTCACGACCTTTCGCGGGCAGCCGCTCAAGGTCATGTCTACGGTTCCCCTAGGAGAACCTTACTGGGCAGAACTGCCGTCAGATTTGGTGGCCATGCGGGAGGCGGGGGAGGCAGCGATCGCTGAAGCCATCCAGCACACTTCTCCCCCCGGCACCATCGTGGGATTGCTCAAGGGTCAAGGCCCCCTGGTGCAGACCGGCGACGGGCTGCTGCTGCTGCGCCAGGTCAAACCCAGCGGCAAACAGGCTCAGGTAGGGGGCGATTTCGTCAATGGCAGCCGCCTACAAATTGGCGAATCCCTCGGCTAGGCCAACCGCCTCAAACTCTATGTAGTCAGCTAGATCTATTTGGCCATCCTCTCCGCAGAGATAACGATCGATGGAAAAAGCGCCCTCAGTATCTGCGGCGGTCTATGGCCCCGTACCGGAACATCTGCAAGCCCGCCGAGAAGCCGTGTTTTTGGTGCTGGGAGGGCTGTTCCTTGGCACCCTAGGGATGCTCAACATTCTGGGCATTAGCCGGTTCATTAACATATTCACCTGGGGCGATTTTGCCGTCACCGTGGCGGTAGGGGTGCTGCCCTACCCCCTGACCTTTCTCTGCACCGACCTGATCTCAGAACTCTATGGCAAAGAGCGGGCTAATCAGGTGGTCTGGGTAGGGCTGTTGCTCAATCTGTGGGTGCTGTTTATTGTTTGGCTGGGGGGCGTGCTGCCAGGGCTTGAGGCCACCGACCCAGCCACGGGCGAGCTATTGCGCGATGCCGCCGGGCGACTGCCAGTCTTCTTCGAGATTCGCAATCTCACCTTTGGGGCGGTAACAGCCTCCATGCTGGCCTATCTAATGGCCCAATTTGTCGATGTCTACCTGTTTCACTTCTGGAAGGAGCTGACCAACGGTAAGCATCTGTGGCTACGCAACAACGGATCCACCCTGGTTAGCCAACTGGTCGATACCACCGCCGTAGTGCTGATTACCCACTTTCTCGCCGGAGCGCTGCCCATCGATGCAAGCCAAGAGCTGTGGCCGCAGCTCATTCGCTTTATAGGCTATGGCTACTTGTTTAAGCTAGTAGCCGCCTTGCTCGACACAGGGCCGTTTTACCTAAGCGTATTTTGGCTATCAAACTATTTGGGGTTAGAATCTCCCATTGCCGAAATCAAAGCACCTTCGCCTGAGCCGCCTAGGGCAAAACTAACCGATGGTTCCCGATGATTTTTCTCTAGGATTGTACCTCTACAAGAATTTTTCCTATAAACCATTGCTGGTAGCTCCAGGCATAGTGACTTGGTCTAAAAATGAAGCTCAAAATCAGAAAAATCCATGACTTAGCCATTCTTCCGTCCTATGCTCATCCAGGAGATGCTGGGCTGGATCTCTACTCCATTGACGACGTAGAAATTGCTGCTGGTGATGCCGCTCTCGTCCACACTGGAATCGCGATCGCGCTACCCCAAGGCACTGAAGCTCAAATACGTCCTCGAAGCGGGTTAGCGCTGAAGCACTCGGTGACAGTGCTCAATACCCCAGGCACGATTGATGAAGGGTATCGAGGCGAAATTGGCGTAATTTTAATTAACCATGGCAGGCAAGCCTTTCAGGTCACCAAGGGCATGAAAATTGCTCAAATGGTTATTAAACCAGTACTTCGAGTTGAAATTGAAGAAACCAATGAGCTAACTCAAACCCTAAGAGGCCCGCAAGGATTTGGCTCAACGGGAATGTCATGACCTGATTGTTTTAGAAAACAGTCAGGTCATCGCTAGATCGACTCAATAGAGTTAAATTGGCAGTACAGCCGGTAGGTCTGACACTTTGTTAATCTGCGCTAAGCTGCGGCTCTTAAACTCGGTTTGGGTCAAAAAGCGAAAGGTCTCCTGATACATAGGCTTCCAGTATTCGTTGCTCATGTTTTGGCTCACCTCTAGCGGGTCAACCATCGGATGGGGTACCAAGGCCTCGCTGGGGAAAGTGTACAGGTAGTGGTTGTCGTAGCGCTTGAACATTGAGGGCTGACTGAGAGACTGCGCAAATTTTTGGTTGGTTCGTAGGTCAGCGGCATCTTCGTTTTCGGTCAAAATCATCAGCGTTGGCTGGGAGCGCAGGGCTGCAACGTTGTCTTTACTTTGCACAAACGAACCAAACCGATTGGCGGCCGTAAAACAGCCCAACGGAAACCGTAGTTCATCCCAACCAAATTCTTTGACATCCAACGGGCCAGCTAGGTTGATGTAGCGCTCGCGGGTTTCTCCGCCATACACCTCTAGCAGCGGCGCAAAGGCCACCACTTTGGCAACTCGCTGGGGGTTTTTGGCCCCCAGGGCCAGGGCCACGGCTCCACCAACAGATAGGCCCACTGTATAGATGGGGCCAGGTAGCGCCTCTAGCTCGGCCAGGCGAGCCTGGGCGTCGCTTAGGTAGGCCAGGTGAGACGATACAAAATAGCGGTCAAAGTCAGGGTCGTTTTCGCGCTCGATCGCCGCAATAATATCCAGCAGGCGGGGTTCTAGCTTGCTAAGGCGGGCCATCAGCCCAACCATCTGTACAGGGGTCGGGGTGGTGGCACCCTCGCCCGAGGCCGCCAGGTTGGCAAGAAAGTGTTGCAGCACCGGGTCGGCGCTGACTTTTTTCCGTAGGGGAACCAAAATTTCGGGTTTGAGGTCAACCTGGGGCCAGTTTTGGTCGGGATTGATATAGGCATGGCCCGCCAGCGTCGCCTGATAAACATTGAAGCCATTGCGAAACAGATAGTCGGCCAGACGCGACATCTGGTGGGGTTTGGCACTGAACCCGTGGAACATCAAGACGGTGCCCTTAATTGGGGTGTTGGCCTCGTGAAACAGGTAGTAGGGAAAAGCGCCATCTCGCCGGTCGGGACGGGCGGCAATCGTTTGTACGTAGGTGTCAATGCGCTGCCGCGTAGTCTGGAGCTGATCGTGAGTCGGTGTCGTGGGGCTGGTTTGCAGGGTGACCATGAGCCTAGGGGGGTGAGGACTACATCTGAACTACCGTCGGAAGACTAAAGCCGCCTCCCCCGGTTGCTACAGAGACACTAGCCCAAATTCCACCAGGGCGGGATAAAAATTGCGGTTTTCGTGGCTAGGGCGGCTGAGCTTAATTAGAGCGAAGCGTTGCAGGGGCCGCAGCGATCGCCACTGCTCCAGCCCAATTTCAGCCCCCAGCACCTGCGCCTGCGCCTGCACATCTTCGGGGATGACCTCCCCATTGTGCCAGGGAGGTTGGGGGTCGATGGCGAGGGTAGAGGCGGGGGTGCCCTGAACGCGGTGCACCAGCGTCTGCACGTAGGCGGTATAGGCCACCGTAGAGTCGCGATCGCTGCACTGGAGCTGGGTGAGTTGTTCGCGATCGGCCTCGCTAAACCGATGCCAATGCTCTAGCTTGAGCTTGACGCCACAGGTGTCGAGCTTGAGTCGCACCTGCATGGGAATGCAGCGCAGCGACTCCACAAAGTCAGCCTCAAACTGAAAGAAATCGTTGGTTTCTAGGGATGTATTGGCCTGGGTCATAACGTGTTGGGGCAACGGTCCTAACGGGGCTGAATTGAATGCACGTCGAGCCGATAGGTCTGCCCCTGGTGGGTAATAGTCACCGGGGTAGGGCCAGTCCCAGTAGGCGGTGGCGGAGCCGGTATGGGGGTAAAGGTGACCCGCTCAACCTGGGCACCAGCGGCAGGGGTGAGCGACCCAGCCACCTGGCTGGCCTGCTCTAGCTGGTTGGTCAGCGATACTAGACTATTGAGCCCGTTGATCAAATCGCGCAGGTTGCGACGCAGAACCGGGTCACCGGTCAGCTCATCCACGTCGGCCATCACCTTGTGGGCGCTTTGAAAGACGTTGCGGGCCGAATCTAGGGTTTGCTGGAGCATGACCAAGTTTTCAGCGCTGTTGAAGGTGCCTGTGATCGAGCGAATATCGGCGGCAGCCACAGCGGCATCGGCGGAGAGGCGCTCAAGGTTGGCAATAAATTGGCCCTCCTGAAAGGCCGGACTGAGGGTGGTGGTAATGGACTGAATTTGGGTGGCGCTGCGATCGAGATTGCTGAGGGTATTCACCAGGGTGCCCCGGTTAGTGACCACCAGACGGTTGAGCTCAGTGCCGGTAATTTGAAACTGGGCGGCGGCGCTGCTGACATTGTCAGTGGCCCGGTTGGCTGAAGCCATCAATGGCCTTAGGTCGGTCTGTAGCTGCCGCGACAGCACAATCAGCTCCGTTGACAGCAGGCTGGCGCTCTCGGTCAGGGTGGTGGCATTGTTGAGGGTAACTTTGAGGTCGGCAATCAGCTCTGGATCGGCAAAGGCATTGGCGAGCCTTTCGGCCGAGAGAAGCAGTGACTCGTAGCTGGCTCCCACTTGACCGTTGAGGCGATCGCCATCACAGATAACCATCTGTCCGAGACAGCTCTTCCCCCTTGGGTCGACAGCTAGCTCTTGCTCACTCAGCCGCCGCTGGGGAGTAATGTCGATGGTGGTATCGCCAATCAGCCCCGACTGGTTGACCATAACCACGGCATCGCGGGGAATACGCAGCTCGCTGCTGCCAATTTCCACCGCCACGTCTACAGCATTGGTAGTAGGCATAATCCTCAACACCTGCCCTACGGGCACTCCCCGGTAGCGCACGCTGGTGCCCTCCTGCATGCCCAGAGTGTTGTCAAACACAATAGTGGCTCGGTAGGTCTGTTTGCCTGGGTTTAGCCCCCGCAGCCACAGCACCAGACCGGCAAACAGCCCTACCGCTATGAGAATTAACAGTCCCACCGATCCTTCTCGAATTGCCCTTGCCCGCATGGTGCCCCTTAACTCAGCCGCTCAACGGCTTACTCACAATTCCATTCTCTACCGAATCAGCTCTACCTGAGCGAGGTTAACAATGGCGCTGCCAGTCTAGGCCTACTGCACCATCTGAATTGGCCCCTCCACCCGGCCGCTAAAGAACTGCCGCACAAAGGGGTTATCAGTCTCGTCGACGGCGGCGACCGGTCCCTGCCACTGAATCTTGCCCCGGTGCAAAAAAATCACCCGATCGGCAGTGCGGCGAATGGTGCTGTCCTGGTGGGTGACAATTAAGTACGAGCTGCACCCATTGTTGCGCTGAATGGCACGAATCAGATCTTCGATCACCGTGGAGGCGATCGGGTCGAGGCCAGCCGTAGGTTCATCGTAGAGCAGCAGTGCCGGTCGATCCTGAGGATTTTCAGGGTTTGAGACAATCGCCCGGGCAAAACTCACCCGCTTGCGCATGCCCCCCGACAGCTCCGCCGGGTAGCGGCTGCCCGTACCCGGTAGCCCCACCATGTCGAGCACGTCATCGACAATCTCGCGAATCTGGTGGGCGGGCAGTCGAGAGTGCTGATAGAGCAAAAACCCTACATTCTCAGCTACTGAGAGAGAGTCAAACAGCGCTGCTTGCTGGAACACCATGCCAATGCCCACCGGATCTGGCGAATCTTCGATTAGCCCATTCCGCCGGTTCCCCTGCACATAGATCTCGCCTTCGTCAGGGGCAAGCAACCCGGCAATGATTCTTAAAATAGTCGATTTCCCGGTGCCTGAGGGGCCAATAATGGCCACCGCCTCGCCTCGGTGTAGCGTGAGATCGACGTTATCAAGCACCTGATTGTCGCCAAACTGTTTCGAGATGCCCTTGAGCTCTAGCAGAACCTCGTCGTCGCAGCCCACCGCACCGGGCTGGGCGGCACGGGGAGACACAGGCACACTGGATTGCCCTGGGATAGTGCTGGAATCGTGGAGATCGGCCATAGGCTTTACCGATGGGAGTACCCGTGTCTGCTCAGCGGTCTGGTTGCCTAGGTTTGGCGGGCCAAGCGGTTGAGTTTACCAACCATTAACAGCCCCTGGGCATATCCATGCCTTGACTCTATCAAATAGCCGCTAAAATCGAAGGCGCTGGTGCTCATCCTATCAAAGGCTGTTTGAAACACCTGGGCAAATTTCATCCACCCATGGGAAAGTTGCCTGGGATAAGTGATGGGGCTAGGTACAAAAGCCCGATCGCCTGCAGCCCTACTGTCCGTTGCAAACCGCCGCTCAGGTTGGTCAGATCGCTATCGACCTCCTTTCATGTTCTTAAAACCTTTTTATATGGCCCTGACCCGGCTGTTTCGTCGGGTCAGACGGGAGACGTTAACCCTGGCCCCGCCGCGGCGGGTTAATCGGCTCGTGTGGTGGCTGGCACCGGGGCTGCTAGTTAAGCGCTGGCTGTTGCTCAGCATGGCTGGGGTGCTGCTGGTCGGGGTTGGCGGCATGATCTGGCTCAAGCTGACGCCGGTATTTTACACGGGGCGGCTTCTCGGGGCGGCGCTGCGGGCTTTTACGACCCACGTGCCCAACTACGTCAGCGGCCCCCTGGGCATCTTGCTGGGGCTAGGGCTGATTTTTTGGGGCCAGAGCCGCACGGTGGGGGCCATCACCGATGTGTTAATTCCAGGGAATGCGGAGGATCTGCTCGACGCCCTGCTGGCCCAGCGGCGGCTGTCGCGGGGGCCAAAGATTGTGGTGGTGGGCGGCGGCACCGGGCTATCTAACCTGCTGCGGGGTATGAAGCGCTACAGCTCGAATATTACGGCCATTGTGACGGTGGCAGATGATGGCGGCTCGTCGGGGCGGCTGCGGCGCGAGATGGGAGTGCTGCCGCCGGGAGATATTCGCAACTGCCTGGCGGCCCTAGCAGACGAAGAAAAGCTGCTGACGGAGCTGTTTCAGTATCGGTTTGAGTCGGGCAGCGGTCTGGTAGGCCACAGCTTTGGCAATCTGTTTTTGACCGCTATGAACGAGATTACGGGGGATCTGGAGCAGGCGATCGCGGCCAGTTCTAAGGTGTTGGCGGTGCAGGGCCAGGTGCTGCCCTCGACCTCAGTGGATGTGCAACTGTGGGCCGAGCTAGAGGACGGTCGCCGAATTGTCGGTGAGTCAAAAATCACTGAGGCGCGGGGCCGGATTGTTCACATCGGCTGCCTACCCCCCAACCCGCCCGCCTTAGCCAAGGCGGTCAAAGCCATTGAGGAGGCCGACTACATCGTGATTGGCCCCGGCAGTCTCTATACCAGCATTATTCCTAACCTGCTGGTGCCCGATCTAGTAAAGGCGATCGCAGCGCGGCAGGTGCCTCGCATCTATATCTGCAACATCATGACCGAGCCGGGCGAAACCGACGGCTTTTCGGTATCTGACCACATTCGAGCGATCGACTCGGCCTGCGGCTGCTACCTATTTGATGCCGTGCTGGTGCAAAAGGTGATGCCTTCCGATCCGATAATTAGCCACTACGCCAAGGCGGGGGTAGGGCCAGTACTGCTCGATCGCGCCGCCATTCTCGACTCGGGCCGTCGCATTATCGCCGCCAACGTGATGGAAGAGAGTGCGGATCTGACGGTGCGCCACCACAGCGAACGGCTGGCGCGGGTGCTGCTGCGGTGGTATACGCGCACGCAGCGGCTTTGGTAAGCAGGGTATAAGGTCTAGGGTCTAGGGTCTAGGGTTCAGAGCCGCGCCCTTATACCTAATACCTTGAACCCTAAACCTGTAATTCCTAGGAGGCGTCGGCGTTAAAGCGGCGACCAACCCAACCGACGATGCCGCTGGCGATTGCCCCGGCCATCAGCACACTAAGAGCGGGCATAATCAGCGGGTTCCAGAGGGAGTACCAGAGGTCTAACCCGAGGTCAACATTCATGCTGTGCCCCAGCACGGCCACCAAAAACCAGCCCAGGCTAAGCAGCACCAGGCCCAAATCGGCCACCAGCACCCAGCTGATCAGGTTAGAAATGCGTTGTGTCATGGGCGTTTGTTTCATAGGGTTGAGGATAAATCAGCCTAGATGAAGGAGACAGTGGGAGAGATTGAGCTGACGAGCCTCGATCTCGGTCAGCACCAATTTTAAGTCAAAAATAGGCTGCTCTAAGGATCTAGAGCAGCCTACCAAAAAGACTAAAGCGTATTAACTGATTGATACAAAATTGCCTTGGCTAAGGCAGGTAGCTGGCCTGGAGTTATCTTAAGCTTCAAGATTCTGAATCAGCAGATTGTCGGGGTCAACGTAGTGACAAACGGCATCATCCACGCAAATGAGGGCCCAGCCAGAGGATTCGATACTGACCAGTTCGTAGTCTGCATCTTGTACAAAAAATCCCTTGTGATTCCGGGTTTCGGGCTTAATTCCAACAGGGCTATTAGACATGATTAAGAATCTCCAGATAACAGCGACCAGCAACGGTAAGAAAAGCTTATGGCTTACTTGAGGAAATCCTATCACCGCCTTCATGAGAATTTTATTAAGTAATCTAAGGCTTTGTTGCAGAGAAGCCGTGTAACTGGATGTTACGAGGCGATCGCACCCCCGGTGTAGCTTGTCAATCCCTTGATTTACCGTTTACTGGTCGAGGAATCACATAATTTTTGCCATCAAAGGAAGGTTAACTAAAGTTTTATGAATTCTCTATCAGTTCCGCAAAATCACTGAAGAAGCAGTAGAAATACTCATAGATCGCGGCAGTTCTTCTAAGGTTTATCCGGTTTTTCTCGGATTCCTCCTTAGGTTAGATGCATTCTCGGCGGCGGCATGATCAGTTGGGTTGTTAACTTGAATTCGGTCACTGTTGCACGATTCTAAATGTTCGCCAAAACCGTGCATTCTTCTCCGTCAGACGGCCGCCAACATGTCAGAATTACAGGAATTTGAGTTCAGTACCCAAAGCCAAGCCCTAAACTTTGGGTGACTCAAATCGATGGATTGATCGCTTCCTATGACTTCTCCATGGCTAGGCTGGATTCAGCAACTTCAGGGCATTGCCCAAACCGGACTGAACTATAAAAATCATCCCTTTGACGTAGCGCGTTACGAGCAGGTGCATCAGATTGCCGTGGCCATGCTCGCCGCCCAGGCTGAGGCTGACCCCGCCACCATCGCCGATCTGCTCCGGCAGGATGTCGGCCACGCCACTCCTAAGGTCGAAGTCCGGGGCGCAGTGTTTCGAGACGGCAAAATTTTGCTCGTGCAAGAAAGCTCCGATGGTCTGTGGGCCCTGCCCGGTGGTTGGGCCGACATTGGCGACTCCCCTAGCCAGGCCATCGAGCGAGAAATCTTTGAAGAGTCAGGCTACCAAGCAAAGGCCACTCAGCTGCTGGCCGTGTACGATCGCGCCAACCCTCTCCACGGCCATCCCCCCGCCCCGTTCCATAGCTACAAGCTCTTCTTTCGCTGCGAAATTACCGGCGGTCAGCCCACCCCCAGCTACGAAACCACCACCATGAGTTTTTTTGGCCCCGACGACCAGCCCCCCCTCTCCCCAGGCCGCACCAGCCTCGGCCAGCTCCAGCACTGCTTTGCGTGTCTCAACGACCCCACTCTCCTACCCCACTTCGACTGATGGGTGATCACCCTAGACGATGACTAATGGACAATACATGTCGCCGTCCCCTACCCCACCTCCCTCACCTCCCTCATCTTCCCTATCCCCCAACCAAACCCCTACCCCTTACCGCCAGCCTTGCGCAGCGACCCCTGAAAAACCCGCTGACCGACAGGTTCTCTCCCCGAGGGCACCAGCCGCAGCGGGCTTGGTCCATTTGCACTGACCATCAAAGGTTCGTAGGCAACGGCAATGGGAAAATCGCGCTGGTCAAAGGCCTCTAGCAAGGTTTGTCGAGGCAGTTCAGCCGGGTCGACAAAAGCCGGATCGTAGTCAAAAAAGGCCTGGCGCTGGCTCTCGATCTCTACCCCGCTAGCTCGCATTTCTTCGTCGTAGGCCAGGGTGTAGTTGACGAAATCAGGCTGGCGTTCCCCGAGCTGAATGCGGTCTTTGATCACAATGCGATTTTTCACGGTGAGGGCGTACTGGCTAGAGGCTAGAGTATCGTCGGCAAAATAGAGGCGCTTGAGGTCGGTGTTGGCAGCTAGGGCAACACGCTGGCCCGCTGGCAGCTTGAGTCCGCTGAGGTCAAACCCAGAGCTTTTAGACACCTGGCGATCGGTGATCGAAAACCCGGTCTCTGGACTGGAGGAGTTGAACTGGTAAGCGCTGGTGTCATCGGTAAGACTGATCGACAGACGAGGCAGGTCGGTGGCTCGGTTGGCAACCAGGGTAATCTCCGGGCCAGTGGCGTTCGCCACCAAAAACAGGGTGAGGCTTTGGCTGGGGTCAAGCCTGAGTTCCTCAACGTTGGCCGTATACCCTGGCCCCGTAAGCTGGAGCGTGGCGGTCTGGTCGGGTGCCGTAGCTACCCCAGTCAGGGTGACCTGGAGGGGATGCCCCAGTTGGGCAGCGGACAGCCGATAGCTGGCGGGCACCTCGCGGTTCAATCCACCTTTGAAGGGCACCAGTTCTACGACATCTTGACCGCTAAGAGTGAGTGGGGCTAGATCAGCGTCCGCCGACTCCTCGTAGGGAATGACGGTGAGTAATCCTTCTCCAATGAGGGTGATGTCTACGGTAGGAGCAGCTTTTATCCCAGCCTCGGCCTCAGTTTCGGCCCCAGGGTAACAGAAAGGGCAGGTGAAGGGGCCGGTGGCGGCCAGCGGTTGCTCGTCCGGAGGCTGCCGCCACGATCGCTGAGTTAGATCGAGGGTTTTGCTCTGGTCGTCGCCTTCAAACACTGGGCCGCTAGCGATGGGCTGGTAGGTCCAGGTGTCGGCCTGGGTGTCAAACTCTACGTGGAGGTCGGTGGGGCCGCCGGGGCGACCGGCGGGGTAGTTGCTGTCATAGACATAGACCCAGTATTTGCCCTGGCCCTGGTCTTCGACGCGGTAAGGGGTGAGACTGTGGCCCTCGGTCAGGGCACCCTCCAGGCGGCGGTAGACTCCCATGGTGAACGGGTCGAGGGAGCCACCGAGGAAGACCCCTAGCAGCGATCGCAAAATTTGAGTCGGGGTAAAGGTGTCGCGCACGGTCTGGGTCTGCTGGGCCACCTCAGTCACCCCCTGCATCAAAAACAGGTTAGCGATGAAGGTTTGCAGGTCAAACAGGGTGCGCACCAGGCCAAACACCGTGCGACCCAGCAGGGCATTGACCAACCGCTGCCACCAGGGCAGGCGCGGCTGACCGGGCTGCCATAGGTCGAGCACCGCAGCGGCCATGCCCTCTGAGAGACCCTGGTTCATGCGGCCCAGTTGGGTTTGTAGCCAGCTTTGGGCAGCAGCGGTCAGCACACAGGTGGTCGATTCGCCCCCGATACAGACCTGAGTGCCGAAGAGCTGTTGCAGCTGCTCGGTCAGCACCTCTTCCCAAGCCTGGGGGTTGCGGGTGATATCGATGGCCTGGGTTAACTCCTGGTTAGAAAACTGAAACCCATTCACCGCTGGGTCAAAATTGGGCAGGGCCACGCTGCCGCCGGGCAGCTGTTCGAGCTGAGCCAACATATCCAAATAATTAGGAGTTGGGTCAACCGCTGGAGTCTGCCTGGTTGCCCAGGGCGAAACCGCAGCCAGCGCGCCGTAGGGCACTAATTGCACGGTGATATACGTTGTGAGCAGCATGACCGCCAACCACCGCCACCGCCGCCATGAACCCAGTTTGATGCCGTGAATAATTGCCACTGCCATGCCCGCAACGCACTGCCTGGTGATTGTAACTAAAGGAACCATTGCCTTTAGTCAGTGACTAGGGCAGATAAGCTATTGGTCAGAATAATTCACGGGGCTGGGACTTAGGCTCACCGGGTATTCTCTGCTGGCATGGGCAGTCTACGGCTTTCGTTGGGGATTGCAGGATACAGGTATGAACCAAAAAATCAACGGTTCTCGCAGGGGCAAACGGCCGTAAAGCCTTTGGCTTGGCTGCGCCGATACCCTATCCAAATTGATGCCACCGGTCAGCAATGCCCTCACTCTGTTTTGCAGGGATCGGCTCGTCGCTTTTCATGCTTTACGAGAGCCTGATTATGGGTGTATTTGAGTGAAGTTTTAAGCTTTGTAACAGCATCAGTGGTTCTGGCTAAAATGATAGTCCCCTGCGATCGCCGAGTTGGCTAAAATGGCGACCACATCAGGCTGACTATAGGAATTAACTATGTTTTTTCAGCTACCGCCGACTCTGCCTCCCGCCGCTACAGTTTCCATGGTTGAGATCATGGCTGAGTGCAAAAAGGGCAGTCGCGACTGTTTCCCTGAAGATCGAGTTGGGGTTACGGTTAAAACTACCAAAACGACTGTTCTTGACCTCAGAACGGAGGCCATTACCGCCGTATTTCACCGCGAAGTGAACACTTAAATCAGCTAACTGCTGCCATCACCGACCGCTGGGAATTGGCCTAGCGGCTTTTTGCTAAGTTCGGTGCCGTTGCTGGATAAAGTGCCTCTAACTCTAGATTGGCCGCTGCTGCCGCCAGGGCCGTCGGTGACTCTGGGGTAGATAGGTAGGGCAGCACGCCCAACACAGGGGTCTGGGCCAGGTTGGCGATCAGCCCCGCTGGAGCCCACTGATCGAGCTGCTCAGGGGTACAGGGCTGAGGACAGTTGAGCACAATGCCCCGCAGATCGATGGCGTTTTGCCGAGCCAGGGCCACGTTGGCGATCGCCTGGGCGATCGCCCCCAGCCTGACCGGCACCACCAGCACCACCGGCAGGTGCCAGGCCGCCGCCAGATCCGCCACGGTGAGTTCGTAGGTGACTGGTGACCCCAGCCCCCCCAACCCTTCTACCAGCACCCAAGAATGTTGCTGGGTAGCGGTTTCCAAGGTGCGCCAGGCCGAGGTGAGATCTACCGAGCGACCCTCTAGGGCGGCAGCCAGGGGTGGAGCCAGGGGCGCATCAAAATATTGGGACGTAATGGCATCCAGACTCATGTCAGGAAAAAAGAGGCGCTGGTATAGCTCGCGATCGCCTACCCCCGACTGAAATGGCTTCAGCACAACCGGGGCCTGGGCTGGCCGATGCTGCTGCCAATAGGCCAATAGAGCACTGGTAAGAACAGTTTTACCCACTTCGGTGTCGGTACCGGCTACCAGTAGCGCATTCAAAGAAACCATATGCCCCTTTAGAAAAAACCTGAGTCAAGGAATGAGTTTAGGGTGCAAGGTATAAGGTCTAAGGCTGCCCCCTGAACCTTGAACCCTAAACCTTGAACCTCTACATCACCCCTAGTTTGCCGATATCGTCAGCACGTAGTTAGACGGGCGGGGCGAAGACACATCCACAATGTAGTTGCCGCTGCTGGGTAGTTGCCCCTGCCACGACAGCACCCGCGATGCGTCAGGAATCAGTTCGCCATTCGGGAAACGCACGTCTAGCGTGACCGGGCCGCTGACGCTGGGTAGCTCTAGGGCCAACACTTGGCCCTCCTGGGCATTGACGATGTAGCGGCGAGAGCGGTCTTGGTTGACCTGGCCCGACACCTGCACGCTGGTTTGCCCCGGCGGAATTTGCACCCGCTGCTCAACCACGTTGGCGTTGGGGTTTGGCGCGGGCGCGGGTTCGGGTTGAGGCTCAACCGTAGGCGACGGCTCGACGCTGGGCTCGGGCTCGGGCTCAACCGTGGCTTCAGGGTCAGGCTGGGCACTCAGGCTCACCTCTAGCTCGTAGTCGCTCTGTTCTAGACCCTGAACCGGGCGCAGCTGCACAATATATTCGCCATCGACGGGTAGGGTGCCCTGCCAGTTGAGCACCCGCTGGGCCGAACTATCCACCGGCTCTCCTTCGGGAGTGAGCACAGTAACCAGCACCCCTTCGCCGGTCATGCGGGCTAGCAACACCTGACCCGCAGTGGCGTTGAGGCGATAGTTAATGGTTTCGTTGCTGCGCAGGCTGCCCCTGACGGTGCGATCGCTCCCCGGTGCGATCGACAGATTTTGGCTGTACTCGACCGGGCTGGTTTCGGGAGTGGGTTCAGCGGTGGGTTCGGGGGTGGGCTGGGGCTGCTGGGGGTCAAGGGTAATCTCGGGGCTAGGCACCGGGGTAGGGGCTGGGGTGCGGTTGAGCACACTCACCAGCGTCCAGCCGCCGAGGCCCGCCAGCAGGGCCAAAATGCCGCCGATCACAGCTACGGCCCAGGGGTTTTCCCACACGGAGGCGGGCTCGGCAATGGGCACCGGAGCGGTGTAGTTGGGCGCTTGGGTGGCAGCACCGACCCTGGTCGGCTGATACTGTCGTCCCACGGCCACCGTGCGCACCTGGGAGGGCGACGCGGCGGCCGTGTCAGACGCTGTGACGCCAGCACCGAGGGCCTGGGCCATTTCGCTCACCGATTGGTAGCGATCGCCCGGTCGGTAGCTGGTGGCCCGCCGCAGCACCTGAAGCAGGCCGGGGCTAAGGGTAGTAGGCAAATGCCAGCTGAGGTTGACGTCGTCAAAAATTTCCTGGGGCTCTTTGCCGGTGAGCATCACAATGGCGGTCACCGCCAGAGCATAGAGGTCGCTGCTGGGGTAGGCCCGGCCCGACTGCATTTGCTCGCTGGGGGCATAGCCCAGCTTGCCCACTGAGGTGGCCTGGCTCAGGGTGCCCGGTGGCTGAATGCGGGTGACGACTTCTTTTACCACCCCAAAGTCGATCAGCACCGGCAGACTGTCGGGGCGGCGCTGCATGATGTTGTCAGGGCTAATGTCGCGATGAATAATCCCCTTGTTGTGAATGTGGGCCAGCACTGGCAGTATCTGCTGCAAAAACTGCCGCACCTCCGCCTCTGAGAAGGCTATGCCCTGCTGGATACGCTGGTTGAGCAGGTCGCGGTAGGTGACGCCATCTATATAGTCTTGCACCAGAAACAGGCGCTGGTTTTCCTCAAAAATGGCCTGAAACTTGGGAATCTGCGGATGCTCAATGCTGTAGAGAATAGCGGCTTCGCGCTGAAACAGCTGGAGCGCCTTGTCGGAAAACTGATCGCCCTGCTGGGGTTCGAGTTCTTTAACGGCACAGCGTTCGTTAAAGCGACCCAGGTCTTCGGCCAGGTAGGTGCGCCCAAAGCCACCATGACCCAGCTCTTGCAGCACACGGTAGCGGTTCTGAAGGGTGGTACCAGGGGTCAGGGTGGGGTGCATAGATGTTGGAACAATTCAGGGCTGAAAATAGGCAGCCAGTCTGCCAGAGCGATCGCTACACCAGTTTACAGTAGGATTACCGACCGCTTCATGGGTACCCTGGGCGGGCGTCTACGCCTCCCGTGGGGAGGAAGACCCTACTGGAGGAATGCTAACCCCTTTGCAACAATAGTAAAGCGGGCACCAAAGCTAGGACAGACGCTTGGAACAGAACGGAGCGAGCTGACGCGATGCTGAGGGCAGCGATCGCAGTTCAAGGCTAGAACAGGGGCAACAGCACAGCAAACAGTGCCGTCATCACCACTTAATTGCAACCCATATTAGGAAGGCAGTGAGGCCATGGGGCTAGGGTTAACGGGCAAAAACGATATCTCAACAGATTCCACCAAGGTAGATCCGGTGAATCCAGGCCCCAGTGAGGAAGGGTTTCCCCTCAAGTTTCAGCCGAGGTTGGCCCTGCCAGCGCTGCTGAAGCGACCGCTGCTGGTGGGCGGTCTAGGCCTTTCTGCCACCCTGGCCCTGCTGGGCAGCACCCACATCAACCCGCTAGATAGCTCGACGCTGCTCAGCGCCATTGCAATGGGCTCGGGTCTGTGGTGGTGGCGGCGGGGTGTGCCAACGCCTACGGTCCCCAAGCCCATTGCGCCTCCCGTGGTCGATCGCTCTCGGGTTGAAATCGAGCTAGCGACCCTATCGGCCCTGATCGACACCCTGGCCCAAGAAGCCGAGTCAGCTGGTCAGGTAGCCCAGTCTGCGCCGCTCACCACCTATCGCCAGGGGCACCTGGCTCTGGGGGCAGAACTCGATCGCTCGACGCTGCGGGTAGCGATCGCAGGCGAACCCCGCACCGGCAAAACCACTCTGCTTACCCTGCTCACACCCCCAGCCGACGCAGCCGTTGAGAAAGACTCTGCCCTGAGCTTTGAAGAAGTGGCCTTAACCGCCACCCCTGACTGGCTCGACTATGACGGCCTGCTGCTGATTACGGACGGCGACATTACTGACAGCGCTCTCACCCTGCTGCGAGAGCGCGCGATCGCCGGTCAGGGAGCGGTGCTGGTCTTCAATAAGCACGATCACTACGACGCTGCCGACCAGCAGACAATTTTGACCCAGCTTCAGCAGCGGGTGGCGACTCTACCCGCCGCTGTGCCCGTCGTCACCGCCGCCGCTGCCCCCCGACCGATCAAGGTGCGCCGCCACCAGGCCGACGGCACATTTATAGAAACTATGGAAACGCCTGAGCCTGCGATCGCCGGACTTCAAGCTGCCCTCGATCGCGCCCTAGTGGCTGAACGGTCAACCCTGGTCGCCGCCACGGTGCTGCGCCGCAGTCAGGCCCTGCGCCAGCAGGTGCAAACCGACCTCAACCGCCTGCGCCGCGATCGCGCCCTGCCGCTGATTGAGCAGCTTCAGTGGGTGGCCGGGGCCGCCGCCTTTGCCAACCCCGTGCCCACCCTCGATCTGCTGGCCACCGTCGCCATCAACGGTCAGCTAATTCTCGACCTGGGCAAAATCTACGGCTTTAACCTCACTCTCAATGAGGCAAAAACCGCTGCCGGTACTCTGGCCAGCCTTACCGTCAAGCTAGGCCTGGTCGAACTCTCGACCCAGGTGCTCACCGCCGTGCTCAAGAGCCACTTCGCCACCTACCTAGCCGGGGGGCTAGTGCAGGGGCTCAGCGCTGCCTACCTCACCCGCATGGCTGGCCTCAGCCTGGTTGACTACTTTGAGCAAGCCGCCCTGGCCGGCACCCCCACTAGCGAACTGTCGTGGGACGCGATCGCCCAGCGCCTGCAAAGCACCATCCGACAAAACCGCCAGCTCAGCCTGCTGCAAACCCTCGCCAAACAGGGCATCGATATTCTCAAGCCCTCCCCCGCCCAGCTCCCCGCCAGCACCGCCCCACCTCTAGATCTGGACACAATGGCTGTCGATGCGATCGCCGAAACCATCCCCGCAACCGCCGTCCCCCTCGAAACCACCCCACCCCACAACTAGCCCCATCCCCCTTATCTCGCCCACCCCTAACTCCCCACCCCCATGCCCCCCTCCCCCCTCCTCTCCCGCGCCCGCCAAACCCTCAGCCAGGCAGTTGTTCGCTACTCCACAGCGGCGCAGGGTAGCGCCAACCCCCACCAGGCAGCGGTGAAGCAGGGTCTGGGCCAGCTTCAGAGCCTCAGCGCCAAACTGGAATCCCGCTGTTTGCGGGTGGCGGTGTTTGGACTGGTGAGCCGAGGCAAGTCGGCAGTCATCAACGCCCTAGTGGGAGAAAGCATTCTTGAAACCGGCCCGCTGCACGGGGTCACCCGCTGGCCTCGGTCGGTATACTGGCAGCCCGAGGTGGATAGCGACCTGCCCTGGCAAATCGAGCTGGTGGATACCCCCGGCCTGGATGAGGTCGGGGGAAATATTCGCGCCGACATGGCTCAGACTGTGGCTAACCAGGCCGATTTGATTCTGTTTGTGGTGGCGGGGGAGATTACCCAGCTTGAGTACGACGCTCTGGCAGAACTACAGCGGGGGCACAAGCCGCTGCTGCTGGTATTCAACAAAATTGATCTGTATCCAGAAGTTGACCGACAAGCGGTATACGACACCCTCAATAGCCTGCGGACTGAGCTAGGCCGAGACACCCCAGGGGCCAAGCTGGCTGTAGAGGAGGTAGTCATGGTGGCTGCCAGTCCGGCCCCACTTCAGGTGCGGGTTGAATGGCCCGATGGTCGCACCAGCGACGAGTGGGAACCTCAGCCCCCTCAGATTGAGCCGCTGCGCCAAGCGCTGTTGGCGATTGTGGGCCAGGATGGCTCTGCCCTGGTGGCCCTCAATGCTTTGCGCCACGCCCGCTCGATTGAGGGCGATATGGTGGGCCATGTCAGCCGTCTGCACGGCGATCGCGCCAACGAGACCATCTGGCAGTTTGCTAAGTACAAAGCCGCCGCTGTGGCCCTCAACCCGATCGCGGGGCTTGACCTGCTGGGCGGCGTGCTGATTGACCTGGTAATGATTCGCACCCTGGCGCGGCTCTACGGCTTTCCGATTACGGGCCACGAGGCGGGGCGGCTGTGGCGGGCGATTCTCAAAAGCTCGGGCACGCTGCTGCTGAGCGAGTTAGGCAGCGGGTTGCTGGGGGCAGGCAAAACCACCGCCGCTTTGGTCGCTCTGGTGGATAGCGCTTCGGGGATAGCTGCCCTAGCGGGGGCAATGACGGCCCAGGCCAGCGCTGCCGGGTACGGGGCATACACCGTTGGCCAGGCCGCTAAAACTTACCTAGAGCAGGGTTGCACCTGGGGGCCAGAGGGGGTCAGCGCTACCCTAGCGGCCCTGCTCAACGACACCCAGACCTCGGCTACCCTAGCTCGTCTTCGCCAGGAGGTCGAGGCCGATCTAGTAACGGTTTCAGCATCCAACAGCTAGCGGTTCCTTATACTTTTGAACCCTTGTATCAACGTCTTAAATCTGGTCGTCGCCGAATTGTTACCGAAGACTCACTCTAACTCCAGAGACATCTTGATTGACAAGTTCTTGAACGTGAGCTGGCTTTAACCCAAGCCAGCTAATGGTTTGCGCTAAGTCCCAATCTTTGTATTGAGCGATCGCCCGCAGATGGTTCAGGGTGATGGCAAGCGAAGATTTGGTGAGCCAAGGCTTAGTCTACATGTCGTTCTCCTTTTAATATGGCTTCCAAGTCTTGTTGGTGTGGTGACGAAGTTCTTGATTGAGCCAATCTACTAGAGCCTGAGTATTCCAGGGATAGGGATTTGCCTAATAAAAAGCTTTTAACAGCTATTAGGTTTCAGCTTGGAAAAATGAGTTGGTTTGATCATAAAAGCGTACACAAACCCTTCGAGCAGTTACACCGCTAGGAACTCTTGAATGATGTCGTTGGTGAGTTCGCTGGTGGGGCCGTTGGCCACAATGCCGCCCCGCTGCATGGCGTAGTAGTAGTCGGCCTGGCGCACAAAGTGCAGGTGCTGCTCCACCAGCAGCACTGAAATACCGGTGGTTTTAATGATCTTCTTCACCGCCGCCTCAATGTCGAGAATAATTGAGGGCTGAATACCTTCGGTAGGTTCATCCAATACGAGCAGTTTGGGCTGGCCCATGATAGCGCGGGCGATCGCCAGCTGCTGCTGCTGACCACCGCTGAGGTCACCCCCCATGCGATCGAGCATGTCCTTCAGCACCGGAAATAGCGCATAGATCTCTTCGGGCACTTCTTTCTGCGCCTTGCCACGACTGCCCAAGGCCTCCTGACCAATGAGCAAATTCTCTCGCACCGTCAGCCTCGGAATCACTTCTCGGCCCTGGGGCACGTAGCCAATGCCCAACCGCGCCCGGCGATCGGGGGGAAAGCTATTCACCACCTGTCCCTCAAAGCGAATTTCGCCCGTGCGCGGCCGCAGCACTCCCATGATGTTTTTGAGCACGGTGGTTTTGCCTACGCCGTTGCGGCCAATCAGGCAGACCATTTGCCCCCTGGGGATAGTCATGCTCACATCGCGCAAAATGTGGCTTTCACCGTAGTAGAAGTTCAGCCCCGAAACCTCAAGCATGGGCGCGGTCATGGGGTCTTGTAGAGCCGGGGCGGGGAGGGTGGTGGTCATGGAGGTTTGGAGTTTTGAGTTCTTAGGGTTGAGTTTTGAGTTACGTCTCTGGAGGTTAGCTTGAGTCTGAATTCAAAATTCAAAACTCGAAATTCAAAACTTACCTCCGAGCGGCCAATTCCTCTAGGGCGGCAGCTTCTAGGCGGCTAACGATCTCGGGGGGCAGGCCCAGCAAATTCAGCAGTTTTTGGTAGACCATTGCCTCGGTTTGATTGATCTGGTTAGAGCTAATCACCTCGTAGCTGAGCATGAGGGCTTCTTCACGCTGGGTTTGGGTGGTGAGCTGAGGTACCAGCTCTTCTAGGGGGATTTCGGTGGCCAGCAGGCTCTTGAGATCGTTCCGAAGCTCGGCTTGCTCTTCGGGTGCGTGGGCAAACTTGCGGCTGAGGCGATCGAGAATCACCGCCTGCTGCACATCGGCGAAGTTGTCGTCGGCCCAGGCCATGGTGGCGGCAATGCGCAGCAGCAGCATTTGCTCGGGGGTGAGACCGGTTTCTTTGCCCAGGTAGACTTCAATCACCTTGGGGTCGGTCTGCACCTGGTCCATGGTGCCTTCAAAAAGAACGCTGCCCTGGTGCAGCACGGTCACCTGGCGAGCAATCTGGCGCACAAACTCCATGTCGTGCTCAATCACCACAATGGAGTGGCTTTCGGCTAACGACATTAGCAGCTTGCCGGTCTGCTCAGTTTCTTCGTCAGTGAGGCCCGCCACTGGCTCATCCACCAGCAGCAGATCGGGCGACTGGGCCACCAGCATGCCGATCTCAAGCCACTGCTTCTCGCCGTGGGAGAGCAGCGCAGCGGGAATATCGGCTTTGTGGTCGAGACCAATGGTTTCGAGCAGGCCACCGACGGTGCGCTTTTCGGCGAGCGGGGCCTTTTTGAAGAGCGTGGAGAAAACGCTTTTATTGCGATTGCACGAGAGATCGAGGTTTTCGCGGGGGGTGAGGTTGAGGTAGACGCGGGGAGTTTGAAACTTGCGACCAATGCCTAGGCGGGAGATCTCGTGCTCTTTGTATTTGCGCAGATCTTGACCTTTAAAGTAGGCCGCGCCCTCGGTGGGTTTGGTTTTGCCGCTAATGACGTCTAAGAAGGTGGTTTTGCCCGCGCCGTTAGGGCCAATAATCACCCGCAGTTCACCCTCATCCATGCTGAAGTTGAGGTTGTTGATGGCCTTAAACCCATCAAAGCTGACGGTGACGTCTTTAATCTCTAAAACTTTGGTGCTCATGGGGGAGTGAAGGAGTGATGGGTAGGGTGGGCACCGCCCACCATTAGACTGTGGGGCTGATCGAGGTGTTTTTGAGTTAGGTGAGCAATGCCCACGTAAGGGGTTATTGCCTTAGCTAGGCTGTGGAAGCCTCAATTAAATGGTGGGCAATGCCCACCCTACTTCTCAGCAGACTACTTTTCGGCAAACTCGGGGACAGCTTCAACGACCGAATCGCTATCGCTGGCGTAGGGCACATCTGTAGGAGTGAGACCTAGAGCCGAGCTAACCATAGAGCCAAACTGGCGACGACCCCAGCCAATGATGCCGTCCGGCAAAGCCGTCACCACAATCAGGAACAACGCCCCTTGGAAAAACAGCCACACGTCGGGAAAGCGCTCGCTGAGCAGGCTGCGGGCCATGTTCACCAGCACGGCACCCAATACAGCACCGACTAGCGTGGCGCGCCCACCCACGGCGACCCAGATCACCATCTCGATGGAGAAGGCAATATCCATTACCTGGGGAGAGATGATGCCCGATTGGGCTGTGTAGAGGGCACCGGCTATGCCTGCGATCGCCCCTGAGACCGCAAACACCAGCACCTTAAAGGCCGTTGGGTCATAGCCCGAAAAGCGCACCCGGTTTTCGTCGTCGCGAATGGCCACCAGCATGCGGCCAAAGCGCCCGCTGGTGAGCCAGCGGCAGAGGGCATACATGGCGATCAGAGCAATGACGGTGCTGATGTAAAAGAACATCCGCATGCCGTCGCTGCCCACCTGCTGATTCATAAACACCGAGGTGGAGGTTTTAAGACCATTGGTGCCGTTGATCAGCTTTTGCTGACCATTGAACAAGTTAAAAAACACCACCAGGGCGGCCTGGGTCAAAATCGAGAAGTAGACCCCGCGAATGCGGTTGCGGAACACCAGATAGCCCAACAGTCCCGCCACGATCGCCGGGATGGTAAAAATCGCCAGCAGCGTAAACGGCAGCGAGTTAAACGGCTGCCAAAACCAGGGCAGCTCCGTCACCCCGTAGAGACCAAAAAACTCCGGCAGTTGCCCCTCGCCCAGAGTGTTTAACTCCAGGTACATGGCAAAGGCATAGCCCCCCAGGCCAAAGAAGATGCCGTGGCCCAGGCTGAGCAGGCCAGTGAAGCCCCAGATTAAATCGACCCCTAGGGCCACAATACCGAGGGCCAAAAAGCGCCCCAGCAGATTCAGCCGAAAGCCCGTCAGCAGCATCGGCATAATCAAAATCAGGATCAGGGCGATCGCAATGACCGCGATCGCCTCAATCATAAACTTGCGCTTTTGGCTGGCCTTGGCGGCGCGGCGCGGTTGAACGGCCATATCTGTAGTCATAGCCCTATAGCTCCACCGAACGGCCCTTCGGCGGGAACAGCCCAGCGGGCCGCACCTGCAAAAAGGCAATAATCAACGCAAACACCATCACCTTGGCCATGCTGGTTGTGGCAAAGAACGTGAAGAAGTCAATCGCAGGCTGAAAGAAGCCTGTAGGCGGAAACAGCAGCGCCATCGTACCCGACCCCACCAGGTAGGTCGTGATGCCAATCACCAGCGCCGCCACAATGCTGCCCACCAGTTTGCCGACTCCGCCTACCACCACCACCATGAAGGCATCAACGATGTAGTTGGACCCCAAATTAGGGCCGACCGAACCCAGCAGCGTCACCGCGCACCCAGCTATCCCCGCCAACCCCGACCCCAAAGCAAACGTAATCGCATCTACTTGCCCGGTGGGAATACCCAAGCAGGCACTCATACCTCGATTTTGGGTGACAGAGCGAATCCGTAGCCCCCAGGCTGTGCCATTGAGAAACCAGTAAACCGCCACCAGGCAAAGAATGGTGAGCACAATGATGAACAGTCGGGCGGAGGGAAATTGCAGCGTATCGCCCAGCGTGATGCCCCCCCGCAGCCAGCTTGGCGGTGTAACATCCACGTTGCGGGTGCTAAACCAGGCCCGCGAGAATTTAGCACTGCCGGCGTTGCCAATCAAAATCGAGGCCAGCACGGCGATCGCCGCTGACAGCCCCAAAAACACCGGGTTTGCCCAGGGCCGAATGCGTTCCCAGTCGGTGTAGCGCGTCGGCACCCAGCGACCGACCAAAAACAACACCCCAAAGATGCCCAGGCCAATCACCATCGGCAGGCTAACGCTGCGGATGAACTGAATCAAAATCAGGCTCACTCCCCAGGTGGCCAGCAGCGTTTCTAGGGGGCGTCCATACAGATAGCGAATCACCGTTCGCTCTAGCAGCAAGCCCAGCAAAGCGGCCACCAAAAACGCCAGAGGCAGGGCCGCAAAAATGTATAGATCAGGAGCAATCCCCCCAATGCTTTTGGCCACATTTTGCACCACAAAGGTGGTGTAAGCCCCAAACATCATCAGTTCGCCGTGGGCCAGATTAATGACCCCCATCAAGCCAAATACAATGGCTAAGCCCAACGCCACAATCAACAGCACCGCACCAATGCTAATGCCATTAAAAAGGCCACCAATTAAGCCTTCCAACACAGCCTTTACCGATTTAGGGACAACGCGCTACTTAACAAATATTAATTAAACCGCCATAAAAACCGGAACCAATCTCAGTGGAATACTAAGGTGCCCCACAGAGAAGAAATGTTCACCTTTTACAATTTTCGTCTGTTCCAAAGTTTGGTCTCTACCGTCACTTGGGGCCTATTTTAACCCTTTACTTTTTTGAGAAATTAGCTAGGCAAAAAGCCAAAGCTCTAAGTCGAGAGGCTCAATCTTCTAGCAACTCACCGAACGGCAAGAATAGGGCTTACCTAAATATTTGACCGACTCTATAGCAAGAGCGGGGACACAGCTTGCTGCACCCCCGCCAAACTACTGTTCGACAGCACCGCGATCGCGGCTACAGTCTAGCCCTAGGCCTCAAACTTGCCGCCCTTAGCGGGGTCAGACCAGTCGCAGGCAAAACCAATGGTGTCAGGAACAAACTGGTTCCAAGGCTCCGGATCAATCGGACCCTCGGTTTCCCAGACGACATTAAACATGCCGTCATCCATAACTTCCCCAAGCCGCACGGTCTTAGACAGGTGGTGATTAGCATTCATCGTCACGGTACCTTCAGGTGCCGCCATGCTCTGACCGTAGGCCGCTGCCCGCACCTCAGGAATGTCAAAGGTGCCAGCAGCTTCTACCGCCTGCTTCCACAGATAAACCATGATGTAGGCGGCTTCCATGGGGTCGTTGGTCACCCGGTCGTCGCCAAACTCGGCCTTGAAGTCGGCAACCCACTTTTCGTTTTCAGGGGTTTCAACGGTTTGGAAGTAGTTCCAAGACGCCAGGTGGCCCACCAGAAACTCGGGGCCAATCTGACGGACTTCTTCTTCGGCCACGCTCACCGACATCACAGGATAGAGGTCTGGCCCCATGCCCGCGCCCTGGAGCTGCTTGAAGAAGGCCACGTTGCTGTCACCGTTGAGGCTGTTGAAAATCACGCCGCCGTCGGGCATGGCGGCCTTAATTTTGGTGATGATGGGGGTAACTTCGGTGTTGCCCAAGGGCAGATAGTCTTCACCCAGGGTGTTGCCGCCCTTAGCCGTCAGCTGTTCTTTAATGATGGTGTTGGCGGTGCGGGGGAAGACATAGTCAGAACCCACCAGGAAGAAATCTTTGCCCTTGTTCTCAAGCAGCCAGTCAACCGCCGGCTCAATCTGCTGGTTGGGGGCAGCCCCGGTGTAGAAGATATTCTTAGAGCACTCTTGGCCCTCGTACTGCACGGGGTACCACAACATGTGGTCTTTTGACTCAAATACGGGCAGCACGGCCTTGCGGCTAGCGGAGGTCCAACAGCCAAACACGACGGCTACTTGGTCATCATCGATCAGTTTTTCAGCCTTTGAAGCAAAGGTAGGCCAGTCAGAAGCGCCATCTTCAGTGATGGCCTCGATTTGCTTGCCCAAGACACCGCCAGCCTCGTTGATTTCTTTAATGGCTAGCATCTCAGCATCGACCACAGTGGTTTCACTGATGGCCATGGTGCCGCTGAGGGAGTGAAGAATGCCCACCTTAATGGTTTCGCCATCGGCAGCAGCAGTGTCGGTGCCAGCATCGGTGGAACCGGTATCCGTGGTGGTGCTACCGCCACAGGCTTTGAGCAGCATAGAGGTGCCCAGGGTCGCAGACCCGTACACCAAAAACTTCCGTCGATTAAATCGAGTTACCATTCAACCTCGCTCCTGACTCTTTAACGAAAGACTTGTCTTATTCGAGAAATTACATAGACCGTCAGAGTGGATATTAGGAGGTGTGATTGGCAGTAAATGTAGCGTGAGGCACAAAAGGCCTCAACTTCTTTGTAACGTTTCTGAGATATATAGCCTAAAGTGACCTCTTCCTAAAGGCTGATTTTGGGCGATCGCTACCCAGATATGGCCCTGTGACCTTGGGAAAGACTCTATAGAAGCCCTGCTCTACACTCTCAAACCCGCTTCAGCTAAGGAACCGACGTCACTGGTTCAACCGCCGCGTGGTAGCTAATAAAATTGATAATGGTGGCTAAACCAGCCTGGGTTTTGAGGTTGGTAAAGCCAAAGGGGCGATCGCCCCGCATCTTGAGCGCATCTCGCTCCATGACCTCCAGGCTGGCCCCTACCATCGGGGCCAGGTCAATTTTGTTGATTACCAAAAAGTCAGATTTAGTAATCCCCGGCCCGCCCTTGCGGGGAATTTTATCTCCGGCGGCCACATCGATCACGTAGAGGGTCAAATCGACCAGTTCGGGGCTAAAGGTGCTGGCCAGGTTATCGCCACCGCTCTCCACAAACACCAGGTCGAGGGGATTCAATCGAGCTTCAAGATCCTCGATCGCCACCAGGTTCATTGAGGCATCTTCGCGGATGGCGGTATGGGGGCAGCCGCCGGTTTCTACCCCAACGATGCGATCGGGGCTGAGAGCCTGGCTGCGCACCAAGAACTGGGCGTCTTCCTGAGTGTAGATATCGTTGGTGACCACAGCAATCGAGTAGCGATCGCGCAGCGCCTTGCATAGGCTATCTACCAAAGCCGTTTTGCCCGAGCCCACTGGGCCTGCCACACCAACACGAAAGGGAGTTGCCATGTACGCTTAAGCCAACATCAGAATGCTTGGTATCTTACATCGCCTGTTGGACGCTCTGGTGGCAAGCAGAATATCCCAGGGCCTTAGCAGCCCTGGGATATGGTTAGCTGACACTAAAAACTCGGTTGCTAAGACGCTAGCTGTACTTCTCGTTGGAGGCAGTCTCTAGGTCAAACAACACCTGTAGAGTCTGCATGGCGCGCTTGCGGGCCTCAATGTCTCGCTGAGCGCGCAGCTGCACCATGGGGTCGTGGAGAATCTTGTTGACGATGCCCCGAGTCAGCGCCTCAATCACTTCCTGGTGCTTTTCGGCAAACTCACTGCCCAGGCGCGACAGAGCCTTCTCTAGTTCCTGCTCGCGGATAGTCTCGACCTTGCTGCGCAGGCTGCTGATCGTGCCCACGGTGTCGAGGGAGCGCCACCAGTCCATAAAGCTCTCCACCTCCTGGTCGAGCAGCACCTGGGCCTCCATGGCCATGCGGCGGCGGCTGGCCTGGTTTTGGGCCACTACCGCTTTGAGGTCGTCCACGTTAAAGGCGTGGACGTTGTCAAGCTCGTTAGCATTGGTGTGGACGTTGAGGGGAACCGCAATATCAAACAGCATCAGGGTGCGGTTGGACGCCACTAGCGGCTCCAGATTTTCGCGGTGCAGCAGCGGCTCGGTAGCCGAGGTGCAGGTAAACACCACATCACAGGCCTGCACCGTTTCCAGCATGGTGTCGAGGGTGCCGGTGCGAATGTTGGCATCAGGGAACTGCTTGGCTAGCTCGTTGGCCCGGTCGATGGTGCGATTGAGAATGGTGATGGTGCAAGAGTCTTTGGAGATCAGATGCTGCACTAGCAAGCGAGCCATTTTGCCTGCGCCCAGAATGCTGACGTGGCAGCCATTCAGGTGAGGTACCTTCATGCGGGCCAGTTCCACCGCAGCGGAGCTGATGGAGACGGCCCCGGTGCCGATGCTGGTCTCACTGCGCACGCGCTTACCGGCCGTGAGGGACTGTTTCAGCAGGCGGTCTAGCACCCGGCCAATGCTCTTGTGCTGCTGGGCCAGCTGGTGGGCGTGCTTGACCTGGGCCAAGATTTGCCCTTCGCCCAGCACCAGGCTGTCGAGGCCCGCTGCCACCCGCATCAGGTGGTTGACGGCATCTTGATGCAGCAGGATGAACAGATGCTGGCGCAGCTCGTGGAGGGGCAGGCCACTGTGCTCGGAGAGAAACTGAGTTACTTCGCGAATGCCCTGCTCAGTTTCCTCGGTCACGATGTGGATTTCGAGACGGTTACAGGTGCTGAGGATGGAGACTTCGTCGATGTGGGGACAGTGAGTGAGATGGGCGATCGCGTCACCTGTCTGAGCCGTCGGAATGCTAAGTTTTTCGCGAATTTGCACTGGGGCAGTTTTGTGGCTCAGGCCAATTACGGCGATATTCATTCTTCCTCCACGCGTTTAGTAATCACCTAATTTATGGTGTCGACAGATTCTTTAGGAGGCCAAGTCACCGTGAGAATGGCCACGCCAAAGGTTGCTGCGTACACAATTGCCAATATGTTTGAACTTAGAGATAAATAGGCCCTGACTCAAGGAAACTCAACAAAAGTCCATCAAAAACTGTGAACAAGGCCTAAAAAAAGAGATGCAGAATCCCCGCATCTCTAAGCTAACGAATTTAACCCGTACCTAAGACGTTTTTTGCGCCCGTCGGTGTTTATTTGCCAGGGCTAGAACCCCCCAAAGCCATGCTGTCTAAGGCAGCCTTTTACCCTCCTCATTAAGGAGGTAGGGGGGATTAAATCGAGCATCCGCTAGGCCCAAGAGTGCCTAGTGCAGTTGGAGAGCCTTGGGCTGGTCAACCATGTGGATGGTGTCCACAAAGCGAGCGGTCTTGGACTGGCTAGAGATTACCAGCGACTGAGTTCGCATTCCGCCGTGGAAGAAGCGCACCCCTTCCATCAATTCGCCTGGGGTGATGCCGGTGGCGGCAAACAGCACGGTGTCGCCGGAGGCAAGCTCATGGGCATCGTACACTTTGTCGATGTCGGTAATGCCCATTTCGTTTAGGCGGGCGATGTTGGCCTCCTTGCTTTCGCCGATCAGGCCGGTTTTGACCACGGCGGGATCGTAGATCAGCTGACCTTGGAAGTGGCCACCCAGGCAACGCATGGCGGCGGCGCTAATCACCCCTTCAGGAGCCGCACCGATGCCCATCAGCGCGTGGGTGTTGGTGCCCGAGAAGGCGCAGGAGATAGCCGCACCAACGTCGCCGTCAGCAATTAGCTTGACGCGGGCACCGGCATCGCGGATTTCTTTGATCAGGTCGGTGTGGCGATCGCGTTTCATCACCACGACTACCAGTTCGTCGATGCCGCGATCGAGGCACTCGCCCAAAATTTTCAGGTTTTCGGTGGCCGACTTGTTGATGTCAACTTTGCCCTTGGCCTGGGCCGGAGCCGCCAGCTTCTTCATGTAGAAGTCGGGAGCAGCGAACAGACCACCCTTCTCAGAAATCGCCAGCACGGCCATAGAACCGTTTTGACCGTAGGCTACCAGGTTGGTGCCTTCGCAGGGGTCAACGGCAATGTCAATTTCGAGCAGTTCGTCGGGGTTGCAGAAGTCGGTAGCATTGGGCTGGGTGCAAATGCCTACTTCTTCACCGATGTAGAGCATCGGAGCATCGTCCCGCTCGCCCTCGCCGATCACAATGCGACCGCGCATGTGGATCTTGTTCATGCGCTCCCGCATGGCTTCTACCGCCACCTGGTCAGCAATGTTTTTTTCGCCTTTGCCCATCCACCGGGACGATGCGATCGCAGCCTGTTCGACAACCTCAATAATCTCAAGACCGAGGGTACTTTCCACGGGATCAATCCTCCAAACTGCCTATATTTAGTGGGTTTCGCGTTCCCCATCTCGATTTCCCAGTCTATCAGACGGTGGGATCAAGGCATAGGAAATTGTGCTGGGCAGAGCAGAGAATGAAGGAAACATGGGGAAGATAAGGAGGTGAGGAAGAAGAAAGCTGTTTCTCCTCACCTTCCCCATGTTTCCCATCCCCTCATCTGTTCCCTAGGGCACCGTATACTCCGACTCCACCCTCGGTAGCTCACCCTGTTGCACCAGGGCCTGATGAATCATGGCGACAATCTCGGCGCGGGTAGCCGCCTGGGCGGGCTTGAGCTGATCGCGATTGGGGTAATTCACCACCAAGGCGTTGTCGGCAGCGGCGGCCACCTTAGGTCGGGCCCAATCGGGCAGCGAATTGAGGTCAACAAAGGCTTGCAGCGTTTGGTCTGGAGCGGGCGAGTCGGCTAGGCCTAGCCCCGAGGCGAGGGAAACCAACACCTCGTAGCGGGGCACTGCCTGGTCAGGGCGAAAGTCGCCTTCGGGGTAGCCGTTCATAAAGCCCTGAGAAACGGCACTGTTGATCGCTGGAGCGGCCCAGTAGTTGCTCGGCACATCAACAAAGGCGCGCACCGAGCCCTCCCGGGGGACATCGCCAAAGGCCTGATTGAGAAAAGCCGCTAGCTCAGCCCGGGTCACAGGTTGATCTGGCTGAAAGTTGCTCTCAGGAAAATCGGGCAGGTATCCTTCATCAAACATGGGCTTGATGAAGGGGTAGGCCCAGTGAGTAGTCGGTACAGCAGAAATATCAAGGGGTTGAGTGGACTCGATGACCTCGGTTGAGGGGTCGCTCGGTGCCTCATTAGGATTAACGGGAAGTACGACACCCGACGTTGATTCCCTGGAAACTACTGAAGAGCGCCGATCCTCAGGGCCAAAACTCGGTGGCCTAGTAGCCCCAGCGGGGGGATCCTGCCGGGTGCGTTCGTCCCGTTCAAAGGTGCGCGGCTCAAACGCCTCCCCCGCGCCGTCCGGTTCTGCCTGGGTAAGGGAAGACGGTTCCCCAACTCGGCGCGACAGCAGATCCGGATCGGCCAGTAGCCCCTGGCTGCGGGTCAGGCCCCACCACAGGATGGAGCCTATACCCAAGAAGGCCAGCACCACCGCCAGCAGCTCGTCAGGCTCAAGGGTGCGACGCGCTCGGGGCGCAGTGTCTACGACGCGGCGACTGGCGTCAGACGGATTGGGCGGGTCGGGGGGTAGATTCACCATGGTTCGGCAGGCAGCAACGTCCAGGGTTATCCTACCAGAGCTGGCTGGCGCTGGGGGGTAACAACCGGATTACCGGCCTCGTCAATGTCGAGGTGGGCGCGATCGCCCTCTTCCAAAGCGCCAGACAAAATGGCCTCGGCCAGGGTGTCTTCTACCAGACGAGCGATCGCTCGACGCATGGGGCGAGCCCCGTAGCGCTGGTCGTAGCCCTCGCCCGCTAGCCGCGTGCGGAAGGCGTCAGACAAGGTGACCACCATCTGGCGATCGGCCAGGCGCTTATTGACCTGCTCCAGCATGAGGTCAGCGATCTGGTTAACTTCGTCGCGGGTGAGCTGACGGAAGACGATGATCTCGTCAATTCGGTTCAGCATTTCCGGCCGGAAATACTGCTTCATCTCTTCGTTGACCAGGTTGCGGATGTTGTTGTACTGACTGGTGGCCGCGTCAGTAGTGGCGAAGTCAAAGCCGAGACCAGCACCACCTTTCTCAATCACTTGAGAGCCGATGTTTGAGGTCATGATGATCAGAGTGTTCTTAAAGCTCACCACCCGACCCTTAGCATCGGTCAATCGGCCGTCGTCGAGCACCTGCAAGAGCACATTAAAAACCTCAGGGTGGGCCTTCTCGATCTCATCCATCAGAATGACGCTGTAGGGCCGGCGACGCACCGCTTCAGTGAGCTGACCGCCCTCGTCGTAGCCCACAAAGCCCGGAGGCGAGCCAATTAGCTTTGACACCGTGTGGCTTTCCATAAACTCCGACATGTCGAGGCGAATCATCGCCTCTTCGGAGCCAAACAGCGCCACGGCCAGAGCCTTAGACAGCTCGGTTTTGCCGACTCCAGTGGGGCCAGAAAACACCAGGCTGGCAATGGGGCGATCGCCGCTGGCCAGGCCCGAACGCGCCCGCCGAATTGACTTAGCAGCCGCCATCACGGCTTCGTGCTGACCAATCACCCGCTCGTGGAGCACGTCTTCTAGGTGCAGTAGGCGCACGGCCTCAGTTTCGGTCATCCGGTTCACCGGAATCCCCGTCCAGGCGGCCACGATATCGGCGATGTTTTCTTCATCGACATTGGGCAGCGCAGGCAGACTGTCGGTCACCGCTTCACCGTACTCGGGAATGTCGGCCTGGAGTTGCTGAATCAGTGCCTGACGCTTCTCCCGCAAGGTTTTGGCCTTAGGGAATTCTTGCAGCTGAATCGCTTTATCCAGCTCTTTATTTACCTCTCGCAGCTGCTGCTTGAGTTCTTTGGAGGGATATTTGGGCATGAATCGCAGCTTCACCTGGGAGCCCGCTTCGTCAATCAGGTCGATGGCTTTGTCAGGCAGGTGGCGATCGCTGATATAGCGATCCGACAGTTTGGCGGCAGCTTCCAGCGCCGCATCGGTGAAGTTCACCTGGTGGAACTGCTCGTAGCGGCTGCGCACCCCTTGGAGAATTTCAATCGTCTCGTTCACCGAGGGCGGGCTTACAGTAACAGGCTGAAAGCGACGCTCTAGGGCAGCATCGCGCTCAATATATTTGCGGAACTCATCGATGGTGGTAGCCCCGATACACTGCATCTCGCCTCGCGCCAGGGCGGGCTTGAGCATGTTGGCAGCATCAAGGCCACCTTCGAGGGAACCAGCCCCAATCAGAGTATGGATTTCGTCGATCACCAGCACCACATCGGGGTCTTCGCGCACTTCCTGCACAAGCTGGGTGAGGCGCTCTTCAAAATCGCCTCGAAAGCGCGTGCCCGATACCAAAGAACCCATGTCGAGGCTAATCACCCGCTTGGTGATCAGCGCTTCGGGCACATCTTGGTTGACGATGCGCTGGGCCAAGCCCTCAGCGATCGCCGTTTTGCCCACCCCTGGCTCACCCACCAAAATAGGGTTGTTTTTGGTGCGACGACCCAGAATTTGCACGACGCGCTCGATTTCCTTGGCGCGGCCCACCACGGGGTCAATTTTACCGGCGGCGGCTAGAGCGGTCAGGTCGTGGCCAAACTCAGCGAGAATTTTACCGGTCTTACGGGAGCTATCGCGATCGCTCTCACGACGGACACCAGCAGGCATAGCGGCCACCTCACCAATATCTTGAATAATGCGGGTGCGCACCTTGGCTGGGTCAACCCCAAGGTTGGTGAGTACCCGATAGGCTACACTCTCCGTGTTTTGGCAAAGGCTAAGCAGTAAATGCTCGGGCTCAATGTAGGGTGAGTCCATCTTGCGGGCCTCTTGAAAGGCCTGCTCAAACACCTGCTTAACTTTAGGCGTGAAAGGGATTTCAGGCGGTACGCTGCCGCTGCCGCGGCCAATAATGGCCTCAACTTCGGCGCGGGCATCGTCGATGTTGACGCCAAACTCACTCAGCACTTTAGCCGACAGAGTTGATTCTTCTTTGATCAGGCCTAACAGCAGTTGCTCGGTGCCGACGAAGTTGTGGCGCAGCCGACGGGCCTCTTCCTGGGCCTTCATGATGACGGCGATCGCGGTATTAGTAAAATGTTCAAACATGGCAGTTAAATCAGTACCAATGGCGTGAGGAGTGACAGAGGCCGAAATTGACTGGGCAAAAACGGGCTGCGACTGTGGGTAATGTCGGGGCCATGGATCCCCAAAGCATGAATATGGACCTACTGAGTTATTAATACTTTACGTAGATGCACGCATAATCCGCAGTGAGGAGAACCGTAGGAAACGGGTCGGCTTAGGCATTCGTTGACCAAATCGGCCTCATGGGTGAGATGAATCACCAGCAGCAAAAATCACAAGCAATAGTTTTTCCTTAGAGATTATTTACATTACTTAACCTTATCTTATAACCTAGACTCCAGTTCGGCAAATTGCTGAGGTTGACCCGCAAAATAGCGGAACCGCTTTAAAAAAATCGCTCTATCATTGCAGCACTGTTGCAGAACCAACCTGCTAGCAGCTAAGTGTTCGAGCGATTTTCGATCTCAAGACCAGATCTCGCTTTAATATTGGTACATAAGAACTATATCTCCCTGGGCCGACCGTGACCGTTGCCATAGAACTTGCCAGTGCAGAAGACCTTCGAACCGCGCTAGGGCGCTGGCTAGAAGACTATGGCCATAGCGTTCACCGCCAGGTGCCCTGCCCCGAGGAGGGAAATGTAGACCTGCTCACACCGGCCTACGCTATCTATTGCCCCCCAACCCTCACCCCCCCCGACCTATGGGCGACAGTCGACAAAATTCAGCTCCACCAGCCGCACTTTCCTGATCAGCGATCGGTGATCGCGGGGCTCACTCCCGAGACCGACTGGGAGTCGGCCCAGGCTATTGCTGAGCAAATCCAGCCTAAGGGTATTGAGATTTGGTTTCTCGATCAGATGCCGCAGTTCGTGGATTACTACAGGCAGATCAAGGCCGAGCCTCTGTCCCAGCCGTCAGGGCGATTGACTCGGCGCAACCCCCTAGCTGGCTGCTTGATTTCCCTAGGGATGGCGGCAATTTTGAGCGCCAGCTTTTGGTTGGCTTACCGCATTTTGGATCGCCATCAGCTTCGAACGGCTTCTGGTAGCCAGGAAAATCGCCTGTGGGAACAGCTGCACAACTCTGTAGAAGTCTGGGACATGAACACCACCCTGACCACCCTAGAGCGCCTGCGTACCAGCCGCAGCCCCTGTGCGTCGCAGTTCGCCGAACGGTTTGAAACTAGCCTGAAGCAGCAGGGGGCCGAAGGGTTTAGAGACATTAACCCAATTAAGCGGGCCCTCAACTTACAAGATGGCTGCCGCTTGGAGATTCGAGAATACGACTTTTCGCAATAGCTAGTCTCGATAGTGAGCTGTGGAGGCGATCGCCCCTACCTCGGCTTGTAAAGGTCGAGATAGACGCGATCGCTCTAGCCAATCTATTGCGCCTAAATAGCAATAGATACTGCCCTAGAGCGCTTGAAACCTGCCCCAAAGCCTTGGCTGGTAACAAGGCTACTCTTATCATCTCTCTTTTCGAAAGACGTCTAGTTATAGCTGCCTGAGCAGACTTAACAAAACTTAATCTTTATCTATTGAGAATGATTCTGATCTGTGGTGAAATCTTCTTATTGAGTATTGTTCTCAACAGATGTCTTATGGATATTGACCTTGCTAAGGATCCATTGGCTGTGCGAACCCATGGCAATCCTGAAGTGAGCTGTGCGTTGGGTTAACTTCTCCTCTCTTGGGGGGCATATAGGGCTCCAACATCCTGCCCCCCTTTTCTCATATCTAAAAATTTTGCATCCGATGACTGCACCCACCTGCCCCGATGCCCTATGGCTAAACGTCAGCCCTGGTTTTGAGCGGTTTGACCACAAGCTACTGGGCTGCCTAGCTCGCCATGTTGAAGTTGCCCACTGGGCCTATCGTCAAACCCCCGATGAACCGAGTTCCCTCGATATTGCTATTACCTTGCTGCACGATTACCTTAAAAGTCACAATCGACCGGTACATCTCCTGGGCCATGGCCTCAGTGGACTAGTGGGGTTGCTCTATACCCGCCAAAACCCTCACCGGGTTAAGTCGCTAACGCTGCTGTCGGTAGGCGTTAACCCTATGGTCGATTGGCAAGCTCACTACTACACTCAACTCGAACGTCTGCCCTGCAAACGGCGGCAGGTGCTCACCCAAATGGTCTATAGCCTGTTTGGTCACCAGGCACAACCGTTAGTACGGGGCTGGGTCAACCTGTTAGAGCAAGATTTGCTGCACTCAGTATCGCCTCACTCGCTGCTCAAGCGGGTTAGCCTCTGCCCCGGTAGGGTGGCGGTGCCCCTGCTCGTTTGCGGTGGCGAAGCAGATGCTGTCGTTAACCCGACTCAAATTCAGGGATGGCAGCCCTGGCTCAAAGGGAGCGATCGCATGGCTCTATTTCCCGGTCGCCACTTTTTTCATGCTACGCATCCCCATCCTGTGGCCAACCAAATTTTGAGCTTTTGGGGAACGACCGACAACCTGTTAGTCACGCCCCAAAGTCTAAGAACAGTTCCCTAATCTCTGTCACTGCTTTTAGCGTGGCAGGCCGTTGAGTAGCCACAAACTAGGGCAATTCTCTGCAAGACCTGCTACGGCTTGCCGCTAAAAACAGGCTGAGAAGAACGCAGTCTGGATCTTAACGATCTCGGCTGACGGCGGGGGAGACAGGAGACTCGATGGTCTCAGCCTCAAACACTTCGGGTACGCCGCCATTGAGCACCGTGAGCACCTGGGGCGGAGTGGCATCAGGAGGATAGACCAGATCAACCTCCAGATCTTGGCGGGCTTCGGCGGGAATGTTGAGCTTGAGCAGGGCTTCGGCCTCCTGTCCCCGGCGCTGCACCAGGTGAACGTAGTGGGTGCGCTCTAGCCCCATCTGATTTCTAAATTTCAGCCGCACAGTGCCTCGAAAGAACACTCGGTCTTCGGGGGGACGACGAAAGCGCAGCCCTTGAACCAGTTCCTCGTCACGAAGCGGGGTTTGAAACTTGAGGATAACGGCTTGATCGACGCCCCGATTATTGTAGAAAGGGAGCTTGAGGCTATAACGCACGCCGTAGTTGCCGTGGGCGCGGTAAGCCGTATCGGGGTAGCGGGCCACCATGGGAGCGCTCTGAATTTGCCCGGTGCCAAAGGTATTGCGATCGACGGAGCTAATCACGTAGGAGAAGGCATTGCCGGGAGCCGGAATCGTCAATACGTCGGTGTCAGGGGAGTCGGTGAGAGTAGCCTTCCAACTGGCACCCTTGGCAACGCCAGCCACTCGACCATAGTAAAACCGCCCAAACCGATAGGTCTCGGGGTCAGAGGGGGGAATATCGCGGGGGCCGGCTAGGTTGCCCTGCTTGAGCACCTGAAGCCAGTCTTGCAGGGTGGGCACACGCTCGTTGCCGTTGGGCATGACATCGGCATAGCGCGCCAGGCTGGCCACATGCACCGGGCCGCTGCTGGAGAGATACATCATGGCCGTGCGACCATTGCTGGGAATCGGGCGCGGTGCTAGGGGGCGGGGTAGTGCAGCAGCGCCATTTTCGCCAGTTTCAGGACTGATTTGAGCATCGGCGGCGGTCAGCGTAACGGGGCGCACGGGCGGCTTGGGAATCATGCTTCCCTGGGGATGGCTACCGTTGACCGGTACAGTGAGCTGCCGCAGCGGGATGGGGGTGTTCATCAGCAGTTGCACATGGCCAGGGGGCACTGTGATGCGATCGGGCCAGTGGGACTGGTTAGCCCCGCGCAAAATGTCGGTCGTGGTGCGGCTGCCAGGGCCAGCGTAGACATTGCCGTTAGAGCTGAGGCGAACGTCGGGCAGATTGATGAAGGGGGCCTCTTGGCTGAGGTAGCTGACTCCCTGGTGGATGGTGATGTCAATCGGTTCGCTGCCGGGGTTATATACCAAAACACCCATAAACAGAGTGCGGCGATCGTCAGCGTTTACCCCTCGGGCAATGTGGTGGGCAAAGAGATCAAATCGGCCGTTAAAGGCGTAGTTGAGATGGGCATCGGGGGATGTCATGCCATCTTTAGGAAAGGTGGACAGCAGAATGCCGTTCTGCTGCACAACTTCGGGGCTGTTGCTGTTGAACACAGGGGTTTCGTCTAGGCTGCCGGGAAGAGGGCGCACTTCCTGATAACGAATCACCTCGGCGTAGCTGCCATCGCGGGGAATGACGACGGTTTTAGCCTCGGGGGCTGGGGTAGTTGCACCCGGCGGTAGTTGAGCAAACAGCGGGGAAAGAGTGAAAGCGACTAACGCACTCAGCATGGATAACCCGTGGAACGACCAAAATACTAGTGAATTCAGTGTGCCCAGGTAAAACAGGCCTGAAGCAGTAGACGACCCTGGCAATGATCAACATTGGTAGTGGAGAGCAGTGTAGCCAACGCTGGGGTTGCCGGAAGTCTAAACAAAGGACAACGATCTATAGGCAACGGTGACAATGGCTATATTGCCCGATCCACAATAGCACCTTGGGGGGTGGGGTATTTCGCCACGTTTTTGGGAAAATCATTGAATCTTCATAGATCGGGATCGGGCCTATTGACCCCGCAGAGGGGCGTCTAGCACCTTAACGATGCGATCGCCCGCATCCTCTAGGTAGGCCAGGGTTGCCATATCGAGCCGCTGAGTGTGGCGGTTGAGGTGACGGGCGATCGCCTCTTGAAGCTGCCGCAGCTGATAGCGAGCCAACACCCGAGCTTCTTCAGGGGCACCAAAGGTGGCCTCTTGGGCGATAAAGCCCAAAAAGTCGGTGACGCCTTCGCCAGAGCCGTGGTTGCGCAGCACCAAGCTGGTGAGGGTGTTGAGGTGGTGGCGCTGTAGCCCCTGCCGCAGGCTAGGAATGGGCGTTGCCTCGGCGGGTGGATTTAGCACCTCGGCCCAAACTGTCTGGCTGAGGGTGTCGAATAGCTCAGCCAGAGTAAAGGGATCTGGCCCCCGCTGTTTGAGTTCGCTGTCGCGCAGGCGCAGCAGCCGATAGCCCTCCAGCAAATTGCTAAGCGTGAAGGCCTGGGTAGAGACGATGCGATCGTAAATCGGGTAATCGATGCGATCGCTAGACGGATCTTCTCCCCAGTGCCACCAGCGATCGGAAGCCAGGCGATTGACCAATTCGGGCGATAGGCTGAGGGCGTTGGGGGCAAATACCTGCTGGCTGAGGGTGGCTAGGGCGCGCCGCTGTTCCGTTGCCGGCACAAGTTCAAATGGGGGTTGCCCCCGCGAACTCCAGGGGTCGGTGCGAGTAAACCGCTGGCCACCGATGTAGTTGGCGATGGTATCGGCCTGACTACCGTAGTAGAAAAACACTAAATCCACCCGCTGGCGCAGCTGGCCGTAGCCCTCGCCGGGGTTCACCGAAAACCAGTCAAGACGCTCCCAAATGGCCTTGGCGATCGCTAGCTGACCCTCGGCGTAGCCCAGAGGGTCGTTGCTCATGTCCCAGGCGTTGGCCTTGGGGTCGACCCTGGTGTAGGCATCTTCATCGGTAGCGTAGGCCAGGGCGGGGTCTACCGCGCGATCGGCAATAGCCTGTAGCTCACGCTGGGCGGTGGCCCGACTAGTGAGCGGGCGATAGCCATACTCAATGGCCCAGCGATCATAGGGGCCGAGCCGGGTGGAAAAGTAGTCGCCCTGGGGCTGACCGATAGGGGCCAGGTTGGGAGGCAAATAGTCCATGACGGAGCTGGTCATGCCCTGAGCCTGGGTGATGGCTGGGTTGTTGAGGTCGGCGGGAGCTAGCAGAGTGCTGCCCAAAAAGTTGTGCCGCAGCCCCAGCACGTGGCCCACTTCATGGGCGGTCAGCACGCGCAGATATTGCGCTAGGTAAGCCGCCTTGGCTTCGCGGGTCGAAAACGGTGGCGCTAGGGTAGCGATCGCCAAAGGCCCAAAGGCATTGGTCTGGGAGGCTCGCAGGCTGGCGCAGTAGTCCAGGGTGCCAAACTGGGATGAAGCGGAGCGTCCAGCGTCCTGGGTAGCGAGCCGAGCCATCAGGCGATCGCCCAGGGGATGGCCGCACAGCGCCATTTCACCACTGGCGATCGCCCCCCGATCGGCTAGCGTGTCGTACTCCAGGGCCATGTCGCGCACAACGCTGGCGTCCAGCACAACGTCGGCATCGAGAATTTCGCCGGTCAGGGGGTTGACCCGCGAAGGCCCAAATCCGCTGGCCCAGGGATAGAGCGAGTCTGACCAGCGAATCACGTTGTAGCGCACATCGGCGGGGTCCCAATCGGCGTTGGCGGGCATTTGGCGCACCTCGATCGCCTGGGTAAAGCCAGCCTGCTCGAAGGCGGAATTCCACCACTCGATGCCGTCGCGAATGGCCGATCGGTATTCCTCAGGCGTGGTGTTCTCAATCCAGAAAACCAGCGGCGTTTTAGGCGGGGAGAGGGCAGCGGTAGGGTCTTGTTTTTCTAACTGCCAGCGTTGAATGTAGCGGACAAATGGGTCTGAGCTGCCAGGTCGGGTGGGGGCTCGGTAGGCGGTGATGAAGTAACCCACTCGCTCGTCAGCCAGACGAGGCTGAAAGGCGGGGTGAGCGGGAATGGCCGACAGACTGTAGCGCACCCGCAGGTTGAATCCCCGCCCGTCGGGAATGCTGCTGAGGGCCAAGGCAAAGGGGTCTGCACTACTGCTGCCGCCTGAGAAGCCCAGCACAGTCTCTAGCTCAACATTTTCGGCAAAGGCTTTGACCGGCCCCAGGTAGGAGGCATCGGCGTTGAGGGCGTAGCTGCCCAACACCCAGGGGAATTGGCCGGCTAGGTTAGCGGGGTCGCGGGCGATGAGAAAGTCTTTAAGGTCGATGAGCAGTTCACCCGTTTCACCGTGAATGGCCTGAATGGGTAGCGTCGTCAGCACCGAATCGCTAAAGGATTCTCGCAGCAGCCGCTGGGCTTGGGGCTGCGGATCGCGAAAAAACGCGTTGGGAATCGCCACCTGCAACCGGTTGTCGGGAATCTGGCGAAACTGCACCATAAAATCGTTTACAGGCCAGCCGCGAAACAGCCCGGCCTCACCCACTCCTGACTCTAGGGTGGCGATGAACAGCAGGTTTTGGTTGAGCTGGCTGGGCTTTAGCCCGAGAAAGGCTCGATTGCGCGGCAGGTCGTGGTAGACCGCAAACAACCCTTGCGAAACCGTCAGCCCCTTGACCGTATCCTCAAACGGCTTTAGGGTGGTGGGCTCTTGCAGTGTGGCCGAGGTGTCTGACTCGACGCTGGGGGTGAGATCGCCGGGGGGTGGCTCGCTCACTTGGGCGAAAAGTCTATCAGTGGTTGGGCCACCTGCCAAACCCTTGGGGGTCGCCCCCTGACTAGTTGAGCCTAGGGAAAGGGTCACCGCGATCGCCAGGCCCCAGAGAAAGACCAGTCCTAGCCGTATGCTCTGCTTCACCAACCGCGCTCCTTCGCCCCTAAGGTAGGGGTTTTTTATGTTGTCATATGATAGACCCGATTTCCCCGTTTCTTGAGGCCATGCCAGAGACTGCCCCTGCCCTGATTTCACCGCCGCTGCCCGAACCCTGGCCCCGGTTTGAGCAGCCCCTCAAGCTGGGGGTTATGGCCTCGGGCAACGGCAGCAACCTAGAAGCGATCGCCCAGGCCATCGAGCAGGGCGATCTGCACGCCCAAGTTCAGGTAGTGGTGTACAACAACCCTAAGGCTGGGGTGGCCGAGCGAGCAGACCGGTTGGGGCTGCCCACCGTGCTGCTCAACCATCGCCAGTACCCCAGCCGCGAAGCCTTGGACAACGATATTGTGGAAACTCTCCGCGCCCACGGTGCTGATTGGGTAATTATGGCGGGCTGGATGCGCTGCGTGACATCGGTATTAATTGACGCGTTTCCCCAGCGGGTGCTGAACATTCACCCCAGCCTGCTGCCCAGCTTTCCGGGGCTGCGAGCCGTAGAGCAGGCGCTGGCGGCGGGGGTAAAGGTGGCGGGCTGCACAGTACACCAGGTCGAGCTTGCGGTAGACAGCGGCCCGATGATTATGCAGGCAGTGGTGCCGGTGCAGCCCGGCGATACGCCCGCGATGCTCCAGGCTCGCATTCAGCAGCAGGAGCACCGCATCTATCCAGCGGCGATCGCCCTAGCGGCCCTGGGATGCAATGGTCACGACCAGTCCTGATGCCGCAGCCAAAAGTACCCGCTCGGGTGACGGCGACCCTAGGGCGTAAATTCCACAATGGGCCTAACCCCAACCATCAAAGGCACCTCCTTCTGGCAGGTGCGTAGGCCGCTGGGGCAAGCCGTATTTTTTGGTGAAATCAAGCTATGGAAATTACTACCTTTGAACTGCTGGTCAAGCGCATCGCCCCGCCCCCAGCCGACCCTACCGTGGCCCGCCGCGTGGTGCAGGGATATTTTCTGACCATTGCTAACTTAGAAGACCGCGACTTTACCTATCAGCTTGAGTTTCACGTCAGCCGCCCCACGCCGGTAGACCCCGATCGCACGCTAGCGGGCAACGCTGTAGTCGCCTTTGATATTGCCGGAACAAACACCCCGCTGGCTTTGACTGCGGTCAACCCCAGTCCGGTTACTCCCGTCTTCACCACCCGGTTTAGACTACCGGCGAAGCAGACTGCCTCGGTGCAACTGCTGCCTGACCTGACGCGGCCCGGCCTGCTTGGTGAGGCCAACCCCGATGTCGAAATTCGTGGCTTTGTGCGCCTGCGTCTACCCGCCCTGCGTCAGGGGGTGTTCCTAAGACCCCAGAGCAATAGCCCAGTCAAGGTTCTGCTCAACCCCGAGGTACGCGGCACCTTTTTGCCCAACGACCTCACGGCTCGCAGCGGCGACTTTGACCAGATCAACTATCCGCTAGAACTCGCCAGCGGTAAGGGCCTCAATGAGGTGGAGCCCGATCGCGGCTTCTTCCCCATCGATCCCGTCATCGTGGCTGAGGTGGCCAGCGATCGCCCGGTGCTGCCCGACCTGATCAATCCCCCCATGATTGACCTATCGCTGCTCAGCCCCACGGCTCGGGCCGAGGTTTTGGCCGAAACCCTGGCCCAGGTAGACCCCAGCGCCGAAAACCTGAGCACCGTCAGCGACCTGCTCTCCAAGCTGGAAATTCCTATCCGCATGGAGCCGACCAATCGGTAGGTGCCGCCTAATTCTGATGCCCTCAGCCCTGGTAGCTTTGCCTGCCTGCGGCTGAGGAACGCTATGGAAAATTGCCGTAACGCTAAGTATTTAATGAAACCTTTTACCTTTCAGCCGGTTTCCTTTAGCTGGGTGGCGCTGCATCCCCAGCCCAAAGGGGTGATTCAGTTTATTGGTGGAGCGTTTTTTGGCTCGTTGCCGACCCTGTGCTATCGCCACCTGCTGCGCGAGCTGTATGATGCTGGCTACACCATCGTAGCTATGCCCTTCCGCTTCAGCTTTCGCCACTGGGGCATTGCCCTCAGCCTGCTGGAGGAACAGCGACGACTACAAACCTATCTGCCGCAGTTTGCTGCCGAGGTTGGGTACGACACTGAGGTGTATAACCAGAGCGATCGCTACGCTTGGCTGGGCCACAGTCTGGGCTGCAAATACATTGCCCTGCTAGAACTGCTGTGCGGTGTCGAGCTAGACCCAGTGGATACTACCCTTGATGAGGTGATTGGCGTTAGGAATGCCCAGTGGTTGCGCGATCGCCTGGCGGCTTCCCCCAGCATCTGGAACCAACCCGCTCAGCTCTTGGCTCCCGACATTAGCGATACCACCAACGCAGTGCCGCTCAAATCGTTGGCGCACCTGCTCGATCGCTTAGGCCTGGGAGTACAGCCCACCCGCCAACAAACCCTCGATCTGATCGATCGCAGTCGCCTCTTTAACCTGACGGCCATGGTTTCCTTCACCTGCGATACCGTAGCGGGAAGCATACAAGACCCTTGCCCCGCCACCAGCGATGTCCTCTGGCTTTACCAACATTTGCAAGCCAAACAGCTGATCCATGCCGAACTGGCAGGCAAGCACCTCGAACCTCTGGGGGTAAAGGTTGGGCCTTGGCTGGTGGATCTCAACCCGCTAGACAAGTTTGTTAAGCCGCTGGCTTGCTGGGCTACCGGAAAAACCGTGCTGAAGTTTTTTCATCAGCTCCAGCATCACGAAACTGAGTCAGAGACAGTTTTAGAGGATCTAAAACCAGCCCTAATCGAACGTTAGAGCCTTGATCGGAACCAGGACTGTTCAGCGCTGAGCCATCGGGTTTAGCAATTGATTCGCCGGAAACCGAGGGTCAAGTTGAAGCACAATCTGGCGCTGGTCAATAGTTAGCCAGCCTTCGACCTTAAAGTCTTTCAGGAGGCGAGTCACGGTGACGCGGGTAGTGCCGATGGCGGTGGCCAACTGGTGGTGCGTCAGCCGCATGGGAATGCGAATGCCGCTTGGCTCAACATGGCCAAAGTCTTTGGCCAGCATCAGCAAAAAGTGCTTGAGGCGATCGGCCACCAGGCGCTTACCCGAGAGCGCCAGCCAGGCTTCGGCCTGCTGCATTCTTAGGGTCAAATTGCGAAACATGCCCGCCATCAGCACCGACGAGCCCTCGATTTCGACCATGGGCAGAGACAGCACATCGACATCGGTAAGGGCGGTGGCCCAGTAGGGGTCAACGGTGGTGAGGGGTAGCCCAATGGGCATCGATGGCCCAGCTAGGCCCAGCAGCGTTTCGCTGCCGTCGTGCTGAATAGTGAACAGCTGCACAATGCCCCGACAGACAATCAGCACCTCATTGCTGCGCAGGGGAATGGGCCGCCCTGCCGCAAAGGGCACGAGGGCTCGCTCACGATAGAGCTGCTCTAGAAGCTGGATAAAGGTTTGATGTTTGCGGAGATCAATGGTGGCATTGAGGGCAGCGGAGGTTGCGATTGCAGACACGGGGGTACCTAGAGTTCGCCCGGGTAGGCTGCCAGCGAGAAGAGGGGGATTAGAACGGCCCTTAGGGGCGATCGCAATATCCAAGAACCAGGCATCCTGAATGGCTGGATTCTGGCTAACGCTAGCAGCCTTCCCAGCCCCATCTTCGGCGGCTCAAATTAAGGAACCCCCCAGCCAAGGTTAAGCCCAGGCAAATAGTTCGTTAACGTTTGTGATCTACCGCACTAACCGCTGAATATTTGGCTAAGTGCAATACCTTTGTTCCAGGATTATGGATGGGTAGGGATCCCTAAAGGTCATCTATATAAAATAGGTGAGCTGTTAGACGGGCAACAAATAATCGCGCACGTCCGTCACCTGCCCGGCCAGCGCCGCCGCCGCTACCATCGCCGGACTCATCAGCAAGGTGCGGCCCGAGGCCGACCCCTGGCGTCCTTTAAAGTTGCGGTTAGAGGATGAGGCGCTAATCTGGCGGCCCTGAAGCTTGTCGGGGTTCATCGCCAGACACATAGAGCAGCCCGCCTCGCGCCACTCAAAGCCCGCAGCGGTAAACACCTGGTCGAGCCCTTCGGCCTCGGCTTGCTGCTTCACCCGCTCAGAACCGGGTACCACAAAGGCTTTGATGCCCTCGGCTACTGTCCGACCCTGAACCACTTTTGCCGCTTCCCGCAGATCGCTGATGCGTCCGTTGGTGCAGCTGCCGATGAAGCACACATCAATGGCGGTGCCCTTGAGGCTCTGGCCAGGGGTGAAATCCATATAGGCAAAGGCGTCTTGGGCCAGCACCTGCTCTTCGTCGGGCAGGCTGTCGGGCAAAGGCAGGGTTTCGTTGATGGCAATGCCCTGGCCGGGGGTGATGCCCCAAGTGACAGTGGGGGCAATGTCGGCAGCGTCGAACATCACCACATCGTCGTACTCGGCATTGGCGTCGCTGCGCAGGGTATTCCACCAGGCCACGGCCTCATCCCAGGCGGTCCCTTTGGGGGCGAAGTCGCGCCCGTTTAAATAGTCGTAGGTGATTTGGTCAGGGTTGACGTAGCCGCAGCGCGCGCCCCCTTCGATCGCCATATTACAGAGGGTCATGCGCTCTTCCATCGACATGGCCTCGATCGCACTGCCGGCAAACTCGTAGGCATAGCCCACGCCGCCTTTTACCCCAAGCTTGCGAATGATGTGCAGCACCACATCTTTGGCGTAAACGCCGGGTTGTAGGCCGCCATTGACCTCCACACGGCGCACCTTGAGCTTGCCGAGGGCCAGGGTTTGGGAAGCCAGCACGTCGCGCACCTGGCTGGTGCCAATGCCGAAGGCGATCGCCCCAAAGGCCCCGTGGGTCGAGGTATGGCTGTCGCCGCAGGCAATGGTCATGCCGGGCTGGGTCAGCCCCTGCTCGGGGGCAATCACATGCACAATGCCCTGACTACCCGAGCCAATGTTGTAAAAGCGAATGCCGTGCTCTTGGCAGTTTTGGTCTAGAGCCTGCATCATCGCCTCGGCTAGAGGGTCAGCGAAGGGGCGAGCCTGGCTTTCGGTTGGCACGATGTGGTCAACAGTGGCAACAGTGCGCTCGGGATACATCACCGTGAGCTGGCGCTCGCGCACCATGGCAAAGGCCTGGGGGCTGGTGACTTCATGCACTAGGTGCAGCCCAATAAACAGCTGGGTCTGCCCCGAGGGCAGGGTACCTACGGTATGTAAATCCCAAACTTTGTCGAACAGCGTACCCTTGCTCATAGCAGACCTGTAGGCAAAAACGGTGAAACTAAAACTGGTTGGCGGCGAAAGGGGCGGCGAATGCGTTGCCAGTGTTCTATCTTATCCCAAAGCCCCTGCCCCACAGCTGATGGAAATATCTCTGGAGGCTGAGTTAACAACTGTACCCAGCGGCCCTTGCTGTCCCCTTATCGATTCTTTACGATCACTGGGTAAGTTTCAGCGTGGTGTGGCTACTGCACAGGGTAAAACATTGAACGTTTGACCAGAGTTGGCCTGCACCAGGCAAAAAGATTCGATTTATTAGGAGATATGTCATGGGTTTTCTAGGCAAGCTGTTCGGCAAAAAAGAAGAAGAAAAAGCTAAGTCTTCCCCCAAAGTTAACGTCAAGCAGGCTGCCACTACGGCCAAAATTGACGGTGCCAAGGTGGGCATTGATGGCCAGTTCGACGAGAGCGGTCTAGCGAAGCGAGTGGCCCTAGCGTTTGATCAAGCCGGGCTATCTGACAGTGTGGGCCTGTGGGTGGCCCAAACCGGCTCCACCGTGGTGCTGAAGTACAACCCCGATGCTCAGGGTGTGCTAGAGCAAGCCAAAAAAATTGCTATGACTGTGGATGGCGCGACCAACGTCACGGCTCAGCCCAACTCGTAGAGCCATCCTCAGTACAATTGTCAACCGTTACCGGTTGACATCAACGCCAGCACCAGCGCTAAGTCCTTGGTGCTGACGTTTTTGATGCTTAGAACGAGATTCACCTAGCGCTGGCTCAATGAGACTGGCTGCGAACCCAATTGAGGCAACTTTTCGGCTAGCAGCCGAGCACTGGCGGCGGGAGACAAACCACGGATGTCAACCTGGGGAATAACCCGACGACGGCGCTCTAGATCGTGGCGGTAGGTGCGATCGTAGTAGTCCAAAATGATGGCGCAGGCGGCGCGCAGATTCCCCGACTGAATGTGCCGTACGGCAGACTGGGTGCGATCGCCTCCTAGTCGCTTCCCAATTCGCTCCGTTGCCTCCACCAAACCCTCCGTGGATGCTTCGCCATAGATCTCGACTAGCAGGTCAAGGCGTTCGTCGAGCGATCGCACCACCTCCACCGCCGCAGCCGCAGCCATCTGCGCAAACAGCTCGTCGGGAATCCGGCAGGTGCCCACCCGGCGACTTTCAGCCTCCAGCCAGATGGGGCGTTGGCCCTTTGGGGCCAGTCCTTGACTATCGCTCGGAAATCTTGCCCACTGGTCCGCCAACAAATTCTCGTAGTGCTCCGTGGAAGGCTGGGGCGGCAGCAGCAGCGACCCAAAGCTGCTGCCCCGGTGGTTGGCCAAACCTTCTAGATCTAATACTGACTCCCCCAAAGCCGCTAGCTCCTGGAGAATCAGCGTCTTACCGCTGCCCGTCATACCGCCCAAAATCACGATTGGTTTGGGCGTCGCTAGGGTCTCCCGCACCCAGTGCCGGTAAGCCTTATAGCCGCCATTGAGGAGGTGGACGGTAAACCCCGCCAATTCCAAAATCCAGCCCATGCCGCCGCTGCGCATGCCCCCCCGCCAGCAGTGAATTCGCAGGTGGCGATTAGGGGCCAATGCCTTGGCCGCACGCACAAACTCACCGCATTTAGGGCCAGCAATGTCAAAGCCCAGCTCTACCGCCGACTCTCGCCCCACCTGCTTGTAGCAGGTGCCCACCTGGGCACGCTCTGCATCGGTGAATAAGGGAAAGCTAATCGCGCCAGGGATGTGCCCCTGCTGAAATTCCCCTGGGCTGCGCACATCAAGAATCGGGCCAGAGCCTTGCAAAAAGTCATTGCTGTCGAGGGGCTTTGGCATGGGTGAATGGACAAAATTTCAGGGTTGGCTAAGGTTTTAGTGTAGCGGTTTGAGTAGGAGCGTTAACCGGAGCGGGGACGACGATATAACCCTCGGTGCGATCGCCCAGCACCCAATTTCGCTCTACGCCCCAGGTCCACCAATGAGCGGCCACGTAGGCGCAGGTGAGGCTGTCGAACTGGTCTTCTACCGCTTTTAGGGCCGCTCCAGTAAACGGAATATTGGGTAAATCGGATTCCTTGAGATCGAGGGCAGGCTCTAGCGAGGGCAGTACTGAGAGCTGATACTGCCGCAGCTTCTCTAGCTCAGGGCGGCGTTGGGCTAAGGTGCCCTTTTTATACTTGAGAATTTTGCTCAGACCAAACAGGTGCACCGTCGCTGGGTGCGGAAACACCTCTAGCTGAAACCATCCTTCTGGCTGGGGCTCGCTGTGGGGTTGGTGCCGAAAGCCCAGGGATTCGAGCGCTAGACCAAAAGCAATTAATTTTTCGGCGAAGGGGCGGCCCAGGTTGGCGGGGTAGCAGCCCGCGTCGTAGCGGCCAAAGTGCTTGTGGGCAAGACGATCGGGCGATCGCATTCCGGTTTCGTTAGGAATTAAAGTAGGGGCATCCACCGCGACGACAGCGTTGGTAGATCCCTCGGTCCAGTGAGAGATCCACGCCAGGATTTCGTCTACGGTCTGAAGGCGATCGAGCGCCACCAGCCGCAGCTTGCCCCCGTCTCCGTGCAGACAGCAGAGCCCAGTAGGCCCAGTTTGCCAGCCCAAGTCAACCCCAAGAAAACGGTAGTAGACGGAGCAGTTGGCGGGTGGATACGCGTTCGGGATTGACGCTCGAACACTAGGTGAATCGCTCATTCCGCCAAATCCACATAGTCGCGTTGGTCGCCTCGCCGGTACAGGCGGGTGTTGGCCCTGGGATAATCGCAAATGTCAAACTCCAGCCGCATGCCGCCGACCAGGTACACTAGGTCTTCCGTAAAGGGATTGCTCAGGCTGTGGGCCAGCCCGTCGGCAGCAAAGCCCATAAAATCACCGGGCCCAACCTCCACGGTCTCGTCGCCGATTTCCGCCAGCCCGCGCCCCGAGAGAATGTAGATAAACTCTTCCTCGGCCTGGTGGCGGTGGTACTGAGTCGAGTCGTGTCCCGGCTCGACCCGCACCAAGTGAACGCCAAGGTGCTCAAACCCTACGGCATCGCCCAGCGACCTGCCATGGCGGATTGCTTTAGGATTGAGGGGATGGATGAAGCGGGCCTCGGGCAGGGCAGCGATCGCAGCGGCGGTCATTAAGGGGTGAGCACGGTGCATAGGCCAAGCAAAATTTAGGGACTATTTGGAGCGCAACGGGGTTAGAACACACCATGAAGTCTACACTTGCACAACTTACCGCCCGGTTTGACCAGGCTTTGGTCACCGCCTTTGGTGCAGATCTGGCTGGCACTGACCCCATGCTTGTGGCCACCAGCAATCCCAAGTTTGGTGACTACCAGGCCAATTTGGCCATGTCGCTGGCCAAGCCGCTGAAGCAAAAGCCCCGCGACATTGCTACGCAGATTGTCGAAAAACTCGATATCAGCGACCTCTGCGAACCGCCCGAAATCGCTGGCCCCGGCTTTATCAACCTGCGCTTCAAAACCACCTATTTAGAAGATCAACTGCGGGCGATGCAGGCCGACCCCCGCCTAGGGGTAGCCCCGGCTAAAGAACCCCAAAAGGTAATTGTCGATTTCTCTAGCCCCAACATTGCTAAAGAAATGCATGTCGGGCACCTACGATCGACCATCATTGGCGACTCCATTGCTCGGGTGCAAGAGTTTATCGGCAACGACGTGCTGCGGCTCAACCACGTGGGCGACTGGGGTACCCAGTTCGGCATGCTGATCACCCATCTCAAGGAAGCCTGCCCAGAGGCATTAGAAGCTGGTTCCAAGGTCGATATTGGCGACCTAGTAGCTTTCTACAAGCAGGCTAAAAAACGCTTCGATGAAGATGACGACTTCAAAACCCGCTCCCGCGAGGCGGTAGTAGGGTTGCAGGCGGGGGATGCGATCGCCACCAAAGCCTGGAAAGCCCTTTGCGACCAGTCCCGCCACGAGTTCCAAAAACTCTACGATCGCCTCGATATCCAAATCCAAGAGCGCGGCGAATCCTTCTACAATCCCCTGCTAGCCGACGTGGTGAAGGATTTGGCATCCCTCGGGCTGCTGGTAGAAGACCAGGGGGCCAAAGTGGTCTTTGCCGACGGGTTTACCAACAAAGACGGTGACCCGCTGCCGCTGATCATTCAAAAGACCGACGGCGGCTACAACTATGCCACCACCGACTTAGCCGCCATCCGCTATCGCACCCAGCAGGACGGGGCTGAGCGAGTGCTCTACGTGGTGGATGCGGGCCAGGGCAGCCACTTCGCCCAGGTCTTTCAAGTCGCCGCCAAAGCGGGGTGGATTCCGGCGGGCGTCGAGCTGACCCATGTGCCCTTTGGCGTGGTGCAGGGCGAAGACGGCAAAAAGTTTAAAACCCGCTCCGGGGATACGGTGAAGCTGAAGGATCTGCTGGATGAAGCCGTTAGCCGCGCCCGCACCGACCTAGAAACCCGCATTCAAGCCGAAGAGCGGCAGGAAACGGAGGAATTTATTCAAGATGTGGCCGAAGCGGTGGGTATCGGGGCTGTCAAGTACGCCGATCTGAGCCAAAACCGCACCAGCAACTACATCTTTAGCTTTGACAAAATGCTGGCGCTGGCGGGCAACACTGCCCCCTACATGCTCTACGCCTATGTGCGGGTGCAGGGCATTAGCCGCAAGGGCGACATCGACTTTGACCACTTGCCCGCCGAGGCCCGCATTCACCTAGAAGACGACAGCGAGTTTGCCCTAGCCCGCCACCTGCTCCAGCTCGACGAGGTGCTGGGAGAGGTAGCACAGGATTTATACCCCAGCCGGCTCTGCCAATACCTATTTGAGCTGAGCCAGAAGTTCAACCAGTTCTACGATCGCTGCTCAGTGCTCCAGGCCGCAGAACCCCAGCGCACCTCGCGACTGCTGCTCTGCGATCTAACGGCCAAAACCCTGAAACTGGGCCTTTCGCTACTGGGCATTCGGGTGCTAGAGCGCATGTAGATTGGAGCGAGCACCGGTGGCATCTTCCTAAAGAGAGGGGGCAAACATTTCAAAACATGTTTTCCTCAAGATAGGGGCAAAGCTACGGAAGATTCGGCCTTTATGCTGAATGTATATTTTTAGGTCAAAACGATAATTTAATTCTCTATAATCAACCACTGCTTCTCTCTACGAAAGGCATGACAACCCTTAAAATTGGGGAGTTGTGGTGTGTTCATTTACTTAGCTAAAGCTCGGTTTATCGAAATTTTGCAATCCCGAAAGAATTGTGCTCTCCGACACAACAGAATGGTGAGGATACAGGGAGTTCGGGAAAGATAAAAGTGCATCTAGGCAATTCCATGTTTAGTCTTCGGTTGAAACTACCACGATGGCCTATACGGTTGTTGGTCACTACAACGCTGGTTTAGTCTGCTTGTCTTTTGGGATTGCAATTCTCGCCTCATACACCACGCTGAGTCTGGGGCAGCAGATTTTGGCCGCAACGGGATGGCGGCAGTGGCCTTGGCTGACGGGCGGTGCCCTAGCTATGGGTACCGGCATTTGGGCTACCCACTTTGTAGCCATGTTGGCCTTTGAGCTGCCGCTGCCGGTCAACTACGATCTGCTCACTACCGGTCTCTCGTTAGTGTATGCGGTGCTGGCGGCGGGGATTGCCCTGGGGTTGGTCAGCCGCGCGAGATTTAGCTGGTTGAGTCTGAGTGCAGCGGGCATTGTGATGGGGCTGTCGATCGCCTGGATGCATTACACCGGCATGGCCGCAATGGAGATGCCCGCCCACCTGAGATTTCGGTGGCCCCTGATGGGGCTATCGATAGCCGTTGCCGTCATGGCCTCGATCGTTGCCCTGGGCTTAAGCCTCCAGTCGCGCCGCCGCCCCAAGCAGGGCGATCGCTGGCTCACCCGCTTGGCAGTGCTAGTTCTGAGCTTGGGGATCGGCGGCCTGCACTATATTGGCATGGGAGGGACAGTGTTTTTAGTCAGCTCTACCCCCATAGAACCGGCTGGAGTTTGGCCAAATTTAGAGGGGCGTTGGCTGGCGTTAGCAGTCGGGTTGGGGGCCGGGCTGATTTTGCTAGGCATTCTCATCACCCTGAGAATTAACCAGCGCCTCACTCAACAGCGCCTGCAAAAGGAGGCGTTATCCCAGAGTGAACACCGCTTTCGCACCCTGATTCGCGAGATGGGGGTGGGGGCGCTGCTGCTCAATCCCAAAGCCGAAATTTTGATCAGCAACCGGGCGGCTCAACAGTTTTTGCTGCTGCCCGAAGCCAATGGTGCTCCTCTAGTATTTGGTCAAGCAGGGATAATTTGCCGCGAAAATGGCACCCCCTTTGCACCTGCCGACCTGCCGGTGCAGCAGGCTATTGCCCAAAAGGCCCCAATTGGAGACGTGATTATGGGGGTAAGCGCTGCGATCGGCAACTCACCGCGCTGGCTGCTGGTCAACGCTGACCCCCAGTTCAACGAGGTCGGCGGCATCGAACGGGTGGTCTGCACCTGTAGCGACATCACCATTCAAAAGCAAGCCGAAGACGCCGTGCGTGCGGTGGCCAACCGGGAAAAGGCGGTCATCCGCATTGTGCAGCGCATGCGCCAAACCCTCGAGCTAGAAACTATTTTTGCCGCCACTACCCAAGAGCTTAAGCAGGCGATTAGCTGCGATCGCGCCTGGATCTACCGTTTTAACGAAAACTGGAGCGGCTCTGTCGTCGCTGAAGCCCTTGCTGACCCCATGGCCCTCTCGACGGTGACTGATTCAACGACGGGTGAGTCGCTTATCGAGCGTGATGCCTGTAGTACTCGCCAGATGCAAAACAGCAGCTTTGATGAGGGCTATCTGCTGCTAGAAGACACCTACCTCCAAGAAACCCAGGCCGAAACCTTCCGCCAAGACCGCAGCTATCACCGTGTTAACGATATTTACGACGAAGGGTTCGACAGCTGCTATCTAGAGTTTTTAGAGCGTTGGCAGATCCGCGCCTACGTTATCGTGCCCATTTACGCTGGCAGTCAGCTCTGGGGGTTGCTGGGGGTTTATGCCCACCACCAGGTTCGTTCTTGGACTCGCCATGAGGTGAAAATGGTGCTCCAGGTAGGAGCGCAGTTGGGCACTGCGGTACAACAGGCCAACCTGCTGCGCAAGACGCAGCAGCAGGCCCAGGCCTTAGAAATTGCCAAGCGCGCCGCCGATGCCGCCAGCCAGGCTAAGGGCGACTTCCTGGCCAGCATGAGCCATGAACTGCGCACGCCCCTCAATGCCATTCTAGGTTTTACCCAAATCTTGCATGACGACGACGGCCTCAGCGATGACCACCGTGACTTGATTGCCATTGTGAACCGCAGTGGCAACCACCTGCTGGGGTTAATCAACAACGTGCTCTCCCTGGCCAAAATTGAGGCTAACAAAATCAGCCTTGATGAAGCGGTGTTCGATCTACACTATCTCCTCCAGTCTGTAGACGACATGCTGCAGCTCAAGGCCGAGGCCAAAGGCATTCGACTGGAAGTCATTCAACCGCCGCCGCTGACCTATCGGCTGTGGGCTGACGAGGGCAAACTGCGACAAATTCTGATCAACCTGATCAGCAACGCCATTAAATTTACGGCCCTAGGCTGCGTCACGGTGCGATCGCAGCTGCGGAGCAGTGCCCTGATGCTCGATAGCGGCAACAGCAAAACTCACTGGCTCGAGATCACGGTGCAAGACACCGGCGTTGGCATCGACGCCGACGAGCTTTCCTGCCTGTTTCAGCCGTTTGAGCAAACTCAATCGGGGCGCCACTCCGCCGAGGGTACAGGGCTAGGACTATCTCTCAGCAACAACTTTGCCCAGCTCATGGGGGGCACCATTGTGGTCACCAGCCTGCCTGGCAAGGGCTCGACCTTTACCTTAAGCATCCCCGTCGGGGCGGTTACCACGGCCCTGATCGAACCCGCCAAGCCAGAACGGTCAATTGTGCATCTAGCCTCCAATCAGCCCCATTACCGCATCTTGGTCGCCGACGACGTGGCCGAAAGCCGCCTCCTTATGCGCCACTGGTTAGAAGGGGTTGGGTTTGAAGTTCGAGAAGCCAGCCAAGGGGAAGAAGCGATCGAGTTGTGGACAAACTGGCAGCCCCACCTCATTTGCCTCGACATGCGAATGCCCGTACTCGACGGCTATGGCGTAGCTCGCCATCTGCGCCAGCTGCCCGACGGCAGCGCTACGGTAATCGTTGCCGTCACCGCTAGCGTGTTTGAAGAGCAGCAGTCTGACTGCATCGCGGCGGGCTGTAATGCTGTGTTGCCCAAGCCCCTCCAGCGCGATCAGCTGTTAGAACAAATTGGTTGCAGCCTTGGCATCATCTACCAATACGCCGAAGTCGTGCACGCCGACGATAAAACAGCCGCGGTTGGCCCACATGGCGTTAACGGACAAAGCTCAGGTAAAGACCAGCGCCCCCTTACCCAAGCCGATTTTAAGGCTTTGGCTCCCGACTGGCTGGCTCAAATTCACCAGGCAGCTCAGGCTGCCAACGATCGGCAGGTTCGTCAGCTGATTGCTCAACTTCCTGCCGAGCAGAAGGTTCTGGCTCAACGGCTAGACCGCCTAGTGAACGATTTTCGTCTCGATGTCATTATCGACCTGACGGCTGTTCCTACCGCACCCGTTCCCCTGTAGCTCCACCTATGATTACCGCCGAACCCCACGCCAACCAGGATGTAGATATTCTGCTGGTAGACGATATCCCTGACAATCTGCGGGTGTTGTCCACCATTCTTGAGATCGAAGGCTACCGCTGTCGCAAGGCTATTAGCGGGGCTTTAGCCCTCAACGCTATTGCCATTGCCCCTCCCGATCTCATTTTGCTCGACATCACCATGCCCACTATGGATGGCTTTGCCGTGTGTCGCCACCTCAAAGCCGACCCAGCCACCCAGAACATTCCAGTAATCTTTCTCACGGCTCGCGACGCGGAAGCCGAAAAAGAACAGGCCTTTCAACTGGGGGCAGCGGATTATATCGTCAAGCCTTTTATGGCCTATGAGGTACTGCTGCGGGTCAAGCATCAGCTGGCCCTGCGTCGGCAGCAGCTGATGCTTGAGGCTCAAAATCAGCAGCTCCAGGCCGAAATCAAAGAGCGCCTGCTGGCCGAGGCTGAACTGCGTCGCCAGCGCCAGCGCTCCGAAGAACTGCTGACCAACGTGCTGCCCTTTCAAATTGCTCAGCGCCTGAAGGAACGGGAGCAGGCGATCGCCGATCAGTTCGACGGTGTCACCATTCTATTTGCCGACATTGTGGACTTTAGCACCGTGGCAGCCAAACTCACCCCCTGCGAACTGGTGCAGCTGCTCAACCGCATGTTTTCTCGGTTTGACGAGCTGGCCTCCCTCCACAAGCTCGAAAAAATCAAAACCATTGGCGATGCCTACATGGTGGCAGCGGGGGTACCCACACCGCGCCCTGACCATGCCCAGGCAATCGCCCGCATGGCCCTCGATATGCAGATGACCATCCGCGACTTTTGTCGACCCGATGGTCGGCCCTTTGAGTTACGCATCGGCATCAACTCGGGCAGCGTAGTGGCCGGAGTGATCGGCATTCGCAAGTTTATCTACGACCTCTGGGGCGACACCGTCAACATCGCCAGTTTTATGGAAACCACTGGCGAAGCAGGGAAAATTCAAGTGTCAGAGCTGACCTATTCCCACCTTAAAGACCAGTTCACCTTAGAGCCACGCGGCCCTATCCGCCTCAAGAGTGGCGATAGCATGACTACTTACTGGCTGGTCAAACAAGACCAAGATATCTCCTGCGGTCCCCCGGTGGTCGCGCTAGAGTATCCCACTAGCTCAGCACTCTGCTGCGGTTAGGGCTGCCCAGTTCCACACTCCAAATGCTCTTAACCGCCCAGCGCCGATCTTCGCTATAGAACGGGTATAGCCGAGTGTCTATACCCGTTCTATAGCCCTGAATGCGGAGGCCAGAATGTTCGCCCTAATGTCGTTCACACAAGCCCACGTCATGGCCATGGCGGCAGCGCTAGGCTGATCGCCCATGACCAGCGAACCGATGATTTAACCCTCTACAGTCGCCCCAACTTCCAGCGGTGCCAGAGTGTGTGACACTGTGGTTCCAAGGGCCGCATTGACGAAGCCTAAAAACAGCGGGTGGGGGGCGCTGGGGCGCGACTGAAACTCGGGGTGAAACTGGCTAGCAATAAAGAACGGATGGCTAGGTAGCTCAATAATTTCCACCAGACGACCGTCAGGGGAGGTGCCGCTGACTTGATACCCCGATTCCAGAAATAAGTTGCGGTAGGCGTTGTTAAACTCGTAGCGGTGACGATGGCGTTCGTAGACCACCTCTTCGCCATAGAGACGGCTTGCCAAGGTGTCAGGAGCAAGACGGCAGGGGTATAGCCCCAAACGCATGGTGCCACCCAAATCAACCACGTCCTGTTGCTCAGGCAGTAGGCTAATCACCGGGTTGGAGGCCTCGGGGGAAAATTCCGAGCTGTCGGCACCTTCCAAATGGGCAACGTTGCAGGCCCACTCCACCACTGAGCACTGCATGCCCAAGCACAGCCCTAAAAAGGGAATGCCTCGCTCTCGGGCATACCGAATGGCCTGCACCTTGCCGTCAATACCCCGAGAGCCAAATCCCCCCGGCACCAAAATGCCGTTGACACCGCTCAAATGAGCATCTGGGCCATTGACCTCAATATCTTCAGAGTTGATCCAGCGCACGTTGAGGGCAGCTCGATGGGCGATCGCCGCGTGACGCAGTGCTTCCACCACCGACAGATAAGCATCGTTGAGGCTGACGTACTTGCCGACGATAGCAATATCTACCGGGCGACTGGAGCTGTAGAGCCCTTCTACTAGAGATTCCCACTGACCCAGGTGGGGCTGACGCTGGTCAAGGGCAAGAATCTTGATAGCCTGGTGGGCCAACCCCTCGTGCTCTAGCTTGAGGGGCACTTCGTAGATGCTGCTGGCATCCTGGCAGGTGATCACCGCCTCGGCGGGCACGTCACAGAACTCGGCAATTTTTTCTTTCATCGGCTGGGGCAGAGCGCATTCGCAGCGGCACACCAAAATATCGGGCTGGATGCCGATGGAGCGCAGCTCCTTCACCGAGTGCTGAGTGGGCTTGGTCTTAAGCTCTCCCGCCGAGGCAATCCAAGGTACTAGGGTAACGTGCATATAAAGCACGGCTTGACGGCCCACGTCTTTACGAAACTGGCGAATTGCTTCTAAAAAGGGCAGTGACTCAATGTCACCCACGGTGCCACCGATCTCAGTAATCACCACGTCGGGGTTGGTGTTGCGAGCCACCCGATGAACTCGCTCTTTAATCTCGTTGGTGATGTGGGGAATCACCTGCACCGTGCCCCCCTGGTAGTCGCCCCGCCGCTCGCGGTTGATCACCGCCTGGTAGATCGATCCAGTGGTGACGCTGTTTAGCCTCGACATAGCCGTGTCGGTAAAGCGTTCGTAGTGGCCTAGGTCGAGATCGGTTTCAGCCCCATCTTCAGTAACAAACACTTCCCCATGCTGAAAGGGGCTCATGGTGCCGGGGTCAACATTGATATAGGGATCGAGCTTCAAGATGGAAACGGAATAGTCGCGCGATTTGAGCAACCGCCCCAGGCTGGATGCCACAATGCCTTTGCCGATGCTCGACACCACGCCGCCGGTTACAAATACAAACTTCGTCATAGCAGCTCAACCCAGACCCCAGAAGCGTGAACCCGTTAATTGTGCCACAGGCACCAGGCACCCCGCCCACCTTTAACGCCGGATCGGGAACGTTGTTAAAGGCTAGGGGCACCGTCGCTGCTGTCAGGCTGCACTCGCCGCCGCACTGAGTCACCGTGGGAGGGGAGTCCTTCGGTTTCAGTAAGCACAGCGATCGAATCGGCCACTCCCCGCAGCGCCTCCGGCGAATACTGCATCAGGCTAGAGTGCTTCATGAAAGTTTCAGTGGATAAGGGTGAAGCATATCGGGCGGCCCCAGAAGTAGGCAGGGTATGGTTAGGCCCAGCCAGGTAGTCACCCACCGCTTCTGGGGTCGAGTGCCCTAAAAAGATTGCTCCAGCGTGGCGAATATGCTCCAGCAAATCCCAAGGTTCGGCGACCTCAAGCTGAAGGTGTTCGGGCGCAAAACCATTGGAGAGGTCAGCGGCTAGCTCCAAGCTATCGACAACGACAGCTAGACCATAGTTTGCGATCGCCTTCTCCGTCAGCGTCTGGCGCGGATGATCCATGAGCTGTCGATCTACCTCAGCCGCCACCGCCTCAGCTAAAGTAGCACTGGTAGTAATCAGAATCGCAGCGGCGATCGGGTCATGTTCAGCCTGAGCCAGCAGGTCAGCCGCCACATGGGCTGGGTTGGCGGTATGGTCAGCAATCACCAAGACTTCCGAAGGCCCTGCTAACGAGTCAATACCCACCGTCCCGAACACCAGTTTTTTAGCCAGAGTCACATAGATATTGCCGGGGCCAGTAATCACATCCACCGCCGGGATTGTCTCTGTCCCATAGGCCAGAGCCCCGATCGCCTGAGCTCCTCCAACCCGATAAATCTCTGTGATTCCAGCCTCTTGGGCCGCGACCAACACGGCTGGGTTGACCGTGCCGGTTTTGCTGGGCGGCGTCACCATAACTATTCTGGGCACCCCAGCCACCCGCGCCGGAATAGCGTTCATAATCACGGTGCTTGGGTAGGAAGCGCGCCCACCAGGCACATAAAGTCCAGCTCGGTCAATGGGGGTATAGCGCTTACCGAGTACCACCCCGTTGTCCTCAAACCGCACCCAGCTTTGAGGCACCCGCTGACGATGAAATGACTCTACATTTTTACAAGCTAGACGAATTGCATCCAGTAGACCCTTGCTGACTTGTTGGTAGGCCGTATCCAGCTCCGCTCCCGAAAAGCGCAAACCCTCGGCAGCTAGAGTAACACCGTCAAAATCCGCTGTGTACTGCAACAGCGCTTGGTCTCCCTGGCGACGAACCGCGTGCAAAATTTCTCGAACTGTTGCTTCCTTATGAACGACCTGGTCGTCGTGGGTGCGGGCACAGATGCGTTGCAGCTCTGTTCTTGCCTCAGTTAGCTGATGAGTGATGCGGAGCATTACAGCTAGGAATCCCGATAAGCCAGCAAGGTGGAATTGGCTAGGTTGGCCCTCAAAGGGAGGTAGAGTATCCCTGAAAAGCAGTCAACGCCAGTGTTCTAACATCCTAGTCGATCTAAAGACTAATTTGGCAGAAAACCAAGGCATTCAATTACACCATTAGTGCCGTTAGGTGCTAACATGTTTTATCCAGTCAATATAATCTTGTTAAGCTAGGGCGAACTGTGGCAAACATTAAGTCTGCACTGAAACGAATTGAAGTTGCCGAGCGCAATCGGCTCCATAACCGATCTTATAAATCGGCGGTTAAAACCCTAACCAAAAACTACCTCGCTGCGATCGAGGCTCATCAGGCTGACCCTAGCCCCGACTCCCTCAAACAGGTCGAATCGACTATGGCCGCCGCCTACAGCAAGATCGATAAGGCCGTTAAGCGTGGTGTGCTTCACCCCAACACAGGGGCGCGCAAGAAATCGCGTATAGCGCGAGCACTCAAGGCTCAGGAGGCGGTAGGGGCTGCGTCTTAGGCGCCTTTAGGTTGACCTACGCTGCCTGCCGTTTTTGTCGCTGCATACCCTATGCCTCTGGTTGATACCCACGTACATCTCAACTTTGAAACGTTCGCTGGGGATCTCGACGAACTAACCCAGGCCTGGCGACAGGCCGGGGTTTTGGCTTTGGTACATTCCTGTGTAGAGCCAGGCGATTTTTCGGCAATGCGCTGCATTGCCGATCGCATCCCGGAGCTGTTTTTGGCTGTGGGGCTCCATCCCCTCGATATGGATAAGTGGAGTAGCGCTACGGCAGATCAGATCGCTCAGCTGGCCGCCTCTGACAGTCGAGTCGTCGCCATTGGTGAAACCGGCCTCGACTTTTATAAAGCCAGTGATGAAGCAGTACAGCGCGAAGCCTTCTGGCAACAGTTGACCATTGCCCATCGCCAAGGTCTACCGGTTATTGTTCACTGTCGAGATGCGGCCTTGGCCACTGCCGAAGTGATTCGAGAGTTTCAGCTCACCGTTGGGCCTGTCACTGGTGTGATGCACTGCTGGGCAGGCACGCCAGAAGAAACCCAAACGTTTTTAGATTTGGGTTTCTACATTAGCTTTAGCGGCATCGTGACCTTTAAGAATGCCCATCAGGTTAAAGCTTCGGCCCAGATGGTGCCTAGCGACCGACTGCTAGTCGAAACCGACTGTCCCTTTCTTACCCCTGAGCCTTGCCGCAAGGAGCGCCGCAATCAGCCAGCCTTTGTGTATCATGTGGCGGCTCACCTAGCCAAGCTGCGCCAGGTTGAATTCGAGATTTTAGCCCAGACCACTACTCATAACGCTGTGACGTTGTTTAACCTACCCAAGTCCCTTGTATCTTCCTCCGCTGATGCCGATACATTTCGTCTTCCGACCCCAGCGGGCGGTTAGGCCGTTAGCTTAATCAGGCAAGGCAGTTCGTTCGCTATTGCCTGCTGTTCCAGACGCGTCGTTGATCTTGGCCACCTGCACTTGGCCAACCTGCACTAGGAGACCCATGACTGAAACCACCGTTTACCAAGCTCCCCCTAACTTTGTCCTGCCTGACCTGGTAGAAATTCAGCGGTCTAGTTTTCGCTGGTTCCTAGAAGAAGGGTTGATCGAAGAGCTGGAAAGCTTTTCTCCTATTACCGACTATACCGGCAAACTTGAGCTGCATTTCCTCGGTAAACAGTACAAGCTCAAAAGCCCCAAATACGACGTTGATGAAGCCAAGCGGCGGGATGCCACCTACGCCGTGCAGATGTACGTACCGACCCGGTTAATCAACAAAGAAACCGGGGAAATTAAGGAACAGGAAGTCTTCATCGGCGACCTGCCTTTGATGACCGATCGCGGCACCTTTATCATTAACGGTGCAGAGCGAGTCATCGTTAACCAGATCGTACGTAGCCCTGGGGTCTACTACAAGGCTGAAACCGACAAAAACGGTCGCCGCACCTACAACGCCAATCTGATCCCCAACCGGGGGGCCTGGCTCAAGTTTGAAACCGACAAAAATGACCTGGTTTGGGTTCGCATTGACAAGACCCGCAAGCTATCGGCACAGGTGCTGCTCAAGGCGTTGGGGCTAACCGACAACGAGATCTTCGACTCTCTGCGTCACCCCGACTACTTCCAGAAAACTATTGAGAAAGAGGGCCAGTTCAGCGAAGAAGAGGCTCTGCTAGAGCTTTACCGCAAGCTGCGTCCCGGCGAACCGCCCACCGTGGCGGGCGGTGAGCAGCTGCTACACTCGCGATTCTCTGATCCCAAGCGCTACGACTTGGGTCGGGTGGGTCGTTACAAGCTCAACCGCAAGCTGCGCCTCAACGTGCCTGACGCCACTCGGGTGTTGACTCCCACCGACATCCTGTCGGCGATTGACTACCTGATCAACCTCGAATTTGATATTGGTTCCATCGACGATATCGACCACTTAGGGAACCGCCGGGTGCGTTCCGTGGGTGAGCTGCTGCAAAACCAGGTGCGGGTGGGTCTTAATCGCTTAGAGCGCATCATTCGGGAACGCATGACCGTTTCTGACTCAGACTCGCTCACCCCAGCATCTCTGGTCAACCCTAAGCCTCTGGTGGCTGCTATCAAGGAGTTCTTTGGCTCCAGCCAGCTCTCCCAGTTTATGGATCAAACCAACCCTCTAGCGGAGCTGACCCACAAGCGACGCATTAGCGCCCTCGGCCCTGGTGGTCTTACCCGCGAGCGTGCCGGTTTTGCCGTGCGAGATATCCACCCCTCCCACTACGGACGTATTTGCCCCATTGAGACTCCGGAAGGCCCTAACGCTGGCCTGATAGGCTCTCTAGCTACCCACGCCCGGGTTAATGAATTCGGCTTCATTGAGACCCCCTTCTTCAAGGCTGAGAACGGTCGAGTCTTTAAAGATGTCGAGCCCATTTACATGACCGCCGATGAGGAAGACGATCTGCGGGTTGCTCCTGGTGACATCGCCACCGATGAAAACGGATACATCATTGGCAGCACAATTCCGGTGCGCTATCGCCAAGACTTCACCACCACCGACTCCACCGAGGTGGACTATGTCGCGGTATCGCCCGTACAGATTATCTCTGTAGCTACCTCGCTGATTCCTTTCCTAGAGCACGACGACGCCAACCGAGCGCTGATGGGTTCTAACATGCAGCGCCAGGCGGTGCCTCTGCTTCAGCCTGAGCGCCCCTTAGTAGGTACTGGTCTAGAAGCCCAGGCCGCCCGTGACTCGGGCATGGTGATCATCAGCCGCACCGACGGGGAAATTGTCTACCTGGATGCCGATCTGATTAAGGTTCGCGATCCTGAAGGCAATGTCCACGAGTACGAGCTGCAAAAATACCAGCGTTCTAACCAAGACACCTGTCTGAACCAGCGCCCCATCGTATTCCCTGGGGAAAAAGTTCAGTCGGGTCAGGTGCTCGCCGATGGCTCTGCAACCGAGGGCGGTGAGCTGGCTCTGGGGCAAAACGTTTTGGTCGCCTACATGCCCTGGGAGGGCTATAACTACGAGGACGCTATCCTGCTTAGCGAGCGTCTGGTGTACGACGATGTCTACACCTCCATTCACGTGGAGAAGTTTGAGATCGAAGCGCGCCAGACCAAGCTTGGCCCCGAGGAAATCACCCGGGAAATCCCCAACGTTGGGGAAGATGCCCTGCGTCAGCTTGACGAAACTGGGATCATTCGCATCGGGGCCTGGGTAGAATCGGGCGATATTCTGGTGGGTAAGGTCACGCCTAAGGGCGAGTCTGACCAGCCTCCTGAAGAAAAGCTGCTGCGGGCCATCTTTGGTGAAAAAGCTCGAGATGTGCGCGATAACTCCCTGAGAGTGCCCAACGGAGAGAAAGGCCGAGTCGTCGATGTGCGGGTGTTTACCCGGGAGCAGGGCGATGAGCTACCCCCTGGGGCCAACATGGTAGTGCGGGTCTATGTGGCCCAAAAGCGCAAGATTCAGGTGGGCGACAAGATGGCCGGTCGCCACGGCAATAAGGGAATTATCTCCCGCATTTTGCCCATTGAAGACATGCCCTACCTGCCCGATGGCACTCCCATTGACATTGCCCTCAACCCGCTCGGGGTACCTTCCCGCATGAACGTGGGGCAGGTGTTTGAGTGCCTGCTGGGCTGGGCTGCCGACAACCTTGATTGTCGCTTCAAGGTGATTCCCTTCGACGAGATGTACGGAGAGGAGGCCTCTCGAAACTCTACCCACGGCAAGCTGATGGAGGCCCGAGAAACCAGCGGCAAAGACTGGATCTTCAACCCCGACGACCCCGGCAAAATTGTGCTGCGGGACGGTCGTACCGGTGAAGCTTTTGATAAGGCGATTACCGTCGGTAGAGCCTACATGCTGAAGCTGGTGCACCTGGTCGACGACAAGATCCACGCCCGCTCTACGGGTCCTTACTCTCTGGTGACTCAGCAGCCTCTGGGCGGCAAGGCCCAGCAGGGCGGTCAGCGCTTTGGAGAAATGGAAGTTTGGGCCCTAGAAGCTTTTGGAGCAGCCTACACTCTCCAGGAGTTGCTGACGGTCAAGTCGGACGATATGCAGGGGCGTAATGAGGCGCTAAATGCGATCGTCAAGGGTAAGTCGATTCCTCGGCCGGGTACCCCTGAGTCCTTCAAGGTGCTGATGCGAGAGCTTCAGTCCCTCTGTTTAGACATTGCGGTGCACAAGGTAGAAACGCGGGAAGACGGCACTAGCCGCGATACCGAAGTAGATCTCATGGCCGACGTTAACAGTCGCCGTACCCCTTCTCGCCCCACCTATGAGTCCATCGCCCGGGATGAAGAGCTAGAGGAAGTAGAAGACTAGCCTGTCCCTAATCCGACCCCGGAATTGTATCTGACCCAGTTCCGGAGGTTGGCCTAACCTGCATTGATTAGACCGAGCGCGCTTACAAGGAAAATAACCCAGCATGGCCAAGCTAGAACAACGGTTTGACTACGTCAAAATCGGATTAGCCTCCCCGGAACGCATTCGCCAGTGGGGGGAACGTACCCTGCCCAACGGGCAAATCGTGGGCGAAGTAACCAAGCCTGAAACCATTAACTACCGTACTCTTAAGCCTGAGATGGACGGGCTGTTTTGTGAGCGCATCTTTGGCCCCGCCAAGGACTGGGAATGTCACTGTGGTAAGTACAAGCGTGTGCGCCATCGCGGTATTGTGTGCGAGCGCTGCGGTGTAGAGGTGACTGAATCGCGGGTGCGTCGCCACCGCATGGGCTATATCAAGTTGGCTGCTCCGGTGGCCCACGTGTGGTACCTAAAGGGCATTCCCAGCTACATCGCCATTTTGCTCGACATGCCCCTGCGGGACGTGGAGCAAATTGTCTACTTCAACGCCTACGTGGTGCTGGACGCGGGTAATGCCGAGAATCTCAGCTATAAGCAGCTGCTGACTGAAGATCAGTGGATTGAAATAGAAGACCAGCTCTACGACGAAGAGACTGAGCTAGCTGGGGTAGAGGTCGGCATTGGTGCTGAAGCCCTCCAGAGGTTGCTAGAGGATCTGGAGCTAGAAGCCACGGCGGAAAAGCTGCGGGAAGACATCGCTAACTCTAAGGGCCAGAAGCGGGCCAAGTTGATCAAGCGCCTGCGGGTGATCGACAACTTCATCGCCACCGGTTCTAAGACTGAGTGGATGGTGCTAGACGTGATTCCAGTGATTCCGCCGGATCTACGGCCAATGGTGCAGCTTGATGGCGGCCGTTTTGCGACCTCTGACTTAAACGACCTGTACCGCCGGGTGATCAACCGCAACAACCGACTAGCTCGCCTTCAGGAGATTCTGGCTCCTGAAATTATCGTCCGTAACGAAAAGCGGATGTTGCAAGAGGCAGTGGATGCGCTGATCGACAACGGTCGCCGGGGTCGCACCGTGGTGGGGGCCAACAACCGTCCGCTGAAGTCGCTCTCCGACATTATCGAAGGTAAGCAGGGGCGATTCCGACAGAACTTGTTAGGAAAGCGGGTTGACTACTCTGGCCGTTCTGTGATTGTTGTGGGGCCTAAGCTACAGATTCACCAGTGCGGTCTGCCTCGGGAGATGGCGATCGAGCTGTTCCAGCCTTTTGTCATCCACCGGCTGATTCGCCAGGGGCTGGTCAATAACATCAAGGCGGCGAAGAAGCTGATTCAGCATAATGACCCCAGCGTGTGGGACGTACTGGAAGAGGTGATTGAGAGCCACCCGGTGATGCTAAACCGGGCTCCGACTCTGCACCGTTTAGGGATTCAGGCCTTTGAACCCATCCTGGTTGAAGGGCGAGCGATTCAGCTGCACCCGCTAGTGTGTCCGGCCTTCAACGCTGACTTTGACGGTGACCAGATGGCGGTACACGTGCCGTTGTCCCTTGAGGCGCAGTCGGAGGCACGGCTGCTGATGCTGGCTTCGAATAACGTGCTGTCGCCTGCTACTGGCCAGCCCATTATTACCCCGTCCCAGGATATGGTGCTGGGCTGCTACTACCTGACGGCGGAAAACCCTGACGCCACCAAGGGCGAGGGCCATTACTTCGGCAGCATGGAAGACGCCATTATGGCTTTCGAGCAGGGCTTGGTGGATCTTCACGCTAAGGTCTGGCTACGGTTTGACGGCGAGGTAGAGTCTGACCAGCCCAAAAACACGGCTCCCGAGCGGATGGAATCTGAGGATGGCAGCATCACCGAAATTTACCCCGATCGCCGAGTGCGGGTAGACAGCGAAGGCCAGTTAATCTCCCAGTACATTAAGACGACTGCGGGCCGCATTATCTACAACAAGGCGGTGCTCGACGCGATCGCAGGCTAAGGGGCCACACCACAACACCGACACAGCACGAACATCACTAACACAAGGGCGAAACCTATGGCTGAGCAAGGGGCACCTCAAACCTCTCTGACCTTTCGGAACCGAATTATCGATAAGAAGCAGCTCAAAAAGCTGATTTCCTGGTCGTTTACCCACTACGGCACCGCCCGAACGTCGCAGATGGCTGATCGCATCAAAGAATTGGGCTTTAAGTACGCCACTCGGGCTGGAGTTTCCATTAGCGTGGAAGACCTCCAGGTGCCCGAGCAAAAGAAGGCCATGCTGGCCGCTGCCGAAGAAGACATTCGGATTACCGAAGAGCGGTACACGCGGGGTGAAATCACCGAAGTAGAGCGTCTCACTAAGGTGATCGACACCTGGAACGACACCAGCGAAGAGCTGAAAGACCAGGTGGTGAAGAACTTCAAGGAAAACAACCCCCTCAACTCGGTGTACATGATGGCCTTCTCGGGAGCCCGAGGAAACATCTCCCAGGTACGCCAGCTGGTGGGCATGCGGGGTCTGATGGCAAATCCCCAGGGGGAAATTATTGACCTGCCCATTAAGACCAACTTTCGCGAGGGGCTGACCGTTACTGAGTACGTGATCTCCTCCTACGGTGCCCGGAAGGGTCTGGTAGATACGGCGCTGCGAACCGCTGACTCGGGCTATCTCACCCGCCGTCTGGTAGACGTTTCCCAGGATGTCATCATCCGGGAACACGACTGCGGCACGACCCGCGGCATTCCCCTGCGCAGCATGACCGACGGTGAGCGGATCCTGATTCCTTTAGAGAATCGTCTGCTGGGCCGGGTGGTCGCCGAAGATGTACCGCATCCTAAAACTGGTGAGGTGCTGTTGGAGAAAGACCATCCCGTGTCTCCAGAAACGGCGGAAATGCTGGCTGAGGCTGGGGTTGAAGGCGTAGTGGTGCGATCGCCCCTCACCTGCGAAGCCACTCGCTCCGTGTGCCGCCTCTGCTACGGCTGGAGCCTGGCCCACTCTGAAATGGTTGACCTAGGCGAAGCCGTGGGCATCATTGCGGCCCAGTCCATCGGTGAGCCTGGAACCCAAATGACCATGCGCACCTTCCACACCGGCGGTACCTTTACCGGCGAAGTGGCCCCCCGCATCCGGGCTGGCAAGGACGGCACCGTGAAGCTGCCTAAAAACCTGAAGACCCGCGCCTTCCGCACTCGCTACGGCGAAGATGCGTTGATGATCGAGTCGAACGCTGATGTGGTGATTGAGGGCAGCGGCAAGAATAAGTCTGAATCGTTGCCCCAGGGCACGATTCTGTTTGTCGATGATGGTGAGACCGTCCAAAAGGATCAGCTTTTGGCTGAGCTTCCCTCCGCAGGGCGCACGCGTAAAGTGACCGAGAAGGCCACCAAAGACGTGACCTCTGACCTGGCTGGGGAAGTAAAATTTGCCGGCCTAGTGCAGGAAGAAAAAACCGACCGTCAGGGCAACACAACTCGCTTAGCCCAGCGGGGCGGTCTGCTGTGGGTGCTAGCCGGTGACGTCTACAACCTGCCTCCCAGTGCAGAGCCGGTGGTGCACAACGGCGACTACGTCAACGCCGATGACACCCTAGCCGAAACCAAACTCACCACCGAACGGGGTGGTTTGGTACGTTTGCCCGAAGCCGACGACGAAAAAGGCACTCGCGAGGTTGAGATCATCACCGCCTCCGTCATGCTTGATCAAGCCCATGTACGCAAGGAACAGGGTCAGGGTCGGGAGCACTACTTTATCGAGACCGCCCATGGTCAGCGGTTTTCTCTGATCGCCACACCGGGGGCCAAGGTCACCAGTGGCCAAGTAATTGCCGAACTCGAAGATGATCGCTTCCATACCCAAACGGGCGGCATCGTCAAGTTTGCTGGGGTCGATGTAGCCAAAAAAGGCAAGGGTAAGCAAGGCTACGAAGTCGTTCAGGGCGGTACCCTGCTGTGGATTCCTGAGGAGGCCCACGAGGTCAACAAAGACATTTCTCTGCTGATGGTGGAAGACGGCCAGTACCTGGAAGCAGGCACCGAGGTCGTTAAAGATATCTTCTGCCAAAACAGCGGCGTGGTTGAAGTTACTCAAAAGAACGACATTCTGCGCGAGATCTTAGTCAAACCCGGCGACATTCACATGGTGGATGCCCCCGAGGATGTGATGGATCGCGATGGCACCCTAGTCAATGCTGGGGAAGAGGTGATGCCGGGTCTGGTGGCCGACGCCCTGCGCTACGTCGAGTATGTCGAAACCCCCGATGGCCCCGCCCTGCTGCTGCGCCCGGTGGAAGAATACGTGGTGCCCAACGAGCCCGCCGTACCTAGCCAGGACAGTGCCGCCGACGCCACCGGTTCGATCAAACTGCGCGCCATCCAGCGGATTCCCTTCAAAGATGGGGAGCGGGTGAAGTCAGTGGTTGGAGTTGAGCTGCTGCGCACTCAGCTGGTGCTCGATATTGAAGACGAATCACCCCACGTAGTGGCTGACATTGAGTTGGTACCTGATGACAGCGATGCCGACCTGATGCGGCTGCAAATGGTGGTGCTCGAAACCCAGGTGATTCGCCGTGATGTAGTGGCTGACCAAACCCAAGGCAGCACCGTCACCCGATTGCTGGTGGAAGATGGCCAGCAGATTGAGCCAGGGGCCGTAGTGGCCCGCACGGAGATTCGCTGTAAAGAAGCGGGTGAGGTGCGCGGTATTCGCGAAGGGCAAGAGGCCGTTCGCCGCGTGCTGGTCGTGCGCGAGTCTGACCGCATGAAGGTCGATCTCCAGGGCAAAGAACCGACGGTGAAGGTGGGCGATCTGGTGGTGGCCGATACTGAACTGGCTCCTGGTTTGACCCACGAAGAGTCAGGCCAAGTAACCGCCATTGACGGTGGCCAAATTGCGCTGCGGCTGGCTCGTCCCTACCGGGTATCTACCGGTGCCGTACTGCATATTGAAGACGGTGACCTCGTACAACGGGGTGATAACCTGGTACTCCTGGTGTTTGAGCGAGCTAAAACCGGCGACATCATCCAGGGTCTACCCCGGATTGAGGAACTACTGGAGGCCCGCAAACCCAAGGAGGCCTGTGTGCTGTCTGAGCGCCCCGGCAACGCTCAGGTGGTGTATAGCGATGACGAGACCGTAGAGGTCAAAATCATCGAAGACGATGGCGTGGTGACAGAATACCCGATTAGCCCCGGCCAGAATGTGATTGTCTCGGACAGCCAGCGGGTAAGCACCGCTGAGCACCTCACCGACGGCCCTGCCAATCCCCACCAGATTCTAGAGGTGTTCTTTAAGTACAACCTCAGCCTGGGTATGGGCATCCACGATGCGGCGCTTGGGGCCTTGCAAGAGGTGCAGTCGTTCCTGGTGAACGAGGTGCAGTCAGTGTACCAGTCCCAAGGCATTGAAATTTCCGACAAGCACACCGAGGTCATTGTGCGGCAGATGTCGTCGAAGTGCCGCATCGACGATGGCGGTGATACCACCATGCTGCCCGGTGAGCTGGTGGAAATCTACCAGGTGGAGCAGGTCAACGAGGCCATGGCAATCACAGGCGGTGCTCCGGCGGAATACACGCCGGTGCTGCTAGGGATCACCAAAGCTTCGCTGAACACCGATAGCTTCATCTCCGCTGCTAGCTTCCAGGAAACCACCCGGGTGCTGACAGAAGCGGCGATCGAAGGCAAGTCGGACTGGCTGCGCGGCCTGAAGGAAAACGTCATCATCGGTCGTTTGATTCCGGCAGGGACGGGCTATAACGCCTATGAGGAGTCTCCAGCGCCAGAACTTGACCCAGCCTACGAGTCGGCCATTTTGGACGACGACCTAGTGCTTCAGGACGTGGTGCTAGATGATTTCACCGCCCGCACCTATGACCTTGAGGGCAACCTCAGCATGCTCAATGACGATGAGATGATCGGTGGCATGTCGTTGGACGATGGCGGTACTCGCGCCGCAGGCAACGGCGACTTCGCCGGGCTGGGCAACGGTGCTGAGCTGGATGATGACCTGCTGATCGACGATCAAACCGAAGCTCTCTAGGTAAAGCTTTAGGGCAATCGCTTCAAATTCCCGGCTGAGCTAGCTCAGCCGGGAATTGGTTTTTTGGTGTTACAGCACTGGAGAAGGGGCAACTGAAGGAATTGTGGCCCAGGGAAAAAGCTTGATTGATCGCTGGGAGAGCTAGGTCAGCGCGGTGGTTAAAAGGGCTGTCCATCGCTGCTGTTTTAACGCAGCGTTTCTACTCTGGGGCTTAAACTATTAACAAGAGGGAGGTAGCGCAGGTGGTTGCGGATTGGTTTTGCCAATCTGAGGAAAGTCCGGGCTCCCGAAAGACCAGACCTGCTGGGTAACGCCCAGTGCGGGCAACCGTGAGGAGAGTGCCACAGAAACATACCGCCGATGGCTTCGGGAATTTTTCCAGGAGCACAGGTAAGGGTGCAAGGGTGCGGTAAGAGCGCACCAGCAGCATCGAGAGGTGCTGGCTCGGTAAACCCCGGTCGGGTGCAAGGTCGAGGGGCAAGGTTGGTCTTTTTCCAGCCCCGCTGTTACGTACCGCAAGAGGCGTTTGGCAACAAACGTCCCAGATAGATAACCGCCCCCCTGGCAACAGGGGAACAGAACCCGGCTTATGTCTACCTCCTTCCCTCTATCTTCTCCCTACTGACGATTTGTTGACTGTGACCGATCTCCCCCCATCTCGGCAGCGCCAGCTGGAGCAGTGGGTGCAAAAGTCTGCCCTACCCGCCGCTGACACTCCCAACTGGGTACGCCTCAACCAGGCTTTGACCCACAAGTCGGTAGACGCGGCCGATAACTACGAACAGCTTGAGCTTCTGGGAGATGCGGTGCTGCGATTGGCGGCGACGGAGTGTCTGCAAGAAAATTTTCCCAACGCTTCGGTGGGGGAACTGTCGGCGGTGCGATCGGTGCTGATTAGCGATCGCACCCTTGGCCAGCTGGCCCAAGAACTAGATCTAGCCGCCTATCTCACCGTTGCCCCCGGAATGGCGGTTGGCCCCACTCACCTAGCCGATGCCCTAGAGGCAGTAGTGGCCGCGCTCTATTTAGAAACCCATGCTTTAGGGCCAGTACGCACCTGGCTAGACGACTCTCTACTACGACTGGCGACCATAGTGCGCCAAGACCCAGCCCGACAAAACTACAAGGTAGCCCTACAGGAACTAACCCAGGCTCACAGCAAAACCCTACCTCAGTACCGCACCGTAGAACAGCAGCCGGTGGATGGCGCCCCCCAGCGCTATGCCTCTACCGTTTGGTTTCGGGAAACCTGTTGGGGAAGCGGTCACGGCCCCACCAAAAAACAGGCTGAGCAAGCCGCCGCCGCCACCGCCTACGATCGCCTTCGTCAAACCCTTACCGATGAGTCCTCCCCATCCCCTTAACCTGGCTATTTTCGGGCTGGGCCGCTGGGGCAGCCACCTGTTGCGCAACTTTTTGGCCCTACCCGCAGCGCGAGTGGTTGCGATCGCCGATCCTGACCGGCAGCGGTTAGACGAGTTGCGCGATCGCTTTGCCCTAGGCGACACCGTAACCTGCTACGACGACTGGCTCCAGGCCATGGCCCACCCAGGCCTAGAGGCCGTAGTAATCGCCACCCCGGCCAGCACCCACTACCCTATGATTCAGGCGGCACTAACAGCCGGCCTACACGTGCTGAGCGAAAAGCCCCTCACACTAGACAGCAACCGCAGTGCTGCTCTTTGTCAGCTGGCCGCTACCCAGCAGCGACAGCTGATGGTCGATCACACCTACCTGTTTCACCCAGCGGTGCAGCGAGGCCGCGAGCTGTGCCAGCAAATTGGTGCCCTGCGCTATGGCTATGCCGCCCGCACTAATCTAGGGCCAGTGCGCTCCGATGCTGACGTGTTCTGGGATCTAGCCATCCATGACGTTTCCATTTTAAATTACTGGTTGGGGCAGAGTCCTCTGGCCGTCGCCGCTTGGGGGGCAGTGTGGCTGCAAACTGAAGCAGAGGCCAAGCTGCGAGATGTGGGTTGGCTACGGCTGGTATACGCCAACCCAGTTAGCTACACTCCGCTAGAGGTAATAGTGCATGTGAGCTGGGCCAACCCCGACCGGCAGCGGCGACTGGCTCTGGTGGGCGATCGCGGTACCCTAGTCTTCGACGAAAGCCCCCAGGCTCACCCTCTGACCCTTTATGCTGGGCACTTTCAGTCCCAGGAGCCCCCTTTTGTACCCAGTAGTCCCAGGGTTGAAGCTGTGACGATCGCCCCCCTAGAGCCGCTGCAACAGATGTGCGTTCACTTTCTAGACTGCGTTGCCAACAATACGCCCTCACCGATATCGGCAGGGGCGATGGCCGCTGACCTGGTTAAAATTGTAGAAGCGATCGCGATTGCCGCTGAGACAGGCCAGCAAGTAGATATCTAAATCTAGATTTGAGGATTTAGGTCCTGACTCCTACCCCACTACTATTTCATTCGACTGAAATAGTGGTAGTTTTTTGCGCAGGCTGGGCAAGCTACCCCCACGGGCCGATGCCTGTTTCCATTATATTTTGAGAGATTTGTTTTAGTTGCTTCACAACATCAGCAACTTCATGAACTCAGAATAAGTTTGCTTTGCCAATTTAATTAGGCGGGCTATACCTGAAACAGCTCGTCGCCTTTTTGTCAGGGAAAGGGTTCGAGTTCCTAGCCGTCAGCCGTCAAAACCCCTCACCTACACAAGACCCATGTACTATTCATACTGGCTTACAGCAGCAACCGTTCTAGGCCTTTGCTTTCTTCCAAGTCAAGCTCTAGCCGCCCCCCAAGACTTGGAAACAACACCCCAGACCATGGCTGACGCCCTTGCCGTTGAACAGCGTGACCAAGACAGCCTCAACCGCATAGCTAATGAATTAGATCAGCAAGTAGGTCGCCAGGAAAGCAGTGGTATTACTGGTCTAGCTGAGTCTTTAAATTTACCTATACTCAATAACCTGGTAGACGAATCTGGAGAAGTAAAGCTGCCCCTAGGTCTCACCGTTTACGATGCCATGGGCACAACCTCCGTCGGCTTTGGCTCTAAGTTTTAGTTTGCGCCCAGAGCTGTCTATGACTAAGTCAAGAGTCTGACTTGTTGCCCCAGCCCGGTATACTACCAAAGAAAGAAATTGGAACACCGGGCCTTGGGCGTCGATCTTCGTAGCTACGTTTTTATTGACAATCTCCAGCCCCAGCATGCAGCCTACATGGGTACTGTCTCGCTGGGGTTTTTGCCGTTGCCCGGCGATGCCTCACTGTGGATAGAAATATCTCCCGGCATTGAAATCAACCGCATCCTCGACATCGGGCTCAAAGCCGCCGTGGTGCGTCCTGGGACCCTCATCGTCGAACGTCTCTACGGTCTGCTTGAGATCCACGCTAGCAACCAGGGCGAAGTGCATGCCGCCGGTGGAGCCATGCTCGATGCCCTAGGACTCACCTACCGAGAGCGGCTCAAACCCCGAATTATCTCTAGTCAAGTGATTCGCAACCTTGACCCTCACCATGTTCAGCTAATTAACCGCAGCCGCCGCGGCAACATGATTGTGGCAGGTCAAACTCTCTATGTGTTCGAAGTAGAACCTGCGGCCTATGCTTCTTTAGCCGCCAACGAAGCCGAAAAAGCAGCGCTGATCAACATTCTGCAAATTAGCTCAGTAGGTAGCTTTGGCCGTCTTTACCTAGGTGGTGAAGAACGCGATATTCTAGCTGCCCAGAGAGCCGTTATAGCCGCTTTGGAAGCCGTGCCTGGGCGAGTCCAAAGCAGTAGCCAGCGTCACGAGTAAATTTCTTTGAAGTTGGATGGAGCTAACCAGGTTGAGATAAGCAAAAATCGTTGGTTGCTGTTTGATGTTGACACTCTGAATAGGTCAACATCAAAACGCATCTTTGGTTATTCGCCTAGCAGTTTGTCCCAGCCCAAACCTCTGCATTGCCCGATCGCCCCTTGATTCGTCTCTCTAGCGACATAGGCTCTTGGGAGAAATTGCTCGATCGCGATCGCACCGACCTCGTGCTTCGCTGAGCCGCCGTTGTTAACCAAGTTTTCGCAATCAGGAAAAAGCGAGCAAGTATTGTTCTCACCTATCAGCTCCAACTTTGCGTATATCCTGCATTTCAATGTATAAATTAGCAATTCTACTACTGTTTTCTTGGCTGACCCGCACAGGTGCTGTTAGTTAGCGCGAGGGGAATTGCTATTTTTTTTCTTTTTTGGGGAACGAAATAATTCTATCGGAGGAGGGATAGTTGACTCTTAGGACCGTGTTACAACTCTTCAGGTCTGGTTAAGCTATGTAACGCTGTTAACCAGGCCTTTGTAACACTTGTTAGGACGTAACTTTTCATGACTCCGAACACTCTTCGCATTGCTCTAGGTCTAATACTTTTCGGTGCCGCTCCTGCTGCTATCGCTGCGTTTCCTCAGCAGGCTATCTCTGACACCTACAAGCCTCAAGCCGAGCAACCTGCTGCTATGGAGATGGAGGAACCCACTGACGCTGAGCAGCCCGGCGCTATGGAAGAAGCCACTGATGCTGAACAGTCCGGCGCTATGGAAGGAACCACCGATGCTGAACAGTCTGGCACTATGGAAGAGCCTACCGATGCTGAGCAGCCTACTGCTAGCACCGAGCAATCGATCGCTGAAATTGCCGCTGGTAGCGAAGATTTTGAGATTCTGACCGCTGCGATTGAAGCGGCCGGCCTGACTGAGGCCCTGAACAACAGCGAACTATCTATCACCGTGTTTGCCCCCACCGACGAAGCTTTCGAGGCCCTGCCCGAAGGGACTTTAGAAGAGCTGCTGCTGCCCGAAAACCGCGATCAGCTGGCGGAGTTGCTGACCTACCATGTGGTAGATGGCGAAGTCCGCTCCACAGATTTGACCTCCGGCGAGGTGGATACTCTGACCGGCGCTCCTGTGACCGTGACTGTGGGTGAAGAGTCTGTCACCATCAACGAAGCAAACGTGGTAACAGCTGACATCAAGGCCAGCAATGGCATCATCCACGTCATCGACACAGTGCTGCTACCGATGTAGCTAACCACGAGATAACCTTCTGCACCACGCTTTGAGGTGTGTAAGGTTGCGATAATAGTCAGGTGTTTGCCTCATTGCAGCGCAGAGACTTGACTACAGCAAGCGGTCGTCCTAACGTTGGGGCGATCGCTTGCTGTTGAGGGCAATTATTGAGATTGACAGTAGCTCTAAGCTACAGCAGTGGCCCTTGGAGGGCGATCGCACGCGGATATCAGTTTGTTGAAGTATCATCAGCAGTAAGCACTAGCCTTTTAATCACGGTTGGAGGGGTAGGGCGAAGAGTTCGCGGTGCTGCGTTATTCACAGTGTGAGTGCACCGGGCCTTTAAGGGCATACTTAACCCCAGGGGCATACTTAGTTCTAAAAATGAGTTAATCGCAGTGACTGTCAAAGCATGAAGGATTCAACCCCAGGCGATCAGAAGCAGCTTCTGTTAATTGACGATGACCCAAACCTGATCTTGTTAGTCAAGGACTATCTTGAGTTCCGTGGCTATGAGGTGAAGACGGCGGGCAACGGTCGAGAAGCCTTGGATATGCTGGCAAACACCACCCCAGACATGATCATCTGCGACGTGATGATGCCTGAGATGGATGGCCACGCCTTTGTGCGCCACGTGCGCGAAAATCCCTCCACCGAGTGGATACCGATTTTGTTTCTCTCTGCTAAAGGCCAAAGCCAAGATCGCGTCAAGGGGCTCAACACCGGGGCCGACGTGTACATGGTTAAGCCCTTCGAGCCTGAGGAGCTAGTTGCCCAGGTAGAGTCTTCCCTAAAGCAGGCCTCTCGGCTGATCAAACAGCAAATCAAAGGTGGTAGTAGCCCAGCCATCCAGGTTCCCTTTGATGTAGAGTTGACGCCCACCGAGCTGCGGGTGGTGCAATTTGTGGCACGGGGCATGGCCAACCGCGAGATAGCCAACGAGCTTCAGGTTAGCCAGCGCACCATTGAGAGCCACGTCAGCAATATGCTGGGCAAGACTGGCCTAAACAACCGCACAGAGCTGGCTCGCTGGGCCATTGAGAACAATAAGGCCTAGAAAAGGGTTCAAGGTACAGAGTGTGAGGTTAAAGGAATTGCCTTGTACCTTAGACCATGAACCCTAAACCCTGCTTTGAACCTGGCACAATCAGGGTAGTGACCTAATCGCATGCCCTGATTTATGACAACTGCTCCCCTCAGCTGGTCGGCCCTGGAAGAAATGGCCGATTTTTCTGTTGACTACGTGAATGGCCCTACCAATGCTCAGTCTCGGCTACGCCTGTTTGGCCAACCTGAGTCGGCGGTGCGGGTCACCCTCTATCGCGATAACCACGCTTGGTGCCCCTACTGTCAAAAAGTATGGCTGTGGCTTGAAGAGAAGCAGGTGCCCTACCGCATCGAAAAGGTCACCATGTTTTGCTACGGCGAGAAGGAAGCCTGGTACAAGCGCAAGGTACCTTCGGGAATGCTGCCTGCCCTGGAGTTAGACGGGCGGATGATTACCGAAAGCGATGACATTTTGCTAGCGCTGGAGCAGGCGTTTGGGCCGCTGCAATGGGGGATGAAAGACCCGGCGGTGGTGCCCCTGCGACAGCTAGAGCGCCTGCTGTTTCGGGCCTGGTGCATGTGGCTGTGCCAGCCAGCGCGATCGCCTGCGGCAGACCAGCGCGCTGGCGAACAGTTTGTGGGGGTGGTGCAGCGGGTAGAGCAGGCCTTGGCTGCTACTCCTGGCCCCTTCTTTTTGCCGGAATTTAGCACTGCCGATGTGGTATTTGTGCCCTACGTAGAGCGCATGAATGCCAGCCTTTACTACTACAAGGGCTACTCACTGCGGGAGGAGAATCTTCGTTTCAAGAACTGGTTCGATGGGTTGGAGAGTCGCTCTACCTATTGCGGTACCCAGAGTGACTTTCACACCCACGTGCACGACCTGCCACCACAGATGGGGGGCTGCTACGAGAATGATTTGCCCCAGACCCGGCGCAACCAGGCCCAGGTTGATCTCGGCCCCTGGTTTGGCCTACCCGACGCAGCTTACCCAGAGCCAGAAACCTCCCGTGTTGAGGCTCTAACTCGCGTGGTGAAGCACCGAGACAATATTATCAAGGTGAATCCGGCTGCCAGCGATGCGATTGATCCGGCCCTGCGCTGTGCGTTGACTTATCTTATGACGGGTGAACCCTGCGAGCCTCCGGCAGAGGCTGAGCTGGGGCTGCGATATCTGCGCGATCGCATCAATGTTCCCCGCGATATGTCGATCTACGCTGCCAAGCACCTGCGCGAAGCCTTAGAGGCCACCGCTGCCCTAATTGGGGAGGCTCAGCCCGATCCGCTGCCCGTTCGTCACCGCCGCGACCAAGACCCAGTGAATTTTGCCGCCTAGGTGACGGGCATTAGCTAAGGCACCCGCTTCCTTCTGGGCAACCATCAAGCTCTTGTAGGCAACGCAAAAGGGATCAGGTGACTGACTCCGCCCTAAATGCCGTGGCTTTTGCCGATCACCCAGCTGCGGCGGAAGAAGCGGGCCAGGCTGGTTTCGCTCAGCGTCAGGCAGATGGGTCTGCCGTGGGGGCAGGTACGGGGGTTGCGGGTTTGCTGCCAGTCGTCGAGCAGGGTTTGCAAGGTGACCAGATCGAGCGGGGTGCCGTTGCGGATGGCGGTGCGGCAGGCGATCGCCACCTGAGCCGTGTCTAGATTTCCGCCGAGGCTGAGTTCTAGCAGAGTATCAGGAAGGTCGTCGCGATCGCGCAGGGGGGCTGGGGCAGTTCGCACAGCCCAGCGATTGGGTCCAAATTCTTCAGGGTTCAGACCCAGTCTTTGGAGCTGTTCAAGCTGCTTTTCAGTCAGCCCTTCCAACACGACTGGCATGGTTAATGGCACCAGTTGCCACTGGGCTTGCAGACGTTCGTAGAGGACGCGCTCGTGGGCGATGTGTTGCTCGATCAGGCAAAGCCCGTCGGTCTGTTCGGCCAAAATGTAGCGGTCATGAACTTGGGCGATCGCCCGTAGACTCCCGGGACGCTCGCGATAGGGCAACTCATCGGACAATTCAGCAACGCCATAGGTGCTGCTGGGTTCCGCCGTCTTGAGTAGTTGAATAACGCGCTGCTGACTGGCATCGGCCAGGGTTTCGGCCTGCTGCCCTAAAAGCATGGCCACGTGGCTTTGGCAGAGTGCGGTCCAGTCTTCGAGCCGGTGTAGGTAGAGGGTCGATTTGTCGGGGCGGCGGTTCCAGTCGATGTCGCTGGGCGAAACGGTGAGGTGCACAAACGCCAGGGGGTAGCGGTGGCGAGGCAGGGTATGGCGAAATGCATTCAAAATACCCTGCTCTAGCTCAGGCACCGTTACAACCCGCCCATTAACTGCGACTTTTACCCAATCGGGTCGGGGGCGATGGCAGCGATCGGGCAGGCCAATCAAACCATAGATCCCCGCTTTTAGAGGAAGATTCCCTACAAGATTGTCTTTCCCCTCGGCCCAGGGAGTAGCCTGCCAGCCGTCTTGCAAATCGCTTTCGCTCACGGCTCGCAGCAGTTGAGGAATGAGCCCTTTAGCGGTGGGGCTGGGGGTGAGGGCCAACCAGGGGCGATCGCTCACTTGCACCGCCCAAGTCACCGTTGGATGGGCCAAGGCACAGTGGTGAATAACGCGCTGCACCTGGCTAAGCTGGCGAGCTATCGTGGGCAATCGCCCGCGGCGAGCAGGCCAGGCCCCAAAGAGATCGGTAATCGTCACCACCGTGCCCTGGGCAAGGGCGGCTGGGGCTATCTCTAGGGGTTCCCCTTGGGCGGAGTAAGTGACGCGCCAGCCCGATTCTGCGCCGGGGGGACGACTGCAAATCTCTAGTTGGGCAACCTGGGCCAGGCTGTGCAGGGCTTCGCCTCGAAAACCTAAACTACTTACCTGCCACAGGTCTGCCTGGGTGCGAATCTTGCTAGTGCTGTGGGGGATAGCAGCCTGGTGCAAATTCTCTAGCGCCATGGCAGCGCCGTTGTCGGCCACCTGCACACGGCCCTGGTCGGGCCAGAGGGCGAGGGTGATGTGCGTAGCCTGGGCATCGAGCGCGTTTTCAATCAGCTCGCGGACAACCGCAGCCAGAGAGTCGATTACCTCTCCAGCGGCGATGCTGTGAATGACCTCCCCAGGCAGCAGTTGAATGGGGAGAGGCACTAGATTAGAAACGCTGTTCGCAGGGATGGGGAAGGGGCTCCGAGGCAACTGATTCTATGCTACTGCGCGGGTAGGCACTGGAACAAAGGATCTAGTGATGGTCATAGACCCAAGGTGCATGGCGCTGACTCAATGCTGGTGGGCAGTGCCTACCCTACGGTATATCAAGGCTTTCAGCGTTCTTTGGAGCCTGTGCCAGTAACATTCGACCTGGGGGCTGAGGTTTGACCCAAGGAAGTTCATTGAAAATTTCAATTGATATAGGCAAAGGAATGGGTTATGTTGTCTACTATTTTCAATAAAAGTTTGCGCCCCCTATTAAGGTTTGTTACATTGCAGGAGAACGCCTTCTCCCAGGATTCTCCTCACCATGAAACGCTTTTTTGGCTTCTTGCCTAAGCCTTCGCCTTTGCGGCCCGAGTCTCGTGTCTACGATCTCAAGGAGCGGTTGGATTGGGGAGAACCAGCGCTAACCATTATCGACGTCCGCGATCGCGCTGATTTTAACGAAAGCCACATTACTGGCGCAATTTCGATGCCCGTCGACTCGCTGCTCACCACAGCCGCCAGCTGCTTTGAGGTCAGCCGTGATCTCTATGTCTATAGCAACACCGATAATGAAGCCGCCGCTGTAGCCGAGCAGCTGCGGGAGGCGGGTTTCTCTAAGGTTGCCATTGTGCGCGGCGGAGTTGCAGCCTGGAAGGCGGCGGGTTTTCCGGTGGAAGTGGTAACGGCGGAAGTGGCTTAAACTCACCTAAACTGGCGGAGTTAGAGCAATGGCGTTGGTATGGATCAGGCTAGGGCAGTTGATTCGCGCAGCGGTTTGTTAACGCAGAATGGGTCGCATCGAGTGGTGACCTACAGCCGGGCCTATACTGTGGTGCCCACCTACGAATGCTTTAACCGCTGCACCTACTGCAACTTTCGGGTTGACCCTGGCCAGTCACCCTGGCTGAGTTTAGAGCATGTGGCTCAACGGCTCCCTATCCTGCGCCGTCAGGGAGTGTGCGAGGTGCTGGTGCTCAGCGGTGAGGTGGCCCCCAACAGCCCCCGCCGCGACGACTGGTTTCGCCACATCTACCAAATCTGTGCGCTAGCTCTAGAGGCCGGGCTGCTGCCCCATACTAATGCAGGCCCCCTGAGCCGCGACGAAATGGCGCAGCTGCGGCAGGTAAATGTGTCGATGGGCCTTATGGTCGAGCAAGTGACGCCGAAGTTGCTCGACACCGTTCACCGCCATGCTCCTAGCAAACGGCCTGAAGTGCGGCTGCAACAGTTGACTTGGGCTGGAGAGCTAAGGATTCCCTTCACGACCGGGCTGCTATTGGGGCTGGGGGAGAGTGAGGCTGACTGGGTAGATTCGCTGCGGGCGATCGCCGCCCTCCAGACCCGTTATGGCCACATTCAAGAAGTCATTTTGCAGCCCCACAGCCCTGGGCAGCAGCAGCTTCAGCCGGGTATGGCACTCGATGAAGCCGCGCTAGTGAGAGCCGTGCATCTGGCGAGAGAGTATCTGCCCCCGGAAGTCGCTATTCAGATTCCGCCCAATCTGGTCAGTCACAACGGACTGCTGGATTGTTTGACCGCAGGCGCGCGCGATCTGGGCGGCATTAGCCCGGTGGATGAGGTGAACCCAGATTACGATCACCCGACTCCAGAATCCTTAGGAGATACGATCGCCCCCTCCGGCTGGCAACTTCAGCCCCGCCTGCCCATCTATCCCCAATACGATACTTGGCTACCCGATCCGCTGCGGTCTCTAGTTAAAACCTGGCGCACCTCACTCAGTAATCCTTGAACTCATCCACCCATCCACTCACCCACCCCAACAGGGTAAAATCCTCACAGGTTAACTGAGGTTTTGCCATGGCTGCTCCCCAAACCTGTCCTGTGTGCGGCGTCAAAATTATGGTGGGTATGGTGGGGGGCGATCGCGTACTCTTCTCGGCTGGCCCGCCAGGCAATCGGGCCCGGCTCTACGCAAGGGTTTGCCGCTACGTCGATAAGGCTGGCTGCATTAATAAAGACGGCGGTAGCCAAGCAGTAAACCCCAACGATTATTACAAACCCGATGCGCCGCGGTAGGGCTGCGATCGGTTGTATATGGGGATGGATCGGAACTGGTGGGCAGTGCCCACCCTACGGTAGCTCTGGTAGGGTGGGCGCTGCCCACCATTAACCTTCAGGCTTGGCTAACTGCGCTTTCGCCTGCTGCCACAGTGCTTCTAGTTCGTCGATCGCATAGTCTCCGAGGGGTTTCTCTGCCACCGCCTCCACCAGCTCAAAGCGCTTGATAAATCGGCGGTTGGTGCTTTGCAACGCCTCAGCAGGGTCGAGGTCGTACCAGCGGGCCAGATTCACCAGGGTAAATAACAGATCGCCCAGCTCCGCCTGCTGATTTTCCTTAGGTTCATTCGCTAAGGCTTCGCGAAACTCGTCTAGCTCTTCGTGAAATTTATCCCACACGCCGTTAATGTCGTCCCATTCGAACCCGGCTTTGGCGGCTTTGGCGGAGATTTTGCTAGCGGCCATCAGCGGCGGCAGGGTGCGGCTATATTTGGTCAGCTTGGGCGACAGCTTGTGGGGCTCGTGGGCAATGCCTTTTTCTTCGGCTTTGATGCGGTCCCAGTTTTGGCTGACTTCTTCGGGAGTCTCGCCTGAGGCATCGCCAAAGATGTGGGGATGGCGGCGCACCAGCTTGTCGGCAATGCCGGTGGCGACGGTGCCCAGGTCAAAGTCGCCGTTGTCGCTGGCCACCTGGGCCTGAAGTACCACCTGGAGCAGCAGGTCGCCGAGTTCTTCTGCGATCGCCTCCTTTTCCCCCACCTGAATTGCATCGACTACCTCATAGGCTTCTTCAATCACATAGGGAATCAGGCTGGTGGGGGTTTGGGCTAAATCCCATGGGCAGCCGGTTTCGGGATGGCGCAGCTGGGCGATCACATCAATCAGCCGCTCTAGGGCAGCGAGAATGGCGGCGCGATGGCTAGGGGAAGGTTTTTCAGAAGACAGGGGCGCAGAAACCATGGCGAAACCGCGTTGATGACAATGTTCTTTAGCATGGCAGCAAATTGCGGCAGTGGGTATAGCGACTGCTTCCTAGGCAGAAAATGCGCTAAGCAGATCTCCCTTGCAATCTTTTTGCGAGCAATATAGGTTGTGGCTTTAATTTCAGATTTGGAAGCAGCAAAAAATAAGTGATGCCGCTAATCTGGCGGCATCACTTAGCAGTATTAAGAAGAGAGTTTGTTTAAGATGCGATGCTGTTGGCATCGTCGGTTTTGAGGCGGGCTACAGTGCTACGGCGCACGCGATCGCGCTTGCGGACGCCCCCGGCCATTTGATATTCGGTGCTGTCGTTGCCATATTCAAAGGCCACGCCCAGCAGCATTTGGGCCGATAGGGCACCGAGAGCTTTTTCCTGGTCTTGAATTTGGCTGCGTAGCGAGTCGATCGCCGTTAAGGCGGTGTTGTAGACGTTAATCTTGGCCTGGAGCTGGCTAATTTGAGCGTTTAAGTTGCTCAGCGATCGTTCGCCGCCAAAATCCATTGCTGGGTCAATGGCTTCTAGCCCAGCGGCGCGGACTTCGGCCTGTTCGAGAATGCGGGTCGATTTGCGTTTGCGATAAACCATAATGGCTACCCCGAGAATATATGGATAAGGTAAATACAGCCCAGCACCAGTGGGGGTTCTGGCGGTTTGAGATGCTTTTCTAACTGTAGTGTTGAGATATTGGGCGTGCCCCCAGCACAACTGCTGAACGACCCCGGTACAATGGTTAGGCAAATTCTGGTTTAAATACGTAGGTTTGGCGATCGCTCAGGTAGCAAAAAGAACAAGAAATGCTGCGATCGCCACTGCAAGCTTGGTTAGCCCCAACGCAAGCTTGATTAGTCACAACACAACCTTGATTAGTCCCATCGCAGGCTTGGTTAGACCCAACACAACCTTGGTTGGTCGCATCGCAAGCTTGGTAGCCACAATGCAAGCTTGATTAGTCACAACACAACCTTGATTAGTCCCATCGCAAGCTTGGTTAGCCTCAACACAACCTTGGTTGGTCACATCGCAAGCTTGGTTAGACGTAGGTTGAGTGAAATGAAGACGGCTAAATGTAGCGTTTTTAACTTGCGCCCGATTAAAGGATGGGGTATTTTTGCTGGATGGCTGTGTGCGTGCAGCTTTGCTTCCCAAAAATTTGGTCAAACGCCACTGGAAGGTGCTACCAACACCAACCAGCGGCTAACCCCTTCAACAGGTACAAGCTGTCTCGGAGGCTAGGGCTATTATTGCCCAGGCCGTCCTGAACTGCACCAGTTTAGGGCGGCCAAGTTTTTGGGATTCCTTACCCACCCTCAAAAAAGGAATCCCTCAACTATGTTGTGTTTTACCCGTCAAGATCTCCGGTTTCTTCAAGAAACCGGGGATCTGAATCCCCTGCGCTTGGCAAACCCCAGCCCCCAGCCGGGGCGCGAGCGATTGCGCCATCTGGTGATTGGCTCGCCGGATGGAGTGCGGGCAACGATTAACCTGCTGCATGTGCTGACCTATGCCGAGCAGCGGGAGTGGAGTCGGTTGGTGACGATACCAGAGTCGGGAATTTTGATTACGCCGGAGCAGGGGGAGGTGTTTAGTCTGCTGAGGCGCGATCGGCCCCAAGGAGCGGCCCTACAGGACCAACGCTAGATTGCTTTAGGGATTGGGTGCCTGTTAACTGGCTGATTCAGGCTGATGGGTTGTAAAGCCATCCGATCCCTAATCCAACTTCCCCAAATTCTCCCGACACCGTACTGTCCAGGGGTGCTCAGCCCCCAGTTTGGGTTCAAGGATGGCGAGGGCCTGCTGGTAGAGCGATCGGGCTTCTTCCGGGTGACCCTGGGCGGCACGGAGGGTGGCGAAGTCATCCAGAAAGCGTCCTTTTAACTCGTGATTTTCTGGCAAGGCCTTCTGGGCGATAGCCAGGGCTTCCTGGCAGAGTGCTTCGGCGCGATCGTAGTCAAATGTTTCGCGATAACATCGAGCCAGGTTGTTGAGACCGCTAGCCAGATTGGGATGATCGCTGCCCAGTGACTGTCGCCATAAGTTTATGGCTTCGAGTAAAAGCGGTTGAGCTTCCCCATAGCGCCCCTGCTTTTGGTAGAGCATCGCTAGATTGTTGAGGCTTTTGGCCACAAGGGGATGCTTGTTGCCCAACAGCCGTTTCCGCAGCGCCAAGGCCTCTAAATAGAAGGGTTCGGCCTCGCTGTAGCGCTTTTGATTATTGTAGAGTATTGCCAGTTGGTTAAGGCTAATGGCCACATTGGGATGCTCTTGTCCTAAAAGCTCTTTATCCAAATTGAGAGTATCGAGGAGAACTTCTTCTGCCTCTTCAAATCTTCCTTGATCTAGGTATATACTGCCCAAGACGTTTAAGCCATCAGCAATTAATGGATGCTTTCGGCCTAAAAGTATTTTTTTGATTTCCAAGGCTTTAATACAAAGATTCTCAGCTTCTTCAAAACGTTTTTGATGAGCTCGCAAAAGTGATAGGTTATGAATATCTGTCGAAAATTCTAAACTTCTTTCTCCGCAAACAGCCTTGTCTATTTCAATTGCTTCCATGTAAAGAGGATCTGCTTCCTCCAGTCTCCCTGAATCTGTGCATAGTAATGCTAAATTATTTAAGGTTTCTGAAATATGCTTGTGTGGAGCTTTATGGTGTCTCCGACGTATCAAAAGGGCCTCTTTATACAATTCTTCTGCTTCTGAAAATCTGCTAGACAAACGATAAGATTCAGCAAGGCCGTTGATGCTACTGGCTGTCCAAAGTTCTTCACCTAGCAACCGCTTTCGCATTGCTATAGCCTTTTTGAATAGGATTTCTGCGTCACTGTAGCGCCCTTGAAGACTATGAGATGCAGCACATCGATCTACGCTAGATGCAATATCTTCGTGTTCGTCCTTTAGAAGTCTTTGACGCAGCTCTAAAGCCTTCTGCAATAGCGGGTCAGCCAAAGCGTACTGTCCCCGTTGCAGCAGATATTTCCCCATAGCATGAAACACATCGGCAGCATCGGTAGAGGCGATTTCCCGCTGTTGGCAATGGTTCGCTAGTTCCTGAACAGGGTTCACCAAGAGTGCCAAGGTAGGCCAATCCTGGTATTCAGCCCCTTTGCCTTTCGCTGGCATCAGTCGCCCCATCGCTCTGAACAGTGGCTCCACCCAGGTCTGGCACCTGGCCTCTCCCAGTTCTGCCCGTATCACCTCCTGCACCAGGCGATGCAGGCTCAAGCTTTGGCTCTCTGGCTCCACACGAATCAGGGAGTAGCGGCACAGCGGGTCCAGCAGGTCGTAGAGTTCCAGCGGGTCGTCGGCTGCATCGGCCAGGGCTGTGGCCAGGGGTTCCCCCAGTGCTGCCGCCCCCTGGGTAAACAGGGCAAAGGGAATCCCGTCTGGGTGCAGAAAAGCGCAGTAGTTCAGCAGAGCCGCAGCGGCGGGGGCGGTTTTCTGGACTTCCTTCAGGTTTAAGGCCCAGGTGGTGGCAATGGAGTCGGGGTAGTTGCCCAGCTTGGGTTTGGCTTTTTCCAGCCGCTTTAGCCGCTGTTTGCGGTAGCTGGCCAGATAGGCGGCAAAGGGCACCCGGTTGGTGACCATGTAGGCGGCAGCCTGTTCTAGGGCCAGGGGCAGGTAGCCCAGTTCGGCGGCAAGGTCGGTGGCGGCTTGATATTCGGGGGATTGTTGGTCCGGGGCAATCCTACCGGTGCGGGTTAGCAAAAAGGCGATGGCCTCCTGGGGGCTGAGGGTTTCCATCTCCAGGGGTTGCACAATACCCAGATCCTGAAAATCCTGGGCGCGGGAGGTGACGAGAATATGACCTTTAATTTCCCGAGGCAAAAAGGGCTGCACCAGTTCAGGGCGGTCGGCGTTGTCGAAGATCAGTAGCCAGCCCTCTTCGCGGCTCAGCCACACGCGCACCGACTGCACGGTTTCATCCTGGTTTTCGGCGTTTTTGAGGGGCAGGTCCAGGGTCTGGGCAATGGCCACGTAGCTGTTGGTCAGATCCAGTGCTGTGTCGGCATGGACCCAGAACACGTAGCGGTAGTCGTCGCGGTAGCGGTAGGCGTATTCCACCGCCGTCTGGGTCTTGCCGATGCCCCCCAGCCCACTGATGGCCTGGGTCTGAGAAATTGCTGCTGTCCGCCCCTCATGCAGTTGCTGGTATAGCGTCGTCAGCACCTCATTCCGCCCGGTGAAATAAGGATTGCGGCCATAGGGCACCATCCACGGTGGCTCCTTCCCGTCGTCCTTATCGCCCTTACCTTCCCCATCCACCAATCCTGGACAAAGCTGCTCCATCACCTCATAGAGATGCTCCAGCCCACAGCCTGTTGCTCCTTCCACCCAGCTCAGCAACGCCGCCACCCGGTTGCCCTGAGCCGCCACACCTTCGGGCACAATTCCCGGTGGTGGATTGAGGGTAAACCGCAGTTGCTCAAACTGGGGGGCAGGTAAAGCGCTGAGCGTTTGAAACAGCGTCAGCCTAGGGTAGGGCATGGTGGGGGTGGGGCAAATACTGAGCTAATCCTAGCCGAAGATGTTGATGAGAACGTTCAGTTGGCAACAGACTCAAATCTTTGCACCCAGTTTCATCCTCAACTCGCTCAGGTAGGGCCGTGCACCAGTTAAATGATTTGACTGAGGCCCTGTGGTTGCGCTGCATCAATATGGCCAATCACGTCGAGGCCGTTAAGACGTTTCAGCGATCGCTGCTGCAATAAGCTAGGCTTTTTCTGGGAGTAAGGCACTGGTATACCCTTACTGTTGTAGCGTTGAGGCAACCCAATGGTCAGGGTGACAATTGATGAAATGCAGCACGATCCGTTGAAGTACCTGCACCAGGTCGAAGCTGGAGAAACGGTGGTGATTATGCGGTCTGAACAACCCATTGCCGAACTCAGGCCCATTGCCCCTCAACAGCAATTGCGGCCCTTTGGTCTGTGCGCGGGAGAATTCACTGTTCCAGACAACTTTGACGATCCTCTGTCAGAAGACATTCTCACTATGTTTGAAGGCAAATGAGAATTTTGCTGGATACACATATTTTTCTGTGGTTTATCTCCCGTGATGCTCGATTGCCCGCCGACCTCCGAGATACAATCCGTGATCCCAAAAACGAAGTTTACCTAAGCGCAGTTTCGGTGTGGGAAGCCATGGTTAAATATCAGCTAGGCAAACTACCCCTGCCCGAAAATCCTGGTACGTATCTGCCCAAACAGCGTGAGCTGCATCAGATAGCCAGCCTCGCTTTGGATGAAAAGAGCGTGGTTCAACTAGTAGTTTGCCAAGGTAATTATGACAGGTGGAATAGGGATGAGAAACTGAGAAAAACTTTAGTAGTCCCATGCCCACCAAGTACACCGTCAACTTAACGCCTGGCGAACGAAACGATCTCGACCAACTAACACGCCAAGGTACTCTGTCCTCTCGCAAACTGAAGCGGGCGCAAATTCTGCTTCTTGCTGACGAGGGTCACGACGACGCCACGATTGCCCAGATGTTGCACGTTGGGGAATCCACCGTCCATCGCATCCGCCAACGCTGTGTGGAGGAAGGCCTAGCCCTGGCCTTATCGGAACGCCCGCGGCGGGGTGGTCAGCGCAAACTCGATGGCAACGGTGAAGCCTTCTTGGTGGCGACTGTCTGTAGTGATCCGCCCACAGGCCGGGAACGGTGGACGATGCAACTGCTGGCCGACCGCCTGGTTGCCGTTGAAATGGTCGAGAGCATTTCGGACGAAACGGTACGCAAAACGCTGAAAAAAACAACCTTAAGCCCTGGCTAAAAGAGCAGTGGTGTATTCCAACGGTGGGGGCCAATTTCGTGTGGCGGATGGAGGATGTCCTTGAGTTGTATCGCCAACCCTACAGCCCGAGTGCTCCGGTCGTCTGCTTTGATGAACGTCCCGTACAGCTGATTAGCGAGACCCGCACCCCTATCCCTGCTGAACCCGGCGCTGCCCCGGAGCGCTATGACTACGAATACACCCGTGAAGGCACCTGCAATCTATTCGGCTTCTTCCAACCCTTGCAGGGCTGGCGGCACCTCAAGGTCACAGAGCATCGCATGAGTGAGGACTTTGCCCTGTGTATGCAATACCTCGTCGATGTCCTGTTCCCTGACGCCACTGACATTCAGGTTGTCCTCGACAACCTCAACACCCATACTCCAGCGGCCCTGTATCGGACCTTTTCACCCGAGGAAGCCCGGCGAATTCTTGACCGAGTGCAGTTCCACTACACCCCTAAGCACGGCAGTTGGCTCAATATGGTCGAACTTGAATTCTCCGTGCTCGCGCGACAGTGTTTGAACCGTCGCATTCCCTCCACTGATGTCCTGAAGCAGGAAGTCTCGGCGTGGGAAGAGGCTCGCAATGCCCAACGGGCTACTGTCAACTGGCAGTTCTCAGCCGCCGATGCTCGCTCCCGATTGGCTCGACTTTACCCAACTCCTAGCCTGTCATAATTACCTTGGCAGACTACTAGCCAATCTACCCTTGCTACATCGTGATCCCTTTGACGGAATGCTGATTTGCCAAGCATTAGAGAGCGGGTTAACGATCGCGACCGTAGATTCAGCCATTCGATCTTACTCGGTTAGCGTTGTATAGCGTGCGGCCCAGCTGCCAGCTAACCAGATGTCATCAGATCTTGCTAAATCGCCGTAGTGCAGGGCGGGCAACTCCATATAAGATAGCCATGGCCAGAGCGTCACCGTTCTATTCAGAACCACAGGCTTTGGCTCATTTAGTGAGTTGTCCGCTCAGAACGACTGTTAAACGAATCGTCTAACGAAAGTAGGGAATTGCCCATGGGTCGCGCAGAGAAAGTTGTCTTAGCCTATTCCGGTGGCGTCGATACCACCGTCTGTATTCCCTACCTGATGAATGAGTGGGGCGTAAAAGAGGTGATTACCCTGGCGGCAGACCTAGGCCAGGGCGACGAGCTAGAGCCCATCCGCGTCAAAGCGCTGAATGCCGGGGTGAAGGAATCCCTAGTGGTCGACCTAACGGAAGAATTTATTACCGATTACGCCTTTCCGGCCATTCAAGCCAACGCCCTATACGAAAACCGTTACCCCCTTTCCACTGCCCTAGCCCGCCCGCTAATTGCCAAAGCACTGGTCGAAGCCGCCGATCGCTACGGGGCCGATGCCGTCGCCCACGGCTGCACCGGCAAGGGCAATGACCAGGTGCGCTTTGACGTGGCGATCGCCGCCCTCAACCCCAGCCTCAAGGTGCTAGCCCCCGCCCGTGAGTGGGGCATGGGCCGCGAAGAAGCCATTGCCTACGGCGAAAAGCAGGGTCTCAGCTTTCAAGTCAAAAAATCTAGCCCCTACAGCATCGATCGCAACCTGCTGGGCCGCAGCATTGAGGCCGGGCCGCTCGAAAACCCCATGACCGAGCCGCTGGAAGAAGTGTTTTTGATGACCGAGGCGATCGAAAACACCCCCAACGAACCGGAATATATCAACATCGGCTTTACCAAGGGCCTGCCCACCAGCCTCAACGGCGAAGCACTGAGCCCAGTGGAGCTGATTACGCAGCTAAATGCGATCGCCGGTCGCCACGGCGTAGGCCGCATCGACATGATCGAAAACCGTCTGGTAGGCATCAAGTCGCGGGAAATCTACGAAGCTCCTGCCCTGCTAGTGCTAATCGACGCTCACCGCGATCTGGAGAGCCTGACCCTAACCGCCGATGTCACCCAGTACAAGCGCGGCATCGAAGAAACCTACAGTCGCCTGGTCTACAACGGCCTCTGGTATAGCCCCCTGAAGCTGGCGCTGGATGCTTTCATTCAGCAGACCCAGGAGCGGGTCAGCGGCACCGTGCGGGTGAAACTGTTTAAAGGCACCAACCGAGTGGTTGGCCGCGAGTCTAACCTCGCTCTCTACAGCGACGCCCTGGCCACCTACAGCTCTGACGACGCCTTTGACCACAAGGCCGCTGAGGGCTTTATCTACGTATGGGGCCTGCCCACCCGCGTCTGGTCAGAGAAAATGCGCGGTTAGTAGGTCAGGTAGATTGAAAACAATCTCTCCTGACAAGATCTAGCCCTCACCCTAAATCCCTCTCCCAAGCTGGGAGAGGGACTTTGAAAGGTTCTCTGACTCCCCTCTCCCAGGAAGGAGAGGGGCTGGGGGTGAGGGCTAGGTAGAGCGCCAGCGGCACCTAACAGGTGGACTTTGTTGGGTTACACTGCGTTTCACCCCATCTAATCGCGTCAATCTATGGTGTTTCCGGTTTATTTGGGGGTAGGAGCGTTTAAGCTCCACCCCCATTTTGTGTTCGAGGTGGTGGCCTATGGGGTCGCCATGGGGCTGCTGCGCCGCAACGTCAGCAGCGACTCTATTCCTTTGAGTCAGCGCAGCTCGGTGGTGGTGGGCGGGCTGATTGGGGCGCTGGTGGGAGCAAAGGTTTTGGTGCTGCTTCAGCATGTAGATCTGCTAGGAAGCGATTGGCGATCGTGGCTGCTGCTGGGCTTGCAGGGCAAAACGGTGGTGGGAGCGCTGCTGGGCGGGCTAATCGGTGTGGAGCTGACCAAAAAGTGGATTGGTTTGACGCGATCAACCGGCGATGCTTTTGTGTTTCCGCTGCTGGTGGGGACGGCGATCGGGCGGGTGGGGTGCTTTTTGACCGGGCTGAGCGATCGCACGTACGGCACCATCACCGCCCTACCTTGGGGCATCGACTTTGGCGACGGCCTGCCCCGCCACCCCACCCAGCTCTACGAGGTGGGGTTCTTGATTATTTTGGGGTTAATTCTGGCCTGGTATCGTCAACGCGATCTTTCCAACGGTAGGCTGTTTCAGCTCTATCTAGTCGGCTACCTTGGCTTTCGCTTTGCTGTTGATTTTCTCAAACCCGACTTTCAGCCGCTCTTGGGGCTAAGCTTTATTCAACTCGCCTGCCTGCTAGGTGTTGCCTATGGGCTGCGCCAGCTTTCGCGGCGAGAGGTCACAGTTTCGTAGCAGCGCCCCCATGCCCACCCGCCCTTACCTGTTCTACGCCCTGACCAACAGCCTGTGCTCTCGCTGCCTGGGCAAAGTTGAGGCCAAAATTGTCTTTCAAGACGGGGGCGTGTATCTGATTAAGCACTGCCCCACCCACGGGCGCGAAGAGGTGCTGATCGCTGACGACGAAGAGTATTATCGGCAAACCCAGGCGTTTATTAAACCAGGGGATATGCCCCTCAAGTTCAACACCCCGATTCGCTACGGCTGCCCCTACGACTGCGGCCTCTGCCCCGACCACGAGCAGCACAGCTGCCTGACGCTGATCGAACTGACCGATCGCTGCAACCTGAGCTGCCCCATCTGCTACGCCGACTCCGGTGCCGAGGAGCACAACGCTGCTGAGCAGCCCCGCCGCCACCGGTCCCTAGCCGAGATCGAGCGCATGTTGGATGCAGTCGTCGCCAACGAGGGCAGCCCCCAGGTGGTGCAGCTCAGCGGCGGCGAGCCCACCCTACATCCTGAATTCTTTAACGTGCTGGAGTTGGTCAAGGCCCGACCAATTCAGCATTTGATGATCAACACCAACGGCTTGCGCATTGCCCAAGATGCGGCATTTTGCGATCGCCTCGCCCAGTACAAAACCGGCACCGAAATCTACCTCCAGTTCGACAGCTTTGAGGAAAAAGCCCTGCGCGAACTGCGGGGGGCCGACCTGCGCGCCACGCGGCAGCAGGCGATTGATCGCCTCAACGATCTCAACCTCTCGACCACTCTGGTGGTCACACTCAAGAAAGGGCTCAACGATCACGAAATTGGCAAAATCATCGACTACGCCCTGGCCCAGCGGTGTGTGCGAGGGGTAACGTTTCAACCCATTCAGGCGGCGGGACGGCTAGAGGGGTTTGAGGCGAGGCGCGATCGCTACACCCTCACCGAAGTGCGCCGCGCCATTCTCGACCAAAGCCCCCACTTCAAACCGCAGGACATTCTGCCGGTGCCCTGCCACCCCGACTCGCTGGCGATGGCCTACGCCATCAAGGTCAAAGGCCAGGTGATTCCGCTGACGGGCATGTTCTCAACGCCCACCTTTGTGGAGATGATGCCCAACTCGGTGCTCTACGAGCAAGACCCCCAGCTCAAGCAAAAAATCTTTGAGCTGTTTTCTACTAGTCACTCGCCCACTACGGCCGCCAATGCGCTGAAGCAACTGCTCTGCTGCCTGCCCCAGGTACCGGTGCCCAGCGGCATCTCCTACGAGAATATTTTTCGCATTATGATTGTGCAGTTTCTCGATGCCTACAACTTTGATGTGCGATCGGTGAAGCGATCGTGCATTCACATCGTGCACCCTGATGGCCGCATCATCCCCTTCGACACCTACAACCTGTTTTACCGGGAGGGCAGTGCCGGAGCCGCTAAACTGGCCGAAGTTCAGTCTGCTACCTCAGCCCCATGACTAACCCCACCGATCCCACACCTCAAAACGACCCCACGCCCCAAAACGAAATCTTGGAAATTGTTAAGGGCATGCTACTGCTGCTGGGCTGCCATGCCGTAGCAGGGGCACTGATATTTCTTTTAGGTTTGTTGGTGGCCGCAGTTGGCATCGGCGACTACGCGTTTGCTGTTCCTTGGGTAATTGGGGCGGCGGGTTTTTTATTCTGGCAGCTGCTCTACGTAATTCCGTTAGTGATTACCCTTCGGCGGCGAGGGCACACCGCCATGGCTAAAGGGGTGATCATTACCGCCGTGCTGACTGCCCTGGTCAACGGGGCATGCTTTGTCTCTATGTTTGGCTTTGTGTAGAACTGGATGGAGCTATTCCAGGGAACCGCCACCCATCCACCCACTGATTCACTCCCCGCAATAGGCGATTAAATCAATCTCCACATCCCCATAGCCCGCTAAAGCCGTAACACCCACCGTTGTGCGGCTGGGTTGAGGAGCGTCGCCAAAGTAAGACTGGTAGATGGCATTCACCGTTTCGTAATAGCGAAAGTCGGTGACAAACACCCTTGCCATGACCACTTTGTTGAAACCGCTGCCCGCATGGTCGAGCACTAGGGCCAGATTATCCATCACCCGCCGGGTCTGGTCTTCAATTGGGCCTTTGACAACTTCGCCTGTGGCCGGATCTTCCGCTAGCTGCCCGGTAACAAACAAAAAATCTCCCGCTCGCACCGCGTGGGAGTAGGGAGCCACCGGAGGCAGCAGGTTATTGGGCAGGGTCATAAACTCCAACATAGGGGTAGTTCTTGATAACGACAGCCCTAAAGTTTAAATCAACCTGCGATCGCAGCGTGAAGGTTTTACGCTTTCGCTAAAACAAATTGCTCTGTGGTTAAGCCGCTAGGGAAAAAGCTAAAGCAAGAACAAAAAAGCGCCCCCCTTGCGGAGAGCGCTCTTTGCTAATCAATCAGTAGGGTAGCCGCTAGGGACTAGCCGATGATTTCAGGGGCCTCAGCCGTAGCAAGGTCGAGGGGGAAGTTGTGAGCATTGCGCTCGTGCATCACTTCCATACCCAGGTTCGCCCGGTTGATCACATCCGCCCATGTGCCAATCACGCGACCCTGTGAGTCCAGAATCGACTGGTTGAAGTTGAACCCGTTCAGGTTGAACGCCATGGTGCTGATGCCCAGGGAGGTGAACCAGATGCCAATCACAGGCCACGCACCCAAGAAGAAGTGCAGTGAACGGCTGTTGTTGAAGCTGGCGTACTGGAAAATGAGACGACCGAAGTAGCCGTGGGCCGCCACGATGTTGTAGGTCTCTTCTTCTTGACCAAACTTGTAGCCGTAGTTCTGAGACTCGGTCTCGGTGGTCTCACGCACTAGTGACGAGGTCACCAGTGAACCGTGCATGGCGGAGAACAGAGAGCCACCGAACACACCGGC
>NZ_JACJOX010000003.1 GCF_014695775.1 Leptolyngbya sp. FACHB-60 | reverse complement strand
TGTCGGGTAAACGGCTCATGCTCAATGCCCTGATGCGTCGCGCTACCCTTACCACGGTAGAACCGTGACAGGTCAACAAGCTCTACTTAAGATTCTCTTTAGAAATTAGCTCTCAGACCTTCACTGAAAATGATCGAATTTCACCACTTCAGCTAAATAATGTTGCCGTACAACTAAAAAACTTAGTTTTCTAATAGCTGAGTATGGGAGAGCTATATATGAGACAAGAACTCGCCTAAATCAGTGTCTATTACTTCTGCCTGTTCCATTTCTCTAGCAATTCGCCAATTTTCTGATTTCGACCAAGAGAACTGGAGAGTATTTAGTTTTTCATAAGGTTCTAGAGCTCTATATTTTTCTCCTTTTACAGCTTTTACTGCCCTATCAGAGAAGTAATTTTCAGTTGCTCTTCTTTTTAGGATGTGACATTCTATACCGATGCTTTTGCACGACCAAAGAAATTGACTTCGGTTCTTATCGAGCTCGCAATCTTCATGATTTCTTTCGCTATCTACAAGAGCAAATAACTTTTCTGAAATTCTTTTTAGTTCTGTCATCTCAAACTCTATTGAATTCCTGATTAATTGACTTCCTCCAAGCGGAATCAATACGAATTCTTTATCTTTCTTCCATTTTCTCAAAAACTGTTGAATCGTCTTGATTTCTGTTACGCCCTCCACTAATAGGATTTTGCTGAATTTGAAGTTTTGGTATGACGAAAAATTCAGCTCCCCTAGTAATTCTGGAAGGCTATTTGTTGCTTCAAATTCGGTTAGTGTAGTCTCATTGCTAGCGTTTTTGAATACGGAGTAAATTCTTTCAGAGCTAGACCTTGCTAATCCAAGGCTGTGAGTGCTAAAAATAATTCCTCTCTTTGCAAATGATGCTAGTGATGTTAGAAAGTCAAGTTGTAGCGATGGATGTAAGTTTAACTCGGGTTCATCGATTAAAATAAAGGATGGTTTAGACACCGCAGCATTTACTAAGACTAGCAATATTTGAGAAAGTCCCGCACCCATTTCATCTAACATATAACTTTCGCCGTTAACAGTTAACAGTAGTGTGTATGCTGTATTTGAAGAGTTGATCTCAAGAGAACTGAAATTGAAAATTGATTTAATAGCTTCTGTGATCTGATACGTAAGTATATGGTTTTCTTTTGAGTTTCCATATTTTAGCTCAGACCAAAGGGTATAAAAATCATGTCCGAAACGGATGTCAAAATACTTTTGATTGGCCGAAATCTGACTTTCAATGCCTTCTAGATAGACTGACTCTACACTTAATGCATTTCGAAATGAGCCAAAATAAGATGTGTCTGAAAGAAGCCTGAAAGCATCCTTCAGGGAAAAATTTATTTCTATCCTCTCATTGGGATCTATATACTTGCTTGAATCTAAATCTAAAACGGAGATGGTAAAGAAGTTATCCTTTTCTCTCGGGATATCTATCTCAACAATCGTTTTTATTGAGGTTTTATCTTCGGTAAAAAGCACTTCAAACTTAATTTTTAGACTTCTGTTATTTTTAGTACAGAATATGTTCTTGTTCAATCTGAGCATTTTGTCTTTTTCTAGATTTTGGCCTACTGGAGTACTAAGTTCGTAGAAAAAGGTTGGCGATTCTTGACTGCTCTTGTAGAAGCAAATTTCTTTTGAAGAGAGTAGCTTGAACAGTGCTCTAACTTCGTAAAAGAATTTTAATAGGCTTGTTTTCCCAGAGTTATTCGGCCCCACAAAGGATGTAAATCCGGCTTTAATCCTGAATGCTGCAGGTTGTAAATCTGAGAAGCATCTATAGTTTTTTATGGATACTTTAATTTCTGAGATTTCCATACATCTTTAAATATTTAGTGCCTGAATTTATTAGATAGAGTACATCGTCGCTGATTACTCAGGATGCCTTGATATTGCAGTTCTAAACTTTCAGAGTGCGTCTAGCAAATTAAATTCTGTGAGAAATAGATTTAGATGGGGTTTAGGAGAGATGCCAGCTCTCCTAAACCTTAACTGTTATCTCTACAACTACACCCGATGCTACGCACCCACCACCGCTAATACAAAAGCCTATGAAAGCATTGCTTTCATAGGCTTTTGTATGGCTCACTTGTAGCTGCGCTGGGTAAGCTGCACATTCTCAAATTCGAGAGTTTCGCGGTGCAGCTGGGGCATCCGCCCTTCCCCCGCATACTTCCACGCTGCCACAAAGGCAAAATGCTCGTCGTCGCGTTTCGCCTCGCCATCGGGGGTCTGATACTCTTCGCGAAAGTGTCCTCCGCAAGACTCTTCTCGTTGCAGAGCATCGCGGGCCATCAGCTCCGCCAGGTCGATAAAGTCTGCCACGCGCCCGGCAAACTCCAAGTTTTTGTTCAGAGTGTTAGCCTCGCCAGGGATTTTGAGGTTTTGCCAAAACTCGGCCCGCAGGTCTTGAATCTGGGCGATCGCACTCTCCAGCCCCTCCCGATTGCGCGCCATACCCACGTTATCCCACACAATGCGGCCCAGCTCGCGGTGAAACTCCATCACCGTCTTGCTGCCCTGAATGCTCAGCAGCTTGGTAATGCGAGCCTTGGCGCTAGCTTCCGCTTCTCCAAAAGCATCGTCGTCAGTGGTCACAGCAGGCAAAGACTGCCCCGCAATGTAGTCGCCCAGCGTGTAGGGAATCACAAAATACCCATCCGCCAACCCCTGCATCAGCGCGCTAGCCCCTAGCCGGTTCGCCCCGTGATCAGAGAAATTTGCCTCGCCCAGCACAAACAAACCGGGAATCGTGCTCATCAGGTGGTAGTCAACCCACAGGCCACCCATGGTGTAGTGCACGGCGGGGTAAATGCGCATCGGCGTCTTGTAGGGGTTCTCGCCCGAGATGCGCTGGTACATGTCGAACAGGTTGCCGTAGCGGGCGGCGATGGTGTCGCGGCCTTGATGGGCGATCGCATCCCGAAAATCTAAATATACTGATAGCCCCGTCTCACCCACGCCGCGCCCTTCATCAGTCATTGCCTTGGCATTGCGTGAAGCTACATCCCGAGGCACCAGGTTGCCAAAAGCAGGGTAGCGGTTCTCTAAGTAATAGTCGCGCTCAGCATCGGGAATGTCGTCAGGATGGCGGGTATCCCCAGCCGCCCGTGGCACCCACACCCGCCCGTCGTTGCGCAGTCCCTCGCTCATCAGCGTCAGCTTCGACTGATAATCGCCCGACACCGGAATGCAGGTAGGATGAATCTGCGTGTAGCAGGGGTTGGCAAAGTAGGCTCCCCGCCGATGGCAGCGCCAGGCCGCCGTCACATTGGAGTTCTTCGCATTGGTCGAGAGGTAATAGACGTTGCCGTAGCCCCCGGTGCAGAGCAGCACCGCATCCCCGGCGTAGCGCTCCAGCTCCCCCGTCACCAGGTTGCGCACGACAATGCCCCGCGCCTTGCCGTCAGCCACCACCAGCTCTAGCATTTCGCGGCGAGCATACACCTCGATCTTGCCTGCCTGCACCATGCGCATCATGGCGCTGTAGGCCCCCAGCAACAGCTGCTGCCCGGTTTGTCCCTTGGCGTAGAACGTGCGCGACACCTGGGCACCGCCAAAGGAGCGGTTATCGAGCAACCCACCATATTCCCGCGCGAAGGGCACGCCCTGGGCCACGCACTGGTCGATAATGCCGCTGCTGATCTCTGCTAAGCGATGCACATTGGCCTCGCGAGAGCGGTAGTCGCCGCCTTTGATGGTGTCGTAGAACAGCCGCCACACGCTGTCACCATCGTTGGGATAGTTTTTGGTGGCGTTAATGCCCCCTTGGGCGGCAATGCTGTGGGCGCGTCGGGGCGAGTCTTGAATGCAGAAGCTTTTGACGTTGTAGCCCAACTCCGCCAGAGTGGCTGCCGCCGAGGCCCCCGCTAGCCCGGTGCCAACGACCAGAATGGTGTGCTTGGCCTTATTTTTGGGGCTGACCAAGCGGCAGTGATCCTTAAAGTCGCTCCATTTTTGGTTGAGCGGGCCAGCGGGAATGCGGGGGTCGAGCATGTGAATGTGGGGAGAATGAGGCGCGGTATGTGCCTCTATTTTAGACCTCTCAGCCCGTTCACGATGGTGCATGGCTTAGCCACAGTTGCACCAGATGTTGAATGCTACGGCACTTGCACAAAACTCACTTGCTCAGCGATCGCACCATTAACTGTCGATTCGACTAAGGCTGCCTGTCGCTTAATGCGTGACCAGCTTGTTGTACTCAGCACGACAACAGCAAGTTTTCTGGTGCTCAGATTCTGTTGATACCGCAGATTCTGGTCAGTAGTTACAAAAACCTTGAAGCCTTCTGCCTCAGCCGCATCTAGCAGCTCACCATTGCGCAACGTAGCCCAACCTTTTTCGTAGGCCGTAACAACGGCTTGAACACGCAGGCGAGACCTGAGCGGTACGGGAGTACCTTGGTCAAACAAAATACGCATTTACGCAGCCGCTGCGCTTCGAGCTACGTGTTCAAGCACGGCCCGAACCTGCCCAATCGTTACACCAGGGAACCATTGAACGAATTCCTCAGCGTTGCTACCGTCTTCCAGGTTCTCGAACAGGGCAGACACTGCAATACGCGTTCCACGAAAAAGCCAAGCCCCACTAACACGCTGTGGGTCGCGCTCAACGACTGGGCAAGTAGACCAATCGATCATGGTTGTATCAAATGCACTGCCATACTCACTATTCTATCCCTGCTATTTGATCCAGAACATTGCTCTGGTGCGGTTGTTCGTCAAGCTTGACTGCAAGTAAGGGGTAAGGCTGGGCGATCGCACTCTCCCTACGCAAGCTTCGCTCCACCTACGATCGCACTCCCTCCAACTTCCCAAAGCTCACCCCTGAGCTTCCGAAGCTGACGCAGAGCTTTCAGAGCTAACCCACGAACTCTCAAAGCTGAGGCATGAGCCTCAGAAGCCGACACGCGAACCTCAGAAGCCGACGCATGAGCTTCCAAAGCTCGATCGAGGAAAAATAGTGTTCGATCAGATCCTCCATTCGATATAAACGTGATGTCGTATGGCTCGCCAAGATCAAGCTGTAGGCCATGGGAAGGTGATGCGATGGCTCCGATCGAGGTCTTAAAGCAAGTTTCTGATGTGATTTGGGAAATTCCTACATCCTACAAAGCGGGGATGCGGGTGCCTGCGCGACTTTATGGCACAGAAAAGCTGATCCGAGAACTTGATGATGCCGTTTATGACCAAATTACGAATGTGGCAACGCTGCCTGGAATTACAAAATACGCGCTGTGTATGCCCGATGGTCACTTTGGCTATGGCTTTCCGATCGGGGGCGTTGCCGCAATGGACATCGAGCAAGGGGGAGTCATTTCTCCGGGCGGCATTGGGTTTGATATCAATTGTGGAATGCGGCTGGTGACGACGAACTTAACGTATAAAGACGTGAAGCCTCATCTGAAGGAACTGGTCGATAAGCTGTACGATCGCGTTCCGGCGGGAGTCGGTAGCACTGGTTTTGTAAAACTCGCGCGCAACGAATTTCGCAAGGTGGTTGAGCAAGGCGCGCAATGGTGCATCAACAATGGCTATGGCTGGGAAGATGACCTGGAACTCATGGAAGAGCAGGGGTGTATCAAGGGAGCCGATGCCAGCAAAATCAGTGAGAAAGCGATCGATCGCGGGGTTCATCAAATTGGCACGTTGGGATCAGGTAATCACTATCTGGAAATTCAAGTTGCCAAGCGAGAAAACGTTTTTGACAATGTGTTGGCAAAGCAGCTGGGAATTACCAAGTCTGATCAAGTGGTGGTCATGTTCCACTGCGGAAGTCGAGGCTTTGGGCATCAAGTTGCAACCGATTACTTGCTCAGATTTCTTAAAGTCATGGATAGCAAGTATGGGATTAAGATTCTCGATCGAGAACTCGCTTGTGCTCCTTTTGATTCTCCTGAAGGGCAAGCCTATTTTGCAGCGATGAAGTGTGGCATCAATATGTCGTTTGTCAATCGCCAGGTCATTTTGCATCGAATTCGGGAAGTGTTTTCTCAAGTGTTTGGGCAATCGGCAGAAGATCTGGGAATGCACCTTGTCTATGATGTATCGCACAACACTGCGAAGTTAGAAAAGCATTTTGTCGATGGCAAGGAGCGATCGCTGCTGGTTCACCGCAAAGGAGCCACTCGCGCCTTTGCTCCTGAAATGGCTGATCTCCCAGAACGCTACAAAGAAACAGGACAACCCGTAATCATTGGTGGCAGCATGGAAACAGGATCCTACTTGCTCACGGGAGTTGCGACTGGCGATCAAACGTTCTATAGCACGGCTCACGGGAGCGGACGGAACATGAGTCGAACGAAAGCCCGGAAAATGTGGCGCGGAGATGTACTACAAAAGCAAATGCAGCAACGGGGCATCTACGTTCGCAGTACTTCTTACTCAGGACTAGCAGAGGAAGCAGGCGGCGCTTACAAAGACGTAGATGAAGTGATCGAAGCGGCAGAACTGGCAGGCATTAGTCAACGAGTCGCAAAGCTAACGCCGATCGGCAACATTAAGGGGTGAACTATGCCAAGACGCACCCCATTAACCGTTGTGACAGGACCGCTGGGAAGCGGCAAAACAACACTACTGCGCCACATCCTGAGCATGGTGCCTCGCAAGCTGGCGATTCTGATGAATGAGTTTGGCGAGATTGCGATCGACACTAAAATTCTGCAAGGCAAGAATGTCGAAATGGCAGATCTGGGCGGCGGTTGCGTCTGTTGTTCATTGTTGGGTGAATTTGAAGCGGCGGTAGATGAAATTATTGCAACCGTCAATCCGGATCAGATCATTGTGGAAACAACGGGCGTGGCAGAACCGGATGCGTTAGTGTTTGATATTCAAGAAAGCTTGCCCCAAGTACGGCTCGATGGGGTTGTCACCGTGATGGATGCCGATGGACTAGTCGCGTATCCCCAAATTGGGCATACCACTCGGATTCAAATTGAATCGGCTGACCTGATTCTGTTGAACAAAGTTGATTTGGTGACGGAAACTGAGTTGGAAACCGTCATCCATAAACTTCAGTCATTCAATGAAGTGGCGGTCATTGTCCGCACCGAACGGTGCCAAGTTGATCTGGATCTATTGTTTGGCATTGGTCGAGAACGATTGCAACCTGCTCCGCATCATCAACATCAGATAGAGTTTGAATCGTTTAGCTACACCTCTCAATTGGTTTGCGATCGCGCTTGTTTTGAAACCTTTGCAGATTCGCTCGTTTCTGATGTCTATCGAGCAAAAGGGTTCATTCAACTTCCGGAGGGTACGCATCTCTTCAACTTTGTGGCGAGACGCTGGGATTTAGAGCCGTTTGATGCTCCTGCGACAGAACTAGTCTTTATTGGCAAACAAGTGAGTCAGTCTCAGTCTGATATTTGCGATCGCCTGCAAGCTTGTGAACGAGCGTCAGGAGAATAGCCCCATGCCTTACGAATTTCTAGAGGAAGTTGCAACGGCAGATATTGCCTTCCATGCCTGGGGAACCGATTTAGAGGAAGTGTTCAAAGCAGCTGGGGATGCGGTAATGAACACGATGATTGAAAATCTCGACGCGATCGCACCCTCCCAAACGCGCACGTTCAATCTAGAGGATGATGCCCTCGACTTATTGTTATTCAACTTTTTACAAGAGTTTGTCTACTACAAAGACAGCGAACTACTTTTACTGAGGGCACAACAGGTTCAGATCGAAGAACAGGCATCAATTTACCGTCTGAGCGCAACGACCCAAGGCGAACGATTGGATCGCGATCGACATCACCAGCGAGTAGATGTCAAAGCGATAACGCTGCATCAGTTTGAACTGAAAAAGACCAACACAGGTTGGAGCGCACAAGTCATTCTAGATATTTAATATGTTAAAAATTGATGGTTCCTACGGCGAAGGTGGGGGACAAATCCTGCGAACAAGCCTCAGTTTAGCGGCGATTACAGGGCAGCCGATTCGGATTGATCGCGTTCGCGCCCGGCGGGCAAAACCGGGACTCGCGATCCAACATCTCACCGCAGTCAGAGCGGCAGCAGTGCTTTGTCAGGCAAAACTTATCGGTGACACTGTTGGTTCGACTCAACTAGAGTTTATTCCGACACAACCAGTTCAAGCCGGAAACTATATCTTTGATGTGGCTGAAACCCTGGGAACCGGATCAGCCGGAGCCATAACGCTCATTCTGCAAACTGTTTTACTTCCCCTAGCATTGACAGCAGGCAACTCAACCGTAACGTTAAGAGGCGGGACATTTATTCCCTTCAGTCCACCTGCTTCATATATTGAGCAAGTGTATTTGCCCACCTTGCAGCGCATGGGAGTTCAGGCAGAGGTTGAAATTCTGGCTTGGGGTTGGTATCCGCGCGGAGGCGGTGAAATTCAACTTCGAGTGAGCGGCAATGGGGGTAGGGTTGGTTCTCTCAAGCCGATTCAGTTACTAGAGCGTGGATCTCTACAAAAGATTAAAGGACTCGCGATCTCTACTGAACTCCCGTCTCACATTCCACAGCGAATGGCACGTCGTGCAGAAAACTTGTTAGAGGAAGCTCAACTTAAAGCACAAGTGGAAGCACGAAGATTAAAGGGTGTGGGTGCAGGGGCTGGCATTTTTCTGACCGCCGAATATGAACAAACAAGAGCAGGCTTTGGAGCCATTGGAAAACTTGGATTACCTGCCGAAGAAGTGGCAGCGATCGCAGTTCAAGAATTTCTAGATTTTCACAAGACTGGAATGCCCGCTGATCTTCATCTAGCTGATCAGTTACTCTTACCTGCGGCGTTGGCATCGAGTTCTAGCCAGTATCGAGCTGCCCAAATTAGCCTGCATCTATCAACAAATGCTTGGGCGATCGAGCAATTTGATCTAGCAAAAATCTCGATCGACCAAACAAATCACCAAATTAATGTCATCCCTTCAATTCATAAAAGTACTAGTAAAACTGCTGGGTCAAGGCAATGACGACATTGGCTTTGATAGATGCTGCTGAAACCATTGGCTGTTGTCTAAAACCGTTTGATGCAAACCCTCTTTGATTTTCGAACGCTTTAGATAATACTTTGGGCTGAAGTCACATTTAGCATATTTCTAGAGACCTTTAAAGACAGGGCATTTGCTGACTCATGAGTACGTTAGAAATCGGCACAAGTGGATGGAATTACAAACACTGGACAGAACGATTTTATCCAGCTAAACTGCCAAGTAAACAACAGTTAGGATTCTACGCTCAACACTTCTCAACCGTTGAAGTTAATTTTTCTTTTTATCAGTTGCCTCCGCGATCGACCTTCGCAACCTGGCATGACCAAACCCCAGACGATTTTTTGTTTGCTGTCAAAGCAAGTCGCTATCTAACACACCTAAAAAAGCTCAAAGATCCCCAAGAACCACTTGCACGATTAATCGAGGCGGCTTGCGGACTGCAAGAAAAGCTAGCGGTGATTCTGTTCCAATTTCCTCCCAACTGGCACCTTGATCTCGAGCGACTTGAGGCATTTCTAGAGGTACTGCAATCCTATCAAAATTGCCGTTATACTATGGAATTTCGGCATCCAAGCTGGTTAATCCCGCAAGTGTATCAGCAGCTAGAGCGATCGCAAATTTCGCTTTGTTTGCCCATTAGTCCAACTGTTCCGCTCGATGTGCGATTAACAGCATTGTGGACGTATCTACGATTTCACCATGGGCAATCTGCGATCGCATACGACCAGTCTGAGCTAATGCGTTGGGCAGAGCAAATTCAGTCTTTTCTCGCTCAGAATATTGATGTTTATGCTTACTTTAATAATGATGCTGAAGGGTATGCTCTTCAAAATGCGAATGAGTTAAAGAAGTTGATGAAATAGACCTCGATCAAGGTATAGCTCTGTTGTTTGTCTCTTCTCAGGTTACAACCTGTAGGTTGGATTGACTGGCGAAACCCAACGCCCACCGTTAGGTCAGTTTCCCTTTGCCTATCCTAGGCTTGGACTCAATTAAGCCATACTGATGCGATACCGTCGTGCGACCATGCCTGGTGCAACCTAGTTTTTACCGTTGTCGCCTACAATCGCCAGCGCTCGTCAGCTCGCCTCAAGAAAAAAGAACAAGCGATTTGGCAACGTCGCTTTTGGGCACATCAGATTCGTAGTGAGTATGTGTTGGGTTACTCTGCGAGAAGGCAAAGCCTACGCGCGCTCAACCCAACCTACAGCGGAGAATGCGATCGCTCTCCTCTAGGGTCATTAGCTTGGGCGGGGACTGTACCATTGCAGAGGTTTACTGAAAAGACTGCCGCTTCCTTTCCCTATTCTATCCCTGCTATTTGTTCAGGGTATTGCCCTGGTGCTGCTGTGCGCTAAGGTTGACTGCAAGTAAGGCTCATGGTGAGGGCGATCGCGATCGCCCTCACCATGAGCCTTAGACCAGCGCACTACCAACACGGTTCGGAGCAGGTAATGGCGGTATCAGGCTGCACTTTGCCAAGCGCTTTGAGACCTGGCTGAACGTGGCTTAGCAGCAATGAGCCGGTTCAGCGGTACCAGGCACTCCTCAAGATCGTTCCAGCGCTTCTGCCTGCCCGCTGCAACCGAGTAGTTAGACACGGCTACCGTATCACTATTCCCTTGATTGTCGACGCAATAATTCTCTAGGGTGATGCAGAAATTATGAATTTAGTCCAATGTATGCTAGTAAAGCAAACCTGTAAGATTGCATGACAACAGCCTTAATTACCGGAGCCTCTGCCGGCATTGGTGCAGCATTTGCCCAACAATTAGCAGCGCGTCGAACGGATCTTGTGCTGGTTGCTCGCTCCCAGGACAAGCTACAGGAACTTGCCAATTCACTCAATCATCAATATCAAATTCAAGTAGATATTATTGTCCAAGATTTGACAGCAGTAGGTGCTACAGAAACGATCTTTCAAACTGTGCAGCAACTTGGACGCTCGGTCGATTTGTTGGTTAACAATGCTGGAATTGGAGATTACGGTGATTTCGCCGAAAGCGATCGAGACTTTCAGCTTAAAACGGTGCAGCTCAATATCGCGACAATTGTGGATCTAACCCATCGCTTTTTACCGGGGATGCGGCAGCGACAAACTGGAGGGGTAATCAATCTGTCTTCGGTGGCAGCGTTTCAGCCTATGCCCTACTTCTCGATCTACGCCGCAACGAAAGCCTTTATTCTCAGCTTCAGTGAAGCTTTGTGGGCAGAAAATCGTAGCTATGGAGTGCATGTGCTAGCCGTTTGTCCAGGCCCAGCCGGTATTAAATTCTTCAAAGAAGCAGGATTTCCACCGTTTCTAGTTAACGTAGCTGCGAAATTTGACACGCCGATTGAGACTGTTGTACGAGATGCCCTGAAAGCATTTGAAAAACGAGAGTCGATCGTGGTTCCTGGCAACCCCATTAATCCTATTCTTGCTACGCTGCCTCGGTTTCTACCACGAGAAGGGGTTTCTAGCTTCTGGAAGCTGGTATTAGGGCATGATGTTGGCAAATAATCACGTTCTCGTTGGCTTACTCTGCGAGAAGGAAAAGCCTACGCGCGCTCAACCCAACCTACAGCAGAAAATGCGATCGCTCTATAACTTTATCTGTTAAGCGCAGGCGATCTTTGCCCCAACCTAAAAATCTACTCTTGAAGTCCTTGTCTTTTAGAAATCGCTGGAATTGCTATCGTCATCAACATCGCCAAGTTTGCAATCCAGAACAGCACAACACCAATAAAACCCACCAATGCCAAATGGGACAATGATAGCCAGGTGAATCCATTCAGTAATTGCCACAATCGAAAAGCGGTGTAGCAAAAGCCAATGGGCACTACGACACTAGAGACTAACCACTGACTGAACAAGCGCTCAGAGATTAGCTGCACAGCGACTACCAGTAGGTAACTTCTCCAGAACGCTAATGAGGAAGGTTGTTCCCAAGCCTGAACACATAAAGCAATAGGCAATAAAACACCAGCAACTAAGGCTAACTTGACCCACCACCTCAAAAATGACAACTGCTGTTCACTAAATCCAATTTCTGCCGAAAAGGGAAGACGTTGAGCTTTAACACCAAAGCCATAGCTAATAGCTAAGCTGGTTGCAACCAGAATAAAAAGTGTAACAATTAGTTCGTTATTAACTGCCATACTACACAGATCGCTCAGTAGTCAACACTATCTATCAAACCAGCTTTCAATCAGTCTTCTGTGCAGGCCGCTATATTTAATATTTCCCGCTCCCATTTGTAACTCCCTCTACACTAACTGCCAGCATGATCTCAATATATGCTGAACCTCAGTCCTAACTAAACGAAGGTAGTTTTATGAGGGGGAATATTTGGATCAGCCCAAGGAAGATGTCTAACTATGTTAAACGTCAAAACTGCTGGATGAGCCTCCAGTTTCAGGGTGTTATCGACTACCTTTGATGGTCAACTCCTAAGGTTGGAGCGCTTATTCCTCAATTATGCTGGATGCACACCGGGTGAGAGGGCTTGTCCAGCAGCTTTTGGGCTTGCAATCTACAAGAGCAGCTGTGTCTTCTATAGGTTGGGGGGGGATAGCGAGGTTTGTTTGCCGAGAAAGGTTGGTGCAGAGTGAGTGTGTGTTGGGTTTTGCGCGCTTAACCTAACCTACAGCGGAGAATGCGATCGCTCTACCACTAACGTTTCCCTTCAACGGTGGAAGATAAGTGTTACTTGTCACCATTATCTTCTAAACCGTTCGTTGCAAGGGGGCCGTTACGCTGTGTTTTGGAGGCAAATCGATAGTTATGGTATGCGATCATTTCAGGATCAATTGAATGACCCTGCACTACTCGCAGCCCGTTTAATTGTAATGAGATCGCACCGTAATCACATAGAACGTGGTGATTAGGACAAAGTACAAGAATGTTGGCAGCAGTATCGGGACCGTGATGAGGCGAACCAAGAGGCTTGATGTGATGCGCCTCGGCGTAGGTACTGCCGTCAGAAAGTGGAATTGCTAGACCGCAAATTTGACAGCAATTTCGGTGAAACAGTTTTATTTTCCGGGCGAGATCAGTATCCCGCAGCACACGATAGGTTTGCGTTGGTACACGGTGTGGATTTGGGTTGCCTAACGGCAAGTCTGAAGCTGTTGGCGTGTTTCTAACAAACGAACGAAGACCCCAAATACCAGAACCAAGCCCTTTGACAGAGAAAAACAGGTCATCGCCATTTTTGAACCCAGCTGAATCGGATGAAAGATCTTGAATTCTACGTCGAACCACTGCTTTCCATGTCTGTGGGAGGTTATCACGTAAACGATCGATCTCGGCGTAGATAGCATCGTAGCTTGCACTGCCGCCAAGATTGCTCAAAGCAGTTACGATGTCATGATCCCATGTAGCCATATATCATTCCCATGTAACCGTATTTACCTTGGAGCATAACTATGGATTAAGCGTCAAAACTGCTGGATGAACCCCTAACTTAAGAGTGTTATCAGTCAGTTTTGATGGCTAACGCCTGAGTTTTGCAAATCTTATCTGTCAATTATGCTTAATAAGCCATCTCTTTGGATGCTTATCCGGCAGCTTTTGGGTTTGCAATCTTCAAGAGCATCCGTGACCCCGATCGCTCTTTCACTGTTGACGGGGAGCGATCGCACTAGTACACTCATCCATTAAGCCGTTTGAGCAGAACGGTGACCACACAGAACTCGAAAATCTTGGCGCTGCCTGAAGGTGCTGGAACCACCAACAGACAGCTAACCCCGCAAATCTAACACGCAGATTGCGAGGCTAGGCTCATCGTACCCTAGCCCCCTCAGTTTGCACTTCAACTGCGGGTGGCTGGGGTTTTCGCGTTCTGTCTTCCTCAACCACAACTGGAGACAGAACCGATGTTTGAATATCTCGACCCTGACGCCTCTGGCGCGTCAAATCTTCCGCCTCCCCAGCCTGCTAAATCACATCCCCGTCCTGAGAAGGTGCGCCATATGCTCTACGGCAGCTTGGCAGGCATAGACCGCACCATCAAAATCCTCCACGCCTACGGCTACGCCGACCCCAACGACTGGAGCGACCCGCTGCCCACCGACCAACCCAACCAGTGGATGGTGATACTGACCAAAATCTTGCAACGAAATCGGGGGTCTGCTGTTTTGGCCCGGCTGGGCTACAAGCAGCAGACCCCCGGTTGTCTAATCGCAAACCGGCACAGTGGGTAGGGTGGGCAATGCCCACCACCTACACATTCACTCACCACCAAACCCTTCCCATCAAAATCTCTGGTGAGAGAGGCAGGTTGAAGGTGGGCGGTGCCCACCCTACTTGGTGGTAGAGCCCCACTAGATTGATGCCCAGGTAGAGCCTGGGCACCAGGAATCACAGCTTGGTAACAAGCAATCACAGCCCGGTGATAAGCAAGTGCAGGCCTGCGCGAAACAAGTACAGGCTAGTGCGAGGCAAGTACGGGCTAGCGCGAAGCAAGTACAGACCAGCGCAAAGCAAGTACAAGCCAGTGCGAAACAAGTTCAGACCAACGCGAAGCAAGTACGAGCGATTATCTGCTGGAGAGGCTTCGCCAATGCTAAGCAAGTCCACGGTTCATGCTTAGCTCACCAAACCCAGGTAGATCGCCCAAGGCAGCACCAAAAAGCCTGCCGCAATACCAACGCCAACCACCGCACTCGTCCCATAGGCCAAAGGCCGAATCCCTTTATCTAATAGCCCCATCGATTGCAGCGCGCTCCAAAACCCGTGGCGCAGGTGAGAGGCCAGCAGCACCAAAATGACGGTGTAGCCCACTACGTAGGGCAACTCCTGAAACTTCTCGATCACCAGCCGGGCCAGGTCGCGTACGGTGTCGCCGCCTAGCTCGGTAGGGTAGTAGGTGCCAAACCTAAACGTCCGCAGGTGAATGACTAAAAACACCGCCAGCGCCAGGCCGGTGATAATCATGGTGCGCGAGCTGAGGGTTTGGTAGCTGGAGCCGCCCGCCGACTGGTAGGTGCTGTAGCCCTCGGGCCGCGCCTGCCGCTTGCGCCAAAAAATCTCAATGCCAACCCAGGCATGGAGCACCACGATCGCCGTCAGCGCCAGCTCAAACGCATAGTAGACAACATTAAAGTTGCTCACCAGCAGGGCGTAAGCATTGTAAGCATCGCGACCGACAAACAGCAGCAGATTGCCGGCCATGTGCACCAGCACGAAGGTGACCAACGCCAGCCCCGTGAACCCAGTGATCAGCTTTTTGCCAATGGGCGAGCGATAGAACGCCAGCAGGGGAGATGCGTCAGCTTTGGAAGATTCAGGTTGCTGTTGAGGGGCTTTGAGGGTGTTGGTCATGGTTCGTCTTGCACGCGCTCGATTTGCTCAATCACCCGGCGAATTTCAAAGGCATCGACGGCGTCGGGGTGCTGGTAGAGGTAGCGCTCTAGGTCGAGCCGAGCCTGATCTAGCATTCCCTGCTGATAGTGGATCAGGCCGCGATCGCGCCATTCGCCCACTGCCTCGGGGGCAATTAGCAAGATGCGGTTGATGGCATCTAGCACCTTGGGGACATCTCTATTTTGCAGATAAATCAGCTTCAGGTTGGTCAGAATGCGCACCAAAAAGGTGGCCGGGCTAATCGGGAGCAGTTGCTGAGGCTCTAGCTGGGCGGGATCGCCAAACATCTGCTTGAGCCGCTCGCGGCAGTCTTGCTCAAACATGACTTCGCCCCGGTGAAACGGATCTACAAAAATATCCATTTCTTTCACTGTAGGGCGAATCAAGAAATGCCCCGGCATGCTGACCCCCGCCATGGGGAAGCCAATGCGCTCGGCCAGTTCTAAATACACCAGCGACAGCGTGATCGGAATGCCCACCCGCCGCTCAAGCACATCGTTGAGAAAGCTGTTGCGCGGGTCGTAGTAGTCAACGCTGTTGCCGCTGAAGTTGAGTTCGCCAAACAAATAGTCATTGATGGCGTGAATAATTTTGAGGGGGTAACGATCTTCGGGCAATCGCTGCCGCAGGGTTTCGGCCATGCGATCGAGCATCGCCAGGTAATCGTTCACCACCAGTTGGGGGTACTCTTCTTGAGCAATATACAGCGCTGCTCGGGCCAGGCTCACCTGAGCTATGGGTCGTTGCAGCTCTTGATAGAGGCGCTCGCGGGGCAATGCAGAATAGGTCATTTAAACGTCGTAATCCTTTCCGCTGCCATAGAACAAGCGATCGCGCCACCGATGGCTATAGTATCGCGGCACCGGTGGCAATGACTCAATTACTGGACTCAGGGCGCGGGCCAGGGGTTCCAAAGCGCTGTAGCCCGCCAGGCTGCTGTAGTGCCCCAGCCAGCTAACCAAAGCCCCCAAGCCAACCTGGGGAATAATCTTGGCCACCAGCGCCGGATGTTTAAGGGATGTGACCGCCAGGGTCTTGGCCAGGGCCGGAAACTGCACCACATCCTGCAAAAAGGGCTTGAGGGTAGGCTCGCCCAACTCAGCCATGGCGGCAAAGATCGCCGTCAGCATGGTGTTGATGTGCTGCTCAGAGAGGGTCTGGTCAACCCCCACGCTCATCGATTTTTGGAATAGCCAGGTGACCGACAGGTTGGGCTGGTAGGGCTGGAGTGCGCCCAGGGCAGTGGAGTCGAGGCGATCGCACCCCAAAGCCTCATCAATGCCCGTCACCAAGCGCTCCAGGTGGCGAATCATGGCCCCAAAGCCGCCAAAACTCAGGGGCGACTGGCTACCGCTGCTGTCGCCCACCGCTAGGGCACGGCTCCAGGGATAGCGCAATGGGCTGTTTTTATAGCAGGGAAAGAAGCCAAACAGCGCCCGTTTGACCCTCAGTTCCTCCAGACTCACCCCCTGATACTCCGGCAGCAGCGTCCAGTACTCTTCAAACAAATCCGTCAGGCTCAAACGTCGAGGGTCGGCATCGAGATAGGTAAACAAGTAAGTGGTGCGCCCGTCCCGCGCCGGAAATGCCTCCCAAAAGTATTGGCACTGGTGTCGCAGCGGCGTAAACGACACCAACAAATCGCCCTTATCGTTCTGCGGATATCCCTCGGCGCAAGTGCCCACCACCAGGCACACCGCATCGGGCTTGGCCGTGCTCCGCGCCTGGCTTACCAAGGGCGAAAAGTGGCCCATGGCGTCAATCAGCAGGCGAGTGGTAAACGCCTGACCGGCTTGCACCACCACACCGTTGGAGTGCACCTGGGCAGAGTCAAAGGCGGTGTGCTCAAACAGCTGGCCCCCGGCGGCTAAAAACTTAGCCTTGAGCTGCTCTAGCAGGCCTTTGGGGTCAACCCCGACGTTGAGCACGTCATTAACCCACAGCGGTTCGCCATCACCAAACTGAATGCGAGCCGGGTTGTATTCTGTTGCGATCGCCTCCTCTAGCTCAGATTCCGACAGCAGGCCCAACTTCGTCAGGGTCTTCAGCTCGTGGCGAGAGATGTTCCACTCTTGCTCGCGGCCCTGCAACAGGCCACGCTCAAGCAACGCCACTCGCCAGCCCCGCTGGGCCAGCCCTGCCCCCACCAGCACCCCCAAGGTGCCGCCGCAAATCACTACATCCCACTCAACCGATTCCAACAGCGTTTCGGTTTGGTGAATCACCTGCTGCTCGGGTAGATTGCCGGTGCGATAGCGCAGCCACAGGTCGTCAGCCCGTTGAAGCCCTGTCAAAGGATGTCCTGGTAGGCCAGCGAGCATTTGTTCAGTCAGGGTCATGGAATGCCGCAAAAGGCCAGAGAATACTGTTTCCAGTCTAAATCTAAATCGCTTGCACCACAGGGACCAAGGGCGTGGGCACCGTCAAGGGTGTCCAGGCAGCGCTTTCAGGTTTGGGGTAGTTTTCAAAACCCGACAAAAAAGCAGCTCCAAAGTTGAAGCTGCTACAAGCAAATCAGCGAAAATGAAAAATTAAAAGCAATTTTGCCAAGGCAACCGCTCTACCGGTTAAAGAAGCCTTTGACAGAATCTACAACGCCTTCGGCGGAGTCTTTGGCGGCATTACCGGCGTCTTCAACAGCGTTCTGGGTGCGGTCAAGAGTTCTCTGAGCCTTGCCAAGCTCGCGATCGCTAAGGCCACGCTTAGTGCCTTTGTCTACATCAGCGGGTACACCACCCAGGCCTTCTTGAAGCCGGACCTTGACCTGATTGACGGTGTCGCCGTCCTTGCTAATGCGGTCAAGTTCACTCTCAGCCCGCTGTTGCACAATATCTCCGGCTTCGTTACCCAGAGCTGCTGCTGGGGTGCTAAAGCCAAACACCAGGCTAGAGCCAATTACCAGAGTAGCGAGGCCAACGCACAAAAGGCGCTGAAGCTTTGACGCGATCGCATTAACAGTCATGAAAAGTCTCCTGAGAAAAGTCGCACTCACCAGTAATTAGTGAAGTGTCTGTCTTGACTCGTTATAAACCCAGCAGGCGCAGCAAGACCTCGCCCAGCGGGTAGACCTGACCTCACGATTTAGTTACAGATCGAAATTTCCTTACCTCTCACCTTTGACTAACGCTCTAACCAAAAAATAATCGTCCTATAAAACTTCATGTCGCCCGTGGGGCAGCCCTGGCGCGCCACCGGCCGCCTAGCCTAAAATCGTTGCAACCCAAAGACTTACCCTCACTATGGCCAACGCGTCTAACCCCATCACCCAACGAAATGGCATTTTTTCGGAGGGGGCTTTTACCCGCCCGGCCAGCGGGGCAGCGCTAACCTGCTCGATTCTCGTAGTTGGCGGCTCGACGGCGGCCTACACTACGACGCTAACCGCCCTACGGCTGAACCTAGACGTGTGCCTGGTGCAGCCTCACAAAGTGGTGGGGGGACAGTTTACCGCCCAGGCGCTGCCCGCCTCCGACGATGGCGACCTGCTCCAGGCCAAGGCCACGCTCTACACGGTCGATGGCGAAGAATTTGCGATTTCTAAGGCGCAGCGGGCCTTCCGCGATCGCCAGCGCGAGCTGCAACCGGTGGGTGGCCAAAAGGTGGCCAACCCCGGCGGCGGCTGGGTAAGCCCTTTGGCGACCACCCCAGTGGTGGCCGCGACAGCACTGAATGAGGCCCTGCTGCCCTATCTGCGCGACGGTCGCCTCACCCTAATTCCCTTTGCGGAGCCGGTTCAGGTGGTGATGCAGACGGTGAACGGGCGATCGCGCATGCAGGGTGTCATCTGCCGCGACACCCAGAGGGGCCACACCTTCATCGTCAACGCCAAAGTTACCGTCGAAGCCACCGACTTGGGGGATTTGCTAGAGGTCGGCAATATTCCCTCTCGCGTGGGTCAGGAAGCCCGCCACGAGACTGGCGAGGCCATTCTGCCCGAAGATGCCCGGCCCCAGTGCCAGCAATCGATCACCTTCGACGTGGTGGTAGAGCACACGGCGCAGGGCAGAGGGGTGCCCATCGGTAAGCCCGACGGGTTCGAAACCGAAGGCTGGATTGGCCTCAAGGAATTTACCAGCACCTTTTGGACTAAGCCCAAGCCCGACCAGTGGCAAAAGTGGAGTTTCTTTAGCGATTTTGGCATCTTTCGCTATCGACGGTTGCTCAGGTCGCATACCCACGATAAAAAGGTCGTTCCTGGTGATGTCGCCGTGCTCAACTGGGGCACCTCTAGCGAGCCCGATCGCGCTTTTTGCTGTGGCAATGACTACCGCCCCGGTCGGTTGGTAGGCGTTAGTCGCGAAGAGCGGGCGCTGCACATTCAGCGGGCCAGGCAGCGGGCGCGGGCCTACGTTCACTACCTGCAAACCCACGGAGCCGCCGACCTCAAACCCCGAGGCGACCTCACCTGGACCAGCGACGGCATTGCCCTCGAACCCTATATTCGCGAAGCCCGCCGCGGCATCGCCCTCACCACCGTTCGCCATGAGGATGTGGCCGAAACTTTTTTCCCCGACCAGGCGCGGGCGCGGTGCTTTGACGACTCGGTGGGCATTGGCCAATACCACTATATGGATCTGCACGGCAACGACGCCAAGGGGCATGTCAGTCCAAGGGGCAAAGATGTGGTGGCCCTACCCTTTAGCCTGCCCCTAGGCTCCCTCGTGCCCCGAGATACCGATGGCCTGGTGCTGTCGGCCAAGAGCCTGGGCACCACCCACATCACTAACGCCGCTTACCGCATGCACCCGATGGAGTGGGCGATCGGTGAAGCCAGCGGCTTCCTCGCCGTGTTTGCGGTATGGACAGGGTTAGATCCTAGAGTGCTAGCTACCGAAGAACGGCACATTCGCAAGATTCAGGGCTTTGTAGCCCGCAATGGCATTCCCATCTTCTGGTTTAACGACGTCAGCCACGCCGACGCCGACTTTGAGGCCATCCAGGTGCTGGCGGCGGCAGGTATTATTCGCAGCGAAAACCCCAAGAATCTGAACTTTAGACCCCATGCCCCGGTCAACCGGGCGGTGGTGGCCACGGCTCTGGTCAACGTGCTCAAGCTGCCCACTACCCTGCCTGACCCCACCTCGGGGCCAACCTTTAAGGATGTTCTCCCCGGTAAGCACTGGGCCTACATGCCGATCGAAACCCTCTATGCCCACGGCATGATCGCCGGAGTTAGCAAAGACCGCTTTGCCCCCGATGTCCCCATCACCCGCGAACAGCTCTCGTTTTTGGTCAAGCGCGCCATGCCTGAGGTCTACGACAAGGCCTTTGGCCGCACCCCCATCGATCGCCAATACCTCCAGCGCCGCGAACTCTCCCGCGTGCTCTATGAGGTGCTGAAAGGCCGGCTGGAGATTTAGCCATTGGGTGGCGCTAATACCCGTTGTAGGCTCTTGTTTGGATGCAAGAGGGGGCGATGGTCAACGACTGGCCAAAGGCCAACGCCCCCGCGAAAACGGCTATTTTTTCCTTTTGGCCGCAAAGATGGGGTTGAAAGTGCTTGTTGCCACAATTTAAGTAATAGATATTACAACGGCAGCACCTAGAACCCTGTTCACTAGATCTGGTCAATTAGGCGTTTATGGTCCGTTAAGCCGATGAAATTGTTTAAGCGAATTAAGCGCCAGCCGTCCCTGAAAGCGTCCAAACGGCTGTTGCAGCTTGTAAGTGGAGTTGGGGTTTGTCTGCTGGTGGCAACAGCCTGGTCGTCGTGGTTTGACCCCGCTGCAGCCCAGTTTGAAATCTACGACGTTCAGTCAGTGCCCGGCAACGTGATCTGGGGAGAGTTGTTTAAGCCTGATAGCGAGCCGATTCTGACCGTCAAATCGGGCGATCGCATTCGCATGGAGACGGTTTCCCACGAAGGCATTCTGGCCGACCAGGGCGACACCGTTGAGTTTTTGACCGGTGGCGGCGTCAAGGCCAATGACATTCTGCCCGATCAGCTCACCATTAAGGGCGCTGTACCCAAATCTGGGCCAGGCCCTCACGTTATCACCGGGCCAATCTACGTTGAAGATGCTGAACCCGGCGACGTGCTCGAAATCAGAACCCTCGACATCGCCTACCGCGTCCCCTACGGCGTCATCTCCAACCGCCACGGCAGGGGATCGCTACCGGGCGAATATCCCGAAAACGATGCCCCAATTTACACCAAGATCATTCCCATCGACGCCGAGCGAGAAATTGGTATCTTTCGGCCCTCCAATGGGCTACCCAATTTAGAAATTCCACTTAAACCGTTTATGGGCCTGATGGGTGTGGTCCCTGCGGCGGTAGAGGATGCGGCCAACTCAGTACCGCCTGGGCTGTATGGCGGCAATGTCGATATCAAGCATCTGGGTCGGGGCAGCAGCCTGTATCTGCCGGTGCAGGTGCCCGGGGCGCTGTTTTACTCGGGTGATCCCCACTGTGCCCAGGGCAATGGCGAAGTAGCCCTGACAGCGATCGAGTGTTCTCTCTTGCCTACCTTTGAGCTAGTGCTGCACAAAAATATGGAGCTGCCTGCTCCCATGGGTGAAACCGCCGACGCCTGGATTGCCGTGGGCTTAGACACTGACCTCGACGAAGCTATGAAGAAGTCAGTGCGCGAATACCTGCGGATTGTGAACGAGAAGTACGGGCTGACTAAGGCCGATGCGTTGCTCTACGCCAGTGCCGATATCGACTTTGAGGTGTCGCAGGTCGTGGATATCGTCAAGGGTATTCACGGGGTGATCCCCAAAGACCGCTTCACCGCGCTGGAGAAGTAACGCCTCGCTAAGGCAGCCCAAACGGTAGGGCCATAGCGTAAAAAGAACCCCGGTTTCTCAAGAAACCGGGGTTCTGCGTTTTAGGGATAATTGGCTTAGATCAGCGTCAGCAGGTAGATGAGACTAAACAGCACAATCCACACTACGTCTACAAAGTGCCAGTAGATCTCGGCCATCTCAGGGCCAGTGTGGGTGATGTCGGTGTAGTGGTTGGCGCGGCGCGATCGCCACAGCACCCCCAAAATCAGCACTAGCCCAATGAACACGTGAGCTCCGTGGAAGCCCGTCGTCAGATAAAAGCAGTTGCTAAACAGGTTGGTCTTGAGGCCGTAGCCCAGGTTCATATACTCATACACCTGGCCGACTAGAAATATCGCGCCCATGGCAGCGGTAATGCCAAACCACTTGCGCATACCCGCTAAGTCGTTCCTCTTGATCGCCTTGGTGCCTAGGTTAATCACCCAGCTGCTCGACACCAGAATCAGAGTGTTCACCGCCGGTAGCAGCAGCTCAACCTCGGTTTCCTCCGGTGGCCACTGCACGTGACTGCCGCGAAAGACGAGAAATACGGCAAAAAAGCCCGCAAACATCAAAAATTCTGAGGCCAAGAAGGTAATCAGGCCCAGAACCCGCAAATCCTGGTGCTCTTCGTGGGCCGCCACCTCGTGGCCAGTGACCACGGGGGTAGAATCAATTGCGCCTTGCATAGGGTTATCTAGGGTAAAGAGCAGGGGGTGAATAGTGTGAAGCAGGATAGGAGCAAGCTGGCCTCGATGCGATCGCCCCGGCTTGACTTGTATTCAAGCCTAACCCGATTGCCTTTGACTGAAAGGGTACTAGGGCGATCGCCGTGAGAAAACTTACCAAAGTTAGATCTCCCAACTTCGAGGTCAACGCTGGGCCAAACTCCTTACGATCGCGGTGTTTGCAGCGGCTCACCCGCCGGGCCTACCTCATCCGCTCTCTCCATACCGTAGGCGTAGGGGCCGTGGGTAAGCACCGGTAGCACCTCCCAGTTTTCGATAATCGGCGGCGAATCTGTAGTCCACTCCATCGTCATGGCATTCCAGGGGTTAGGGCCAGCCTCCTTACCTTTCCTCCAGCTCCAGATCACGTTGAAATAGAAAGGAATCACCGACACCGCCAGAATGTAGGCCCCGACCGTCACTAGCTGGTTCAGGTGGGCAAACTGTGGGTCATACATGGCTACCCGGCGGGGCATACCCTGCATCCCAAGGTTGTGCATCGGGGTAAAGGTGATAATGGTGCCAATGAAAGTCAGCACAAAATGCACCTTGCCTAGAGGCTCATTCAGCATGCGCCCGGTAATTTTGGGAAACCAGTGGTAAATCCCCGAGTAGATGCCAAACACCGAGCCGCCGTACAGCACGTAGTGGAAGTGGCCCACCACGTAGTAGGTATCGTGCACGTGAATGTCAAAGGGAGCTGCACCCAGGGTGACGCCGCTGAGGCCGCCAAACACAAACATCGACAGCAGGCCTACCGCAAACAGCATGGCGGTCGTATAGCGAATCTTGCCGCCCCACAGTGTCGCCACCCAGCTAAAGATTTTGATCCCGGTAGGCACCGCCACGATCAACGTTGAGATGGTGAAGAAAATCCGCATCCAGGGGGCAGTGCCGCTGGTGAACATGTGGTGCACCCACACAAATAGCCCGACTAGGCAGATGGTGAGAGACGAGTAGGCGATCGCCTTGTAGCCAAAAATCGGCTTGCGAGCATGCACCGGGATCACCTCCGACATAATGCCGAAGATGGGCAAAATCATCAGGTAGACCGCCGGGTGCGAGTAAAACCAGAACAGGTGCTGATACACCACCACGTTGCCGCCCGCATCGGGCTTAAAGAACGAGGTACCAAAGTTGATGTCAAACAGCAGCAGCACCATGGCCGCTGCCAGTACCGGGGTGGCAAACAGCGCCAAAACTGAGGTGGCTACCATGGCCCAACAAAACAACGGCATCTGGTCCCAAGCCATGCTGGGCACCCGCATTTTCCAGATCGTGACCAGAAAGTTTACTGACCCCAAAATGGAGGAGGTACCCACCATAATCAGGGTCACACACCACAATGTCTGGGGCAGGTTAGCTGTAATCTCACTCAGAGGGGGGTACGAGGTCCACCCTGACTGAGCACCGCCACCCAAAAAGAAGCTGGCGGCTAGCAGCGCACCAGCCGGGGGGTTGAGCCAAAAAGCCAGGGCATTGAGCTTAGGAAACGCCATATCCCGCGCCCCAATCATCAGCGGAATCAGGTAGTTGCCAAACCCCCCGATCGCCGCCGGCACAATCCACAAAAAGATCATGATTGTGCCGTGGTTAGTCAAAAAGGCGTTGTAGAGTTCGGGGCTCAAAAAGTCAGAGTTGGGGGTGGCCAGCTCAGTGCGCATCAGCACCGCCATAAAGCCGCCCACCAGGTAAAACAAAAACGATGTTACCAGGTACTGAATGCCAATCACCTTGTGATCAACGTTAAAGGTGAAGTAGTCGTACCACTTCCACTTGTCTGGATGGCCGTGGCCACCCTGAAGCTCCGTGGGTTTTATCGAAATATCTGCTTGAGCCATAGAGCGTTTGCTAATGAGGGCTATAAAAATTGTGGAGCACGGTGGCTTAGGTGTCTGTCAATCTACTTACTAGGAAGTCTTGTCGGTTGGGTGAAACGAAGTGCAACCTAACGTTGCCTGACTTTGTTGAGTTCTGCTGGCATTCCACCTAACCCACAATTAACTCTTGACCCAGCACTAGACCGTTGAGGATGAACCCGGTGAGATATGGCCTTAGTGATTCACTAGACCTGTCTGGGCGATTTGAACCGGCGATCGCGCCAAATCGGGGGCGATTTCTGCCAGGTACTCGGCATCGGTAGCTTTCTCAATGGGTTGAGCCACGGTGGTGGTGGGCGTTGCCTCGGCTACACGACTGGCCACCCAGTCGGCGTAGTCTTCGGGGGAGTGCACAATCACCTGGGTTCGCATAGCGCCGTGGTAAGACCCACACAGTTCGGCACAGACCACCGGATAAGTGCCCTCGCGGGTTGCTACAAAACGCAGTTCACCGGGTTCACCGGGCAGGGCGTCCTGCTTCAGGCGAAACTGGGGCACCCAAAAAGAGTGAATTACATCCTGGGCCTCAATTTTGAGCTGCACATCTTTACCTACGGGAATGTGCAGTTCTCCATCGGTAATACCCGTATCGGGGTAGCGAAAAATCCAGGCGAATTGCATACCTGTGACGTTCACCGTCACATCAGGCTGATTCATCTGCACCAGGGGGCTGGCACCAAAGCCATAGACCTGGGTTTTGCCAAAGACGGTGTCATCGTCAAGGCCCTGAGCCAGCAGGGGGGCCACATCGATCAACGACTCTTGTGGTGCCATGGCTACCATGGCACCGTGGCCGTGGTGGCCACCGGGCGAAAAACCGCCCATTTCTTGAAACACCACAACGCTGTACAGGCCCAAACCCACAACGATCACAGCGGGAATGGCAGTCCAAAATGCCTCTAGGGGCAGGTTGCCCTCAATGGGCAGACCGTCGGTATCGTCGCCCTTGGGCTGACGAAAGCGAATTAGCGAATAGACGATCGCCCCCTGCACCACAATGAACAGGGCTGTGCCAATAGTCATCATGACGTTAAATAGGTCATCCACCAAGGGTGCCTGCTCAGACGCCTGCACCGGCAGTAGATTGTGGTTTTGCCCCACCCAAAGACTGATCAGGGTGACGGCAATACCAAGAATCAGTGTCCAAAAGGGGGCGGGAATTTGTTTCATGGCTACTCTCCTAGGGAGATGTTGCGAAGGATGCAAACCTCAGCCTCGTGAGGATATGCACCTGGAACGTGCGAATTAACTACCAGGGCTAAAAAACCATCAGCCATGTCTCTTCGCATGCTAAAGGTCAGATCTAGTCTGGCTTAAGAAACTTCTGATTTGCTTCAACTCCGTCAACGAACCGCCGTATTTTTTGTTAAGTTATGTAACCTTCGAGGTCGTCAAAAAATACAGAACCTCAACAAAAAAATGGCCATCTATAGTGTTTAACGCAGATCCCATCAAATTAGACGCGATTAGCGGTTGGTTAAAGTTTTCTTAGGCATCAATCTTTTCTCAACACCGCTGGCAAGAGGGGCACAGTTGCTGTCGGTAGGTGCTGAGCCGCCGAGTTACATTTTCTTGCACGTCAGGGTAGCGGCTGAAGGATGGGCATTCTAGGTACATTGCTCGGGTCACAGACTTGACTGACGGCTGCGGGCTTTTGTACCTAGGGAGAGATTGCACATGGACTTTCCAATGGCCTCTAGCCAGCCCGATATTCGCAAAGAAGCCCTAGTGGCCCTAACGGCTCAGTTTATTAAGCAGGGCCATCCCCCCAGCTATGCCCAGCACATGGCTACTGCTTCCATTTTTCAAGCCGATTTAGAATTGCGCAACGCCCAGTTCAGCCGCCTGCTTGCCTGGCTCAAAGAGTCTCACGCTGATATCTACCCTAAGGCACTCGAAATTGCTGAGGACGTGCGGCAAGAGTTTGAGAAGCGCGTTACCGGCGAGTTTTAGTTATAGCTGCTGCCGCTGCCCACTACCTCGATCCGCTCACCTTTCTCGAAGATGGCGAAGTTAGGCGATCGCACCCCACCATGCGCTATCTGTAGAGACACATGGTGAAGCTTGGTTTTACAGTGAGCAGCCAAGTTGTATAAAGCAAAAACCGCCCCTTGCTCCAGAAAAGTCTGTCCTGAGCAAGGGGCGGTAAAGAAGCCCGCACAATCACCTAGCTAGCGATGTAACCATGCATGGTGGATTTGCGGCGGCGCAGATGTTTGAGAGCCTGTTGCTCTAGCTGGCGCACCCGCTCACGGCTGATATTCATGCGGTTGCCCACCTTGGCTAGCGACAGCTCGTTACCATCCTCAAGACCGTAGCGCAGGGTAATCACCTCTTTCTGCTGAGGGGTGAGCTCAGACAGTAAGTTGCGAATATCCTGTTTTAGCGACTCTTGAGCAGTGAAGGTTTCAGGCGAAATGCCGTCGTCTTCAAGCAGCTCTTGCAGCTCCGTATCCTGGTTGTCGCCAATGCGCACATCTAGCGAAATGGGCTGCCGCGCCAGCACCAAAAACTCGCGAATTTGCTTGGGCTCTAGCTCTAACGCCTCACCGATTTCGTTGGCGTTGGGGCTGCGGCCTAGCTGCTGAGACAGCTCGCGCTGTACCCGCTTGATTTTGTTGAGTTTTTCGGTGATGTGAATCGGCAAGCGAATGGTGCGCGCCTGTTGGGCGATTGCACGGGTGATGGCTTGGCGAATCCACCAGTAGGCATAGGTTGAGAATTTATAGCCCTTAGTGGGGTCAAACTTCTCAACACCGCGCTCCAAGCCAAGGGTGCCCTCTTGAATGAGGTCTAGAAATTCTAGGTTGCGCTTCTGGTACTTTTTGGCGATCGCTACTACCAGACGCAGGTTCGCCTCAATCATTTTGCGCTTGGCGCGCTCGCCCTGACGCACAGTGTGGTTGAGCTGAGTTTCGTCTAAACCAGCAGCTTCAGCCCACTCGCCTTGGGTAGGTTCGTGGCCCAAGGTCTCAGTCAAGCCTTCTTTTTGCTCTAGCAGCGCCATATAGGACTGCACCTGCTTACCGAAGATAATCTCCTCTTCGTGGGTGAGCAGCGGTACTCGGCCAATCTCATGGAGGTAGGTTCGTACAGCGTCAGCACTGTAGAGGGGCTTGCTTTTTAACGTACGGGTCTTTGTTTTAGCCATGAATTAACCTTTGTCCTCCACTGACGATGCAGCAAACACTGAATGCTGAAATCCAAAAACTGATAAGAAAGCGATCACCTTTCAAAAATGCCTGGGCCGAAACACGGAGAGATAGCGAGCTGCTCGGCCTTATATCGGCTTCAATACTGAACTGAGAGAAATCAATCAAACTGTAAGTTCTGTCTCATACGCACATCCCTCATGCTTTGGCAAGATGCGGTTCTACAATTCTCATCGCTGATCCTTAAGATCAGGACTAAGTTAATTACTTGCAATGCAGAGTCACCCGTCCAACAGTCATCCAGATGTGTGTCTGCTGAAGCTGTGGCTTAATCAACGGTGCAAAACCTGATGTCGGTACCGACGGCTAGAGTCCTCACAAAACTCGAAGCCAGTATGAGTTTACTCCTCCAGAATATAACAACTTTCTGGTTGCGTAAAGTGCTACAGGTGTAGTTATGCGTTTGACGGGGGTAGGGGTCACTTTGTTTCCCTAGAGATTTAGGTTAGCCAACGGCAGCAGGGCAGTCTGCATCAGATGTTTCAGTTCAAAACTAGAACCCTGGGCTAATGGCTTTGAGAACATCTCTATTTTCAAGGATCTAAGCCTTTAAACATGGGGGTTTCCCTCCTGAGAAAACCGAACCTGCTGCACCAAATAGTCATAGCGGCAGGTTAAACCTTCTCAAACCTTAAGATACTGAAATCATGTAGCAGGGGTGTGTCGGTGGTATGGCAACTCTATGGCGGGTTTGGCGGCATACTACAAGCTGTCAGTTCCCTCGACTGGAGCTCACCGGCACTGTCACACAACCTACTAGGGACTGCTCAAAAACCGGTAGACTCAGTGAGATTATTTTTTCATCCCTAAGCATAAGCACCCATGAAAAACGGGTTAGACCATCGCTTGCTGGCTACGCGACCGGCTTCCATTGGCATCTTCGACAGCGGTGTGGGTGGCCTCACCGTGCTGCGAGAAATCTATCGCCAGCTGCCCAACGAGTCGGTAGTGTATTTTGGTGATACGGCGCGACTGCCCTATGGCTCGCGATCGCCCCAAGAGATTCTCTACTTTGTGCGCCAAATCTTGACCTGGATGGCTGACCAAGGGGTCAAGATGGTAATTATGGCCTGCAACACTAGCTCAGCCTTAGCCCTAGACCCGGTGCAGGGTGAGTTTCCTTTTCCGGTGCTAGGACTGATTCGGCCAGGGGCCCAAGCGGCAGCTTTGCAGGGTCGTCGCATTGGCGTTATTGCGACCCAGGCCACTGTCACCAGCCGTGCCTACACTCACGCCATTCAAGAAATCAACCCGACCTGCCAGGTGTGGGAGGTCGGCTGCCCTAATTTTGTGCCCATCGTTGAGCAAAACCAAATTAAAGACGTCAAGGCTCAGCGTGTTGCTGCTACCTATCTGCAACCGCTAATTGCCGCCAACATCGACACCCTGGTGTACGGCTGTACCCACTATCCTCACTTAGCTCCGGTGCTAAAGCCAATTTTGCCAGCCACCATGCAGTACGTTGATCCGGCGATTTCTATGGTGGCGGCCGCTGCTAAAGAACTGGACGCCCTAGGGCTCCGCAGCAGTACCCCAGCCTGGTCGACAGAGTTTTACGTGAGTGGCTCGGCTCCTGAGTTTAAGCGCTTGGCCGTGCAATGGTTGGGTCACCAACCCACCGTACGCCAGGTTCGTCTGCCAGAACTGGTGGCCAACCCCAAGGGCTAACCCTGGGAGCGACGCCGGGTGCTCAATCGCTGAGCTAGCACGAGCATGGCGTAGATCAGGAGTAGATAGGCGATCGCTAGCAGCGGAATAACGACTAGAGAAGCAGAATAGGTCATGGTCGGCAGCAGCAGATAAGAGAAGACCGTCAATGCCTGACGAGCCATAGGCACGGTCAAGAACAGCAGTAGGTGCTGCCAAAGACCAGTTCCCTCTCTGCAGAAGGAACGTTGCTCGCCAACAATCTTGGGCGCTAATACGCCCGTAGAAGCTAGTAAAAACGACCGAGCGCCTAGGAAACCAGTAAGAAACTCACTTAGCACCGCGATCGATTCATTCAATTAAGCAAACAAGACAAAGTCAGACAAAAAACTGACGGACTCTACTTGTTTTCTTGAGAAATTCTTAAATTAATCCTATCACGGCATTTTGCTGTCGGGTGAGAAATATGAGGTGTAAAGTCACTTAAATTTTGGGCTAATTTTGTAAATCGGTTCGGGCCGTTTGGCCAATGCTGCGGTGTCGGCCTAAGGAGCGTAACGCAGGCCCACCAGCGGGTTTAGTGCTAGTGTCAACGACTGACTAAGCTCCGGCCATAGTCTGATAGCCAACAAAAAAGGCTGAGCTTTTACCAATACTCCTTCTGGGGTTGTCTTAGAATGACGATAGAATATGTAAAAATTCGTAACTTTAGCGCTCTTGCCGGGGTCTATGACTTCAGTAACTTCTCTTTTCGCGCCAGTTGAGTCCGACCTTGACCTGATGACTCACAATCTCAAGGGGTTAGTTGGGTCGCGGCATCCCATTTTGTCGGCAGCGGCCGAACACCTGTTTGGCGCTGGGGGCAAGCGGGTGCGCCCAGCGATTGTGCTGCTGCTGTCTAAGGCCACCCTGCCGGGGCAAGAGATCACTCCCAAGCATCGCCGCCTGGCCGAGATTACCGAAATGATCCACACGGCTAGCCTGGTGCATGACGATGTGGTCGATGAATCCAGCGTGCGGCGCGGAGTGCCCACCGTGCACAGCAGGTTTGGCAACCGCATTGCGGTGCTGGCGGGTGATTTTTTGTTTGCCCAAGCCTCGTGGTATTTGGCCAACCTCGACAATCTGCGAGTGGTCAAGCTCCTTTCCCAGGTGATTATGGACCTGGCCGAGGGCGAGATCCAGCAGGGGCTGAACCGCTTTGATACTAGCTTCTCGATTGATGCCTATCTAGATAAGAGCTATTTCAAGACAGCATCGCTGATGGCCAATAGCGCTAAGGCAGCAGGAGTGCTGAGCAACGTGTCGGAAACTGTAATTGAGCAGCTCTACGACTACGGTCGGCATTTGGGGCTAGCCTTTCAGGTAGTTGACGATATTCTCGACTTCACTAGCTCTGATGAGGTGTTGGGTAAGCCTGCCTGCTCTGATCTCAAGAGTGGCAACTTGACGGCTCCTGTGCTCTACGCGATGGCTGAGTATCCCTTTCTCACGACTCTAATTGAGCGGGAATTTTCTGAGGCCGATGATTTTGACCAGGCCATTAACTTGGTGCATCAGAGCACCGGCATTGCGCGATCGCGCGAACTTGCTGCCACCCATGCCCGCCTAGCAGCAGCTTGTCTAGAGCACCTGCCCCCCTCTGCCGCTCGCCAGGCTCTCCAAGACCTGACTAGCTACGTGCTGCGGCGTATTTCCTAGGCCAGAGGAGCGCTCAATGCAGGGATGTAACTAAATCTCTTGGACTAGAGCAAGTTAGGCTAGGCTGCAAAGGTAGCTCTTAGTAAGCCGATGGGTCAGGAAATTGAGCGAAAATTTTTGGTGGTGGGTGATGGCTGGCGTCAGGCTGCCCAGGGCGAATTGATCCGCCAGGGCTACATTCCTACTCAGGATGCGCGGACTGTGCGGGTAAGGCGAGTGGGCGATCGCGCCTATCTAACCCTCAAAGGCCCGGCTGTGGGTCTAGTGCGCCCTGAGTTTGAGTATCCCATTCCCGTTGCCGATGCCCAGACTATGCTGGCAACCCTCTGTCAGCCGCCCCTAATCGAAAAAACGCGCTATCGCCTTCCCCTGGGGAATGTAGTGTGGGAAATAGACGAATTTCTGGGCGAAAATCAGGGATTGATCGTTGCAGAGGTTGAGCTTACCAGTGCTGATCAAGTCGTCAACCTGCCTGACTGGATAGGTGCAGAGGTGAGTTACGACTCGCGCTATCAGAACTCCAACCTTGCTCGCCATCCCTTTAGGAGCTGGAATGCCTAGAGCTTTACTCCTGTGCTCTAGTCCACAACTGGATACTGTCGCCCCCGCCATTGGGTAGGCCGCCGCAAAGAAGAGAGCCCAATGCGCGCTACCGCTGCCAAGTCGGCTAGGGGCGACAGCCAAAAAGCCCAAGCTCCTGGTGCTCCTTCGAGATCGTACGCTGTTGACACCGCCGCCTGCATGCCCAAGCGCATAAAGAGCAAGCCCATGTTCACGACAAGCAAGCTCTGTAGTGTCAACGACCACGATGCGGGCGCAAAGTGCTGAAGCGCCCCTAGCCCCGGTACGAGCACCCAGGGCAACCCCTGCACCAGGGCAAGAAATGTCCAATCCCACCAGACCTGAGCGGCTGAAGCCGCGTCTTTGAGGTCAAGGGAGCGGCCCCACTCGCGCCAGGTTTCGGCCATGCCTTCGTACATGCGCACTTTTAGTAGGCGAGTGCCATCCCAGAAGCCCACTCTGGCACCCTGGGCCGCAGCGTGGCGAGCCAGGGTCACATCGTCGCAAAAAGAGGTAGAGGCGGCCTGATAGCCGTCGAGTTTTTCGAGCAGCGATCGCCGCACCATAAAGCACTGGCCGTTAGCCATCACCCGCTGCGACGAGCCACTGGGGCTGCCCGCCGGGCCAAATCGGTACACCAGTGTCATTAGCAAAGCGGGCTGCAGCCAGAATTCGCCGGGGTGCTTGAGAATGAACCGAGGCGCGAGGGACACTAGGTCATAGCTCTCGCTGTTCATCGCTTTGGCTAAAGCTGCCACTAGGCCAGGCTGAGGCTGAGTATCAGCGTCGACGCCCAACACCCAGGTACTAGCGGTTGATGTTTGGCGAAAGCCGTAGTCTAAGGCCCAGGGACGCCCGACCCAACCCTGGGGCAAAGGGTCATCCTCTAGCAGGCGCAACCGTGGGTCGTGAGCCTGGTAAGCATTAACTACCGACTGGGTGCCGTCGGTTGAGCGGCTGTCTACGACTAAAATTTCCCGCACTTCGTAGCCCTGACGGATCAAACCCTCCAGGCAGGGGCGTATCCGATCTGCTTCGTTAAGCGTAGGCACCACTACCGAAACCGTGCCTAGCAGATCGGGGTCAGGGGGCACTGGAGCCAGAGGTGGTCTGCGAAAGGGACCCTGCATCAACCGCGACAGCAGTACCGCCACCATCGGCAACTGCACCAGCAGCAGCACGACCGCTACAAAACTTGGCCAAGGAAATAGGGCGACCACATCAGTGGACAAGGGAGTACCTCAAAACGGACATTACAACTATTGAATCTATTGACTGTAGACTCACGAACTCAATTTCAGAATACTAAGCCTCGGATAATATCTACCATCCGAGGCCTAGGGCGTGTCATCAATTAAGCCAAATCACGACAGCCGCCATGTAGATTGCACTAAGAAAGGTTTCTGCGAGCTTATCGTAGCGGGTAGCAATCGCTCGATACTGCTTAAGCTTGGCAAAGAAGTTCTCAATTAGATGCCGTGCTTTGTATAACTCCTGGTCATAGTC
>NZ_JACJOX010000029.1 GCF_014695775.1 Leptolyngbya sp. FACHB-60 | reverse complement strand
TTTGCTTCTCTAAATCTGTCTTGATGCATGACACCGTGATTGGACTGTTCATCAACCGCTATGAATTTGGGCGACCTATATAACAACCCATACACAGGTCTAGAACACTACCCATCCACTGATAGGCCACCAAGTTGAGCAATAACCCAATTAAAAACAGAAATGCCATCAGGGCTACTTGATACTAGGCTACGGGAGGGATAATCAGGTCAACCGCTAAGTGGGCTAGGTTAGCACTGAATAAATTGCTGTTACCCAAAAGTGGCCTATCCGATACCATCGTGAATTAAGCAGACAGGTGCTGGTGATGGCTATCAGCGGCATCGCAGCAAAAATACTGTCCACAGGGTAATAATTTTGCCGACAAACGATGGTTGTTCCTTTGACTGTTCAAGCATCATCTTGCCCCCATTTTCAACTATTAGGGCTGGTGCAGTTCTTCGTCGCTACGCTCTAGTAAGGTGTGTTCGGTATGGTCTTTGTGGTGGCGTTGATTGGCCATGGCTTGGCGGGCTCTTTCCTCCACCGATGCGGCGGGTGATTCGTGGACTTCTGCTTCAGCGCGGCTAAGCAAATTGTCGTGGGTGTGGTCGGTGTGCTGACGCTGCTGGGCTAGGCGTTCGCGAGCTTGTTCGTCTGACTTATCCATAAGGTTATTTTCCCTAAAAAGTATGAGCTAGTGGATAGGGCGCGATCGCACCCTATCCACTGCTCCTGCACTAATTTTCCAGGTTATTGATGGATGGGCGATCGCCCCTGACACGATTGTTTAGCCTTCTCAATCGCCCGCAACCTATTTGAGCGTGGGCTTGCGATGCCCAAACAGAGTTCACCTGCAACAGGATTTTGCCAGGGCATGCTTGGCGCGATTGCCGCCCAAAGATCCAGGCTTACGGTACCGATGCTGTGGCAACGGCACTCTCAGACCCCACCGGGCGAATCACCAGCGTATTGAACAGACTAATATCGGTACCCTCAGGAACCGACAGATCAAATGCCCCGGTGCTCTCAGGCAGCGGCCCCAGGGCAATAGGGCGTTTGGCCATATTGCCATTGATAGTCAAAAACGCCTCCAGCGCTTCCCCCTCGGCAGCAGTGGTGAAATCCTTTAGCGATAGGGTAATGCTGCTGCCCACAATGGCAGCCCCGACATAACCACTGGCGGTGTGGCTGTCTGTACCAACGACGCTGCCCATAGCCTACTTCTCCCTTAGATCTATCTTGTTCTAAAATGCCCGGCCATCATTGTAGAAAGAATCGGTCCTGACGCTGCTACTGCCTTCTGACGGCTGAGGAAAACTACAGCGGGGCAAGCTGTGCTAGCGCTAGGGCGCGAGTTGGGTTGAAACCGGTGCGATTCGCGGAGCATTCGGGAACCAACTCGGAACGAGTATCCCGAAGGGAATCGCTGTTGGCAAATGATGGGTTTTCCCCACTCATTCAAGCCCCAATGGCGGCTATCCTGGGTAAAGAACTCAGTAATCGATCTCCCCCCTTTCACGGATGTGTCAGGGGGTTTTACAATAGTTCATATTAGGTGTTGTTGCCTCGGCCCCAGCTCAGACTCCCCGTCATGGTCTCGTGATAGAGTTTTCTGTTGTCAAGGCTACCAAATCGACAACCCAGACCCCGTCTGAGTAACCCATGAAGATGGTCACCAGCGGTCCATCGCCCAGAATCCGGAGAAGCAGTTATGGCTAAAGACATCACCCGTTATCGCAATATTGGTATTTTTGCCCACGTAGACGCGGGCAAGACTACCACCACCGAGCGCATCCTCGCCCTCACCGGCCGCATCCACAAAATTGGTGAGGTTCATGATGGTGCTGCCACCACCGACTTTATGGAGCAAGAGCAAGAACGGGGGATCACGATTCAGTCGGCGGCCACCACCTGTTTCTGGAAAGAGCACCAGCTCAACATCATCGACACCCCTGGCCACGTTGACTTCACCATTGAGGTGTATCGCTCCCTCAAGGTGCTCGACGGTGGCATTGGTGTTTTCTGCGGCTCTGGCGGTGTAGAACCTCAGTCTGAGACCAACTGGCGCTACGCCAACGACTCCAAGGTGGCTCGGGTCATCTACGTCAACAAGCTCGATCGCACCGGCGCTGACTACTTCCGGGTGATTAAGCAAGTCGACAAAATTCTGGCGGCCAAGCCCCTGGTGATGGTGCTGCCCATCGGCTCCGAGACCGAGTTTGTGGGCGTGGTTGACCTGCTCACCCGCAAGGCTTGGGTGTGGGATGAATCAGGCAAGCCTGAGAACTACACCATCCAAGACGTCCCTGAGGACATGAAAGATCAGGTCGAAGAGTACCGCGAGGCGCTGGTTGAGCTAGCCGTTGAGCAGGACGACGACATTCTTGGTAAGTATCTTGAGGGCGAAGAGATCTCCATCGACGAGATCAAGTCCTGCATTCGTAAGGGCACCCGCGAGCTGGCCTTCTTCCCCACCTACTGCGGCTCCTCCTTTAAAAACAAAGGGGTACAGCTGGTGCTAGATGCGGTAGTTGACTACCTGCCCAACCCCCTCGAAGTGCCTGCTCAGGCCGAAGTTGACCTGGAGGGCAACCCCACCGGCAAACTGGCTCACGCCGATGCCGACAAACCCCTGCGGGCGCTGGCGTTCAAAATTATGGACGACCGCTTTGGTGCGCTCACCTTTACCCGCATCTACTCGGGTCAGCTCAAAAAAGGCGACACCATTCTCGACACCTTCACCGGCAAGACCGAGCGCATCAGCCGCCTAGTCGAAATGCACGCCAACGATCGCGAAGAAGTGGAGTCGGCCCAGGCTGGCGACATCGTGGCGCTGATCGGCATGAAGAACGTGCAGACCGGCCACACCCTCTGCGACCCCAAAGACCCCGCTACCCTGGAACCCATGGTCTTCCCCGACCCGGTGATCTCCATCGCGGTGTATCCCAAGAAAAAGGGCGACAACGAGAAAATGGGTATGGCTATTAGCAAGATGGTGTCTGAAGACCCCTCCTTCCAGGTGGAAACCGACGAAGAGAGCGGCGAAGTCATCCTCAAGGGCATGGGCGAACTGCACCTCGACATTAAGGTCGACATTCTCAAGCGCACCCACGGCGTCGAAGTGGAAGTGGGCAAGCCCCAAGTGGCTTACCGTGAGGCGATCACCAAGCGTCTGGCCGACAGCTACGTCCACAAGAAGCAGTCCGGTGGTTCGGGTCAATACGCCAAGATCGACTACGTGATCGAGCCGGGCGAAACCAGCACTGGCTTCCAGTTTGAGTCGGCGGTGACCGGCGGTAACGTACCTCGGGAATTTTGGCCTGCTGTGCAAAAGGGCTTTGCCACTAGCGTTGACCGTGGCCCTCTAGCGGGTTACCCCGTGGTTGACCTCAAGGTCACCCTCACCGATGGAGGCTTCCACGCGGTTGACTCGTCAGCGATCGCCTTCGAAATCGCTGCTAAAGCTGCCTACCGTCAGTCGCTACCCAAGGCTGGCCCCCAGCTGCTGGAGCCGATCATGAAGGTCGACGTGTTCACCCCCGACGACTACATGGGCGACGTAATTGGTGACCTCAACCGCCGTCGCGGCATGATCAAGTCCCAAGACCCTGCGGCTACTGGGGTGCGGGTGAAGGCCGATGTGCCCCTGAGCGAAATGTTTGGCTACATTGGCGACCTGCGCACCATGACCTCGGGTCGGGGCCAGTTCTCCATGGAGTTCTCTCACTACGCCCCCTGCCCCAGCAATGTGGCCGAGGAAGTGATCAAGGAAGCCAAGGAGCGCCAGGCTGCCGCCGCTAAGTAGGTGATCGGCTAGGCAACTAGCAACTGCTTCGGATAGTAGAACGCCCCGGCCAAACTTTGGCCGGGGCGTTTTGTTTGAGGGGGTTGGGTAGAGGCAAACGATGTTTGCCCCAAGGCATAGGCTGATTAACCGCTGCCGCTTAAACCGAACCAGCGGCGGCAGGAACGCTCCGCGCGGTTTCGTCATCCAAGCCCACCAGTCGAGCGCTGAGATCCCACAGTTTGCGGGCCTTGGCGTCATCTAGGGCCTCGTTCGACACCTCCTGGGCAAAGGAGCGGCGACCCGGCTTTTGGCGGTTGCCCCAGCTCCAGTACATGCCCGATTCCTTGAGCTCGGGGTCGGTGACCACATCGGCAACCCGCTCGCCTGCCAGTTTTTGGGTGACGTAGCCGCCCGTGACGTTCTTTTGGAACCAGGGGAAGATGGTCTGGAACGCCTTGAAATGGTTGCGGAACAGGGGCGTATCGGCCACACAGCCGGGATACAGCGAGCTAAAGGTGATGCCCGTTGCGTCGTGGTAGCGGCGGTGCAGCTCGCGCATGGTGAGCACGTTGCACAGCTTGCTGTCTTTGTAGGCTTTGCCCGACTTGAATTTCTTGTTGTTGATCATCGAGATCGGGGCTTTGAACCCGGCCTCAAAGCCCTCTAGGTTGCCGAGATCGGGGGGGGCGGGAATGGGAATCTTGCCGCCTAGCTCTTTGGGGTTGGCGGTGACGGTGCCGAGGATGATCAGGCGCTTGTCGGCGGCGGGGGAGGCCTTAATGTCATCCAGCAGCAGGTTGCACAGCAGGAAGTGGCCCAGGTGGTTGGTGGCCACGCTGATTTCGTAGCCGTCTTCGCTGTACATCGGCTCTTTGAGCAGCGGGTAGTAGACGGCGGCGTTGCACACCAGCGACTCTAGACTGCGGCCCGCGGCCCGAAAGTCGCTGACAAACTGGCGCACGCTAGCTAGAGAGCCTAGGTCGAGGTGGATGATGCTGTAGCGATCGCTCGGTATGCCAAGCTCTTGGGCCACCTGCTTCGTTTTGTCGAGATTGCGGCAGGCCATCACTACATGCCAGCCGCGATCGGCCAGGGCCTTGGCGGCGTTGAGCCCCACCCCAGAGGAAGCCCCGGTCACAATGACTGTTTTCTGCTGTTCCATAACCATCTTTAAGACTGAAAAATCGCTTCTAGCATTCCAGTCTTAAGGATTGCACACGCATTGCAGCACTGTCTTAACGTTTTTTGAGGTGTTGTTACATAGGGTATAGGGTTTCAGGTGAAAGGTATAAGGTTCGAGGCTCGGCCTTAGACCCTATACCTTGAACCCTATACCCTCCACCGCTTAGGTAAACGAACTCGCCCAATCCTTCGCCCAGTGCAGATGCTTGTGCACCTCATCGAGGGTTTTGGCTTCGCTGTAGAGGCGCAGCACGGGTTCGGTGCCGCTAAAGCGGATTAGCAGCCAGCTGTCGTCGGCGAGGGTGAGTTTGTAGCCGTCAATGTCGAGGATGTGGGTGACGGCTTTGCCCGCGACTTCCGCTGGGGGAGCGGTGGCGAGGGCGTCGAGCAGCTTGGCCTGAACTTCCATGCTGGGCAGGGGCAGGTCGATGCGATCGTACTCGGAGAAGTAGCCGGTTTGCTCTTGCAGGGAGCGGTAGTAGTCGCTCAGGTCGAGCCCCGAAGCCACCACCGCCTCTAATACATAAAGGGCCGACAGCAGCGCGTCGCGCTCGGGGATATGGTGGCCATAGCCTATACCGCCTGACTCTTCGCCGCCGAGGAGCACCTGGGCGTCTTGCATGCGATCGGCGATGTATTTGTAGCCGACGGGGGTTTGGTAGAGCTCCAGGCCGTTGAGCTTGGCTACGGCTGGGATGAGGTTGGAGCCGCTGATGGTTTTGACGATTTCGCCGGTGTAGCCCCGGCGCGACTTGAGGTGGTCGATCAGAATGGGGATGAGAATTTGGGAGCTGAGGAAATTGCCTTGGCCATCGACGGCGGCGATGCGATCGCTATCGCCATCGAACACCAGGCCCACTTTGACGCTTTCTTTGGCGGGATATTCTTTGACGGTCTCTAGCATTTCGCCCAGATACTTGGGCAGGGGCTCGGGCGGGTTGCCGCCAAACAGCGGGTCGGCTTCGCTGTGCAGTTCGTGGATGCTGCCTTCGCCCAGCAGCCGGGGCAGCCCGCCGCTGGCGGAGCCATACATGACATCGGCAAACACCGTCAGCTTGCCGCTGGAGATGGCGCTCTGAATGGCGGCGACATCGACCTCGGCCTGGAGGGCAGTGCAGTAGTCGGGCCAGGGGTCGAAGGTTTCGATCTGGCCGGGTTTGCCGAGGGGGGCAGGGGGAGCGGGCAGCAGTGCCTCGACTTGCTTGGTCACCTCAGGGGAGACCGAGCCGCCGAAGGCCCCTTTAATTTTGAGCCCGGAGTAGGTGGAGGGGTTGTGGCTGGCGGTAATGACGATCGCCCCAAGCAAAGTCTGATGCTTGGCGGCGTAGCTAAAGGCGGGGGTGGGGGCGAAGTCTTGGGAGAGCAGCACGTCGAAGCCCTGGGCGGCGATCGCCTCGGCGGCGGTGCGGGCAAACTCGGCGGCGAGAAAGCGGCGATCGTAGCCGACGGCGATGGTGCGGCTGCCGGTTTCGGCCCCAAAGCAGTGGTGCAGCACGTGGGCAGACACCGCCGCTACCTGAGCTACGCGCTCAAAGGTGAAGTCGGCGGCGATAATGCCGCGCCAGCCATCGGTGCCAAATTTGATGGGCTTCGGGGTAGCTGGAATGGGGCCTGAAGGTGCTGCCATAGCAGATTCCAAATGTCGGGGGATAAAGAGCGGATTTTCTCTGAGTTTACCTGCTTAATTCGGCGGTGACACTGTCGTGGCGGCGGCACTACGGACAATTTACTCAACCGCCTCGTTTTGCCGAAAAGTTTGAAAAGATTGGCGAATTCTCCTGATGCGATCGCGGCTTTGGCGCAAATGCTAGGTGCGTTGTGGGGTGGCGTGGCTGCTTGAGGGCAATGATGGCCGCTCTGGAGGGGATGCTTGGGCTGGGTTGGTTGGTGTTTTTGGGGTGCCGCAGGCTACAGGGCTTGCGAATCATTGTTGCTGACCTAAAATTTGCCAATGGTGGGGGGCTGTCGTGTTACCCTAGTTGAGTAAAAACGGGATGTAGCGCAGCTTGGTAGCGCACTTCGTTCGGGACGAAGGGGCCGTGGGTTCGAATCCCGCCATCCCGATTCTTTAATAAAGCGAGTCTGATGGACTACGCGTCGTTGGCTACAGAAACAATTACGCTTGAAGTCTCGCAGGATATGCTGGCTGCTCTAAAGATGGGAGCAACTGACTTAGGTGAGCGAATTCGGTTGCTGGCTGCGATTTCATTTTTTCAAGAGAAGCAGCTATCTTTAGGCAAAGCCGCTGAGCTGGCGGGCTTAAATCGCCTAGCGTTTATGGATGTTCTGACTCAACGGGGCATTGTGGTTTTTGACTACGATGAGTCTGCCTTCACAACGGATTTAGCTGGCATTGCTGAGTTGATAGACCGTGACTGATATTATCTACAATGCAACGCCCCTGATTGCATTTGCTAGAATCGGGCATCTCTCACTTATGCAGAATGTGTTTAAATTGTTATGAGTTTGCTTAAACCCAGCGACCGCTGATGCTCACGATGCTGAACTCCATTATTTAAGGCAAATGGTGCTGTTTTGGCTCGGACTTCTAGTAAAGATCGTTGATACAGCAAAACAGGTTTTCCAGACTGTCTATAAAGGCAGCACTGGACCATTTGGATGATGTCAGCTTACAAAGCCCCTTCTTTCCTTAACCTTAACTGAGGTTAATCCAACTTGCTTGTTGCACTATTTCCAAAAACTCTAAACTGTTTTATCTTCTGCTCCTCCATTGCCCTTAAAAGAAGTTGCTTAATATCCACTCTTGAACCTCCTCCTCTAGGAGGGTCATCAAATGATAGTGACCTGATATCAATCTCCATCTCAGACCGTAAATTTTTAGTGCGTTCATAGTCAGGAAAACTTGCAGACATCACACACTTCCCTGAAGTACCCCTAACAAAAAACTTAAATTTTGCGTAAATTCCATAAAGATGTATGCAGTCATGATATTTAGGATCTTTAAGGAAGAAAGTATCATGCAGTTCTTTTCCATTAAGCTTGAGATCTTCAATTTTACTTTCCATCCAGTCTATTTTTTCCGGGAAATTTGTTCCGGGCTCGGGAGAAAAGCCCACATCTACAACATCAATAAATTCAAGCATGCTTGAATCGCAATTTCTCATTAAAGATAGTAGATAAGATATTCGATTTGGATTAGTGAAGCTTGAAAATAAGATCTTTTCAACGTCAGTTGATGAGTTTATGTGTCCTTTACTCTTAAATTCTTTTACTAAGTTCTCAGCAAGTTTCGACGCAACTTGCTTTGTTTCGCTGGATGTATATGTGATAGTTAACTTTATTTCGTCATTATCTAGTTTCTTAAACTCTACAGAACCAGGAAAAGTACTTTTGTCTGTAGCCCAGCTTTTTGATAGATCTTTTCTTTCAATATCAAAATCCATCTTCACGTGTTCGGGATCGCTATCGACCGGGCAAAGAATTGGGTCACCCACAACTTGATAGTTTGAAAATTCCAAATTCAAATGAGCACTAACGTTAAAATTTCCAGGACAACTACTAAAGATATTGTCTTCTGATTCCCAACGAACTGTTCGAGTGATAACCTTCGGGTTATCTTCTTTTGTATTCTGGCATTCTCTGAGGTAATCAAACTCACCTGGGCTAAGAAGCGTTAAGGATAAAATAGGTATAGTATCTTTTTTTTCTGCTTCGAACGTAAACACGCCTCTGTTTCTTAGCAGATTTTTGAGATCCCCCTTTCCCACAAAAGACTGTTCCATAAATGTACGAAGCATTTCCCCGTGAGGCAGCATTTTATCGATGCTTTCTGGATTTTTATTCATTGCTTAAATTCCTGAAATTGGCTCTGTAGCTTGAAACTCTAACATCACTGACAAAATCGTTGTCTCTGAAACTTGATTTTGCCGAGCGAACGTCATTTTCATGATGTAGTCGATCAAAGTCTGGAAATAGAATCATTACATTGCTTGCGAGATTAGACGAAAGAGTGTGTGCAAGTCCCATCAAACGCTTCAAGCAATCAACGTCAAATTCATCAATTGTGGCCAAAACAAAAGTTTTCGATTCATACTTTTTATTGGAAAGTTTAAGAGGCAGAACTCTTGAGTTAATAAATTCAACAGGCAGGACCTTTCCAGAAGATATTGAATCTATTGAATTATAGTTTTTCCCAGTTTGTGGATAGAAAAATTCGAGGTCAGCTGTTGGCTGCTCCCTCGCGAGATATTTCATCACGTCATATATAAAGCTTACTCTCGAATTTTCAACCAAATAAATAGTTCCATAGTTAAATTTCTCAAGGCTTCGGCTTGCATCAACCCGTAGAAGTATACTATCAGAAGCGTTTTCGTTTGATTGACTATTAGTGAGCCAAAAAAGAACTCCTATATCTTTGGAATCATCGACGCCATAAAATTCTCTACTTGCTAATCGTTTTATTTCTGATCGTCTAAAACACTCTATTGCTTTAGCAAGATCGTAAAAGTGCTCCTTGAATTTGCTGGACGGATTTCCTGGGTAGGGATCATCCGAGTACTTCACAGAAATAACTAAATGATGAAGAGTCCTATTAGACAACTCAGAAGCGTAAGAAAAGAAGTAGTCTATCCCATGTGTGTGTCGAGATGCCGAAGCTGTACCATGCCTTGGTCCCATCATGCAAGGAAGCGTCAAGCCCTGTTGAGAATTTCCCCACCCTATTAAATCTAAAAACTCGCCAACTATTTCTTCGCCAACTTCGCCTATCCGCCTGGACCATTCACCCATATTTATCTCTAATATTAAGTTCTTAGAAAGACATTATAGCCAGAATGCTTATGTAGGCTGCATAAAAGCTAAATCTTCTTCTAGCACAATGTGATTGAGTGCAAAGGGTACTTTAAGTGTAAGTAAACGCACCTCGTTGTTAGATTTTACTTTGCGAAGACAACCATTTGAGGTTGCCGCATCAACGCGATATTGAGACAATCATTCCTCAGTCACGATCTTAATCTATTCTGATCTGAACGATTGATAGTTACAGTAGAGCAAAGCACGGTTCCATTACCATCCTCGAAAAATTTTGAATGCGTTGGGAGGCCTTGGGCATGCGGCGGGACTTTTTCCTTCCCTCAAACTTTAACTAAATACTCCGAAAGCTTTCAAATCTTGGCTCGAAGCTTAATGAATCACTCGGTATCAGAGTCAGGTGCCGATAGTTACTTAAATAGCATCAAAGGCACCTGACCCTTCAGAGTTAACCTCAGTCTGTTTGCCGATCGCGCCTCAGCAAACTAAACACCTCGCCCTGGGCTGGGGTAATCAAAATCCCCGATCGCGGTATCGTAATCAACTGGCTCCAGGTCATTTGGTCGGCGTAGTTCAGCACATGCAGCTGGTTGATGGTGGCCCGCACCCCTTCGGGTGAGCCAATCACCAGATGGCGCAATCGCTCGCGCCCCAGCTGCGCTTCAGGATTTGTCAGCAGCAGCGGATTGGTCGCCTCCCGGTTCTGGGCAGACGACACCAAATATGGCAAACACAACATAATTCAGGGATTCCTTACTAACGATGGGTAGGAATCCCAAAAACTTGGCCGCCCCAGACATGTGCAGTTCGAGACGGCCAGGTAAAATCACCTTAGCCTCCGAGACAGCAGCCTCTGTCGACGAGGTTAGCCGCTGGTTGGTGGTACCAACACCTTCCAGTGGCGCTTGACCAAATTTTTGGGACGCTCAGACTGCACGCACACAGCCTTAGCAGAGTAATTTAATCCAATCGCGCACCGGACGTAAGTAAGAATTGTTACCGTCTTCTAGAAACCTTAGATGCCATCGCTGAGCCTGCACCCCGGCTTCCTTTAAACCTTGAGCCAGGGCTATCATTTCCAGCTGTGCGTGTTGATTGGCAACAACGCTCGTCTGTATAAGGTCATCGCATGGCCAGTGCCGTTTTTCGGCGGGGCGGTGGGAAGATGCGATCGAGCTCCGTCAGATCTAGGGTGGTGAGCGTCAGCTCTAGAGCCGCGCGATTTTCTTGAATGTGGGCTGGACTGGTAGCTTTTGGAATGGCGATAATGCCCTCCTGATGGAGCAGCCATGCCAACGCCATCTGGGTCGGCGTAGCCCCATGGCGGTCGGCGATCGCCTTGAGCTGAGAATTGCGAAACAGGCCCTTTTGCTCAGCCGGGGAATGCCCAATGGGGGAATAGGCCATGGTTGGGATATTGCGATCGCGGCTCCAGGGCAGCAGATCCCACTCGATGCCACGGTTCATCAAGTTGTACAGCACTTGGTTGGTGACAATCTCATCTCCACCGGGCAACGCGATCGCCTCTTCCATGTCGTTGCGATCGAAGTTGCTGACCCCATAGCTCTGAATCTTGCCGGCCTGTTTGAGGGATTGAAGCCCCGCCAGCGTCTCTGCCAGCGGTACTGCCCCCCGCCAGTGCAGTAGATAGAGGTCGAGTGACTCGGTCTGAAGCCGTTTTAGGCTGCGATCGCAGGCATCTACCACCCCCTGGCGAGTGGCATTGTGCGGATAGACTTTGCTGACCAAAAAGACTTCATCGCGCCGTCCGGCAATGGCTTCGCCCACCACCTTTTCCGCACCGCCCTCGCCATACATCTCTGCGGTGTCGATCAGCGTCATCCCCAAATCGAGGCCAAGGCGCAGCGCTGCCACCTCTGCCTGGCGCTGGGCATGATTTTCGCCCATTCTCCAGGTTCCCTGCCCCAATGCGGGTACCGATCGCCCTGACGGTAAGCTCACAAGTTTCATGGTCTAGATGCTCTCCATACTGGCTGCCCCGCCTGGCTAAACAGTTTGATCATGGCCCAATCCTGAGTAAGTTTTGATCGGCGGCTCAGCCAGGCGTTGCTTAACGCAAGTATAATTTGCCCACCAGCCCCCAATTCTGGGGGGAGCCAGAGTCTCAAAGTCCCCCAGAATTGGGGGATTTAGGGGGCAACACAGCGTGTAAAGGTTTTGCCGGTTCATTCCTCGATTCAGCAACGCCGGCGGCTCAGCCAGAACTCTTGTATGTCTAGTGGGATAGCCATCTTGGCTGTCCTGAACTGGAGTACAGCCGAGACGGCTATCCCACTAGACCATGAGCAACCCCTTAGTCGGGCTTAAGCAGCACCTTGATGCACTGATCCTTCTTGTGCTTGAACATTTCAAAGGCCTGCTTTGTTTCAGTCAGGGGTAGGCGGTGGCTTAGCACCACTGACGGATCAACATCGCCATTCACCACGTGCTCCACTAGTTTGGGAATATACTTCGGACCAAACATCTGCCCCATTCTGAAGGTGAGGGCCTTGTTCATCGCCGCGCCCATGGGCATTTTGTCTATAAAGCCGCCATACACCCCCATGATGGATAGGGTGCCACCTTTGCGACAGGCCAAGATCATTTGCCGGAGCACGTGGGGGCGATCGGTTTCTAAGCGAATGGCTTGTTTAGCTTTGTCATATAACCCTTCCGGTCCTTGGCCGTGGGCTTCCATGCCAACCGCATCAATACAAGCATCAGGACCCCGTCCTCCCGTCATTTCTTTGAGCGCTTCGAGCACATCTACCTCTTCGTAGTTGAGCGTCTCAGCCTTGGCAAAGTTTCTGGCGAGCTGCAGGCGCTCAGGAAAGCGATCGATGCCGATAACGCGCTCGGCGCCTAGTAGATAGGCACTTAGCATGGCAAACTGACCCACCGGGCCACAGCCCCAGACCGCAACAATATCGCCGGGTTGGATTTGGCACAGGTCTGCTCCCATATATCCGGTCGGAAAGGCGTCAGAAACAGGCAGCAGTTTTTCATCGGGAATGTCTTTGGGCACAGCGGTGGCTGTGTAGTCTGCAAAGGGGATGCGGATATACTCAGCAAAGGAACCGGCATAACCGCCAAAGGCGTGGGAGTAGCCAAAAATGCCTGCGGTTCCATGGCCGAGAATTTTTTCCTGCATCCAGCTATTCGGGTTGGAGTTATCGCAGAGGGACCACTGCTGCTGGTTGCAGTGCCAGCAGTGACCACAGCCGATGATCGAAGAGACCACCGTGCGATCGCCTTTTTTCAGACGCTTTACCTCAGGTCCAACGTCGACAATTTCTCCCATGAACTCGTGCCCCATAATATCGCCGGGTTCCATGGTGGGGATAAACCCATCGTAGATGTGTAAATCAGAACCGCAAATGGTTGTAGAGGTTACTTTGAGAATGGCGTCCCGGGGGTTGAGAATGGTGGGATCAGGCACTGTTTCCACCCGCACATCTTCCGCACCGTGCCAACAAACTGCTTTCATTGTGATTAATCCTTTGAGTGAGAATGTCCTGATGGCTGACCTTCGTTTGTAGCAATTTCGCCTGCTTCCATTAGCATTTTGAAGCGGGCCAGGTCGTCGCCAATTTGCTGTTCGGGTGATTTACCAAACAGCTTTGCCAGCATGTCTCCGATGGCCCCACCCGGTGGGTTATAGGCTGTGACCACTTTGACTTCGGTGCCACGATTACCTGGGGCAGGTTTAAATTGAACAGAGCCAGCGTTGTCAACGTCTGCCCCTGGAACCGATTTCCAGGCAATCAATTCGTTGGGGCGATCGTCAATAATTTCTGCATCCCACTCAACGGTTCCACCTAAGGGCCCCTTGGTGACCCAGTGCGATCGGCTGTCGCTGCTAACGGTCACGTCTTGAAGGTGCCTTGTAAATCGAGGCAAATTCTCAAGGCGACGCCAAAAGTTGTAGAGTTCCGCTGCGGGTTTAGCGATCGTTACTGTCTTTTCGACTTTAATGTTTTGACTCACAATAGTTGCTTCCTAAGAGTACTTTGGTCTTGAAACCACGTTGACTCTGCCATGCGCAAGTAACCACTAGAAAAGTGAGATCCAGTGCGCTGGGTTTTCCAACATGTTCAACGGAGACACCAAGCACTACCTCTCTCGATGGGCCTATCTTGGACCTTTGTCTACCTATGTGCCAACCGGAAACATCCCGCGCCACTTGTGTGATCGCTAGCTTATAAAAAAGCGTGTAACTGTTTGAAGCTATGAGGTAAATCCATGAGGTTTTACCAAAGAAAGCTAACTTTCTAATTCACCTATTTGGCTCGCTATCTAAGGTTTACCAAATCAGTCTCAAGGGGGCAGTTGCCTTAAGTCACGAAAAACAATGCAGGCTAGCGCTAGGCGTAACGGTTACCGGTAGTATAGCAATCCGTGGATAGGTCCGGTCAGTCAACGAAGGCTTGGTCAACGACTTGCCGAAAGGGTTGGCCGGATTGAATCTGTTTTCGCATCCGGTTTTTCAGAACAAACCATTGATGTTCAATTGGGTTCAAATCCGGGGAGTAAGGCGGCAGATATAAGAGATGACAGCCCCCCTGACGAATCAATGCTTCAATGCGTCCACCTTTGTGAAACGAGGCGTTGTCACAGATGATCAC
>NZ_JACJOX010000028.1 GCF_014695775.1 Leptolyngbya sp. FACHB-60 | reverse complement strand
AGTAAGGATTACGAGGTCTACACGGAGCTCAGTGAAGCGATGATTTACGGTGCGCTCATTCGGCTCATGTTAAAGCGGGCGGCAGCTTAAGATTTAGTTTAGAAATCAGCTCTGACATCGAGTTAGCGGATAGCAAGGTGAGCATTTTTTTGGTCTGGGTGGCATCAGGCTAGATAGTAGGAGCCTTGTTGGCAGCAACTTGGACGTGGTACAGCCCTATCAAAGTAAAGGAGTGTTTCCCGTGTTTTCAGTCAAGGGCCGTAGACTTTTGGTTTGTATGTGTGTTGGCCTAGCAGCTAGCTGGCTTGCGACCAGCTGTGGCTCATCTGCTTTAGCACCTAATCGACTTGAGACTTCCGCGCAGACGGTCGAACTCACGGTATCGGCGGCGGCTAGCTTAGAGGACGCCCTAAAGGCGATCACACCTGACTTTCATGCGACCTACCCCACAATTGACATTAGCTATAACTTTGGGGCCTCGGGTGCTCTACAGCAGCAAATTGAGCAGGGTGCTCCAGCCGATATCTTTTTTTCTGCTGCAGCGAAACAGATGGATGCGCTAGCTGAGAAGGGATTAATCCTGAAGGATTCTCGGCAGGATGTGTTGACGAATAGCTTAGTGCTGATTGCTCCAGCTCAGTCGCAAATTGCGGTTACAGATATTGCTCAACTTAAAGAGGCTAAAGTGGGCGTTGTTGCGGTGGGCGAGTTTCGCAGCGTGCCGGCAGGGCAATACGCAGAGCAAGTGTTTACCAAGCTGAATTTGCTTGAGCCCTTGCAGTCCAAGCTGGTGTTTAGCAATAGCGTGCGGGGGGTGTTGGCGGCCGTGGAGAGCGGCAACGCCGACGTGGGCATGGTCTATGCCACTGATGCGTCCCTCTCAGAGCGAATTAAGGTGTTGGCTACGGTTTCAGCGGCAACCCACCAGCCCATTGTTTACCCAATCGCGGTGGTGAGCAATAGCCCTAACCCCGACGCCGCAAAGACATTGATTGCGTTTTTGCAGACACCTGTGGCCCAAACTAAGTTTAAGGAATTTGGCTTTGGGGTTGTCGCTCCGTAACGGCCCGCCCATCCTACGGCTGCAAAACCTACCATGACCTTCTCTCCCCTGTGGATCTCCCTTCGCATTGCCGCGATCGCCACTCTGCTGGCATTTATTTTGGGCATTGCCGCCGCACAGTTTATGCAGGGCTATCGGGGGCGCTGGCGATCGCTTCTAGACAGCCTGTTTTTGGCCCCCATGGTGCTGCCCCCAACGGTGCTGGGCTTTTTGCTGCTACTGCTGCTGGGTCGGTATGGCCCCCTTGGGGCCTTGATGGGCACAGTCGGCATCAACGTCGTGTTTACCTGGTATGCGGCGGTGATCACCGCAACGGTGGTGGCGTTTCCGCTGATGTACAAAACCGTGCTGGGCAGTCTGGATCAGATCGATCGCTCCGTGCAGCAGTCCGCCCGCACCCTAGGCGCAACGGAGTGGCAACTGTTTTGGGGCATTACGCTGCCCCTGGCCCTGCCCGGCATTGGGGCCGGCACCGCCCTCGCCTTTACCCGCGCCCTGGGCGAGTTTGGGGCCACCCTTATGCTGGCGGGCAATATTCCGGGCAAAACCCAGACCCTGCCCATGGCGATTTTTTTCGCCGTCGAAGCCGGAGCCTTTCGCGAAGCTGCCCTGTGGACCGGGGTGATTTTGGCCATTTCCCTGGGCGGCCTGGTGCTGATGAACCGCTGGCAATCCCAAGGCGCTAGGCTACCAATCCTAGGGTGGATCGATCGAGGCTGGGCTGTCGCCCGTCGTACCCTACACGGGCCACTCAACCGTCAACGCTCAAACCCTACACCCTACCCCTTACACCCTACCCCCCTACCCCCTCACCTCTCCGTCAACCTCACCCACCACCTGCCTGGGTTCACTCTGAATGTGGCCTTTGCCACCGACCACCATCCCCTGGGCCTGCTGGGAGCCTCGGGGGCGGGCAAAAGCCTGATTTTGAGATGTCTAGCGGGACTAGAGACACCCCATAGCGGGCGCATTGTGATGAATGGGCGGGTGCTGTTTGACTCGGCGTTGGGGATTAATTTACCCAGCCGCAATCGCAGAGTCGGCTATCTCTTCCAGAACTACGCCCTGTTTCCCCACCTGACGGTGGCCCAAAACATTGCCTACGGGCTGTGGGGCGAGTCGAAAGCGGCGATCGTCCGGCAAGTGGCCGAGCAGCTTCAGCAGGTGCAGCTGGTTGGGTTTGGCGATCGCTATCCCCACCAGCTCTCTGGCGGCCAGCAGCAGCGGGTGGCCCTGGCCCGTGCCCTGGCCCCCAACCCCGCAATTCTGCTGCTCGATGAGCCCTTTTCAGCCCTCGATGCTCACCTGCGCAGCGAACTTGAAAAGCAGTTGCTTAAGACCCTGACCAACTACCGGGGCCTCACTCTATTTGTCAGCCACAACTTAGAAGAAGCCTACCGGGTGTGTCAGCGCTTGCTGGTGCTCTCGGGCGGCAGCGTCGTGGCCGAGGGGCCAAAACAGGCCATCTTTGATCATCCCGGCACCCTGGATGTGGCTCAGCTCACCGGCTGCAAAAATGTCTCGCCGCTACAACGCCGGGGCGATCACATCCTAGCAGCGCTGGACTGGCACTGCACTCTGCAAACCCTGGAGCCGGTGCTGTTCACCCACACGCACGTGGGCATTCGCGCCCATCGCCTGACCTTTCCCGAGCAGCCCACCCAGCCCAACACTTTCCCCAGTTGGATTGTTTGGACCAGCGAAACGCCCCACCGCATTAGCCTCTATCTCAAGCTGGGCAGCCCTCCATCTGACCTTAACGATTACCATCTCCAGGCGGAGGTTTTCAAAGACAGATGGGCTGAGCTGAAGGAGCGGCCTTTTCCTTGGTTTGTGCACCTTGATCCAGCCCAGCTACTGCTACTGGGAAGTTAGGAGACTGTCCTAGAAATTGCGGTTTAGGGTGCAGGGTTTGAGGTATACGGTTTAAGGCAGGTCGTGAACCTGAAACCGTGGACCTTGAATTTCCAGTAACCTGTCGTCTTTGGCTTGGCAGACTACTGGTGACCCGTTCACTTTTACTCAGAAGAAGTCCAGCCGCCACGATCGCCGGTAGGTCTTCTGCAACACCTTTTTAAGCTTTGGGCTAACTCGCCTATCCCTGGAGGGGATGACGCTGGCCCATTTCTGACCTTCTCTGGGAGGTAACCCTGAGGTCCTGTATTACCCACGCGAGGATTTGACCATGGTGAACCGCCCCGACCCAGTCATGGATCTTTGGAAAATCAGGAGCCATCCCCTCGACCCAATTTTTGCTCCCCGTTCGGTGGCGGTGATTGGGGCCACCGAGCGCCTCGGTAGCGTGGGCCGCACGGTGCTGTGGAATTTGATCAGCCACCCCTTTGGCGGTACGGTGTACCCGATCAACCCCAAACGGCGCAATGTGCTGGGCGTTCAGGCGTTCGATCGCATCCAGTCTCTCCCTGAAGTGGTGGATTTGGCGATCATCGCGATTCCTGCGCCGGGGGTGCCCGCCGTGGTACAGGATTGTGTGGATGCCGGGGTTAAAGGCGCGATCATTCTCTCGGCGGGGTTCAAGGAGATTGGTGCGGAGGGCGTTGAGCTAGAGCGGCAAATTAAGGCGATCGCTGCGGGTCACCTACGGCTGATTGGTCCTAACTGTCTGGGCATTCAGAATCCGCTGACGGGGCTGAACGCGACCTTTGCGAGCCACCTGGCGAGGCAGGGCAACGTCGGCTTCATCAGCCAGAGCGGGGCGCTGTGCACCTCGATTTTGGACTGGAGTCTGCGGGAAAATGTGGGCTTTAGCGCCTTTATCTCCCTGGGTTCCATGCTTGACGTGGGCTGGGGCGACCTGATTGACTACCTGGGCGACGACCCCCATACCCACAGCATCGTCATCTATATGGAATCGATTGGGGATGCCAGGTCATTTTTGTCGGCGGCGCGGGAGGTGGCCCTGAGCAAGCCCATTATTGTGATTAAAGCTGGACGCACCCAGGCGGCGGCCCAGGCGGCGGCCTCCCACACCGGGGCGCTGACGGGCAGCGATGCGGTGCTAGATGCCGCCTTTCGGCGCTGTGGCGTGCTGCGGGTTGACCACATCGACGAGCTGTTTGATACCGCCGAAGTGCTGGCCAAGCAGCCGCGCCCTCGGGGCCCGCGCCTGAGCATTATTACCAACGCGGGTGGTCCGGGAGTGCTGGCGACGGATGCGTTGATTCGCGCTGGGGGCACCTTGGCAGAACTTTCTGCCGCTAGCGTGGATGCTCTAAATAGCGGGCTGCCCTCCCACTGGAGCCACGGCAACCCCATCGACATTTTGGGGGACGCGGAACCGGCCCGATTTGCCCAAGCACTCAAGACCACGCTGGCCGACCCTGACAGCGACGGCTGCCTGGTGGTGCTCACCCCCCAGGCCATGACCGACCCGACCAAAACCGCCCAGGCGGTAGTCGAAACCTGGCGCAGCAGCAAATCGAGCCAGCCAATTTTGGCCAGCTGGATGGGGGGAGCTGAGGTCGATGCTGGCGAAGACATTCTCAACCGGGCGGGGATACCCACCTATCGCTACCCCGATCTGGCGGCGCGATTGTTTGGGCTGCTGTGGCGGCATAGCTACGCCCTCAAGGGGCTCTACGAAACACCGACCTTGACCACCAACCACGGCATCGATCGCGCTACCGTTACCACCATTTTGCAAACAGCCCAGGCTGAAGCACGCCCCCTTCTCACCGAGACCGAGTCAAAGGCGGTGCTAGCGGCCTACGGCATTCCGGTAGTGCCGACGCAGGTAGCGGTGACGGAGGATGAGGCAATCGCCGCTGCTGCCGCGATCGGCTATCCCGTAGTCCTTAAACTCTACAGCCACACCCTCACCCACAAAACTGACGTGGGTGGCGTGCAGCTCAACCTCGACGACAGCCATGCCGTCGCTCGGGCCTTCGATCGCATCCGCACCAGCGTCACCGAAAAGGCGGGGGCCGAGCACTTCCTAGGCGTCACCGTGCAGCCGATGATCCGCACCGATGGCTACGAGCTGATTTTGGGCAGCAGCCAAGACCCGCAGTTTGGCCCAGTGCTGTTGTTTGGCACCGGCGGCCAGCTAGTCGAGGTGTTTCAGGATAGCGCGATCGCCCTGCCCCCCCTGACCAGCACCCTGGCCCGCCGCCTAATGGAGCAAACCCTAATCTACAAAGCCCTCCAGGGAGTGCGGGGCCGAGCATCGGTGGACATGGATGCCTTAGAACAGCTTTTGGTGCGCTTCAGCCAACTGGTGGCAGAGCAGCCCGATATTGCCTCGATTGACATCAACCCTCTGCTCGCCTCGTCCGATAGACTCCTGGCCTTAGACGCGCGGGTGATATTGCGCGCTCCTGGCTCACCGCCTGCCCGGCTAGCCATTCGCCCCTACCCCATCCAATATGTCTGGCCTGGGGGTGATGGCGTCACCATTCGCCCCATTCGCCCCGAAGACGAACCGCTGATTACTGCCTTCCACGACATGGTGTCTGAGCACAGCGTTTACCTGCGTTACTTCCACCCCATCAAGCACAGCACCCGCACCGCCCACGATCGCCTCACCCGCATCTGCTTTAACGACTACGATCGCGAGATTGCCCTGGTGGCCGAAGTGAGTGCCCCCAACCCCAAAATTATCGGCGTCTGTCGGCTCACCCAAAAGTACGGGCTGCCCGAGGCCGAGTTCGCCATGCTGGTAGCCGACCCCTACCAGGGCCAGGGCTTTGGCACCGAGCTGCTGAGCCGCCTGATCGAGGTAGCTCGCGCCGAAGGACTGAAGCGCTTGACGGGGGAAATCTTGTCTGAGAACCCCGGCATGCAGCACCTGTGCAAGCGAGTCGGGTTTCAGCTCAAGCCGACAGCGGAACTCGGCGTTTTATCCGCCACCTTAGACTTAACCGTCTAAAGCTGAAGAAACAATGGTCACCTGCTCAAGGTTACCAACACGCATGGTTGCAGTCTGACTAACTCCATGGTCCCCGTGTCTGTGGCTCGGATTGCCTTTGTCGCCAACCCAAGTAGCTGTCGTTCGATTGACAATTTGCCCTTCCCCAATCCATTTCCTTGATCCGCACTCGGGTTATTTAGGTTGATTGGGGTTTAATACCTCCTTGACCTCTACTTCTAAAATCGATTCGCCTGTAGTGAGGGTCAGCCGTCTAAACTCCCCCCGCAACTGAATGGATTTGTCGAGTAGCCCGTAGAGATCCTCCGTATCGGTAGCCTTCAACCGTAGGTAGACCGGTTCTAGCTCGGGTTCTACTAGATAGAGCCGATTGTTCATCCGGCTGTCGGGGTGACTGGCGCTATCGACGGCAAGTTGCCCCGACAGCACGACATCCGCTGGCTGCTCCAATGCTTGCACTAGGCCCAGGCAGGCCAGCACACCGGCAACTGCGCCCACCAGCATGCCCTTGAAAAACGCTTGCGGCATGGACTATCTCCCCGATCAGCAGATGCCGCCAGTTTAGGCTACCAACCCACTGGTTTTGGTGAGGGTGCCATAATCGGAAGCATGCACCCTGTGGTTCCACCCCCTATGCCCGCCATTGACTACCTGCGCATTAGCCTTGTGGATCGCTGCAACTTTCAGTGCCAGTACTGTATGCCGGAGGGGGTCGACTTGCAGTATCTACCCCAGCAGGAATGGCTGACCCGTGTCGAACTGCGGCAGCTCCTAGAGGAGGTATTCATGCCCCTAGGATTCTCGAACTTTCGGCTCACCGGGGGCGAGCCGCTGGTGCGACCCGGCATTGTAGATATCGTGCGTGACATAGCCGCACTGCCGGGGACAAAGGACTTATCCCTGACCACCAACGCCTTTTTACTCAGCGGCCTAGCCCAGGATCTGTGGGACGCAGGGCTGCGGCGCATCAACATTAGCCTCGATTCGTTGGATCCCGTCATTTTTGATCAGATTGTGGGCGGGCGAGGGAAATCTCGCTGGCCCCAGGTCTGGGATGGCATTCAGACCGCTCACCGAGTTGGGTTCTCGCCGCTCAAGCTCAATGTAGTCGTCATTCCAGGCGTCAACGACCATGAAGTATTGGATCTGGCGGCTCTGACCCTCGATCGCGAGTGGCACGTGCGATTTATTGAGTTTATGCCCATCGGCAACGACAGCCTATTTGAGGCCAAGGGCTGGGTCGATTCGGAGACGCTGCGCGATCGCATCCGGCAGCGCTGGGGCCTGACCGCAGGCGATGTGCTGGGCCACGGTCCGGCGGATGTGTTCCAGATTCCGGGCGCTCAGGGCACGGTGGGGTTTATTAGCCAGATGTCGGAGTGCTTCTGCGATCGCTGCAACCGCATGCGTCTGTCGGCCGACGGCTGGCTGCGCCCCTGCCTGCTCAACGAAACTGGGCAGATTGACCTCAAAACTCCTCTGCGGCAGGGCGTTGCCACCGCTGAGCTGAGGCGTCAGGTGGCCGCACTGCTGGCCGACAAGCCTGATATCAACTACAAAATGCGCCAGTCGGGCACTACTGGAACCTACGGGCGCACCATGTCGCAGATCGGGGGTTAGCCTAAAAACAGCTTGTAGGCGGGGTTTTGGTTTTCGTCCCAATACTGATAGCCGAGGGTGTCGAGGAAGCTCTGCCACTGGGCCATCTCGTGAGGCGGCACCTGAATGCCGGTGACGATGCGGCCATAGTCGGAGCCGTTGTTGCGGTAGTGAAACAGGCTGATATTCCAGTCGGGGCTCATGGCGCTGACAAACTTCATCAGTGCGCCGGGCCGCTCGGGGAACTCGAAGCGGTAGAGCAACTCGTTGTGGGCCAGGGATGACTTGCCACCGACCATGTGGCGCAGGTGCATTTTTGAGAGTTCATCGTCAGTGAGATCCAGCGTCTTTAAATCTTTGGATTCAAATACCTGGGCCATGGTCGCGGCATCGGCCCGACCTTGAACTTCTAGCCCAACAAAAATGTGGGCTTCGTGGTTGTCGGCAATGCGGTAGTTAAACTCCGTCAGGTTGCGGGTGCCCAGGCATTGGCAAAATGCCTTGAGACTGCCCGGCGTTTCGGGAATGGTGACGGCAAAGATCGCTTCGCGGTGTTCGCCAATTTCGGCCCGTTCGGCGACAAACCGCAGGCGATCAAAGTTCATGTTGGCTCCGCAAGCTACAGCCACCAGGGTTTGATCGGTGATGCCCTCGCGCTCAACGTAGGCTTTGGCTCCAGCAATCGCCAGCGCCCCCGCCGGCTCCAAAATCGATCGCGTGTCCTCAAACACGTCTTTAATCGCCGCGCAGATGTCGTCGGTGCCCACCAAAATAACGTCGTCTACGTACTGCTGGCAGAGGCGAAAGGTTTCTTCCCCCACCTGGCGCACCGCCACACCATCGGCAAACAGGCCCACGGTGCTCAGTCGGACTCGCTCTCCAGCTTTGAGCGATCGCGACATAGCATCGGCCTCAATCGGCTCCACCCCAATGATCTTAATCTCCGGTCGCAGCCGCTTGACGTAGGCGGCAATACCCGAGATCAACCCACCACCGCCGATCGCCACAAACATGGCGTGAATGGGCTGAGGATGCTGCCGCAAAATCTCCATGCCGATGGTGCCCTGGCCCGCAATCACATCCGGGTCGTCGAAGGGATGAACAAAGGTCAGGCCCTTCTCGTCTGAGAGCTGACGGGCGTGGGCATAGGCATCGTCGTAGGTTTCGCCATAGAGCACCACTTCGCCGCCCCGCGCCTTCACCGCATTCACCTTCATCATCGGCGTCGTGGTCGGCATGACAATGATGGCCCGGGTGCCCAGTTGCTTGGCCCCCAGCGCCACCCCCTGGGCATGGTTGCCCGCCGACGAGGCAATCACCCCTGCCGCCAGCTGCTCCGGCGACAGATGGGCCATTTTGTTGTAGGCACCCCGCAGCTTGAACGAAAACACCGACTGCATATCTTCTCGCTTCAGCAGCAGCCGGTTGTGCAGCCGCGCCGACAGGCTAGGGGCAACATCCAAAGGCGTTTCCTGCGCTACGTCATAAACCCGGGCTGTGAGGATGCGTTCGAGGTAGTCGGTAGGCATTGCAGGGAAGAGGCGAAGGGATAAACCCTCATTTTAGAGGGGTGGTGTGTTTAGTAATCATCAACAATTTTTGGGTACAGGGTTTTGGGTGCAAGGTGCAAGGGGCTACCCTAAATTCTGTACCCTTCACCAGTCTTGTCCCCTCAACAACTCCAGTTCTAAAGCTTAAAGTAGGCCATGGCCCGCTGAAGCTGGACCGCATGGGACGCCATCGCGTGGCTAGAGGTGGCTAGTTGCTCTGCCGCCACCGCGTTGTGCTGGGTGACTTCGTCCAGCTGCACCATGGCGCTGTTGATCTGGGCAATGCCGTTATGCTGCTCCAGGCTGGCTCGGGTAATGTCGGCCATCAACCCCGAGGTTTGCTGAATGCTGGGGACAATTTGCTTAAAGAGATCGCCGGTGCGTTTGCTCACTACCATACTGCGATCGGCTAGGGCCGTAATTTCTTCAGCGGCAGTGCGGCTGTGTTCGGCCAGCTTACGCACCTCCTTGGCGACGACAGCAAACCCTCTGCCATGTTCGCCAGCCCGGGCAGCTTCCATAGTGGCGTTGAGGGCCAGCATGTTGGTCTGTTCGGCAATGTCCTCGATGACGTTGATTTTGGCAAGGATTTCTCGCATCACCTGCATCGTTTCGGTGACGGCCTGTTCACCCTCATCCACCATCGTTGCCGACTGAATTGCCGACTGGTAGGAGCGCTTGGCTTTTTGGGCATTGCTGTCAATTACGACATTCATTTGCTCAATCGACACTGTCGTTTGAGCCACCCCAGCCGCTTGCTTAGAATTGCCGAAGGAAAGCCCCTGGGCGGCATCGTTGAGATGGGCAGAAATCTCCAGCATCTGTTTAGCCGCCACCTGTTCATCTTGAATGATGGTAGACAGGCGCGTTGTCATCATTCTCAGGGCCTCCAGCATGCGGCCAATTTCGTCATCTCTACCGGCCGGGATTTCAACATGCAAATCTCCGGCGGCAATGCGCTGCACAATCGCCACCGTAGCGAGAATCGGCTGCGTAATGTGACCCGCCAGATAGTAGGCCAAAGCAATCACCCCAAGGCCAATTAAAATGCTGCCCCACAGGATGCCCAGCGCTAGCTGGGAGGAAAGGTCAAGGGTGTTGTTGAGATCATTTTCAAGGGCGACGAGCCCCTTTTGGGAATCGTTCAGAAAGCCCTCGACAGTGTTGGTATAGGCCGTTTTAGTCTGTTGGTACTCAGCCCCATCCAGCAAAGCCAAAGCCCGTTCAGGTTGCCCCGCTTGCAGCAGCTCGAGGGTCTCAGTCTCTAATTCAGCCAGTTTGTCGTTAAGCACCTTTTGCTGATCAAAAAGAGCCTGAATTTCGGGATCAGCGGCATCGGCCTGGGCCGCAATAATCAGGTTCTCCAGCGGGCCAAAGTAAAAATCGTAGCGTTCTTGCCAGCGGCTGTCTTGGGTCAACACATAGTTGCGCATCGACTGAGTGAGCACTTCGTCTAACCAGATGATCTGCTGAGCGCGGGAGAGTTGTTGTTGTGATGCACTGACAGAAACTAGCCTGGTGCGAATTTGCTCAATGGCGGAGTAGGTTACGATACCGACGGCGGTTAGCGTGAGCGCACCGCAGAGATAACCTACAAAAATCCGCGTACGAATTTTGCTAGAGGCCAATCTCTTGAATAGAAACATCATCACGTTTTCCCTGGTTGCTGTAGATGTGATTGGGCGGTGGCAGCGACATCAGTAGCAGTCCGTTCTGATGTTCTGTCCTGAAGGAGCTCCCCACTGGCTGACAATGCTCCTGGCCCGAGCAAAGAACGCTACACAATTCTTCCCCTTATAAAGTGTTACTCAACGTCTCTTTAGCTAGAGAATTTCGGCTTCAGGGGTGCTCGCTAGCAGCGGGCGGGGCCTAAACTTCGTCAACTGCCGGGGAAAAGGCCTCGCCGAAGGGTCTGCACTTGATATCCTGCGATAGAGTTGCAGAGGAAATTGGCGCAGTCTCTATGCCCCTTCGTTCAGCTCGTCGTCCTAAAGTTTCAACCGCCAGCGCTTCAGGTACCGTACAGATTTGGGTCGGTGCTCGCTCCCATCGGCTCTGGCGCAGGCCTCTGATGCTGGTGCTGGTCAGCATTGGGCTCAGCGGTGGCCTGCTGCTGCTGGGGTTGAGTTTTCGCCTGGGGCTGCGGCTGATGCTTGACCCAGCGGCGTTGCCCCAGGCCCTAGCTCGCTTGACGCGATCGCAGCCGGAGGCCCTGCCCCCCGCCATCAGCCTAGAGGAGCTGCGCCATCAGGCGGAGGCGAGCCAGCAGCAGGTGGGAGAACCGCTGCGATTAGAGCTGCCTAGGGCCAAGGACCGAGAGGTGCTGCTTGTGCCGGTGCTAGAGGCGGGGGCGATCGCCTCCCTGCACCTGTTTGCCAGCGAGGGCGGTGGGGAAGAGCCGAGGGCGATCGCCACCCTGCCGATTGCGGCCCTGCCGAAAGACACCGTGCTAGCGCCCTGGCTCAGCAGTCCCCAGGCGCCCAAGGCCGTTCCGGCAGATTTTGACTTCACTCGGGTAGTGCCGCTGCCGGCACCACCCGTTGCCACTGATGGGCTTTGGCTCACCCTAGAGGGCAGCTGGCAGCAGCAGGGCCTTACTCTGCGCTACGGTCAGCTGCTGCACGTCGACCCCCAGGCCCAGCGGCTAGAGCTGCTCACCCCCTGGAGTAGTCCGGCCAACCGCCCGCCCCAGTGGGCCGACCTGGATGGTGACGGCCCCAGCGATCTAGTCATTGACGAAACTGTAGGGCTTGAGCCAACCCTGCGCGGGTTACAGGTGATGCCCGGGCCGCGCGTGCAGTCGGTGTCATGGGTGCGGGTGCCAGTGGATGCCGGTGCTCAGGCAGGCGACTATCAGCAGGCTCTGCGCCTGGCTCGAGGCGGACTGTGGCACCCCGCCCAGACCCAGCTGGCCAACCTTAAAACAGTTCTATCCCAGGGCTGGAACCCGGCAGCGGAGGCTCAGCTGCGGCTGATGGATCGCCATCGGGCGATCACCCGCCAGCAGGCTGAGCAAGATTGGTCAACGCCAACCCAGCACATTCTCGCCCTGCTAATTGACGGGCGATGGGAGCCAGCTCTGACCCGTCTGGAGGACAGCCCTGAGCTGCTGCCCACCCTGCTGAATCGCCTCGGCGTTGACCAGGGCCGTCTGTGGAACCGCATTAGCGCCGCCGCTGCCCTGCCCGACCCGCCACCGGCTGTGTATGTGTGGGGCGGTCTGGCCCTCAAGGCTCAGCAGAACCAACCCACCAATCGAGATGGGGCTACCCCAGACTGGCTCAACCGCCAGCCAGTGCCCGCCGCCGCCCGCCAGCGATTGGCCAAGGTTTTGGCTACCTTGAACACCACCCAGGCGCAAGCGGTTGCCAGCGCTAAGGCGGGTGCAACAGTCGCGATCGCCGCCGAGACCGCCAGCGCCCAGACGACGGGGGCGATCGCAGCCCCTATCACCGCTCTTATTGGTCAGGCCCAGCCCATTCCTGCCCCTCAAGCGGGCTATGCCGCTCCCGGTCAGTCTCTCGATGCTGCTCTAGGTCAGTGGTATGCCATTGATGTGCAGGCTGTGAACCAGAGTCAAACCTGGCAGCGAGGGACTGGATCAATTCCCGCTGGAGCAACTCCGGCGGCGGTCTGGCCGGTAGTGCAGACTGCGGCCCAGGCATCGCCTCATCTGCTGCGCTGGGTAAGCCCCACCACCGGCGTTTCGGCACCCCTGACCGTGCGCGGGCTCAGCTTGACCAATGGCACGGTGACCCTACTGGCTACTGGCCCCGCCACCAATACTTCTGCTCTGCCGCCACTGGTCTTTTCCCAGGGGGCGCTGATGTGGCTTGATGCTGACCAGGGCCAGCCTGCAGAACCGGGGGCGATCGCCGCTACAGCCACCACAATCTTTGGCGATCAGCCGGTGCCGACAGACTTTACGGCTGCCCTGACTAACCTCACCCAGCACAGCATTGACCTGACCGGCGACGGCCAGCCAGAGCGAGTGCTGACCTGGAATGATGCAGCACTAACACAGCTAAAAAACTGGCGCGTACAGGTAGAGACAACATCCCCCAAAACCATCGTCCTGAATGCGGACAATCGAGTGCTCTACAGCGATATGTTTGCCACCCAAACCGTAGTGGCGCTCACCAACCCGGCCCTAGGTGAACCCGCCGGCTTGCTGGTGCATCAGGCGGGGCGATACGAGCTGCTATCGTGGCAGACGGCCAGCCAGCAATTCGAATAAGGCTGAAACAGTCTTGACTACTGAATAGCAAATGGGGTGGCGTAGACGCGGTGAATCCGAAACTCTAGAGTAGTGGTCTGATGCTCCCAGGTGAGTTTTTCGATGACGATGTCGCCGTGGGCAAGCCAGTTTTCATCGACCAAACTCAGCGGCACATCAATAGGAAAAATGCGATAGCCGTCTTTTTGCACTCGGTGTTGAGCCCCGACTTCAAGCATAGTGGGGTAGCCCTGGTCAGGCTTGAGTTTGAGCAGGCTATTGATTTTACAGGGCATTCCCATCGGCGGTATCTCGGTTTTTGAAGGGATAATCTGGTGGAGAGCTAGAGGGTAACGTCTACTGCGTCGCTGCGTCTAGGCTCCGGCCCCAGAGAAATTAGGTAAAGGAATTATCCTAGGTCTGTGGGTTTCATCTCGGTATGGAACTCTCGTCGCCATAGCGTTTATGCGATCGCCCATGTCCCCGCCACCCTACCCCCCACCTGCCGCCGTCATCACCATGGAGAATGTGTCGCGGGTGTTTGGCAGCGGCGAAGCGGCCGTGCGGGCCTGCGATCGCATCAATATCACCATTCACCCCGGCGAATACTGCGCCATTATGGGCCAGTCGGGCTCGGGCAAATCGACGCTAATGAATATCATTGGCTGTCTCGATCGCCCCACCCGCGGTCGCTACCTCCTCGACGGCACGGATGTCTCAACGGTCGACAAAACCCGGCTGACCCGCATTCGCAACCGCAAGATTGGCTTTATCTTTCAGCGCTACGAGCTACTGCCGAACCTGACGGCGCTAGAAAACGTGGTTTTGCCGATGATGTATGCCGGGCTGGGGCGATCAGTGCGGCAGCGCCGAGCCGCTGCGGCCCTCACCCACATGGGCCTAGCCAACCGCATGGATAAACGCCCCTCCCAGCTTTCGGGCGGGCAGCAGCAGCGGGTCGCTATTGCCCGTGCCATCGTCAACCAGCCGGTGCTGCTGCTAGCCGACGAGCCGACTGGGGCGCTCGATTCGCAGTCGGCTACAGAGGTGCTGAGCATTTTTGAGGCCCTGCACCAGCGAGGCATTACCATCGTCATGGTGACCCATTCCCACGAGGTGGCTCGCCACAGCCAGCGCATTATTATGATGAGCGATGGCCAGGTTACCGACGCCCACCTCAGCCCTGCCGAGTTGGGCCGCCTGGCCCCCCTGTAGCAGCTGACTGCCCTTTGTTTGGAATGCTCCGTGCCGCCCGACCCCCATCCCGACACTTCCACCCACGTCAGCGCCTCAGCGGATGCTGGCCCTCCCCCATCCGATCCTTTGGCTCTGGCGGAAACCCTCAAACCCCTCAGCTCCGGCCTGTTCGATGACGACCTGCTCGACGATGGCGCTCGGGCCAACTCTCGCCCTGGGCTGAGGTGGATCGTGGCATCGGGGCTGGTGCTGGTGCTGGGCGTGGGGGGCTGGCTGGGCTACCGCACCTGGCAGAGCCGCAGCGTAGACCCCGTAGTGGTGACTACCGGCACCCCCAGCCGCGACACCTTAGAGAACCGGGTCGATGCCTCGGGGGTGATGAGCCTGGGCAACCAGCAAGTTCTTAAAGCGCCGGGGGATGTCACCGTAGAGGCCGTGCTGGTGGAAGAGCGCCAGCGGGTAGAGCGGGGCACGGTGCTGCTGCGGCTGCGCGATCGCAACCTAGAGCAAGAGCTCGACGAGGCCCAAATTCAAACCGAAATTCTCAGACTTCAGCGGCAGCGCAATGCCGAGGTGCTACAAGATCACCAGCGCACCGTGCAGCGGGCCGAAGAGCGGTTGAGCGAATCGCGATCGCTAGTTGATCAGGGGTTTATCTCTGAGGATGATTACAACCAGGATCGCGACGCTCTAGAAACGGCCCAGTCTGAGCTGCGGGGGGCTGAGGTTGAGCTACAGCGCTCCGAGCTGGAGATTCGCCAAAACCAGGCCAAACTAACTAACGTTCGCGCCCGCATTGCCGACAACGCCATCGTTGCTCCCTTTGACGCCGTAGTGCTCAATATCGACGTGCAGCCCGGCGACGGCGTGCAGAGCGAGGGCACCCTGCTCACCATCGGTGACCCTAACCAAGAAGTAGTGCTATTTGACCTCATGACCCTCGACGCCAATAAGGTGTCGGTCAACATGCCCGTGCGGGTCAGCGTTATCGGCCCCAACCCCGAAAACTACACCGGCCGGGTGATTAGCATTGCCCCCCAGGCGATTAGTGACAGCGACGGCGAAGGCGGCGGTTCCCAAGCTATGGTCAAGGCGATCGCCCAACTCGATCGCCCCAGCGGCGTGCTTATCTCCGGCAGTTCCGTCAGCGTTGAGGTAATTTTGGTGCAGCGAGAGAACGCCCTAGCTCTGCCCGCCAACGCCCTTCATCAGGAGGGCGGCGAAACCTACGCATGGGTAGTAGATAGCGACAGTAGAGTCCAAAAGCGCACTGTGACCACCGGCCTCGACACCCTAGATGCCGTTGAAATTGTCTCTGGACTTGAAGAAACTGACCTCGTCATTCTCGCCATTCCACCCGACCAGCCCCTGACCGAGGGCATGGTAGTTGAGACGCCTGGTGCTCCTTAAAACAGCGGTAGACAATCGCCTTAGTCGAAACCCTACCGCCAGCTCCCTTATTTTTGACTCATGCCCCTGGCTCTCGGAGCTCTCAGCGACCCACGACAAGCAACTGCTATGGCTCTTTCTCCCATCGATTTAAGCCTCACCACTCTGCGAGATTTGACCGGCAACTGGGTCCGCTCTGGCCTCACTGCTCTAGGCATTTTCATGGGGGTGGCCGCCGTCAATGCCACCCTCAATATCGAAACCATTAGCAACCGAGTTATGCAAGATCGCTTAGCTGCCCGCGACAACCCCAACCTCATCCCCTGGGTTTACGGACGTGAGCTGCCTCCAGCAGACTTTAGCGAAGCAACAATCGCCAAAATCGAGCAGACATCTGGCATCCTCAGTATTAGCCACGTCACCCCGCTGTGGGGAGCAGAGGTACAGTACCAAGGCACCGTCACCGACAATCTTGATGCCGTTGGCGTGTCCGAAAATTATCAGCGCACCACTGGTCGCCAGATGCTAGACGGGCGCTTTTTTGAGCGAGAAGACTTTGATGCTTTTCGACCGGTGGCTATTGTCGATACAGTACTGGCTCAGCAGCTCTTTCAAGATGCCTCGCCCCTAGGAGAAAACGTTTTTGTCAACGGTACCCGGTTTACGATAGTTGGTTTAATTGAAAACAAAAATCTGTGGGGGAGCGAAGATGGCGAACCCAGAGGTACGTTCTGGATTCCTGAACCCTACGGTGCCCTGCTTCAAGGGCAAGCTGGTTACGGGCAGCAAATTCAAATCGCCCTGCGCAGCCTTAACGACTATGAAGCTACTCGCGACGCGGTAGAAACCCAGCTCCAGCAGCTGTTCCCCAACTATGAGATTTACCTAGCCGGCAATGTCGAAGACCTCTACGAGGAAGACAAACGCCAGCAGGCCTCAATTCGTGTCCTTAAAGCCGTCGGCATCTTGGCCCTAGTAATTGGTGGTGTTGGTATTGCTAACATCACCATCGCCGCTATCATGGAGCGCACCCGCGAAATTGGTTTGCGCCGCGCGATCGGGGCTACTGACTTAGAAATCATGGCTCAGTTTATCGCCGAGGCGGCTTTACTAAGCCTGATTGGTGGAACCGCAGCGGTTGCCACCGTTCACATCCTTACCAAAACCGCCACCGCCACTATTTTTGAAGCTCCCTACGAATTCAACCTAAAGGATGCGGCCCTATCTATGGGAGCTGCGTTTGGGGTTGGAGTAGGTGCTAGTTTGCTGCCTGCCTTGCGGGTGACGCGTATTGACGTGGTGCAGGCGCTACGAGGAGAGTAGCGCCACAGTTGTTAACTCTAGCGTTATTGAGACGACTCGCAGTTACTCTTATTCAAAGCAAATATGACAGATCGGCTATTTTTGTCTATACAGGAAAACTTTGAATATAAGTAATTATGGAACTCGTAATAGTAATCCAACCACCAAAGGGCTGGCCATCCAAAGACTATAAAACTAGCTCCAGATTGACGCATGCGCTCTAGTTCTTCAATAGCGGTATCATCATCGGCGGGTGGGCCATAGTATTGTCCATCGCGTTCTAGAAAAGGCAGAATACGGCGATCCTGAATAAAATCTGTCCCAAAACAGGCCTCATCTACACAAATAATCAAGTCACCATTTTGAGTAAACAGGTTAATGTCTCGAACTAGACAAGCAAGATTATTATTCCAACTCACTTCTACATACTTTTGGTGAGCTAAAGCAATACCGAGGCCAATAACCGGAGCACGTTCTGTAACTACTACCAAATCTCTAAAGAGTAACTGCCGATTGCGCTTCATCCAAATGAGCAATTCTTTGTAGCAAAGCAGTCGCTCCCTCCATCCTAATGGAGCCCTACTGACACCAGCCCAATGCCTAACTAATAACACCCAATGAGGCAAACCGACATGTCCACTTTTTTTTGAATCCCAAAACGCTACAGCTTGGTAGGGATTGCTGGAGAGCCGCGGTCCTGCACGGAGTTCATGTTCTCTTTGCAAAAATAAGGGTTCAGCAACTTCGTAAAACCTACCGTAAAGACTCAACTCAGCTAATAACGCGCAGTCGCAATCTGGATAGCCAGCCATCAGGTGAGTGTTCCTCAAAGCAGAGGCTCTGATCACCCCAAATATAGGTAGAGGAATAGGCTGCTTGAGGGGAAGTAAACCTTCTCGAAATCTTTGGTGTGGCAACATAGAACTCAACCCCGCTCCACATCCCCAATCTTTACGGATAGTCTTGCCATTTGGATCAATAGTAGTTGCTTTGCTATAAACCAAAACTACAGAAGGATCTTGATCTAAAACCTGAAAGCATTTTTCTAAAAATTTAGGATTATGCAGATCATCATGGGCAATCCACTTAAAATATTTCCCTGATGAAAGCGCGAATGCTTGATTGAAGTTAGCTGAAGCTCCTAAGTTCTCTTGATTTCGAATATAATGAATACGTGGATCTTTGGCAGAATAGGTGCGGCAGATGGTTTCGGTTTTATCTGTTGAAGCATTATCAGAAATGATCAATTCAAAATCTGCAAATGTTTGAGCCAGAATTGAGTCGAGAGCTTGCCCTAAAAAATTGTCTCCATTATAAACAGGTAATCCAATGCTAATCTGTGGCCCAGAACGATTAGTCATCCGTAGCCTCATCTGTAAGTTTTGAAATTGGAGATTGTTTTTGATCCATGCCCCTCAGAGCAAAAACAACCATTCGGCTATTGTCAATAAGTTTGTGAAAATTTGAATAAATGTGCTCCCGCAGTCCCGAATAGTAATCAAGCCACCAAAAAGCTGGCCAGCTAATCACCATGAATTTTATTCCCATCTGTCGCATTCGCTCTAACTCTCGAATAGCCGTCTTATCATCAGGTGGAGGACCCCAATAGAATCCATCTTTTTCTAAAAAAGGATATACGCAGTGCTTTGGAAGAACAGTATTGCCCCACTCGTTATTGTCGACTAGGAGAACTGTGTCTCCGACTGGGATGAGTCGATTAATTTCCTGAAGCGCAACTTGCAACCGTTCTGCCCAACTTAAATTCAGATCAGGAACAAGTTCAGATGTTAACTCACTACGACGCATGTTGAGATGTAACAAGCGATCAACAAGCCAATATCGGTAAGAATCATCCTTTGCACGATCAGATTTTAGTAAATATGCGATCGCATCACAGCGCTCTGCAATAACAGCAAGTGGTGCAATTCCCCCAGGCATGATTCTAAGCTGAGTGTATTGTCCCTCATGATATCTAATTGAAACAAATTCCTTTGGCAGAAAAATGATATCAAAACGGGATGCCATTCGGAAGTATAAATTAAAATCAATTGAAAATTCAGAATGAGGGGTGTCAAAAGATCCTATTTCTTCTAACACTGAAGACCGCATCATAGCTGATGAAGGGTGTATAGGCCAGTTGCGCCCAGCAACAATTCCATGAAGATAGTCTAGGCCAGATAGAACCCCTTTAGGCAATATATCGTCAGGCGATGTGAACAGATCACCTGCTATGTCAATCGCTCTGATGCTGGCGACTGATAAAGCCGCACTCGGGTGCTTTTCTAATCCTAAAATAGATTCTGTAATGAAACCTGGAAGTAGCTCATCGTCATCTTGCAAAACTGTTATATAAGGGCTCGAATTTAGTTCAATAGCACAACTCCAATTGCGGAATAACCCAATATTAGTTTCGTTTCGGACATAGGTAATTCGAGGGTCTGAGAGTGACTGAACAACGGTTTTAGTCTCATCAGAAGAAGCATTGTCTAGCACTAAAACACGGAAATTTGAATAGTCTTGGGCTAATGCACTCTTAAGACTTTTCTCTAATAAGCCACAGCGGTTATAAGTAGGGATTGCAATGGTTACTTCAGGATTCGATGCCATAGTGTACTTATTCTCCTAAGCCAATCTCAATTAATCGAGGTAACACTACTTTGTAGTTAAATACCTGTTCAGCAATTCTTCTGGCAGCCGCGCAATGATTTAAGTAATCTGCATTAACTTGTTCAATGCGATCTACAGCTTCTTCTAAAGAGGAGAATGGCAATACACCTTGTCCAACGGTCAACCACTCACTAAAGCCCGTGTCTTGAAGAACTACGGGTAGTCCGGCACCTAGGTAGCAAACTGAGCGATCGCTAAACCATCCACTATGGGTTTTCACGTAGGCCTGTTTGGCTACGCTAAATTCTCCTTGGGAACTAGTGATGTAGGCTTGATAAGTTGATAGATCTTTGCTAACTTCACCTGCATCTCGAATAGACCACCCTGCGGCCAATAGTTGCTCTCTCGTTTCAATATCAACTCCGGAAAGCGCCAATTCTAATTTTTGTGAGGTATGACTCGGCAACCCCAGTAACTTTGAAAATTCTTCGTTTTTTTGGCCATAATATTCATCCTCATAAATCACTCCGCCATAGGCGCTCCAGTTAGCAATTGTGGTTAAGGAAGTATGCAACTTATCCTCTGTCACTGACGGCTTAGTAAACGCAACTCCCTGCCAAATTTCTGTAACAACGGGAGGCAATGTTGGGTGCCAATCAATGCCATTGGTTGGAATGGTACAGCCAAGCTGTCCAATATTCATTCCGTAGCTAAAGTAGGCTTGATATTCGTGTAAGTCTTCAGTCGCAAAGCGTCCGATTTGTGTAAAGAAGGGATCTAGATCAATCAGAGCCCGACGTTGACACGTTTGAAATTCGGGTAGCCAACACACACCGCCAATGTTTAAGAGTAAATCTGCTGTTTTCAGAGTCTGCTTTAAATCATCCCAAGTGATTCCCCAGATTTGACCAGAATCACGATTGATATAGCATACTGAAATCTGTAGCCCGAAGCTTGACATCATGGCTTGAACTATTTGAAGTCCTGATTGCGGATCATCACCATAATTTTGGTGGTTTGGGTTGTAGCAAGATTGAGGCCAACCGCTTTCCTCCAGATACAGAACTTCGTGCCCTAGTCGAGAAAGCCCCAACACATAGTGAAAAAAAGCAAAAAGCATTCCTATTAGAGGATAGCGAATCATGTAGCCGCAAACGATGATGCGCGCCATATTACAACTCTGCTCGCTCCATTAAACTACCAAGCACTTTTTCTGCCGCAAAATACTCAGCGGCAATTTCCCGTGCAGCACGACAATTGCCCTCGTAGTCACTTTCAATCTCATCCAATGCTACTAAAATATCCTCCATAGTTTGAAATGAGAATAATCCTTTGCCAGTAGGAAGAAACTTGCTAAACCCCGTTTCTTGAGTGATAACAGGCCGACCTGCTGCTAAGTAGCAGGCTGAGCGATCGCTAAACCATCCTGTTCGCAATCGCGTGTATTGATCTTTAGCGACCGTAAATTCACCGCGGGATGTCTGAATGTAGGTTTGGTATCTCTGTATGTCTTGGGAGAGCTTAACAGCATCTGATTGCTGCCAGCCGTGTTGATTGAGCAGTTCCTTGACAGTTATTTTTTCATCTTTACTGACATTCGCGGCAATCTCAAACTTTAGAGGACTTTTATGGGGCAAATCTAAAAATTTCTCTAACTCACGAGCCTTCCGCCAATAATATGTTTCACCCCGATAGGTAATGTCTTTACCCTTGTTATTCCACGTCGCGATAGTATTATAAGTTTCCCCAGCACCATAGCTATGTTGCCAAAGTGATAACACAACTGGTTGACGAGTTGGCTTCCATTCGTACTGACCAACTGGAACCCCGCAGTCAGCATTTCCTAAATTTTCTCCGAAGCTAAAAAATGTATCATGATGAGCCAAATGTTTTATCATCTTGACATCACCGTCAGCCAACTTAAACTGAGAAATCACTGGGTCAGATTCAATATAAACGTGACGACGACATGTTAGCTGTTCATCCTTAATGTCCTGATCTCCTGTCACATTTAAACAAGCATCTGCATCCTGATAAAGCTGTAAAAGTTGAGAAGATGTCATCCCATAACACTCTCCACTTAAATAATCTCGGAATACCCAGCGCTCATGAAATCCGTAGGCATCTAAAATAGGTACAATTTCCTGGAGATTCTCTGTCACCTTTGGTGTCAAGATATCGGTTTTGGGGTCGTAGAGCCAGCGGCTAGAATCCTCGACGTAGTAAACGTCATAACCTAAGTTGCGTAACCCTATTAAGTAATTAAGAAACTGATAGGTAACTCCTGCTAAGGGATACCAAAAAAGAATCCCAAAAACAACAATTTTTCCTTTTTTGAACTTCTCTTTAGCCATAATAATTAGTGTGCTTATCTAAGTGACGGACAACTCGAGCTGGATTGCCGACTACAATTGTGTAAGGTGGAACTACCGAACTGACAACAGAACAGGCACCTACAATCGAACCCGCACCGATATGCGTACCTTTTAATAGGATTGCTTTAGCTCCAATCCAAGCATTTTCCTCAATTAGAATGCCGATAGGGCTACCCATCTCTTTAGAAGAACTATTGCTCTCCCAATTTTCAGAAGAATCTACAAAAGGAAAAGCTACAGTTGAGTCAGCTAGAACGACATCATGGGCGATAAAAGTATAATCTCGAATAACAACACTACAATCGGTGCAAATAATAACCCCAACCAAGGTACAGTAATTGCCTATTTCGACTCTTCCATTTGGCCCTAAATTAAAGAACGTGCCGTTATAAATGCCGGTGTCATGTCCTGTTTGTAGCCCGACAGACTGCTGACTATAATAGTGGCGAAAAGCAAAGCTGCTATAGATCCAATTCCGGTCACCTAAGACAACATTGTCTGGCAGTGGTGCAGAAAACCAGTCGTGATCCAGCCTATAACTCTGCATCATGTCGAGTCTCCATCAAGAAAGACAGCAGGATTGCCGACGACAGTAATCCCACGAGGAACGTCTGAAGTAACAACGGCCCCAGCACTAACACGCGCCCCTCGACCAATACGAACTCCTTTAAGAATCGTGGCTCCAATTCCAATCCAAGCGTCGTCTTCAATAATGACTGGGCGCGAGATAATTGTTGGTCGCTGCGAGCGGTCTCCAAAAGGACTGTTAGCTACGGCATCTTGCTTACGCAAGACTGAATCAATGGGATGAAAATCGGAATCAGCAACAGTAACGTGATAAGACAAGACAACGCGGTTGCCAATAGTAATCTGATTCTGGCACATGAATGTAGGCCCCACGAGAATAGACTCATCTCCTACAAAAATACTTCCAGAGGGCTCTATATTAAACGTTGTCCAGGTATATACCTTTACGAAGTTCCCTAAAACCATGCCTGTTTTTTTTTGACTGCGGTAACGGTTAAAGCTCTCTTTTCTTTCCAACCAACAATCCTGACCTAAGTACACATTAGACGGCAGTTCACTGTAGTCCCAATCACCAGTAATTGAAGCTAATTCACTTAAATCCATTAGAGTACATTTGCCCCACTGTATTTCAATACTTGATCTGTCAAGATAAGCTTTCTTCCTAGCGAATTCGGCTAATTGTTTTGGCAGGGTGATGAGCCTGAGAAGAGTAGTGTTTAGAAGACTCTACGTCTATAAGCCTTTGCCATCGACTCTCAGGATATGAAACCGTTTTTTTCTATAAAACCAGTAAGAGAATTGTGATTATGGTGGTGCTGCATTGTGTGCAGTCGAGCATAAAGACCTCCAGCAGACAGTAATGTTTCATGGCTGCCAACCTCAAGAATTTCGCCCTGCTCCAAAACCACAATACGATGGGCTTGTCTAACAGTGGATAAGCGATGGGCAATAATAAAGGTGGTCCGCCCAGTAATCAATCGATCTAGCGCTTCTATAATAGATCTCTCGGTTTGAGAGTCTAGTGCAGAGGTAGGCTCATCTAGAATCAAAATTGGAGCGTCTTTAAGCACAGCTCTGGCAATAGAAATACGCTGTTTTTCTCCCCCAGATAGAGTTGATCCCTGTTCTCCAATTTTTGTGTCATATCCCTGGGGCAATTGCTGAATAAAATCATGAGCATTAGCAACCATACCTGCTTGAATAACTCGATCGCGAGTAACATTAACAGTTCCATAGGCAATATTATCGGCAATGGTTAGGGGTAAGAGGAAGGGCTCTTGAGGCACTAGGGCTACCTGAGATCTCACCGCCTTAATTGTAAGTTCGCGCAAATCAATTCCATCGATTAAAACTCGTCCTTTATCGGGATCAAAAAACCGAGGAATCAAAGAAATTAGAGTACTTTTTCCTCCTCCAGTTGAGCCTACAAAGGCAACAACTTCGCCAGACTCTACGTCTAGGCAAATGTTTTTTAGCGTAGGTGAATCGATGTGATAACCAAAACTGACTTGATTAAAACAAACTTCCCCTCTTGCCTTTGCCGCTGGAAAGGCACCCGCATGGGTACTTTCTTGAACTTGTTCGTCTACAGCTAATACTTCAAATACGCGTCGTGCACCAGCGGCAGCCGCAGCATAGCCAGAAGAGCTATAGGCCAAGGTTTCCATGGGTGAATAAAGAGCTGTTAGATAGCTAATAAATACTAGCAAGCTACCCACCGTCAGAGTTCCTTGCAATACTTGCAATCCACCTAGTGACATTAAGGCTGTTGTGCTTAAAGCAGTAATACTGCCGACCCCAATCTTAAACTGAACCTGAGTTAAGGTCATTTTCTGAAAAGCTTTCAAAGTATGACGGACCAGTTGGTTAAAGCGCTGATCTTCTAAATCCTGACGATTAAAGGCTTGAACTACTGGAATAGCGGATAGAGTCTGCTCACTGAGAGCCATCATGTCACCTTCCAATTGCTGGTGACGATAGCTCCATTGGGCCATTGGTCGATTGAATAACTGTATTAATAACAAGAAAAATGGCATTGCGATCAAAGCCATCAAGGCTAAAAGGGAGCTAAGTTGCCACATCACAATAAACATGACAGCTAAATTTCCTAAAGCCGTCAAAATTGTTAGAAAAACACCGAAGATAAGGTTGCTAACACAGCTACTGTCAGCAAGCACCCGCTTGGCTAAATCTCCAGTTCGCTGCGTGGTGTGAAACTTTAGAGATAATCGCTGAAGATGATCAAATAGAGTGCCACCCAAGTCATACTGCATACGCTGCCCTATACCTGCTTGTAGGTAAGCTTGCAGTAGGTTGAGACCTTCGGCAGCTAGAAAGATCAGGACGGTGCTACCCGCCAACCAAGTTAACTGACTCGTCGTAGATTCTGCGCTTGGCAGGCGTTGGAACCAGGCTAGTGAAGAGGGCCAAGGCTTGTTGTCAATAACATTGTCAATGATTAGCTTTAGAGGCCAGGGTTTGAGAACGTTGATACCGATCGTTGTTGAGGTCAGCACTAAAATAGCCCCAAGGCCACCCCAGTGAGGCTGTGCGTATTGACTAAGCCTTAACCACCATGGCTTCATCGCATGACCGCTCCGAACGTTTTTTTAGCTTGCAGGTAATGCAAGCGTGCATAAAGCCCCTGTGCATCTATTAACTCCTGATGGGTACCTGTCTCTACTAAATGGCCCTGGTCTAGCACTAAAATACGATTGGCTCGCTTAACTGTGGATAGGCGATGAGCAATGATAAAGGTGGTACGCCCAGCCATCAGTCGATCTAGTGCATCCATTATGGATCTTTCGGTTTGAACATCTAAGGCTGAAGTGGGCTCATCTAGAATTAGAATTGGCGCATCTTTTAAAAGTGCTCGAGCAATCGAAATCCTCTGCTTTTGGCCTCCTGATAAAGTGGCTCCTCGCTCCCCTATTACAGTGTCATAGCCATGAGCCAGTTGGTCAACAAAGCTATCTACATTAGCTATTTTTGCTGCCTGTATAACACGTTGACGGGTGGCGTTGGGTCTGCCATAGGCAATATTGTCAGCAACACTTAAAGGCAATAAAAAGGGATCTTGTAACACTAGGCCAACTTGCGATCGCACCACACTTACAGGCAGATCTCTCACATTGAGGCCATCCATTAGAACTTGGCCTTGCCAAGGATCAAAAAAACGAGGGATAGCGGATAGTAGCGTACTTTTTCCGGCCCCACTAGGGCCTACAACGGCAATAGTTTCTCCTGCCTTGGCTGTGAAAGATATCTTTTTTAAGATTGGCTTATTGAGTTCGTAACCAAATGTAACTGATTTAAAGCAAATATCTCCTCGGGATCGGCCAGTAGGGAAACTAATTGGTGTTAATGGCTCTGGGATTTTATCATCAGAATCAATAATCTCAAAAATACGATCTATATTGACTTCAAGAGATTTTAGCTTGCTATAGTTAGTGAACAGCTCTCTAAACGCGGCTTGAATAGAGCGTAAATAGTCCAATATCACTAATAGGCTACCGACAGTCACTACACCGGCTACTGCTTTAGTACCTCCAAAAAATATAACGATGGCTGTAGATATCACAGCAATAGAACCATTGGTTGTGTTAAGCAAGCTACCAAAAAGTCGATTTCTTTGTGATGAAGCAACTGAACGTGCCGCTAGCAAGCCAAAATAGTTTTGGTTAGCATCTTCAGTGCTAAAAGCTTGAACAATAGGTATAGAGGTCAACGTCTGATGGACAAAACTCATCACCTGCGCTTGGGCTTGGCGTTGATGCTGCATTAACCGTTTGAGCTGGGCTCCACAAGCAAGAGCAACTATTACCATGAGCGGTACTACCGCAAACGTGATGACTGTCAAGCCAGGGTCGAGTTGCCAAGCGACCAAGCCGAGGGTGCACAGCAAGACACTTTGCCGGATTGGCGAAACCAGGAGAATGTTGGTTAAGGTGTAGGCACTATAGGTGTCTACCGACAGGCGATCGAGAAAGTCTCCAACGGCGTTGTGACGATGAAATTGAAGTGAAAGTCTTTGCAGTTGTGAAAATAGTGCCGCTGATAGCTCGTATACAGTTTTTTGACCCATGGTTGCCCATGCCAGGCTCAAGACTGCGTCGAAGACTGAATTGATGCAGTAAAGACCAAAGCTGCTCAGGGCTGCTAAGACAACTAGGGCAACTGCTGACTTCTCTTGATGTAAAGCAGACAGGAGTGTGCTTAAGACATGAGGTAAAGCTGTATCACCGAGGGCATAATCTACCAAAATCTTCAAAGGCCAAGGTTGCAGGGCTGCCAGAAGAGACGCCAACAGGGTCAAAACAACGATGAGCACCAGCAACGGCCAATGACGCAACAGGTAGGGTAACAGGCGCTTATAGCGAATTAGGCTCATTGGACTAATTCACAGTTTCTGGAACTGGCTAACTGATTGACTGATTGGAGGTAGGTTGAGGCCGCAGTCGAGCAATCCCAAGCGATAGTTGCACCTCCGGCAAAGGTCGCACAACCTAAGACAAACGCTGCAAAAATTGATTCATCTCTAGCGGCCGCCGCCGTTAGCAAAATCATGATTATTAGAATACCGACGGCAGTAGGGGCAATTTTGGGCCAAGAGCGTAGTCGAACGAGTTGCTTACCATTCCCATGCTCTTCAATTACCATTAGTATCCGAATCGATCCAGTAAGCCCGCTCCTGATTTCCAAATCCCAAGGGTCGAAGTCACCACCATGACTTGCGATCGCACCATGCCGACTAAACCCTTGATAAAAGTCTGACAACCAATCTTCCGACGAATACCATTCCTCACTCCACAAAGCTCTGGATTGGCATCTTGGCCACTTAAGCGATGTCTTACCTCGTCTACGCCAAGGTGTGAGGCCGTTATCTAAGCGTCCCCACAGGCGCGCTAGAGGCTGAATGCAATATAGCAATGTTGTCAAGCTATACAGCTTAAGGCGATTCAAACGGCTACGGTTGAGCGTCGTAAATTCAGCATGGGAGGCACTCCAGATGGCTTGCAAAACCGGCACAGCGCTCGCGGCCATGAGCAAGGGAATAGCCCACAGCGCATACGGCCAAAAGTAGCCGAGGGTGGATAGCCCAGCCAGTAACAGTGTTAGCAAATACCACTCGGGCATGGTCGAAAGAGAACTAAAGAGATCTGGTGCAGCCTGATAAATTGATTGAAAAGGGGCACTTCCCCGACTTCCAAAATAAACTCGTTGCTTTTGAAAAGACAACACTCGCACTAGTCCTTTGCCATATAATCGACCGGCCCAGCTAAGGTGCCCGACAGCGTTATATTTCTTTGGCCATTTTTCCTCTAGTAACGCTTCGGCTTTCCCGTAGCCTTTTTGTTGCTTCCAGTAAGTCTTCACACAGTTACGACGGTGATGCCATACCACAGCTGCCGCACTAAACCCTATTTTCCAACCACGGTTCTGCAAACGCCAACAAATGTCAACATCGTCCCCAGCCGACCGAAACCGCGGATCAAAACCACCAACTTCCTTTAGCCGGTTAACCCGGAAGGCCATATTGCAACCGGGAATATGTTCTGCCTCTTGATCAGACACCAGTACATGAACAGGGCCTCCGGGAGCGTTGGCGACACAGTCTGCAATCAGCCCATCGCCTGGTGGCGGCAAATTTGGCCCTCCAACCCCGGCCCAGTCAGCTTGCAGAAAGGCTGCTGCTAGATAGGTTAGCCAATGGGGATCGGGGTAAGCATCATCATCTATATAGGCGATGATGTCTCCACTAGCTGCGTTTAGAGCCGTGTTGCGGGCAACACTCAGTCCCTCATTTTGACGGTGAACAATAAGATGAACGCCCTTATACTGCTGAGCAATTTGGGCTACCCCATTAGTTGACCCGTCGTCTACTACTACAGTTTCAAAGTTCGGATAATCAAGATTTTGCAGGGCCGACAGCGTATCTCGGATAGTACTGGAACCGTTGTAGGAACAAACGGCGACAGAAATTTTAGGCCACTCTATACTGGCAGAAAAAGGCGTTTCCTCAAAAGCTCGACGAACTGTCTGAAGGGCGAGCTTGGGCTGGCGACTACGGTCTGTCAACCCAAAATCCCAATCCTCAATTTCAAATCCGCCTCTGTACCATTTGTCTGTCCAGGCAAAGACAAAACATCCGGCACATCCACTGCCAAAAATGGACCGAATTTGCCAAGCCAGTGTTTCGGCCTGCTTGACTTCACCATTTTTCTGACTGTCAAGCCCAATTTCCGCCATAACTAAAGGCTTATCTTGAGCTAGATTTTGCAATCGTGCTAGGTAGGCATCTAAGCGGTCTTGCAATTCTAGATAGACATTAAAGCAGTAGAAATCTACAAAGGGTGTATGCAAATATTCCGTGCTGGGGTAGTTAACATAGGTTACTAGGCTATCAGGGTCTTCTGCTTTAACAGCCCAATACAGGCGTTTGAGAAAAGCTTCTACACGGTGCCGACCATACCAGCGCACCATCGAAGCGGGAATCTCGTTGCCAATGGCAAAACACAATAGCGCTGGATGCTTAGAACAGGCACGAACTCCTAACCTGACCCGTTGTTCAATATCTGCAATTCGCTGGGGAGCATCCAAAAAAGCGATGTGTTGCTCCCAAGGAAGTCCTACCATTATCCAAAGGTCATGCCGGTGGGCTAGGTCTAACAACCATTTAGGGGGAACTGTATATACCCGTACAGAATTAATACCCTGTGACGCCATCTGAGCAAAGTCATGGGCAACTATTTCAGGTTCCGGAAACTGCTCCTGCTGGGAGTTAGGACAAAATGTACCGTAGGTAATTCCTTTTATATAGAGCTTTTGCCCATCGCAGAATAGAAATTTGCCTTTGACAGCGAGTCGAGGAATTGGGCTTTTAGGCTCAAGAATGAGCCTGTCCGAGCCTGCTTCTAAACGTTCGTCATTCAACTCCTGATCGCTCAAAGAATGGCGCACCCCAATACTTTCCATGAAAAATCCCATAGTAATTCTACGGTCTCCCCAAGCACTAGTCGAAAAGGAGCAATACACCAAGCCCAACAAAAATCTTAGCCCCTTAAGAAAAAATTCTTACGGATAAAGATTGTTGCCAAAGCAAGATATATCAATCGCCTTTAACCTCTGTGCAGCAGCAATCGTGCCGTAGGTTATCTAGCCGGAAACTACTAGGCTCAGAGGAAAAATCTCAGTCAACCCACGTGCTTAAAACCCGCATGCTTACCGACTTTTTCCGAAAGCCATGGCTTTATTTTTATGGTTGGATGATACGCCTTTTATACTGATTTAGCAAGCTCAGTTACTGATTTACTGAAAGCCTCGTAACGAGAATGATTATCAGCAAAGATCCCGGTAGTTAGTCGTTTTCCACAGCTAAAATCCGATTTTCATACGAATTTCTGGGCCTTAGGTGTCTAAAACCTTTCATTGTAGTAAGCCATTCTTGCATTAAGAAAATTTATTTGTTATTTGGATGGAGCATGATTTAAAAGATTTTTTGAAAGCAAATTATTCATCGGTCTACTTTTCCTCTGGGTTGAGACACTTCATAAATTACCTTGCTGAATCCTTGTCAATCCAACCTTAGGCAGAGATAAGATATAGCCGATGAATGTGTGCTCACCTCTGCTTCAGCTTTTTCGGCGTTGCATAATTGGGGTATGAATTAAGGAGCAGTTGTGATGCAGTGTCTTAAACGCGGTGGCACCCATATCTGTAAGAGTTGGCTCATCTGACCCGGCCAACACTCCGCCATCTCTGCTTGGGTGCTATGACGATGCTGGTCGGCAAAGGCACAAAACTCGTCTCAATCGGTAATCCGTCGCGAACGGAATGCATTTGAGTTGACTTGAGGGCTAAGCTACCGGTTGCGGCTTTTCACTTGAACCACAAGTCGATAGCGTTACGACTGATTCCAAAGACCACACTGGCTTTGATCTTCATCCCATCCAGTTTGATAGCGTCGATGACCTTTTGTCATAGATCGAGGCTGTAGGGTTTTGGCATGGCACTCAGGTGGAAATGTCTCCGCCTCTATGATTTATGCTCTAATTTACACGGCTACAGCCATACCACTAGGGTGCCGGGGTTGCCTAGCAACTGCGTGCCTGAATTGTGAACAGGGGCCGAAGGGCACTACAGACCACCAGCAGCCCCCCGTCAATGCGACTAAGAACAAACGGCGCTGTCAACGGTGACATCGAAACAACGTCTGGCTAGAACAAGGGTATCGTGGCGTCGATCGCAGCGCCAAAAAAGGTGTCGTTAAACTGCACCCGGGGCTCAGAGGAGCGGCCAAAGCTAACGCCGCCGTAGACGTTGAACCGCAGGTTGGGGCTAATGCGGTAAACCACCTGCCCCAGCACCTGCTGAAAGGTGTCGTAGCGATCTTGGGCGGTGTAGTCAATGAAGTTGAGCTGGTAGCTGATGCCCGCTTGCAGGTCGGGAGTGATGTCGTAGCCCAGGTAACCTCCGGCTGACTGAAAGAAGCGGCTAAAGTCGGTGGCAGTGCCGCTGCTGGTCGACTGAGCCCCATTGAACTGAAGCAGGTAGTAGGTGTCGAGGGCCAGCTTTGGCGTAATGGAGTCGCGGCGACCTAAGGTGAGGCCCAGAGCCGTATTTTTGAAGAATCTTCCCCGATTGGCCCCAGGGCGGTACAGCTCTTGGTAGGTAAAAATTAGCTGCCCGTAGCTGCGTGGGGTCAACCCCTGACGCAGCCCCACCCGCAGCCGCAGATCGTCGTAGTTGAGTGATGACTGGGCACTGTAGCGCTGTAGCCCGTAGTCAGCGGTGGCAATTAAGGCGGTTTGCGGCCCGAGGGCAGGGTAGACGCCAAAACCGATTGAGGGACGCAGAAAGGTGTCGCCAGTCAGCCCGCCCACATCGTCGACGGCCAGCAAAATATTGTCACTGTTAGCGATCGCCAAGCGGGCCGAGAAAAACCCAATTTTTGCTGGGGGCCGCGGAGACGCCACCGGGATCTCAGGCTGCTCGCGAATGCGCAAAATCCCCAGGTCGTTATCCTCTAGCAGGCTACGCACCTGAATGACTCCCAGCTCGGGGTCTTGAACTGTGGGGTCGACAGCGGGGTTAGTCTGGGCCAGGGATGCCGGGGTCTGGGTCTGGGCTAGCGGAGCCAACGCGGCCGCAGCGGTTAGATAAGTCTGGGTGCCAAGGGCCTGGTCGGGGGCAATCGCCGGACTGAAACCAACTGAGTCAACGCTCAGTGGCTCGGCCGCTGCCTCCTCAGTTGGCTCTCCCTCGGTGGCTGGGGCTAGGGTCACAGCCAGATCCCCGGATGCAGAGAGAGGGACTGACAATGGGGCCTGAATAGGGGCCGCAGCCGCCTCGATCGGGGGCGAGGTCATCACCTCAACATTAGCGGCAGGGGCCGCCGGAGGGCTCAGCTGATCTGCCCTAGCGCGGTCCGGCAGGACGCCGCTGCAGAGCAGGCCAAAGCCAATTAACGCCAGGGGGAGGGAGTGGTGCCGCTTAACCAATGAAGTCTGCCCGGATATAACGTTGTTTTCCTGTCACCAGCAGAATCACTGATCTTGCTGGTGATTCCCGAAAAAAAGGCTCAAATTTATTAAAGTTTTAATCTAAAGAGAACACAACATTTATGAATCGCCCTGAATTGGGCTGCGCAACCCCTACCATGGAGCTAAGCCTCCGCTTCGATAGCGCCCAGTTTGCCAGAACTCTGCCAAAACAGCGACGGTGCTGCACAAATTTTGAGTTGATGGTATTACCCTTAGCGCTCAACTGCCACTATTTGGGTATTCTACGCACAATTACCCTGGCAGCTTAGGGGCTAGGGCATTTGGCCGCATCTACCTTAGGGCCAGAGGCCTGCTGTAATTCGTGGTCACTCTTCACCAAGCTATGGTTTTTTGTACCAATGGTTTTTCGGCAGTGCTGCTGGCAGTTATGGGCAGTACTGCGATCGCATCTCCAGCTCTGGCAGAGGTGCCTTGGGCCTGGGCCAATTTAAGGACTCGCACCTATCAAGTTAGCCTGGTTTCCGCCGGCGGCAACACCCGATCAGCCGCCGTGGCCGACTGCTTTTGCCCAGGGGAAACCCTGAACACCAGCGCGGCGGCTAGGGCCGAGGTGCTCTTCAACGATGGGTCGCTGACGCGGGTAGGCGAGCAGGCCAGCCTGCGGTTTTGGCCTGACACCCGTCGACTGCTGCTGAGTCAAGGCACAGTCGCCCTGTTCGTGCCCCCCAATCAAGGGCGGACAACGGTTCAAACACCGAACGCCACGGTAGGGCTCAACAGCACGGCTGTGGTTGTGCGTTACGTACCCTCTCGGCAGCTGACCCTGGTGATGGCCCTGGCCGACTCGCCCACAGCCCCGGTGCTGGTGACGGCAGCCGAAACAGGCCAGGAGCTGGCGCTCTATGGGGGGCAAATGGCCTTTATTGGCGGCGGTGGCTGGGAGGTTGTGGAGTTTGACCTGCTGGCGTTTTATCAAACTAGTGCCTTGATGGCGGACCTGCACCTAGACGACCCCACCTACCGTCCTGCCCCCCATGACCCCCTGGCCGCTGTACGCCCCGACCTACTGCGCACTCTACGTCAGCAGACTCCCTTTAATGCCGAAAACGCCATTTTAGACCCTGTCTTAATTAACGACTTTGCCCCTAACGCCAGCCTCCCAAGCGTAGAAGATCCGCTGCTTGCAACTCCTTCTACCCCAGTGGAAGAGCTGATGCGCCTCAACGATGCGCCGCCTGGGGTGGTCAATCCGTTGCCAGACATCCCGGCTACGGCTACCTCACCAGCTGAAGGGCCTCTAACGGTTGGCGCTCCAGCAGTTGAACCTTCAGCGGCAACATCTGTTGAACCTTCAGCGGCGGCACCTGTTGAACCTTCAGCGACGACACCTGCTGAACCTTCAACGGCAACACCTGAAACCGCTGGAACTCCAGCATTTAGCCCGCCTCCCTAGGGGCCGTTGACGACAACTAATTCCGAACTTTGCCTGCTCAAAGATTTGATGGGCAATACCTAGCGATCGCCCTAGGGTTTCGCCTCGATCGCGTTGTCTGTGCCCATTGACTAAACTACACCGTTCAGTTAAATTCAGTGCAGTTGTCCTATGCGCCTATGTCTACTCACCCGATTCAGCCCTGGAGAAAGCCGAGTTTTTGGCTGTTGATTGGTGCCCTGCTGCTTGTGGGGGCAGGGTCTACCGTAGCGGTGCGCAACGTCATGCAAAGCCGCCAGGCCGCCCGCGAGCAGGCCGAGCTGCCGCCCCCGCAGCAGGTCAAGGTGGTCGCGCTAGGGCGCATTGAGCCTGCCAGCCGCGTCATTGACGTGGCCACGGCCGAAGCTGGGCGCATCGATCGCCTCGAGGTTGAGAAGGGCGACCAGGTGCAGGCGGGCCAAGTATTGGCCTACCTCGACACCTACGACGTGCGTAAGGCCGAGCGCGATGTGGCCGCTAGTCAGCTGGCCGAGGCCCGGGCCCAGCTCGCTGCCGAGACGACGTTAGGCAATTCCCAGGTGCAGGAGGCCAGCACTCGAGTCGGTCAGATCGACGAGCCGCAGCAGGCCGCGATCGCCGCTCAGCAATCCGCCGTTGAGAGCCTCCAGGCCGAGCTGAGCGTCGCTGAAATTGATCTGGCCCGATTTCAAGCACTCAACGAGTCGGGGGCGATCTCTCGCCAAGAGCTAGACCGCCAGCAGGCCACCGTCAATAGCTTGCGCGCCGATCTGGGCAACGCCCAGGCGACCAAACAACGGCTGGAGCAGGCCCGCCTCAGCGACATTAGAAACGCTCAAGCTCAGGTAGCCTCGGCCCGAGCCACCACTACCCGCGCCCAGGTGGCCAGCCAGGTCGACTCAGCCGCCCAAAACCTGGCCCTAGCCGAAGCCCAGCTGGCTCGCACCATTGTGCGATCGCCCCAGGCCGGTCAGGTGCTCGATGTCTTTGCCTACCCTGGGGAGGCTGTATCTCCCGCCGATGGCCCTATCTTGGCCCTGGGCGACACCCGCCAGATGGTGGTGGTGGCCGAGGTCTACGAAACCGACATTGGCTTGGTCGAACTGGGTCAGCCTGCTACCATTACCAGCCGCAACGGCGCTTTTAGCGACACCCTAACCGGCACCGTCAGCGAGATTGGTCTGCAAATTGCCAAAAATGACGTGCTTGACGATGACCCCGCCGCTAACGCTGACGCTCGCGTAGTCGAAGTGCGGGTGCAGGTTGACCAGAGCGATGCGGTGGCGGCGCTCACCAACCTCCAGGTTGACGTCGCCATCGACATTGAGTCCTAGGAGGTGGCGATGAAATTCCCCTCTCTGCCCCGCATTCCCCTAGCCTGGTATAACCTGCGTCACGATCGCCCCCGACTGCTGGTGGCTGTGGCTGGGGTCACCTTTGCGGTGCTGCTGATGTTTATGAATCTGGGCTTTTTGGGGGCGCTGGTCAGCACCACCACAAACTTCTATGACCAGTTCAACGGCGATATTTTTTTAATTTCGCCCCAGTCGCTGGAAATCAGCTCCACCAAGGCGTTTCCCCGCGAGCGGCTGTATCAAGCGGCGGGCATTGAGGGGGTGCAACAGGTGATGCCCCTCTACGCCGAATACGCCCTCTGGAAAAACCCCGAAACCAGCCTCAGCCGGGCCATGTTTGTCTACGCCTTCAACCCCAGCGACCCGGTGTTTCTGATGCCCGAGCTGGATACTTTGGAGGAACGGCAGGCCCTTCAGCAGCCCAATGCTGCCTTTATCGACCGGCGATCGCGCCCCGAGTTTGGCCCCCAAACCGTGGGTCTCGAAACCGAGGCCGATCGCCGCCGCATTACTATCGCCGGCCAGTACGACCTGGGGGGTGGCTTTGCCGCCGATGGCACCCTGATTATGAGCGACCAAAACTTTCGCCGCTACTTCAGCCCGCGCCCGCTGGATCAAATCAACCTGGGGCTGGTGCTGCTGGAGCCCGATGCCGACACCGAGCGGGTCAAAGCCGCCCTGCAAGCGCAGCTGCCCGCCGATGTGGAGGTCTACACCAAACCGGAAATCATTGCCAAAGAGAGCCGGTTTTGGATTCAAACCACATCGATTGGCTTTATTTTTGGCCTGGGGGTGGTGGTTTCTTTTGTCGTGGGCACCGTGATCGTCTATCAAATTCTCTACACCGATATTCGTGACCACCTGCGGGAGTATGCCACCCTCAAGGCGATTGGCTACAGCGGTGGCTACCTGTTTAAAACTGTCCTTCAGGAAGCGCTACTGCTGGCCCTGATGGGCTATGTACCAGGGTTGATTTTGGCACTAGGGCTTTACCAGCTAGCCTACAACGCTACGGCAGGAACCCTGCCCATGCAGATGACGGTGTTTCGAGTGATCTTTGTGTTCAGTCTGACGGTGCTGATGTGTGCCCTGTCTGGACTGATTTCGGTGCGCAAGGCCGTCACCGCCGACCCAGCGGAGGTGTTTGCATGACCGCTTGCGCCAGAAAACGTAGAGCTTGGAGCTGGGCTGCAACCGATTTTGCTGGCAGTTGTCCGGCCTGCAACTACTGCCTGATGTATCGCCCTGCTCGAAAAGACACACTATTCGCCCAGCCGTTCAGGATCGCCCGTATGACTCGACGTTTTTTGCCGCTGCTGTTTCCCGCTGTGGATCAGCCAGTCTCTAAGGTTGCTAGCCACCTGCTGCTTGATTGCCCTCGACTGGCGGGGTCTCAGCCTCTTAGTAGGGTGGGCATTGCCCACCACCCACCTCTGCTTAACCAGCCAGCACAACCTAGCAAACAATCCGTTCAGTCTTAAAGGTCAAGGGTGGGCAGTGCCCACCCTACCGCCTGCTCCTCCACAATTCCTAGCCGCGCCATGCAGCGTACCCCCCTCGCCCTCCTCAACCTGATTCACGATCGCAAGAAGTTTCTCACCTCAATGGCCGGGGTGGCCTTTGCGGTGCTGCTGATGTTTTTGTTTAGCGGCTTTAAAAACGCCCTCTACGACAGCCAGACCCAGCTGCTCGAGCGACTCAACGGCGAAATTGTGATCATCAACCGCCTGAAAGAGAACATGTTTGTGCCCCGCTCCTTTGCCCGCCGCCGCCTCTACCAGGCTCAGGCTTTTGACGGGGTGGAGGGGGCCTACGCCATCTACCTCAGCGACGCCCGCTGGAAAAACCCCGAGACTCGCAAAACCCGCCCGGTGCGAGTGATTGCCTACAACCCCTCCGACCCGGTGCTGCCCATGCCCGAGGTACTGGCCCGCCAGCAAGAGTTGCGATTGCCCAACACCGCCATGATCGATGAGCGATCGCGCGACGAAGTTGGCCCCCGCGAAACCGGGGTGATCAGCGAACTGGCTGACCGCGAGATTCGCGTTGTGGGCACCTTTAGCCTGGGCACCGACTTTGCCTCGGGCAATGGCAACTTGATCATGAGCGACCAAAACTTTCTGCGGTTTTTTGCCAATCGCGGCCCTGAGGAAGAGGAGCGCAGCTTTGCCACTGCCGACATTGGCCTGCTGCGGGTGACCCCTGGCACCGACATCGAGCCTCTAGTGCAGGCCCTCAGCGAGGGGCTGCCCAAGGACGTGCTGGTCCTGCCCATGCAGGGGCCTGGAGGGTTCATCGCCCGCGAGCGCACCTACTGGGAAGTCAACACCAGCATTGGTTTTATATTCTCGCTGCTGACGGCTATGGGGTTTGTGGTAGGCATCATTCTCGTCTACCAAATTCTCTACACCGATGTGGCTGACCACTGGTCGGAGTACGCCACCCTCAAGGCAATCGGCTACGACAATGCCTACCTATTTGGGGTGGTGATTCAAGAAGCAATTATTCTCTCGGTGCTGGGGTTTATTCCAGGCTTTTTGATCAGCGCCCTGTTCTACAACCTGGGGGCCACCGTCACCGGACTGTTGTTTAAGATGACCCTAGAGCGGGTGGTTAATCTATATTTAGCGACCTTCATTATGTGTTTAATTTCTGGCGCTGTGGCCGTGCGTAAGGTGCAGCGTACTGACCCCGCAGAGGTATTTGGCCTATGAGTGCTACGCCCTTGTCTACGACCTCCTCAGCGTCTGAGGCCACCACCAGCTCGGTGCAGGTGCGTCACCTCGACTATTTCTTTGGCCGAGGAGACCTGCGCAAGCAGGTGCTCTTTGACATTAGCCTCGATCTGCACCCTGGCCAGATTGTGATTATGACTGGGCCTTCGGGTTCGGGCAAAACCACCCTGCTGACGCTGATTGGGGCGCTACGATCGGCCAGCGAAGGCAGCCTTAAGGTGCTCAACCAAGAACTGGTAGGCATGGGCAACCGCCAGCTGGTCGGAATTCGCCGCAACATTGGCTTTATCTTTCAGGCACACAACCTGTTTGAGTCGCTGACGGCGGCCCAAAATGTGGAGATGGCGGTAGAGCTCACCGGCAACTTTCGCGGCAAGCGGCGGCTGGCGGTGGATATGCTCAGCCAGGTAGGACTTGCAGATCGGGCCGACTACAAACCGGCGGCTCTGAGCGGCGGGCAAAAGCAGCGGGTGGCGATCGCCCGCGCCCTGGTCAACCAGCCCAAGCTGATTTTGGCCGACGAGCCCACTGCCGCTCTCGACAAAAAGTCGGGCCGCGACGTAGTGACCTTGATGCAGCATCTAGCTAGCGAAAAGGGCTGCACCATTCTGATGGTCACCCACGATAACCGAATTCTCGATGTGGCCGATCGCATCATCAATCTCGTCGATGGTCGTCTGGAGTCGGACGAAAGCCCCCAGCAGTTCACCGATGCCCACACCCCCAAGTCCCTCGATCAAAAAATGTTCATTATGTAGAGGGCTGGCAGAAAGCGGTCTGCTTTACCTAGAGGAGATGGTGGGCAGTACCCACCCGACGAAACTCAAAACTTAAAACTCAAAACTTTTATGGCCATCTCCTTTGTCAGCAACGTCCAGGCGCTTACCTATACCAAAGTCGCCGACTATCTCCAGACTGCGGCCCTGTTCAAAGACAGCCTGCGGGCCTATCCAGATCAGCCCCAGTTTGATGTTCTCTACGGTTCTACCCTGGTTGAGATCGAGGTGCTGCCTTGGGAAGTACATCCCTGGGAAAAGGCGGATCTAGCTACGGTGTGCGCCACCAGCTGTGTCACCATCGGCAGCAATATTGACCGTGAACTGATGCACTTTCTGCTTACCGAAAACCGCCGCATGCGCTTTGGTGCCTTTCAGCTAGACGAGGCTAACCAGGTGCTCTTCTCAGAAAGCGTTCTCGGCGGTGAAAACATGGACCTGATGGAGCTACAGACCTGCATTCTCTCGGTAGTGACCATTGCCGACACCTACGACGACATTATTGCCCAGCGTTTTGGGGGGCGTCGCGCTATTGACCGACTGACGGGGGCGATCGCCTCCTAACTCTACTGGTTGATTGGGGAAGCTAAACCTCCTAACCGAACCTCATTAGCCAGCTAGGCAACGGTGTTGACGCTGTGCGCTCGCGACCCCCCATACCTGAGGAGCACTACTCAAGACCCTGCAAAATATGCTGCGTGGTGACGAAGGCACCCAGGCCCACAAAGCCATTGCAGCGACCGCGCTGGGCCGTCATCCCCAGGGCAATGGAGGAGGCTTGGGCTGGGTTGCGCACAAATCGGGGAGAAGTATTGATATAGATGACGGAGCTGGTGGCGAGCTGAGTAAAGCGGCTGCTTTCAGCGTAGGTCTCCGTAGCGATCGCATTGGCATGGCCGCTGCTGTAGCGGTTGATCAGCATAGCTGCGGTCTGCACACTGTCAACCAAGCGTAGCGCCACCGTTTTACCCAAAAATGGGCGCTTCCAGTCGGTGGCCACCGCCGGTTTGGCATCGGGCAGGTCGGGCAGCAGTTCCTCCTCAGCCAGTATTTCAAAGTCTTGATCCCACAGGGTGTGGCACAGCTGCACCAGGGCCGAAGGATTGCAGCCTCGGTGTACCAACACCTTTTCAACAGCATTGACCGCATCAGGTTCGCCGCGATGGCTGTCAAGCACCATGTGGGTGACGGTGTCGAGCTGCCCTGTAGGCGACCAGTAGAGATAGCAGTTACCCATAGCCGTGGGCAGCACGGGCACTCCGGCCTGACGCACCACCTGCTGCACCAACCCTGGCCGCCCGTAGGGAATGATCAAGTCGACGCCGGGGTCCTGCAAGAGCCAGCTGCGGGCGACGTCGCCCTGCTCCTCGGTCAGCGACAGAATGCAGTAGGGCGATAGCCCTAGGGAGTCTAAGGCCTGGTGGAGGGCCTGCAAAATCACCTGATTGGTTTGGCTCGCTTCGTTGCTGCCCTTGAGAATGAGGCCGTTGCCCGTGCGCAGGCTCAGCCCCGCCGCGATCGCCGCCAGTTCTGGAAACGCCTCGTAGACCAGGGCCACGACTCCCAATGGCACCACCTGGCCATAGCCCGCCACGGCCTTGCCTAGCCGACTGGGAGCGGGGTGTAGCAGTCCTCTGGGGTCGCCCAGATAAGCCAGCCGCCGCAAAATTTTAGCGGTGGTTTGCAACCGTTCGGGGGTGAGCTTCAGCCAGTCGAGCACCCGTTCGGGCACAGCCATCTCTAAGCTGGCCTCCAGGTCGAGGGTGTTGGCTTCGAGAATGTCGTCAAAGCTCGCTTCAATAGCGGTTGCAACCGCCTCTAGCAGGCGGCTTTGGGTGTCAAACCCGGCGGCGACCAGGTCACGACTGGCCCGGCGCACCTGCTCAACCGCCGCGCTAAAGTCTGCCTGGGTAGTGAGGTTTACCATGAGCCTAACGCCGAGAGGCCAGCCAAAACATGCCCACCACCGCCAGCGCCACCGCCAAGGTAGTCAGCAATCGCGCCACCGATTGGGCACCGTTGGGAGTTTGCAGGGTGGCCAGCAGCAAAAAGAACACCATCATGCCAAAGGCGGCTAGCACCACCAGGGGCAAGTAGCTCACGTTGAGGGAGGAGCGATCGAGTCGCCACTGCTGCCCCGTCCAGCGCCAGAGTCGTTTGTAGGGGTAGTGGGTAGAAAGCTGCTCGATCACGTAGCCATCGTCTTGCACAACAAAAATCTGCTGACATCGATCGCAGCCAAAGGCCTCGGTCAGGGTGATGGGCTTAATGCACCCATTGCGACGACAAGGGCAGGGGTAGTCGGCGTTCTGGTCGATCTTTTGGCTTTTATAAGTACGCACAGCGCTGCCGGGGTGGGAGCAAAGACGGGCTGACAATTACCCATCATTCTGACACATTAACCAAAACCTCCCCTGAAATACAACCTGTCGCCGACTGAGAACCGGCTGGCGGCGGTAAGGCTGTCGGCAGATCCTGTTTTTAACCTTAACTGTGTCCCCAGCGGCTTGAATTTTTAAGGACAAACGTGGTAAACAGGGCTAATCAAACCCTAGTTTCTACTCCCCCCTCGCTCGCCTTTATAGGCAGGATGTTGCTATGGTTACCGATCGCCTGGAGACGGCAGTGAGAAACTTTCAGCACGTCAATCAGATGGTAGAGCGCTACACCCAACTCTGTCGCGCCTACATCACGCTATCCGAGCGCTTTAATCAGCTCGATGTAGAGCACATGACCCTAAAGGGGCAAATGGTGCCGCTACTAAAAGCGCTAAAAGCTCACCAGGCCAAACTGCGCACCGCTGAACTCGAAAAGACGGCGATGCAAACGGCCCTAGAGCATCAGGAAGCGCGGCTGCAAGCGGCTCTCGATCAGCAAGAGGCCCAGCACCGGCAAGAGCTTCAGCAGTTGACCAATACTTACGAAGAGCGACTGCAAGCCCTCGCCAGCCACGTGGCCGAGCTTCAACCCCTTGAGCAACTGCTCAATGCCGAGACCCACCACGAGCTCAGCGCTGCCGAAGCGCAGATGGAGCTAATCGAAACCACCTTTGAGGAAATTGAGCGAGACAGCTCACCCGATCTCTCGACTGAAGAGAAGGCCCTGCTGGCCGCCTACCGATCTGACCCCAATGCGTTCCTGGTCGCTGCCGCTGATGCCCCGATCGGCAGTGCGATCGAGGTAGAAGAGCCGATTGCCTCTCTATCGCACTACTACTCCACTGAGCAAGTGCCCCAGGGGTTTGGGGCCTAGGCTGGCAGCTTGAGCCAGGCGGCTCAAGCTGATCCCTAAGACACCAGCTTGCTGACTACCCAGTTAGCTAAGCCCCCGCCGTAGGGCGCGCAGATCGATTGAATGCGTGCGGCAGAAAACTGCTGTTGGTAAAAACAAAGTATGTTGCCGTAGACCCCATTGGGGTAAAAAGGGGCCTCTTGGGCTAGGTCTAGGGTCTGGAGGTCAAACACCTTAGGCTGAGTACCCGCAGCATAGTCCACCATGATGCTAAAGTCGTAGCCCAGCTGTTGCAAGGTCTGCAAGCAGTCCATGGTACCCGTCAAAAATTTGGGTGACCAGCCTTTTTCACCTTGGTTGCGGCTGCTGCCACCGCCGTACTCAAACATCACCATCTGGGGTAGTTGTTCGGCAAGCAGCGCGGCAAACTGCTGAATCACGACTGGCTCCCAGCCTTCGATATCAAGCTTAAAGGCGGTGATGCGAGCAGCAGCCACTTGTTTTAGCAGAGTTGCCAGATCGAGGGTCGGCACCAGGCGAGTGATGGTTGAAGCTCCAAACCAATCGGCCGCCAGGGAGCTAAAGTTGCTGTTGGCCAGGTTGGCAAATTGGCCCATGTGCAAGGTTTGGGTACCGACGCGATCGGACAGGCACTGCTCGAGCAGCCGGATGGGATACTGCTGGCAGAGCGATCGCAGTTTGTCGGTGGGGGAAGGTTCTACAGCGACGGTGGCAAACCCTAACTGGGCAAACAGCTCGCAGTAAAAGGCAAAGGTACCGACACCCACATCAAAGCAGACTCCCTGGCGGTGGGGGTCAAGGTCGGGCAACAGGTGTTCAAGCAGGGCCTGGCAGCAAGCTTCTACGCGCATTAGATCGGCACTAGAGGAAAATAATGTTCTAAGCGTAGAGCATCGCGGTTCCCAAAGAGTTTATAAGCTTCATCAAGATTGTCATCGGTGCCGCATATCCATCGCAAAGCAGACGCACTGAGATTAAGCCGTCGTTAAGGTGAAAGGCTCTAACACATGCGCTAAAGCAGCGACAGTGGGGCGACAACCTACTACGGCAATCTTAGTGGCTTAAGCCTGCTGCTAGTTAGCGACATACTTTACTGATTGGGAACGGAGAATTACACCATGTCTGCTAAGTTTGCTAAGAAGAAAAAAAACAAAAAGAGTACTCAGATTGATCAACCTGTTAACCAATCTGAAGGCAAGAAGACCAAGGGCGATACCACAGTTTTAGGGCTCAGTCCGCGAAAGCTTGGCTCCGCTGTGGCAGCGGCTGTGATTGCCGAAGTTTCCCAAGTTGCTATCAATAAAATCTCTCAATCGGCAGCTCAATCAGACGCCAAAGAGACGCTTCAAGATCAGCTCGACCCGCTCAATCACTCGGTGAAGACTGCTGTAGGAGGGGTGAAAGAGGCGATCGCCGATGCCGTTTCGCCAGCCTCAGAAGCATCGAACACGATAAAAAGCACCTTGGCTAATGGTCGATCTACCGCCGCTGATGAGGTTGATCAGGGCGTAGAAAACGCTCAAAAAACAGCAGCCGTGATGGCTGGTATTGCTCAAGAGCGGGCTGGCGATTTAGTTGACGGCACTCGACAGAAAGCAGATCAGACGCGAGACTTTGTGGTTACTCAGATCGAGAATGCGATCGCCGGAGCAAAAGGCAAAGCTGGTAAAACACGACACGCTTTAGGCGATCGTATTGACGCCACCCAAGATACTGCTAGTGCCACCCAGAAAGCGGTAGCTCAGGTTATTGATGAGGCTGTCGATCAGGTGAAGACAATTCTTGCCGCTGGCCCAACCGCTTTGCGAGGGGATGACAAACGAGGAAAGAAGGGAGGAAAGAAGAAAAAGGCCAAGAAACAGAAGAAAGGCAAGAAGTAGGATAAACGAACTGTGGCAACTGCATTGCTAACTGCCCTACTGATTGGTTTGCTGGCGGCATTTGCATTCCCTCTATTGCTTGTTTTTTTGGCTTAGCTGTTGGTTATAACGACCTTAGGTTTCTAGCTTCCCGTGCTCTAGCGGCGGACATGGGTATGCCATCTCTAAGCTTTCAGGGCAACAATATTCTCACTGTCGTCGACAGGGCCCTTAAAACGTCATCGGCGCGATCGGTTCAAGATTGGGGTCGTGGCCGCCTACCTGACTGGTGCGCAATACCCAGGCCGACGCGCCGTACTTGAGAAACTTGTGCACCACCACATCGCTGGCCTTGCGAGGAAACACCGTGCGCCAGCTGCCCAGCCCCATCAGTAGGTTGCGCAGGGGTTCGTCTTCGATCGAGCTACCCAGGTTAAATTCGTTCTTTTCCCAAGTGGGGCGCAGGCCCCCCAAGGGTTGCAGGGTATCTTTGAGGTCTTTGCCAAAGAGGGCAAGCTGGTGCAGGGGTTCGGCCTGGTCGGGGTGCTGATCAATCAGGGCATCGGCGTGACGGTAAAGGCTGAGGCCGGTGCCCTGCAAGCTCGCAAACAGCGCCTGATTCGAATCTTGGGAGCAGTTGTTTGACGGGCCGACAAAGGTGCCGCCGGTGCCGTCGCCGATGCGGTAGCGGGCGGTCATGGCTTGCAGATGGGCCTCCATGCGGGTGAGGGGCGATCGCCGCTCGTCGTCAAAGTAGTAGTTGCGGTTAAAGGAGTTGAGCTTGACCAAAATGTCGCAGGTGGGGCGGGTACCCAGCCAACCCCGCTGACGATCGCCCTGATACCGCGACCAGTGAATGGTGCCTGCAATCAACCCGTCAATGTTGTGGGCGTAAACCTGGTAGTAGCGAATCTCAAACCGCCGTTCATCTGCTAGCGGGTCGTGCACCACCTCGGCCCGACCATAGGCAAAGTGGCCAAAGAAAATAGGAGTGGCGGCAGCGGGTTCTTTCTGGTTGCCGCCGATGCCGCCGTAGGTGTGGAGGATGAGGGCGCGATCGCCCACCTGCCACTCATCGATCGCCGCTGCGATCGCCTCTGGCCGACCGTTGTCTCGCCCCGTACAGAGCACCGAGCCGACCTTGCCCTTTTGGGCCACCACGTCGGCCCACGACTCTTTACGAATGTAGCGGTAGGCCGCCTCAGCGCCGCCAAACACCACCCGCTGGGGCTGTAACCGGAACAGGGCGCGTGGCCCCAGTGCCTGCACCACAAAGGTACCGCTGGCATTTGGCGCGCCGTAGATATACCACCCGGTCTCGTTGTAGGGCGATCGCTCCAGACCTTGCGTAGTAGAGGGATGGCTGCCGTAGACCGCCATTGGGGCCACTGGGGGCAGGCTCACCACTTCCTCAGGGCCGTCAAAGGCGCGGCTCGCTTTGCTAAAGTGCCGTACTCGCCACTGGTCGCCTGTTGAGCCCACAAATTGCACCAGGCCGTAGTAGCGCCCCGTCACCTCCATCGGCTGAGCGGCGATCAAGAGCGTTACCCCAGCGCGATCGCGCACTACCTGAGGATTTTCCACCACCACCACCAGGTCATCCTCCGGCAGCGACCCGGCCAGAGATTCTAGCGGGTCGACCCGCAGCCAGTGGTTGAGCCGCACCGGGTTAATCACGCCGCCACAACGGCTGGCGTACTCGGCATCAGCGCTAAAGTGCACATCGTGGGTGACGGCCTGCACCATTTGTTGGGTGAGGGGGTGGTCAGACCAGCGCAGCTTCACCACCTGGCCCACTAGCCTGTGGTGGTCGTCGGGCGCGTGGTGAATTTCGTAGAAGACGCCACCAAAGCGCTCGGCTTTGGCGGGCAAAATTAACCGTCCAACCCAGTCGGCAATCGGCACGTAGAGCGCTGGGTTAGGGCGCTGATCGAGCGGATAGCTCTGGTACTGCGCCAGAGGGGTGGCGCGAAAGATGTCGTAGTTATTGGCCTTGCCGCCCCGCTCTAGCTCGGTCTCCAATATTTCGCCCCGCAGAATGGCGTTGATAGTGTCGATGGTCTGCCTGAGGGCACTGCGGCCATCGGGCAGCACCAGCTTGGGGTCGAGAATGCCCCTCGGCACCTGATGCCCCACCGGCCCCAGGGAAATAAACGAAATTTTGCCCCGCCGCTTAGCCCGGTTCCAGAACGACAGCGGAAACAACCGCCAGCGCCCCGGAAAAATCTTTGGCCCTAGCTTTTCCACCACATCCTTCTCGCCCGACAGGTGATAGAGATGCTCCAGTTGGAGCAGGTTGATGTTGGCGCTCATCACCCCACCCAGGGAAATCACGTCGATGGGAGCACCCAGAGCCCGCTTGAGGTAGGGGGCGCTGGCGCAGCACATCTGCCCGCCGCCGCTATAACCCATCAGCGTGACGGGGGTGCCGCTGCCCACCCGGTAGCCATTTTTGATCAGGCCGTTAAACACCACCTGGGCAATGCCCTGGTTGTAAAGTGGGCCATAGCGCTTGTCGGCCGACACCCCCACAATCAGCACATTGCGAATGTTGACCAGCAGGCCCAGCACGCTCATGGGGTTGGCAAAGCGCAGCTTGTCGGCGTAGCGCCACAGAAACGACAGGGGCCGATCTTCATCCAGGGGCGCATTCATCACCGAGTAGGGCATGATGCCGCGAATCAGCGCCACGCCCTGGGGCAGGGTGGGGGCGAGGGTGTCGAGAAATTCTTCAATATCGGGCAGGTACTCAAAGCTGGAGATGCCGATGCCGTCGAGGTAGACCACGTAGCGGCTGACCTGGCTAGAGTCGGCCACGGGTTCGGCCAGTTCTCCTGCGTTGACGGTGGTGTTGACCTCGTCGTCATACCAGCCGGCCCACCAGCCCAGGGTTTCGAGGGGGGCCAGCAGCCCGGCCACCACCAGAGCGACAATGCCAATCCAGACAAAGTTCAGCACTAGCAGGGCCAGGCTGGGCAGGCCGCTCAACCAGCCAAACCACCAGGCTCGAATGGGCCGCAGCAGCGCCAGCACCACCACTGCTAGCATCGCTATGGCACCTAGGCCTAGCAGTTTCTTAAAGCCGTCAAGGCGATCGCCGTTTGGGCCGGCATTGACAGAGACGGTCGAGTCCCCGGCCAGGGCCAGGGCCCTGGCCGAGGGTTCTCCGGTGACGGTGGCGATTTGCGAAGCAACCCGTTCCGGCATCGTGTCCCCCTGGGTGAGGGCGCCAAATCGCTGGGTAAACTCTTCGTGCCAGCGGGTAGAGGTTTCGGCCAACCCCGCTTGAGATGACTCGGTCAAATCTCGACGATTGGTGACGAGATCGACCCCCGCCGCCTGGTTGGCAATGCGCTTGCCCAAGTTGGCTATGGGCTGACCCACGGTGTTTTGCAAAACTTGCAGCAAAATCCAGCCCAGGGCAACGTAGCTAAAGGCGTGGCTGATGCCCAGGTTTGCGATCGCCCCAAACCCCACCACCATGGCCAGCAAATGCCACACCGACAGCAGGTTGAGAATGGGCACCCCTAGGTAGGGCAGTGCTCCTAGAAAGCTAAACAGCAGCGGGGCGTAGGCCAACCCCAGCACCGTCACCAGCTGCCCAAAGGGCATATTCTGCGCCCAGGGAGCCAGGGTCACCAGCCAGGTGCTCAACACCAGGGCCAAAAAGCCAAAGGTAAACAGCACCGCGTTGATGCCCAGGCTAAGCACGAATCGAGCGGGCCGCACCTGGTTGACGAAGAGAACGATGCTCTGCCCAAGGCCCTGAGATAGCCCTGCCAGCAAAACCACTAACAGCGCCAGGCTTCTGCCCGCTGGTACGGTAGTGGCAATGCGAAAGGCCTGGTCGTTGAGAGCAAACACGTAGCCCAGCACTTCCCAGAAGCGATCTAGCATTGGCTCAGCCTCAACCTTGTGCCGAGATTTTACTCCAAGGGCAGGGACGAAACCGCTCTGTTAGGTTAAATGAAGGATTTTGGGGCAGCTCCGCCCACCGCAGCGCCAGCTCGAACTAAGCACAAGCGTGATAGCTAGATCGTTAACGCAAGTTGCCGGGTGCAGCTTAGCCCACATAGGTTTTCCCTACCGTTAGGTCACCGCCAGCATAGCCTCGGCGGTCATTGCCCAATCGGGAAAAGTAAACGATTCAACCACAGATTCTCCCTCAAATGTGGCTTCGCTATAGCCCTGGGGGGTCAAACTCAGAACGGTCACCCGGCCCACCGCTGGGTCGAGAATCCAATATTCGCCAATGCCGCGCCACTCGTACTGGTTGCGCTTTTCTAGATAGTCGCGGCGGCGATTTTCGGCTCCTGGGCTGACCACCTCGACTACCAGCAAAGGGGGAGCCATCTCTAGGGTAATGGCCGCTTGCCCCAGCTCACGCATCTGCTCGGGATGCTCGGGCCGCAGCACCGTCAGGTCTGGATAGCGATTTTTGGGCTGCCCCGGCATGGCTATGGCCAAACCCTGAAGGCGGATTTGTCGCATATCTACAACGGACTTGAGGGCTTCGTAGAGCCGCATTGCCCGATATAGGTTTTCGTCAGACTCCGGCGGCATTTCAACCAGTTCTCCGTTAGTGAGTTCGTAGTAGCCTTCGACCTCCTGGGCGTAGGCGAGAAAGTCGCTAAAGGTTTTGAGCTGGGGTTGGGCTTGTGCCACGGGCGATCACCTGCTGCTCGATGCCACTATTTTACCGGGTGTGCTTTTTGGCAGGGACTTGGTATGGCTGGCCGGGTGTCTCCACCCGGCTAACTACTAGCCACCGAGTCGGTAGAGGGCAAACTACTCCAGCAGCAGGGTTTTGGTAAGGATCACCATCCAAGTTCCGACTCCGCTAGACAAGCCGGTCTCGGCTCTGCTGGGGGGTACGGGGATGGGGTCGCTCCAGTCGTTGGGGTCGGCATAGCCGTAGGTGTGGAGGATTTTGATGGTGCGGTCAATGCCTGCGAGGCTGCCGTAGAGCATGTGACGCACCCGCTCTGGGCGAATTTGGGGGGTGCTGGGTGAAGACGGCGGAAGATTAAATGCGCCGCTGGCATCTGGGTCGAGATATTCAAACATGGGTTCTGTTTCCTTTGGTGATGGAAAGAAACAGAACGCGAAAACCCCAGCCACCCGCAGTTGAAGTGCAAACTGAGGGGGCTAGGGTACGATGGGCCTAGCCTCGCAATCTGCGCGTTAGATTTGCGGGGTTAGCTGTCTGTTGGTGCCGTTAACACCTTCAGGCAGCGCTAAGATTTTCGAGTTCTGCGTGGTCACCGCTCTGGCTGAACGGCTTAATGTAAGAGGATAATGGTGCGATCGCTCCCCGTCAACCGTATAGCGAAACCTGACTGATATTTCAAGATGTCAAAGTAATTGCAGGTGAAATAGAATTGAGTAATGGAATAGTGACACTACTTCCTCAACCCAGTTAGTTTTGCAGAGTAATTAGGCATAAAATTTTCTTGTGTTCACTATTTAGTGCACTCGATTTACCGAAAGTAATGGCTAGAAATTGTGAATGGTTGCGTTAGTTAAACCACATAAGAAATACTACTAACTTATATGGATGCATATGCGAAATATTATCGATGAAATTCTCGAAAAAAAAGCCAGAAATATACCAATTAGAGAATGGCTAGAACCGTCAAGACCAAGGTGGGATTTAGTTTCTAATCGAATTTCTCGAATAGGTACTATTCACCAAGCTATTGATCTTCTAGAATTTGTCTGTCATGAATCAGCCATTGAAGAGATGGAAGGATATGATGAGATGAAAAACAAGATTCACGTTATACAGTATTCAGGAGTCTTAAACGAGATCTCTCGTTATATTCCTATAGGTCTTATTGCTTGCATTGAGGCCTATTTTAGGCAAGTATATGCAGATTTAATAGATTTCGGCGACCCCTATAAAAGCAATGCCGCCGATTTTTCTGATATAAAATTCAGTATCAGAACAGCCATATCACTTGAAAAGGCAGAGCTTTCAATAGGGGATTTTATCTCGCATCTTTTACCAATTAGTAGCTTCGAAAATATTGAAAGCACTATGACTAAACTGACGGGCGGCAGCTTTTCAGAGGCGCTACAGAAAGAAGTTGAAAATAGCAATGAATTGCAGCAACCTGAAATTCTTATGGGTGACAAGGAAGACTATATCAGGAGAGGATATTTAATAATATCTGATAATTTAGTTTTGCCGACATCCCAAAAAATTCATCGCGATATGTTATCTACCATTAAAGACGTGTTTGAGTTAAGGCACAGATTATGCCATGAAGCCAGCTCTATTATGCCAGATCGTGATGATTCTATTATTTCAGGTGCAACAAGCTCAGTTCTTAAATTCTTAGTTGTTTCTGAAGCTGTAGTTGAAAGAATGTTGTCTTAAGTTGGCAGTAGAGTGAGGGAGCCGCATAACAAACCATGATTTTATCGATAATTTAACAGCCAGCTACTATAGCTTGCAATGAAGTGCCAGCATGATCCATTGTTGAGAGAATAGTAGATAGGAGGGTCCAATAATTGTTATGTCTCACAAAAAATCATTAAGCTTAAAAAGATATGGATGATTTTCTGAAGTTTGTTGAGCAGGACTTAGGCGAAGGTATATGGATTCCCTTATATAAGGATCTTGATAAGGATGATGGATCTGAGGACGGCGCGTTTTATTCGTGTTTAGTTAGTCCTTCAGAGACAGAAACACTCATGCAGAACTATGGATGGGATCTTGCACTTGGTGGAGGGGGGCCATCAATTGTTACATGTGGCTCAGACATATGGTACGAGTCAAACTGCTCAAAGTTTTTACCTCTTGTAATATACCGAGAGTTTCATGGCACAAGAAAATTCTATTTTGAAATCCTTCAGGAGTTAGTACTATATCTAAATTTATTCCATGATTTTGAAAACAAAAAATATGCAATTTATGACGAGAATGGAACTGAAATCGAAGTAATCAGATATTCTGATTCAGAATTTTCAATCCGCAAATCATTCTTAAGTGCATTCATGTCTGCAAGACAATATAATCTCCTTCTATTCTTCGAGAAGACAAGACATGAAAACAATGTTTTTAGACAACGAGATGAAGTATCATTCGGCAGTCTGGTTTCTTACACTCGTTATTGGGATAATTCATATGTGAAGGGATTTAGCACCTTCACTCGAATCTGTGGCAAGAAGTTGTTCTACTGCACTGAACGAAATGAAGAAAACACATCTCCTTTTAGCTTAGAGAAGAAATACGAAGAATTTATCATTAATGGTGATGCTCATGATCACACATTGTACTCCTGCAATCCTTCTCTACTAGCAAATTACTTTGGGGGCAACTCAGGTAATCCACACTATTTGACACCAGTTTATTTTAAGAGAGAGGTTTTGCAGAAGTACTATAGCTTGTCAACAGAGTATGAGGTTGGAGATAGCTCAATCTATAAGAAAGGATTTTGGCGATTAAGAATTGACAATAATTCTCCAGATCATGTTTGTGTTTTTCTTGGTGATTTAGGTAGAGACATTCCTCATCTTGAACAAGTTTATTGGAAAAGTTTTAGCCTAGCTCCTGAGGGCAGAAAGATGAGTGAGACATGCTTCAGGAGAAGTATGCTAGGGCAGTTTTCTAGTGCAGAAAGCCCTGATTTTAGATTTAAATTTATATTCGAACAATTTCAGGAAAAATGGCATCAAGTGAATGACTGGCATCTATTTTTGCCTTTGTCAGAAGGGGACAAACACTGTTTTCAAACGTTGCACTCACTAACTAGCAATGAGCAGTCTGAATTTGACTCACAAATTCTTTCTTTAGTAAAAACAACAATAGATTCCATTAATGTAAAGGTGCTTAAACAGAAAACTGGCATTGATGAGAATGGTTCAATAAAGCTACTTGAAAAGTATCTTAAAGGCGAGGGTGTTGATCTAGATGTTAATAGATTTCTTGGGGGCTTACAAGGTTTGCGGTCTACTGGAGTCGCACACAGGCGAGGATCAAAATACGAGAAAACTATAAAGAAGCTAGGTATTTTAGATGGTGATTTAAAGGGAGCTTTTAATAATATTCTTTCCGAGATGACTAGTTTGATAACTGCCATCGGTGATACTCTCTTGAATCGAGCTACTAAAACTCCTTGAACAACCAGCGTATGATAATTCTGTTGGAGTAAGCTGGGGAAGCTATTAGCAGCTGTATGTTGGGTGAAGCGCTAGCAGGCCCAACTCCCCTGATAGTTTCCTTAACCAACACTAACCCCAAGCGCATAAATTTCTTCACCTATCTAAGCGCGATCGCCGCGCCCACACACCCAGAGTCCACCTACTTCCTCACCGTCGTCACCCGCGATCAGCAACTCCTACCTATGGATTTATCCACAATTGTTCCAATTTTCATCGGCATAATCGCCATCATCGTAGTCGGCGCCATCGTGTTTACAATAATTAAAGCGATAGTGAAATGGCAACACAATAATACGCAACCCATTTTGTCCGTTGCATCTCAAGTTGTTGCGAAGCGAACACGAGTGAGTGGACGTGTTTCACCCAATCGCGGTGGTAAAACATCAACGTATTACTACTGTACCTTCGAGGATGAACGTGGTCAGCGACACGAGTTTCGTATTTCTGGTAAAGAGTACGGTCAGCTTGTTGAGGGAGACTTAGGTACACTGACTTATCAAGGAACCCGATATCGTGGATTTCAGCGGCAAATGAGGTAAGTAGTTAGTAAGTTAGGTTGAGCTAGTTTTAGCACTGTAGGTTGGATGAATCGCTAGCGTAACCCAACTTCCTAATAGTTTTCTTACCCAACAACCTACCCTAAGCGCATAAATTTCTACGCCCATCCATGCGCGATAGCATTAACCCAAACCCTAAAGGAATTCCTATGCCGTACGTGAACATTCAAATTACACAAGGTGCTACTAGAGACCAAAAAGCTCAACTCGTTAAAGAGGTGACCACCTCACTTGTGCGTATCTTGGGAAAAAAGCCAGAGCATACGCATATCGTTATTCAAGAAATTGCAGATGAAAACTGGGGTTTCTCAGGTCTACTAACCGATGACTGGAAGAAACAGCAGGTACCTGAGTTATCAACTGAAACCTACTAATTGCCGAGCACTGTAGGTTGAGTGAAGCGTCAGTGTAACCCAACAACCCTAATAATTTTCCTACCAAATATCCCATCCTAAGCGCACAAATTCCTTCACCCATCTATGCGCGATCGCCGCGCCCACACACCCAGACACCTACTTTTTCACCGTCGTCACCTGCGATCGGCAACCCCCACTCCATCACAATGAGTAGGAGCTGAAAGCTTGGTTTGAGTGTATTGGGGTTCACTACGTTGCACCCCACCTCCGTCTACTCAGTAGCGGGTAGTGGGCAACGTTAGCCTTCCTCTCAATGAGATCATGGCGAAAACTATGGCGTGGATTATTCGAGCACTCAAAGACGAGGACGAGGACGAGGCGTTTCTATGGGAGATGTTGTATCAGGCTTTGTATCTCCCTGAAGGTCAAGCTCCTTTGCCACGCAAAGTCATTCACTTGCCTGAACTCGCTCGTTACGTTCAAGACTGGGGCAGCGATGGCGATTGTGGCTTCATGGTTATTGATTCTCTAACAGGGAAGCCTATTGGCGCAGTTTGGTTGCGGTTATTAACGGGAAACAACAAAGGTTATGGCTATATAGATGATTACACGCCAGAATTAGGAATTGCAGTTTTTCCTGAATATCGAGGTCAAGGTGTTGGCACCCAGCTACTCACACATTTAGTGGAGTCACCTTGTGGACAGTCACCTATCTCTCTCAGTGTGTCGATCGACAATCCAGCAGTGAGATTGTATGAGCGTTTCGGCTTTAACATTATCAGCAGAAGCGATGAGTCCCTATTGATGAAGCGGGACTGTAAAATACTGAAACCAAACTAACAATCTGATTGGAGAGGGCTGATAATGTTGGCAAGTTTTGTAGCGAGGACTATCAGTGCGATCGCAGAGCTCTTGTAGGTTGGGTTAACGAAGGAAACCCAACCATTCCAGCAGAGTTATGAGAGCTGCTCAAGAGAGCGTTTAATGCGGGTAAAGATACTCCTGACTTGAAGCAAATACGGTGTTTGCTCTTTCTATCCTTGCATGATCAGATATTCAAAAAGCGCTTAATTATACTCCCCAGGAAGAACGCTTTTTATAACAGTAACTCCGCCAAAGTTCTTTCCTGACATTCTCAGTAATTCATCACCTGAAAATTCAAAACCAAGTTTTAATGCTACTCGCGCAACATCATCTGCAGTTGATGCTCCGATCACCTCCTTTTTGAGTGCAGGTTCAGACTTCATTTTCTTTAAAAATGCCTCAAGTTGATCTAAAGCCATATTGAAAATTCCTATTCTTATTAGCTGCTTATATGTCAAAAAGGGAAACCATTACAGGCTTCAAGCAGATTCTACTACCCTTTCAAGATATCGACAACGAGCGGGACTCCCATTGTAAAATTTTCTGTTGAGTTTGTAAGTTGGGTAAAGCGCTAGCGTAATCCAACTCCTTGGATAGTTTTCTTGTCCAACCACCTGCCCTAAGCGCAAAAATTCCTTCACAACATCCGTGCGCGATCGCTGCACTCAAACCCCAGCCTGAGTTAATCAACGGTTGAAAGTGTATCGAAAGCTTGGGGCGATCGCATCCTGTCTATCAGGTCAACCAGCAACGATTTCACACCGATTAAATTAACGGTTGCTCAGAGATTGATTGCGAAACCGAAATGCCAGCAGTGAAGGACGCAAACATAAATAGGCAAGCGGTCCAAATAGGGGAATCCACGCTGCTATGTTAAATAGCTGAGAATCAGGCTCCAGCCCCCGCCGCGCCATGTCATCCTTCAACAGCGTTGGATAAGGAAACAACACACAGAACAGACCAAACGCAATACTCATTCCATAAATAAACCGATTCGTCATAAACTCTTGGGCAAAAGCAGCCCAATCGCCCCACAAGATTGCATAAAGAACTAAAACGATCGTGCTAATAGTCAAAACCACCCCAGTCATCTGTGAATCTAATACCGCAATCCAGGGATCTTTTTCACCCGAGAACGATCGATTGGGCTGTCGCAATGCCAAGTATGGAATGAGAGCAATCACCCCAGACGCGATCGAGGCTAGCATAAACACCCAAGCAGGCAAGTTCTGCATTCTCCCATCTGCAAAAATAAGGCAGCTATAAATTAATAGCCAAATACCTACCAAGCTAAATAGTGACAAAATCACTGGATTGATAGAAGGGATTTGCCCAGCTAGTATTGATTGCAACGGTTGCAACGTATCGCGCTGCAAGGGTGGTGCAAAAAACAGTACACAAATGATAAAACTAAGCCAAATAAACCAGAGCGTCAGCGATCGTACCATGATGTCTGAATTTCACTGCATTACGCTGATTGTCAAAGTTTAAGATTAGCGAACCCACCACCCAAGGGTAGATAAAGACTTTTAGGGCGATCTAATTAAGTCTTTTAGGCTATGCCCGACCAACAGCTACGGTAGGTTAGGTGAAGCGCCAGTGTAACCCAACTCCTTAGATAGTCTTCTCACCCAACAACCTACCCTGAGCGCACAAACTCCTTCACCCATCCATGCGCGATCGCCGCGCCCCACTCCTAGGGACCACCTAACGAAAAAGCTTAGCTAGCAGATCTAATACTTATCTATAGTTAGAGCGCACCACATTTACCACCTTGGAGACAGTGATGCCCATCGACCAATATCTCGGTACATGGGAACTCGTGCCCGAACTGTCGTTATACGAGGCCGCCGCGCCGCCAGCGAGTGGTCGCTATACGATCGCCGAGTTAGCCCCCGGCGTGCTCACCCTGCACGTGCGCTGGCAGACCGAACCCGATGGTCCAGTGCACGAAGTCACCTTTGGCGGCCAGGCGGATGGAATACCGCACCCGCTTCCCGCCTTGCCGGACGCTCCCGCCCACGGCCCCGACGCACACACGCTGACGCGAGTCGATACGCACACCCTCGACAGCACCGCACTAGCAGGTGGTGTAGTGATCGCGTCAGCGCGCCGGGTCGCCTCCAAAGACGGAGCGTTGCTAGCCGTTGTGCAAGAGCAGACAGACACCACCAGCCGCCGGACGCGCAACTTCCAGGTCTATCGCCGCATAGTGACTGCTGCTCCTCACCAATCTGAGCATATTTGAGCGCGATCGCTGCCAACAAGCTACCCCGGTCTTGCTCATCTTCAACTGACAACGGATTTTCACCACCTCGAACGTTAATAGTCTGCGATTCCTCACCAGGAATGGTTTGCGCCATCTGGAAGGCCTGAGCCAAAGAACCTACCGCTTGCGATCGCTGCCCAAGCTGGCTGCCACGTAGAACTTCTCTGGGGCGCCCTGGTTGTAGCCTTTTAACTCAAGGGCTAGGTCAACTTCTTCACCTCTGTAGGTGTTGTTGACCTCGTATCCATCGTGCTTGTTGCCCAAAACATCGTACGAGAAAGTCTCCCAGCGGGTCATAATTTTAGCCATTACTCCTCTTTGCTCTTGCCAGAACTAATGGCTTGCTGCAGTTCTCGAAGCAGGACAAGTACTGTTCGGTCCTCACCTGATAAAAAGGCTTGGTCACTCAAAGCCTTCACTGACTTATCTACGGTGGGCACTAAATGGTCGGGAAATTCGATCTGCATGTGATCTCTCCTACTTAAGCAGTGGTCATTGCATCATTGAGAGCGCGTTGTCTCGCATCCTGATGCTCTTTTGTGCAGCCGTCTGCTACGTTCAGCCTATAACCTAACTCTTCTTTGAGATTAGTGAACTCAGGCTCTGTGCACTCGGTGGTCATTGAGAAGATTGCTTTAAGGCTGCACGCGCCGTGTTGGCCTACGTGCTCGTAGCTTAGGCGGCGTTGCTGAATGGCAGTATGAATTTGCGAAATCCGGAATGAGTTTTCAAAGCTTTGAGCCGTCGCTTCATACCTTAAATCAGCAACGCCCCAAACGGCTCAGCGTGGCGAGTGCAGTTGATATATCCCCGCCCTCGATTGCTGCTGCGATCGCATCGGCGAGCGCACACCCTCGACAGCACCGCACTAGCAGGTGGTGTCGCGATCGCATCAGCGCGTCGAGTGCTTCCAAAGACGGCGTATTGCTAGCGGTTGTGCAAGAGCAAACAGACACCACCGGCCGCCGAACGCGTAACTTCCAAGTCTATCGCCGCGTGGCAACCGAAGCCGCCAACCCCGACGCGCCTGTGCCCTAACGTGGCGTTGCACCTAACAATGCGGCCCGACCATTTTCGTGCACTCACTGTGCTGGCGTAGCCCCATAACAACGCAGTCGCAGCATTAAGGCATCACGACCGGCAGGATCTTGCAAAGCTTGAGCGACTTGCAGCGATTGCTGCTCCTGACCAATCTGAGCATATTTCAGCGCGATCGCCGCCAACAAGCTGCCTCGATCTTGCTCGTCTTCAACTGTTAACGGATTCTCACCACCTCGAACGTTAACGGTCTGCGATTCCTCACCGGGAATGGTTTGCGCTATCTGGAAGGCCTGAGCCAAAGAACTTGCCGCTTGCGATCGCTGACCCAACTGGGTATAGCGATCGGCAATTTTAAGCAGCAGGGTTGTTTTAGTGGCTGGGTCGTCCAAACGGTTTAGCGTGGCGAGTGCAGTTGATATATCCCCGCCCTCGATTGCTGCTGCGATCGCATCGGCGATTGCGGCAGCACGACGCACGGGTGCATCAAGAATAGCGTCCGTCACCTGAATCGCGGCCTGATGTTGATTTGCAGCGGAAAATTGGGCAGAAATTGCCTGTAGCGTAGAAAGGCGGCTTTCCTCATCTTCGATCGTTTTCACCAGCTCAACCGCTTGATTCAAGAGTTGCGTTGCTGCTTCGGGCTGATTGGCTCTAAACCGTTCAGTTGCGATCGCCCTGAGTACTTCGGCTTTTACAGCGGCAGAATCAACTGTATTGGCTAGTTGAACGGATTGATTAAACAGTTCAGTTGCCGAATCAACCTGCTGAGCAACAAGCTGGATTTGGGCCGCAACAACCGCAAAAACTTGAGCCTGAAAGCCAGGATCAACATTTTGCTGGGCCATGGCTTGAGCACGATCAAAGTCTCCAGCCTCTGCAAAACCGCGAGCAATTTGCAAAAACAGGCGATCGCGCCACTCGACATAGTTTGGTGGAATTGCCTGCGTAATTTTCAGGGCATCATCATAGCGGTTAGCGGCGATCGCTTGATTAGCAAGCTGGATTATGTCTTGGGCGCGATCGTACCCTGTGAATGCTTCTTCTGTTTCTTCTGCAAGACTGACCGTCTGCACTACCTGCAACGCCAGATCGTAACGTTCGCTCTGCACCGCCTGATCAATCAACTGCCGTCTGACAAGATTGCGACTACTGAGGTCTGCGATCGCAGCAATGTTTTGAACTGCCTGAGTTAAGGTAGCTTGAGCACGCTCGGTCTGTCCGATCTCGGCATAGAGCAAGGCGATCGCGCCGTACCCGGTTGCTTTCGCCGTTGGGTCATCAAAATCTCCAAGGAGACGCAGGGCATGGACACGCAGGGCATCATCAATTTGCCACACTGCGGCATACCGCACAATGACCGCAACGGCTGCCTGCTCCCGTTCGGATGTGGTGCGAGTGCGAGCGCTAATTTCTAGGGCCTGACCCAAAAGTTCGGCGGCGCGATCAGGTTGTCTGGCTTCAGCATACCTACCAGCGATCGCACCGAGAATGATCGCTCTCTGGTCATCCGCCGGTATATCTAAGGCGATCGAAACAGCGCGATCGAGTAGTCTAACTTGATTGAGTTGTCCACCTTGATTGAGTTGTCCAGCTTTCAAGTATTCATCGATCACAGCGATCATAGCGATGGACTGGTAGTAAGGAGCATCCTCAATTTGCCGCGCGACTTGCAGGGCGCGATCCGGTTCGCCAAGCTGAGCGTAGAGTCGAGCGATTGGCTCTAGCGACCATGCCCTGCGGTTGGCATCGGGATAGGTGGCAACTTGAGCAAACTGAAGCGACTGCGCCAAGATAGGAACAGCCGCTTGCAGTTGATGAATCGCCACATAAATTTGAGCGATGTCGGTCAGCGCTTTGGTCTGAAATTCTGCGCCGCGAATTGATTGACTGGCTTGCAAGGCCTGAGCCAAAACAGTTTGAGTTTGCTGCGGCTGCTCCAAAATGCCGTAGTAGCGGGCGATCGAGGTGAGAGTTCGAGTTTTTGTGGCACTGTAGCCGCTGCTTAAGCTCTGCGTGACCTGCGCCGCCTGAGGCAAAACGGCAGCAACCTGCTGCCGCTGCGGTGGATTAGCCTGATTGACCAGTTGCTCTAACAAGCTGCGATCGGCACTACCTTCATAGCTGTTGATAATCTGATCAAGCAACGTAACTTTGGATGAAACATCCTCCACCTGCCCGATCGCTTCAAACGCCTGAGTTAGGGCGATCGCTGCTGCCTCGGTCTGCCGATCGTTGACATGCTGCTGCGCCTGATCGACCAGTTCATTTACGGCAGATTGCTCCAATAGAGCAAGTTCAGTTGCACAATCGATCGCACTGCTCTCGGTCGGAACTACCGCTGGGACAGTAGCTTGACTAATTTGAACGGCCACAGCAGCGGGACAAAGTGCCACTAAACACAGGACGGCACTCAGCGTTTTCAACCCTTGAGAAAACAGAAACATTACAAAACCTTGCGATCGGATATATAAAGGGAATTTGGAAAATTCAAACTCTATTGAGAACAAGTACAAGAGCTCAAGGGCTTTAGACTACATACTTTTCAATAATGCAAATCAATCAGAGCACCTCAAATACAGTTAACGTATTTCCAAGCGCAACAGTATCTGCGTTTGTGACAGTTGTTTAGTTGGAATGATAGATTTAATAACCCAAGCCGCTATGTTCAGGCTCTGTCGTAAAAGCTATTAAAGAGCAAACGATCAACTGAAAGCAGCCTCAATCAAGCAATAAGTTGAAAGTTTTATGATGCGAAGTTCTCTGAAAGAACCAACTAGTCACTTTCTAGGAGGACGTTTGAAAAGTTAGTCAGCGAGTAAAAATCTCCCTTTGTGTAGGTTACAGATAGAAGTAAGCAACGCGGGAGTGAGGTCATGATAAAAGACTATTCCAGTAACTTAACCCGTGCCCAGTAAGACCTACTAAGTGACTTAATGCCTGAGGCTAAACCAGGCGAATGGCTCTGGAAGATAAACCTGTGGGAGGTTCTCAATGCCATTATGTATCTCCTGGTAAAAAGGTGTCGTTAGCGGGCCTTATGAGGAAACTTTCCGCCGTGGACCGTCATTTTGGCCGATGGCGGCTTTGATGTGCCCGCGAAGGCATCGATGCCCACCAGTGCTGCGCTCCAGACCCTTGCCAGCATCTTGTGCTCCGCTCGATGTTGGGCCGGTGCCCGCCGGGGAAATTACGCTAAGGATTTGAGATGTTTAAACATGGGTTCTGTTTCCTTTAATAATGGGAAGAAACAGAACGCGAAAACCCTAGCAACCCGCAGCTAAAATGCAAATTGCGGCTCTTGCTGGGAGACGTGTGAATGTTACATTCGCAATGGTTTCCTTCCAGTGAGGCGATCGCTGCCTCAGCTCAACAATCTTACAGAATGCATTACTCGGGTGACTGATGATACTGAGCTGCCCTATGATGCAGCCCGCTTAGCCGCGTTGGCTGGTTGCGTTACAGCTCGTGCAGGTATAATGCAATACCTATACAAGGTTGTCTATCTTTAGTGATATTACGGGTCACTCTGCGGGGTGGCATTATATGGTTGAATAAATTTCTGTTGAACTCTATTTAAATTTAAGAGTAGGGCGATGGATAGTTCGTTTAAGCCTGAAATACCCATAAAAGATCTTAAAATCCCTCTGGAGAGGGATGTGTTTTTACGCACCCTAATTCGCGAGTTAGCGGGTACGTTACAGGATGTCGTGGGCTTAGAGGAAGCCTCAGGATTTATCAGTGTCGTAGGTCAAAATATGGGGAGGCAAATCGACCAGGACTATAAAGCGGCTCTAGAGGTATCCTATCTAACGCGAGAGCAAGTAGCCGATGTCTTTGTGGATTTAAAGAGGCGAATCCAGGGTGACTTTTATATTATTGAACAAACCGATGAAAAGATTGTTTTAGGAAATCGGGCTTGTCCGTTTGCTGAAAAAGTCATTGATCGCCCTTCTATGTGTATGATGACCTCCAATGTGTTTGGTGCCATTGCAGCGGACAATTTAGGATACGCCAAAGTAGAACTGCAAGAGACAATCGCGACGGGTGCCTCTGGATGTCGGGTAGTCGTTTATTTGAAACCCACACCAGAGGCAGAAGAAAGTCACGGCAGGGAATACTTCAAGGGAGAGAGCGAGGGGTGACTCCCGAACAGTTTCTCGAAGTTGCCAGAATTTTGCCAGAACCTATACTTCTAATTGAGGGAAGCGGTCGGATCTTGGCGGCCAATCCGGCATTTTCCAAACTGCTGGGGTTACCTCGTCAGATATCGCAAGGGAAGACAATTTTTGATCTGGTAACGGATCCGCCAGATAAGGTCAAACAGTATCTGCGGAATTGCTCCACCAGTCGAGAGATCATGCTTGGCTCATTGTCCCTAACTCTTAACAATGAGGAGCCTTGTTTGTGTCGCTGTGAAGGGGCTGTTATGCGGCCGTGGTCACCCGAAGCGCCTGCACTTATTTTCTTGCGGTTACAAAACCGAGAGTCTACCAGTAGTCGATTTACTCTACTGAACAAGAAAATTGATGAATTGGCAAAAGAGATTCGGCAGCGCCAGCGAGCAGAAGAAGATCGGGCGAAGCTTTTGATGCAAGAACAAAACGCACGAATGGAAGCTGAAAGGCTGAATCGACTGAAGGATGAATTTCTATCGACCGTTTCCCATGAATTGCGAACCCCCCTTAATGCCATCCTGGGTTGGTCCCAGATCCTGCGGGCTAACAGCGCAGACAAAGCCAGGATGAATCGTGCTCTGGAAACGATCGAGCGCAATGCCAGATCTCAGGCGCAATTAATCGATGACCTCCTCGATATTTCACGCATTATTACAGGCAAAATTCGCCTCAATGTGCAAACGGTTGAGCTATTGCCGGTCATTGAGGCAGCGATCGATACGGTGCGACCTGCCGCTGATGCCAAGGAGATCCGCTTGCGATCGGTGCTTGATCCAGCAGCAGGTCCCATTTTAGGAGATGCCGAACGGTTACAGCAGATTGTCTGGAATCTGCTCAGCAATGCGATCAAGTTCACACCGAAACGCGGCCGGGTTCAGGTTTACCTGCAACGCATTAATTCTCATGTTGAAATTGTCGTGGCAGATACAGGTCAGGGAATTAGTGCAGAATTCCTTCCCCACGTCTTTGAGCGCTTTCGTCAGGCAGATGGCTCCACTACCCGTTCCTTTGGTGGGCTGGGGTTGGGTTTAGCGATCGTCCGCCAATTGGTAGAGGTGCATGGCGGAACGGTGCATGCTGAAAGCCTAGGAGAAGGACAGGGCGCAACGTTTACTGTAAAACTACCTCTGATAGCCGTTGGGCCAACAGCAATTGAACCTGAACGGGTGCATCCAGCGGTGGGAGGCAGTGTTCCGTTTGTCTGCTCCCCGCGGCTAGACGGATTGAGGATACTGATCGTGGATGACGAGGCGGATATGCGGGATTTGCTCACCTACACGCTAGAAATTTGTGGGGCAGACGTCACAGTTGCAACTTCAGCAGACGAGGCTATCTCCTTGCTGACCACATCTTCGCCACCCATGCATATCTTAATTAGTGATATTGGCATGCCGGATGAAGACGGTTATGCTCTGTTGCGTCGAATCAGAGCACTGGCACCAGAGCGTGGAGGTCAAATTCCCGCGATCGCCCTCACGGCCTATGCCCGATCTCAAGATCGCACGGCTGCGCTGTTAGCAGGCTTCCAATCCCATGTTGCAAAACCCGTTGAACCTGCTGAATTAATTGCAGTGCTTGCGAATCTAGCTGGACGAATCAAAGGTATTTAGTACTTTGTCAAGTCAAAGAATTAGGGCTCTCGTAGGTTGGTTGAAACGAAGTGTTCGCGAAGCGTCTCCAGCGGAGAAAACCCAGTAGAAGTAGGCTTTGTTGGGTTTCGCTAGCGTTTCACCCAACCTACAGATTTAGGCTTGACTGCCGCTAACCCGTCCCGTTAGGTTACAAGCTCTATTGAATCGCCTGCTGTAACCATACCTTCGACTAATACAGCTCCATACACCCCGGCGTATCCTTCGTGGGCTTGAGCAATATGCTTGATGATGTTGGGGTTAGCCTCAGATGTCTCTGGATCTAGCGTGATGACTTTACATCTAGGGTCACGCTCCAAAACGCTAATTTCCAAACGCTCCCCTATCCTTAATCGTTGACCGACCAATTCATTCTCATAAAGAGGTGGTTTCCCGTCGTTCCACGTTATGTAGAGGTTGGCTCTAAACCGCCGCTTATCAATATCCATCTCCAGCTCTGCGCTCAAGAGATCGCAGGTTTGCAGTGAGAAAAGAGACAGTGGACGGCAGTCATACTGACTTCTCTGGGTAAAGTTTAAGTGCAGTGTCTCACTGTTAGCAAGCGTCTTTATATGAGCTATAAACTCCTCACTGCTCAGATTATAGATTTGGCCATTGGGAGTTTCGACTTCAACGGTAAACCGCTCTGTGCCAGGATAGACAGGGTTGATGCCAGGGGCCAAGCTTTGCGCTGCCTCTAAGTGTTCGGGCTTTAGCGTGCCGCCATGCCGCTTATAGCGAGGCTTGTACTGTAGCAAGTTCTCCTGTTCTCGGGCAGTATGCCAAGGAAATCCTGGGTTGCCTTTGGCATTAATCAATCCGTACAGGCGATCGCCCATCATTCCGGCAAACGCTACAAAGACTTCATCGATCTGCTCACCGCCCATACTTTTGACAGGGTAGCGCCAAATACTTTCGATCACACCTATTGCAGTCATTGCCTTCCGCTGATAGCTTATCCAAGGGAACAGACCGCACCCTAAATCAGGTGTCTTGCCAATTTCAGCAGCACTTCTTTGCAGTGGCTACTCACAAATGCGCTGCGTCCTCTATTCAACACAATTACCCTTTTTAATTTCGTGTTGCGGGTTACTTTTACACCCATTAATCACGTGCTCAGCAAACGATATCCGTGTCATGGTCAGGCGGTTGGCATAATTTTTGACTCCGTTGGACTTTTCAAACACCGTAACTGTCTGAAGTCAGAGCAACGCTGTATCTAGATCAGATAATGTCTGAGTTGTTGCGCTAGAACTTGCACATGAGGTTGTTTTAGCAACGATAAATGATTGCCGGGAACTTCGTGCAGTTGAATGTTCTCAACTAATTCACTCCAACCCAATGTTTGATCATGTCGATTGGCATCTGATTGTTCTGCTGCCTTAAATAGCGCGATCGCTTGAGAGTAAGGCTGAGGCACATAATCGTAGGTTGCCTGACTATTCGCATAGACAATAGGCAGCATGGCATTAACAGCAGACTCATCCAACAGGCGCAATCGGGACTCTTCGGGAATGAGTCGGGTGATGGCTGACCATTGCCAGCGAGAGAACCAGGGGTTTTTAGAATGCAGACGATGGGTCGCCAGTGCGCCGATATCCAGCAAAAATGGCAGGGTAGACCAGAGGGCAGTTTTCACCAAAAACTTAAGACTCTGACAGAAAGAGGGTTTGGTGCAGGGAGCCGTAGTATCGAGAATTGCTAGCAGTTCAACTTTTTCGCCTGCTTGAGTTAGTTGTTGCGCCATCTCAAAGGCTACTAACCCCCCAAAAGACCAACCCCCCAGGTAATAGGGTCCGTGGGGTTGAAGGGTTTGAATTGCCTGAATGTAATAGGCCGCGATCGCCTCCATTCGATTTAGGGGAGGAGATTTGCCATCTAATCCTAAGGGTTGCAACCCATAGAAACTGCGATCGCTCTTCAGGTAATGCGCCAGTTCTAAATAGGGAAATACGACCCCAAACATAGGATGTACACAGAAAAAGGGAGGCTCGCTACCGCCCAAGGTTAGGGGAACTAGCGGTGAAGTAGGGGGTGGGGTGACAGGTTCGTTGTGTTCTAGAGTTTCCTGTTGGGGAGGGGCGGGAATAACCTGAGACGGCTGACTGAGTAACGTCGATTGTTTGCGTCGATAAGCGGTGCGATCGAGCCGAACGAGGGGAGGCGTGCTTGGGGTGGTATCGCGTAGTGCGTCCAGAATGGGCGCTAACTGGGCAATGGTGGGCGCTGCAAAGACGTTTTTGAGCGGGAGTTCTAGCTTAAAGGTGTCGCGGATGCGAGAGGTCATTTGGGTGGCTAATAGGGAATGCCCGCCCAACTCAAAAAAGTTATCGTGACGGTTGATATGCTTGAGTTGTAATAGTTCTTGCCAGATCTCAATCAGAGCTGTCTCGGTCGAGGTTTGGGGCCTATCTGCTAAAGGTGAATCGTTGTGTTGAGCATGGTCAAGCGGGGGGAGGGCACGCCGATCGACCTTACCACTCGAATTTAACGGTAGGGTGGCTAACGGCACAAACGCAGCAGGAACCATGTAGTCAGGTAACGCCTGGCTAAGATGTTGCCGAAGCTCAGAAATGAGGTGCCGAGCGACATTCGCCTGAAGTGGATAGTTGGTGAACTGCTGAGGCGATCGCTCGTTGCGCGGTAATACATCCTCCGCTGCATTAACCCCATGACGAATCAACACCACATCATAATCTCCAGTCTCACTAGATGCTGACCAGGTAATCTCTACGGTGTAGGGCAGGGTTGTTTCTAAATTCCACCAGTCTTGCGGATCGATTGCTAAGTTCTCAGTGTTTTGCAATAGCTCTCGCATTCGACCAACGGTTTTGGGTGCTTTCTTATTCTGGAGCCAGTTTGCTGTTGCAACAGCGGCATTCACTCGGCTATTAGAAACGTTTGTGATACTTAAAATCTCTGGCTTAGTGGCAAGAAGTTGTTGTTGTATCTCTTGAACAGTCATTGGATGATGTTTCCAGTTAAGTTGCTCCCTTTGGTTTCCTTTAATAGCTGGTGTAGGCTGGGTTTCGTGCCTAAAATCAACATCACAAGATTGTCCCATTCGCAGCAAAACGTTGTAGCGAAACTGAGTCATTTCATTCTGACTGCAACCCCGTGTCAGTCGAATGTGAACCTGTTGAATTTGGGTAAATTGCGATCGCAGCGCATAAAAGAATGCCGGATCGATTGCCAGTTCTGGTTCTTCAAATTGCGATCGCTCAACTTGATGCCAGAGTTGCGATCGCTCCACGCTAGCGTCTGCCTGAACAAATTTCATCCAGCTATGAAATGCAGGTAATAAAGACAGATTTCGCACATCCCCAACGAATAAAACGCCACCCTCTGCTACAGCTTCAATCGTTTTTTCCAAGACCTGCATTAAGTAGGCTTCACTCGGAAAATATTGCACAACCGAGTTCAAAATTACGACATCAAACGATGCCAGATCAATTTCCTCAAAGTCGGTTGCCGTGCGATGCAAAAGCTCAACCTGGGAGAGATTGAGTGTGTCTAGCTGAGTTTGAACGGACGCTAGGGACACAGCCGAAAAGTCTGTGCCTACATATTGTTGACAGTGCGGTGCAATTTGAAAGAGTAACAATCCTGTACCGCACCCAATTTCCAAAACGCGTTTAGGTTTCAACGCGAGAATTTGCTGAACGCGATCGCTCACCCATTCCTGCATCTGCTCAAGGGGAATGGGATCTCCGGTGTAACTGCTGTTCCATCCGGTAATGTCAAAGTGCTGGGGGCTGGAGGTTAGGGGCTGAGTGGGTTCTGTGGATTGGTAGGTCTGGTTGTAGAGAGTTTGCCATTGTTCCAAGTGTTGAGCTTGGAGCGATCGTACACTGGTTTCTTGCAGGTATTCAGTATCAAGGCTGAAGTAAGCAATTAGAGACGATGCAGCGGAGGGTATGACAACGGCATCTTGGATGGCAGGATGGCGCTGTAGAATCGTTTCAATTTCACCTAACTCAACCCGAAAGCCCCGGATCTTGATCTGGTGATCTACTCGGCCCAGAAATTGAATGGTGCCGTCACGGTTATAGAGGACGCGATCGCCTGTCTTGTAGAGGGTTGTTTGCTGTTTGTTGGGTGTGGAGAAGGTGCTTTTTAAGTCAGTATTGATAAACCTTTCTACTGTCAACTCCGGGCGATTGAGATACCCCTGGGCCACTCCTGCCCCCCCGATATACAACTCCCCTGGAATGCCTGCCGGAACGGGATTTAAGTTGGCATCCAAAACGTAGACCTGAGTATTGAAAATAGGGCGACCAATCGTGAGGGGATTGTCTCCGGGCTGAAGCTCGGCGACGGTTGCCCAGATGGTAGTTTCGGTAGGTCCGTAAGCGTTGAAGAAGCGGCAATTGGCAGCCCAGCGATCGATCACCTGGTTGGAGCAGGCTTCTCCCCCGGTGATCAACACCTGAAGGTTAGGCAGTTCCCCTAAGGGCAGAACGGCGAGTACGGCTGGCGTGAGTAGGGCGTGAGTGATGGCATTCTCTTGCAAAAATTGCATCAGTGCCATACCCGGCAGTTGGGCAGACTTCGGAGGAATATACAATGTGCCGCCCGAGCCAAGGGCAAGGGCAATCTCAAAGATGGATGCATCAAAGCTAAGAGAGCTAAATTGCAAAACTCGGCTGGTGCGGGTAGGCTGAAAGACCTGCTGTTGAGCCTGTACAACATTACACAAGCCCCGATGAGAGAGTAAAACTCCCTTGGGGGTGCCTGTGGAGCCAGAGGTGTAGATGACGTAGGCGAGATCGGGGGACCCTTCACCCCCTAGCTCCCTTTCCCGCCACTGGGAGAGGGGGGACCGAACTAAGAAAGTTTCTTCTAGCTTCAGACTTTCCCCTTTCTCTTGCTCCCCTTCTCCCTGCTTGGGGAAAGGGGTTGGGGGATGAGGGCACTCTAAACAAACGATCTGCGCATGAGATGTAGGCAAAGATGCTGCTAACCAAGATTGCGTTAGCAGAATAGAAACTTGAGTGTCATCGAGAATGAATTGGAGGCGATCGCTCGGATAGGTCGAGTCAAGCGGCACATAAGCTCCTCCTGCTTTGAGAATGCCGAGAATGCCAATCACCATGTCGGCAGAGCGATCGACACATAACCCCACCAATGAATTGGGCTGAACCCCCATGTGTTTCAAGATGCCTGCTAGATGCTCGGCCTGTTGATCGAGTTCCTGGTAGGTGAGGGTTTGGGATTCAGTGACAAGGGCGATCGCCTTTGGAGCCTGTTTTGCGTGGACTTCAACAATGTGATGGAAGTGGATTGGCTCTTTAGTTAAGGAGGTTTCTATGCCGGTTTGCCCTTGAAGAGGGACTTCAGCCGCACTTTCGATCTCCCCATTGTCAGCGAGGGCTAGGGGGGATCTATCGAAGGAACATCCGCTCCAGTCATGCAAAATCTGCTGACATTCTTCAGATGTGAGCAACGGTAGGTCTGACAACCGGGCATCTGGATTCGCAACAATTCCCTCTAAGAGCGTTTGAAAATGACCAACCAGACGCGCAATTCTGTCGCGATCGAATAAATCAGTGCTGTAAGAGATAAAGCCGCCCAAACCGTCTTGCGATCGCCAAAAACTCTTCAGTCCGTGGGCAGGTTCCCACAGGTGCACCTCCAGATCAAAGCGGGTGCTGGCAGACTCTAGAGGGGCAGGTTCTAGCGTCAGTGCAGGTAGCTCTAGGGGTTGCATCGGGGCATTTTGCAGGGCAAAGGCAACCTGAAACAAGGGATTGCGGCTCAGGTCGCGATCGGGGTCTAGTTCTTCAACCAGTTTCTCAAAGGGTAAGTCTTGGTGCTCATAGGCCCCCAAAGCAACCTGGCGAACCTGCTCGAGCAATTCGCGAAAGGTGGGATTGCCCGACAAATTTGACCGCATCACTAGACTGTTCACAAAAAAGCCAATTAGCCCCTCCACCTCGCTGCGATGGCGGTTGGCAATGGGAGAGCCGATCGCGATATCCTCCTGCCCTGTGTATCGATAAAGTAGGGTTTGAAATGCTGCCAGCAGCGTCATAAACAGAGACGCTCCAGACTGCTGGCTGAACGTCTCTAATGCCTGGGAAAGGGTAGGGGAAATGTGTACGGGATAGGTCGCGCCTTGATAGGTTTGAACAGCAGGACGGGGGCGATCGCTCGGCAACTCCAGCACAGGCAAGTCTTGCAATTGTTGCCGCCAATAACTCAGTTGTTTTTCTAAAACCTCTCCCTGCAACCAGTTGTGCTGCCAACGAGCAAAGTCAGCGTATTGGATTGGCAAGGGAGGTAGGGCCGGCGATCGCTCCTCCACAAATGCCGTATAGAAATACCCCAATTCTTTAATCAATATTCCTAAAGACCATCCATCAGCAACAATGTGGTGCATCGTCAACAACAACACGGATTCCGCTGCATCAAAGTGCAGCAGTGTCACGCGCAACAGAGAGTCGGTCGTCAGGTCAAATGGGCGTTGGGCTTCGGCCGTCGCTAACTGTTGCCGAATGCGATCGCGTTCACCGATCGCAACCGACTGTAAATTCACGACAGCAAGTTCGACATTGGCGTTGGGTTCAACAACTTGAACGGGTTGCCCGTCCACGGTTGTAAATCGGGTACGCAGGGCAGCATGACGACGCACAATTTCTTGAAGCGATCGCTCCAATGCCGATCGATCAAGTGTTCCCGTGAGGCGAATGGCGGCAGGTACGTTGTAGAAGGGGTTGTGAGGGGCGAGCTGGTAAAGAAACCAGAGCCGCTGTTGGGCGAAGGAGAGGGGAGAGGGAGTGGATGGGTGGGAGGGTGGGGGGGTGGATGAGAGACTACCTTCTAACTGCGGTTCTCTGCCATCTGAGTTCTTCTGTAGGTAGGTAATGAGTTCGGCTTTGCGGTCGGTTAATTCTTGGCGGAGAGCGGGGGTGAGGGTGCCTTCGGGAGCGTTGCAGCGGAGCCGGGTCTGGTTACTTGCAACGGTAGAATCGGGGTCGAGGGAGAGCTTGACATCCAGGTGGTTGAGGTGAGAAATAAAGTCAGCGATCGCCCAGTTGGTCATAGATCTATTTCCTCACGTCGTTGAGAATTGGCTCCGCTTTGATCGCTTATTAATGCGGTGAATTTGGGTTGAAACGTTGCCTGGAGAGTGTCAATCTGCTTCGCCAGTTCAGCAATGGTCGGGGTTTCAAAGATGGTGCGCAGGGGTAACTCTATCTGAAGGCGATCGCGAACCCGTGAAACGAGCTGAGTTGCTAAGAGGGAGTGCCCTCCCAGTTCAAAAAAGTTGTCGTCAATGCCCACTTGTTGTCCCAGTAGTTTTGCCCAAATCTCCACTAAAGCTGCTTCTACAGACGTTGTAGGAGCCACCGCTAAACTGGGTTCTGCTCTATGCAGCGCTGGGGGTGGCAATGCTTTTTGGTCTACTTTGCCGTTGGCCGTTAAAGGAAGCGCATTTAGCACAACAAACGCCGCAGGAATCATGTAAGCAGGGAGCCGTTTTTTTAGCAGCGATCGCAGTTCTCGTTCGGTTGGGGCTTCCGCTGCACTGGGGACAATATAGGCAACCAACTGTCGATCTTGGTCGAGCTCCCGCACGATGACAACCGCTGTTTGCACTGATGGGTGTTGTGCGATCGCTTGCTCAATTTCGCTCAACTCGACTCGAAATCCCCGAATTTTGATCTGATTATCTACGCGTCCTAAAAATTCTAAATTGCCGTCGGGATAATAAAGAGCGCGATCGCCTGTTTTGTATAAAAACCCATTTATAGTTTCCCCCGCCAAAATGGCAGATGAGCAATCTATGAATTTTTCAGCCGTTAACTCTTGGCGATTAAAATATCCTTTTGCCAATCCATTCCCACCTAAATAGATTTCACCAATGACCCCTGTAGGGACCGGATTCAAATGGGCATCCAGCACATACACCTGAGTATTAGCGATCGCCATGCCAATTGGGATTGTGGTAGCGTTTTGAGAAATTTCCTGAATTTCATACCAGGTGGAAAATGTCGTATTTTCTGTGGGGCCATACACGTGTAGCAAGTGTTGGGGTTTGCCCTGCTGCACCAGCGATCGCACCCGATCAACATTCACCATTTCACCGCCAAACAGCAGGTATTTGAGCGATCGAAAGGCTTCGGGAATTTGACTAACGGTTTGATTCAATAGAGCAGTAGTGAGAAACAGAATACTAATATTCTGCTCCTGCAACATGGTCGCAAAATCAGAGGGAGACAGCGTGGTTTCTCGCTCAATGCCGATCAGGTGTGCGCCGTTTAACAACGCACCCCACACTTCAAAGGTGGCGGCATCAAAGGCAAGGTTCGCCACCTGCGCCATGCGATCGCCAGCGGTGATCTGCACGTAATCGGTATTGCACACCAACCGATTAACCGCTCGATGGGGCACCATAACGCCTTTCGGGGTTCCCGTAGAGCCAGAGGTGTAAATCACGTAGGCAAGCTGATCGGCGGTAGAGGGAATGGACAAGTTCTGATCTGATTCCTGGGCGATCGCGTCCCATGCTTGCTCTAAGCAAATTACGTTGGTGGTCGCTGTCTGCAACTCGTCTGCCCAGTTTGCTTCGGAGAGAATGACACTAATACCCGCATCCTCCACCATAAAGCGCAACCGTTCTACCGGATAGCTGGGATCGAGAGGCACGTATGCCCCTCCCGCTTTGAGGATCGCCAACATGGCGGCGATCGCTTCTATCCCCCGTTCCAGACAAATGCCGACAGGCATTTCTGCACCAATGCCCAACCGTTGCAAATATCGTGCCAGTTGGTTGCTGCCCTGATTCAACTGCTGATACGTAAATTGTTGGTTGCCAAATTGGATCGCGATCGCATCGGGTCGTTCTCTCACCTGCGCTTCAAACAGATGATGAATACACTCGTCGGTGGGATAACTGGATGGGCTGCTGCTCCAACGGTGAAGTAATTCTCGTTGGTCTTCAGTTGTGAGTAATGGCAGGGCAGAAAGAGGCGTGTTTGGGTTGGCAACAATTCCCTCTAGCAACGTTTGAAAGTGCTTGAGCAGCGATGCGATCGCGCTTGCCTCAAACAATTCGGTGTTGTAAATCACCATTCCGCGCAACCCGTCTGACTGCTGCCAACCCTTACCCCACAAATTTCTAAAGTTATCTCCGCAGGTCCAGACGTAAAATTCCAGGTCAAAGCGAGATGTCTTGGTTTCTAGATCTACCGGACTGAGAATTAATCCCGGCAATTCTAGTTGCGTCATGGGTGTGTTTTGCAGAGCAAATACTACCTGAAATAGGGGATTTTGACCGAGGTTACGAACGGGTTGTAGTTCCTCGACCAGCCTTTCAAACGGCAAATCCTGATGGTCGTAGGCAGCTAGGGTAACCTCTCGTACTCGCTTTAGCAATTCCAGAAATGTCGGATCGCCCTCTACGTTAGTCCTTAGCACCAGACTATTCACAAAAAAGCCAATCAGCCCCTCCAATTCACTCTGATGCCGATTGGCAATGGGAGTGCCGATCGCCAAATCGGTTTGTCCGGTGTAGCGGTGCAGCAGAGCTTGAAAGGCCGCCAGTAGGGTCATAAACAGCGTCACCTCTGCCTGTTGGCTCAGGTTTTCTAACGCCTCCAATAATCGCTGAGGCAGCTCCAGCAATTGACTTGCGCCCTGAGACCCTTGGGATAATGGTTGTCCTGATGTAGGCGACGATACACCCGGCAATTGCAGCACTGGGATGTCCTTTAACTGCTGTTTCCAATAGCTCAACTGAGTGTTCAGCACTTCACCCTGCAACCATTGCCGTTGCCAATGAGCAAAGTCTGCATATTGAATCGGCAATTCGGGTAGTGCAGTAGATTTATTTTCAACTAGAGCAGCGTATTCTTCACCTAATTCTCGAATCAAAACGCCGCTTGACCATTCATCAAAAATAATGTGATGCAGCGCAATTAGCATTAAATGTTCATCATCCTGCAATTGCCACAGTTGCACCCGAAAGAGGGGGCGTTGATTGAGGTGAAACGGGTGTTGAAGGGTTTGCCAGATGTCTTGTAAGGCTATGGCTTCGCGCTTGGGGGCAGGGTGCGATCGCAAATCGGTTAATGGCAGTGGCACATCTACCTGATTCACGACAATCTGCATTAATTGACCGTCAACCACATCAAACGAGGTGCGCAAAATTTCGTGCCGCTGCGTGATCGCCTGCATACTGCGCTGGAGGTGCGATCGCTGTAAATGACCGCTAAGCCGAAACACCAGAGGACTCGTGTAGAGAGCATCTCCTGGAAGTAGCTGGTCAATAAACCACAAACGCTGCTGGGCAAAGGAGGCAGGAAAGACAAAAACATCTTCCTCGATGTGCGCCGGAGTCGGTTCGTCTACAATCATTCACACCTGCATCAGTTAAGCCCCACTCTGTTGTAAGGAAAAAGAAGGATTAAGAATTATGCTTTAAGGTAGATTTCGACTAAAATCTTTGTGTCTTTTTGTTGCGTGCCCACTAATAAAAGGGTTCATCATACTGAATGCGCCCATTTATACGAAACAGTTTCAACCTGTTTATCAAAATTGCAGCGATTTTAGGTAAGGCTAATGAATACTATTAAGCTCAATCTGTAAGGTGCATTCGTTAAAGTCTATGGTTTGGCCGAGGACAAAATGCTTACGGCTAACAATTCCACGGCGCTAGAACAAAAGTAATTGTCGTTGAGCTAAAAAAGCCGTTGTGTCTAGCGAGCGTGCTCTGCATGGTTACCGTGCTACTCAAACGGCTTGATGGATGAGTAGCCTGGGGCGATCGCTCCCCGCCACCCGTATAAAAGGTAGTTGTGTTTGGGGTGCTCACTATCGTGAGCCATAGCCTGAGTGAACCTCGGCCGTCGCGTTGCACAATTATTTCCTTAGGAAAAACCAACAGGCTGGAATAGCCATACACTGGTGATGATGTTTCACATCTGTCATTGGGGAGGCACCCTAGTCGCCCTCAATTGCAGGTCTAGAACGAAACCTACACTGGTCTGGATGAAGGAAACTGCCTCATGGAAATGACTCACACCAGTAAGATACCGGAGATACTGAAAACTCATGAGGCAGAACTGCTGTCGGAGTGGAATCAGGAACTGCTCGCTACAAATACCCGCAAGGGGTTAATCAAGGAAGCAGAACTCCAGGTAGAGTGCCGGGAATTTCTCAAGTTGCTTCGCATCGCGGCTCAGTCCGGCAACTTGAGCAATATTCAGGCAACCGAATGGCGAGAGGTGCGCGAGATGCTGACTAGCATTTCGCGATCGCGCTCCCACAAAGGCTTCACACCTACTGAAACAGCTACATTTATCTTTTCATTCAAGCGACCACTCTTTGATTGTCTACGGCAGCAGCTGCACAGCTCCGCTGAGCTAGGTGAAGAGATTTGGCAAGCCACCAACCTGCTCGATCGCCTGGGGCTGCTGGTGGTAGAAGCCTATCAGAAATCGCGGGAAGAGGTGATTTTGCGGCAGCAGGAAGAAATGATGGAGCTGTCTACGCCAGTGGTCAAACTTTGGGAAGGCATTTTGGCCTTGCCGATCATTGGCACCCTCGACAGTGCCCGTACTCAGGTCGTGATGGAGTCGCTGTTGCAGAAGATTGTTGAAACCGGGTCAGAAGTTGCCATTATTGACATTACTGGAGTGCCGACCGTCGATACGCTGACCGCTCAACATTTGCTGAAGACAGTTACAGCCGCTCGCCTCATGGGCGCCGACTGCATCATCAGCGGCATTCGACCTCAAATTGCCCAAACAATCGTATATTTGGGCATCGATTTAACTGATGTGACGACAAAAGCAACCTTAGCTGATGCCTTTCTCATGGCATTAAAGCGAAAGGGAACCACCATCACCCGCAAGTAGGTTAGAGGAAAGACTGATGGAACGGATTCCCATCCTTCAAATGGGCGAATTTTTGCTCGTCACCATTCAGGTCGATATGCACGATCGCCTGGCGATGACGTTACAAGATGACCTAACTAATCGCATTAGTCAAACCAATGCAAACGGAGTTTTGATTGACATTTCTGCGCTAGATATTGTCGATTCTTTCATCGGTAGAATTTTAGGCAACATTGCCAAAATGTCGCAGGTCATGGATGCTGAGACGGTGGTCGTTGGCATGCAGCCTGCCGTCGCCATTACCCTGGTGGAGCTAGGGCTGTCCCTCACCGGCATTCGCACCGCACTGAATGTGGAAAAGGGAATGGCACTGTTGCAAGCCACAGTCGGTAAATCCGCAAATGCTCAGTTCATTGCGACGAAATGGGACGCAGAGGACGATGCAGAAGATTGAGGAGATGAAAATTCAATCTTCTGCGGATGTGGTTTTGATTCGGCAAGCCGTCCGCCAGTTTGCCATTGAAATTGGCTTTGGTTTAGTAGACCAAACCAAAATTGTCACCGCTGCCAGCGAACTGGCCCGCAACACCCTGGATTATGGAGGCGGGGGAACCGTCACGTTAGAAACACTTCAGGACGGCGGGCGGCGGGGTCTCAGGCTCACCTTTGAAGACCAGGGGCCGGGCATTCCCGACATTGAAATGGCGCTTAGGGATGGCTTCACCTCAGGGGGCGGGCTGGGGATGGGGTTGGGAGGTGCAAAACGGCTGGCCAACGAGTTTGAAATTGAGTCTGTGGTAGGAGAGGGAACGCGAATAATCATCGTACGCTGGAAGTAATATGAGGACGTCAATTGAATGAATCTATGGCGATCGCCATCACCGAGCAGAGCCAAACTGGAGAGGCCCGACGAGCCTCTCTAGCCTTGGCCACTCGGCTTGGTTTTGAGGAAACCGAACGGGGGAAGGTTGGCCTCTTGGTAACAGAGGTGGCAAACAACCTCATTCGGCACGCAGGTCGCGGAACGATTGTGCTGCGAGCGATCGCCCAAGATGACGTCATTGGCATCGAGGTTTTGGGGCTAGACCAAGGTTCTGGCATGGTGGATGTGGAGGAATGCCTGCAAGATGGCTTCTCTACCGCCGGAACCTCAGGTAATGGGCTGGGCGCAATTCGTCGCCTCTCTGACCTCTTTGACATCTACTCGCAGCCCAACAAAGGAACTGCACTGCTTGCGCATATCTGGGCAAAAACTTCTGCTCATTCGCCACCTAAAATCATTGAAATTGGTGTGGTGGCCTTACCCAAGTTGAGCGAGGAGGTCTCAGGGGATGCTTGGGCCTGGGACGGGGATGATCACCGTGGCCTATTTATGGTCGTAGATGGGTTAGGGCATGGGCCTGCGGCGGCCAGTGCGGCTTCAGCGGCAATCCGAGTGTTTCACGATCACCATCACCAGTCGCCTCAGCGCATTATCGAAGCGGCCCATGCGGCGTTGCGAAGTACCCGAGGGGCAGCCCTAGCGATCGCTGAAATCAACTTTGAGCAGCAGACCGTTTGCTTTGCGGGCATCGGCAATATTGCGGCCAGCGTTTCTTCGGCGACCGAACATCACAACATGATGTCTTACAACGGCACCGTCGGGCATGAAGTTCGTAAGATTAAGGAGTTTACCTACCCCTGGTACCTCAATGGGCTGCTGACGATGCACTCCGATGGCATTAGTACGCAGTGGAATCTCGATCGCTACCCCGGCTTAAGTCAAAAACATCCCAGCTTGATTGCAGGTGTGTTGCACCGCGATTTTCATCGAGAGCGCGATGATGTAACTATGTTGGTGGCGAAAGGAACGGGAGCATGACCACCCTCTTCACCCTAGAAATTCATTATGAACAGGATGTGGTGCAGGCACGGCAGCGCACCCGCGAACTGGCAGAACAACTGGGGTTTGACGGGCAAGATCAGGCACGGCTGGCAACGGCTGTTTCAGAAATTGCCCGCAATGCGTTTCAGTATGCACAGGGTGGGACGGTGCAGTTTGATCTGGAGGAAAGCCCCCAAACCTTTCTGATTCAGGTGCAGGATCAGGGCGGGGGGATTCCGCATCTGAGCGAAGTTTTAGACGGACGCTACCAGTCTTCTACCGGCATGGGGCTAGGAATCACTGGCACGCGCCGGCTGATGGATGCCTTCGAGATCGAATCGACCGAGCAGGGAACCACCGTGCGGCTTAGCAAAGCCCTACCCAAGCGATCGCCCATCTTCACAGACCTACAGCTGCAGCAGATTCGGGAGACCGTCGGGGGGCGATCGCCCCAAAACCCCTACGACGAAATCCAGCGGCAAAACCAGGAACTGCTGCGGGCAATGGCCGACCTCCGCAAGCGAGAAGAAGAGCTAACTTACCTCAATCGCGAGTTAGAAGACACCAACCGCGGCGTGATTGCCCTCTATGCCGAATTAGACGAGAAGGCTAGCTCTCTGCAACAGGCAAACGAGCTAAAAACTCGCTTTCTGTCCAACATGAGCCACGAGTTTCGCACGCCGCTCAACTCGATTTTGTCCCTATCTCGCATGCTGCTGACTCGGATGGATGGGGATCTGTCCCTAGAGCAAGAAAAGCAGGTGACGTTCATTCAAAAAGCGGCCGATGGGTTGTCAGAGCTAGTCAATGATCTACTGGACTTGGCCAAGGTAGAAGCGGGCAAAACTGAGGTAAATCCCAGTTCCTTTGAAGTGAGTGACCTGTTTGCCACCCTGCGAGGAATGCTGCGCCCGCTGCTGGTTCAAGGTTCCTCGGTGTCGCTCGTGTTTGACGAATCCGATGACCTGCCCTCGCTCTATAGCGACGAGGGAAAAATTGCTCAAATCCTCAGAAACTTTATTTCGAACGCGCTCAAATTTACGGAACAGGGAGAGGTGCGCGTCACCGCTGAGCAAGTCGGCCAGATGATTCAGCTCTCGGTATCTGACACAGGCATCGGCATTACACCCGCCAACCAGGAGCGTATCTTTGAGGATTTTGTGCAAATTGAGTCTGAGCTGCAAAAGCAGGTGAAAGGGACAGGACTAGGACTGCCGATATCGTCTAAGCTAGCCGAGCTAATGGGGGGCAGCGTTTCCGTTCAAAGTGAATTGGGTCAAGGGTCTACCTTTTCAGTCTCCATTCCGATTGTTTACCCCAAAGTGACAGAGCTGCCGGACTCACTGCAACCGATCACCTCCCTGAACCCAGCCCGCCTGCCCATTTTAGCGATCGAAGATCATATCGAAACGCTGTTTATCTACGAAAAACACCTGCAAGCATCTAGATATCAACTGATCGCCACCCGCACCCTGGCTCAGGCTAGACAGGCCTTAGAGCAGCTTCAGCCAGCGGTGATCGTGCTAGACATTTTGCTAGAAGGGCAAAACGGCTGGACCTTCCTGCGAGAGCTTAAAAGTGACGAAGCCACTCGCCACATTCCCGTATTGGTAATCACGGTCGTGGATAACGAAAAACAGGCGATCGCCCTAGGAGCCGAGGGATTCCTGATTAAACCTGTGGATCGATTGCCCTTGCTCACCAAACTCAACACGCTGGTTAGTCAAGGCAAAGCTCAAAAACTCTTACTTATTGATGATGACCCAACCTACCGTTACGTGGTTAAACAGTTGTTGACCAATATTCCGCTACAGCTTTTAGAAGCGGCAAGTGGACGGGAAGGATTGGCCGTGGCAGAGAATGAACAACCCACAGCAATTCTGCTTGACCTGGAAATGCCAGAGCTGAGCGGGTTTGAGGCGCTTGAGCAGCTGCGGCATAACCCCGTTACTCAGTCCATCCCTGTTATCATCCACTCATCGACCCAGTTAGATTTAGAAACCCGGAGCCGTTTAGCTCAACAAGGTGTCGCTATCCTTTCTAAGGAGAAAACATCTCAAGCAGAAGCCGCCTCTCACCTTCGAGAAGCCCTCGCTAAAGCCGGACTCGTTTTAGATGCTTGAGGATGCGTGATGTTTGTGCCCAGCGAAACGATTCTGCATATTGACGACAACGAAGCGAATCGCTACATCGTGAGGCGGATTTTGCAGAATGCCGGGTTTGCCGTCGTAGAAGCGGCGACCGGAACCGCAGGGTTAGAGGCGCTTGCCCTACATCAACCAGCGCTGATCATTCTAGACGTACAATTGCCAGATCTAAACGGCTTTGAAGTCTGTCGCCAGATCAAAGCCAACCCGCGAACTCGCTTTATTCCAGTGCTACATCTCTCAGCCAGCTTTGTCAAAAGTCAGGATAAGGCAGAAGGATTAGACAGCGGTGCTGACGGTTATCTGGCTCAGCCTGTCGAACCGATTGAACTACTAGCGACGGTGCGATCGCTCTTCCGAATTCGACAGGCAGAGGAGTTAGCGCTAATTTCAGCGCGGGAGTGGCAGACCACATTTGATGCCATTAATGATAGCGTCTGCCTGCTCGATCAACAGGGCAAAATTTTGCGCTGTAACCAGGCCATGACGCGGCTTTTTGATAAGCCTGCTGAAGAGATTTTAGGGCAAAGCCACTATGAGTTGATGAATGCCAGCTTAGGGGTGGGAGACGGCACTTGTTTTTACCGCGCTAGAGAAACGTACCAGCGACAGCTATTAGAACTGCAAAGTCAAGAACGCTGGTTTGCCAAAACAATGGACCCGGTGCTAAATGAGTTTGGCTCCTTCACCGGTGCCGTTCTGATTTTGGTAGATATTACCAATCGCAAGCAGATCGAGGATGAACGTAAGCAGGCAGAAATTACTCTGCAAGAGCGCAATCAACGCCTGGATTCACTGTATGAAACCACTCGTGAGCAAGCAGATCAACTGCGGCAGGCAAATCGCATCAAAGACGAATTTTTGGCTGTGTTATCTCACGAGCTTAGGTCGCCCTTAAACCCAATTCTAGGCTGGGCAAGAATACTGCAAACCAAACAGCAAAACGCCGCAAAAACGCAGTACGCGTTAGAAACAATTGAGCGAAATGCTAGGTTACAAGCGCAGCTAATTGAAGACTTACTCGATGTTTCTCGCATCCTTCAGGGCAAGCTGAGTTTAAACACAGTTCCAGTCAATCTACCCTTCACAATTAAATCCGCGCTTGAGACTGTGCAGCTTGCAGCTGAAGCAAAATCCATTCAAATTGAGACAATCTTTGATCCTGATGTTGGGCAAGTTTTAGGAGATTCTAGTCGCATACAGCAGATCCTTTGGAATCTGATCTCCAATGCCGTTAAATTCACACCCCAGGGTGGCAGCGTGAAGGTGCGGTTAGAGCAGATTGAAGAGGTTGAAGAACACGTATCCCCCCATCACCTCGTTACCTACGCTCAAATTACGGTCAGTGATACTGGTAAAGGCATCACCGCTAGCTTTTTGCCCTATGTCTTTGACTATTTCCGCCAGGCTGACAGCACAACGACTCGAAGTTTTGGCGGGCTAGGTTTAGGGCTGGCGATCGTCAGTCACCTGGTTGACCTGCATGGCGGAACCGTTCAGGCTGCAAGTTTAGGAGAAGGGCAAGGCTCAACTTTTATTGTGAGGCTTCCCATTATTGCTGTTTCAAAATTGCATCCAGATCATCCGTCGACGCGCAACAGTTCAGAGTTGCATTTCAATGGATTGCGAGTGCTTTTTGCTGATGATGAAAGAGATTCGCGAGAGCTAGTTACTTTTTTGTTAGAGCAGCAGGGCGCAAAGGTTACTCAGGTAGAGTCGGCTCGTGAAGCTTTAGATCAGCTGCAGCAAGCAGAGTTTGATTTGCTCATTAGTGATATCGGCATGCCCGATATGGATGGTTACGATTTGATTCGTCATATCAGGGAGCGATCGCCCGACCAGACCAGAGATATTTTAGCAGTTGCTATTACCGCCTATGCTGGAGAAAGTAATCAGCAGAAAGTATTAGCAGCCGGATTTCAGCAGCACATTACTAAACCGATTGAGCCAGAAACCCTGTTGAAAACGATTTGGACGCTAGTGCAAAAAGAGGGGTAGTGTCGCAGAAATGGTGGTTATGTTGTAAGAACACACAAAGGGTAGGGTGGTCTCAGAACTCAACCCATATATAACGACTGTTGGAGGGGTTATGGGTGCGATCGCTTTCGCCAACCATGTAGCAGCACTTTGCTTACCAATGCAAGCGCTTCTAAGCTGTACGACCAAAAGCTGCCTGATAAGCACTTATTCAGGATAATCGACGACTACATGCTCCTCCAAGTTAGCCACCAAAAGTAAGAGATAACATCCTAAAGGCCGGGACTTACCCGTTACATTTAGCACTGAGTATGTAGTTGGACAACAGCTATAAAAAGCTTGGAGGCAAAATATTATGAAACTGCTTAACTTTTCCATCGACCAGGGAATCTATTTACACATTGCCGGTCAAATATTTGATCTACATAACGCCTTCACACTCGAAAATTATAGTTATGACGTAAGAAAGCGTGCATTCACTCTCGATCTTAAAGGAAAAGTTTACTGGAATGAAGCAGCTTTCACCAACGAAATAACAATTGATCTAAACCTCATATTTGATCAGGTAAACTTTGTACGCCTTCAGGAAACACCTGCTGCTACTGACGAAAGGCTACGAGCTATAGATCCTACCTCTTCGTTTAAATATCTCGAAGCCAGACTTGCTTCAATACAAACTATTGATGAAATAGTTGGACAAGCTCAATGGCCGATTGTTGAAGTCGAAGGATTATTTCGTACCGACGAAATAGCTGAGGAGGATTGGCACAACTATCTAGTCATCGACTTTCATTTCGGTGCTTCAATTCTTATCTCGGCAGAAACCGTTAAAACCTTCTTTTATCAACGCAATACAGAAGATGCATAACTCTAATATGAGAAAATGTATTTAGAGCTTGAACATTTATTAAGTCAAAGTTCTTTGCTCTTGAGCTGCACTACAGCGCCATCATGAGGATGCAGGTGGTCCTGCCTGGGGTTGGTCACAGACAAAGCGCAAGACGGCTGCGGCGCTACTGCCTGCCTGAGGTTGTGTCAACTGACCAGCATCCCCATAGTTAATGCGCTGAATCTCCTGCCCATCTTTGTCACGAGCAATGATTTGCCTGAGCCGAGAAACACCGCCTGCACAATCGACAGAGCGATACAGCATGGCACCATGAACTGGCTGCTCCAGTTCAACCCCGACAAAGGCGTTGTTCGGTTCAGGGAAGCTGCGATGTTCCCAGTACCAAACAGCTCCATCCCTAAATTGAATCGAGTTACGCTCTACCATGAAGCGATCGCCCACAGCATTGCGCGTCACCTCAACCCAGTCTACTGGACTAGACTGAGCCAGCGCACCAGAAGCACCGACAGCAGAAATAATCGCGGCCAAACCAACAAGCAAAGTTTTCATAGGTTACTGGGGATTAGGCTCAGATTGACTATCAGACGCATCTTCAGAAGGGGCCGTGCGATACTGCTCAACATTTTGTATGGCTCGCTGAGCAAAGGAATTATTAGGGCGTTCGTCTAATGCCCGTTGAAAATAGAGCAGCGCGGTTTCATAATCGCGTTGCTCCGTTGCCGCATATCCTGCCCCCATATAGCGATCAAACTCTGATGACTGAGGCGGTCGTTGTGCCGAAGGTGGCGAAGATTGAGACGCGGGCGCAGTCGCTGCTGCTGCTGTCCCTTGCTGCCCCTCGTAGGCAGTCACAACCTTTTGAACATACTCTGCGATTTCAGAACTGTTGTACTGAGACGGGTCACCCCGCATCCACCAGGCAGCGGATCGCCGCACCGCTAGCATTTCATCGTTACCGCTAGCGCCATATTCCTCTTTCAGGATATCCCGCATCACACAGGTCACAACCGAACGGGCAACGTCTGGGCTAGCCTCAAACTCAGTCGGTGAAAGCTCTCGACCAATACATGACCTTGACCACCGAGGGATGTTTCCTGGCATAATCTGCCAGTCACTATAGAGCCCGTCATCGGCACGCCCCGTTTGAGGGGCTGCTTGACGAAGCGCCTCGACCAATGCTGCAACTTGACGTTCTGAAACTTGTGCCTGGGCTGGTAGCGTTCCGACTGCCAGGATAACGCCAAGGCTGACGATTAGTTTGCCAATGGGTAGTCGCATAACTATCATCTATCCCAAATTGGTTCCCAAACTGAATCTTACATTTATTATTCGATGCTTGTCATTTACCGTTTGTTAGTTGTTTTTTATACAAGAATAGGCATACTCCCTTAGATTAGCTCCGGTGTGGTTTTTGGAAAGGAAAACATCATGATTTGGAAAAGTTTCGGTTGATGAGAGGCGAGCATACAGCAGCCTAACAATTCGGGTGCAGTAGATTGACCGAAACCACTGGGTAGGATGCAAGGACTCTGGCAACCCCTGACCCGAACCGTTATCAAATCTAGATCACACTGCCCTAATTCTCACAAGGCATAACCTAGGGGCGTTTGAGCAGCCTAGCCCTAGACTTTATAACCTTCGCCTGGCCCCTCAAGATTGGGTGTGAGAAGCTGAAACGCCATTAGGATTCTTCCCCCCACAGCGAATCAGCCCCCCATTTGCTCTGTGAGTGTTACAGCGCAGCCGTCACCGTTTCTCGCTGGGGATGGATGGCTTGCCCGGTCTGCAACGATGTGTGCAAACGGTTGAGAGCGTGCAGATAGGCATGGGCGGAGGCCACCACAATGTCGGTATTCGCCGCGTGGCCTGAAAATACCCGGTCTTCGTAGCGAATGCGAATAGTGACTTCGCCCAGGGCGTCGATGCCCTCGGTGACCGACTGCACCGAGAACTCGATTAGCTGGTTGGGAATATCCACCACACGGTTAATGGCTTTGTAAACCGCATCCACCGGGCCAGTCCCGATCGCAGCATCCATCAGCTCTTGCCCATCAGGAGTACGAATGGTGACGGTGGCAGTGGGCTTAGCGCTGTCGCCACAGGAAACCTGCACCAGGTCAAGGTGAAAGTGCTCCGGGGCCTGCTGGGTTTCATCGTTGACGATCGACTCAATATCCCAGTCAGTGATTTCTTTTTTCTTGTCAGCCAACTCTTTGAACCGCAAAAAGGCGCGGTTGAGGGCCTGGTCATCCAGTTCATAGCCCAGCTCTTGCAGGCGAGTGCGAAAGGCATTGCGGCCCGAGTGCTTGCCCAGCACAATCTGGTTGTTGGTCAGACCAATGGACTGGGCGTCCATGATTTCGTAGGTGAGCTTGTTTTTGAGCACGCCATCTTGATGGATGCCCGACTCGTGAGCAAAGGCGTTGGCCCCCACGATCGCCTTGTTGGGCTGCACAAACATACCGGTCAGATTCGACACTAGGCGCGAGGTTTTGTAGATCTGGCGGGTGTCGATGTTAGTGAGGGGTTCCTCCGACTCGGCCGGACGACCCAGGAAGGGATTGTAGAAGGCGCGGCGCACGTGCATAGCCATCACCAGTTCTTCGAGGGCGGCGTTGCCTGCCCGCTCGCCAATGCCGTTGATGGTGCATTCCAGCTGGCGCGCCCCAGCCTTCACCGCTTCGAGAAAGTTGGCCACCGCCATGCCCAGGTCGTTGTGGCCGTGGACAGAGATGACGGCCTGATCGATGTTGGGCACGTTGGCTTTGATGCCGCGAATCAGGTCGCCAAACTCGCTCGGCGTCAGGTAGCCCACGGTATCGGGGATGTTGACGGTGGTGGCCCCAGCCGCGATCGCCGCCTCCAGCACCTGATACAAAAACTCGGGGTCAGAGCGGCCCGCATCTTCGGGCGAAAACTCGATATCGTCGGTGAAGGTCTTGGCGTAAGCCACCATCTCTGGGGCGATCGCCAGCACCTCCTCGCGGCTCTTGCGCAGCTTGTACTGCATGTGAATGTCGGAGGTGGCGAGAAACGTGTGAATTCGCCCCTTCACCGCAGGCTTAATTGCTTCTCCAGCTCGCTCGATGTCGCCCTTGGTGGCGCGGGCCAGACCGCAAATTGTGGGACCGTTTGCAGTGCCGACTTCTCGGGCAATTTTCTGCACCGCCTCAAAGTCGCCAGGGCTGGCAAAGGGGAACCCCGCCTCAATGATGTCAACCCCCAGCCGCGCCAGCTGTTTCGCAATCACCAGCTTTTCTTCCACATTTAGGGTGGCACCGGGCGACTGCTCGCCGTCCCGTAGGGTGGTGTCAAAGATGAGAATGCGATCGGGGCTGGGCGGGTTGCTCATGGTGACTTCCACGGAGTAAACGGTAGAGGATGTTAGATCGACGGCAGATCGTTTTCCAGAAGATGGCCATCGCAAGGCTATCCGGTTCTGAAGCAGATCAGACAAATGTATCGGGTCTAACTATTCTACCGGTACAAAGTCGGAATCGCTACGACTTAGCCCTAAACATTTTGAGCGATCGGTGACACAGCCGCTGCATCCAGACAGAGTTTCTGCCCAGTCACCCCTAGCGCCCCTAAAAACAGGCCATCCCTGCCGGCTCGATCGCGATCGAACTCGGCAGGGATGGCCTATGAATGGCAGATTGGCCCTAGAGCCCTGCTCATCAGAGTGCGTTAATCTCTCCAGGTTTCAGCCTGCATTCTCAGAATTTGGTTAACGCTGTCAATGTAGCCCTGGTCTTCCATGAGGCTGCGGCTGATATAGCCTTGGTTGATGGCAGATTCAACAATGTTGCGACCCTCAGCAGTACCATGGCGCGCCCTGTAAGGTGAGTAACCGTTATCGCCACCGCCTGCGTTTAGCTCACCCCTAACGGCCATGTAGGCCAGCTGGAACGGGCTCACTAGATCGCTGGAGAGAGATGAACCCATGCCCATGCTGTCAAACTCAGCGCTGGGCGAAGAGCCCTGCCCAGGAGTTTGCATCTGCCCAGAATTCGGAGACTGTCTAGGGGCTTGGTTGCCTGGAGTTTGGTTAGGGTACGCACCCGGGCTTTGCCCAGGGACCCGCTCAGGAGCTTGGGTAGGAGCCTGGCCCGGAGTTTGCATCTGTCCAGGAGTTTGTCCTTGGCCAGGGGTTTGCATCTGCCCAGGAGTTTGCATCTGCCCAGGAGTTTGTCCTTGGCGAGGGGTTTGCATCTGCCCAGAGTTGTCGGGTTGTCTGGGGATTTCGTTCCCCGGAGTTTGGTTAGGGTACGCGCCCGGGCTTTGCCCAGGGACCCGCTCAGGAGCTTGGATAGGAGCCTGGCCCGGAGTTTGCATCTGCCCAGGAGTTTGTCCTTGGCGAGGGGTTTGCATCTGCCCAGGAGTTTGCATCTGCCCAGGAGTTTGTCCTTGGCGAGGGGTCTGTGTCTGCCCAGGAGTTTGCGTTTGGCGGGGGGTTTGCGTCTGCAAAGTCCCGTGGGTATCGGCTAAGACAGCAGGCGCAACTGCCCCTGCTAGAAAGAGTGCTGAAATCGTTCCTATGGATAGTCGTTTCATAACGGACCTCAAATTTGGATCTTGTACAAGATTCGCGACGGCTTTTCGACGGCAAAAGAATCTTGGCTTGTGACCCAGAATTCTGTGCTTCTTGCTTTTTTGATGGTTTTCTCTAAACTGAGAAGGTTTGAGCCTAGAAAAACAGATCGAAAAAGCGAGAGATCAAACTCTAAGCTTCACAAGCTCTCAATCCAAGCTAAGGACAATTTCAAAAAGTGAAGTCTTTCGCAAGGATGAGATGATCCCCACAAATTTGGCAGATCTACATTCAGGATGAAAACACAAAAATAATTTATTTTTTTGGTGAAAAGATAGTAGTGGTCGATTAGGAGTTGTGCGATTTTTCCCAAATATCTATCCCTCGACAGTGCCTTCGAATACTGTTCGGCTGATGGGGCTATTCCAGTTCCCCGTTGTTAAGTATTACCCGCACAAAGGGAGCCTTTTCTTCTAAGCGCACAGACTTTTCTCAGCAGAAATCCGTCCTTTGACGCTTCCCAAAGCCTCCAGACTAAAAAAGGGTGCGTTACCCAAAGAAGTAACGCACCCTTAATACCGTTGACGACTCGTAGAGAATTGCCCTAACTGGATCTAGCTATTGACAGACTACAAGCAAGTCGAGTTTGTTTTAGTTATCACCTACAGCAGGAATCGGATGCCCACGTAGGCGCTAATGGTGATTAACTGTAATGCCATGATCGGCAGACCGTAACTCAAAAACTGTCGGAACGAGATTGGCTTGCCGTGCTGCTCAGCAATCCCCGCCGCCACAATGTTTGACGATGCGCCAACCAAGGTGCCGTTGCCGCCCAGGGTGGCCCCAAACATCATCGCCGCAAACAGGGGTAAAATCTCGGGCGGAATCTGCCCGGCGAAGTCGGGCGACAGCAGCTCCGGCCCCGCCAAATTGACGTTGACCAGGTATTCCTTCAGCAGGGGCACCATCGCCACCACCAGGGGAATGTTGGGTATCAGGCTAGAGAGAATGCCGGTGATAAACAGCAGCAGCATTGCGCCCAGGGCGATGTTCTGGCCAATCACAACCCCCAGCAGACCTGAGGCCGAGCTAATCACCCCGGTTTCTTGCAGGCCGCCGATCAGCACAAACACACTCATAAAAAAGATCAGTGTGCTCCAGTCGACATCGCGCAGAATGTTGTGCACGGTGTCGATGCCGCTGTGGTGGGTGAGCAGCAGGCAGAGAGCGGCCCCTAGCAGGGCGATCGCCGCCGGAGAAATGGGCACCGGCAACGTGTCGCCTACTACAAACAGCACCAGCACTAGAGCCACAATCAGCCCGCCCAAGGCCAGCATGCGGGGATGGTTAACGACCGGGTGGGGCAGGTGGTCGAGGTTAGCCAGCTTTTTGTTCCAGGTGTCGGGGAAGAGAATGGGCAGCATGACGACGATGGTGGCGATCGCCACCACACCCCCCAGGCTGAGCTTAGTGAGATAGTCCAAAAAGCTCATGTTGATCGCGTCGCCCACAATAAAGGTGGCTGGGTCGCCTACCAGGGTCAGCAGGCCAGCGCTGTTGGCCGCAAACACCATCAAAATCAGCAGGGGCACAAAGTTGATGTTGAGTTCTGCCGCCATGGGCGGAATCAGTGGTGCCAGCAGCATGACCGTGGTGGCGTTGGGCAACATGGCGCAGACCGGGGTGGTAATGGCCACAATGCCCAGCAGCAGTCGCTTGCCTTCGCCCCGCGCCATAATCACCATTTGAGTGGCTAAGAATTCAAAAATTTTGGTGGGCTCAAAGGCGCGCACCATCACCATCACCCCAAAGAACAGCGCCAGGGTAGCGTGGCTATTGCCGATGTAGCCAATGGCTTGATCGAGGGTCAGCACATGAAAAAATATCAGCAGCATTGCGCCCAAAAAGGCCGCAACGGTGAGGTGCATGCGCTCAGTGGCAATCAGGGCCAAGACCCCAAAAAAGATCACCGAAGCGATGATCGCAGACCAGGTTTCCATAGCCTGTCTCCTGTTGTGGTGCTAAGCGAAACCTTCCGATGAAAAATATCATCGAGAGGTTAACTATCGTAGGAGAACCACGGGTAGCGTTAGAAAAGCTTCCAGTACGTTCTCTCCCAAGGCCGACGGAGTTAGCTGACGGGCGAGGGGTGAGAGATCCCCTTCTCTGGCGATGCGTTTCGCCCTGAGATAAGCCCCAAAAGTTGGTTCCTCCGCACCAGTTCGCTCTTAACGAGCGCTGAATTAGGCCGCGTAACTATTGAGTTGCATGCGAATTTAGCACATTTGCCCCGGATCAACAATCCGCAAATGCCCACGGGCCACTGGATGCTGAGGGCGAGCTAAGCTTTGGCTGAAGTCTTGCTGACCACCTCACGTACCCGGTAGATCGGACGCTGCTGCGATTCGTGGTAGGTGCGCATGAGCAGTTCGGCCAGTAGGCCAAAGCTAAATAGCTGAATGCCAGCCAGCAACAGCACGACGACCAGCACCAGCAGCGGGCGATCGCCGATATCTTGACCGGCCAAAATCTTCAGCAGGGTGAGATAAACTCCCAGGATGATACCTGCCGCCATTGACACCAGCCCCAGGCTGCCAAAGACATGCATGGGCCGAGTGAGAAACTTCTTCATAAAGTAAACGGTGAGCATATCCATCATCACGCGCAGGGTGCGGCCCAGGCCGTATTTGCTAGTGCCAAAGCGGCGGGCATGGTGGGTGACGGGCATTTCAGTAATGCGGGCCCCTTCGATAAAGGCCAGGGCGGGCAAAAAGCGGTGCAGCTCGCCGTAGAGATTGAGGTCGTGGATCACTTCGGCCCGGTAGGCCTTGAGGGAGCAGCCGTAGTCGTGTAGCTCAACGCCTGTGACCCCGGCAATTAGCCAGTTGGCAATTTTGGAGGGAATCAGCCGGGTGAAGGTGTTGTCTTGGCGGTGTTTGCGCCAGCCGCTGACCAGGTCGTAGCCTTCGTTGAGGCGATCGAGCAGGCGGGGAATGTCGGCGGGGTCGTTTTGCAGATCACCATCCATAGTGATGACGATCTGGCCCCGAGAATGGTCAAAACCAGCGGCCATGGCGGCGGTTTGGCCGTAGTTGCGGCGCAAAATCACGGCTCGCAGCTGGGGATATTGCTGGGCCAGCTCGCGCAGGCGATCGCTCGATCCATCGGTGGAGCCGTCGTCTACTCCCAAAATTTCATAGGTGTAGCCCAGCCCATCGAGCACCGCGGCGATCGCCTGGACGAGGGTGGGTAGGCTGTCGTACTCGTTGTACACCGGCACCACCACCGAAATGTCGATAGGGACAGTCAAAGCTGGCAGTGCAGAAACCGAGGGAGAATGGGTAGTCATGGCAGCTTCAGCACAACAGGTGAGACCGGCAAAACGACAATCTATGCCGCCTGGGCATACAACAATTTATTTGAGTGTACTGGAAAGGCCTTGATCAAAAGTGGCCAATGCCGCACCCAGAGCCTCGGCCAGGGTGCTGACCACCCGGTAAAGCACCACGGCGCTGAGCACCACGGCAGCAGAGAACTGGCCCTGTAGCAGACTGAGGGCGATCGCCTCAAACACGCCTAGCCCACCCGGTGCGCCCGGCACCACTAGCCCCCCCAGCCAGGCCAGGCTAAAGGCGCTGATAGTGCTGGGCCAATTGCTCGCCGCTAGCGGTGTCACGGCGCTCAGCACTAGGCAAAAGCCGACGCCGCGCAGAGCTACGTAGCCGAGCTGGCCGAATAGGGGTTTGAGGGGATAGTGGCGGAGGCCAGGGGTGGGGTGAGGGATAGGGGGTAAGGGAGGTGAGGGAGATGGGGAGGGTGGGGGAGAGGGGAGAGAATCTTCAGTTGGTTGGTTGGCGGTTTTGGAGCGGCTGAGGCGATTGACTAGGGGGTTGAGCCAGCGGGGGGAAAGGGTAACGAGGACGATGCCCAGGCCTAGGAGCTGAAAGGGCCAGTAGTGGGTGGGGGTGGCGATGCCCACTACCAAGGCGGCGGCGGCCATAAGTAGGGGTTCCAGGGCGACGCCAACAATGGCGGAGCCGTTGTCAACCCCTACATTGCGCAGGGCACGCACCCGGCCAAAAAAGTGCCAGACGTTGCCGGGCAGATATTTTAGCAGGTTGGTTTGCAGATAAACGGGGGCGCTCCAGCTGCCGGTGATAGGCTGTTGCAAAGCTTGCAGGGCCCAGCTCCACACCCAGCCGGCCCAGATGTGGGCCAGCAGCGTCACGCCAAGGGCCAGCATTAGCAGGCTCCAGCCCTGGGCGCTAATGCGCAGGGCGCTAATGTCGGCCCAGTGGCGCACCAGGGTGTGGAGCAAGAAGGCGATCGCCGCACCTACCACTACCCAGCGAGCCAGGGGCTTCAGCCGCTTTAGCCCAGCAGCATTCAAAAACGACAAGGGCAACCCTCAAACAGGCAAACGCTGCTTGGACTATACCGCGACTCCCGAGCAGTAGCTGGTCATTACCCGCCCCGCTCGGCGCAGCTGCCGATGGTAAGCCGCGCTCACAGGGTGCGACAGATCGGTTAACGAGTCAATGCCAATGCCGTTGCGGCCCTGATCAACTCCTGAACTGTGAATATAGTTGCCCTGACCCAGGTAAAGGGCCACATGCTTAGTGCGTTCTGGGGTGCCAAAAAAGATTAGGTCACCCGGCAGCAGCTCATCCCAGCTGATGGGTTGGGTAAAGGCCTCCTGCTGGTACGAGTCGCGGGGCAGGCGAATGCCCACCGAGGCAAAGGCCGCCTGCATCAGCCCTGAGCAGTCGTAGTTGGGGCCAACGGTGCCGCCCCAGAGGTAGGTATTGGGGGTGGCCATTGCCCGCTGTGTAAAGGCGATCGCCTCCGGCAGGCGAAGCTCAATGGCGCTGCGATCGAGGGAGACAGGCTGATAGGGCTGCTCAGCAAGCTTGAGCGTATCCCCATCGGTAGCGCTGATCCAGCCTGGATAGTCGTCTTCGCAAAGTATCACCGCGTAGGCCTGGGGAGAGGCCTCCACCAGCCGTAAGTGCCTCCCCACCGCCGCCTGAGTCACTAACCCCTCGAACTCGTCCGTTTTGTAGAGGTTCAACGCTCGACCACAGACATATTCCTTCCCTAAGGATGCCGATAATGCTTCTTGACTAGAGAATGCCGCACTCGAATCCATAGTCACCACCCTCACCTTCCCCATCTTTCCCTCTCCCTCCCCCCCTTTCCCTCACCTTCCCTATCCCCCGTATTCCGCACATTCACCACCTTCTTCAGCACACTAAACCAGAAGGTCGACCCCATAGAAATGGCGAACCCGCTGACCAGCCAGCCCAGCAGACGGCGCGGCACAAAGGGGACCGGCCACGACTGCTCGGCGGCAAGCTGCTGCTGCACCACTACCTCGCTGTAGCCCAACGGAAAGGGAATCTCGTCGAGGGCCTGGTTGACAGCGGTTTTCACCTGCTCAATTTCTTGGTTAAAATCGCCGGTCGATTCAGCTACGAGCTGGTCGGCGGTTTGGGTAATCGAGTTGCGCAGAATGGGGTCTACGGCCAGTCGCGTGGCGATGTGAAACGAGTCGGCGTTGATGGATACCGCTGTGGCAATGCCAATCAGCAGCGCAACCGCCTTAGCGTTGCGCTTGTAGACACCAGTGGCCCGCTCCATGCCGCGATCGAACCACTTTTCGAGTTCGAGGCCAAACAGTTTGACATCGTCGCGGGCAGTGTCGGCGGTGATTTCGACTTTGCGGGCGATCGCTGCCAGACTGCTGCGCAAAGCCGGGGTAATGGGGGTCTGGGCTAAGCGATCGATCAGAGCCTGGGCATCGAGGTTGCCGCCTTGGGCCAGTCGTCTCAGTTCGCTATAGGCGGGGCTTTTATCGTCAAAAATGTCGAGCAGCTGGGCCACGTTGGGGCGCAGCTTGCTGAGCATCGCCGCCCGCTCGGTGGGGGTACTGGCCAGCCCACGCTTGATGTACTCCAGGCGACGCAAAAAGGTTTCGGTGAGGGGATGGCCGTCAGGTAATACATCCGCCGCCATCAGCCCAAACTCATCTAGGCGATTGACGACGCGATCGAGGCTTTCAGGCAGCGAGACAATGCCCGCCCGAAAGTCGTCGATAATCGTGTGAATGCCCTGCTCCAGCTGCTGAAGCTCGGTGTTGAGCAGAAACTCGTTGCCGGTGCTGGCCTTGAGGTCGCTGAGAATGTTGGTTACGGGGCCGAGCACGCGATCGCGGGCAAAACCGTGGATGCGATCGTTGGCCAGCACCTGCCACAGGTTGCCCAGCTGCATGCGCTCTAGCAGACTGTTGGCAAAAGCCTCGGGCGGAATGTAGGACGGGCCGCTGGTTTTGCCCGCCCCAAACACATTGCGCTGACCTGTCAGGGTGCGGTAAACGCGGCCAATCAAGTGCGAAATGCGCCGAAATGATCGCGCGATCGACCCCTTCGCCTCCTGGTTTAGACTGCGAATCCAAGGGCTTTCGTAAAGGGCATCGGCTAAGGCCTGGGCCGACGCTTCTCTATCTCGGTCATTGCCCGCTAGCAGCACCTCAATTGACTGCTTCAAGTGCTCAGCCCGCCACTGCAAAAGCGTGCCAATAATTTCTTGAGCCTCGCTGGCCAGCAGGCTCAGCACAAAAAAGATAAAGACTAGCCCCAGGGCAATGTCTAAAACTATAGGAAAGTTCATAGACTAACCGTACAATTCTGCATCTTTAAACCTCAACCTACCCGATGCTGACGATCTACCCATGCCCTAGACTTCAACAGCAAAAAATCGCCGCTCAGGCTATTTAAACTCTACAAAGAAGAGCAAATAGTAAGCCTGGTCGGTGGCTAGAGAGCACTAAAAAAGAGCGAACCAACCTATCGTAGACTTGGTTCGCCCATTGTACTCAAGCGATCTAAAAACGGATCACCATTGTTCTAAAGCCGAAGAGAGTACTGGTTACCAGAGCTTTTTATTCGTCTTCGTCATCCAGCAAAGCGCCGTTTTCTCCCAACTGCTTGAGGCGAATGTGCTTACGCCCCAGGGTAATTTCAAACTCATCGCCGGGTCTGAGCCCCATTTGCTTGGTATAAGTTGAGCCAATTAGCAGGTTGCCGTTAGACTGCACCGTAATGCGAAAACTGGCGCTCCGACCGCCGCGCCCGTTGCCATTCTGGGCGCTGTCAAGCTGAATGCCCTCCGCCTCAATCAAGGCGTTGAGAAATTTCATCATGTTGACCCGGGGATTGCCCGCCTTGGTCAATGTGTAATAACCGCAGGCTTTAGCCTTCTCTTCTTTGCTGAGTTCGTCAAGATTTTTGACCTTTTGCAGTAGCTCTTGACCGACTAGGGGTTCTACCTGAGTTGCGTTAGCCATTAACTCTATTCTCGTTCACAACGGTTTGCTCCAGACATTTTGAGCAGAAACAGCAAAACTGTTCTACCTGGCTCTACTTTAATGACAACATGCAAAATGATACTACAGCGAAATAGTTTTTTGCACTCTCTATTTTTTAGCTCCCTAATTGTGTAACCCCAAGGCACAAAAAGCCCTCTTTTTGTCTTTCATGAACACCGTAGAATAGTGACAACCGACGGGATATTTAACTAGATGAAACTAACAACTCGCGGACATTACAGTGTTAAAGCACTGCTCGACTTGACGCTGCATCCCTCCCGTCGCCCGGTTTCGGTGCACACCATTGCGGCGCGTCAGGGGCTACCGCCGCCTTATTTGGAAAAGCTATTGATTGAGCTGCGGCGGGCGGGCATTGTAGAATCGGTGCGCGGTCCCCAAGGTGGTTATCGCCTGGCCAAGCCCGCTGACCAAATTTTTTTGGGCCAAATATTAGCAGCCGTAGGCGAACAGGTTGACCCGTTACCTCGCCACAGCCCCCAGGCCGACCAGGCCGAGGACTGGGTTACCTTTGCCGTGTGGAACCGACTATCCCAAAAGCTGAAGGAAGCCCTCTATAGTATTTCCCTGGAAGACTTGTATTTTGATGCCCGCAGTTGGCAGGCGGCCCAGGGGGATGATGTCAGTTTTGTGGTTTAGCTGGGCTGAACGGGCAGCGATAGTGGGGCTGGCAGCCGCCCTCGATCGCATCGTTGGCGACCCCTGGGGCTGGCCCCATCCAGTGCAGGCGATCGGCCAGGCGATTACTTGGGGTTCTCAAAGTATTTTTCGTTTCAAGTTATCGCCGTTGGGGGAGCGATCGCTGGGCGTCATGCTTGGGCTAGGCGTCATTCTCGGCAGTGGAGCTGTCGGGTGGGGCATGGTGCGCCTGAGCGGAATGGTTCATCCTGTAGTGGGGATAGGCTGCGAAGTGGTGCTCTTGGCTAGCTGCTTTGCCGGACGCAGCCTGCGACGGGCGGCGGAAGATGTGCTGGCCCCGCTGGAGTTGGGCGATATTTCCCTGGCGCGGGAGCGTCTGGCCCTCTATGTAGGCCGCGACACCGCCAGTCTGGATGAGCCTGAAATACTGCGAGCCGTATTAGAAACCGTAAGCGAGAACGCCACCGATGGGGTGATGGCCCCGCTGTTTTACGCTCTCGTGGGGGCCTTGCTGCCCTTAGGCAGCGTGCCCGTAGCCCTGGCCTACAAGGCCGCCAGCACGCTGGATTCGATGGTCGGCTACCGAGAAGCGCCCTACACCTACATGGGCTGGTTTAGCGCCCGGTTTGAGGACGCTTTGACCTGGCTGCCGTGCCGACTGACAGTGCTTACCATTGCCCTGTTATCAGGACGGCCCCAGCAGGTTTGGCACCTCTGCCGCCGCGATGCGTCCGCTGACCCCAGCCCCAATGCGGGGTGGAGCGAGTGCACCTACGCCGCCGCCCTAGGGGTGCAGCTGGGCGGACGGAACGTATATAGAGGGCAGGTGAAGGAGAAGCCGCTGCTGGGGGATGCGGTGGTGCCGATCACGGGCGATCGCATCCTCGCGGCCCTTACCCTCACCCGCCATGGCTTCCTGCTGTGGACTGGCCTGGGCGTAGCTGTCATAGCAGGCCTAGGGATGCTCGGTCAAGGATAATAGGGCACTACTCTGCGGTTGGATGCTGCCTTGAAAGATGTTTTGCTTAAGTCCTCGCGGCGCTACTCAACAATTATGGGGCTGACCCTAGGGCTGGGGGCTGGGCTGTCGGTGGCGGCGACTCTATTAATCAGTCAGTGGGAGGCTTCGCAACGCCAGGCTCAGTTTCAGCAGCAGATCGAGAATCTATCCACGGCTCTGCAACGCAGTCTCAACCGCTACACCGACGTGCTGACGTTTTTGCAGGACTATTACCAGGTGGCGGAAGAACCCGTATCGCGGCAGTCATTTGCTGGGTTTGTGGCGCGATCGCTGATCAGTTACCCCGGTATCCAGGCCTTAGAATGGGCTCCACTGGTACGCCAAAGCGATCGCGCCGCCTTTGAGGCCAGGGTGCAGGCCGAGGGCTATCCCAACTTTGAGATTACTGAACTTTCGCCAGACAACCAGCTGCGGCGGGCGGCCAATCGCAGGGAATACCTGCCAGTCACCTACGTGGCCCCATTTCTTAACAACGAGGCGGCGCTGGGCTACGACCTCAGCTCCGACACGGCCCGCGCCGCTACCATTACGTCCGCCCGAGCCAGCGGCAGAATTATGGCCACCGAGCGCATTCGCCTGGTGCAAGAGCCGCGCGACCAGTTTGGCTTTTTGGTGGTGCTGCCGCTCTACCCCGGCGGGGTCGTGCCACCCGATCAGCCGACCCGCGAGGCCGAGTTTGAGGGCATTTTGCTGGGGGTGTTTCGCGTGGCAGATGTGGTTGAGGAGGTGCTGCAACCGCTAAGCTATGAAATTGACTTTGTCCTCTATGACCAAAATGCTGCGCCAGAACGGCAGTTTTTGGGTCAATACGAGGCGGTGAGCAAAACCGTAGTGGCTGGGCCGGCCAGTTTAGTGCAACCACACTCAGCGGTGTGCCTTCGCCCAGAAGACTGCACCCGCCTGCTGACCCTGGGCCAGCGCCAGTGGCAGGTGGTATTTGCCCCCACTGCCACCTACGGCCTGCGCCGCAGCTACGGCGCACCGCTCACCCTGCTAACCGGGCTATTGCTAACCGCCAGTTTGGCGCTATTCCTGCACAACCTACAGGCCGAACTAGTCCACACTCGACAGCTGGGAGAGTTGAAACTGCGGTTCTTTTCTATGGCTTCCCACGAGCTGCGCACGCCCTTGAGCACCATTTTGCTGTCGGCAGAGTCGCTGCGAGAGGATATGGCGCGATCGCAGGCCGGCCCAGCCCAAACCAAACTCGATCGCATTTTAATCACGGCTCAGCATATGGGGCAGCAGATTGCCGACCTGCTCACCCTCACCCGAGCCGAGGCGGGCAAGCTGGAGTTTAACCCGGTGCTGCTAGATACGGTCCTATTCTGCCAGCAGGTGATCGCTGAGGTGCAGCCCCAAGTTAGTCAGCCCCTCAGCTTTAGCCACCCAGCTGAGCCGATTAAAGCCTTTTGGGATCGTCGGCTGGGGCGATCGCTGCTCACCAATCTGCTGCTCAACGCCGCCAACTATTCCCCCAGCGACAGTTCCATTCAAATCTCGCTCAATAGCGATGGGGAGGTGGCAACGCTGACGGTACAGGATTTTGGCCGGGGCATTCCTACCGCCGACCTCGCCTCCATTCGCGAGGCCTTTCAGCGGGGCAGCAATGTGGGCGACAGGCCTGGCAGCGGACTGGGGCTGGCGATCGTTCACGCGGCTGTAACCCTGCACCGAGGCACCTGGCACATCGACAGCATTGAGGGCGAGGGCACTACCGTCACCGTGGCATTGCCGCTAGAGTGAGGGAACCCATCGGTGGAGGGATGTGGCTGGGATCGGCCCAACGTAGTGTAGACATTAAGAGTACATTAACCATAGGCTAGCTGAAATACCTACAGGCTAAGCTCTGAGAGTATCTTAAGGTTGAGCTGTCTCAGGTCTATTCGACCTCCTCACGTGAGGATCATGAGGGCTGTTGGGACAAGCTTCATTCCAGAGACGCTCCCTACGTACTTCTTGCAGAATTTGGAGATTTGACCTATCGCTAAAAAACAGAAAGCCATTGTCAACCGCGACATTAGAGACCCTGAGGTTTTACTGATCACTCAGACTGGCGAAAATTTGGGCGTTACCGACACCAGAGAGGCCCTCAGAATGGCCAAAGAGAGCAAGCTCGATCTGGTGGTCGTCTCTCCCAGTGAAGATGGCCTCTCCGTGGCTAAAATCATGGACTACGGCAAGCTTCAGTATCAGCAGAATAAGCGCCAGAAACAGACTTCTCGCCCCTCCGTCAAAGAGGTCAAGTTTCGCCCCAATATTGGCGAATCTGACTATACCTTGCGCATCAACCGAGCCACTGAGTGGTTAAGTAAAGGGGATTCGGTCAAGTTTTTAGTGCGGCTGCGGGGACGAGAACACCAGCACCGCGATCGCGCCACCGATCTGCTGAACCGGGTGGTAGAAGACCTGAACAATGCCGGTAAGGTGCAATCCCTTGACCACCGTGCCCTCACCCTATTCCTATCGCCGTCGTAGCCTGTCGGCACAGTCTACCAAAGAAAAGCAGGGGCCGTTCGACCCCTGTTTTTGTGTTGAAGGACTGTTTCAATAGCTAAACTTAGTATCCCCAGATGGGCCTGCTCACAAGCGCCAGGGCGATCGCAAACCGCCACCCACCCGGCTACTTACCGCTCCAGTGAATCACGCGCTTTTCGCCCAGCAAAAACAGCACGTTGAGCGCGTAGCCCAGCAGCCCGGTAATCAAAATCGACGCGTACATGTCCTGCACATTTAGCACCTGCTGGGCATCGATAATCCGTTTGCCCAAGCCCTGCTCGGTGCCAATAAACATTTCCGCCACGATCACAATCACCAGCGCAATGCTGATGCCGCTGCGCAGGCCGATAAAGGTCTGCGGCAGGCTCTCCATCACCAGCACGTCTTTGAACACCTGCCAGCGGTTGGCCCCCATTACCTTGGCCGCCAAAATGCGCGACTGGCGAGCATTCAACACCCCGTAGGCGCTGTTAAACACAATCAGCAGCAGGGCGCTGAAGGCGGCAATAATCACCTTCGAAAAATCGCTCACCCCAAAGAACAGAATGAACATGGGAATCAGCGCGCTGGCCGGGGTCGAGCGAAAGAAGTCGATCAAAAATTCGACGCTGCGGTAAAGCTTTTCAGAACTGCCCAGCAGCACCCCCAGGGGTACGCCCACTACCGCCGCCAGCAAAAAGGCGCTAAAGGTGCGCACCACGCTAGCGAAAAAGTCGATGAACATATCCCCAGTGGTCATAGCGGTGATCAGGGCGCCGAGGGTAGCCCAAGGGGTGGGCAGCAACACCGGGTTGACCCAACCCGACACGGCGATTAGCCACCAGAGGCCAAACATCACCCCCACCCCCACCAGGGGCAACAATCGATCCAGGTTTTGCAGGAATGGGCGGCCCGCAGTGCGGCGCTGGGGCTTTGAGAGGGTAGCGGTCATTTGCGCATCTCCTGGCGAAAGATATCTAAGCAGTGGCGGCTGGTTTCAATGAACTCTGGCGACGATAGGGTATCAAGGGTGCGGGGGCGCGGAGCGGTGAACGACACCATTTCCACTAAGCGGGTAGGGCGCTTGCTGAGCAGCAGCACCGTGTCAGCCAGAAACACTGCCTCTTCCAGGTTGTGCACCACCATAAACATGGGAATTTTGGTGGTCTCAAAAATTTCCTGGAGCTTGTCGCGCACAAACAGCGTGGTTTCAAAATCCAGCGCCGAGAAGGGCTCGTCGAGAAACAACACCTCTGGGTCAGCGACCAGCGCCCGTAGGATGGAAATTAGCTGCTGCTGCCCGCCCGAAAAGCTATAGGGGTAGCGCTTCAGATCGAGCTGAATATTGAAGGTTTGAATCAGGGTTTCGACGCGATCGCGGCACTCTGCCTCGGGCACCCCCTTCACCCGCAGCGGGTAGGCAATGTTGTCGAAGGCGCTAAGCCAGGGCAGCATCGCCTCCCGGTAGTTCTGAAACACGTAGCCAATCCGGGCGCGGCGAATCGGCTTGTCGTGGATCAGAATTTCCCCAGAGTCGAAGGGTGTGAGGCCACTGATCATGTTGATCAGCGTCGATTTGCCGCAGCCATTGGGGCCAAAAACCGACACTAGCTGGTTGCTGGCCAGATCAAGGTTGAAGTTATCGTATAGAACGGCATTGCCAAAGGATTTGCACAGCCCCTTGACCGAGACAAAGTGCTCTGGCGGCGCGATCGCTTGAGTGGGTTGAGTATCGAGCATCATGGGCGGTCTTCCCGATTGCTGAAGAGTTTAAGTTGCTCTAAATCTTCTGTAGGCTGGTGAGTTACGCAGGTTTGTACATCAGCGCAGCCACATCGATGGGGCGCGAGAAAATTTCTTTCTCGGTCATAAAGTCAAAGTATTTTTGGAAGTAGGCGATGTCTTCAGGGGTGAACTCGTCGTACATGGTGTAGCCCACCAAAGGCACCTTTTCCACCAGTTGGCCCTCAATGGCGGTATAGCCGGTGAGGTACTGGCGCACTTCATCGGGGTTGTCGCGAATGTTTTGCACAGCACGGCGATAGGCCTCGGCGTAGGCAGCTGTGGTCTCGGGATACTGCTCGACGAACTTGCTGCTCAGGGCAGCAGACCCCCCAAACCACGGGGCTTTGGCGTCGCCCAAAATGTACTTCGACACGACGCCATTTTCGAGCACGCGGGTAATGCCTTTGACGGCCCCGACGGTGCCGGTCGGCTCTAGGGTGTAGGCGGCGTCAATTTGTCCTGACTCGATCGCCGCCACGTGCTGGCTAATCTCCAGCTGCTGCACCTTGGGGTCAGCCACCCCGGCAGCGCTGAGGATGGCCTCTGCGATCGCCAAATTCTGCGCCCCCGGCCCTGTGGCAAAGGCTTTGCCGTTGAGATCTTGAATCGTTTTAATATCGCTATCCTGCCTCACAATCACCTGGTCGAGAACATAATCAACGTTGCTAGGGTTAGAGGTCAGGATTTTAAATAGCCCTGGTGACGTAATTTCGGCCAGGCCCAACGCCCCGCTGGCAACACCATTGCCCGTACCCTGCAACCGTCCGGCAATTAGTGCCTCAGCTACCTGGTTGGGGTTGGCAAACCTGACTGCTTCCACCTCTAAACCCGCTGCTTGAAAGTAGCCTTTCTCAACGGCCACAAACAACGGCAGCCCTGAGGCTACCGGCCAAAAACCGATCGCAATTTTACCTGGAGATTCGCTGCCGTCTCCCTGAGTAACCTTTGGCTGGGGCTGGCTACAGGCATGGGCGGTTATGGCCAACCCTGCCCCGACGCTGAGCTGAAGAAAATGTCGCCTACGAATATTCACCATGGTTTCCACAAACTCCTAAAATTGCGATACGATTGCATCAACGGATACAGAAAATAAGTAAAACTTTCTGATTCAGGAAATAACGTAGTGCCCAAATCGTTAGGACTTGGGAACTGAATTTACAGACCTAGCGGGAAGGTTTTAAGGATTAATTGGTGAAGGAATCGGGGAGAATGTGGGCGATTCCTTACAACAATAATTCTTATTAAAAAACCCAGAGGTTTTGAAAACCCCTAGGTTCTAGCTATGGTGAATTCTTGAGTAGACCTTGCCTCGGGCGTAGCCAACCCGAAGGCTTTATGGCGATCGCCCTCTACTCGATCGCCCTTAGCCGATACCCCAGCCCGTGCACCGTCTCAATCACATCCTTGGGGGCTCCGGCGGCCCTGAGTTTGGCGCGCAGGTTTTTGATGTAGGTTTTGATTGTGTCTTCGCTAGGGGCTTCTTGCCAAGTCCAAATGTGCTCGACGATCGCACTGCGGCTCAGCACCCGCCGCCCGTAGCGCAGCAGCGCCTCCATCAGGGCAAATTCCTTGGGGGTGAGGTGAATGGGGGTGTGGCTGTAGCTGACCTCATAGGTGCTGGGGTCCAGGCTGAGGGCACCCCAGCTCAGCACTGGGACAAAACTGGTCTGGCCCCGCCGCAACAGGGCACGCACCTGAGCCAGCAGTTCCTCTAGGTGAAAGGGTTTGACCATGTAGGCATCGGCCCCGGCATCAAGGCCCATGACCTTGTCGGAGCTGGTGTCGCGAGCGGTGAGCATGAGCACGGGAGTGGTGAAGCCGCGATCGCGCATCCGCCGACACAGCCCCATGCCGTCGAGCTTGGGCAGAGTGACATCCAACAAAATCAGGTCGTAGGCGATCGCGCTAACCTGGTTCCAGCCGGCTTCGCCATCGCGGGCAAAGTCAACGATGTAGCGATGGGCCAGCAAAATTTCGGCCAGGGAGTCGGCCAGGTGTCCGTCATCTTCTATCAGCAAAATACGCATGGGGTTAGTTATGGGGCCTCAAAGACTCAACCGCCCCCAGGGGTATGCTGCCCCAGTACTTCGCCCTCAATTGTTATCTACGACACAAAGAATCACCTGTCTTTGCCACTTAGATAGCGGCGTTAGCCAGAAGCGAAGACAGGCGTAATCCACTGACAGGACGCCGTGAAGCCGTGGACTATTCCTTTGAATCTACGGTGCTGGTGCGCTCAAACCCAAGCTGAATCAGGGTGTCTACCAGTTCCTCAAAGCTTACGCCACTGGCCGCCCACATCATTGGGTACATGCTGGTGGCGGTGAATCCGGGTAGGGTATTGATCTCGTTGATCAGCACGTCCCCAGTCGCCTCTACATAGAAAAAATCGACTCGCGAGATGCCAGCGGCATCCACCGCCTGGAATGCCGTAATTGCCATCTCCTGAATGCGGCGGGCGATCGCTTCGGGCACCTGGGCCGGAATGGTGTGCTGCGACTGGCCGCTGGTGTATTTGGTCTCGTAGTCGTAAAAATCGCTTTGGAAGGTAATTTCGCCCAGCACCGAGGCTCTGGGGTTGTCGTTGCCCAGCACAGCGCACTCTACCTCGCGGGCGACCACCCCGGTTTCGACAATGATGCGGCGATCGTAGCTGGCGGCATTGTCGAGGGCGGCCTCTAGCTCTTTGCGGTTGGTGGCTTTGGCAATGCCCACCGACGAGCCCAGGTTGGCGGGTTTAACAAAGCAGGGGTAGCCCAGCTCGATTTCAATGCGATCGCACAGCTTCGGAAACACGCAGGGGTTAGACCACACCTCCGCTCGGCTCACCGCCAGGTACTTTACTTGGGGCAGCCCGACCTGGGCAAAAGCCGTTTTCATGGCAATTTTATCCATGCCCAGCGCCGAGCCCAACACCCCAGCACCGACGTAGGGCTGCTGCATTAGGGTCAAGAGACCCTGCACCGTGCCGTCTTCGCCGTTGGGGCCATGCAGCACTGGGAACCAGATATCAATATCGGCTATCTGATCAAACTGAGGCAGGCGATCGCGGGCGGTGGCCGCCGAAGCTTCCGGCATTTCCTGGGGAGGCACACCAGCGGTCAGGACTGACGCAGCGATGGCACCAGCTAGCCAAACGCCGTCTTTGCGAATGTAGACCGGCAGCACAGTATATTTTTGGGCATTGCTGCCGCTGGCCAGAGCGCGGGCGATCGCCTGGGCCGAGCGAATCGACACCTCATGCTCCCCAGAGCAGCCACCAAACAATAGCCCTACCGTTATTGCCATGTGAACCTCACCATCGCGCCAATTGCGGATAGGGTATCACAGCAGCGCTGCTGGATAACCAGCCCCTAACTTTAGGCAAAAAAAAGCCCTAGGATCCCTCCAGGTATCCTAGGGCTAACAATCAGGGTGCATCTACCTTTCTCTAATACGAATGAGATAGCTTCCATCCGGACAATTGCCAAAAAGTTTGGCTCGCCCCAGGGCCTTCAACCGCTATCGTCCGATGGGCCTGCCGGTACGCTCAGCTCGATTAAGTTGCCATCGGGGTCGCGAATGTAGATTGACAGCAGCATTCCCGTGGCCCCAGTACGCTGCACTGGCCCAGCAATAATAAGCACTCCGCTGGTCCGGAGGTGATCCACGGCGGCATCCAGGGAGCCGGTCATAAGAAAACACAGATCCGCTGAACCAGGTGTGGGTATTTGGGCGTGGGGGGCAAAGGACGCTCCGGCCTGGTGCAGGTTAATTTTCTGCTGGCCGTAGCGCAGGGCCTGGCGATCGTCGCCAAAGGTCACCGCTGTCATGCCCAGCACAGTCTGATAAAACTCGCGGGTGCGGGAGATATCGCCCACGGTGAGCACCAGATGGTCGAGTGCGGCAATCTGAATCATGGGCGAACCCCGGCTGATTTAACTATCATTAGCGTTTAAATCGGTGAGGCCTGCGGCCAGTGGGTCGTCACGGTGCATAATGCCATTGATATATGGTGTGGCAGAGTGAGCGGTGAAATACTTTTTTCTTTCAGATGGTTGGGTGACGGGCCGGGTATGGGAGTTTGGTGGCCTATGGAATGAACTAGGTTGGCAGCGCAAGCCCCATATACGCCGCCTCAACCTGTCAATTCAAGAGCAGGGAGAGACCCTGTGGCTTTACCAAGTCGAAGAAACCGTGCTGATGATCGAGGTTAAACCCGAGGGCGTGACTAGCGAACCGATTGGCCAAGTGGTGCTCAAGCGATTGATTACAGCTGAACAGGTGATCGAGCGCCTGTGCGCCGCCGCGGGTTAAGCACCAGACGTTCTCTGGGGTGCTTAGCCCTAATGGAGATAGCCTTTGGCCAGTAGACCAGGCTCGTCCTTAGACTTTTCTTGCCGCCCCCCCAATGTAGCGTCCTAATCCTCCTAGACTGGAATTGGTGAGCGGCATCCACAGCCCTTTTGGGCCAGACGTAGTGGGAGATGCTCCGAGTCACACTGGGTTGGGTTACACCACGTATTTAAGGACATAGAGCGTTGGCAGTTCTAGCAATTGTGCTGCTGTTGGTGGCGGCGTATCTCTTGGGCTCGATTCCTACTGGCTATCTGGTGGCCAAGGGGGTCAAGGGCATTGATATTCGGCAGTATGGCTCGGGGGGCACGGGGGCGACTAACGTGCTGAGAACTGTAGGCAAAGGCGCGGCGATCGCCGTTCTCATCATCGACCTGCTCAAGGGGCTGATGGCGGTGCTGCTGGTAGCGCTAATCTGGCCCCAGGTGGCGGCTCTGGCTGCCCTCGATGCTCTCTGGCAGCCGTGGGTGGCGGTTGGGGCCGGGCTGTTAGCCCTGGTGGGCCACAGCAAATCGGTGTGGATTAACTTTAGCGGCGGCAAATCGGTGGCTTCGGGATTGGGAGTGCTGATTGGTCTAGCCTGGCCGGTGGCCGTGGGGGCGGCGATCGCCTTTGCCCTGGCCCTGGCCCTGAGCCGCATTGTGTCGCTGAGTTCGATAGTGGCGGCGATCGCGGCGAGCCTGCTCATGGTCATCACTGGCCAGCCCTTGCCCTACGCCGTGCTAGGCGCGCTGGGAGCGCTCTACGTGATTTTGCGCCACCGCAGCAATATCGATCGCCTACTAGCTGGTACCGAACCGCGTTTAGGTCAGCAGTCCTCCGATCAAAGTGGCTAACCCAGCCAAAAAATCCCCAGGAGCAGACTCGGTTAGAAGTTGCGTCTGGGGATTCTTTACAGGGAGTCAGAGAGTTGACGAGGTTGGGTCAAACGCTAGCATCAGCGTCTGACCCACTAACTAATCTTAGAGAGTCAGGCCAGGGGGCAGAATGACCTGGTCAATGGCGTGGATGACGCCGTTGCTGGCTTGAATGTCGGGAGTAACCACCATGGCCTCGTTGACCATAACCTCACCAGTGGCATCGTCCACCTGGATGGAGACCGGAGTGCCAGCGGCAGTGGGCAGTTCACCCGTGGTGACTTCAGCGGCGGGCACTTCATCCTGAAGCACGTGGTAGGTCAAAACCTGACGCAGCAGATCCTGATTTTCAGGCAGCAGCAGTTCGTCTAGGGTGCCTTCGGGCAGGGCTTCAAAAGCTTCGTTGGTGGGGGCAAACACGGTCATAGGGCCAGAGGCACTGAGGGTCTCGGTCAAATCAGCGGCCTCAATCGCTTCCACCAAAATGCTGAAATCTTCGTCACTGGCGGCCACATCAACTACGGTGTCGCCTTCAGCCATGGAATCAGTCCCGACTGCGGGCTCTTCGGTGGCCATGGGGTCTTGTCCAGGGGTGGCTTCCGTCTCAACGGTAGGCTCAGACGCACCACAGGCCGCTAGCAGCGCTGCAGCGCCCACGCTGGCCAAACCAACCATCCACTGCTTTGTCTTGGAGGAACGCATAATAGCCATAAAAACAATCCTTACGCTCAAAGTTGCATGCACAGAAGTGCGAAATCGGGGGCGAATAATCACGCCTCAAGGGGCACGCCTCATGAGAACGATATTATTAAAGCGCTTCGTCAAAACACTTAACGTACCTTAACGATCGCTATTGATCGCTTCCTCTACCGCAGGGTAGAACCCTAGGTTGCCGATCGCTGCCAAAAAAAAATCTCCGCCAGAAAACCTGGTTCGAGAGCCGGGCTGGGCCTGAGACACTATTCTCCTGAGGCGGCGTCTGAGCCAAGGTTGGCTTCTTTATCAAACCGCTGCTGGCGCTGCTGCTGTAGGGCCAATAAAATTTGCTGATGGCGATCGCGAGTAATCGGGTAGCGGTAGCAAAACCACAGCCCCCCGGTTAGCAGCAGTGCCGGTAGCGGGCCAATCAGCAGGCGAATGGCGGTGAGCGCAGCAGCGGGCTGGGGGTTAGCGTTGGCGGCGTAGCCGGTCCAGCTCAGCAGTTGACCAGAGACAAACAGCGCCAGGGCCAACCCCAGCTTTTGCAAAAACACCAGGGCGCTGAAGTACAGCCCTTCCCGGCGCAGGCCGGTGTTGAGTTCATCGAGATCAATCACATCGGGCAGCATGGCAAAGGGCACCATGTAGAGGGTCGCTACCCCAATGCCCGCAATTACCCCCAGGGTATACATCCAGATCACCTGTCCTGGCTGCACCGTGGCCAGGCCGCCTAGGGCGATCGCCGCCAAAGGCGCTCCTAGCAAGAATACCGTTCGCTTGCCCGTGCGCTTGGCCACCCAATCCCATCCCCAGAGCATGGCGATCGCGGTTCCCTGCACTGCCAGAGCCATCTGGGCAAAGTGAGTCGCCGGCAAGCCCATCCAAGCGCCGACGAAATAGGGCAGCATGGCGGCGGTCACCTGCACACTCATCCAACCGCAGAGGTAGAGGCCCAAAACCTGGCGAAACGCACCGTTGCGAAATACGGTGCGCAGCTGGTTGAGCAGCGCCGGGGGAGCCACATCGCCCGTCAGCGAGGGGCGGCCCTGCTGCACCTGCCAGTAGCGTCGGTAGGTACCCGCCACGCAGATGCCGATTACGCCCAGGGCCAAGCTGGCTGACAGCATTCCCAACAGCGCGTACTGGCGGGCCGGGTCGGCTACCCGCGCAAATACAATCTGGGCCATCACCAGGGCCAAAATGCTGGCCCCAATGCTAAACGCCGACTTCATGCCAATCAGGTCAGTGCGCTCGTCGTAGTCGTCGGCCAGCTCCGCCGCCAAGGCCGTGTAGGGTAGCTGCACCGCCGTAAAGGCCGCAAAAGCAAAAATTGACAGCACAATATAGTAGACAAACACCCCCATCTGGGTTGAGAAAGGCGGCACCACCCACAGCAGCACCGAGCAGATCGCCAGCGGAATTACCCCGCCCAACATCCAGGGAAAGCGGCGACCCAGGGGTGACTGGGTGCAATCGCTCAGCCAGCCAATGATCGGGTCGTTGATGGCATCCCACACGCGGCCAAACAGCAGCACTGAGCCTGCCAGCGCCGGGCTCAGCCCCGCCACGGAGGTAAAAAAATACAGCACAAAAAACGCTGACATGCTGGCGGGCACCGCTGCCGCTAGCTCGCCCACGCCGTAGAACACTTTGACCGAAAAAGGCAGAGGCGATAGCTTAGCCAACGAACGGAACTCCAGATCAACAGAGCAATATCATGTCATAGGTTCAACTGGGATGGCGGTTTTTAAGGTGGTCGGGGCGATCGAGCAACGCGATAAGATAGCGGCGATATCGTTTAGCGGGTGATAGAGCCACCATGACAACCCAGACAAAGGTTGCGGCGGCGCTGCTGGTCATAGGGCTGGCCAGTGCCTGCGATCGCCAACCCCCAACCGCCAACCCCTCGGCCCCCCTCAATACCCCTCTCGCTGAAGGCCCGCCGCCGCCCCCTGAAGGTGCCTTCTTAGCTCAAATGTCGCCCACCCAAACTAGCCAGCTCACCAGTCTAGGGGTTGAGGTGGTGGTGCCAGGGCAGGTGCCGCCGTCCTTTGCGATCGCAGAAATGCGAGTTGACTCCAGCAATACAGGCCCCGGTTATCTGGTGGTCTACCAAAACGACCGTAGCCAGTGCTTTGCCGTCGAGTTTGCCGCCGAGGGCATTGGCGACTCCCCCGCCACCGAAAGCCGCACCCCCATTCAGCCGCCGCTGTTTGGTGACCAGGGCTACGGTCTCAACTATGGCCCCTATACCGATGCCAATCTGCGGGCCCAGTTCCCTGACTCCAACCTATTCACCGACTGGATGTTGGGATCTTCTGGCGCTTACCGCCTGGTTGGGGCGACCTACATTGGCGACCTGTTTGAGTCGCTCCAGACCTGTGAAGACGTCAGCCCCGAGGAAGCCGTGGCCCTAGCTGAATCATTCACGGTGCTGACCGCCGAGCCGATGGCTGATCCCCCCAGCAGCACCCCTTAAAGATACTGAGTCGGCGGCTTGAGCCCGCGACTGCGGCAGAGTTACTTCCCGCGTCAGATCCGGTTCCGGTATCGTGCGAGAATAAACCTTAATAAATGGCATTCTTAGATTAGGACCTTTGGCATGGCCGAGATTCAATTTTCCCGTGGTATTGCAGAACCCGTCATTCCCGATGTGCGCCTCACTCGCGCCAAGGATGGCTCAGACGGCACTGCTACCTTCTATTTCGACCACCCCCAGGCGCTCTCCCAGCAGGATGGAGTTGAAATCACCGGCATGTATCTGGTAGACGAAGAAGGTGAGATGTCGAGCCGCGATGTCAACGGCAAATTTGTCAACGGCGAACCAGCGGGCATTGAGGCCACCTACGTGATGAAGAGCGAAGCCGAGTGGGATCGCTTTATGCGGTTTATGAACCGCTACGCCGAGCAAAACGGGTTGGGCTTTACCAAAAGCTAGGTACGACTCTAGCCATGGCCCATCCCCCGGCATTAGGCAGACCGGTGCGCTGTGCGGTAGTTACCGTGAGCGACACCCGCACCGTCGAGAGCGATCGCAGCGGGCAACTCCTGCAAACCTTGCTGGCCGAGGCAGGCCACCAGGTGATCGACTATCGCATCATCCCCGACGAGCCGCAGCAGATTTGCCCGCTGTGCGAGACCCTGGCCGCGCAGGTTGACTGCATCATTCTCACCGGGGGGACGGGCATTGCCCCTCGCGACACTACCTACGATGCGATCGCCGCCCTGCTAGAGAAAACCCTGCCGGGGTTTGGGGAAATCTTTCGCCATCTCAGCTTTCAAGAAATTGGTTCTCGCGCCATGGCCTCCCGCGCTGTGGCCGGGGTGTACCAATCCACCCTAATTTTCTCGCTACCGGGGTCTAGCAAGGCGGTGACCCTGGCGATGGAGGCACTCATTTTGCCAGAGTTGCCTCACCTGGTTAGCCTGATGCAAAGCTAAATTTGCCATTAAACTCTTCACGCGATTGTCTCTTCACCGCACTATGACCTCGGCGACTTCGACTCAGTGGGCGCGTTTACTCAAAAACCAGGGCACCTGGGTCGGGTCATTTACCCAGGTGTCGCCGACGGGGGAAATTTTGCAAGACACGCCCTCGGAGGTGGCGCTGATTCCGCTTAACGAGGGCAACACGATGCGCCAGGAGATTCGCAAGCGCCCCCTCGGCCAGCCTCCCAGCGAAACGGTATTGGAATACAGCTCCCTCGGGCGGGGCGTGCTGTTTTGTGAAACTGGTGCCTTTTCTCAAGGGTCGATTCAGCGTAGCCCGGTGAGCGAGTTTGGGGCCGAGCTGGGCCTGATCCACGGTAGCAATCGCCTGCGCGTAGCCCAAATTTTTCCTCGTCAGCCCACCCTCGGCAGTCTGACGCTGATCCGAGAGCATTTGGCCGGCACCGAACCCACCCCTCGCCCCGCGCTCACAGTGGATCAGCTGCTCGGCACCTGGGTGGGGGAGGCCACCACGGTATTCCCTGACTGGCAGCCCCAGCAGTCAATGGCGACCCGGCTAGAGATTCAGCGGGAGAGCGATCGCGTGATTACCCAAACTCTCACCTTTGGCAACAGTCCAGCTATCCAGTCCCAGGGCCAGCTGGTGGGCTCGACCTTGCGATTTGAGCAGGGTAGCCAGCCTGTTACAGTCTTACTCTTACCGGCAGGGGCTTCGGCCACTTTTCCCACCGAGATTCAGTCGGGGCAGCCGCTGTTTTTAGAAGCGGGTTGGCTAATTACGCCGACTCTGCGGCAGCGGCTAATTCGCACCTACAATGCCCAGGGCACTTGGGAAAGTCTGACCCTGGTGACTGAGCAAAAACTATAGCCATCCCGACAGGGATTGTCCTGGTAGCTTTCTCCTCTAGGGACACTTTGAGAACGGCTCCGCCCAAGCCTTACAGTAGGTGAGCCTGGGTCAGGACAGCCTAAAGTACCAGGATCCGAGCCTGTCAGGCACTTTTTTCATTTTTCGCTTTTCTAGCTTCGCTCTTTTCCTATGGCAAAAACCCGGTTTCTCGCCTCAAGACAGCCCTTTCACTCGGTAGCCAATGTCGCGGCGATAGTACATGCCCTCAAAGCAAATTTTGTCGATCGCCTCGTAGGCATTGGCGATCGCCGCCTCAAAGGTTTCGCCCAGACCCGTCACCCCCAGCACGCGGCCGCCATCGGCGACAATGCTGTTGCCCCGGCGGCGCGTGCCCGCGTGAAACACCAGCGCTCCGGTGGCGGCCGCTTCTTCAAAGCCAACAATTTCCATGCCCTTAGGGAATTTGTCGGGGTAGCCCTCGGCGGCCACCACCACACAGGCGGCGGCTTCCGGCTTCCATTGCAGCTTTAGGGTGTCGAGCCGCCCTTCGATACAGGCTAGCATCACTTCTTCCAGCGGGGTTTCGAGCAGGGGCAGCACGGCTTGGGTCTCGGGGTCGCCCAATCGGCAGTTAAACTCCACCACTTTGGGTTCGCCCTGGGGGGTAATCATCAGCCCGGCGTAGAGAATGCCGCGATAGTCGATGCCTCGATCGCGCAGGGTGGCGATCGCCGGTTCTAGTACCTCCTTTTGCACCCGCTCCATAATGGCAGGGGTCACCACCGGGGTAGGGGCATAGGCTCCCATGCCGCCAGTATTAGGGCCAGTGTCGCCCTCGCCAATCGCCTTGTGGTCTTGGGCAGGCACCAGGGGGCGAATGGACTTCCCATCGGTGATGGCCAGCACCGAAGCCTCCTGGCCGGTCATAAATTCTTCGATCACTACCTGGTGGCCAGCGGCCCCAAACTTGCCGCTAAACGCATCCTTGACGGCTTGAATCGCCTCGTCTAAGGTGTGGGCCACGGTGACGCCTTTGCCTGCCGCTAGCCCGTCGGCCTTCACCACAATGGGGGCACCCTGCTGCTCTAGGTAGGAGAGGGCAGCCGCTTCTGCTTCAAAGACCTCGGCTTTAGCGGTGGGAATACCCGCCTCAACCATCAGCGCCTTGGCCCAGGCCTTGCTGGCCTCGATCTGCGCCCCCGCTTGGCAGGGGCCAAACACCTTGAGCCCCTGCTCTTGCAGATAGTCAGTAATGCCCTCGGCTAGGGGCTGCTCGGGGCCGACCACGACCAGCTCTAGGTTGTTGACTAGGGCAAAGCGAGCGATGCCCTCAAAGTCGGTGGGGGCCATAGCCAGATTGCGGCAGTGGGGCAGGGTAGCAGTGCCACCATTGCCCGGCACGCAGACCACCTCGGTGATTTTGGGCGATCGCAGCAGCGACCAGGCCAGGGTATGTTCACGGCCACCGCTGCCGACCACAAGAGCTTTCACAGGCAATTTTCCAAAAATGCGAACCTTATTTTCCCACGTTGCCACCGTAAATGGATGGCGGCTTTACTCAGGGTGGATAGATGCTACTGAAATGGCCTAGATCCTAGATCGCTGGGGCGTTCGTCCGTTCTCTAGCCCCCTCTTTTGCAACCCTGGCCCCATCCTACTCCGTGTTCAGGCTCAGGCTCAGCGGCTGAGCAACTAGATCAGCATCTAGGCTAAAGGTTTCTGGCGGTAGTGAAATCTGCCGAGGCAGCGTGACTACAAAGGTCGTCCCCTGCCCCTGCTTGCTATTAACGACAATGGTGCCGCCCATGATGCCGACCAACGACTGGACAATGGCCAGCCCCAACCCGGTGCCAGGGCGTTGGCGACGAATGGTTTGGTCGACCTGGCGAAAGGCCTCAAAAATGTGGGGCAGCTGCTCTTCGGCAATGCCAATGCCGGTATCGGCGACGGTGAGAGAAATTTGATCAGAGGCGGTCTCGGTGAGGGTGACGTGTACCTGACCGCGATCGGTAAACTTGATAGCGTTAGATACCAGGTTGGTGAGCACCTGGCGTAGCCGGTGTTCGTCGTTCGTCACTACTGGGTTGTTGAGCTGGAGGGTGCTCTTTAGGGTGAGGGCTTTGCCGTCAGCCAGCGATCGCAAATCTAACAACGTAGTCTGCACCAGATTGTGGAGATTGACCTGGGTCAGGTTCAGCGTCAATCGCTGGGCCTCTAGCTTAGACAGGTCAAGAATGTCGTTCACCAGGTTGAGCAGGTTCTTGCCATTGGTGAAAATGCGCCTGATCATCTCGGCCTGATGGGAGGTTAGAGGCCCCTTCGACTGGCTGTCGAGAATCTGCGAAAACCCCAAAATGGCGTTTAGCGGTGTGCGCAGCTCGTGGGACATGGTGGCCAAAAACTCAGACTTGACCCGGTAGGCCTCTAGCAGCTTGAGGTTTTGGTCTTCAATGTAGCGACGCTGGCGCTCTAGTTCTTCGTTCTGCTGGGTGAGCAGCTTATTGGTCTGCTGGAGCTGGGCCATGACTTTAGCTTCTCGTCGCTCCACTTCGTACATGCGCAGGGCGTTACGCAACAGCAGGGCTAGGCGATCGGGCGACACCCGAGTTTTGATGAGGTAGTCGCTAGCACCAGCCTTCATCAAGTCGACGGCAATTTGTTCGTCGCCCTGGCCAGTCAGCACCACCAGCGGAATGGTTACACCCTCGGCCCGCCACTGACGGATCAGCGATAGGCCGTCTTGCTCGGGCAGGCGGTAGTCTAGAAAAACGCAGTCGTAGGTGCGACTTTTGAGGCTGGCGATCGCCTGCTCAGCACTGGTCACCTCAGTGACTTCAACTCGTAAATCAGCGCGAGCTAGAGCCCGGCAGATGGCCATGCGATCGACAGCATCGTCATCCACTAACAGAATTTCTAGCGCTTTGCCCATCCGCTCAATACCTACCTCTGCTACCCACGGCGGATTCCAACAAGTCTGGTTATGGAATTTCACACAGCGCCCAGTACTGGTTGAGGGCCGCCACTACATCTGCAAAGGTAGCAAAAGCAACTGGTTTTAGAATATAGCCTGCTACATTTAATCGATAGGCTTCGAGGCGATCTTGGTCGGCGTCAGAGGTAGTCAGCACAACGACTGGCGTAGACTTTAGCGATTCATCCTGGCGAAGCTCCTGGAGAAACTCTAGCCCGTTCATCTTGGGCATATTGATGTCGAGCAGCACCAAACGGCGATGCTCTGGCATCGACGGTGGCTCAGAGTCGCTACCGCGCAGCATATCGAGTGCCGCCAGCCCATTGCTAGCGATATAGAGAGGATTCTCGATGCGGTTGCGTTTAAAGGCTCGCTGAACGTTCATTACATCTACCTCGTCGTCTTCGACGAGTAGAACGTTGACGGTACGCTTTGCCATAGCATGCTCCTGCGACGACAGCAGAGGCTCGATCGCATCAGCAGTGGCATCAGGGCGTGCCCTTAACGGGTTGATACCAGGGGCGATCTGCGGCCTTGCTCTTGCACAATAGGTTGACAGTAGATGTTGGCCTAAATCCAGCCTCCTTCAGGTGCAATTGTAGGAACTGGCGAGATGTTTTCTATCTGCCCAAAGGCTGAACCCGCCTAGGGAGAGCTTAGAACCTGAATCTGCGGCATTTGGGCCGTCAGCGCCTGGGGATGAACCCCCGCCCGATGGGCCGCCAGTAGCCCCACTGCCTCCAGGTAAGACGACACCCGCACCGCCGGGATACTGAGGGCTTCGGGGCTGACATTTAGGGCGGTGGAGTTGGCTTCGACGGCGATCGCCAGCGATCGCCACCCCAGGCTCAGCAGGGCACTGCCCCCGCAGGCGCTGGCGGGCACTACAATGGCGTCGACCTGGTCGGCCCAGAGGGTGGGGCTGGATTGTCCCCCAAGGTAGCCCAGGGCTGGCTCTGTCAAGAACTGCGGCGCTCGGCTCAACCCCGCCAGCACACAGGGCAAAAACGTGTAGCCCAGTTCCTCAGCGGCAGATTTGGGCGAGATCGACGGATCTAGCGGCAGCGGGCTGAGAGCTGGGGCGTGGGCGCAGGGCACTTGCAGAGTGCGCACCACCAGATGGCTGATCACCGCCTCGGCCCCCGCCAATGGGTCGACGCCGTGGCCTTGGCGATAGTCTTGCAGCGTCTCAGCATCGGTGTCTTCGGGAAAACGGGCGACAACGGCGATCGCATTAGCTCCAGCGGCGATCGCCCGCTCTGCCGCCCGTAGCAAACTGTCAGGCCGCTGAATCGTGCCCCAGGTCGCTCCCGAAGCCGCCGTCCGCAGCTCTACCCCCAGGGGTGCATCGGTAACGACGTAGTCAGTCAAATCTAAGCCCAGGGTGGCCCGAGCGGCATCCGCCGCTTGCAGGTGTCGCCAGCGCAGGTCATCCTCGATCGCCGCATCTAGCACTAGGCCAATACGGTTGCGGTGTACTGGGCGCAGCCCCCAGCGTCCAGCGGCAAACTGGTCTAGCCCATAGCCCTCGACATAGCAGGCGTTGGGCAGCGGCCAGTAGAGCTGAGCCCCATTCATCACGTTGGGGTGGGTAATCAGAGTGTCAACCACCGAGGCGATCGCCCGCGCCACCGGCAGCGCATCCCCCGCGTAGCCCCCCACCGCTGCCCCAATGCCCGTGGGCACTACCAGCACCGCAGTGTAGGGACGACGACTCGGATTGGCATTCATAGCAGCTCAGAATTGACGTGCGTCGTCACCACGGCTTCGACGGTGGCGGTTTGGGTGGCAGAGTTCACCTGGGTAATCGCCCAGCGCAGAGGTTCGCCCTGCTCAGCCAGGGCCGATTCGATCGCCCCAACCAGGTCTTCCTGAGCCTCTCCCAGATTGATATCCAAAATAATAAAGTGAGTGGCCAATGCCATCGTCTACCCACAAAAAGAGTAATTTCTGTTCGGCGTAGGGTGAGCATCGCCCACCGCTAGAGCGTCGCAAAGACTGGACAACCCTAGTCGAGATGGGATACCTGTCTGCCAAAAATCACCCAATGGTGGGCATTGCCCACCATTGGGTCTAACCCTGGCCAAACTGCTTTTGGTAGACGACATCTTCCTTCTCAGTCTCTAGCTTGATATCCGATCGCGGGAAGGCGACGCACAACAACGCGTAGCCATCGGCCTGAAGCTCGGTGCTCACCCCCATGCCTTCACTCTGATCGACCTCGCCCTCCAGCACCAGGGCCGCACAGGTCGTGCACACCCCCGCCCCACAGGAAGTAGGCAGGTCTAGCCCCACCGCTTGGGCCGCCGCCAAAATAGTCTGGTCTTCCGGAACAGTGATGGTCTGAGTGGTGCCCTGGTGGTGAATTTCGACGGAGTAGCTAGTGGCCATAGCGAGTTGACGGAAGTTTAGGTGAGTAATTGTTTAGAGGACAGTAGCCAATCCAGGTCAGAGACTTAAGTTTTCCTACCAGCAAAACTCAACCTTTAGACTGGGCCTTGGCCGATCGCAATCCAAATCTCAACCTATCATCCCACCGGAAAAGTGCGGTCAAATTCTTCTAGCAGATCGTCCATTTCCTCGATCGCCTGGTTGACATCAATGCGCAGGGTGCCCAGATCAGGCTGCTCTAGCAGCTGAATCAGCGCCTCTCGCTTAGAGCGAATGGTGGCAATGCGATCGCGAATCATTTGCAGTTCCATAGCGTCCCCCTAGAGATGTCCTCCGACAGCATAAACAAATTTGTAGCGGGGTGCATCGGGCAGGGGTAGGTAGGGAGTGCGTTAGGTAGCTGACGCACTCCCTACCTACCCTTCTCATCCACAAGGCGGCATGATAGTCAGAGGTAATCTTTCCACCGAGGGTTCTATGCTGGGGCGAATTAAGTTAGGGCGAATCAACCTGAGTCTGGTGCTGCTGGCGGTGGGCGGGGTGCTCACCATCGTCGGATTCGTTGCCTACTTTCAAGACAATTCCACCCTCAACCTGGTCGGTTTCTTCTACGGCATTCCTGTGCTCTTGGGTGGGTTAGCGCTGCGGGCCGCTGAGCTAGAGCCGGTGTCCTATACCCAGCCCACCTCGCCTGAGGTGCTCAAGCTACGCGAGGAGCAGGCCACCTCCACCCAAAACCAGGTGCGCCTCGACGTCACCCGCTACCGCTACGGCCAGGAAGCCCATCTCGATGTCGCTCTACAAAAGCTGGGGCTGAGCCCCTCGGGGCAAGAGTGTCCTGAACTCAGCGGCCTGCATGAGACTGAAATCGACGGTAACTATACCCTGGTACTGGAGTTTGACTCGTCTATGGTGCCTTTCTCTACCTGGGTAGAAAAGAAAGCCAAAATAGAATCTTTCTTTGGCCCTAACGTGCGCGCTGAGCTCAGCCAGCCCACTGAAGACCAGGTGAATCTGGCGTTGGTGACTTTGCTAGAGCCTGCTCCCGCTCCGGTGGAGGCCTGAGCGTTAATCAGTGGATGCTTGGGTGGATAGATTTTGTTGTTCAGTAGCTGTTTTATGACGGGTCGCCCTTCTCTAGCCCAGTCCAACGGGCGCAAGCTTCTCAGGCATACGGTATTGGCCCTGCGCCGCCTGGTGTTAGTCGCTGTGCTGTGGGGCTTAACCGCCTGTGGCACGACGACGCTCCAGGTCAGCACTGAGTATCAAACGGTGAACCCCAGTGCCGACGGCATTGGCCGTGTTTACCTAGGCCGAGAAATTGCCCAGACCATGGGCCACCAGGGTGCTGGCTGGCTCGATCGCCCCAGTCGAGTGCTGCAAGAACGACCCCAGGCGGCGATCGCTGCCCTCGACCTCTCCCCCACCGATGTCGTTGCTGATGTGGGCGCTGGCACCGGCTATTTCGCCCGTCGCATTGCTCCTCTTGTGCCACAAGGAAAGGTGCTAGCCGTAGATATTCAGCCCGAAATGCTGGACATGCTTCAGGCCGAGCTAGCGGCTAAGGGCATCGAGAATGTAGAGCCGGTGCTGGGGCAGCCTGACAATCCCAATCTGCCGCCTAACTCTGTTGACCTAGCAATAATGGTCGATGCCTACCACGAATTTGCCCACCCCCGCGAGGTGATGGAGGGGGTTGTGGCGGCCCTCAAGCCCGGTGGGCGGGTCGTGCTGGCCGAGTACAAAGCCGAAAACCCCATGGTCATGATCAAGCGGTTGCACAAGATGAGCGTGGCCCAGGTGCGCCGCGAAATGGCCGCCGTAGGCCTCAATTGGGTCAAGACCGATGACCGCCTACCCGAGCAGCATCTGCTGTTTTTTCAGAAGCCGGCTTAAGCAGCCCGTGTGAGACAATTAATTATTATTGATAAATAGAGATCCAAGGATATTGACCCATGCTGAAGCGTCTGGCCACGGTGCTTTTGATTGTTTTCGCTGTCACCCTCCAGGGCTGTGCGGGTGGCAGCGGTGGTCTTCAGGCCTACGCCGACCAATATTCGGGCTACGAGTTTATGTACCCCACCGGCTGGGTTGAGGTCAAAGTGCCCGGCGCTGCCGAGATCGTCTTTCACGACATCATCCACGAGACCGAAAACATCAGCGTGGTGATCAGCGAAGTGCCCGAGGGTAAAGACCTCGATGCCCTGGGTACCCCCACCGAAGTGGGCTACAAACTCTCTAAAAGCTTCAGCGCCCTAGCAGGAGACGACAGCAACGTCGATTTGCTCAGCGCCCAGCGCATCGACACAGTGGATGACAAAACCTACTACATTTTAGAGTATCTAGCCGATCTGCCTGCTGGGCCGCGCCACAATTTGGCCAGCGCTATTGTGCGCCGAGGCAAGCTCTACACCTTCAACGCCTCCACTGACGAAGGCCGGTGGGACAAAGTTCGAGATCTGATGAAGCAGTCGGTAGCATCGTTTAAGGTGTCCTAGATATCAAGCCTTTAGGTGCTGAGTTTCGAGGATAGCCCTCGGGTCATCTGAGTCAAGACCTGGAGACTCAGTGTCTGGAGATGGAAAACTTTTCACTTGGGCAGATGCAGCCTAGCTTCACCGAATCTCCACCCCATTGCTGTAGAGGTTTCACGCTGAGTCCATCCCCTAGCTAAGAAAGCAGAGGAATTTTGACGGCAAACCTTCTAGCATAAAAATCTCTATGCCGAAGCAATCCTTCTCACCTGCCTTCAACTTCAGCTATGCCCACTTCTTCTCGACCCCAGTTTGTTCTCGCTTCGGCTTCAAAGGCCCGTCGCGTTCTGTTAGTGGGTGCAGGCATTCATCCCTTCGTGTATCCCAGCAATTTTGACGAAGACCAGGTGAAAGTTACCGATCCGCCCACCTATGTGGCCACGCTGGCCCGCTGCAAGGCGGAGGTAGTTGCCCCCCTGTTTCCCAGCGCCCTGGTGATGGGGTGCGATTCGGTAATGGCCTTTGGCGGTCAGATCTATGGCAAACCAGCGAATAAGAACGATGCGATCGCCCGCTGGCAGGCCATGCGGGGTCAGATGGGCGAAATTCACACCGGCCATGCCCTGATCGCCCCCGGTGGCCGCATGCTTGTGCATAGTGCAGTTACCCGAGTCTACTTTGCCAATATTGACGACGCTACCATTGCCGCCTACGTCAACACCGGCGAACCTCTAGACTGTGCCGGAGCTTTTTCTAGCGATGGTAAAGGGGCGCTGATGATTGAGAAAATTGAGGGATGCCACAGCAACGTCATTGGCCTGAGTCTGCCGCTGCTGCGCTCTATGCTTGAGGAACTCGGCTATCGGGCAACAGAGTTCTGGTAGGGTTCTTTTTCCGATATCATGAAGGAATGCTCAAAATTGGTGACTGTAGCTGGCCAAGCGCCGTCGAAGTCAAAATTCTGTAACATTTCCCTTCTGACTTTGATCGGGGGACGATGGCCAAAATTGAGCGACCTTATGCTGGGGCTTGAGTCAGATATTCGTCTCGATGGGGTCGCAGGGTGATAAGGTTTTTTGTTGTCGATTAATTAATCTGTACAAAGAGGCGTTGGAGAACCATGAGCGCAGAGACTTTTGAAAAGGTCAAAAAGATTGTCAGCGAGCAGCTAGGGGTTGAAGAGGCTGACGTCAAGCCCGAAGCTAGCTTCGCCAACGACCTGGGCGCCGATTCTCTCGATACTGTAGAGCTGGTGATGGCTCTAGAAGAAGAATTTGGCATCGAAATTCCCGACGAAGCGGCAGAGGGTATTGCCACCGTGCAGGATGCCGTTAACTTCATCGAAGAAAAAGCCGCCTAGGCCATTCCCCATCCCAGCCATCGGCCTGGGAATAGGACAATGCCTGTACCTACAGACATGGGGGGAAACCGAGGGGTGCCCCCCGTGATCTTCGTTCTATAGCTGGCTGGCCCGCCCCCCTTTAACCTCGACCTGGTTTACCTGAAATTTGGCTATGGCAAACTCTGACTCAAAGCGCGTTGTGGTAACTGGCATGGATGCCATTACCCCCATTGGCAACAACCTGGAGGAGTACTGGGCTGGACTAGTGGCTGGGCGCAGCGGCACGGCCCGCATTACCCACTTTGACCCATCCCAGCACGCGTCGCAAATTGCTGCGGAAGTCAAAGGGTTTGATCCAGGCGACTTTCTTGATAAGAAAGAAGTCAAGCGCATGGATCGCTTCTCCCAGTTTGCGGTGGTTGCTGGCCAGCGCGCCCTCAAGCATTCGGGTCTGACCATTACCGATCTCAATGCCGAGCAAATCGGCACCTGCATTGGTTCTGGTATTGGCGGCCTGAAGGTCTTAGAAGACCAGCAGGAGATCTATCTCAACCGGGGGCCTAGCCGTTGCAGCCCTTTTATGATTCCGATGATGATCGCCAATATGGCGGCGGGGTTAACTGCTATCCATACCGGGGCTAAGGGGCCAAGCACCTGTGCTGTCACGGCCTGTGCCGCTGGGTCTAACGCCATTGGCGACGCTTTCCGGCTGATTCAGCACGGCTACGCCCAGGCGATGATCTGCGGTGGCACCGAGGCAGCGGTGACGCCCCTGTCGGTAGCAGGCTTTGCCTCGGCCCGTGCCCTCTCGACTCGCAACGACGACCCCACCACCGCTAGCCGCCCCTTTGACAAAACCCGCGACGGTTTTGTGATTGGCGAAGGCTGTGGCATTCTCATTCTCGAAGAGCTAGAGCACGCCCTGAGCCGGGGGGCGACTATTTACGGTGAAATAGTTGGCTATGGCATGACCTGCGACGCTTATCACATGACCTCACCAGTGCCCGGTGGGGCCGGGGCGGCCCGCTGCATCCAGCTAGCTCTCAAGGATGCGAGAATTGTGCCGAGCGACATTAGCTATATCAACGCCCACGGCACCAGCACGGGTGCCAATGACCCCACCGAAACCCAGGCGATTAAAACCGCCCTGGGGGATGTGGCCTATAAGGTAGCGGTGAGTTCGACTAAGTCGATGACCGGGCACTTGCTGGGAGGCTCTGGGGGAATTGAGGCGGTGGCCACCTGTCTGGCGATCGCCAACGACATCGCTCCCCCTACCATCAACCTCCACGGCCCTGACCCCGACTGCGACCTCGACTATATTCCCAACCAGAGTCGCCCCATGCCGATTGAGGTGGCGATTTCTAACTCCTTTGGCTTTGGGGGCCACAACGTTACCTTAGTGTTTAAGAAATACCGTAGCTAGAGCTACGGATTGAATCGATTGATAAGTATAATGACCTAAAATGTGCCGTCCGGCACTTGAGCTTTGTGCCTTGCCTAGCCAGAAGGTATTGACAATCGTCTGGTTGCGGGGTCTGCTGAAAGGCAAGGCTGTGTGTGGGGTCTTGATCGATTTAGGCCGATAACTTTGTTAGCCCCTGGGCTAGTCCTAGTGCTGCGTGCTGCTGCTTCAAAAAACCGTCGTTAAGCTGTTGAACCTATGGCTGTTGCAACCCAATCCCTGGAAGAACTCTGTATTAATTCCATTCGCTTCTTAGCGATTGATGCGGTGGAAAAGGCCAAGTCTGGCCACCCCGGTCTGCCCATGGGGGCTGCGCCCATGGCCTACGTACTGTGGGATAAGTTTTTGCGGGTCAACCCCAAAAACCCCCAGTGGTTTAACCGCGATCGCTTCGTGCTGTCGGCGGGCCATGGCTGCATGCTGCAATACGCACTGCTCTACCTAAGCGGCTTTGATAGCGTGACGCTGGATGACATTAAGCAGTTCCGCCAGTGGGGTGCTCGCACCCCCGGCCACCCCGAGAACTTTGAAACCCCCGGCATCGAAGTCACCACCGGCCCTCTGGGTCAGGGCATAGCTAACGCCGTCGGCTTAGCTATGGCCGAAGCTCACCTGGCCGCTAAGTTCAACAAGCCCGACGCCACCCTGGTAGACCACTACACCTACGTCATTTTGGGCGACGGCTGCAACATGGAAGGGGTTTCCGGCGAGGCCTGCTCCCTGGCAGGGCACCTGGGCCTGGGCAAGCTAATTGCCCTCTACGACGACAACCACATCTCCATCGATGGCTCCACCGATATCTCCTTTACCGAAGATGTGAGCAAGCGCTTTGAGGCCTACGGCTGGCACGTGGAGCACGTAGAGAATGGCAATACGGATTTGGATGGCATTGCCAAGGCGATCGAAGCGGCCAAGGCCGTCACCGATCGCCCCTCGATGATCAAAGTCACTACCACCATCGGCTACGGTTCCCCCAACAAGCAAAACACCGCTGGTGTCCACGGTGCAGCCCTGGGCGGCGACGAGATCAAGCTCACCCGCGAAAACCTGGGCTGGAGCTACGGCGCATTTGAAATTCCCGAAGACGCCCTCAGCCACATGCGCAAGGCCGTCGATCGCGGGGCCAGCCTTCAAGCCGAGTGGGAAGAAACCCTTGCCACCTACCGCACCAAGTACGCCACCGAGGCCGCCGAGTTTGAGCGCATGCTCTCCGGCCAGCTTCCCGACGGCTGGGCCGACGCCCTGCCTACCTACACCCCCGAAGATAAGGCCCTAGCGACCCGCAAGAACTCTGAGGTTACCCTCAACGCTTTGGCTCCGGCTATCCCCGAGTTGATCGGTGGCTCTGCCGACCTCACCCACTCGAACCTGACCGAGCTGAAAATCTCCGGCAGCTTCCAGAAAGGGGCCTACGAAAACCGCAACCTGCGCTTTGGCGTGCGCGAGCACGGCATGGGCGCGATCTGCAACGGCATTGCCCTGCACAACTCGGGGCTGATTCCCTACTGCGCCACCTTCCTGGTGTTTGCCGATTACATGCGGGCGGCCATTCGCCTGTCGGCCCTCTCCCAGGCTGGGGTGATCTACGTCATGACCCACGACTCCATTGGTCTGGGCGAAGACGGCCCTACCCACCAGCCAGTGGAAACCATCGCCTCCCTGCGGGCCATCCCCAATCTGATCGTCATTCGCCCTGCCGACGGCACCGAAACCTCTGGGGCCTACAAGATCGCCGTGGAGCATCGCAAGACTCCCACACTGATGGCCTTTAGCCGTCAAAACCTGCCCAACCTGCCTGGTGCCTCAATCGAGGGCGTCGCCAAGGGGGCCTACACCGTCGATGACTGCGACGGCACCCCTGACCTAATCTTGATTGGCACGGGCAGCGAAGTTAGCCTCTGCGTCAATGCCGCCCAAGAACTGCGGGCCGCAGGTACCAAGGTGCGCGTAGTTTCCATGCCTTCCTGGGAACTGTTTGATATCCAAGATGCCGCCTACCAGGAGTCGGTGCTGCCCAAGGCAGTGACCAAGCGCCTGGCGGTGGAAGCGGGCATCACTATGGGCTGGTGCCGCTACGTGGGTGCCGAAGGCGATGTGATTGGCGTCGATCGCTTTGGGGCCTCTGCCCCTGGCGACCTGGTGATGGAGAAGTTTGGCTTCACAGTCGAGAACGTAGTCAGCCGAGCTAAGGCACTGCTGGGCTAAGGGTTCTCGATCGGTCTCTGCTTAGACTGACCAGCTAAAGGCCCTAGGGTTGAGCCAAAACCCTGGGGCCTTTGTTTATCTGCTCGCTCGGTTTGCCATCGCAAAAGAACGAAAATAGAAGAGCAAAAAACTAAAAAAAGACCGATAGGTTTGAATTTTTGCATTTCAGACTGTTCTAACCCAGACTCTATTTGCTATGGGCAAGGCGTTTGTAAAATCGACCGGCTGCTGAGGCCGCTAGGTGAGGTTGGGCAAAGACTACAGTATGGATTGGTGAACTAAACCCTGGGGTTGATTGACTTTGCCCTAGGGAGCAACACACCCTCTGGTGATTCCTGGAATAGTGCATTCGCTCGGTGATGGCAGGCTATGGTCAACCGCTTTAAAATTGGTACGCGCATTGGGGCCGGGTTTGCCCTGGGGCTGACCGTCTTAGCTGTACTCGGTGCAGTTGCCTACCGCACCACCACTGATCTAATCCGCAATGCCCAGCAGGAGAAGGCGTCTTACCAAATTTTGGGGTATCTCAACGACCTTGAAACCGATCTGGTCAACGCTGAAACTGGGCAACGTGGCTATTTAATTACGGGGCAGCAGCGATACCTAGAGCCCTACGAAAATGCCCTAACGGAAATCGCCAGTAACTATGAGTTGCTGCGTCAACTTACTGTAGACGATGCGGCTATCCACAGCCGTTTGGTAGATCTCAAGCCGGTAATCGACGCTAGGCTTGCCCGGCTGCGCCAAGGTATTCAACTGCGAGAGACAGATGGATTTACAGCGGCCCAAGACTTTGTTTTGACGAATGCCGGTCACGAGCTAATGCAGCAGCTCCGCGACCTGATTGCTGAATTGGAAGAGCAAGAGAGGCAGCTGCTTGAGGAGCGTGCGGCCCAGTCTCAACTGTCGGCCCAAAGAACGCTTTATACTATTTCTCTTGGTGTGCCAGCGTCGTTTGTGCTTCTGTCGCTGGTGGGATGGTGGCTATCACGCAATATTTCTAGACCGCTGCGCAACCTGTCAGATACCGCAGAACAGCTCGCTGACGGCAACCTGGCCGTTACCCTGCTGGACAGTGCCGATCAGGATGAAACCGGCATTCTAACCCGCACGTTCAACCAGATGGTGACCAACCTGCGGGAAACGATTCGCGCCAACGAAGAGCAGCGTTGGCTGAAGTCTAACTTGGCGGATTTGTCTCAGCAGTTGCAGGGTCAGCGCAGTCTCGAAACCCTGGCGGAACTGATGTTGACCTACGTGGCTACTCTGGTGGACGCGCAGCAGGGGGTGCTGTATCTGCTCGACCCTACCAGTGCCCCCCCTCGGTTAAAGCTGCTGAGCAGCTATGCCTACCAGGAGCGCAAGCACCTGTCGAACGAATTTAAACTAGGGGAAGGGCTGGTAGGCCAGTGCGCCCTAGAGAAGCAGCGCATTGTGCTGACCGAGGTACCGCAGGACTATATTCAAATTCGCTCTGGGCTGGGCTCGGCACCACCCCTCACCATTGTGGTGCTGCCCCTGATGTTTGAGAACGCGGTGAAGGGGGTGCTAGAACTGGCGTCTTTTCACCGTTTTGATGACCTACAGCTAACCTTTTTAGATGAGGCTAGCAAGTTGACGGGGGTGATGATCAACGCGATCGCCGCCTACATGCAAACCCAGAGACTGCTGGAGCGATCGCAGGTGCTGACCGAAGAACTGCGCCAGCAGCAAGAAGAGCTGTTAAAGAGCAATCAGCTGCTCGAAGAGCGCACCCAATCGCTGCAAGAGTCCGAGTTGGAGCTACAGCAGCAGCAGGAAGAATTGCAGCAGTCGAACGAAGAACTACAGCAGCTCAACGAGGAGCTAGAAGAGAAGGCCGAGCTGCTAGAAACCCAAAAGCAGCAGGTGGAGCGCAAAAACCACGAGATTGAGCGGGCTCGCCAAGAGCTAGAGGATCAGGCCAGTCAGCTGGCCCAGTCGTCGCGCTATAAGTCAGAATTTTTGGCCAACATGTCCCACGAGCTGCGGACGCCCCTGAACAGTCTGCTGATTTTAGCCAAAATGCTCGGCGACAACAGTGACGGCAATCTGACGGAGAAACAGGTTGACTATAGCCGCACGATTCACTCTGCCGGTGTAGACCTGCTCTCGCTGATCAACGACATTCTCGACATGGCCAAAATTGAGTCGGGAACTATGGAAGTAGCGATCGAATCGCTGGCCTTTACGGCGATTCAGTTCGAGCTAGAGCGCACGTTTCAGCCAACCGCCGCCAGCAAGGGGCTGGGGTTTGAAGTCGCCGTGGACAAGGGTTTGCCCACTACCCTCGCCACTGACCCCAGGCGACTACAGCAGGTGCTCAAAAACCTGATCTCCAACGCCATCAAGTTTACGGAGCACGGTCGGGTCACGGTGGATATCTTTGCGGTAGCAGAGGGTCAGGTGGCCTTTGCGGTCACCGATACCGGCATTGGCATTCTGCCGGAAAAGCAGCACACCATTTTTGGGGCGTTTCAGCAGGCCGATGGCACCACCAGCCGCCGCTACGGCGGTACTGGGCTGGGGCTGTCAATCAGCCTACAGCTGGCCCAACTACTGGGAGGCAGTCTGGAGCTGCAAAGTGAGCCTAACCAGGGCAGCACCTTTACTCTGTACCTGCCCTTACGCTACGTCGCCCCCTCGACCGATGGAGAGGTACTGCAGATCAGGGCGCAGGGTGGGAGAGATCTAACTTTCCAAGCCCGTCGCCCTGCTGCCCCTGAGCTACTGCCGGTCGCTGTCCCCAACTCCCCCATAGGGGAGTCACTTCCCCCCCTACCGGCCAACCTGGAAGACGATCGGGCGCGGCTGTTGCCTGGGGTGCAAGACTCGGCCAAGCAAGTGCTGCTGGTGATTGAGGATGACCCAAACTTTGCCCGCATTCTGTTAGATATGGCGCGGGGACAGGGGTTTAAGGTGTTGATTGCGCTCCAAGGGCAGACCGGCCTGGCCCTAGCCCAGCGGTTTGTGCCCAGCGCCATCACCCTCGATCTGCACCTGCCCGATATGGACGGTCTGACGGTGCTCGAACAGCTGAAACACAACCCCACCACTCGCCACATTCCGGTTCACATTTTGACGGTGAACGACGAGCAGCAGCAGGAATTTCAAATGGGGGCGATCGCCCATATTCAAAAGCCCGTAGCGCCAGAAATTTTGACCCAGACCCTAATCGACATCAAACAATTTGTGGAGCGCCGGGTGCGCTACCTGCTGGTGATTGAAGATGACCCGGTGCAGGCCCAGAGCATTATTGAGTTAATTGGCGGCGGCGATGTCACCAGCACCGCCGTGCACACCGGCGCTGCCGCCCTAGAGACCCTGCGCGCCCAGCCCTGCGACTGCATTGTGCTCGACCTAGGCCTGCCCGATATGAATGGCTTTGACCTGCTAGAGCAGATCAAGCAAGATCCGGCCCTGGTGCGTCTGCCGATCATTGTCTACACCGGCAAAGACCTAACCGAAGCCGAGGAGACCCAGCTGCGCCGACTAGCCGAAACCATCATCGTTAAAGACGTGCGATCGCCCGAGCGGCTGCTGGATGAAACGGCACTATTTCTGCACCGGGTGCAGGCCAATCTGCCGCCGACTCAGCAGCAAATGCTAGAGCGATTGCAGCACAGCGATCCAGCCTTGGCAGGCAAAAAAGTGTTGATCATCGACGATGACGTGCGCAATATTTTTGCCCTCACCAGCCTGCTAGAGCAGTACGACATGACCGTGGTGTTTGCCGAGAACGGGCGCGAAGGCATCGAAACCCTGCGCGCCAACGCTGATGTCGGCCTCGTGTTGATGGATGTGATGATGCCCGAGCTAGACGGCTACGAAACCACTCGGCTGATTCGTAAACAGGAGCAGTATCGATCGCTGCCAATCATTGCCCTAACCGCTAAAGCCATGCAGGGCGATCGCGAAAAGTGCATCGAAGCCGGTGCCTCAGACTACATTACTAAACCTGTCGATACCGAGCAGCTGTTAACGCTGCTGCGCCTGTGGCTATACCAGTAGCGGCGACCAAAATCCTCCCTTTGACGTACAACTTAAGAGAAAAATTGCGTGACAATAGAACAGGCTTTTGACCAGTCCAAGAGACTCATTGGGGCTCAGATTGGCGCACCGTTGACAACGGATTTCAACTAGTAATTTGAACGGGCTATGGGGTGCTGGCGACGATTTTGAAACCAGACGATTTGGACGTTCACTTGCTTATTGAAGGGCTATATCATCGGTATGGCTACGATTTTCGTAATTATGCTGCCGCCTCCCTCAAGCGTCGCATTCAAAGCTTTCTTAAAACTGAAAAAATCGCCACCGTAGCCGAGCTGCAAGCCCAGGTGCTGACCGATCGCGCCTGTGCCGAGCGGCTGCTGCTGGGGCTAACGGTCAATACTACGGCCATGTTTCGCGACCCAAGCTTCTACGTGGCCTTTCGGCAGCAGGTGGTGCCGCTCTTGCGCACCTATCCTTTTTTTCGCATTTGGCATGCGGGCTGTTCGACTGGGCAGGAGGTCTACTCCATGGCCATTTTGCTGCAAGAGGAAGGGCTTTACCACCGCTGCCGCATCTACGCCACCGACGCCAACGACCGAGTTTTGCAAATTGCTCGGCAGGGCATCTATCCTTACAAGCAAATGCAGGACTATACTCAGCTGTACTTAAAAGCTGGTGGCCAGCGCACGTTTTCGGAATACTATACGGCCAAGTATGACAATGTAATTTTGCGGCCTGCCCTGCGGGAACGGGTGGTTTTTGGTGAACACAATTTGGTCACCGATGGCTCGTTTAATGAGTTCAATGTGATCATCTGTCGCAATGTACTGATTTACTTCAATCAAACCCTGCAAAACCAGGTTCATGGGCTGTTTTATAACAGCCTATGCAAGTTTGGCATTCTCGGTTTGGGCAAGCAGGAAACCATTCGATTTACGAAGTATGAAATGGTCTACGACGATTTAGCAAAGGCTGAAAAGCTGTATAGGAGGCGCAATTAGTGGCCTATGACCTGATCGTAATTGGCACCTCCCTAGGCGGATTGTCAGCTCTAAAAACTTTGCTTGGCGCTCTCCCTCAAGATTTTTCTGCGGCGCTGGCCGTTGTGCAACATCGCCACCGCGAGTCTGATCAGGGTTTAGGTAAGTTTTTACAACAGTTTACGGTTCTTCCAGTGCATGAAGTTGAAGATAAAGAACGCATTCAGCCGGGGCATGTTTATCTGGCCCCGGCTGACTATCATTTGCTGGTAGAATACGGGTATTTTTCTCTGTCTGTTGATGAGCCAGTTTCCTACGCGCGCCCGTCGATTGATGTGCTGCTAGAGTCGGCCGCTGACAGTTATAACGAACGTGTGATTGGTGTGATTTTGACCGGAGCTAACCAAGATGGCGTGAAGGGACTATCAACCCTGAAGGCGCGGGGCGGGGTCGCGATTGTGCAAGACCCAGACACGGCGGAGAGCCCGGTGCTGCCGAGGGCGGCGATCGCTGCGATCGCCGTCGATGCCGTGCTGCCCCTCCCGCAGATTGCGGCCCGCTTGATTCACCTCTGCGCCGCGAGGGGCTAGTGATGCAAACCGAGCCGTCAGTCAACATTCTACTCGTCGATGACCAACCCGAAAACCTGGTGGCCCTAGAGGCTATTTTGGGCGAGTTGGGGGCCAATTTAGTCAAATCAACCTCGGGAGAGGAGGCGCTGCGCTGTTTGCTGCAAGACGACTTTGCCGTGGTTTTGCTGGATGTGCAAATGCCTCAGATGGATGGTTTTGAGGTGGCCACGTTAATTCGCCATCGCCAGCGATCGCGCGATACCCCAATTATTTTTCTCACCGCTTTTAGCAGCAACGAACAATTTATGTTTAAGGGCTATGCCCTGGGGGCCGTAGATTACTTAATTAAGCCGATTGCGGCCAATATTTTGTTGTCAAAGGTAGCCATTTTTATTGAGCTATTTAAAAAGACTGAAGCCCTACGGCAAAAAACAGAAATCTTGCAGCGGCAGGCCAACCAGTTAGAAGCGATTAATACTGAGCTGCAAATGAGTGAAGAGCGGTTTCGACTGCTCAGCACCTGTTCCCCGCTGGGGGTGTTTGTTACCGATACTGAAGGCCGCTGCGTCTACACAAATCCCCGCTATCAGTCCATTTGTAACTCGACCGAGGCCATCTCTGAGCGGAACTGGCTGGGCTCTGTGCATCCCGACGACTCAGCGATCGCTCAATCGACCTGGCATGCCTTCATGGCCGACGGGCAGGAATATTCCCAAGAGTTTCGGGTTCAGGCAGGAGATGATGTCTCCCGCTGGGTTTCAGTTCGCTCGGCGCGCCTGGTGTCGGAGCAAAAGCAGTTTCTCGGCTACGTGGGCACCGTTGAAGACATTACCGAGCGCAAGCAGGCCGAGGCGGCCAACGCCCAGGTGATTCGCGAACAGGTGGCCCGCCAGGAAGCAGAGACGGCCAACCGGATGAAGGACGAGTTTATTGCGGTGCTGTCCCACGAGCTACGGACCCCGCTAAATTCGATTTTGGGCTGGTCGCACCTGCTGCGATCGCGCAATTTAGATCCGCAAAAGACGGAGTATGCGATCGCCACCATCGAGCGCAACGCCGTTGCCCAAAAACAGCTGATTGAAGACATTCTCGACGTGTCCCAGATTGTGCGGGGTAAGCTCCAGCTCCACTGTCAACCGCTAAATCTGGCGGCGATCGCCCAGTCGGCGTTAGAGACGGTGCGACCCGCAGCAGAGGCTAAGGCGATCGCCCTAGTGGACAATGTTCAAGACACTCCCCGCTTAGAGATTGTCGGAGATGCCCTGCGGTTGCAGCAGGTAGTCTGGAACTTGCTCACCAACGCGATCAAATTTACCCCTCAGCAGGGGCGGATAGACCTGCATCTCTCGGTGATGACCGAGCTGCCCGAGGCCCTGGCGACTTCCCCTGAGGCCTATGAGCCGGGCTATGCTCAGCTGCGCATCAGCGACACCGGCATGGGCATTGACATCGACTTTCTGCCCTACATTTTTGATCGGTTCCGCCAGGCTGACAGCAGTACTACCCGCGCCCAGGGAGGGTTGGGCCTGGGGCTAGCGATCGTTTATTACTTGGTAGAGCAGCACCAGGGCTACGTCTGGGCCGAAAGCCCTGGCGTAAATCAAGGCACCACCTTTACCGTGGCCCTGCCGCTGGTGCCCTTCCCCTCTGACCCTGTGCCTGCTTCCTTCTCTGACAATAAACCCGCCGAGATCGGGCCGCGCGCCCTGGTGAATGTGCCCATTTTGATCGTTGACGACGACGACGACACCCGCGACTATTTAACGTTTCTGCTGGAGTCCCAGGGGGCGATTGTCACGGCGGCGGCCACGGCGGGGGAAGGGTTTCAGCTGCTCAGCTCAACCCAACCGGCGCTGCTGCTGTGCGATATCAGCATGCCCGATATGGATGGCTACACTCTGATGCAAAAAATTAGAACGCAGCTGCCCGCACCCCAGGCTCAGATTCCGGCGATCGCCATTACCGCCCACGCCCGCGTTTCTGACCAGACCCACGCCCTGGCTACCGGGTTTCAGCAGCATGTGCCTAAGCCGGTGGAGGCGGAAGTGCTCATTCAAACGATTCTTCAAGTGGCCGGTTTAAAGGCATCCTAGCTGCTCGACCGAACCCTGCCCCCTTGCCAGAAGGGCTAAACCTTGGTACATCTGTGCCATGTCTTCAGGCCGCACCCACGATCGCATTACTCTCTGGACCCTACCCCTGGTGGTGTTGGCTGCCTTTCGCGTCACCCTCAGCGGTCAGCTGACCGCCGTAGTCTGCCTGGGTTTTTTGCTGGGCGGCTGGATGCTCGGCCCCGATCTCGACATTCACTCGGTGCAGTACAAGCGCTGGGGCTGGCTGCGGTGGATTTGGCTCCCCTACCGAGGTCGCATTCGCCACCGATCGCACTGGTCTCACGGGCCGATCATTGGCACCGTAGTGCGGGTGCTCTACCTGTCGCTTTGGCTGAGCGGCGGCGGGCTGCTGCTCGTCAATCTGCTCAACAGCGCCCAGCGCACCGCCCTTTCCTGGAGCGACCTGATCGACGGGCTGGGCTGGGCATTGGTCACCTACTGGCCCTGGTGGCTGGCCCTGGTGGTGGGGTTAGAACTGGGTGCTCTGAGTCATTACGTCACCGACTGGATATCCTCAGCGTCTAAGGGTAAGCGGGGGCGATCTAAGAAGAAGCGACGACGGTAGCGGAGCGATGGGTAAATGGCAAAATACTAGCTAGTTTTGAGGTTTGAGCTTTGAATGCTTTCCATACACCAAACATTCAAAGCTTAAAACTAAGCACTCAAAACTGTCTCATACCCATCATCTACCCTTCCACCGGCGGTGACTTCTCCCAGCGATCGCCCTCAACTACCGTATGCACGTGCCACTGGGGGCTGGGCTGGGGATAGTCTCGGCGAAAGTGGCCGCCCCGGCTCTCAGTGCGAAAGGCAGCGCTGTTGAGAATCAGCCATGCAATGTCGTAGAGGTTGCCCAACTCGCCCCAGGCGCGCACGGCGGGCCAGTCTAGCGTCTCGGGTAGCGAATAGATGGAGTCTGGAGATAGCTGATGGAGAACCTGCCAGGGGTGCTGCTGCCACTCGGTGCGCCACTGGCTTAGGGCGGCGATCGCCCCCTCTAACCGCACCTGCTCGCGGCTAATCGCCGCCGCATCCCACATCAGCTGGGTCAGCTGCTCTCGCTGTTGATGAATCGTTGCCAGTGCGTCTTCGGCAGTGTTGTGGGGCCACAGGGCGGCCTCATCCAGAGGTGAAACTGCTGAGGCCGCTCTCAGGTCAAAATCGCTGTCCGCTTGTAGGGGCAGGTTGGCCAATTCAGCACCGTAGACCAGGCATTCCAGCAGAGAGTTGCTGGCCAAACGGTTGGCCCCATGCACCCCGGTGCTGGCGTTTTCGCCCACGGCATAGAGGCCCGGAATCGTGGTTTGACTGCTGAGATCTGTCGTGATACCGCCCATCCAGTAGTGGGCAGCAGGCGAAACCGGCACCGGGTCGGTGAGGGGGTCGCAGCCCCAGGCGCGACACACCTGCAAAATATTGGGAAAGCGATACTGCAAGCGATCGCGGGGAATGGGCCGCATGTCGAGCCACACGCGGCTGTCTCCCGTCTTTTGCAGATGGTGAAAAATGGCGCGGCTGACCACATCGCGCGGGGCTAGCTCACCGTCAGGATGGTATTCGAAGGCGAAGCGATAGCCCTGGCGATCGACCAGGTGCGCGCCCTCTCCCCGCACCGCTTCGCTGATTAAGAACGGCGGTGCCCCCGGTTCCGCTAAGGACGTGGGGTGAAACTGAACAAATTCTAAATCGCGCAGCTGGGCTCCGGCCCGCCAGGCCATGGCCACGCCATCGCCCGTGCTGGCGGCGGGGTTAGTAGTCTGGGCATAAACCTGGCCGCCACCACCCGTAGCCAGCACCGTGGCCTGGGCCGACAGCCACTGAAGCTGCTGACTGTGGGCCACCAGTGCGCCACGGCAGCGGCCTTCGACCATCCACAAGTCGAGGGCAAAGGCGCTTTCAAACACCGTAATGTTGGGCCGCTGGAGCACCGCCTCCGCCAAAATCGACACGATCGCCCGTCCGGTAGTGTCGGCGGCGTGGAGCACGCGGCGGCGGGAGTGAGCGGCCTCTAGGGTCATGGCCAGCTGGCCTTCGGTGCGATCGAAGGCAACCCCCAGATCTACCAGGCGCTGAATACAGGGGGCGGCCTTGCTAGCCAGGTGCTCTACCGCCGGAGCATCGCACAGCCCGGCCCCGGCCACCAGGGTGTCGGCCACGTGAAGCGAGACGGCATCGTCTACGCCAATGGCGGCGGCAATGCCCCCCTGGGCCCAGTCGCTGGCAGAAATTGACAGGGTGTCTTTGGTCACCAGGCCAATGCGCCACTGGGGCGGAATCGATAGTGCCGAGTAAAGCCCGGCGGCGCCCCCCCCAATCACCAGCACGTCGAAATGCTGATTTAGGGGGGGTGCAAGTGGCGACAAATCAGGCTGGGTCAAAGACGACTCCCAAGAATGATTCAAACATTAGGGTGCTAAAAACCCTGGCTAATCAGCGTTGACCTTGGGCCAACCTGACCAACCAGGGCTACTAAGGACGGCTAAGCCGAACAGCGGGATGGCCCGCTGTCTACTTGTAAACGCCGTTATTAAAGCGATCGCCACCTTCTACAAGAGCGGAGTCAGTCACAGTAACCGTGAAGTTATCCAGGTTCTTGCGCAGAATCTCAAGCTGCGCCTCGCTCAGACCCGGCAGGTCGAGCACGTCGTCAACGCTCTCGTAGGGAGCATTGAGCAGAATCTTGCGCGCCAGGGTGGGGTACAGTCCAGGAAACTTTCTAAAGCCCTGTACGTTGGCGTTGTTGAGGTCCAACTTAGCCCCGTATTCTGTCTTGAGCTTGGCGTCTACCGAATTCTGCGGCGATTCTGCCAGCCAGGCCGTAGCCACAATGGGGGTGCTCAGAAGGTCTGCCCCAAAGATGGGCCCAGAGATAGGCTGCGCCACAGCGGGGCTACTCACCCAGCCCAACAGCACTGCCAGCGCAACGAGTAGGCCAACCAGTTGTTTCATTTACCCTAATCCTCTCCTACCAGTGTGAATGACTATACACAGCATTTCTAAGAGACTACCATTTTCCAGGCTCCCACAACGGAGAAAGAACGCTATCGCGCCGTTGCTGTAGTCTTCAGCGAGATTCCTGGGGCAGGCGTTCTAACTCTTCAGCGTAGTACTCGCCAATGTCCTGCCCGCTCAGTAAAACTTGCTCGTACTGAATCGCTGCCCGCAGGGCGACTGGCTCACCCACTGGCGGCGGTGCGACGGCGCTGAGCACCCAGATGGAGCCTGAGTCATCCACCAGCTCGTACAGTCCCTGGCCCACTAGGGGTAGATGGCGGCCGACGGTGCCAGCCAGATAAACCGTATCGCGCTGGCTCTGGATCGCTTCACCGATGGGGGTAACGGGGTCAAGCCAGGCGAGGCCAGGCCAGTTGCTGAGGCGATCGCGCAGTGAATAGCCCACCGTGGCATCGACGCTGGCCCCGCAGCTAGTGACCGCCACCAGGGCCAAGCCAACCACTCCATAGTAGGTAAACTGACGCTTTAGATAGTTCATAAAAGCTTTTTAAGGCGCTGAGCGCCGATCGCAGGCGTTTAGAGGATCAAAATCTGAGACACTGAGAAGGCGTCGAATCCTAACCTGGGCAAAGTTCGCCCTGGGGTTCCAACTGCGATCGTTTCCGAGATACAGGTTAGCGCACCCGGCCATGACCCAACTGCTCGACGGCAAAGCCCTAGCGGCCCAAATTCAAACCGATCTAGCCGACGCTGTTCAGGTCTTTACCGCCCAGGGGCATCGTCCCCCTGGGCTGGCAGTGATCATGGTGGGTGACAACCCCGCCAGTGCCGCCTACGTGCGCAACAAAGAGCGGGCCTGTAGTCGAGTGGGCATTGCCTCCTACGGTAAACACCTGCCCGCCACGATTTCTCAGCAAGAAGTCGCTGATCTAATTCAGCAGCTCAATGCCGACCCCAACGTAGACGGCATTTTGGTGCAGCTGCCCCTGCCCGACCACCTCGATGCCGTGGCTCTGCTCCACACCATCGACCCCAACAAAGATGCCGACGGGCTGCACCCAATCAACCTAGGGCGGCTGGTGCGCGGCGAACCGGGCCTGCGCAGCTGCACTCCCTACGGCGTGATGCGCCTGCTAGAGGCCGCTAAAATTGACCCCGCTGGGGCTACGGCCGTGGTGGTGGGGCGCAGCATTCTCGTGGGTAAGCCCATGGCCCTGATGCTGCTAGAGGCCAACGCCACCGTAACGATGGCTCATTCGCACACCCCCGATTTAGCCGCGGTGATGCGGCAAGCTGATATTCTAGTGGCGGCGGTGGGCCGCCCCGGTATGATTACAGCGGCTGACGTTAAGCCCGGCGGCGTTGTCATCGATGTGGGCATTAACCGAGTCGAGCAGTCCGACGGCTCAGCTCGGCTGGTGGGAGATGTCGATTTTGCCTCGGTGGAGCCGGTGGCTTCGGCGATTACTCCAGTGCCGGGGGGCGTTGGCCCGATGACAGTAGCCATGCTGCTTGAGAACACCGTAACCAGCTACCGCAACCGCCTATAAATGCGGGCTTACCCAGTTTCAAACTCGTTTTTGTCGCCTTTCAACCTGCCTGCCGCCATGGTGCCAACCAACTCCCTCGATTCTAGACCCGCTGCTGCTGGCCCCTTTGATTTAGAAGCCTATCTAAAGGAGCGTCGCCCCCAAGTAGAGGCGGCCCTCGACCAGGCCCTGGCCCTGCGCTATCCCGAGACCCTCTACGAATCCATGCGCTATTCGTTGCTGGCTGGAGGTAAGCGCCTGCGCCCTATTCTTTGCTTAGCCACCTGTGAACTTGTTGGCGGCAGTATAGCGATGGCCATGCCTACGGCCTGTGCTCTGGAGATGATCCACACTATGTCGCTGATCCACGACGACCTACCGTCGATGGATAACGATGACTACCGTCGGGGCCGGCTCACCAACCACAAGGTCTACGGCGATGACGTGGCAATTCTAGCCGGCGATGCTCTGCTGACCTACGCCTTTGAACATGTGGCGACCCAAACCCAGGGGGCATCTCCTGAGCGCGTGCTGCGGGTGGTTGCCGGACTGGGTAAAGCGGTGGGGGGCGAAGGTCTGGTGGGCGGTCAAGTTGTCGATTTGGCCAGTGAGGGCAACCCCAATGTGACGCTGGAAACCCTCAACTATATTCACAACCACAAAACGGCGGCCCTGCTCGAAATTTCGGTGACCTCCGGAGCCATACTGGCGGGGGCTGATGAAGAGGCGATTGAAAGCCTGCGCCACTACGCCCAGCGCATTGGCTTGGCCTTTCAAATTGTGGACGATATTCTCGATATCACCTCGACATCTGAAACTTTGGGCAAGTCGGTCGGCAAGGACATTACTGCCCAAAAGGTGACCTACCCTAGCCTCTGGGGCATTGAAGAATCGCGTCGCCAAGCCAACCAGCTGATTGAGGCGGCGAAGGAAAGTTTGGCCGGGTTTGGGGAACTGAACCGGCCTCTGCTGGCGATCGCCGATTATATTGTTGCCCGTACCTACTAGGTTTGCCTGCGCCGATGGACAGTTTTAGCGACATCTTCAACAACCATGTGCTCGTGGTGGCGTTAATTGCCTGCTTTGCAGCCCAGGGGCTCAAGGCTGTCATTGAGTTGGTGCGCCACCGCAAACTTAATCTGCGAGTGATGGTAGAAACTGGTGGTATGCCCAGCGCCCACTCGGCCCTGGTCACAGCCCTAGCGGGCGGCATCGGTCAAACCTTAGGCTGGGCAAGCCCAATATTTGCGGCCACCGCTGTGTTTTCGGTAATTGTCATGTATGACGCGGCGGGAGTGCGCCAAGCGGCGGGCAAGCAGGCCAAGGTGCTCAACCAAATCATTGATGAGCTGTTTCAAGAAAAGCCCGAAATCAGAGAAGATCGGCTGAAGGAACTGCTGGGACACACGCCTTTTCAGGTGATTGCCGGGTCAATTTTAGGAGCCATGATATCCTGTTTGGCCGCGCCTGCCTATTGAGCCGACGCTCGCCTAGGTTGCGCCCAAGAAAACAGGCGGTTGCTTTCTCCCCTAGGAACGCTTCGCGTTGGCAACACCTGTTTACTAGGCCATAGGACAAACGAATCCGCTCAGCCACTGGCGACTAAGGTTGAGTGCTCTTTAGAGAGAAATCCTAAGGAGCGGTGAGAGCCACCGCTGGAGTCAGCATTACTACTTCCTGGCTATCGACGATAAAGCCGGCGATGTTGAGACTGGTGAGCACTGACAGGGTAGAGGCGGCCCCGGCCACATCTGGACTGTGGGCAATGAGTAGATAGGAACGCTGGCGATGCACCGCTAGGCCCACGGCCTGGCCCACCTGCCGCTGAATGGCGATCGCCGACTCAGGCTGGTACTGGTAGTCCACCAGCACCGCAAAGCCTGTGCCCAGCGGTTGGGGGGCATAGGCAGTCGGTGCTGACTGCGTCGTAGCTGGGGGAGTACCCGTGGCAGGGGTACCACTGCTAGGTGGGGTGTTGTTCGCAGGAGGAGTCTCACTGTTCGCAGGCGGAGTTGGGCCACCCGTGGGGGGGGCAGGCTGGGCTGCGGTGGTAGCTGGACGGGCCACAAAGGCCTGGAAGCCCTCTACCTCGGTCATGTACTGGGCCCAGGCATTGGCATTTTCGAGGTTGGTAAACCCCCCGGCTCGCACAACGGTGTCGTTGAGGTAATCGCAAACTAGGACGGTGCTGTTGGAGGGCAGCAGGTTTTGTACCCGCGCGCGCTCGGCCTCGGTGTTGCTGCGGACCAGCAGCAGATACTCGTTGGCGGACGGGGGCGGGCAAGGCGGAAACTGGGCCTGGGCAGCAGTCCACAACCCAGCTAGCGGTGCTAGCAATAACCCTAGGGCAATGCTTCCCGCTCGGGGTAGTGTTATCCAACTAAGCGATATCTGTGCGCTGCTCCGTTTCAAACCCTTTACCATTGCTCTTTAGTTACCGCCGTAATCTGCCAGCGATTCTAGCCTAAAGCGGCGATCGCGGGGCAGAGATTCTAGGTTTTGATCGCAATCGCGCCTGCCTTCAGCTTAGGACGCTACGGCATCTAAAGATGCGAGGGGATCGGGAATGGCAGCGGAGGGGGCCTCAAACTCACCAGTGCCTACATAATCAAACCGCAGCTTGACCCAGGTAATGAACTGCTTGCTGGTAGAAACTAGAGCTGCAGCGGGCTGGGGGCAGCGGGCTTTAATGCTGGCCAGTTCGGGAGCCTCTAGAAAAGCGGGGGACTTAACCAGCCAAAAATTCACCTCCTGCTCTTGCTCCTGATAGTAGCGGCGGCGCTCCTTGAGGACTTCATCTAGGGGTTCTTCTTCGAGCAGAAACTTTTGGCTGGCAACGGCGTAGTAGTAGGTGGTCATGGGGGTCTCCTTTGGTGTGTAGGGTTTTAGGTGTAGGGTTTCAGGTGCAAGTTTCAAGTTCAGGCTTGGCCTTACCCTAGACCTGAGACCTGAAACCTGGTACCTAACTCGTCTCTAAATCAGCGCTTTCATCTCGCGGACGGCGCGCTCTAGTCCGACGAGCACGGCGCGGCTGACGATGCTGTGGCCAATGTTGAGCTCTTCCATGCCGGGGATGCGAGCGACGGGGGGGGTGTTCCAGTAGGTGAGGCCGTGGCCGGCGTTGACCCGCAGGCCGTGGGCGATCGCCTGTGCCGTTCCCTGAGCGAGAATGTCGAGTTCGCGGTGGAGGTCGGCTTCTGCTTTGGCTTCGGCGTAGGGGCCGGTGTGCAGCTCGATAAACTGGGCACCCACCTGGGCTGAAGCCTCAATTTGGTCGGTGGCGGCATCAATAAACAGGCTGACGGGAATGCCTGCGTCCTGGAGGGTGCTGACCACAGTTTTCATGCGATCGCGTTGACCAGCCACATCTAGGCCGCCTTCGGTGGTGACTTCCTCGCGCCGCTCGGGCACCAGGGTGACGTAATCGGGTTTGACGTCGAGGGCGATCGCCACCATTTCGTCGGTGGCGGCCATCTCCAAATTTAGGTGGGTGCGCACAGTCTGCCGCAGCAGACGCACGTCGCGGTCTTGCATGTGGCGACGGTCTTCGCGCAGATGCACAGTGATGCCATCGGCACCGGCTAGCTCGGCCAGCACTGCTGCGGCCACGGGGTCGGGCTCAACGGTGCGGCGGGCCTGGCGAATCGTGGCAATGTGGTCGATGTTGACTCCCAGGGTAGGCAAGCGATCGCTCCTCAACATTCCTAGACGCTACAGCCTATGATCCTACCCTATGGGCTTCCCAGCTAAAAGTCGATGGAGCGAATTAGGGGCTGGGGGCCGGGGGTGACGGCGGCACTGTCCGTGGTGGAAAGGGTGGCAGACGCGGCGGTGGTGCGATCGGCGGCATTGACGATCGCACCCAGCAGCGGCAGGTCTTCATTTTCTAACAGCTGTTCTAACAGAGCCTCTAGCACCGCTTTGTCGGTGTAGCCGGGGCGAGTCACCAGCAGTAGCCCATCGCTGGTGGCCCCGAGCAGCAGGGCGTCATTGCTATTGCCTAGGGGCGGCGCGTCGATCAGCACCAGATCAAACCGAGCGCGGGCATCGGTTAAAAATTGCCCCATCTCGCTCGACTCGAGAATTGCCGCCGGGTGGGGTTGGGGGCCGGGGCTGGGAGCCAGATACAGATTTTCGACCCAGGGCGCGAGCTGAATTGGCTCCTGCTGCCGCCCGGCATAGTAGTGCAGCGGCTCAGAGATGGCAGCTGGATTGAGCTTGACCCCCAGCCGGTGACCGCAGGAGGGTTGGCGCAGATCAGCTTCGACAATCAGGGTCCGGCGTCCGGCGCGGGCGGCGGCAATGCCCAGGTTAAAGGCGCTGGTGGTTTTACCTTCTCCCGACCGGCTGCTGACTACTAGCACCACCCGCGGGGGTGTTCCAGACTCAGACAGGCTGCCCGCCCGCCGCAGGCTGCTGCGCAGTCGCTCGTAAATCTCAAGGTCGGGGGTGTGAGGCTGGTAGAGAATCGGCCAGCCCTGGGAAGACGTGGCGGCCAGGGCCGGGACTAACCCCAGCATCGGCACATCCTGATCGCTCAAAATGCCCTGGAGATCGTCGGGAGTGCGGGCGGTACTGTCGAGCAGATCAAGCAGAAAGACCACGGCTCCGGCGGCGACAACCCCTAGTAGGCCGCCCACAGCCATAACCACGACGGGGCTGGTGGGTGGGTCAGCCTGGAGCGTCGTGGTGGGCGGTTGGGCGACGGTGAGGCTGCTGGCAGTCTCGGCCTCGGCGGCTTGGGCATCAATGCGTTTGGCCTGAATTTGGTCGTAGAGGGCCTGGTTGAGGGCGACCTGCTGGGCGAGGCGGTTGCGCTCCAGCTGCTTGTTGGGCAGGCTGGAGTACTGCTGACGCAGTTGGCCATCGCTTTGGCTGAGCACCTGCTGCTGGCTGGCCAGGGCGGCCCGCTGGGCGCTGAGGGTCACCAACTGGTTGGCCAGGGCAGCGCGGGCCGGGTCGAGGCTACTGTTTTGGCGCACTTCGCTGACACTGGGCAGGGCAGCCAAGTCTTGCCCTCCAATCACCTCCTGGGCGCGCTCGGCCAGCAGAGCGTTGTAGGCGGCTAGATTTTGGCGCAGGTCCTGAATGGTGGGATGCGACTCGCGCAGGGTGGCCGACAGCAGCTTGAGCTGAGTTTCGCTTTCTAAAATCTGCGATCGCAGCTGGGCAATAATCGGGTCAGCACTCAGGGCCGAAGCGGTAAATGCCTGCCCCGGCGTCAGCCCCAGCTGCTGTTGCAGGCTTTGAATCTGGGAATCTAGGCCCGCCAAAGTGATTTGGTTCTGGCGCTGCTGCTGCTGCCCACCCGAGATTGCCCCTAGCAGGCTGCCGTCGAGGGCGGCTTGAATGGCTGGGCCTTCGGTGCGATCGTAGGCTTCGAGGGCCTGTTCGGCGGCTCGGAGGTCGGTTTCTACAGCGGGCAGGCGCTCATCTAGCGCTGTCACAATGGCTCGAATTCTGGCGCGGTTGGTAACTCGACTCAGCTCTACCATCGCCTCAAACAGCAGACTGAGGGCAAGTTGGGCCTGCTCTTCGTCGGTTCCACGAAAGGTCACTGTCACCCGCTGCACCAGGTTTTCTTCCCCCTCCAGTTTGACGGTGGTACGGTAGCGCAAGGTTTCGGGATCCATCGCCATCCCTCGCCGCTCTAGCTCCTGGGACACCTGCTGAAGCAGCACGTCGGCCAGCAAAAATTCCTCCGAAATAATGCCCTGGCCCCGCTGCTGCACCTCAGTTCCGGTGGCGGTTAGGGCAACCACCGGGGCGTTTTGTACCAGCACCCCCTCGGCTCGGTATTGCGGGGGCGGAGGGGGCTGCATAGCCACCACCGCCGAAATTCCCAAAACACCAAGCAGGGTGGCCAGACCAGGCCACTTGTAGCGGTCTAGGGCCAGCAGATAGCGCTTAATAAAAGGAGAAACCATCGCCGTTTTCAGGGTCTAAGACCCTAGGGTCTAAATAACGAGTCTGCTGAATCGGTCAGTGAGTCAAAAAAGAGCAAGAAGCCCAACACATCGCGAAAGGGCTGGGTAAAGGTATTGAGAGCATAGCTGACCCGCGCCAGCAGGTTGCGGTCAACGACCAAGATGTCGTTTTCCTGAAGGGGAATGTTCTGGCTCAGGTCGCCATTTACTGCCGCTCCCGCATTTACCGTGATCGTATCGGCCAAGCCGGTTTCGGGGTTAAATCGCAGCACCGCAATGCGGTTGTAGGCGGCCACATCAGGGTTGACCCCCGCCACGGCCAGGGCATCTAAAAAACGACTGCCGTTACGTAGATTTATGGCTCCAAAGCGAGCTTCCCCGCCGCGTGCCCCGGCAGCTCGGTTGAGTATGCGGATGGTAATTTCGGGCCGGGCTAGGGTTGAGCTGGCCACTAGGGCGCGATCGTAGCTCTCCACATCCTCTGGGGCCAGCCGGGGCACCGTGACTACATCACCGTCCTGGAGCCTCACCTGGGGAATGGGTTCACCCTGAAGGAGCGGCGTGAATAAATCTATGGTGCGAGAGAGTACGTCGCCACTCTTTAAGGGCCGATCCACCTGCACCAAACGCAGATCCGCCAGGGTGGTAGAGCCCCCTGCGGTCAGCAGCGCCACCGATAGCTGCGGAGCCTGCAAGGGGTAGAAGCCTGGACGGGGCACCTCGCCCACCACCGTTACCTCCACCGGGCGCTGGGTGGTGAGAATCACCGACACATCGGGATTGACCACGTACTGGTTGTAGAGGTTGAAAATTGTTTCGCGGGTCTCGTCCAGAGTGAGCCCAACGAGGTTGACAGTGCCGGCTAAGGGCAACACCACATTGCCCTGAATGTCTAGGGTTGCCGGAAAGCTTAGGTCGGGAAACCGCTGCACTCCAACAAAAATGCCGTCTCCAGGCCCTAGACGGTAGTCGTCAAAGGCAGTGTCCAGGCTCTCGGATTCCAACCTTAGGCTAGATTCTGGTTGGCGAGCGGGTAATGCCGCTGGCGGTGGCTGGGCGATCGCTGGGGCGAGCGCGATCGCCAACCAAAGGCCCGTCAGAGCGCCCCAGCATTGAGCTGAACCACAAAAAACCATAGCTTTAACCTTGGGGACGCGATCGCAATGGACGAATACCCAATATTGACCCATTTTCCTAGCGGTGGGCCAGGGTTCAGCGCAGCCTCGTCCGAAGAATGGCGTTAATTTTGAATTTGCTCCTCTGCCGCTCCTTCCAAATCAGATTGCCAATCACTAGGCGCGCTGCCAATATCTCTCTGGGGGTGCGACAACCGAGCTTCAGTTTTTATGCATGGCAGTTTGTAAAAGCTTTACGGTGTAGCCATAGATCTGAATTTTTTGGCAATATTCCTTACTTTTCCCACGTTCTTGAGTTCAGCCGTATAGTCTGTACAGCAGTTAGGGGCGGGTACACTTAGCCCTGCGTAGCTCAATTTTTCCGTTTAGATACATCTCTATGATTAGTTTTAGCTGGTTTGCTACAGGTATCTTCAATGGGTAAATCTCTAAAGGCTGCGGTGATTGGCACCGGCGTTATTTCTAAACAACATCTAAGCTTTCTAGATAGTTCTGACCACAGCGAGCTGGTTGGGGTGTGCGATCTGTCTGCCGCCGCCGCTAAGTATGCCGCTGAGACATTTCATGCTGGCCAAGCCTTCACCGATTACCAGGCCATGCTGGCAGAAACCAAGCCCGATGTGGTTCATATTCTGACCCCGCCGAATACTCACCAAAAGCTGGTCACTGATTGTCTCAATGCCCAGGCCCACGTCATCTGCGAAAAGCCGATTACACCCACCTACGAAGATTTCAAAACCCTCTGGCACCTGGCTCAGGAGAAAAACCTGCACCTGATCGAAAACCATAACTACCGGTTTAACGAAGCCATTCTCAAAATCGAAGAAATGGTCAAAGACGGTACCTTGGGCGAGGTGCAAGAGGTTGAGGTGCGCGTGGCCCTAGGCTATCGCGAGGCCGGCGGGCGCTTTGCCGATCGCAACCTCCCCAACCCCGTACACAAGCTGCCCGCTGGGGTCGTGCACGATGTCATTACCCACATGGCCTATCTGCTACTGCGGTTCATGCCCGAGGTAGAGCGGGTCGCTGCGGCTTGGAGCAACCACGGCGGTGGTGATCTGTTTAAATACGACGACCTCGACGCCATTTTGCTCAACGGCCAGCAGCACGCCCGGCTGCGGTTTAGCTGCTATACCAAACCCGAATGCTTTACCCTGTTTGTCAGGGGCAGCCAGGGCTACGCCGAAACCGATCTGTTTCAGCCCTACCTGCGCACCGTGATTCCTCGGGCTGGGGGTGAGCAACTTTCACCGCTGATCAACCACTTCGTCAACGGGTGGGATCTAATGGGCTCCAGCGTCAAAAACTTCCGCAACAAGGTCATGCAGCGCACCGCCTACGAAGGGCTACACCGCCTGCTCGACCAAACCTACGCCGCCATTCTTCACGATCAGCCCATGCCGGTGAGCTTTGAAGATATGGATAAGACTAACCGGCTGATTGAGACCCTACTTGCAGAGGAGAACCGAGTATGAAGCTGTTTATCACTGGAGCGTCAGGGTTTTTAGGCAAGTACGTGGTGGCCGAGGCGGTGCGACAGGGCTATGCCGTCAAGGCCGTGGTGCGTCCCGCTACCGACACCTCAAAGCTGGCCTGGGCTGACCATCCTGCGGTGGAGCTAGTGCGCGTTGACCTGCGCCAGAGTCGCGGCATCGCCGAAGCCCTCAGCGATGTTGACTGTGTGATTCACCTGGCGGCGGTCAAGGGCGGCGATTTTTACGATCGCTTTGCGGGCACCGTGCTCACCACCGAAAACCTGCTGGGTGCCATGACCGCCGCCGCTGTCAAGAAGCTGGTAGCTACCAGCACCTTCTCGGTGTACGACTACTTCAAACCCTCGGCCAATCGGGTGATCGACGAAGCCTTTCCCATTGAGTCTGAACCCGAATATCGCGACGCCTACGCCCAAACCAAGCTAATTCAAGAAGACATGATGCGTGAGTGGGGCAACACCAACGGTGCTGCTGTCACCCTAATTCGCCCCGGCATGATCTACGGCCGCGAGGCGTTGTGGAACGCTTGCCACGGGGCCGACTTTGGCTCCAAGTGGCTGCTAATCGGCCCCAAGGCCCTAATTCCGGTCACCTATGTCGAAAACTGTGCTGAGGCCATCGTGCTGTCGGTGGGCAGCGCTGCCGCTGCTGGCGAAGTGATCAACGTGGTGGATGACAATTTACCCACCCGCCGCCAGTTCACCAAGGCCCTGGTGAAGCGCACCGACAACCCACCCCAGGTAATTCCGATGCCCTGGGGTATGATGCGCGGCGTCTCCAGTTTGGCGTGGTTTGTGAACCAGCAATTGCTCAAGGGCAAGGCTCGCCTGCCGGGGCTGCTGATTCCCGCCAGTCTCGATGCGCGGCTGAAACCCTTTCGCTACACCAACGCCAAGGCCAAGAAAACGCTGAATTGGAGCCCCCGCTACACCCTGGAGACCGCCCTCGATCGCAGCGTCAGCGACCAGTGCCTACTGAGCGACATGCTGGCCAAGGCTCCTGCCACCCCCACCCTAGAGCCTGTTGCCCAAGGCTAACAATTGTCAGCCTTAGGACAAAAAAGCCCGTGTTTCCAGCCTTAGAAACACGGGCTTTTTGATGGTGAAATAAATTTGCCTGCTAGAAACCCAGTCCATCGCCACAATATCGCCACAATAAAGAAGTGATGTTGTAACGGTGGATGCTGGCAGCTATGGAAATTGAGCAGATTCTCGCCAAGGCATTGGCTGGTGGCGATATTACCCCGACTGAGGGTGTAGCGCTTTTGCAGCCGCAGGATCGAGCGGCCCTGGCGGCGATTCGCGACACGGCTGATACCCTGCGCCAGCGACAGGTGGGGGAGACCGTCACCTACGTAGTCAACCGCAATATCAATTTCACCAATATCTGTGAGCAGCACTGTAGCTTTTGCGCTTTTCGCCGTGATGCTGAGGATGAGGGGGCCTACTGGCTCGATGTAGCCCTCATGCTCGAAAAAACCACCGAGGCCGTTGCCGTGGGAGCCACCGAAATTTGTATGCAGGGCGGGTTGAACCCCGAGGCCAAAATCAACGGCCGCTCCCTGAACTACTACCTGAAGCTAGTGGACACCATCAAGGGCTCGTTCCCGGCTTTACACCTGCACGCATTCTCACCCCAGGAGGTGGAGTTCATCGCCCGCCAGGACGGAATGAGCTATCGCGAGGTGCTACTGGCCCTCATGGATGCTGGCGTGGGGTCACTGCCTGGGACGGCGGCCGAGGTGCTTGACGATGACGTGCGGCGGGTGCTGTGCCCTGAGAAAATTGACAGCGCCACCTGGCTGGAAATTATTGGGCTAGCCCACGAGGTAGGACTGCCCACCACCAGCACCATGCTCTCGGGCCACATTGAAACCCCGGTTCAGCAGATCACTCACCTGGAAAAGCTGCGCCAACTCCAGCGCCAGTCCCTAGGGGCAGGCTACTCGGCGGCGATGACTGAATTTATTGTGCTGCCTTTTGTGGGGCAGGAGGCTCCCAAACCCCTGCGTCGCCGAGTGGGGCGCGACCAGCCAGTGCTAGCCGATGCGCTGCTGCTGATGGCAGTGGCGCGCATTTATTTGGGCAACTGGATTGTCAACCATCAGCCTAGTTGGGTGAAACTGGGGCTGAGCGGTGCTGCCGAGGCGTTGACCTGGGGCTGCAACGACATCGGCGGCACCCTAATGGAAGAGCACATCACCACCATGGCCGGGGCCCAGGGGGGAACTTGTATGACCGTGGCAGAGCTGCGCGGGGCGATCGCCACCTGCAACCGCCCGGCCCGCCAGCGCGACACCCTCTACGGATTTGTCGATGGGTCTGGGGAAACGCTTTCGACCTCGGTGCCCGGGGGAAACACTGCCTCCGCCCGACAGTCGCGTAGCCAAAGCCTCACCGCCTGACCCACAATGCCGTCGCTGCTCTCCGGGGGGGGGGGGGGGGGGCGAGCGTTGGAGCCTAAGGAGCCACTGCTTGGATAGGGGCTTAGGCTAGAAAACAGCAGGGCCAGGTGCCAACCGTCCTGGGTGGAGGCGAGAAACAACCAGTGGTGATGTTGCAGGGATATCGGCCGTTCTTGCCAGTACTGCCGCTCTAGGGTGGTGAAAAACACCTGCTGCAAGTCTGCATCGGGTTCACGCTCGCTGGCAGCCCCAACGGGAGATAGCTGGGACAGATCTAGGGGAGTGAAGTCAGGGGCGCTGGCCACCAAGATGGTGGTCACAGGTTGGATGGGATTGGTGGATAGATCTAGGTTGCGGATTGACACCCGGTTGGCATAGCTGGGCAGATCGGCCAAAAGTTGAGTGGCGAGCACTTGGATGTCGCTTGGGCAGGGTTCGGTAGGTCGGAGATAGTTAGGCTCAGGCTCAGGCAGCTCTTGAGCTTGAAGATCTCTACCCAGCGCCAGCAGCAGTACGGTACCCGCAGCCAGAGCCGCTTGGCGGACTAGGGGGCGATCGCGGTAGAACATTCTTCGCAGATGCGCGCAAAGGCGGCGGCGGGATCGGGGGCGGCGGTAATCGGTCGGCCAATCACCAGGCAGGTGGCCCCAGCGTTGAAGGCTTGAACCGGGGTCATGGTGCGGCGCTGGTCTTGGCTGTCGGCCCAGGCGGGGCGTACCCCAGGGCACACCAAGACAAAATCAGCGGGCAAAAAGCGCCGCAGCTGGCTGGCCTCTTGGGGTGAACAGACCACACCTCTCAGGCCACTGTCTCTGGCGAGTAGAGCCATTTGCAGCACATAGCTATTCGAGTCAAGGGGAATTTTTAGCTCAACGGCTAGGGTTTGAGGGTCGATGCTGGTCAGTAAGGTAACAGCCAGCACCAGAGGTGGCTCTACGCCGACGGACTCAGCTCCGGCGATCGCCGCTTGTTGCGCTACCTCCATCGCGGTTTGGCCCGCCGCCGCGTGAATGGTCAGCAGATCGACTCCATAGCGCCCCGCTGCCGCACAGGCACCAGCCATGGTGTTGGGGATATCGTGAAACTTGAGGTCGAGAAAAATGCGCTTCTGCCGCGCCTTAAGTTCTTGAATCAGGCCCGGCCCGCTGCTGACAAACAACTCCAGACCCACCTTCCAAAAGCTCACCTCAGGGATTGCATCCACTAGATCCAAGGCGGCTGGGGCTGAGGACACGTCCAGGGGCACAATGATGCGTTGGTCAACGGTCATAGGCGGGGGGCCTGGGCTTAAGGGGCAAAGATTTAGACGGGGCGAACCAGCATTAAGGTTTGACCAAACTCCACGGGCTGGGCGTTTTCTACCAGAATCTCGACGATTTCGCCGCTGATCTCAGCCTCTAGCTCATTCATCAGCTTCATGGCTTCGATGATACACACGGTTTGACCGCTGCTGATGCGATCGCCCACTCCCACAAAGGCCGGTTCCTCCGGGGCAGGCGATCGGTAGAAGGTGCCCACCATGGGGGAATTGATGGACAGCAGATCGCTGCCCTTGCCTGGTGGGGTGGCAGGGGCGACAGGCAGCGATGCCGAAACCGGCTCGGCCATCGGCGGGTTGGGTGCTGTGTCCTCTAACGTCCGGGGAGCCATAGGGACCGGTGCAACGACTGAAACCATCGCCCCTGGCTTGCGCAGGGTCAGCTCAAAGTCTGAACTCTTGAGGGTGAGTTCAACGATGTCGCTCTGGCTCAGGGCGGTGACTAACTCTCTTAGATCGGTGACGCTTAGTTCCACGGCGTAAGTCTCATGCGGTCTTGTAAGGGGTAATGGGCCAGGCTTGGTCAGCGGCATGGGCCGCAGGCGTCAAAGAGCCAGGAAAAACTCTACTCGCGACCCAGGTAGGCGTCGGTACGGGTGTCTACTTTAATGCGCTCGCCGATGGAAATAAACAGCGGCACCATGACCTGAGCGCCGGTTTCGAGAATGGCGGGCTTGGTGCCCCCAGTGGCAGTGTCGCCCTTGACGCCGGGGTCGGTTTGGGTAACCTCAAGCACAATGGAGTTGGGCAGCTCAACTTCTAAGATTTGACCATTCCAGCTGACGACGCTGACGCTCATTTCTTCCTTGAGGTACTTCACCTGGGGGCCGATTTCGCCGGTGGTGAGACGAACTTCCTCGTAGGTTTCCATATCCATGAACACCAGGTCTTCGCCATCGCGGTAGGTGTGCTGCATGTCTCTCTTTTCGATCACCGCCTGGGGCACGGTTTCGCCAGCCCGAAAGGTTTTTTCAACGGTGTTGCCACCTTTGACGTTCTTGAGCTTAGTGCGCACGAAGGCAGACCCCTTGCCGGGTTTGACGTGGAGAAACTCGACTACGCGCCAGACGGAGCCGTCTAGCTCAATGGAGGTACCGGTGCGAAAATCGTTGCTGGAAATCATGGCGCTGGCTTCGGGGACAGTCGTGAAGTTTGGCAATTCATTTTACCCCCCTGCGGCCATTTCCCGCAGGATTTAGCCTTAACCAGCAAAGCTAGATCTTTGCTGGTTAAGGCTGGGTTAGGGGCTAGAGTTGCCGCTTGGGGGCCGCCAGAGTATGACAAGATTGTTAGGGGCGCAGTGCGCTACATGGTGAACGGCCGCCTGGGGCGGAGCAAGGAGTTATTGCTAAGGACATGTGTGCGATGAATCAACGGCAGAGTTTAGGCTGGGCCGCCCTGGCGCGGCTGGGATGTGGATTGGCCGTAGCGGTGGGGGTATGGCTAGGCTCCCTGTCCCCGGCCCTGGCATTGCCCGCCGGGCCGCTGGTAGCTTACCTGCCGCCGGGCAATGCCATTACTGACGGTCAGGCCCTGCTGCGCTACTCGTTGCCCATCGATAACCCTGACATTCGCACAGTGCAGGCCACCCTAGAGGGCCTGTCAGAGTGGCTGCGGAGCAAGCGCTGGGGGCCGATGGCCAAAGACCTGTCCAAGCTGGAGCGAGCGCTGATACGCGGTCGCGAAGCAATGCTGGCAGCCGTGCCCGACGGCAAGCGGGCAGCGGCAATTTCCTACCTTGACGATATTCAGGCCCAGCTGGTGCCCCTCAAGGAGGCGGTGGAGCTACGCGATCGCCCCACCGTGCAGGACAAGCGGTCGGCTATGCTCGACGACGTCAGCCGCATTGAAGAACTGATGGTGAAGGCCTTTCCCTTTGAGGTGCCGGAGGACTACAGCAACCTGCCCCAGCTCAAAGGGCGTGCCACGGTAGAGATCACCACTAACAAAGGCACCATGCAGGCGGTGATTGACGGCTACAGCGCTCCGGTGACCGGCGGCAACTTTGTGGATCTGGTGCAGCGGGGGTTCTACGACGGCATGGAGTTTACCCGAGCCGAAGACAACTACGTGCTGCAAACCGGCGACCCCGTTGGCCCTGAGGATGGCTTTATTGACCCCAAGACCAAGGCTTACCGAGCGATCCCGTTGGAAATCTTGGTGAAGGGGGACGACGCGCCGGTGTACGGCAACACCCTAGAGGAACTGGGCCGCTTTTTAGACGCGCCCGTGCTGCCCTTTTCGGCCTTTGGTACCTTGGGCATGGCCCGCCCCAACAACGACCCCAACGGCGCGTCATCGCAGTTTTTCTTCTTTTTGTTTGAGCCAGAGATGACCCCGGCGGGCCTCAACCTGCTCGACGGCCGCTACTCGGTGTTTGGCTACGTGGTGAAGAACAAAGAGGCGCTCGACCAGATGACCCAGGGCGATCGCATTGAGTCGATTCGGGTGGTGTCTGGGGCCGAGAACCTGGTGCAGCCGTCTTAGGGGTTTAGGGTTTAAGGTTTAAGGCCAAACCCTAAGCCCTCAACCCCGTTCCCTAGCTTTAATCCCTGTGGCAATGGACTGGGCTCACCATGGAAAATCCGCAAACCATTGCTGAATTAGGGGAGCTAGGGCTGTTGAAGCGGCTGTTTCGCTACTGCCCTGGGGATATGATTGGCGATGACGGGGCCGTGGTGGCCCTGCCCCCCGGTCGGCACCTAGTGGTGACCACCGATGTGCTGGTGGAGGGGGTGCATTTTAGCGATCGCACTACCCCTGCCGCGGCCGTGGGCTGGCGAGCCGTGGCCGCTAACCTGTCAGATTTGGCGGCGATGGGCGCAACCCCCGAAGGCATTACCGTGGGCCTGAGCTTGCCGGGGAACACCCCTCTGGCCTGGGTAGAGGGGCTTTACCAAGGAATGGCAGACTGCCTAAACCGCTGGGGTGGAGTCGTGCTTGGTGGTGATCTGTGCCGGGCCGACGCCGTCAGCGTAGCCATTACTGCCCTGGGCAGCGTTGACCCTCAGCGGGCGCTGTACCGCAGCAAGGCCCAGCCAGGGCAGGCGATTGTGGTGACGGGCTACCACGGTCTGTCGCGGGCGGGGCTAGAGCTATTGCTGCATCCCGATCGGGGAACTGAGGTGGCCCCGTCCGATCGCGGTCGCTGGATTGCAGCCCATCAGCAGCCCCAGCCTCGGCTAGACGCGATCGCCGCCCTCTGGCAGGTGCTGGGGGCAGACGCAGACGCCGGAGCGATCGCCGCCATGGACTCCAGCGATGGACTGGCCAACGCGGTGCTGCACCTGTGTCAGGCTAGCGGGGCTGGGGCCATCCTGCGAGAGAGCAATCTTCCCATCGATGGGGCGCTGGTCGATTGGGTGGGGCGATCGCAGGCCCTCGACTGGTGCCTCTACGGCGGCGAAGACTTTGAGCTGGTGCTGTGTCTGCCCATCCCCCAGGCCCAGGCTCTGCAAACTGCCCTGGGGGATGACTGTGCGATCGTGGGTGAGACAACGGTGGCAGCTGGAGTCGAGCTGTGGCCAGACGACCGGGCCGCCCCTGTTGTGCTCAGCTTTAACCAAGGGTTTCAGCACTTCGCCTAGCAGGCGACATCTAGGCCCAGCTAGGCGATCGCGTTTGACCTGCCCTGCCCTAAAAAATGTATTCAGAATGGTATGGCCCCAATGAGGTGGGGTTTAATGGAAAAACATCTGGCCCAGGGCCGGATCCGGCGTTCTGCATTTCTATACTTGCCTGTTCAACTATGACCCTATGACCGCCAATGATCTTGAAGACCTACGTCCCTTTTGCCGAGATGATGCCGCCTTTGAGCAGCTGAAGCAGGTGCTCAACCAGCGCGAGACCAGTCGCGAGCAGGGCTGGCTCGATGTGGCGCGACAGACTCACCGCACCCAGGCGCTTGAGGCACAGCGGCGGGCCGCGGAGGCCGCCAGTCAGGCCAAAAGCCGATTTCTGGCGATGATTAGCCACGAGCTGCGCACTCCGCTCAACTCGATCTTGGGACTGTCGGCGCTGTTGTCACGGCAGGTGGTGGGCGCGCTCAATCCGAAGCAGGCAGAATACCTGGACTATATTCATGGCAGCGGCGAGCACCTGCTGGCGATTATTAGCGATATTCTCGATCTGTCTAAGGTGGAATCGGGCCAGGAAAATTTGCGGCTGTCGCAGGTGTCGCTGCCGGAGATCTGCCAGGCTTGTCTGGCGATGATGCAGCCTCGCGCCGCTGAGAAAGGTTTGGCGCTGTCCCACCAGGTGACTATTTCAGGGCCAGCTACCTGTATTGCCGACGAGCGCCGCCTGCGGCAGATGCTGCTCAACCTACTGTCAAACGCGATTAAGTTTACAACCCAGGGTCAGGTTACCCTGACGGTGAGCCGCCGCGAGACCCTAGTCGAATTTAAGGTAGAGGATACGGGCATCGGTATCCCAACGGATCAGCTTGAGCAGATTTTTCAGCCCTTTACTCAGATCGATCGCGGCCTCGATCGGCAATACGAGGGTGCTGGTCTAGGGCTGGCGCTGACTCGACAGCTGGCCCAGCTCCACCGTGGACACCTGCGGGTGACGTCGGTGGTGGGGCAGGGCAGCTGTTTTGTTCTTTCTCTGCCGATGCATGGGCCAGAGGGTAATTCTGCGACCGATCTGCCGACCGTTAGGCCGGTGCCGATGGGGGCGGGCATCCATCGGCTGATAGTGATAGACAGCGATCTCGATCACCATCGGGCACTGGTGGCCTATGTAAGGGCCTGCGGATGGCAGGTCAACGGCTGTCGCAGCTGGAACGAGGTGCATCAGCAGCTCAAAGAGCACCTGCCCCAGCTGCTGATTGTGGGCGATCGCGAAGCCTGCAACCCAGCTTTAGAAAACCATTTGCAGCAGCTCAAGCCACCGCTGGTGTCTCAGCCGATCAAGGTGGTGATTTTGCGGCCACCGGATATGTCTGCTGGGTGCTCATCCATTGCCGATGCCTACATCGACCTGCCCTTGACGATTCCTAAGCTGGAGCGCATGCTCTCGCTTTAGCGGTGGGCTAGCGGTGTTCCCGCGCCTAGGCAGAGCCAGCTCGCGCTTAGGGGAGATGAGGTGCCACAGATTTGGGCGACCAGAATTCGATACACTAGGGGAGAAAATCCTGCCTAAAAGTTTTTTGAAACTTTCTCAAGGGGTTTGTAGGCGGCGCAGGCTAGCTACAAGCTAGATTTTGGGATTCGGTACAGCGGTACAACGGTCGATCGTCTTCGCGCTCGCCGGTTTCAAATGAGCTTCTGGCAACGGTGTACAGGACAATAGGTTTAGCTTCAGCTAGGTTCACTTCCCATGACTCCGGTTTTGCCCCAAGCGGTTTCCTCAGCCCCCGCCAGTGCCCCCGCAAAGACTCGCCAAACCACGCGCCAGTCGTATCCCAACTACAAAATCATCGTGCTCAACGATGATGTCAATACCTTTCAGCATGTGGCGGAGTGCTTAATGAAGTACATTCCTGGTATGGATGGCGATCGCGCCTGGGATCTCACTAACCAGGTGCACCACGATGGTCAGGCGGTGGTCTGGGTTGGCCCGCTTGAGCAGGCGGAGCTTTACCACACCCAGCTCACTCGCGCTGGCTTGACGATGGCCCCCCTCGAAAAAGCATAATCAGATAGACTTTCTTAAATCTTTCTTAAAACACCCCAATGACACAAGCCTCGGACGGTCGTCTAGTCTGGAACCACTCCACCCATTTGCCCGGGCTGATTCCCATCCTCGAACGGCTTTTAGAACAGCCCGGTATTGGCACCGTGACTCCGGGGGTAATTGCCAACGTCAGAGCCCACTCCCCCGAGCTGCGGGTGAAGGTGTCGGTGCCCATTCGCGGTGGGTTTAAGCTGATTGCCCGCAAAGGCAAGACGGTGCAGGAAGTCTTTGTGCTCACAGAACTGGAGAAGCTGGCGCTAGAGGGCGCGATCGCCAAGGCTGTCGAGGCCGCTCGGTGACCCTAGGGTCATCCCCGGCTTTAGTGCAGGAAGGCAAGGCGACGTTTGCGGTGGGGCAGGCATTTTATCGCCCTAAAAGCGCGATCGCCCGTGATTTGGCGGTGCTAGCGGCGACCGTCTATCGCCAGCGCCACGGCCATTTGCGAGTGCTAGATGCCATGACCGGCTGCGGTGTGCGGCCCCTGCGCTATCGATTGGAAGCCGAGGCCGACTGGGTCTGGGCCAACGAGGGCAATCCTGAGCTGGCGAAAGTTTTGGCTCAAAACCTGGCGACTCTGCCCGCCGATGCCTGCCGCATCACCCATCAGGATGCCAACCAGGTGTTCTTCGCCTGCTACCAGCAGCGCGACTTTTATGACCTGGTAGATATCGACAACTTCGGTAGCCCCGCCCCCTACGCCGGCACCGGGCTGTGGGCCACCCGCTTAGGGGGAATGTTGTATCTGACCAGCACCGATGGCCGCGCCACCAGCGGCCACGACCCAGAGCGCAGCTTGAGAACCTATGGAGCCTGCGCGCGATCGCACCCCGCCGCCCATGAGCAGGGCCTGCGGTTGATCATCGGCCATGTCGCCCAAACCGCAGCAGCGCGAGGGTTGGGCATAGAGCCAGTCTTTTCGCTGTTTACGGGCCAAGTGCATCGGGTGATGGTGCGCCTAGTCAGTAAGCCGACGCTGACGGAGGGCAACTATGGCTTTGTGGCTTACTGCCACCGTTGCGGCCACTTTCAAACCGCAGATTGGCGACACCTGGGCCGGGTAAATTGTCCCTGTGCAGAAGCTCTGCCTGTGGTGAGCGGGCCAATGTGGCTAGGGCCACTCCACGATGGGGAGATGCTAGCGGAGATGCAGGGTTTAGCAAACCGCTGGGGCTGGAGTTCTCAGGCCAAGCTTTTGGCCATTATGGCCCAAGAAATTGATCTGCCACCCTACTACTACCCCCTCGGGGAAATCGGGCGGCGGGGACAAATGGATATTCCGAACCGCGATCGTTTGATTGCGGCCTTGCAGGCCCAGGGTTACCAAGCGGCGATTCCGTCGATGGATTGGCAGGGGGTGAAGACCAACGCGGCGTTTCAGGATTGTGTGGCGATCGCTCAAACGATTCAACCGTAGGATTTAGGTCAGCAAAGTCTGTCTCAGTTTCCATTCCTGCAACCACCGCATCCTGTCCCATGCCCCCATGACAAGGTGTGGACAGCGTTAATTGATACCCCCATGATGGAACACCGATGGATTGGCCGGGCTGCGTCGATCGGGTTAGTCGCCCTGACTCTGGGCTGCGCTCAGCTCCAGGCCCAGCCTCCTACCGCCCCCGCACCGACTCCCTACGACAATTCGCGTTTAGACCAAGCCCCCACCGTGGATAGAGCATTGACCCAGGCCCATTTAGATTTTGGCTTTGCTCTGTTTGAGCAGTTGCGCCAAGCGACGCCCGATGAGAATGTGCTAGTGTCACCGACCAGTGTGGCTTTGGCTTTGGCTATGGCCTACAACGGCGCCGGCGGCGAAACTCAGGCGGCGATCGCCGCTACCCTCAAGCTCCATAGCCTAGACATCGAGCAGCTTAACGCGGGCAACCAGGCTCTAACTGAGTATTTGACGCAGCTCGACCCCGAAGTAGCCCTTGCCATCGCCAATTCCCTTTGGGTGAACGAAAGCCTGCCGGTGCGGCCCGACTATGTAGAGCGCATGCAGACGGCCTACGCCGCCGAAGTGGCGGCCCTCGACTTTAGCCAGCCCGCCGCCATCGATCGCATCAACGACTGGGTCAAGCAGCACACCCGCAATCGCATCCCCACCATTGTCGATCAGCTACCCCCAGACCAGCTTTTGGTGCTGGTCAACGCTGTCTATTTCAAAGGAGCCTGGAGCGAAGCCTTCGACCGCGCCCGCACGACGGAGCGCCCTTTTACCCTGACCAGCGGCGAAACTATCCAGCATCCGCTAATGGTTCAGCAGGGCGACTATTTATATGTAGAAACCGATCAGTTTCAGGCGGTGAGTCTACCCTACGGCAATGGCACGCTCAGCTTTGAAGTAATCTTGCCCGCCCCCGGCAACGACCTGGCTACCCTATCGGCGCAGCTTGCCCCCGAGACTTGGGAGAGCTGGATGGGGCAAATGCGATCGCGCCCCGGTGAAATTCAGCTGCCCAAATTTCAGTTTGAGTACGAAGCCGACCTGATCCCCGCCCTGCAAGCCTTGGGTATGGGCATTGCCTTTGAGGCAGGCCAGGCCGACTTCTCGGGTCTCACCGAGCTGGATGCGTTCATTAACCAGGTGCGTCACAAAACCTTTATTGAAGTCAACGAAGCAGGCACCGAAGCCGCCGCCAGCACCGCGATCGGCATCATGCCCACCTCTGTTGCTCTGCCACCCGATTCGCCCTTCGAGATGGTGGTCGATCGGCCCTTCTTAGCGGCAATTCGCGATCGCAACACAGGCACGCTGCTGTTTGTCGGAGCGATCGTCGATCCACGTTAGAGGGTGGATGGGTAGGCGGGTAGATGGGTAGGTGGATCAGCTTTACCCATCCACCCATCCACTCGCCTACTCCCCTACGCCCCTACTTCCCCTGTCGCTCCTCCAAAAGCCGCTGCCACTCAGCGTCAATCTTGTCCTTTTGAGCAATTTCCTGATCGGTTAGATCGCTCTCCGTGGTGTAGGCCAGGTTGTCGGTTCCCAACACCGTTTGGAGGGTGAGGGTCTGGGCAAAGGCCAGCTTTTCGCGCTGGTCGTCGGTGAGCTGGCTCAAGACTTCAGCCCGCCGCTCGCGCTCGGCATTGCGGGCGGCGATGCGGCTGTTTTGCTGCTGCACCCAAAAGTAACGCACTAGGGGCAGGCCCAAAAAGGCTGTCCCATAGCCCAACAGCAGCCAGTAGAGCGAGTTGACCAGGGCGACAACGCCGCCGAGTTCAGCAACCAAGCTTTGGTCTTGCAGCATGCTGCCTAGCACCAGTGCTCCAATCAGGTTGGCACTACCCAAAACAATGGCCCCCATAATCTGCCCAGAGGTGGCCTGGCTAAACTTGCGAGGCAGCTCTCGTAGAAATGGGGGTGGGTTGATGGTACGCTGCGCCTGAGCCGTCACCTGTAGCTCAGGGAACTGGTATACAATGCCGCCCTGGGGGCTGACCTGGGGCAGCCCGTTAAACCGGCTCAGCACCGGCACCATAAAGTCTTCGAGGTCACTGGCCCAGCCCTTGCCCAGGTCGCCCAAAAACGGAGTAATTTGCTCAGCCACCACAGCGCCACCGTTGGCCTGAATCACTTGGGCAACGCTCTGCCAGCGGCGGTCGTCGAGGTCAGCGTTGGGGTTGCCATCGCCAAACAAAAAGGAGAACACCGCCTCTAAAAAGTTCATCTCTGATTTGGTGCGGGGCCGACGACGGCGATCGCTCCTCGGGTCAAACATCCAAAAAATGTCTGGCCCCAGCCAAACCCGAGGCAAAAATATCATGCCGCCACCGCCACCGCCACTGTCGTTGTCGTCACGACCGGCACTGCTGGCTGCGATCGCGATAATTGTAATCGCCACCACAATCAGCACCAGCGACAAAATCAGCACGACTCCAAAGGAAACGCGGATCAGGTAAAGCAGCACCCGCCACGCTTTCTCCCAAGCCGACTGCCACCGCAGCCGCCAAGACTTGCTCCACAGCACCGCCTGAATGTTTTTGGGAAAGACGTAGGCGATCTCACCCGACTCGGCCACTTGGAGATGGGCCTGCACCTCAGAGGCCAGGGCCAATACCCCCTGTTGAGCCTCTAATAGAGGCAGACCAGCTTCAGCGGCCACATCCCCTACCGTGACTCGGTAGCCCAACCGCTCTACCGCTTGGGTAATTGTTTTTGTCTGCGCCATAAATAAACGAAACCCCTGGGTTCTAACGATCGCGCAACCACCAGTTGCATCTACAACCAGTATAGAAAGCGCGATCGCGAATCACAGGGGGAGTTAACCGAAAGGAAGAAGTGTAAAAGCAGACAGCAAGTGTGAATGCAAGAAAATTTGCTCTTCAAAGCCTCGTCGAGACTTTGCCATTGACACTCACACAACCTAATTACCCTTTACCTAATACCTGGTCGCGAATGGCGGCAATGTCGCCCAGCAGCTCTTGCCGGTTAGAGGCCTTGAGCAGGTAGCGGTAGAGAAACCAACCGCTGTAGATGAGCCCAATCAGTTCGAAGGTAGGGGCCAGCAGAGGAACGTCATTCACAGCTCCCAACAGAGCCAACACCAACTTCACGGCAATAAACGCCGCAACAATCAGGCCAACGGTGACAATCGGCCGCCGATAACGCTGGATAAACTCAGTCACATAGTCAGGGAGATTGCCCAACAGTGCAGAAATCTTTTCCCACACCTGCTTGATTTGTCGAGAGGCTTCGTCACCCAGAGCAGAGGCGCTAGAGTCTGAGTTGTCCACAATGACCGTAGGGCCTTCTGGTTCCGTAAACTCTGTATAAGTAGTGTCTGACTGAAAATCTGTGCTCATGGCTAATGATCCCAGGGGCTTGTTTAGCGGTAGAAGTCAAGATTACGAAACAAGAATACACCAATTCGCTTAACTTGCTTTGCATCTTAAAAAGAGTTATAAACCGAATCTCGCCGGTTTTCATGCTCCTAAGGGGGGAAGTCCCCTACCGCTCGATAACAGCCCCAGGGAGTATGGCATTACTCTCCCGACAAGCTCTCTAGCGAATCTAGATAGTTGTAAAGCCGTCGGCGGTCAACCACAAGATCAGGGTCGAACGACGACACGGAACGAGAATTGGAAGACTTTGACTTTGAAGGTGAAGGCCACCGAATGAAACTCTGCCCATCCTCACGGTCTGCCCGATATCGTCTGGCCATGTGTGCCCTCAAAATCAGCCTTAGTACTATAGCGAATCCCGTGTCTCCCAAAGGGTAAGGGGTAGACATAATCCAATTGCCAGGGTTGTTTGGGCAGCAGAGTCCTGGAGAGTCGCAAGTCAGGCCTACAGAGAATGCTTGGTCATCGACGGTAAATCCTCCCACACCTTGATGTTGGGCCTCGATACCTCAATATTGGCCTGTCAGCTCAACCGGCCAAGCAACTTAAGGGCGCTGTTGACGGGACAATAATTTACTAAGTCTTCTACCCAGCTACAGATAGCCGGTTCGGGTCGGCATCGTTAAGTTAAGTAACAACACACCGCTGGATTTTGAGCACAGCAACTTGTGCATTCGAGCGCAAGCCGTTGGGCTTTAACCCACAGGGGTTAGGTGTGGCAACTGCTCAACTGTAACGTAATTATCTAGAGGCACTTCCGATGGCTAATCCCCAAGACAAAACCACCTACGACGGTCAATTTAATCGTGAGTATGGTGAGTTCGGAACCAAGTTTGAATTTGGATCCAACCCCAGTGCTGAACTCTGGAACGGTCGTCTCGCCATGATCGGTTTCCTCGGCGCTTTGCTGGTTGAACTGACCACTGGCCAAGGGTTCTTCCACTGGCTGGGTCTGTTTTAAGCGAAACAGTTCTACCACACATTACCGCTCGAAAGACAAAGCTCAAAAGAGAACGTTATATTAACGTCCTCTTTTGAGCTTTAGCTCGTTCTGGTTGGCGAGAGATTGCTATACGACCAGTTCACTACTCTAATTCTCGCTATCAACGGTTTTCCCATGCCCTAAGCTAACCGACTAACGCTATAGGCTTAAACAGTTACCGCTGAAGGATTGTCGGCTGAGCGGTTAGCTACGGCCAGCTACAGCTTTTGACTAAAAAATGATAAGAAAGTTTGAACTCTCCACTCGTTCCCAGGTGAGAAGCCGAAGTTAAAAGTTATATAATCTATATCCTCAGCCTACATGGGGAGAGGTTAGGTTTCCTAGAGGCAAAACTGCACCTCCTTGCCAGGGCTGAAGATACCTTCGGTTTAGGAGCAGGTTGACCTTATCGAAACCATCTATGGCAATTTAAAGGGCCTCAAGCCCAGTCAGCTCAAGCAGCTACAGCGCCTCTACCACCAGCGACTGCCAGGGGATTGTGTGGTGACTCCTGAGTTTGCCCAGCGACTGGCAGCAGTGAGTACCGACATCGACAGCCCCCTGTGCGCTTACGTCAATCGTCGTGGCCAGGTGATTCGGGTAGGGGTAGGCACGCTGCGGCAGACTCAAATTCCCCCTTCAGAGCTGCCCCGCTATGGGGCCGAGCGCCTCAGCGGCATTCGCTGTATTGCCACCCAGTTTGAACCTGACCCACCTAGCGATGCCATTCTTACGACCATGGCCCTCCAGCGGCTAGATGTGCTGGCGGTGCTGGCGTTGACGGGCACTGGCTTTACCCGTCGCGGGGGGGGTGCTACTGGTTATATCCAGAGCACTTATCTAGCCCACCTGGTGCCCCACCCTGAGCAGCGCTGGCTGGTGTCGGCCCCCACCGACCTAGACGAGCTGGCCGCCCAAGATTTTCTCGCCCTGGCCGAAGGTCTAGAGGCCGAGTTTAGCCGCGCCTTTACCGCACTACAGGTGGAGGATGAGCGCGATCGCGTTTTAGTCGTCGGCCTGTTTACCAACAATCAAACCCCTGAGCACTTTGAGCAGCGGCTCGAAGAGCTAGAGCGCCTAGTTGACAGCGCAGGCGGCGAAGTGATGGAAACTATGTTTCAAAAGCGCCCTCGACCCCACCCTCAGACCGTGCTGGGGGCCGGTAAGGTGCAGGAGGTAGCCTTAGCGGCCCAGACCGTAGGGGCCAATTTGATCGTGTTTGATCGCGACCTCTCTCCCATGCAGGTGCGCAACCTGGAAGATATGGTGGGCCTGCGCGTGGTCGATCGCACCGAGCTGATTCTCGATATCTTTGCCCAGCGGGCCAAAAGCGGTGCCGGTAAGCTCCAGGTGGAGCTGGCCCAGCTTGAGTACCAAATGCCCCGGCTGAAGGGGCGCGGTCAGTCCCTGTCGCGGCAGGGGGGCGGCATTGGCACCCGAGGCCCAGGGGAAACGAAGCTAGAGACCGAGCGCCGAGCCATTCAGCGGCGCATTCAGCGGCTCCAGCAGGAGGTGAACCAGCTTCAGGCCCACCGCGCTCGCCTGCGCCACCGCCGTCAGGACGACAACCTGCCCTCGATCGCCGTAGTGGGCTACACCAACGCGGGCAAGTCAACTTTGGTCAACACACTGACCAATTCTGAGGTATACGCTGCTGACCAGCTGTTTGCCACCCTCGACCCTACCACCCGCCGTCTGGCAATCACCGACCCCGCCACCAACGAAACCACCCAGCTGGTGGTCACCGACACGGTGGGCTTTATTGAAGAGCTGCCCGCCTCGCTGATGGATGCCTTTCGCGCCACCCTCGAAGAGGTCACTGAGGCCGATGCCCTGCTCCATGTAGTAGATGTGTCGCACCCCGCCTGGCAAGACCAGATTCACTGGGTAATGCGCATTCTCAAGGATATGCCGATTGTGCCGGGGCCGATGCTGCTGGTGTTTAACAAGGCCGACCGAGTGAGTAGCGAAGAGCTGGCGATCGCCCAGGAGGAGTACCCCCAGGCTCTGTTTATCTCCGCCACCGAGCGGTTGGGACTGGAGACGCTGCGATCGCGCCTGCTACAACTGGTCGATTATGCCGTCACGGTATAACTCAAGGAAAATTAAGGGGAGGCCACTCTGGTTCAGGTTGCCTCTCAGCCCCTCACGTCGATCAAAGTGAGCCAGTTAGCAGGCCTACCCTAGAGCATCTACAGTGCCGAAGCAGTAGCGCTGGCTAGATGGCCAAGGACATGGGAAGCTGACAACGCCAAAAACTGGTGCATTATTTGGCTCGCCATCGCCACTCCAGAATTGCTATCTTCGGCTTGACCTAACCACCGTGGCGCTGGCGATATCACCAGGTCAATCGAGATCGTGCAGGGGAATGAGCCGGTGCCAAACCAAACTATCAAACGCAGCATTCGCCGCTACGAATCCGAACAAGACTGGTTTAAGCTGCTGTTTCGCGTTCGAGGGTCAGTGATACCGGCGGTCATGCCCCGAGTGCTGCTGTGCGCGGCCTTTGCTCTGGGCATTTTGCTGCTAAACAGCTGGGGCTGGCCGTTGGCGTCGCCTATTTTAGGGTCGCTGGTGCCTAGCCTCGTGCTAGGTCTGCTGCTGGTCTTTCGCACCAACACCTCCTACGAGCGGTTTTGGGAGGGGCGCAAGCTGTGGGGTAGCGTAGTCAACCTGACCCGCAACCTGGCTCGGCAAATGTGGGTAGCGATTGAAACGCCCCAGCCAGGAGATTACGAGGCCAAAACGGCAGTCGTGCGCCAGCTGCCCGCCTTTGCGATCGCCATGAAACTGCACCTGCGCGGCGAACCTCCCGATGCCGATCTGGCCGGCCTACTCGCCGCCGACCGATTCGCCAAACTGAGGCAGATGAACAACCCGCCGCTGGAGATCGCCTTTTGGGTAGCCGACTACCTGCAAACCCAGCAGGCCCGAGGCACCCTTAACAGTCATCAGCTCACCTACTGTCTAGAAACCCTAGACGATTTGGTGGATGCCCTAGGAGGGTGCGAACGCATTCTCAAGACGCCTATGCCGGTGGCCTACAGCATCCACCTGAAGCAGCTGCTGATGCTGTATTGCCTGGCGCTGCCCTTTCAAATGGTGGATTCGGTAGGCTGGGGCACGCCCCTATTGGTAGGGCTAATCAGCTTTGCCGTGTTTGGCATCGAAGAGATCGGCATCGAGATTGAAAACCCCTTTGGCCATGACCCTAACGATCTACCGCTCGACACTATCTGCCATACCATGCAGCAAAATATTGAGGATTTGATTTCGCTGGTGCCGGGGGTGGGGCGATCGCGAAGCGTCCCCTTTGGGGAACCGCCCCACCCCCCAGAATATGGTCAGGAGGTAGAGGAAAATGTGAACCGATTGCCAAGGGGATAAATTATTGCTACAGCCAGCGGTTCACAAAACCCAAATGAGTTAGTTAAGAGCTTTTCGTAGCACCATCAAACCATCCCTAATGGTAAATCTAGGTTCAAACGCTAGATACTGCTTAGCCCTAGTCACATCAGCTTGAGAATGTTGAATATCTCCCAAACGGGGCGAGTTAAAAGAGGTGCCTGCTGTCCATTCAGGAAAACAATTCCGTAATTCTTCTATTAGCTGCAATAAAGAAATAGCCTGCCCAGAACCTATATTGCAGGTTAAAGTAGTGCCAGAGGGTAGAGGAAGGGTCAATGCTTTAGCGAACGCAATGGCAACATCCTTAACGCAAATAAAATCCCTCGTTTGCGAGCCATCACCGTTGATAAAGATTGGCATTCCCTGACTCATAGCTTTGGCAAAGATTGAAATTACTCCTGAATAAGGGGACTTAGGATCTTGGCGTAATCCAAATACATTAAATAAGCGAAGGTTTACAGACGAAATTCCTAGATGCTTAGAAAATAATGTGATGTATTGCTCACTAGAAAGCTTTTGTAAGCCATAGGGAGAAATAGGCGTAGTCAACTCATTTTCTGATATAGGAACTTGGCATGGGTTGCCATAAACCGCTGCCGAGCTAGCAAAAACCAACCTCGGTATAGCTAGTTTCTGGCAGATCTGAATCATAGCAATAGTTCCTGAGACATTGTTCTCATGAGCAGCAACAGGTTGCTCCCAAGATTGAGTAACAGATGGAGTCGCAGCTAAATGAACCAAGCCGTCATAGGCACTACTGAGTTTTTCTAAATCACACGAAAAGGCGTTACTCTCTACAAATGTTAGCTGGTCTATAGATGTTGACTGAAAGTTTTCCATTAAATTTTGATATTTGCCTGTGGACAAATTATCAATAACAGTAACTCGATGCTCGGCAGCCAACAGTTCTTCAATAAGGTGAGAGCCAATAAAGCCAGCCCCGCCTGTGACTAAAAAATTCATGACTTAGAACCTGTTATAAAAATAAAATTATTCGATTTTATTTAGCTTGCTCAAGAAGTAAAATTTAAATCCTGAAAGACAGCCTAAAATTTCAGTCAGGATAGTATTGTATCGATATTTTCCTCGAGACCAGCCAAATATCAGAAGATAAGTAAAATAAACTGGTAGCAGTGCCAGACGAACCAGATTGCCCCAATGAGAATAGCGCTCAAAGCGAATTAATAATTCTGTAACATGCCCTCGCATATAGTAGAAAAGTTGGTGGTGGAGCCCGGCCATTTCCCGCCTGTGGGAATGGTGCACCACTGCCGTTGGGTCATAGCGGCACAATAATCCTGCTGCTAACACCCTATACCACATTTCAGAATCACCACTGCACCCCGCTGCCCCTACATCCAATCGCTCATCAAACATTCCTGTTATGGCAAACAGCGATCGCCGAAATGCCATATTTGCGCCCGCCCCAACCCGCCAAGCTGGCACTCCTACTAAGCGATATTTTTGAAAATAAGCTTGATCATAAATCAAGGGTTTGTAGCCCCGATTGAAGCTCCAATGCTTTTCAAACACATACTGCGATCGGGTGTCTAATTCTGCCGCGAAAACTAGCCCCGTCACTGCCATTACGCCAGGTTCTCGAAAGGCCCGTCGAAGTTGCAGTATCCAATCGGGATGAACTTTGACATCGTCATCGGTGTAGGCAATCAGCTCACTAGCACTGTGCTGCATGCCTGCATTACGGGCAAAATCCAAACCCGGTCGTGGCTCTAAAACATATTTAATTCCTGGTGTTTGCGCCACGATTTTTTGAGTTTTATCAGAACTCGGAGCATTATCTACTACTACAATTTCATCAGGAGGTTCTGATAAACACCGGAGCGATCGCAAACACTCCTGCACATAGTCAGGGCGATCGCGAGTACAAATAACTACCGAAATAGAGGTGGACTCTGGCGCTAGTCGTTGCTGGCGCCAGGCCAAAAACGGTGCTTCCCACTGTCGCAATACGTCATCAGCATCAAACACCGGTTGTGTAATGAGGTTAGTGATCTCCGGCAAGACCAGTTTGTGTTCTTGCAAATGGGCAGCAATTGCAGGTGCAATTATTCGCACAGCCTTTTGCTTTAGGTGCTTAGCCGATAGGGGTAGCTGCTGCCGCGTCAGCTCAACGTGACCTAAGGGAATTCTGTGCCACCAGAAGACAACATACCAGCTCAGATAAGGGGCATCTGGGTATAAGTCAGGGCTGTCCGACTCTAAAGCAATATGCAAAATCTTTTGGGGTACTAGGTTAGTCATGGTTGGCTAATAAAATCTCATGACTCGTTTAGAAAGTTGATAAACATAGTGCAAAGGCAGGTTCTTATAGGGCAAAAAACTCGCCTTTAGGGCTTGCCACACCTCTTGATCTTGCACTGCCTCTTGCATCAAATAGCGCTCTAACCATTGAAGAAAAGAGAGATGGGCTTCATTGCGCTTGTAAGGACTGTAACGTCCTTTTTCTTTCTCTAAGTGACAGGTTGAATCGGGATGCTGTCGATACCTATCTAAATGGGTATCCATTACGAAAACCGAATGCTTTAAGTAAACCTTTGAAAAGAAAGCTCGGTCTTCAAACAGTCCCCTGAATGATTCTTCAAAAAACCCGACCGTTTCAAAAATGCTGCGCCGAATTAGAACACCACAGGTTGCAGGAGCGTTAGCTTCGTTGCGAAGGAGACGGGAAAGCAAAAACGGTGGTTCATAAATTAAATTGGGTTGAACCCCAATCTCTCTTAGGCAATCGCGGTTTTGATCTGCGGGTTTTCTTGTCCAGCTATACCAGTATTGGGTTGGGCCAGCTACCATTCCAACATAAAGATATTGCTCCAATAGAGCGACCTGTCGCTCGAGCTTTTGGGGAAGCCAAACATCATCTGCATCTAAAAAGGCAACGAATTCTCCTTTAGCCTGAGTAATACCTAGATTTCGGGTTGCACTCATGCCTCTATTGCGATGTCCATCATGATCTAGGTAGCGAACTTTTTCGGGATATTTATGAGTATATTTTTGGGCAATAGCCGTACTATTATCTGTCGAACCATCGTCAACAAGTAGGAGTTCCCACTGGTCATAATTCTGAGCAAAAACACTTTCAACAGCTTCCTCAAAATAGAGTTCACCATTGAAAAATATAATAATAACAGTAACTAAAGGACTGCGACTCATGATGCAAAGTTCAAGTTCAGTATTGAGGATCAAAGAACGTCGTACAGGTTTTCAGCGAATAAGTTTTTGTTTTTAATAACCCAGGTCAGGCTCAGAATTAGTCTTCGAGTAAATTCATCCTGAAATATAAGAGTACTTTTCAAGAACATACTCAATTGGGTTTTCTATTACACTTATTTTCAATAATTTGCGAAGTCAGTGTGATTAACGTCTCAGTCGTCAAAGGATAAATAGCCTCTCCAAGAAGCTATCCTAACCATATTTCCAGATTTTTTTTGAATACTGAACTTGTCCAATTTTTTGCTTCAAGCCTAGGTAACTTAAGTTCCTCACTACCCTTCAAAACCTTAAGCTGTATGGTAGAGCAAGCCTGCTCAAATCCACACTTTTCAACTATGGAGACAGAAGTTTTGTCCAGATCTCCAAATGGATAAGCGAAACTTTTGACTGGATGCTTCAAAAGCTGCTCTAGAGTAATTTTACTGCTGTAGATTTCCTTGTGCTGAAACGTTAGGGAATGTGCAGGAAGTGAGGGGTGTGTTACGGTATGAGCACCAATCTCAACTAGCCCGTCTTGCTCTAGCTTAAATAACTCTTCAGTAGTTAGGGCACAATAGTCAGCTCGGGCTTGGGCAGAAGTAGTGGCCCAAGCCAAAATCTCATCCTGAAGGGTTTGCTGTTGATCAGCAGGTAGTTTTCTCAGGGCATCCCACACCGAATAGTAGAAAGCTAACCGCGAGTTGGGCAAACCTTCCCAAGCTTGGCGATCGCGATCGCCCTCAAAATCCTCAGCGGTGTAATTAGCAGCTTCTCCCAAGTGCCATAATTTAGGTCTACCGGCAATCGTCAGGTGAAGCGTTTCGGGCAAACGACCTGGTGTTAGCAACACGCGTTCTAACTCATCCCACCAAAATTCTCGAGTCGAGTTTAGGTGACCTGTAGTAACAAAAACCGTAGCGGGAATATTGTATTTCTCTAGTAACGGTTTGGCCTGGTGCAGGTTATCGGCATAGCCATCATCAAAGGTAATCACAACTGCTCGTCGCGGCACGTCGCCGTCTCGACGGGCCGCAGCCAACTCTTGCAGGCTCATGGGTTGCGCCTGCTGACGAATGATGGCCAGATGCTCGGCAAAATGCTGAGGGGTAACACTTAACCTCCAGGGATCAAGTTCTGGGCAGGCAATGCGGTGATACATTAAAATCACCGCTTGAGCCGAGTCTCGTTTTTGTAGCCAGGTACCTGCGTTCTGAATGGCACCCCAAACTCTAGTCATGGCGCGCTCGTAGGCTTTACCGCCCGAATGGTTATCAGCAGCTCATAGCTGCGATCGCGATAGTCTAACTCTTTTTTTGTTAGCTCGTGGAACGACAGCCCTTCCAAAAAGGCGATCGCCGCCAGCACATTGCCAAAGGCATCTACAGCGATATGGTCGGGGGGGAAAAACTCACCAAATAGTTTTTTGCAGGATGCGGTAGTAAAGGACCAGCACCAGTAGTCTTCCCACTCGTCTACGCTTTTGTGGCTGATACCTGGCACGGTCACTAGCACCACGCCGCCGGGTTTAAGAATGCGATAAATTGTATCGAGAGCGGCTCGAAAATCGTAGACCAGGTGCAGGGTTTGAGTGAGTACGAAACAGTCAAAACTATCGGAGGGAATCTGCTCGGCGTTGGTTAGATCTCCTACAAAGGTTGCGATCGGGTTGTTCGCAGTGACATGAAGGACATCTCGCTGGGTGACGCGATCGCCCCCAAATTTGCGTGTGTAGGCATCATCTCCAATTTCGAGCACCCGGCCTTGGATGTCGGCAGAGTGCTGGTTGAGGAAGTTTTCAATGTAGTAGCGATCGACCGGCAAACCTCGGTCGTAGCCAAAGTGGCGGCTAATTGGTGTAACCCGGCGCAAACTACCAAACCGAACGCGACCGGCATAGGGGCTACCCTGTAGGGCAGGCATGAACCACTGTTTCCACCAAGGGATAGGAGACTCGGTAGGATTAAGATCCGCCGCAGCTAATCCATCTTGCATTAGACAGCCCTCCAGAAATAGTGAACTCAAACGGGAAGAACACGCTGCACAGCTGTGGCTAGACTACCCAAGACTCGCTTGACTAAATACTCCGCCGGAAGCGTAATCTTAGCCAGCTGCGGATGACTGTAGGGCCATAGGGCCCGTTGATAGGCACGCATCAATAGTTGATCCTGAATATTCTCGGCAGCTAGATAATCTCCTAACCAGGTCAAAAATTTCAGGCGGGCTGCATTGAGCTTCAGAGGATGATACTCACCCTCACGAATAGCGACAGACGAGCTTGAGGCATCATGCTGACGATACTGATCCCAACAATCTTGTTCAACAAAAACCGGAGCTTTCAGGCAAACTTTAACAATGAACACCTGGTCTTCATACATATGCTGAATGGTTTCATCAAACCCCCCAATGGTGTCGACTAGAGTACGCCGTACCAATAGACCGCAGGTACAGGGTACAACCCCCCCTTTCCTGAGGTAAAGGGTCATTAAATGAGGCGGTTGAACCAGAGAGTTGGCTTGCAGCCCGAGAGCAGCGATGCGATCGCGCCGTCGATCGCCGTCCTGCCCCGTCCAACCGTACCAGTATAGGGTCGGCCCATAAATCATCCCGGCCTCTGAGTGAGTTTCTAAAATAGCGACCTGTTTTTCAAGCTTTTGCGGCAAGAAAATGTCGTCCGCGTCTAGCAGCGCAATATAGTCTCCCTGAGACTGCTGAATGCCCAAATTACGAGAGGTGCTTTTGCCCCAATTCTGATGGCCCTCGTGGTCTAAGTAGCGAATTTTACCAGGGTACTGAGCCGCATAGCGCTGGGCAATCGCAGTGCTGCTATCGGTAGAGCCATCATCCACCAGCATCAGTTCCCAATGCCCGTAGGTTTGGGCAATGACGCTCTCAATCATTTCCTCAAAAAAAGCCTCGGCATTGAGAAATGGGGTAATGATAGAAACTAATGGCGGTGGAGTCATTTCTGTAATAGAGGTTGCGCGAAAGCCGGCAACCTATTTCTAAAGAGCGCTAGCAGGCGATAAACACTAGATAAAACGTAGGTATTGATCATGGCAAGACGAGGATGATGGCACTGCCACAGCTCTCGTTGAAACACCCGAAGGACTTCAGTTTCTAGGGAAGGTTGAGTCGTTAGATAATGTTCTAGCCAGACTAAAAACGGTTGACGAGTTTTAAAGTACGAGGCTTTTTCGTTAGCAGTACTACAACTCTGAGGATGCTGACGGTACCTTGACCAACACTGGTCAGCGATGTACACAGGCTGACTGAGAGCAATCTTTGAGAAAAATACTTGATCTTCATACATACTACGAAATATTTCTTCAAATAAACCGACTTGATCAAACACGTCACGCCGCATTAGTGCATTAGAAGGAGTAGGTGTTTGATGCTTGTTTTTAAGCAACTGCTTAAATAATAGAGGGGGTTGAACTAGGCTGTTAGAGCACACGCCTAAATCATAAAAATAGTCTTTATTTTTATCACCGGCAAGCGCAGACCAACTGTGCCAAATTTGCGCTCGACCATATACCATTCCAGCTTCTGGATAGCGATTGAATAGCTCAGTCTGCTGCTCTAGCTTATGGGGCAACCAAATGTCGTCTGCGTCTAAAAAACCAATATAATCGCCTTTAGCATGGTAAATTCCTAAATTTCGAGTAGCACTCATGCCTCGATTTTGATGTCCCTCATGCTCTAAATAGCGCACCTGTTCTGGATATTGCTGAGCATAGAGTTTGGCTATTGCCGTACTGCCATCGGTGGAGCCATCATCCACAAGTATAAGTTCCCAAGCTTTATAGGTTTGGGCAAAAACACTGGCGATCGCCTCTTCTAAAAATGCCTCGCCATTGAAAAAAATAATAACTACAGAAACCAGGTTGTTATTTTTCATGGCTGCCCGTAGACATAGAATTTGGTAAAGAGTAGGAAACAGATGCTGGCATGGAACTACTCACCGGATAACCCGAAAACTTAAGCCAGCCAACAGATCTTTCCCAGGCTTCCGGCAGGGAAACAACTGGCTCGTAGCCCAAAAGATTATGAGCTTTAGTCTGAGAAAGTTTGTATTGACACTGGTACAGTAAAGCCATTTCCAAACTAGTAGTGGACCCCAAAGAACTTGATTGAATTGTTGGCAACTGCCATGGGGAAGGTGGTTCTGATTGGGATAGACTGGTTAGCGCGGCCCGAGCAGCCTTTCGCCACTTGTCGGAAAACAATGATAGAAAGGCAATGGATGGTTTAGACGCCAGAATATTTTCGATTTGATCGATTGGTAAAGATTTTTTGGGGATATATTGGGCGCCAGGAATTTTCTCTAATTCAAATCCTAACGACTTTGCGATAGGTAAGTAGAGATCAAACCAAGTTATTTGTTCTCGATCGCCAACTAAAAACACCTCTCTATCAGCCTTCGCCGCCGTTATACAGAGCTGGATAGCGTGAACTAAATTATCAACATAGATACTGTTACAAATACCTTGCCCTCCATCTAATAGGTAAGCAGTACCATTGAGTAAACTATCGGCAAAGCTTGTCAACCAATAAGAGCGTGGCCCAAATACGATGCCGGGTCGAAGCATAACCAGCTCAACCGAACCGCGATCGCGCAGTTGTCTCAGTTTGCGCTCGGCCTGGACTTTCGTGTTGTTGTACTCAATCGGTTGGCGATCGCTTAAAGGCGAAGTTTCATCGGTTCCGGGTGCAGGAGCTTGGCCATGCACCGAGGCGCTGCTGAGGTAAATAAGGCGGCGCACCCCTGCCTGTTCAGCCGCTCGATAAACTGGCGCTAGTGTACCTAAGATGGTGCGGCGATCGCCTGCGATCGAGTGAACTGCCACATCACAACCTTGAAACGCTCTGCTTAAACCCTCTTCATCAAATCCGTCAGCAACACGGCAATCTAAATCAAATTTGGAGAGGCGCGCCAAAGAATGCACATTCCGCACAATAGGTCGTACCGCAGCGCCTCCCCCCAGGTGCAGCATTTCAACGGCACGACTGCCAATAAATCCATTAGCTCCCAAAATGGCAACGTTTGACATTAGATTACTCACAAGCAAGGCTTAACTGCTGAGCACGTGTAGCCTCTAGCAGACTAAACCATGGCATACTCATTAACTGCCGATAGCGATAGCAGTGCTCAATCCATCGAAGACTCCGAATACCCTCTGTTCCAGGAACGACCAGAGACTCATCGCCGCGCATAGCTCCAACCACGTTGCAAATCTGGCTAGCAAAACTTTGTTCAAAATTAAAGGCAGAGTGCTTTAGTAGCGGTAATCCTGCTCTAAATTCCTGGTGGTGCATTGTTGTCTCCAGCGCCCAGGGAGCATTGGCTAACCCTAGTTGAATACTGTTAGCCTCATTTACCTGCCAGCTCAGCCAGCCCTTGCTCCCTCGAATAATGTAGCGATTGGTGAAATCACAGTCACGACTTAGCCTAACGGTGCCGCTCACCTGTGCAAACCGGCAGCTTAGCGCGCAGTTCACATCAATACCGCCCATGGCATCGTCTTCATAGTGAATCTCGAGGGGTTCGCCAAACCACCAAATCAGTAGATCCAGCAGGTGCACCCCAATGTCGAGCAAAACGCCACCGCCTGACAGCGATCGCTTGAAGTAGTCAGGGGATTGCACTGGCCAGCTAAACTGTCCTCCTTCATAGCACTCGAAGGATTCCAGCTCTCCTAGCAGGCCTAAAGACAGCACGCTATGGATAGTCTGCGTAGCCGGAAAAAATCGCCGAAATAGACCGATTGCTAACAGTCCCCGTGCCTGCCCAGCCGCTTCGATCATGGCTTCGGCCTCGGCTACCGTACTGGCCATTGGTTTTTCACATAGAACAGATACCCCCGCTTTGAGGAGTTGAATGGTTTGTGCCGCGTGGTACTGCGGCGGAGAAGCCACAATCGCCAGATCGAGGGTATCACTGGTTAAAGCCGCAATATCTTTAGCTTGGCTGGCCTGGGAAAACTGCGATCTAAGCGCACTGAGACTGGCTTCACTTGGGTCAACCAAGGCCGTCACTCGCAGCAGACCTAAGCGCTCTAATTCTTTTAGTGCAGGGGCATAGTAAAGCTGAGACACCGCTCCGCAGCCAACTAAACCCACCTGAATAGGATGATCTGTTGTCATACCAAGGTCTCTCTCGACTTCAGGTGAGTTAGGGCATATGCCATACTCCCTTTCAGCAACACCCGCACTAGCTTGCAAATGACCGGAAATGAGCGGCTCAACCGCAGAGCTTCTCGGCCCTGATTCAAAGTTGCCCTTAGGTTGCCGTTGACTAGGGCGTGATACGCCGTATCCAAGGCCGCAAGCGCGTAGGTCGTCCTAGCTGAGTGGGCTACACGCTCAGCCATAGTTGTAGGCAAGTAGGCTTTGAACATATCAATAGCCTGCCGAGTATAGCCAATATCTTCTCCACTGTTGACGTGGCGACCTGTATTAGAATCAGCATGCATTCGATAGACAGCTAATGGCTCAACTTCATACCAAATGGGGTAGTTTGCTGCAATACGAACCCACATTTCCCAGTCTTCTGCGCACAAAAGTTTGGCATTAAATCCTCCCAGTTTTTCATACACCTCTCTCCGCACTACAACTGAGGGAGTCATGATTCGCTGCTCTAGAGCCAGTCGCTCTAAACAGTTGTCTAAAATACCGCTTTGAGGTTGTTCTAATTTAGAAAAGCTTTGCCAGTGCCCCTGCTCATCCATGAAGATCTGGCGACAGAAGGCAGCCCCAATCTCAGAGCTTTGGTCAAAGGCTTGCTGCATTTTGGTATAGAAACCGGGGCGAATATAATCATCACCATGCAACAGGTGAATGAGTCTACCGTGCGATCGTTGCAAACAGGTTTCAAAGTTCCTGGGTACGCCCATATTATAGGACTGGCGATAAAAGCCGACTCGCCCCTTTCCTAAGTCTTGTACTACAAGTTCAGGATTATCGGCCGTAGAACAGTCATCAATCACCTCAATCTGCATTAACTCAGGCCCCAAGTCTTGAGCCAGCACACTCGAAAGGGTTTCCCGCAAATAATGGGCACAATTATAGGTTGGAATCATTACCGACCATTGAACCAATTTTTTAACAGGAATAAACGTAGATTTTATAAACGACTGATTGCTCATACTTAATTATAGAGAAATTAATAGGCAACATTTAAGGTAAAGGACTAAAAACCAAAGGAATAAATACTCTAATAATTTTCTTGAGCTAGATTGGTAGACCTGACTCGAGGTAAGAGGTACAGCTTAAACCAGGTTCTTAAAAACCGGCGAATCGAAATGTACTTATTTATAGGTTTTGCTGTAGCACAGACTTTAAAGCAAACTCTTGCTTGCTCCATATTACCACTAGCAAAAAACTCATCAGCCCACTCCAAAAAGTACTTAGAAATAGCTGTTTTAATTATTTCATCGTATCGAAAGTCTAACGCAGAATTTATAGCTTGATAAAAATCAAGTGTTTTGTATAGCTTTTGAACCTGTGTGAATGGTGAGTAAAGACCGCCGCTGTGGTATCTATAAACTCCCATAACTTCATCAATGTATCCGATCAAACCATGTTCTGCATTCAACAAGTGTAAAGGCCAGTCTGTTATGGGGAAAAAATCATCGTACCAAGTAGGAACTCGACCAAATAATCCTTGCCGAAACATGGTAGAACAAGTGGCAATGAAATTACCCATCCATATATCTTCAAGGGTTGAAAACTCCTTTTGGTTCTCTGGCGTCCAGTTCCAGACAGCCTGACTACTATCCTCATGAACAACCTTGGCATTGTGAAAGCAAATAGCACACTCAGAATGCCGATCTAAAAAGTCAACCTGTTTTTGTAGCTTGTGAGGAGATATCCAATAATCATCTCCATCGAGCAAGGCAATATATTGTCCTTTGGCTGCATTGATTCCTCTGGCGACAACTTGGTTACTACGTATGTTTTTTTTAGATAGCAACAGGCGAATTTTATCAGGAAACCGATTATAGTAAGCTAAAACTACTTCCCGAGTTCCGTCTGTGGAACAGTCTTCGCTAATTAGTAGTTCATAATCAAAATTAACGTCTTGCATTAACACACTGTCCAGTGCTTTTGCAATAAAGCTAATATGGTTATAAGTTATTACCAGTACACTAACTTTCATTTTGACTTAGGATTTAAAAGAGGTTTAGTGACGGTTTTATTCACAAGTTTTAATTTATCTACGGCTGATTCATTCGGATGCATTTCTTCTAAATGAATAGGTGTTTTCTGTAGTTTAAGCTTTAAAATAATTGCGTAGAACAATCCTTGCAGTTCAAGCCAAACAGACAACAACCATAAGGGCAGAAATTTTAGAATCTGTTCTAAGCTTTTAATTGTCTGCGTTATTTCTCCTGACATAAAACTATTTACAGTTCGGTCAATCAGTTGCTGGCCAAAATAAGTGCGCCAAAACCGTAACCCAGCGCAATAGGCTCGAACATAATGAGGGGTTTTCTGAATCTGTGGCCACTGCGATCGCAGTACTGTTAATCCCGCATTTAGCATACGGCTAGAGTTATGAGTCATGTTCGAGTCGTGCCAACGATACTCTGCCGTGACGTTGTGATGGCGATAGACAGGAAATCTGCTGACAATTCTCAAATACAAATCGTAGTCCTCGCAGGACTTCAGAGAGGTGTCAAATCCTCCTACAACGTCAAACACCGATCGCTGATACATTACCGTGGCATGCATGCCGATATAGTTTCGCCTTAATAATGCCATGTAATAGTCACCATCAATAGGTTCTGGGGGATGTTCGTTAAGTAAGGATCCATCAATGTTGATATAGCGATGGTGTCCCGAGACAAAAGCACAGTGTGGATGAGACCTAAAGCAGTTCAAGCCATCCTCTAGAGCATTAGGAGTAAGACGATCGTCCGCATCCAAAAACACTAAGTACTCACCCTTACTCTCTTGTAATCCTGTATTTCGTGCTCCAGATAGGCCCTGATTTTCTTGGTAAATATAATTTGTAGAATAGAGAGAAGCAACCTCCTGCGTGTTATCCGGAGAACCATCATCAACAACAATAATTTCAAAGTTCTTATAGCTTTGAGTTAGAACACTACTAATTGCATCCCCTAAATAGTGGGCTTGCTTGAAGCAAGGAATAATAACTGAAATTTTTCCATTTTTAATTGGAGTCTGGGTATCACAGAAGTTGGCATTAGATTCTTGCATAAAACTACTTTTAAGTTCACTTACATAAAGAATTCTTTTTAAACTCAAGGGCTAGAAACTGGCCAATCCAAGATCTTTCAATTAACTCGAAGCCATCTTTGCTCCAATTAAAAACGTCGTTTTCCTCAATTCGAATATGATCAGGCTGAAGTGGGAATTTCAGTCCCAGCAAAAGACGGGCCATGAGCTTCGATCTAGCAAACTTTGAAGCTTCTTTATCAATGCCAAAAAAGCTAAGAAAAACCTTTTCAGCAGGAAATTTTTTATCAATTATGTCACTCCAAATGGGTGACATATCCTCGAATACAATAAACAACTTCCCTCCTGGCTGCAAAACTCTTTCCATCTCTTCAAAAACCTGTTTAGGATTGCTCGTATGATTTATGCTCCAAAAAGAAAGCACCACATCAAAAGAACAATTAGAAAATGGTAAACACTCTCCCACACCTCTTACAAAAGAGGGTGGTGTAGCTAAACAAGGGAAAATATCAGATAGCGTTTTCCACTCTATCTTGAGCCAATCAAGACTAGGATCGAGCACGATGTATTGAGTATTGGAAGGCAAGTAGTGCCTAACTAGTCCCACGCCTCCCCCAACATCTAGCACTTTACCAGACATAGAATTTAGAGTAGGCTCAAATGGTACATAGTCATTTAACAAACAATAACTAGCCTGTTTTGGAGAAACGATCAAATTCTGATACCAGATCTCCATCTCCTGCTGCCTTGAAGCCCATTTTTGGTCATCTTTAAGCAGTTTCTCAGAGAATAAGTTAATCCAATTTTTGCTCACTTGGGGAAAACTTTCACCGCAAGCACTGCACCAATTGTATTTGTCACTGTAGTAAAGTTTTTGCTTGCACCCTGGACACACTAAAGATGGCTTGAGCCTATTCAAGCCTCCTGTTGGCTCTGAATTGTGAAATTTGGTTGAATAATTCATTACCCCAATTTTGCCAGTAAGTTACTTTAGAATTTGTCTTTACAATCAATGAATTCTATAAGATTTTATCTAGATTTCACACTTTGTGCTCCGAGACAAAATCTGTTTCCCACTTTAGAATAGGTCGTACGGCCCCATCCCAAGCACCATGCCATCCAGCACGATTTTCCATTGAATCTGCTATTTCAAAGGTCAAAGCGTTGGTTAACTTTACCAATAAAATATCTTGATTTTCAGTTATAGAAAGATTTAATTGATAAGAGCCATTATTTAATAAGTTGCCTGGGATATGGCACTTGTAACTAAAAATTCCAGTGCAAAAAGGACGGTTTAACCAACCAGTCTCATGGACTGGAGCAGACTCAAATACCAAAATTCCGTATTCGTTGTGAACTTGCAGACTAACATTTAAGTAAGCATCTGGTTTAAAGTTGTGAAACTGAACCTTTATCAAGAATGGATCACAAACAGTAATGTGAGTATTTGGTACATTACTCATTGGCTGTATACAGACACGCTGTAAACGGACTGTTTCATTACCTGGTGCTGTTTCTAAATCCTCCCAACTTCTTTGAGTTGAGGTTTCAAGAGAAGCTTGAAGATAATTAGAAGTGATTTTCTGGGAATTCCCATAATCCACTAACTTGCCATGATGAAGCCAGATCGACTTTTGGCATAGATCCTGTATCGTTAGCATGTTGTGGCTAACTAATACAATCGTTCGACCTTGGTCAGCAATATCATCCATCTTACCTAAACATTTCTTCTGAAAGCTAGTATCTCCAACTGCCAAGACTTCATCCACAATTAAAATTTCTGGTTCTAGATGCGCCGCGACAGCAAAAGCCAAACGGACATACATTCCCGACGAATAACGTTTTACTGGAGTATCTAAAAACTTTTCAATCTCTGCAAAGTCAACAATTTCATCAAACTTCTTACGAATTTCAACCCTGCTCATGCCTAAGATGGCACCATTGAGAAACACATTTTCTCGCCCAGTGAGCTCGGGGTGAAAACCTGTGCCAACTTCTAACAGGCTAGCAACTCTGCCGTGAATAGTAATTTGCCCTGAAGTAGGCTCTGTAATGCGGCTGAGAATTTTGAGTAAAGTAGATTTACCAGCTCCGTTACGACCGATAATACCTAACCGATCCCCTTGCTTCACTTCAAACGAAACATCATTCAAAGCCCAAAACTCTTCTCGGGTAGTGTCTTTCACCTTCTTACCGTGAATAAGCCGTTGGCCAATAGCTTTAGCACCATCCGTAATCTTGTCTCGCAAGGTAGAGTGACCAGCAGTCTGGTGGCCAATTATATACTTCTTGCTTAGGTTCTCGACCCGAATGACGGTATCAGCCATAGTTGCACCTGCTTAGATCACATCCGCAAACTTGCGCTCAGTAGCCCGGAAGTAATACACTCCACTAGAGAGAACGACCAGCACAATACCTAATGAGAGCAAAAAACCCGGCCAGTAGAGTTGATCCGCTTCGCTTAAAATGGCCCATCGAAAACCATCAATAATTCCCACTAGGGGATTGAGAGAGTAAAGCAAACGCCATTGATCGGGCACTAGATTGCTCCTAAAACCAACTGGCGATACAAAAAAACCTAATTGCACAATGAAGGGCACCACATAGCGAAAATCGCGATACTCTACATTTAAGGCGGCAAACCACAGGCCACCTCCAATGCTGATCATAATTGCCAAGACAACAAAGACGGGCAGTAGCAAAATATGCCAAGTGGGAATAAAGCTGTACCAAGCCATCAGCCCTAGTAAGATCATGCCAGAGACGAGCAAATCTACAAAGTTGACAGCAACAGAACCCATCGGAACCAGGAGGCGAGGGAAATAAACCTTAGAAATCAAATTAGAGTCATTAATCAAACTATTACTACAATCAGTCAAAGCACTAGAGAAAAATTGCCAGGGTAACATAGCAGAGAACACCAAAATAGGGTAAGGTTCTCCATCAGAGGGCAATTGAGCAACACCACTAAAAATTACGGTGAACACCACCATAGAAATGAATGGCCGCAACAATGCCCAGGCAAGACCTACAGTAGTTTGCTTGTAGCGCACCAAAATATCACGCCAAGCCAAAAAATACAGCAACTCACGGTAACGCCACAAATCTTGCCAATACTGTTTATTGCTCTGTCCTGCTTTGATTACTAATGCTTTCATTAATTGTAAAACTTACTGTTTAAGATTATGTGTGTAAATATAAACACTTCTTTAAGTCCATTTTTTCGAGCTGCCGAATATGAAAGATGCTAACTGATGGATCAGCAACTCTGCAAAAAACTTAGGCTGGCAGAAAAATAGTGGCTTTTGGCGTTGCAAAAATAGAGTCTCATGAGAAGTGCTATGAATGTTTTTCGATTTTATCTGCCTATAACTTTTGATCGCTTTCACTGATGGAGCTCGTCGACTAAGCTTGCTCAGCAAGAAAAAAACCACAGTTTTGTATAGACCTAGACGCAAAAACGGAGTTAAAGGATCAATTTTAAGTGCTTTTATTGTCCAGTCTAGTGCGGTTCTGTATTCAGTAGCGCGATAATCTTGATCGGCTAGATGAAGATAGAAACTACTGTTAGATAAGCGTTCAATAGACGTGGGAATGCGGGGGTACTGCTGTCTAATTTTCTGCCAAATTAGAAACCTAGAGCGGGCCATCTGATAGCTATCTGCGGACATACTATTAGCTAACTGACGATAGCCCACTAAGACTTCAGGAATGACCCGAAATTCGTAGTGTTCAGCAATGCGTAAATAGATATCCCAATCTTCCCCGCCTTGGCCATTTTGCTGCTTTAGGGTAGGATCATATCCCCCAACCTGATCAAGGCAATCTTTACGAATTAGGACAGAACTAGCGTTAGCGATGAAGTCGTGGAGTAACAGAGTTGTATAAACACGGCCCGCAATTCGAGAGGCACGTACGCAACCCAATTGCTGACCGAATTCATCAATATCTATTGACCATGAATATACAAGCCCAACATTTTTTTCTGCTGATAAAATAGCATGTACCTGCCGTTCTATATTTTGTTCATACCATATATCATCTGCATCCAGAGGGGCGATGAACTTGCCTTTAGCTTGATGAATGCCCAAATTACGCGCAGCTGCAACCCCTAAATTTTTTTGGCTAAGTAGTTTTAGTTGGGAGGTTCTCTCCATGTATGATTGGACAATTTGAGCTGTTCTGTCTTCTGACCCATCGTCCACTACTATCACTTCAATGTTGTGGTAAGTCTGAGCCAGTACTGATTCTAAGGTTTTGGCAATAAACTTTTCTGCATTATAGGCAGGGATAATAACTGAAACCAGAGGCTGCTTTTTAGAAGGTAAAGTATCGATTGATTGAATAGCCATCTGTATTACCTTTCCTTTCATAACTAAGAGGACAAGGTTGATGGGGAAATAGCCACTGCCGATTGAACCGGAACATCTACAATTTTTTGGGGATGTTGTCGTCGGTTCCACTCTTCATCGGTAAAGTTTTCCTGGTACGATCGCTCCACGTTCACATTCCATAGGTCGTGGTCCTCGCCCAAAATATTCTTTGCCGCCAGCAGAGCCGTCAACATTGAGTGGTCCTGGTTGTTGTAGCGGTGCATGCCGTTGCGACCCACTGTTTGCAGGTTCTCAAGGGTCATCACGTAGTCTTGCAGCACCTGCAGGTGTTGACGATACTCCCCGTCATAGACCGGATAAGCCTTTCGCTGACGAATCACGCAGCCATCCTCCACGTCCCCAGGCTTCACCCCCAGGCTGAGCCCAATAATTTCTTTGGTAGCCAGCTCAACTAGCTCCACTTCCGACATTTCCCAAAGGCCATCGCCCTCGTTGCAAAAATATTCCATCCCCAGACAGGTTTTGCTGGGGTCGGGCACCATCGCCGGACTCCAATTCTTAAAGTTTTGGATGCGCCCTACCTGAAAGTCAGGACTGTGGATGTAGAGCCAGTTATCGGGAAAAAGCTGGTCGCGGTTAATAATCAGCGAGACAATTAAGAAATCTCGATACTTCAGCCCTCGCGCTGCGGCCAGTACTTCCCCCGGAGGCAGAGGGTGCAGACGATGAACAAAAGCTGCGATTGGCATAGAGTTAATGAAATGTTCGCCGGTGAATTCGAGGGTTTTACTGCCCTGCTCGGCAATCACCTTAGTAACGCGACGGTCCTCTCGCTCAACCTGCACCACTTTAGTGTTGAGATAAACGGGAGAACCCTGGGTTTCAACGATTTCCTGGCAGCGCTCCCACATCATGCCGGGACCCAGGCGTGGATAGTCAAATTCTTTAATAAGGCTTTTAGCATTTTGGCTGCCAAACAGGGCGTTGATTACGGCTCGCTTAAGCGACATGTCTTTAATGCGCTGTGCTGCCCAGTCAGCCCGAATCTGATTGCAAGGGATGCCCCAGACTTTTTCGGTATAGGTTTTAAAGAAAGTTTGATATAACCGGTTACCAAAGCAGTCAACAACCCACTCCTCAAAAGTTTCAGCTTCTGTATTGAGGTGTAGATATTTCTTGAACTTAGCTTTGAGATAGCTGATTAAAATCAGCAGACTCCGCAGTGAACCCAGATTATTCAGGGTTTTAAGAAGAGAAAGAGGATAGTCATAGAACTTACCATCGTAGTAAATTCGTGATAATCGGGGCACCCGAATGAATTGATCACCTAAAATTTCTTGCCAAAGCGCATTAACTTCGTCAACCTTAGTAAAAAAGCGATGACCACCGATGTCAAACCGATAATCTTTATAAGTCTCGGTACGGGAAATGCCGCCTACTCGATCTGCCTGCTCAAGTACTACAGACTTGAGGCCATGCTTCTGCAGTTCGTAGGCAGCAGTCAAGCCCGCTGGCCCTGCCCCAATAATGACAACGGGATAATCATTCATATAGCTCGCTGCAAAAGGTTGGTTAATTGCTAAATCGTAATCTTAAAAAGGCTAGCCATGGGTAAGCGAAGAGAGTCATTCTCTAAGGACGTGAGCCGACAAATTTAGTGCCGGTTGATTTGGCACCGATTTTTGTGGCAAAGTGAAAGGCGTCTTATTTCCGTGTCTTTTTAGCGCTTCGGCCCCTATATTTTCCCGTTGAGCCGAGGCGGCCTAGGCTCAATAAACCAATGCCTACTACCGCAAAGTTACTGGTGCTGGCAACAGCACTTCTGGTAATGGTGGTTTTCGCATTTTGCCTCAGGGTTTCAGCTTGGGTATCAATAGCCCGTAGGGCATTGGCAAAATCATCCTCTGTGGTATTGGCTGTAACTTCCGGGTTAGAGCGCCCTGCTTCAACCTGAGTCTGTAACTGCGAAACCTGGTTGCCGATGTTGTCGATTGCTTGAGAGTGAAGTAGAAAACTTTCGCGCACTACAAACATACAAATCAGCAGAAAAAGAGCGCCTAGCCCCATCGCTAGGAGGCCCAACGTCTTTCGTAGGCTTTGGTTCTCCCAAGCGCTGTAGATCAGTAGGGCAACACCAATGAGCAGCACAATGCTGCGATCGCCCATTTGCTGTAATAATCCCACCCGCCAGGCTGTCCCCTCCTCTAGGGGAAAGGTGAGGGCAGTCATGTCGACAAGAAAGCCAAAGATGCAGGTCAGACCGACAACACGGGCGATCGCCTGACCGCTGAGAGAGGGGGATGAGAGCGGATTTGAAGCACCAACCATAGATAAAACTCCGGATCAATAAATGCTTGCTAGGGTGGAGCGCACGCTCACCCCTGCCAGGGTACAGGCTTACTTCAACCCTATTCAGGGAATGACGGTGGTTTCCGCCCAGTTTTATCTAACTTCACTGGATGTTTATAATTAGGCCGCCCTGATCTGCAAAGCCCCGGCCGTATGGCCGGGGCTTTGCAGGCTTACTGGTTAAAGAGCGTCGTTTTACGCGAAATAGTTGGTCACCGTTAAAGTCCCAGCGGTAGAATCACTCCCGGCCATGCGTAGGCCCGTGACTTCGGCCACTAGGTCTGTGCCTTTAGAAAAGGCAGCATTACCGTCGTTAACCGATAGAAACGTGCGGGCTCCCCAGCGGAAAAACACCGCCTGGTTTGCCGCCATGGCTTGTGCTCCACTAGAGGCTTGATTTTTATCTTGGTAGGCGGCCAGAGCGGCCTGATCTAAAGTCGTGCCGGTCTTCAAGCCAGCATTAAATAGGCCCACTGGCCGCTCAGAGGTGAGCAAATTGTTGTTGTAGTCGAGCTGAATGCGATCGCCCTGGGTAGCATCAAAGCCCACAATGCGATCGAGCGACGCTAGAGTTGACTGGCTAAAGGCCTCAGCCTGCGATCGCCCGGTATAGACGATGCGATCGGCCCCAGTACCACCAGTTAGCGTGTCGGCTCCACCTAGCCCCAAAAGGGTATCGTTGCCGCTGCTCCCAGAAAAACTATTGATTGCTGAATTGCCCAAAAGCATATCGTTACCGCTACCGCCATAAGCTAGTAACCCGCCCCGTTCAAAAGCTCCTACGTCGGGTAAAGAGTCACGAGTAAACTGGCGCTGGTCTTGAGTGGGTACGCCAGTACCTTTCACGCCCGTGTTAATCGCTGGGCTACCAGATAGCAGCGGATGTACCAGGTCATCGCCAATCTTCATTAGCGGCCCCAGCAGTGGATCAACCATACGACTGTTGGCAGCCACACGCGGGCCAGAATTTACCGGCGCTGGAAACTCAATATTGCCGCCGCCATCGCGGGGAGTGTAGCCGACTTGGTTCTGCCTCGTGTCAACCGCTTTATTAAAAGCGACAATCGAGTTACGTAGTGTAATTGAGTCTTTGTTGCTGCCGTTCATCCACAGCGCCCCATTAGCGCGTCCAGCAAAGTTGTTGACAATGGTGGAATTGGTGATTTTGACCGGTGTTAAAGCGTCCGTATTTAAGAACATGGCACCACCAGCATCTTGGTTAACCCGATTACTTGAGAAAGTGCTGTTGGTAATATCGACCGGCAAACTGGTCTGCACCCACAGGCCACCCCCTTGCTTTTCAGCCGCATTGTTGGCGACAGAGATATTTTGCAGTGTCACCTGACCGCCATTGACCTCTAAACCACCCCCACGAGCCAGATTGGTGGCGCCTAAAGATACGGTATTGCCGACCAGCGTGCTGTCCTTAACCACCAACTTGTCACTGCCATAGCCCCAAATATAGAGAGCACCGCCGCCACTTTTGGCTTTGTTGCCTTCAAACCAACTTCCCTCAATGCGAATAGTGCCGCCGCTCACGGTTCCCGGCCCGCTGGGGCCAGCTCCATCGGTGAAGATCGCTCCCCCCCCTTCGCCTATGGCTGTGTTGTTAGTGAACACAGAGTTTCTGATGGTGGTTGGGGTGGAAATGTCATAGATAGCGCCACCGTTAAATCCCCGGTTATTGGTGAATCGGGAGTTTTCAACCGTTAAAAATCCTGTGCCGCCAGCCCCACCAGCACTATTAGTAGAAATCGCGCCCCCACTTTTACCATTATTGGTGAGCGTACCGTCGTTGCCATCGAAGCTACTACCAAGAATAGTGACCTTAGCTCCCGAACCCGTTTGCAAGGCTCCACCGCGCTCAGCTTTGTTGTTATTGAGCCGGCAGTCCATCAGAGTAACCGTGCAGAAATTTGCTGAATTAACAGCACCTCCCATGCCGGGTACCTGAGTACCCTGGGCATTACCATTGATCAGGGTAAGGTTCTTAAACGTAGCGCTAACTGCTTTTTGAGATGTTCCCACCTGAAACATTCTGCTCTTGTTGCTGCCGCTGATAGTTAGATTGGCAACTCCGGTTGCATCAATCGTTATATCCTGCTGAAGAAATATCTCACCGCTGGTTAGGGCAATAGTCTTGTTAGCCAGGGTAGAGGCAAAGCGAATAATGCTACCGGCAGGGGCCGCGGCAACAGCCGCCCGCAAAGAACCAGCTCCACTGTCGGCTGAGCTAGTCACGGTAATAATATTCAAGTTGCTGGCATAGCTTGCCTGAGCCTCTGCACCTACCGCTAGAGTTGCTTCAATGGAGCCAGTAACCAGCTCAAAATCCCAGTCACCTGCGCTGCCAGTAATATCGTCAGAGGCCGCAATATCTGCCTTGGTCCACTGACTCAAGCGATCGACAAAGTTTTTACCGCTGGGGCTAAATCCTACATTGCAGCCATACAGCAAAATATCTGCTGTGCTGGTCATGGCCTTTTGCCATTGGGTTAGGTAGCTGCCGTAGCTGTCTAGAGTGTTGTTGTTGAGATCGGTTGAACCTAACGTCAAACCGCCTGCTTCACCATGGGAAATGATATGGATGCTCTCTAAGCCAGAAAACAATTCCAAGGCATTAGTGATTTGAGTTATGCCATTTTGGGCAGAGTCGAGAAAAATAACGCCGAGGTTAGGGTTAAGCCCCTCCAGCAGTGTGTCTGCATCAGCAACCGAGTCATCTAGAAAAACAATACCCTTGACTAGGGAAGGAACACTTTGAGTCGTCATTTATATCTCCAGACTACAGGGGGCAAATGCCGTCTCAAGCCTTGTTCTAGAGCCTCAAGATGATTGAGGTTCCGTTGCCAAATTGGTCTCCGTTTTAGGTTTTGTAGTTACTCGCGTGCTATGATCCAAAGCTTCTAAAGCATTATCTAATTGGCAGCATCTTTCTAGGAAACAGCTTTTGCAAGCACTTCAGGAATAGTGCAATACATCAGCCGTTTGCAGAGTGGCTTACTACTAAGATCCTGTGTGCAAGACACATAAGACACAGCTCTCATATATCTTGAAAGAAAAACAACGTAGCCTTAAAGCCAGAATTAGCTATGCTCAAAAACAGAGAAACGTTGAACAAGAGAAAAAGACGGCCGAAAAAGATTGGTAGATATGCTCTTGAGGCAATACCCAATGTGCTGAGTATGCTGTAAAAACGAACGTTTAATTACTCAATCACCCCAACAACCATACCTTAACTTTACAAACTTTTTTCGTCTTCCGTAAAGTTACCTACCATTTTTCTTTTTAGGCTACTCCAAAATCCGTCCTCAAATACTTAGGAGGCCAAAAAAACTTTTCCAGTTAACCGAAAGGTTAACTATATAGAAAAGTGATATCTCTTCTTGAGAAGAGATATCACTTTGGAGAGTAATTGACTTTCAGGCAGGATAAAGCAAAAAGAGGTTATACCAGATCCTGCTTAGTTGCCCCCGACTCAGTAAGGCGAATGCAATTCGCCCCTACGGCTTGGCCTTTTGGGAATCGGGGTTATGTGATTCGGATTTAGTATTAAACCTCTTCCGCAACTTCGTTCTCTTGCTTTTTGCGTAGAGCAGCTACACCTAAGCCAATCAAACCAGGCAGCAGTGCAGGAGTAGGAACCTCTCCCACAATCTTGCCACTACTACCACCACGGACACCGTCTTCAGGGCCAACAGAGGTAGCACGAACTCCAACTCGCAAAACCTTGCGGTCAAAATCACTCAGGCTCAAAGCAAGTCCATCTGTACGGGCAACCTCAAACATAATGCTGCGGATATCGTCAGCGCCTTTAACACCAGTACCATTTTCACCGATCCGAAAGCCAGCATCAAAGCGAGCAACAGCTGGCTTGCCAGGATCAGGATTAAAGTTGACGCCTTGCCCTAAGTTGATGACATTATTAGCACTAAACGTTTCATTATAAATAGCCCGACTGCTATTAACAATTTTCAAAAGCGACAACAAAGATTCATCGGCAACATCGAAGAAGAATCCGCGCAGGTCACCAATGTTATTCGTACTATTAACGGTTTCTGGCAGAATGTCTACCTTATATTGGATATTGCCGCCCAATTGCGTGATATCTACCAAAACCTTAAGTGGATTTGAGCCGACATTATCACTCCCTTCTAAGGTAAAAGAAAATGCATGTGCGGGTGCAGATGCCACAACCACGGCAGCTCCCAAAACGGTGGCCAGCATCATTCCGGAATTGATAAAATTTCTGTTCATTGCTGTTCGTGCGAATTACTTTCAAGACAAGCTTTTAGAATGAAAGCCAAAATATCGGTAGAGCAATGATTCCTGAGTTAAGTAATGGATGTATAAGACTTTAGGTACATCCAAAAAAGCCTTTGGCAAAGCTCATGGTAGCATTTGAAACCATAGAAGGTTGAACTTATACGGTTGTGTTCCCTGAAACAAGTATAGGATATAAAGCATAATTTTAATAAGTAAAAATTCAAATTTATATAAAAAACACAACGGCATTAGAAATAGAACTGGTGTTATGTTCTGCTCTTTTTATCGGATTTTTCGATCAAGGCCATCATGGCATAATAGTAAGCGGTGAGAAGTACGCCTACAAAGATTTGACCACCCCAAAAACCGTGCCAAAAATCAAACCACCATTTACCCCAATACACATGGGCAATGGTGACCAGCATAAGTCTAGGAATATTGAATAGTAGTGAAATGAGTACCGCAATGCCGATTAACATTGCCATTTGGCGTGGCTTTTGCTTGTATAGAATTCCCATAAAAAAACCGGTGGCGGCAATAGAGAGAGCCATGTCTAGCCCATTGCAACCCCAGCCTACTTCTACTGCACCTTCCGGAAAGGTAATAAAAACCCCCTCCTGCACCGCCGGGAAACCAATGGCCCGCATAGCCGCACTGCTCACCTCGGCCATCTTGATTTCTAAAAACTGATAAGGGGCAAAAAAATCCCAGATAAAGCGAGAAATAAAACCAATGCGCGGGTATGTAGTGAGGCCAATTAAAGCCGCAGGTACCATGAACCGACCAAAAAAGCTGACTCCCCAGGTGCTACAAGCAATGCCCGCTAAAATTACCAACCACAAAAAGGCCTGAGGCCAAATTGCAAAGCGACAAAATGGAAACAGCACCGCTGCGCCCACAATCAATAATTGCCCTAGCAGACGATCTTCTTCAGAAGCTCTTAGGGCTTTAAGAACAGAACGGCGGTTCCACAGTTCAGCAGCAGCTAACCCCAACATACATAGCACCAAGAACCAGCCAACTTTGCCTTTAAGGGCTCTTGGCACTAAGTAGCCCAACCACACCGGCAGGTAAATCAGCCCCACCGTCAGCCCTAATAGCACAATACGCCCGTGGAAGTCTTTAGCTAAAGCAGCTATCCAACTCCAGGCAGTTTGTAGGTGAGGTTTGAGGTTTAAGGTGGGGGCGGCCATAGTTGTAAGTAACGTTACGGTGCCGTAAAGAAGCTGGAGAGGAGCGATCGCTATCTGCGTCTTCACCTAGCTCTTTCGCATTTAGAGAGCCAAAATTCTAGGAATTGTGCTTGATGGCAACCCTGCCCAGCGCTAGCAGCCCTATACCAGTGACAACCTGGGTACTCAGCATTGACATCATTGACTGAGTGGCGCTGCTGCGAGCATTTTGACTGAGTGCTTCGGCCTGCACCTCGAGCTGGCTCAGGGCTTCTCCAATCCGCTGAGGGGTAACTTCGGGGGGTAGATTGGGATTAACCTGAGCGGTTTGTAGCTGAGATCTGATTTCTGTGGCCTCGCTCTCAATGGTGCCAAGGGCCTGGTTTTGCAGCACTAAGCCATCGCGAATAACAATTACCCCCGACAGCAGAAACAAAATGCCCCCTACCAGGCAAGCCAGCGCTAGATAGCGAGACAGGACCCGCCATGTCAAGCTGCCGTAGACGACCATAGCCAAACCAAGAAATAGCGAAACGCTGCGACTGCTCACCTGCTGCATAAAGCCAATCCGCCACTCTAGGGCCATGAGGTCGGGAGGAAGGGCAGCGGTCAGAAGATTTATGACAAAGCCAAGAAGGCAGGCCAGGCCAACGATCAAAAAGATGTGGTTGACCGCAGGCGGACTAGGCAAAGAGTCAAACGCCGAAGAACCGGAAAGGCTGGTCATAACAAATAAACACTGATAGATCTACTGGCTGGCGGGCACGGAGGAGGCCCTCTTACTGCTTTCTACGGACAGTAGCGAAAACCGGATGCTTATTGTTGGTAAGGGCTTGCTGCACAGAAAATTTATATTTATGCTGTCACTTTTAAGGGGCTTAGCCTAAAGCCCCGATCGCAGGTGCCTGGGAGTATCGGGGTCTAAGCTCTAATGCCTTAAACTTTAGTTCTTTCCAGCGCAGAAAGATAAGGGCCATGCAGTGAAGCATAAAACCTGGCTCTTCCATCTGGCTGAAGATTAAGCCGTGCATCATAATCGACAGCAGCGTGAAGCGAGAGAAGTCGTCGAGGCATAGCTTTTTCCAAACTACGTAGCCAATGGCCAGGTATACCCCCAGACCGAGAACGCCTAAATCTCCCCAAATGCCCGCCCAGCCAAACAGGGGCGAAAACATGCTGGAGGCAGAGCCAATCCACACAGAGGAGACCCTATTCCAGGCTTCGCCGCTGGCGGGGTGAATAGTTGCCCCTAAAGGCCTAAGCAAAGACCAGTATTCGGGCAAAATCCAGCCCCCCAGGCGGCTGACGGTGTGGCCAGGGCCCAGCCCCACAAACCAGTTCAATAGCGAATCGTAGTGCGAGGTAACGATTGGAAAAGCGGCAATCTTGAGCTGTGTAGCAACGCCGTCTCTTCCATATATCTCAGGTCTTAGCCAGGTGCCAAATGCTCTAAACAGAGAGATGTTGTCGATCGCCCACAGCATAAAATAGACAATGGCTCCAATGGCGATCGCATACTTTAGCAGTGTGCCTATTTTTTTAAACTTGGTGGCTGCCAATATGCCCCAGGCTGCCATAATAACCAACATTGTCTGCTTAGAGTCGGCGTATAACAGCTGAAAAAAGCCTGCTCCTAAAAGGGTATAGATCAGCCAAATCGGGGCTTTTTTGGCCCCAAAGGGATTGCGAGCACTAACCAAGTAATAAATAGCAAAGCTCATAGAAACCGAGGCAGACACGTTGTGACCGCCGCCGGTTAAGTAGAAAACGCCTTGAATATTGTCTTGAGGGACACTCATGCTACTAACCGGCAGTAGGCCAGCTGCTAACATAGCGGCCTGCATGAGCGCGATCGCCAGGTTAATCAGCGAAAATCTAATGATCCACGCTCTAAAAAAAACAAAATCTTTTTCTGCAAATTCTGATCCGACCATGCCCGCCAAAAACATAGCTGGCTCTGCCAGCAGCATGTACGACAAACCAACATTAATAAACGCGGCACTGTTAATAAAAGCACTAAAAAATTCAACAAGTAAAAGTGCAAACAGCACAATCAGTAGCAGGTTTACAGTAACGCGACTGGATCGGCTAGGCGAACTCTTAACCAAGGCCCATAGGCAGATACCAGGAACGACTAAAAAGTGAATAAAATTAATGGGCGAGGGAGCGCCAAACGAGCTGATAATACGCGGAAAAAATACTGTCGAAAAAGCAATCAGTAGCAGAGTAGCACTGCTGACTACACCCGACTGGGTAGCACTTTTATAGAGATAGGGACAGGTCATAGCTTGCTCTTAACGATTAAGCCTAGTGCGCAACTGAACACACTTTAGTGTAAATATCTATCAACGCTTTGTAGTTGGCGGTGGCGGTGTATTTTTGCTCAAACTCTGCTCGAACGGCCCGTCGCATAGCGCTGTGCTCAGCCGCCGAAGCAAACCAAAATCGGCTGAGCTGATTGGCCAGGTCTGACGCATTGCCGGGTTCAAACAGAATGCCGGTGTTGCTGCCACCCACGAGCTCTTCTATGGCTCCAATTTTAGCGGCCACGACGGGCGTGCCCTTAGCAAAGGCTTCTACCGCCACCCGGCCAAAGGTTTCATACCATTTAGATGGGAAAACTAAGCATTTGGCTTCACCCATGAGGCGATGGACCTCTGGCAGCAGCTGTCGCCCGAGCCACTCGATTTGGGGCTGTTTATAGGCAGCTTTTTCAACCATCTCTTTGAGGGGACCATCGCCCACAATCTTTAGAGGAATGGGGGTATCAAGTTGTTCCCAGGCATCGAGCAGGGTATCTAGCCCCTTTTCGACCGATAAGCGGCCGACATAGAGGGCGTAGTTGCCGGTGCCGGTGCCTACGCCAGGGTCAGGGGCGACAAAGTTGGGTTTGACCACCAGTTGCTCTGGCGCAAAGCCGCCCTGAATAAACTTTTGCCGAGAAAACTCGGTCAGGGTGATAAACACATCCACAGCCCTAGACCAGGTGTTGAGCGCTCGGTGGGTCGCAATCATGGCGGTAACGACGGCGCTGGCGGCTTTGCTCTCCCGGTAGCAGCCGTGGAGGGCACCTGGGTAAGGAATGGGCTTGCCCATACAGTCTTCGCACACCTGCCCATTGCGAAAAAACAGGCCGTTGGGGCACAGCAATCGATAGTTTCGCAGGGTTTGCACTACGGGCACCCCCGCCGCTTTAGCCGCGTAGTGGGCGGACGGAGAAATCAGCGGAAAGAAGTTTTGAATATGGACGATGTCGTAGGGTTTTTGAGCCAGGCGATCGCTAATGTCTCGGTAGGCGGGCTGAGACCAAATCGTTCTTAAGGCTAGCTGGGCCGGGTTTAAATCTCCGATGCGATCGTTTGATGCCTCGTAGACATCGACTTCGTGGCCGTGGTCGCGCAGCAGCCGTTCCTCTGACTCACGAGACTCGTCTTCGCCCCCTCGAATTTGGTAGGTGTTGTGAACACTTAAGATGCGCATGGGGCGACCTCGTGACAAAGTACGGCGTATTGCTGGCTCAATTCTCGGCCTTTAGCTTCCCAAGAGAAGTGTTTTTGTACGCGCTGCTGGCCAGCTGTGCCCATCTGCTGACATAGCTCTGGGTTAAAGGCCAGTTTTTCCATTGCCGTTGCCAAGTGCTCAATGGTTTGAGCAGGGGTGTGGGCCGGTATCTTAAAGCCTGTTTCTAGGGTCACCTGCACGCTGGGGCCACCGAGGTCGAGGCAAATAACCGGGCGACCGGCGGCCATCGCCTCTAGGCAGACCCAGCCGCCTGAGTCATGGAGGCTAGCATGGACTAGGGTGTGGCACTGGCCTAGGCGTTGCAGCGTTTCAGCCCTGGGCAGACGGCCTAAAAATTTAACGCGATCGCCGACCCCATGCCGTTTAGCTAAGGCTTGTAGGCTAGCTAGTTCTGGCCCTTCGCCCAAAATCCAGTACTCAGTGTCGGGCGGCAGTTGGGCTGAGGCAAAGGCTTGAATGCCCAGATGTAGCCCCTTCCAATGGAGCAGCCGGGCCATGCTGATAAATCGAAACGGCACCGGAGCAGGAATAGAGCACTGGCTCAACCGCTCAATCTCTTCAGTCGACAGCCCTGACTCAGACTCTACCTGAAGATTAGTCGCCCCCAACGGTTGAAGCCGTCGCGCCGTGTCGGGGGTAGTGGCTTTAACGATGGCGCTTCGGCGGGCCGTCATGGCGGTAAAAGGGTCTAGCTCGCCGGCGCGGTGCACCAGACTGCGCACCACCTCATAGGCTTGTCCTCGGCGGCTGAAGTCGCCCCAAAACGCCTTGGGAGCCATTTCTCCACCGCCCACCGGCCCCCAGACAAAGGGCACCGGCAGCAGCGCCAAAAAGCTGGGGGTAGAGTAGCGAACGTAGGTAACGTGGTGGATCAAGTCGATGTTGACGGTTTCAAGCAGGGCCTTGGCGACAAAGTAGGCCCCCACTTGCCACAGATAGTAGTGAGGCACCTGGGCAGGCGGCAACCGCTGGGCTAGCCCCGGTGGGTCACAGTAGAGGAAGGTCAAGGTTTCGATCGCATTTTGGGCAAGCTCGGCCTCAATGGCCGCCCGGTTGCTGCTGCGAGTTAGCACCCAAACCCGATGGTGTTTAGCTAATTCTTGAACCAAATGCCAACCGACGCCAGGTTCTGAGCCCATGTGGGGCTGGCAGGCATAGGCCGAAATTAATATATTGAGCGACTTCATAGAATTTAGTGGGGTTTGACCAGGTTTTCGTACAACAGGGCTGCGTGCTCTGCATGGGCCGCCCAGGTAAACCTCTGAGCGCGATCGCATCCGGCTTTAACCAGGTGCTGGTAGGTGTCGGGCTGCTCATGCAATTGCCGAATCGCCGCGGCGATCGCGCCAATATCCTCAGGCGGCACCAGCAGCCCAGCCGAGCCGACCACCTCAGGTAGCGCCGTGGCATTGGCCACAACGACAGGGGTGCCACAGGCCATAGCCTCGGCAGGGGTAATGCCAAATCCTTCATAGAGGGAGGGCGCGACCAAAATATCGGCAGCGTTGTACAGCTTAACTAACTCCGCCTGCTCAGGTTTACCAACGTAGGTCACACAATCCGTCAGGTTTTGCTGCTGAAGGTAGGTTTTTTGGTCAGCGGTAAAGTCGGCCCCAGCCTTGAGCAAGTGCACAGGCAGCCCCTGCTGGTGCAGCACCGCTAGGGCTTTGAGCACGGCAACCAAGTTTTTGCGCGGGTGGTTAGAGCCGACATTGAGCAGGCAAAGGGTGTCAGGGGCCAGCTGGTAGCGCGATCGCGCCGCTGCAACGGCGGCTGGGGGCAACGGGCGAAAGGCTGGATCAACACCATTGTGAGCCGTAGTCACTCGGGTTGGCTCTACCGCAAAGGTAGCCATCACATCTTTAGCCGTGTGGTCAGACACCGCAATAATGTGGTCAGCCAGGGCAATGCCCTGCACGGCGTAGCGCCAAATCCAGGTGCTGACCAGGGGTGCCCTGGTCTGGGTGCTAATGTTTTCAGGCTGAATGTAGTTAATTAGGTCATGGCAGGTAACCACTACGGGGCGCTGGGCCCGGCCCAGGGTATAGCACAGGTGCCCATCGCTGTGGTCAACGATGTGAAACAGGTCTACATCGGTGTGCCGCCGCACCTGACGGGGAAACTGTCCATAGCGGCGGTAGTATTTGCCCACCCGACTCAGCGCCGAGCCCTGATACTCTAAAAACGAAGGAATGATCTCGACGACGTCCCAGTGGGGGCGCACCTGCCGCAGCCCACCGACTAGGCCGTCGGCGTAGACATCCATGCTAAACGAGGCCCCTAGGGCGCGGCGAACAATAGCAATACGCATAGCACTAGGTAATAAAGACGCTAAGTAAAGACAGTCTCTAGCCCGCCTGCACAATCGACCGCCACAGCTCAATTGAGCGTTCGGCAATGCGCTGGTGGCTGTAGTGTTCGTCTACCCGGTTTAGGCTGTGGGTAGCCATGGTCTGTCGCCAAGGCTGATCAGTAATCAGCCGAGCCAAGATGCTAGCGAGGGCAGCGGCATCGCCCTCAGGGAACACCAGCTCTGGTTCACCCACTACGTTGGGTATTTCGCCACAGGTTGACCCCACCACCGGCAGGCCCAGGGCCATCGCCTCAATCAGCACGTGGCCAAACTGCTCTTTCCAGGTGGGTATGGTGCGCGAGGGCAACACCAAAACATCCATCTTAGCCATAGCCTGGGGCACTTCGTCGTGGCGCACCCCCCCGGTCCAAACCACAACATCGTCGAGGTTGTAGTTGTGGGCGAGCTGCTTAAACTGGGCCTCGTCCGGGCCAGAGCCACACAGGCTAATGCAAAACTCTAGCCCTTGCTGCCTTAGCAGGTGGGCCGCTTCAATGAGGGTGTCAATTCCTTTATGGGCGGCAATGCGGCCTACAAAGCCAATGTCGAGGGGGGCATCGCTGGGCTTTTGCGGCCGCAGCCGGGGCGAGAATAACTCGGTGTCGACACCCATTTGAGGCATGACCTCTACGGGGTTGAGATAGCCCCACTGTTTAACTAGCTCGGCCCCGTCGTGGTTACCCGCCAAAATAGTTTGGGTGCTGTTAAACACGTACTGCCGCATCCAGCGGCGAGGAGCAGGCAGCTGGCGATCGCGGTTTTCCCAACCAAACAGCACCACCGGAATGCGGTAGCGCCTTGCCCAAAAGGCCACCTCTAGCGCCACCAGCGAAAACACCTCTTCTTCAACCTGAATGATGTCGGGCTTAAAATCACGGATGGTTTTTGAGATCGCTTGGGGTGGGTAAAAGTGGGCCCCGGCTCGACCCTCAAAGTAGATGGGGCAGGGGTAGAGCTGAATGTGAGGATAAAGATTTTCGGCCTCAAAGCGTTTTTTCCACTGGGGGGCCTGCCAGTGCTGGGGCACCAAAAGACCGACCTCGGCCCCGGCCTGGGCAATGGCGTCGAGCTTGCCCTGGTTGACGCCTACTACATAGGTATGGCTGACAAACAAAACTCTGATCGGCTTGCTGGCCTGGGGCTGCGGCGCTCGCATCGGTAGGGGCTGAGCAGTGAGAGTCATAGTCATTACCAAAGTAATTGGGGGCAGTTTTAAAAACTAGAGTGGTTCCCTGGCTTCCTAGTTCCCTTGAATCCAGGGCAGGTCAAACAGGATAGCTCTAGGTACTCACCAGCACTCTCAGCTTGGTCAGAGTCCAATCTATGGGTTTGGGGCGAAACTGAGGGGCAAACAGCCAGATAATGGCGGGCCTAGCCAGAGCGGGGGGCATCACCCCGACCCATATAAACCAGACGCTAAAGATAATTTTTTTGGGCCAGTTGTGGTCAGAGTACAGCCACACGGCCCTAATGCCGGCTCTGGCCAAAGCCAGGGGCCGGTCTTCGGCGATGGGATGGCTAGCCAGGTCAAACTTAAGGGATGACAGCCGCGACCACACCCGGCCCAAAAATCGCATTTCTAAATCATCCGGTACGTCAAACCCGAGTTCTTTGCCTTTGACGGTCAGCAGCTGGCACCGCTGCCTGTCGTGACGGATGAAGCGATGAAAGCGTTCGGCAGAGACAGTAGACATAGCCCACTGATTATTGGTGTGGATGCGGTAAGCCCCCAGAGGGGTTTCTAGGGCGGCTACTTCGCCATAGAGGGGAATGAGTACCGACAGATAGTCGTCAGAGGTGGTGTTGAACTCTGGCGGAATCGGCATCACCTGCTCTAGGGCTCGGCGGCTCAGGGCATTGCCGCTGGTGGGCACGCCGGTATAGGTGCCCTTCATAATCACGGCTTGGTGAATGTCGCCTTTAGACAGGCTGCCGCCCTGGGGATAAGAGAAGCCTCGGGGGTTGCCTTCGGTGTCAACGACATCGAGCCGGTAGTGAAGTTTTACTGAATCTGTCTGCCAGGCCTGAACAATGCTTTCAGCAGCGGTGGGGTAGAGGTAGTCGTCGGCGTCGAGAAAGATAATGATATCGCCCTGGCTGTGGGCAAAGCCGTTGTTGAAGGCTGCTCCCTGCTTACCATTGGCTTGAAAAATAGGGATAATGCGATCGCCATAGCCCTCAATAATCTGTCGAGAGCCATCGGTAGAGCCGTCGTCTACAACGATGACTTCGACGTGAGGATAGGTTTGCGCCAGGGCGCTGTCGATAGCTTGGGCAAGAAAGCGATCGTAGTTGTAGTTATTGATAACAATACTAAGTTTAAGGTGTTGCTGCATATTTCTGCGAGCCATTCTCTTTAACTAAAGGTTTTTAGGGACTAGCTCCGCTTCGATATTCCCCCACAGAACTGAAGCAAAAATCGTTCTTGAATAGCAACCCAGCGCAGACGAAGCATGACCAGAGTGAACTGAAATTTCTGGTGAAAGTTTTTCAGCCTGCTATCTTGCCATACCCGAACGAAAAATCTAAACGGTGGCTTGAGAAAGAGAATAAAATCTTTTAGCAGAGCCAAATCAGACGGTTCATTTGCTCTAAGCAGATCAAATTTTCCTCCTATTATGCGAACAGACCGCTTCCGAAGTGATTCCCAACTGTCCCTAGCAGGATGCTTAACGCAGGCCTGTTCTCCATAAATTTGGCGATAGCCAGCGGCATAAACACGCTGCCCCCAGTCTCTGTCACCTCCAGACTTCAACGTCTCATCAAAAAGGCCAACCTTGGTAAGAACATGCTTAAAAGTAAAAAGATTGGCGGTTACCCCAAAGCGATCATTGGCTAAAAACTGGTCTTGGGGAAACGCTAAAGCAATAGTTTCATATAGCTCAAAGGGGTTAGGCTTGTTGTTATCTCTAGCGAACAGATCAATGTGGCCAGCAACTAGGCCAACGTTTTCCTCTCTATAAAGCGCTGCGACACCTTGCTCAATCCAGTTTTCTGCTGGAATGCAGTCTGCATCAGTAAAGGCTACAACGTCCCCCTTTGAGAATTTAATCCCACGGTTTCTAGCAATATAAGAACCCGGTACAGGCTCGTGGATTAGGGTAACAAAATCAAACTCACTAGTGACAACTTGAATATCCTCGTCTGAGTTATTATCAACCACAATCACTTCATAGTGATCTGACGGGTAGGTTTGAGAGGCAAGAGAATTTAAACAAATACCAAGATAGCGATTGTCATTAAAGACAGGAATAATGACGGAAACAAAGGGGGTAGATTTAGGTTCCATGGCTTAAGTTTTGTGGTAGACAACAAAGCAGTGCTAAACAAATTGCTTGAAAAGCAGGCGGCTCTTAAAATAGCTATAGATTAGCCAAAATCTTGTCTTACCCACAGGCGATAGTGAGTTTAGGTACGTTGTAAACATGCGATCGCAGTTGGCATTTTCGGGTGTCTCCGGGAAATACTGACTGCTTTGGTAGGTGGCAAATCCTTTTGCCAAAAGCTTTTCACCAATAACTCTAAAGTCTGGAAAGTTTTTCTGAATCCAGTACCCTGTGGTAGTATATATCTCGCCAAAAAGCCTTCTTTTTTTACTTAGATCTACATTCTTATAGTAATTATCGTGAAATCTATAAATTCCTAAGTTTTGCTTAGTTACGCATCCTCTTGAGAACCCTACAGCAAGAGTCTTAATATATAGATCAGTAATTGCCATTCCAGAAAGTCCCTTAACTTCTGGCAGTGGAAATATCACCTCAAGCAGTTTCCGAGAAAAACATAAATTCGATGTCGAAGGCGTAAAGCTAGGAGACTTCCCTTTCAGAATCTGAGCAGTGAAATCAATGCTTTCTACAGTATTTAGAGGGTTGCTCTGCCTAATCGAATCGAACAGTGGCTCGAATCTCTCTCTGTCAATCTTAGAAGTTTCAACAGGAACCGACTCAGTAAATACCCAATCGATATTGGGATGGAGCTGAAACAGACTAACTACCTGAGCAACTTTTTCTGGCAAAAATAAATCGTCAGCGTCAAGTAGACAGATAATAGCACCCTTGCTGGCTGCAAAACCGGCATTCATTGCCGAAGCTTGACCACCATTGGTCTTAAAGACTGAAGTTATTTTGTCTTCATACTGCTTCAAGACTTCTCTCGATCCATCCGTCGAGCCATCATCTACAGCAATAATTTCAATATTTGAGTAGGTTTGGCCCAAAACGCTATCGATAGAATCGGCTAAGAATTGATCATAGTTGTAATTGTTGATTAGAACACTGACTAAAGGTTCTTTGCTGATTGAGTGATTCATGCTGGCTCTACAATACAAACAAAACCCAACTAAAGCCCTTTGCTTCTTCTAAAGCTTGCGAAGGAGCGTTTAGCTCTGTCTTCTAAACACCACGCTTAATCAACCAAGATTATTTCTAGCTTTAGCTTTTTCCTATCTCCTTTAATCAGGTGCAGCATACCAGCCAAAAATATTAAAGCTTTGATGGAGCTACTGCTTTTTGAACGATTTAGTATCCAGTTTGGAGTCTTCCTAGAGAAACTAGCTTGATTAAAGCTAAAACCTTGAAGCTTTCTAAGCAATGAAAAGTTAGCGCTCCTAAAGACAGATCCGCAGTTCGGGCCTACATTATCCTGATGATCTTTAGCCCATATCTGCCTATCCTGAATTGGATTGACGTCAAAAATTTCCTTTTCAAATCTAAGAATTGCAGACAAAATTAGCTTTGAATGTTTTCCAGTGAATATGGTTTGCCGGTGGCTTACGTCAATATCCTGACGCGCCAGTGTTTTGATTTCACCATCCTCGATAAAGGTGACACTTTCAACGAAGTCATAAATTGTACATTGATGCGATTCTCCTCGCCCTGCATTCATAGCCAATGCGCCCCCAATACTAGCTGGTACTGATGCAAGATAGTAAAACGAGCTTAGAGAATTGTCATAGCAGTATTTTAAGACGTCCATAATCTGCACCGACGAAGATACTTCTATGCGGCAGTCAGAAATAGGCTTGATATACTTTGGTATTTTATTTTTCAGAACGAGAGTCTTGACTTTGTGCTTAGCAAACAAAGTATTTGAGCCATTACCCAAAATGTATATCTCTAAACCATTGCCTCTAGCCCAGCTGCAATACTTAGCTAAGTCATTTTGGCTTGTAATCTCTGCATAATTTTCAAAGACATGAAACGTCCGGTAGTGAGACAGTTGACTTGACTCAAATTCCTTTATGCCAAGGATGTCCTGGTTTAGCTTTGGCGTAGATATACTCTTGGTCATAGTAATGAAGAGTCCTAAAACTCTAATTAAGAATATTTTGACAGAGCAGTCAGGAGGGCAATTTTTGAATAATGAACTTTTGAATCTATGATTTTTTGCACCTCGATATAGTCTATCTCGCTCAGATGTTCATTCAATCGTTCAGGATTTTTAGGCTCAAGAAGAATACGGTTCTCAAGCCCCATCCCTCTCAATAAATCAGCAGTTTTGTTTGTTTTGTTAGAAGAGTGAAGGACAGTAAAAAGCTTTTTATTAATAAGAGCAAAAATGGTGCCGTGGTAGGTGTTAGTCACAACATAAGAAGCGGCCTCAAATAATCCTAGCCACTCTGATGGATCGGCGGTCAAGAAGTTCTCATCAGCGATTGAATTAGGATTTCTGACCGATACAATTTTTAGGTTTTTGTTCTCACAGATTTTCTGAACAAAACTCTCCTGCTCTTTGGTTAACGAGGCTTGATTGTAAATCAGCAGAAAATCTTCTGTCATTTTAGTAGGCTTAGCAATCTCGCTATAGCTGACTAAGAAAGTTGGGTCTAGGACGACTTTAGAGTCACAGCCAAGTTCGTTAGAAACAATATTTTTGCTGTTGGCGTCGCGAACTAGAATATCACCAAATGCTTGAACCAAAGCCTCTACCCGACCATGATATGCGCCTAGACTCGTTGTGCTGCCGAAACTTGCAGCATAGCTTAGCTTAAGCTTGCTGTTATCAACGAAATCCAGAAAGAATGACGAGTCAAAGCCTCTAAATGATTCCAAGCACCAAACTTGGTCGCTACCAACGATAACAGCATCGTAATGATTTCTTAACTTCTTAAGACGGTCTTTTCGGTAAATTGGCCCTTTGCTTAATCGAAGATTTTTCAGCATGAATTGTCTAACTTTCCATGCTCTAGTAATTTTAGGAACAAAGTCAGAGTTCATCTTTAGGCTTTTGCTCAAAGGGCTCAACCCCTTCGTATAGTATTTAATTGCTCCAAGGGGACGACGATCGATGGTTTCTACGTCATGTCCGGCATCTCGAAGAAATTTTTGTAGTGCATATGCTTGAAGAACCGCACCATAATTATCTACATGATGAAAAGTCAAAATTCCTATTTTCATTTTTCCCTTAGATGTGAACTAACTACTACACAAATTGATGTGATTAAGCTTTAGAAGCAGACTGAGTAAATACCTGGATAATCTTCTGGAATTTAGCAAAAAGCCCTGGTGAAAAGATTGCTATAGAGCCCACATAAGAAACTGTACCAATTGCTATACAAGTAACAAGAGTCAGAAAGTCGTTTAAGCTTAAGTAAGTGCAAAAGTATCTCGTCAAAAATATCGCCAGAGTCATCAAAAGAGAACAAAATAATGGGGAAAAGTATTGCGAGAGGTAAGACTTATAATCGACTTTTAGTAATCTGTCAATGGCCCAGATCGATAGAGGCAACAAACAATACCCTCGAATTACGTATACTGATGCAACAGCAATAATTCCCCACCGTACAACTATGAAGAACCCTATAACATTGACAAGTACGTTAACGACCTGGATTGCCAGTCGCCAGTTGGGCTTGCCCATCGCCATAAGTATTGAGCTGTTATAAATCAAAATAGTATGTACAGGGCCAATGAGCATTAGGATCCGCATCACAGGAATGCTGTTTTCCCATTGAGTGCCAAAGACAACTAAGATGATTTCTGGTGCTAATGCAGATGCACCTATGAAGATAGGAAAAGAAATTGCGCTGGAAATATTAGTGACTTCGTAAAATGCCTTTTTCATTCGCTCTGGCTCTTGCTGCAATTTCGAGAATGTGGGCAGAGCGACGCGCGATATAATGCTGATAAGCATCTGAGATGATATTAGCAGCAGGCGGTAGGCAACAGAGTAATAGCCAAGCTGTACTGTTCCAAGGAACTTACCAATTAGCAAGTCATCGGTGCGCTTGTTGAAAAAATTAAATACATTAAAACCAACAACGCTAATACCAAAACTTGCTAGCTCCTTACCATGTTGGAAAGAAAATTCAAATGCTGGACGCCACGAACTTACCTTCCATAACATAACCGTGCTAACAAAATTGCTACAGAGTTGTTGACCTACTAGGCTCCAAACTCCAAAGCCATTCAATGCCATTACAATTCCTAATAAGCCTGAGGCAACAGTTGCTATCAAGGTTCTAAGGGCTAAAGGCTTAAACTCTAAATTTCGGCTTAAGATTGCATCTTGGACGCTGCTCAGAGAGCCAAAAATAAATCCTAAAGAAAGAACTCGAATAATTGATGTTAGTTTAGGTTCGTCAAAAAAGGAGGAAGCAAAAGGAGCTAGCAAAATACTAACAATAGTCAGAAAAAATCCAATTACTGCGCAGATCCAAAAAGCAGTATTAAGATGTTCTTTGCTTATTTCTTTTCGCTGAATAATTGCTTGAGCTAAACCCTGGTCTAAAAACAATTGCATAAACGCAACAAAAATACTGGCCAGTGCTGTTAGGCCAAATATTTCCGGGCTTAACAATCTAGCCAGCAGGAAAAAAGTAAATAGTGAGAAAAATTGTCTTCCCCAACTTTCTACTGCGGACCAGAAGGCTCCTTTAACCGCTTGTTGATGCAATCCCATAGCTACTCCATCTTGAAAAACTTCGATTCAATTTTCTAGCAATGTTATGGGCAGCGGCTTTAACAAATTTGTAACATTGTCCGATTACCAATTGCAACAAAGCAGCGCGGACTCATCCTGAGATGAGTCCGCGCTGCTAGTATCCACTTTCTTAACTTTAAATTGTAGGCACTGCTGCTGTCTTCCGTTGAAGCCGCTTGCGATCAGAGTGTCGTATACCGCCCGCCATCTCATACTCATGGCAATCGCGCCCAAACTTCACCTTTATTCCGCTAAGCATGTGCTCCGACATTCCGCTGTCATCACCGTAAAACTTAGAAACCCTCGAATGCTTGGATTTTGATTGACCCTCAAAAAGATCCGAAAAATTCCTTAAGGCAACAAGCCCTTGCTAGAAAGTATTAAAGCCTGCTTTGCGCAGCTTATGGCTTGCTCTGGAAAGCTTCAGCCCTCATTTGAAAGGCTTATGTCTTTGTTATGACCTATAAAGCATTCCTTGCATCCTTTAAGTTAACTAAGCAAACGTTTATAAAAGGTTTTGCGAATTATAAGCCATGCAAAAAACGCTTAAAACCATCCTCTATACTGAATAAACCCTTCATTTAAGCGTTTAGGCATTGCAACCACCTCACAGATACACCTGTCCTGCATGCTGCCCGATCGCCCCTAGGACGTTCAAGAACAGGGCAAAGAGACTGAGATCTAAGTCGACCGTCAAAGCCCCTCTGCAAAGCCCCCTTCCAAAGGAGTAGAGAACCGCAGTTGTTATCTTCCTTATATAAGGGTAAAGCGCCCAACCGGAAACGTCTGTGGCTTACGCCGAGCTTCTTGGATGGTTAAGCGTTTGATAAAATATGTATAAAAATCTTAAAAACGTCCGGATAGATGTTAAAGGTAGAACTCTAGAGGTAATCATGAGTTTGCTAGGGTGGTCATGAAGCTACGCAACGATGCTCATGCCTCGCTGCCCTGATTGCACCTCTGAGCGAACCGTCAAAAATGGCCGCATCCACACGGGCAAGCAATGGGGCGTTGCTGAATCGAGGAATGAACCGGCAAAACTTTAGACTTGCCTGGCCCCCTAAATCCCCCAATTTTGGGGACTTTGAGGCTCTATATTCCCCAGGATTGGGGGGCGGGGGGCAAATCATACTTGCGTTAAGCAACGTCGCAACGGTAGCTGTGCTGCAACTGCGGTCGTCAGTTTATCGAAAATCCAACCAATAAGACCATCGACACCCCCACGCGGGAACTGATTGACCGGCTCTTGCTAGAACGCATCTCGATAGCTAGAATGGCTCGGGCGGTTCAGGTCTCCGAGCAAGAACTGCAAACTATGTCACTTACAAAGCCGCTCAGATGCCCACTCAGGCTACGATCCGTTCCCCAAAAAAGCCCATTGACGGTGCAATGTGACGAATTTTAGTCGTTTTTCGACCACAAGGGCAACAAACAAGGGTTTAGTTAGCGCTTGATGCCGATACCCGTGAGATTATCGGCGCTCATCTCGGTGGTCGCTCTGCCCAGAATGCACAACAGCGCTAGGACTCCTTAACCCAAGGTCTATCGGCCGTGTGCTGTCATCTATACCGATGCTTGAGAGGCGTACCAGCAGGTGATACCTCGCCATCGTCACCGAGTCGTCAGCAAGCCGAGCGGTAAGACGAGTTATATCGTTTGCGCTAGCGTTGCGCAGCAAAACGGTTCAACAATACTCTGACGCAGCGGGTTTCACGCTTTGTGAGGCACAATTTGGCATTTTCCAAGAGTCTACGCCATCACATTGGCCTGTTGTGGAATTTTATTCACCACTACGACGCATCATTCCCCCTTTAGTACTACCCATTTGAAAAGTTCTGAGGTACTATCCGGACAATAGGTTAATGCAAGGTAAAGAGAAGATGAAATAAGACCTTCCCATTCTTACATTTGAGGGGCAGGCGGTAGCTTGGCTCTAAGGCGTATGCAAACGTGCCCTGGCGGTGCTCGATTAAACCTTTTACCACACGTGAGAAATGAAAAAAATGAACTGCTCTTCAAAAGCAGCAATCATCACCACCTCTCAGCTCACCTCATTTTTAGGATTTATTGTGGCCTCAGACGCAGTGTTACGTAGCATTTTATCTTTTTGCTCTCTCCCAACCTGGCAAACAGGTCTTTGAACCGCAATTGAGTTGTTCTAAGGTCACAATCACTACGTTGCGAGATTTTTTTCAGAATCTTGAAAACCTAATTCCTTTATTACCATGCAAAAATCCAATCCTTTCTACGTAGAGATGGGGATTAATCCTCGCCGAATTTTTCTAATTTTAGTGGGCATTGTCATGTTTGCATCACTAGGCCATATAGTAGTACGCAAACTGAATTCTCTACTAGATATAGAGTCAACACCATTGGTTGGAATCTACAACTTTTTCAATATGAGTGTCGAGGCCAATTTTCCGACATATATTTCTGCTATAAATTTATTAATAGCGGCCTTACTATGTGGTCTCATAGCTTTCTGCGAGTCCAACCTAAAGAAGCGCTATACCTGGCATTGGTGGGGGCTTGCAGCTTGCTTGTTGATTCTCAGCCTTGATGAAGCCGCCCAAATTCATGAAGGTATTGTTGGCTCGATCTTGGGCTTTTATGTAGAACAAGGTCAAGGAATATTTTACTATAAGTGGTACTTAGCTTACATTCCAGTGCTTGCGATCCTAAGCTTTTTGTATTTACCTTTCCTAAAGCATTTGCCTCTACGTTATTCATCAAAATTTGTCTTATCCGCCTTTGTTTATTTTGGTGGAGCTATCGGGTTTGAAATGGTGCAGGCCTATTTGTCTTACCATTCAAGAAGTACAGGCTTAAGTGTTCTAGTTGAAGAAACCCTCGAAATGCTGGGTGTTGTCATTGTTATTTACACCCTATTGTTATATCTCTCTGAGCAGAGTTATGCTTTAAAGCTTAAGTTTGCCCCTGAAGAAAATTTCCCAAGCCATCTTGAATATAGCCAATCTCGGAGAATCAAATAGACGAGTGGTTATCACCTGGCAGCTTTTCGCAGTTGAGAGATTGATTTAGAAATTCTGGCCTGCTACAGCACAAGGTTTATATGCCGTTAAAGCCTTCTTCTGCTCTGGAGAGGGCTTTAGTAAAGTTCTACGTTTTTGTTTCACATCTACCAAAGGAAATAAGGGTGTAGCTTGATTCTCTTAGTTTCGTTAGCCTACCAGGCTAGTGTTTGAATGCTAATATCGAATCTGCTTAGACAAACATAATTAGTTCGCGGCATCTATCCACCAGCGAAAGCCCGTTAGCCCTTAAATGAACGCCTGGCGGTTGAGCAACACCCAACACCGGTAAGCCACGACCTTTTCTAGCTGGTCTAACGATTTGAAACTCCGATTGGCGATGGCCTCGCGAAATCGGCTAGGACTTGGTTGAACAGTTGCCAGGTAAGCGTTGGCACAATCCACCAGTAGGCCTGCCCTGTCTTAGACTCAACAAAGCCAACCAGCCACACCCATCGGTACCTCCCACACCCTGTGCATAATTGAGATCAACTGGTTGGGCAAGACCAGTGCTAGGTGCATTGGTCTTGCCCAACCAGTTAGTTACACCTTTGAAGTAGTCTGAGCGGCTCGCCCTGTTTCTGAGTTGGCAGGATTTCGGGTTGCCACACACATCAGTGTCAGCGCTGCATCAGCAGACCAACAGTTTATACCCGATAAAAGCTGCCCAATCCTATAACGCCAGTGGGGTGGCTTGCCCCATTTGCCCTGCAAAGCTTCGGCACCAATGGCATTGTTATGGGGGTAAAGCTTAACCTCAAACCCCAGTAGTGGCAGCGTATCTAAAAACAGGTCTCGGGTTACCCCGTGTCCAGGCCGGTGGTGGACTTCCGTTGCCAGGGCACTCAGTCTCTCTTCATCTGGAACGTATAAATCTTTCAAGAAGAAGCGATAGATAAACCCTAAGCGAAGTTTATAAAGCAATAACCCTAGCCCTCTATAGTACCAACCCGTAAGCTGCGGGTCGTGGTCTACAACCAAAAGTCCACCTGGCCTCACTAACCGAGCTGCCTCTGAAAGCACCTTTGGCATATCGTCGCAGTGGTGCAGGGCCGCGTTAACAACAACTAAATCTGCGAACCCAGATACCAGAGGAATATCGTGGGCGTCAGCCAAAAGAGGGGTATAGCCAATAGCCTGAGCCATAGCCAGCGAGCCTAGGGCTACATCTATACCAATCAGGAGTTTGGGAGTTCCGCCGAGGCTAGCTAGTAGGTTACCTGGCCCGCATCCCACATCTACAACGATTTTGTCAGTCCAACTACCCGCAGCAGCTTGCCAGCGCTCTTTAAAGAGAGCATCTCGATGGCAGGCGTCGAAGTAGGTTTTAGCCCATTTGGGATTGCTGAAGTAAGAACTATTAGCTTGAATAGATGGCGTCTTTTCAAAACAACAATTCCATACGCCATCGACAAGCTCAAGCTGTTCCCTGCCGTCCAAAAAACGTTCTATTTTGACTTGATTTTCAGGAACTTTTGGCATCTCTTTGGGAAGATACCTATGCAAGTCAAGAACATCATCCATGAGCATTTCAGTTTAGATTTTCAACATTATTACACGCATTAGATTTTCAGGTTGATAGTTTTGCTACCTACAGATAAAAATACCACTAAAAGAGCATTAGTTTTCGCAATTTTATTGATATTTCTAATCAAACTTTCTGGCCTAACGCCTATGGCATTATTTGTTTTCAGCCCCCTGCTTAACCCTTTAATGGAAAATTTCCTTATTTAACGATTAAGGGGTATTAAAATTGCCACCTATGAAGCTTTCTAGCAGGCTCCTCGACTAGAAACTACCGCTTCAATTGTTTCTAGAATCAGAAGTATATCGTGCCCTAGCGACCATTGAGCCTGATAGTCTAAATCCATTTTGACAATGGTTTCAAAGTCTTTTACAGCCGATCGCCCCTGGGCCTGCCATTTGCCCGTTAGGCCTGGCTTTACATTCAACCGCTGCCAGTGGTGAGCCTTATATTGTCGCACCTCGGCTACAGTAGGGGGGCGCGTACCCACCAGACTCATGTCTCCCTTCAATACGTTCCAAAACTGCGGAAATTCATCCAAGCTGGTGCGCCGCAAAAAACGACCTATTCGAGTAATGCGAGGGTCGTTTTCGTTTTTAAAGATCAGTCCTTGGGCCTGGTTTTCAACCAGGTGTTGCAGCTCATCGGCATTGGAGACCATTGAGCGAAACTTCCAGAGGCGAAAGGGCTGCCCCCGGTAGCCGCAGCGCAACTGACTGTAAAAAATGGGGCCAGGGTTATCAATCTGAATTGCGATCGCAATGGGAACTAGCAAAATTAACGTTATCAGTAGCCCGATTAGCCCCCCTACTAAATCGAGACATCGCTTGAGGAATGATGTTGCTGAGGGGTGCACAGGCAACCTGCCAACGCTTTCGGGAACTACGATACTTGCCTGAAGAGCAGACCCTTTAGGGCTAAAAAGCGAACGTAAATGAAGCAACATAGGTCTGCCAAAAGTTAGAAGTACGCGGAGGCTAAATCTTAAATGCGTACGTTTCTCGACCGGCCCATAGATGCAGTAATAAATATATCGACGCCCTAATTTCCTAAAAGTTTCAACACAAACCAGATATTTCTAGACGCGTTAAATTAGACCTTCATTAATTAGGGAGTGCTGTAATTTTTCTTGTCAATTCATCAATCTCTACCGACTTTGAAACCGATAACCAGCAGGTAGATCGGTGGCCATTATCTTCGTTCTATTTTTTTTGCTAAAGAAGACAGGTTCAAGGTTGGGCAAAGATTCAAGGGCTGGGATAGTTTGCACATCACTATCAGAATTAAAGAAACCAGAAGAAGCGCAGACTAAAGGACAATCCCCCTCAATAACCCAGAAAATTTTAGTGGGATTGCTCAAATAAGCATTTTCCCAAAAGAGGTGATCAGGTATTCGTCGAATATTCAGAGAGTATCTAAAATTGGCGTAGCCCATATACCTAGGGTAGTGCTGAGCAAAAAATAGGGCATCTGGGTTTTGCTCCTCGAGCTTAACCAAAAATTGCAGGGTTTCCTTACGCTCGGCAACTATAGTGTTGCTAGGGTATTGAATGTCGAAGTTTATGCTCGGTTCTAACCCAAAAGGTAGTGTTGCTAGCGATCTACTGCCATAGGCGTGACTGTAGTAGGCTAGAGCAACAGTATTGAATAGCATGAAAATAATGACAAACATTTTTGCTATTGACTTGCTAATCCGAGAAAAGCTAGGGATAGCGATGATTCCATAGGCTATTAAGATTAAGCATGACTTTAGCGGGTAATAGTATCTTTCGATCACGAGGGGGCTATATGCCAATACAGGGGTAATTGCGACCGAGAACATAATAAAAGACACAATCACACAAGAAAGCAAAAAAGAAATGTCTGCCGTAAAGTTTCTAACGTTATCTCCACCTTGGTATGCTGAGATTCTATAACGAACCAGAAGGATAGGCAAAGAGCAGAATAAGAGCAAAAAAAATAAACCAACGATACTATTTAGTAATATATGATGTGCCAAAAAGTCTTGAATTCTGCGTGGATCAATTCCAGTCAGGAAAAATAAGCTAGAAAAGCTAGAAAAAATTTTGCTTACCGATTCCAATATCCAACTGCTGTGATCTTCGCTTAAGTTCTTTGCTCCGTGGTCATAGACCAATCTGCTCAAGGAATTTGCGCTAGACTGAGCTTTTGCCTCGTTGTTGAAGAGGAAAATTGGAAGGATTATAATTGAAAAAGATAAAGAAAATGTGCCATAAAAAGCAAGTATGGACTTTATTTTAGGAAAGAATTTATAAGATGCTATAAGGAAAGTTGTTATCAACAGAAAGCCACTGGCATAGCGAAAGGAAACCAGGAAGCCAATAGTCAGGCCTAATAAGATAGTAGCGCCCAGAGAAAAAGAATTTCTTAAAGTGTAGAGCAGCAGCAGTGTTACTATAGGTACACCTGCCCATAGAAAAATGTCTGTCCCTTGAATTGTCCAAGATGGCGTATAGATAAAGGGCAATATGACTGCAATAATCAAGTTGGCAGGTAGTGTTTTGCCGCCAATTTTTATAGGGATTTCAAGGCATTGGGAAGCGATCGCAGCCCAAGCAACCCAACCAATGACTGTTGTCAGGGTGTAGATTATTTTAAGAGAAACAGCAAGAGAAAAGCCAAGATAGAGAAAGGCCGCCACTAAAACCGAAATCCCAGGCGGAAAATGAACTAAAGTTTCTGAGATAGGAGGCTGGCTCAGGTCTTGTTGTGGAGAAAATGCGTTTGTGAGACCCAACCCTTGAGCCATGCGATGGGCAGCCTCTAGCTGAATGCTGAGGTCCCAGCTAACTAGCAGAGGGCCAAAAAGCCTGACCAGCGTTACAAGGAATGCTGTAATGAGTACGACTTTAAATACTCTAGTATTCCCTTCATTGAGAAAGGAAATAATTTGCTTGAGGTGAGCCATTCTAAATCCCAGTACAAGATTTCTGATAGCTAAAACGACCTTTAAAGCCAGAGTTTGCTGTCCTAAAATAGGCCAGTAGTACTCAATATTTACTAGCAAATATTGAGTACTACTGGCTATATTCCCTAACCCATGCTTAAGCTTCTTTGATCAGAAGACCTCAGAGGGATCGCCTCAAGCTCAAATTCCTAGAAGCTCTGATTTCAAAAAATGATTTAAGGATAGAGAGAAGAGAATAAGTTAACCCTACCCAACGACCACCCTCTCGCCACTCCCAGCCCGTAGGGTGGCTCGATCTAGCACACTGGTAGCCCCACTGCCGTTGAGAGTGACCAGGCCCAGAGCCTGTAGATCAGCTTCGACCATGAGGTGTACTAGCTCTTCAAAAGTGACGGTTGGCTCCCACCCCAGTTTTGCTTTGGCCTTAGCAGGGTTGCCAATAAGTAGTTCCACTTCGGCAGGGCGCAGGTAACGCTCATCAAAGGCCACATAATCTTGCCAATCGAGGTTGACGTGGCTAAAGGCAATGTCTAAAAATTCTCGCACCGAGTAGGTTTCGCCGGTAGCTATCACGTAGTCATCGGGCTCGTCTTGTTGCAGCATCAGCCACATGGCTTTGACATAGTCTTTGGCGTAGCCCCAGTCGCGCTTAGCATCAAGGTTGCCCATATAGATTTTGCTCTGCTGCCCGGCGACAATGCGGGCTACCGCGCGAGTAATTTTGCGGGTGACAAAGGTTTCGCCCCGGCGGGGAGACTCGTGGTTAAACAAAATGCCGTTGCAGGCAAACATGCCGTACGATTCACGGTGATTGAGCGTTTGCCAGTGGGCATAGACCTTGGCACAGGCGTAGGGGCTGCGGGGATAGAACGGGGTAGTTTCGCTTTGGGGCACATCTTGTACCTTGCCGTACATTTCAGACGAGCCCGCCTGGTAGTAGCGCACTTCAATGCCGGTGCGCTGGCGGTAGTCACGAATCGCTTCGAGCAGGCGCAGGGTGCCCATGCCCACCGCATCAACGGTGTATTCGGGCGAGTCAAAGCTCACCCGCACGTGAGACTGCGCCCCCAGGTTGTAGATTTCAATGGGCTGCACCTCTTCAAGAATGCGCCGCAGGGTGGTGCCATCGGTGAGGTCGCCGTAGTGCAAAAACAGCCGAGCTGAATCACTGTGGGGGTCTTCGTAGAGATGATCAATGCGATCAGTATTAATAGTAGAGGTGCGGCGAATAATGCCGTGGACTTCGTAGCCTTTCTCCAATAGCAACTCGCTTAAATAAGAGCCATCTTGTCCGGTAATACCCGTAATGAGAGCCTTTTTAGTCATAGTCATAGAAACGATTTAATAAACAACCAAACTGAAGCAACGCCACAGGTCAAACATTCACAACTCTGTTACCCAATCCGGCAAAAATCTTTTACCCCGTCAAATCTTGTTTGACGTGCTACCCGGCGAGTAAACTCTCCCACTGTCGGGTTCCCCGCCGGAAAAATTACTCCCGAAGCCTGTAGCCAGAGACCCTCTGGAGCCAAACTAAGCGTGTAGCCATTGGCCGTCGTTTTGTGCACGTGGTACCACTGACTCTGCTGGCAGTGGTCGCACCAAAACGCCTCTAGCCACTCCCCTTGCAGGGGTACAGTACCCAACGCTGCTGCTACCGTCAGGGCCTGCCTACGTCCCATCCCCCGCTGCTGTAGGTGCTCGGGCTTTGTGGCGTGTAAAGGATGTTTTTGACTCACACTATCTAAATAGCAATTGTGGCTGGGGCAATAAATGGCCCGTCGCTTAGACCGATTGCGGTTACGTCGTGTCTGCACCATGGTTACATCCTTAGCTGTAGAAAGATTATCTGGCTAACAGGTACGACTCTCAGGAAAGTAATTGACACACTAATATTTAGACAACGCGCTCCTCTTCAAAGCGGCATCACGAAAAGACGGTATCCCAAAGGCAAAAAGAGTTAAGCCTGGGGAAGGCGATCGCCAAACATGCGATTGAGCCGACGGCTAACCCTCGTCGTAACCACCTGTTTAACCGACAGATATACAAATGGCGGAATAGTCGTTCCATACCGTTTCCATAGCCGCCCTGGCTCCTGCACCAGGCGATACAGCCACTCTAGTCCCGAGGTGCGTACCCATTTGGGGGCATGTTTGCGTAGTCCCGCATAAATGGGAAACACACCGCCCAGGCCCACCATCACAGCCTGAACCTTATGTTGATGCTGATACATCCACATTTCCTGCTTGGGGCAGCCTAGAGACACAAACACAAACCCCGTTTGGCTTTGATTAATGTGCTCTATCACCTGGCGGTCTTCTTCGGGAGTTAAGGGGCGAAAGGGCAGCGGGCGCATGCCTGCAATCACCAGATCCGGAAAATCTTGCTTTAGCTGCTGCCGCATTTTGTCCAGGGTATCGGCATCACTGCCAATGAAATAGACACCTACGCCCAAAGCGGAGGCCTGACGACAGGTCTCTAGCAAGATATCCATTCCAGCCACGCGATCGTGACGGCTTTTACGAATCAAATTCAGGGTCCACACCAGGGGCATTCCATCAGGAGTCAGCAGGTCAGCACTGTGCAGAACATTTGCAAACGATGGATTCCAGTGGGCTTCCATAAGCATATGGACATTGGCGACGCAGATAACCCGGCTTAGCCGTTGCTGAGCCCAGTGCATCATCAATTCGATCTGGTCGATAAACGGCTGGGTCGCAACCGAAAAGCCGAGAACATTTTCACAGGTAAAACTAGGCTTACAGGCAAGGCCACATTTGTTTGACATAGTTCTAAAAACTCTGATGGGTAAATCTACAGTAGATGTCCCAAGGAAAATCTTTGGTAAGCCTCACAACAAAAGCTAACGTCAGGAAAAGTTGTCTATGTCACCCCCCTCAGTCTCCTAATCACTGACATAGTGACGAAAACTCATTTGATAAAGTTCACAGGCAAGTCCTTAGAATGCGTATCGAAGTTTGCTCCGGGACAGCTACAGACCTACATTCAGGAACTTTGACTCTCAAACCTTGTCTTTAGGCCTGTTGAGCTAACTAGGAGCATAAGCTTGAGTCGGCTTCAACACCAAATTCAGCTCAGTAACAACCCAAACAATCAGAACCAGTAGATACATACATCTATCCTAGGGGGGAGAGTTAATGCTGGAGGAATATCTCTCTCTCACCCCTGACCGAACATTGTTCAATCATAGTAACTTGAGGTGGAGTTTGGCACACTACTCACCTGTCCGTGAAAATACTAAGCTCTATTTAAGCGATCTTTGCATTTATTCTCTGTTCACAAGGATTAGATGAGCTGTTCAATAATTTACCTGATATTCCCCCACCTATATGAATCAATAACAAATGCGGTAGGTAGATAAATTAGGCCGTAGAGCATGATGGTGACCTTGTGAGGTATAAGCATGGGCTTCTGGTTTATTACATTCAAATGTGTATCACTAGTTCAGGTACCACTCTTTTTGGTCGGTACCCTGACCCTGCTGTTATGCAGCGAGGGCAAGGCTCAAACTATGTCAGGCAGCACTGCAGCTCCTGCCTCAGCCACAATTCCCCTATCCCAAACTCCTAGTCAGCCCTATCGGCCATCAGCCCCGGCAGCACCACTGCCCCAGCAGCCTGAAGGACCTTATACGCTAGGAGCAGGCGATCGCATGCAGCTAACCCTTTTTCAATTGCCCCAGTACAGCGGCGAGTTTGAAGTTCAAGTCGACGGCACTCTAACCTTGCCGGTAGTGGGCGATGTCAATGTCCTGGGCCTTACCCTAGCCTCTGCCAGAGAGCGGATTACAGCTCGCTACAATCAGTACCTACGGCGTCCTGGGGTTACCCTCAACCTGCTAGCCCGCCGCCCCCTAGTAGTTGGCGTTGCCGGAGAAATAAACCGGCCCGGTTCTTATACCCTCAGTAATGAGGGCACCACCTTTCCAAAGCTAACTCAGTTGCTCACCCAGGCTGGGGGCATTACCCGTAGCGCTAACCTGCGAGAGGTACAGGTGCAGCGGCTTCGAAATGGTCAAACTCAGAGGTTTAACGTCAACCTATGGGACTTGGTCAGTAGCGGCAACTTGAACCAAGACATTACCTTACGCGATGGCGACAGCATCTTTATTCCCTCTACCCTGGTGCCTCTTGAAGAAGCTCAGTTGTTGGCTGAGGCTGGCATAGCCCCTGCCGCTAACTCACCCATCAACATTGCGGTAGTTGGCGAAGTCTTTCGCCCGGGGCCATATACCCTACAGGGGGGCGTTACCCGTACCGGAGATGCGGGTATTCCAGGGGGAGAAGGCGGCAGCAGGTCAGGGGGCGCGGCGCAAAAGGTAACCGATGCCATTCAAGTTGCTGGGGGCATTAAGCCGATGGCTAATATTCGCCAGGTACAGGTGCGTCGTCTCACCCGTAGTGGAGGCGAGCAGATCTTCAACGTTGACCTGTGGAGCCTGCTAGAGATGGGAGCTACCCAGCAAAATGCCCTGCTACAAGAGGGCGATACGGTGTTTATTCCTACTGCAACAGCAGCGGTAGGCGCAGCAGAATCGTCGCGCCTAGCTGAATCTAGCTTTGCGCCAGATACGATTCGGATTAATGTAGTAGGCGAGGTCCGCAATGCTGGGCTGGTAGAGGTACCACCCAATACGCCCCTCAACCAGGGTATTTTGGCCGCTGGTGGCTTTAATACCCGGGCTAGAGCAACTACAGTGGGGCTGGTGCGTCTTAATCCAGACGGCACCGTTACTCAGCGGGAAATTGAGATCGACTTTGCCCAGGGCATTAGCGACGCCGACAACCCTGCCCTGCAAAACAACGACATTATTATCGTCGGGCGATCGGGGTTAGCCGCATTTTCAGACAATTTGGGCAGCGTAGCCAACCCGCTCGCCAACTTCTTAAATATCTTGTCTGCGCCCTTCCGCATCTTCAACTTATTTGACTAAGGCTATCGAAGCAAAGACTCATTCTACCCTTTGCTCAACACGGAGCGCACGTTTGGCTACCGGAGTACCCCTTCACCGCCCACACTACTATTTATCTAGGAATCAGGGATGAAAGCTCACACTCTCCAACCTTCGCCCACGCTCCCTATAGCTGCGGGGGCCGACTCCGGCTCAGAAGGAGGGCTAGATCTGGGCAGCTTGCTATCTACTCTCAGGCGCAGACTGCTTTTAATTGCTGGCATAACCGCTGCCCTAACCGGGGCAGCGGGTCTGCGGGCCTACCTCAGCCCTCCGTCTTACTCTGCCGCCTTTGAGATTTTAATCCAGCCCCAAAGTGCTGAGACTGAGGTAATCTCCTCACTGTCTGAAGTACCTGTGAATCAGCAGGAGAGAGAGCTAACCCTAGCCGACCAAACCAAAATTTTAACCAGCCCTGGGGTGCTGCAACCGGTAGTGGCCGATCTGCGTGCCAAGGGTTTAGAGGGCTGTGTGCCTCCAGCTCAGGCAGCCTCAACTGGCTTGTCCGAAGAAGAGTTAAACCGTCTTTGTTACAGCCAGATCAAAGACCGATTAAGCATTCAGCTGACTAAAGACTCAAGAATTTTTTGGGCAACGTACCGTGGGGCATCGTCTCAGGATGTGGAGTATGTAGCCAATTTAATTGCCCAAACTTTTTTAGATTACGGGCTGGCTTCGCGCCAGCGCGACCTACAGCAGGGGCTTAAATTCTTAGAAGACAAAATACCTGATGCTGACAAACGGGTAGACCAACTCCAGGGCAAGCTACAAAGTTTGCGCCAGGGCTCGAATTTAATCACCCCCGATGCTGAAGGTGACAAGTTATCTGAGCAAATCGCTACCTTTGAAAACGAATATCGGGCGGTGCTAGTTGAGCTAGAAGAAAACATGACCCGTTACGAAGAGCTAGAACGCCAGCTAACCGAGCGACCCCAGGATGTCTCGGTATCGTCGGTGCTCAGCAGCAACAGCCGTTATCAGGCTCTAGTGGAGCAACTACTAGCCCTAGATAGCGAAATTGCCCAGGCTTCTACAATCTTTCTCAGCACCAGCGACGATATGCAGGTGCTACAAGAGCAGCGCCAAAATCTGCTGGCACTCATGGCCCGCGAAGGGGCTAACGCCCAGCAAGAGCTAATGGGCCAAATTAACGTACTGGCAGCCCGAGAGGCGGCCCTCTCGTCTACACTGGCCGACCTTAATGTAGACGTAGGCCAGCTGGCTGGGGTTAGCCGCGAGTTTACCGATCTAGATCGAGAGTTGGCCATTGCTAACGCTAGCCTAAGCCAGCTGCTCCAGCGCAAAGAAACCCTTCAAATTGAAGCGGCTCAGCGCGAGCTACCCTGGGAGCTGATTACTCCTGCTACGGTGGCAACCGACGTTGCTAATCTGTCAAACAATTTGGTGCTAGGGGGGCTACTCGGACTGCTGCTCGGGGTCGGTTTGGCCCTCGCCCTCGATTCTCAAAAAGATGTGCTCTACACCGCCCGCGATCTCAAGCGGGTTACGCCAGTACCGATTTTGGGGATGATTCCCCACAATGGGGCAGTTGAGCGCGGTTATGACGAGCAGCATTTGCTGTCGCTGTATCAGGTCGTCGATGAGATGCTGAATGGCCAAGGGCCTAAAAAGAGAGATTTGCCCATCGAAGATCTCTATGCCTATCGCGAGGCGTTTCGATCGCTGGTGGCCAACCTGCAGCGGCTCGATGCCGATCGCCCGCTCAGGTCGCTGGTGATTAGCTCTGCTGACAACCAGCTGGCTGACTCAACCACCGCCGCTTATTTGGCCTGGGCCGCTGCTGAACTGGGTAATCGAGTGTTGCTGATCGATGCCGATTTTCGCTTTCCGCATTTGCACAACTTTTTAGGGCTACCTAATCAGCAGGGCTTTGCCAACATTTTGGCCGGCGAGTTAGATCTAAAGAATGTGATTAAGCGATCGCCCACTGAACCCAACCTATTTGTGTTGACTACTGGCACCACAGACGTTGATCCGGCTCGATTATTGTCATCTGCAAAGATGAAGCAGTTTGTCACCAGAACCGAGTCTTACTTTGACCTGGTGATTTACGATTCGCCTCCCTTTGCAGAATATGCTGATGCTGCCCTACTCTCGGCTGAGAGCAGCGGCATGGTGTTAGTGTCGCACCTGGGCACGGTGAAGTCTGCCCAGCTAGAACAGGCTCTTGAAAAACTCTGGATCTCTAAGATTCCTTTAGTTGGCTTAATCGCTAAAGAAGCTGCCTCTAAGCTGTCACTGCTACCTGTTTAAGCTTGAAGAACTCGAACTCAAATAAGTTTACGCATCTACTGAGCGGCCGAGTTGCAATGTTTCCAGATAAAGACAAGCTTTACACATTTTGTTGATTCCTTAAAGAAAGGCGGCTTGGGATTGTAAACCAGAGCAAATTCTGTCTGCGTAATTTAGTCTAGAAAGGTGGGCATGAAGTGCATCTTTCAACGCAGATCTCAAACGAATCTACCAAATTCTACACAGTGGATGAGTTCTCAAGCTTCAGGCGTGAATCTACCTAAAGTGTAGTTACCACAGCAAATTAAGAGTTGCAAACGGTTTCTATCCTGCTCTGGCCATTTCAAGGCCACTATCGGAGTTTAATAGAAGACCCAAATTAAAAGACAAAAACGTTCCACTGGACTGCATCTTCCAACCAATCGGTTTATACTCTGCCCCCTCGGATCAGGGATCTCTAATACTTCGGGCATAGCCACGAGTTCTTCATCTACCGCAGCTACATTGCCCAAAGTTAGTTTGAACTAAACCTCTATATTTGGATGAGGATTGAAGCCATGAAAACACTTTCTAAGCTCAGCCTAGCCGTTGCGGGCGCAGTGGCAATGGGTTCAGTTGCAACTGTATTTAATGCAGATGAAGCCTACGCAGCCAGTCTATATGGCAGCATCTCCTTCAGCAACTCGCTGTCGGGGTTTAATCCAGGCGTCAACCCTGGCACCGACACCTTTAACCTTGGAGCACCAAATTTGGGAACAACGACCGGTGATTTTGCCGGAGTAACCCTTACTTCGCTGATTTCGTCCTTCACGATTGACCGAGTAGACCCCTTTGATAACAACCCTTCTGATGGAATTACCCAAGGGCTATACAGCTTTGCGGCAATTCCTAATTTCTTTACATTGAGTAACGGCTTTACCTTTGCTCTAGACGCAGGACAATTAGTCAGAACCCGATTCCAAAATAAGGGTTTTGTATCCATTGGTGGTTTGGCTCCCCTAAGCGGCCGGTTTATCGATTCCAGCGGCGAAGTCGCTGGCTTTGGTAGCCTTTCGTTTACTGGTGTGCCGGACGGTTCGGGTACCTACGGAGTGAGCATCACAACCCAGGAAATTCCAACCCCGGTCCTGCTGCCCGGTCTGCTTGGGCTGGGAGTAGCTGCGCTACGGCGTAAGCAAGAGAAGTCGGCAGAAGCAGACACTTAAGCCACAAATACAATACGCTGCCAGTCCTCCTATGAACGCTGGTAACCGTATCGTTAGCTACTGGTAATCACTAGCGTGATTTGTGTCGAATTCGAGCCGCCTAAAAGGCGGCTTTTTTGTGGCCGTCGCTACGATGGTCAAAATGGTTTTATCGGGAGTCTACAGGCAATGACTACACGCCAGTTTGGCAGCTAAGGTTTAGGTCGCTTCTGAGTTTAGCCTTCAACTTGACGCAACAGGATGACGGTGATGTGAGTGCTTTGGGCAATTTCTAGCGGCACATTGCCCTTGATGACCTGGCTAAGCAAATTTTCGCGGGAAGCGCCAAGCAGTATGGCGTCGCTGTGACACAAATTCGCCATATCAACGATCGCATCCGAGACCGAGGGATGGGTCAACACCTGGGTATACACCGGGCGGCGCAGGGTTTCTTCTAGGCCGTTAGCCATTTCAGAGAGGTGCTGGAGGGTGAGGCACTCGCCCTTTTCAGGGTGGCAAATAGTGCAGAGCTGAATCTCGGGGGAGTTACCTAGGGTGAGCAGGCCGGGCAGCAGGGCTTGGGCGCTCTGGGCATTGGGGCCACCCGCAGTGGGAATTAACCAATGGTTAAAGGTAAGGTTGCGGCCGGGACGCACCACCACTACCTGGCAGGGGGCCTGGCGAATCAGGGTGTCGACGACACCGCTGATTACCCGACCGGGGGTGAGATTGGGATGGTGCCAGCCCATTAGCACTAAGTCGATGTGGCGCTCTTTAATCACTTCGAGCAGGGTGCGGCCAATTTCGTGGGCCGCCCGCACCTGAAAATGCACCGACAGCCCGCTATTTTCGGCGTAGGAAAGGGCGAGCTGGCGCAGGGGCTCTACCTTCTGCAAATCGACTTTGGCTTCGGCGGGGGCGATGCTGCGAGGCACGGGGACGACATGGATACATTCCAGTTCGTAGTGCAGGCCATGGGCGATCGCCGCCGCGATCTTGATCAAATCTGGCGCGGTGCGGGGGTCGGCCAGGGGCAGCAACAGCCGTCCCTGGCCAGTGGCGGGGGCCTGCTGCTGAAACACCACGTAGGAGGGTTCGGCCTGGGGGCCGAGTTTGAGCTGGTCGCCGCTGACCTGGTCGCACTCAGCGCGAATAATGTCGGCGCGGGTGATGATGCCCACCAGCTTGTTACCTTGGGTGACGGGCAGGCGGCTGAGCTTGAGCCGGTTGAGCAGATGCAGCACTCGGGGCAGAGTGGCATCGGGGGCCACGGTAACCGGGTGAGGAGTCATAATATCGGCCAGGGCAGCGTAGTCGTCTAGCCCCTGGGTGGTGGAATCGCTCAAGTCGCTCTGGGTGACAATGCCTACTAGGCGACCGTCTTCGAGCACCGGAAAGCCGCGATGGTGCGATCGCGAGAAGGCTTGCGCAACTTCTGTCAGGCTCATTTGGCTAGAGAGGGTTTCGACCCGACGCTGCATTAAATCGGCGGCCTTAAGGTGACCCCAGGGGTTGTTGGCTTGGGGCACCGGCTCTAGATGAATGCCTTGGAGGGCGAGCAGGCGGTTGTAGATGGAGCCGTCGTTGGCGCGATCGGCAATTAGGTAGGCAACCCCCGAGCCAATCATCAGAGGTAGCACCAGGTTAAAGTTGGCGGTCATCTCAAACACGATGACGATAGCGGTAATCGGCACCCCCGTTACCGCGCTAAAGAACGCACCCATGCCTGTCAGCGCGTAGGTGGTGGTGGTGGCTAAATCAGCCGGTAGGGGCCAGGCCCCAAAGCCGGTATAAACGCTCTGAGCGAAAAAGCTCACCAGACACCCTAACGCCGCGCCCAGCACCAGCGAGGGAGCAAAAATTCCCCCCGGTGCCCCGGAGCCGTAGGCCAGCAGCGTTAGCAGAAACTTGGCGACAAATGCGATCGCAATCATCTGCCACCCAGCTGAGCCCGTCACCAAAAATTCTTGTAGCCCAGTATTATCGATTGCCGCCACCGGCACAAACACCCCCGCTAGGCCCGTAATCAGCCCCGCCAGGCCGATGCGCCCCGGCAATCCCAACCGCTTAAACTGGCGAAAGAAGGCCAAACTGCCAAAAATGCCCCGCCGAAATAGTGACCCCAGCAGCCCGGCCATCAACCCCAAAATGATCAAAAAGGGCAGGTCGTGTACCGATAGGCTAATCGGCCGGGCATCCATGGTTAAATTCAGCCCCTGCCCCCCCAGCAGCCGTGACACCACCGCCCCAATAAACGACGCCAAAATAGCGCTTCCCAGGGTCAGGTCAGAAAAATCTTGCAGCAGCTCTTCGACAACAAACAGCACCCCAGCAATGGGAGCATTAAAACCGGCGGCCAGACCGGCAGCTGCACCAGCAGAAATTAGCTGCCGCCGATATTCGGGCGAGGTTGGCACCCAGCGGCTGAGTTCCGCTGCCAAGCCAGCACCAATTTGCACTGTCGGCCCCTGCCGTCCCAAAGAAAGGCCTGACCCCAACGCCAAGAGAGTACTGCCCAGCTTCACCAGCGCTACCCGCAGATTCAGCGGAATTTTGGCAAAACCGAGCGCTGCTTTGACTTGAGGAATGCCGCTACCCGACGCCTCCGGAGCCAGTCGTTCAACCGACCAGCCTGACAGCCAGCCGCCCACCAAACCGATTGTGGGTAGCGCCAGCCATAAGGGTAATGTGGTGGAGGTACGCCACAAGGTCAGCAGCTCGACCCCCTGCTTGAGCAGCACCGCCGCTAGCCCCGACACCAGCCCGATGACACACGCCTCAACAATGGCTACCCGCTTGCGGCTCAGCAAGGGTTCCAGGCGCTTTAACAACATCACAGGGGCAGCATCATGACAGGGATACGGTAAACCACAGCAAGAGAAAGGGGCAATACCCAACTCAGTGCAGTCTTCCCTTAACTATCCCAAAGTGTAGCCTTTAATCGGACTGCTACGGATGTAACTCGCAGTCGGGGAAGCGACCCAACCCATTGGCTTCCACAATGGCGTTGCGACATTTTAGGGGCGTTTTGCCAGTCATTTCTGATAACCGCTTGAGGCTGATGGCGGGAGAGCCACCCTGGGGAGCAGTCATATAGAGTCGGTAAGCTACCTCCAGCACTTGATCATCCAGCAGCAGCGGCCTAACCGTAGAACTTATGACGTCTAGCATGGCGGTAGGAGAACTCGTTATTTAAGTATGTTCACGGATGTTTCTCGTAGGGCCGTCTATCTCACGATGGGTTTTTGGGGCAGAAGTTGAGCGGCAACGGCTACTTCTAAGGGGATAACCCCCTGCTCTGTAAGACTTAGCAAGGCAATTCCATAGAAAATATTGGCTGGGCACCAAGCTGAAGGGGAATGATGTGAAACGAAAAAACCTGCCGTTTGCGTTATCTCCTTACCTACTCCTGCAACTCAGGAGCAATCTCTAGCTCCGTCGCCCAGAGATCGAACGTAATGCCCACAGTCTGCTCTAGCTGGGCAACGCTGTTGAGGAAGGCGATGCGGGCCTCCAGCTCGTTAGTTTCAGCCGTCACCAGTGCCTCTTCTTGATTGATCAGCTGAAACAGGGTAATGTTGCCCCGCCCTAGGCGAAACTGCTCCTGGGCTGCTTCGAGCTGACGTCGAGCGTTGAGGGTAGCTCGTTCTGCGGCGACCACCTGGCTCAAGCTAGCCTGAGCCTCATTGAGCCCGGCGATGACATCGTTGCGAATCTGGTCTTGCAGCTGAGCTAGGGTGTTGTCCTGCTGTTGTAGGGTAATGTCGCCAGTCAGACGATTGGTTTCAGGTTGGGGATCGCCAAAGGTGCGGGTGGCCACTAGCCCCATAACGCTACGGGAGCCATCGCCCAGGGTGCCGTCGGCGACGGCATCGAGCTGCCAGCGCAGGTTATCTTGAGCCACTAGCAGATCAAGTTCCTGCTGCTGCCGCTGAAGCTGGGCCTGCTGGTAGTCGGTGCGTTGGGCTAGGGCCAGGGTCACCAGGGCTTCGGGCTGGTAGGTGGCCAACTGGGTAGCGGCGGCGGCAAACAGCTCGGTGATGGTGTCTACCGATGTAACAAAGCGCAGGTTGCGATCGGTGCCAATTAGATTCAGTAGGGTGCTGTTGGCCTGGTCGAGCTGGTTTTGGGCATCGACTAGACTGCGCTGGGCATCGGCTAGCGATCGCTCGGGGTCAAACAGCTCAATGGGAGCCAACCGCCCAGCGTTTACGAGGGCCTGCAAAATGTCGAGCTGCTGCTGCCGCCGCTCCAATGCCTGGGTCTGAATCTCGACCTGGGCTTGGGCGTTGATCAGATTGTTGTAGCCGAGAATGGCAGTGGTCAGGGTGTCGATGACGGTACTGCGCAAGGCCAGCTGGTTACGAGTTTCGCCTAGGTGGGCCTGGTTGAGCGGGGCTTCGTTGACGGCGGTGCCGAAGCCCCGCAGCAGGGGTTGGCTGACCCTAAATTGCAGGGATTGCCCGCCCTCGAAGGGCGTTAGCCCCAGCTCAAAGCTGGTGCCCAGGCGGGTGGTGAGGGTAGTGTCGAGCCGTACTTGTTGATCGAGGTCGGTGTCACTGCCCCCCAGCAGCACCGAGCCCGGAATTGACTCTGCATCACCGCCGTTACCAAAGCGACTGCGGGTGGCATCAACCCGCAGGGTTGGCGTTAAACGTGGGTTAAAAGTTTGCTCGGCGGCGGCGAGCTGCTGCCGCTGCACAATACGCCCTAGAGCCTGGTTGCGTAGCTCACGGTTGCCCTCTAGAGTCAGGTTAAGCAAGTCGGGTAGGGTAAGAATGACTAGCTCAGACGTTTCATCGCGCGGTGAAAATAAGTCAGATTCTGAGGGAAGCTCGATTAATGGTTGCGATTCTGCTAGGGCTGGAGAAACAACTGCACCATCGTGACCTAACCACAGGGCTACTCCTAACCAGACTAAGGCGATGTGCTGGCTAGCTAATACTGGTAAAGTTGCCATGCCTTGAATCGCCTCCTCAACCTACGCTCTAACGAAGCGGGATAGAACCTATGCCTAACCAGCCGTTATGCCAACCTACCACGACGATTCAAACACGGTCACAAACCCCAGACTGCCTAACAAAGTGGTTGAAAGAGTTGAAGCCTCGCCCAACGAGGCCAAAAAGGTGAGCTGACATGAGACGCTAAAATTTGCATCATCTCCGGGTCGGTACCATGCCAGCCACACCTATCGTTATGATCAAATGTTGCCGTTATTGCACTAATGTAGCCATCGCCGCGACCCGCGGCACCTCAAAGCGCTGGCCTGGATGGTGACAGTGCTGATATGCAGCGGTCAGACGAGTGGGGCCGCTGCTGTGGCGAAGCCCGGCTCTATGAAACCGTTGGGCTCTGGAGCGATGGTCGCTGGCGCTGCAACCTGGTGCTGACCAACGTCAAACCGAGTACTCTCAGTGGGGTTTGTAGGCGTCGATAAACTAACGACCACAGGCTACACAAATGAATTTGTCTTGCATCGACGCAACCTGGCGATCAAGATGCTTGTGCGCAAGGGAATAGAGTTGTTCTTGTTGTATAAGTGGGCACACTTAACGAGTCAACCCAACAGAGCGCTTTTCCAAAACTTCTGTTCACGCTACAGCGGCCCCCAAGTATGTCTACAGAACGTTTCTACGCTGACTTACCTGCGATAGACAACCTGCTCAGTGCGATCGATGCCAACAATCTGCTTCCAGTACCAAGCGACTGGTACATAATCATCGCGGATGTTAGAGGCTCTACGGAGGCGATTGAGGCAGGACGCTATAAGGAAGTCAATCTCTTAGGCGCTTCTTCCATTGCAGCGGTACTCAATGCCGTTAAACCGCTTGAAGTTCCCTATGTGTTTGGCGGCGATGGAGCTTCTCTTCTAGTTCCCTCTACCGTATTAGAGAAGGTAAAGTCGCCTCTGCTAGCCCTACAACAGCTAGCCCAAAGAGAATTTAACCTTGAGCTTCGGGTCGGAATTGTTCCAGTGACAACGGCTAGCCAAGCAGGGTTTGAGGTGAAGCTGGCAAAGCTCAAGGTAGCAGAGCAGTATCACCAAGCTGTTTTCGTCGGCGGAGGATTAAACCACGCAACAGAATTAGTGAAATCTTCTGAAACGGCCAGTCGCTATCAAATCAGTGATGTCGAGATTTCCCCAGCGAACCTGTCAGGGTTAGAGTGCCGCTGGCAGGATATCGCCAGCAGGCATGGGGAAACGGTAACGCTGCTGGTGCTAGCAACCACCCATAGCCCAGCGGCAAATAATGCCCTGTATCACGACGTGCTTGAGAAGATCCAGGAGATCTATGGTACTGAGGATGACTTTCACCCAGTTGGGCTGCAAAATCTCAATCTATCTCTAAGAACTGAGAAACTGCTCCCCCAAGCCAAGCTGCGATCGCAGCCCTCCAACTGGCTATCTCGCTGGCGCTATATCTGGAACCTTAAGATAGACAACATTTTGGGTTCGATCTATATGAGGTTGAACCTTAAAGTTGGCGGTATCAACTGGGGTGCGTATAAGCAGGTGGTGCAGTCTGCCAGTGACTACAAGAAATTTGATGACATGTTGCGGATGATCATCTCAGGTGATGCCAATCAGCGAGAAAAGCTGACCGACTACCTCGATGCTCAATCGCGTGAAGGCAACCTCGTCTACGGCATACACGTTTCAGATCGAGCTTTGATGACCTGTCTAGTGTTTGAGCGCAATGGGCATGAAGTTCATTTTGTCGATGGGGCTGATGGCGGCTACACTCTAGCGGCTAAGCCGCTCAAGGAAAAGCTAAGGCGCAAAGCAGCTAACTGGCAAGCTTATACCCGCATGGTAGGGCTCCGCGAAAAGCTATCTAGCCAAGGAAAAAATTCAAATCTTGGCTCACAGGAAAAGAGTGAGGCAGCATCCATTGATTAGGCCGTGATCATAGGCAAGAATCACGTCGATTCTTGCCCACAGCCAAGAGCTAATTTAGCAATGTATCATCCTCGCTGATAGCGCTGGGCATAGTCGGGAATCGCAACTTCTGGCGAGCACTGGGGGTCGGTAACGGCGGCGGCAGCGGTGACCGCCAGAGGAATTTCCCCCGCCCAGACCGGCAGGGCATAGTCGGCAGCGGCATCGAGGGGTGGGCCGCTGCGCACCTTAACCGAGGCCTCGGCAATGGGCAGGGCCAGCACCAGGGTACCCGCCAATTCTGGGGCGGTGGGTGGGCGCACTTCATCCCACCGGCCAGGCACAACGTGGTCGGTAAAGGCTTTGAGCGCTGCTAGCTTTTCGTCGGCATCATCCACTCGGGTGGCGGTGCCAAACAGCACCACCGAGCGGTAGTTCATGGAGTGGTGAAACGCTGAACGGGCCATTACCAACCCGTCGAGCAGGGTGACGGTGAGGCAGACCTCCACTCCCTGCTCCAGAGTAGTCAATAGGCGGCTGGCCGGGGAGCCGTGGATGTAGACCCGATCGCCCATGCGACCGTAGGCGGTGGGAATGACAAAGGGTTGCCCTTGGACGACAAAGCCTAGGTGACAGACCAGCCCTTCGTCGAGAATGGCATGAACCTGGGAGCAATCGTAGCTGGCTCGCTGAGGGAGGCACTTGACTTGGGTGCGGGGGGTGGGGGAGAGAGGAGTTTGGGACATGGGACTTGGGTAAAAGGGTGAAGGGGATGAGCTATAGAGAAGTGGGTAAGTGGGCAATTAGATTGGCGGCGGTGGGGTGGGTTTGTAGGGCGGTGATGACTAGAGGGTGGGGTTGGGCGTAAATGGTGGGGTAGTCAACTTCGCCGAGGTGGGGGCGGATGGGGAAGGCGAGCTGTTCGCGGTGGTCATCGCCGTTGAAATCGGCTTGCACCCCAGGCTTATTGCCTCGCGCATCGAGCCGCACCCAGCGGTCTAGCTCGCTCAGGTAGACGGCGTTAAGGCCGTGCAGGGTGTGGTGGGTGGGCTGGGCATCGTCAAACACGAGACGTTGGTAGCAAAACCCGGTGGGAATGCCGCAGTGGCGCAGCAGAGCGGCCAGCAGATGGGCTTTTGCAAAGCAGAAGCCGTGGCCCTGGGCCAGCACTTCGGAGGCGGTGCAGGTGACAAGTTCGGCCTGGATGTCGTAGGTGTGGGCGATGCGATCGCGCACCCATTCGTAGACAATCTTGACCTGCGCCATGGGTGAAGGGGTCGCTGCGGTGAGTGATCGCGCCAGGGTGGCAATGGCCGGGTGCTCACTGTCTACTAACGCCGATGGTAGTTGATAGTCGACAAGGCAGGCCGCCTCGGGAATCAGAGCAATCGGTAAGGCAATCGACATTTAACCCTCCTGGGATACGAGATTGAGCTCCATCAAGTTGCTCTCGCTAAAGCCCAGCTTTTGGTAGAGCGATCGCGCCTTGGGGGCCGCATTGAGCACAATTTTGGTGCAACCAATGCCTCGGAGATAGTCCACCATCAGTCGGGTCAGGCGGGTGGCCACACCCTGATTGCGATAGGCAGGCTCCACATAGACGCCCCAGATGTAGCCGTACTGGCGATGGGTGGGCAACAAAATTGGGGGATACAGCCCGGCAAAGCGCTGACCACTGACTGAGCCCACAATTGCGCCTTCAGCTATGGCCACAAAAGTCTGGTAGTCAAGGTTATGCCGAGCTGTTTGAACAAAATCTAAGGAGATATCTAACCAGTTGGGTTGAATATTGCCCTCAGAAACCCCCAGATCGCGCCACATACGGTAAAAATGCTCGGCAATCACCGCATCTTCTGTAGTATTGCTAGCTCGAATAGTGATAGGACTTGGCAGCGACATAGGGCTGTGAATAGTTAGAAGATCTGTTGTTTTAAAAGGTCAGTTTAAAATTTCATATACAGGTCTGCAAATAGCCCCCAAAAGTTTTTCTCAGTTTTTTGGGGTGTCAGATAGGATTGCTTGAGACACAAATCATGCCAGCGACAATGTGTAGTGATAAAACGCTTCGTCTCGACAGTAGCCCCGCGATTCATAAAGGGACTGAGCCGGGGTATTAGAGGCTTGCGTCGCTAGAATAATGCGGGCGGCATCGGTTGTCTTCGCAAATTCTGCTGCTGCATTCAGCAACAAACCTGCCATTCCCCTATTTCTATAGGCTTCCTCTACAAACAAGTCGTTTAGAACCCAAACACGCTTCATGGATACGGAAGAAAAAGTGGGATAAAGCTGCGTAAATCCAATAATTTTATCGTGATGGCAGACTACGAATATTGTTGAGCTGTTTTCCTGAAGACACTTGCTTATGAATGTTTTTGCTGCCTCAAAGTCTGACGGGGCTTGGTAAAAAACTCGATATTGGTCAAACAGTTTTGCTACTGCTTCAAGATGCTCAAACCTAGCTTGAAAAACGTCCATCTTTTCTCTTCTGAGAGCTTTGCTTAGAATAAAGGTGAAATTGGAGAGTCACAAGAGCCACTTTCACCTCAACTGACCAGTCCACTTTGTCCCTGCCTTGATGGATTTTGCCATTGCCCTTGACCCCCACAGCCCAGACCCCGTCTACCAGCAGATCTACGCCGCTCTGCGGGTTGGGATTCTCAACGGGTGGCTAGCCCCGCGCCAGCGCTTGCCTTCGACCCGTGCCCTAGCCCAAAGCCTGGAGGTATCGCGCGCCACTGTGACCCAGAGTTATGACCAATTGTTGAGCGAGGGCTATCTGCAAACAGTGACGGGCTCTGGCACCTACGTCTGCGACCAGCTGCCTGACGACCTGCTACAACCGCCTCCCTTAACCGCTATTCCGGCCGGGCCAATCCCTGCTGTGTCGCTGTCGGCCTATGGTCGTCGTTTGGAGCAGATTGACCCTGGCCCCAGCCCTGAACCCGCTGTAGCTCTGAGCTTTCGCTATGGCCGACCGGCCCTCGATCGCTTTCCGTTAGAGCTGTGGCGGCAGCTGTTGTCTCGCCACTGCCGCCGCACTGAATGGCTCGACTACGCAACCAATCCTCTGGGGTATGGGCCGCTGCGAGAGGCGATCGCCGCCTACCTGGCCCAGGCTCGCGCCGTGCACTGCCACCCCGACCAAATTTTGATCACCAATGGCACCCAGCAGGCGCTTTCTCTTGCCACGCGCCTGCTGCTGTCGCCCGGCGATCGGGTGGCTTTAGAAGAACCTAGCTATCTCAGCGCCCGCCGTGTCTTGGCCAGCCAGGGGGCAACGTTGTGCCCAATTCCGGTGGATGCTGCGGGTATGGATGTGGCGGCGCTGGCTGCCACACCCGGCCCGATTCGTCTAATGTATGTCACCCCATCGCACCAGTTTCCGACTGGGGCGGTGCTGTCTCTGCCGCGCCGGTTGGCCCTGCTGGCCTGGGCAGAGCATAGCGGCAGCCTGATTTTTGAGGACGACTACGACAGCGAATATCGCTACGGCGGTCGCCCGATCCCGGCGCTGCAAGGGTTGGGGGATGGGCAGTCGGTGCTGTACGTGGGCACGTTTTCTAAGGTGCTGTTTCCGTCGTTGCGGGTGGGCTACATGGTGCTGCCCCCGGCCCTGGTGCCAGTGTTTAGCCGCGCCAAGTGGCTGGCCGATCGCCAGGGGCCAACTCTGGAGCAAGCGGTGCTGGCCGACTTCATCACCGAGGGCCACTTGGAGCGCCACATTCGCCGCATGCGGGGCATCTATGACCGGCGACGGCAGACATTGGTCGCGGCCCTGAGCGAGCACTGGGGCGATCGCGCCACGCTGCTGGGCGAAAACGCCGGGCTGCACGTGATGGTGCGCTTTGCGATCGATATTGCCGATGAAGAACTGATGGCGAAAGCAGCTGATGTGGGCATCGGGCTAATCTCAGCCAGCCCCCAGTACCTCGGCCCTAGCCCAGGGCACGAGTTTATCTTTAGCTACACCGAACTGGAAGAGGATGCGATCGCCCTTGGGCTCGAACGCTTGGCTGCCCTAAACCTGATCTAGCCTCTGATTTACTCCTCGTAGATCATCTTGCGGCCCATGCCGCCGTCGACCACGATATTTTGCCCTGTGATGAAACTGGCTTTATCCGACAGTAAAAAGTAGGCCATGTCCGCAATATCCTGGGCTTGCCCCACTCGCCCCACGGGGTGCTGGGAGTGGTCAGTTGAGCTGAAGTGGGACTCTTGAGGGGGATGTTTCAGGGCGCTGACATCAATCCAGCCAGGGCTAATGCAGTTGACGCGGATGGCTGGGCCGAGACTCATGGACAGAGCGTGGGTCAGCGCCACGACGCCCCCCTTAGAGGCGGCATAGGCTTCGGAGTCGGGCTCAGACTGAAGGGCGCGGACCGAGGCGATGTTGACAATCGCACCCTGGGCAGCGCGCAGATGGGGGACGGTATGCTTAACCATCAGAAAGTACCCCGTCAGGTTGGTGCCAATCCAGCGATTCCAGTCTGCCAGTTTTAGGTCTTCGATCGGGCCGCTGTAGGGGTGGGCGATGCCAGCATTGTTGACAAGCCCGTTGAGCTGGCCAAACCAATCTAGGGCGGCCCCGACACAGCGCTCCACCTCATGTTCCTGAGACACGTTGCAGGGCAAAAAGATAAACGACTCGTGAAACTGAGACAGAGTGTCTTGAAGGGCAGCACCAGCGGCTGTATTCATGTCGGCGATCGCAACGCGCCAACCCTGATTAAGCAGGAGTTGGGTAATACCCAAGCCAATTCCTTGGGCACCTCCGGTGACCAGAGCTACGGGGGTCTGAGTGGCCTGACTCATCGGTGCACCTCAGATTGAGGGGGGAAAGAGTTGGGGGAAAGAGTTGGGGGAAAGAGTTGGGGGAAAGAGTTGGGGGAAAGAGTTGGGGGAAAGAGTTGGGGGAAAGAGTTGGGGGAAAGAGTTGGGGGAAAGAGTTGGGCACCTGCGGTGCCCAGAGCCAAAGAGATCTGAGCGGTCTGATTCATTGATGCACCTCAGGTGGGTGGGACGAGACTGCTAGGCAATCTAGGGTGTCTTTCTGCCCAGACAGTGGCCTTTACCATAACAAACCCTGTGCGCCAGAAAACCGCTCTAATGGTCCTTTTTATTGCGACAGTTCTGTTGATTATCGGTGCTATGGTCGGGTTTATGCCCGTAATCATGACATTGTTGATGTTTGAGGACCCCAAGGTTCTCGAAAGCCCTGCCGCGGTGAACCTGGTTCTCAGCGTTGTCAGCTTTCCTATTATTTGCCTGGTGGCGGTGCTGCTAAGCTGGCTGGTGTTTTTGCTGCCAGTGTTCGCCAATTTGCCCTATCGCTATCTGTTGGCCTGCGGGTTCACCGCCCTACCCTTGATTAATCTATCCACTGCGACAGCTACCCTAGCCTGGATCTTCTATGTCAACGACGGCCTTTCTTGGTGAAGTCTGAGTTAGGACAGCCCAAAACACCAGGATTCAAGCCTGTTTTGACTCTTCGCTGTTCTATTTTCATTCTTTTGCTATAGCGACAAGGCCGCTTGGATGGGCCTCGTCTAACCAGCGGATTGTAGCTCGACAGCTCCTCAGTCAGTGCCTAGCTGCAAGCTGTAGAGATTGGCGTAGATGCCCTGACGGGCTATTAGCTCGGCGTGGGTGCCCTGCTCGACAATGTCGCCCTGCTGAATCACCAGCACCTGGTCAGCCTGGGTGACGGTGCTGAGACGGTGGGCAATCACAAAACTGGTGCGATTGTGCAGGAGGCGGGCGATCGCCTCCTGCACCAGCCCCTCGGTGCGCGTATCAATGCTGCTGGTGGCCTCATCGAGCAGCAAAATGCGCGGGTCAATCAGCACCGCGCGAGCAATGCTCACCAGCTGCCGCTGCCCCTGGCTGAGGGGTGCGCCGCGTTCCCCCAGCCGGGTGCTGTAGCCCTGAGGCAGCGACGTAATGAACTCATGCACATTTGCCGCCTGGGCCGCCGCTTCAATATCAGCCTGGCTAGCGTGGGGAACCCCAAAGGCAATGTTTTCGGCCACGGTGCCGCTAAACAACAAATTATCTTGCAGCACAATGCCAATCTGGCGGCGCAGGCTGGCCTGGGTGACGGCGCGCACATCCACCCCGTCGATGCGCACCGCCCCCTCCGACACATCGTAGAACCGCATGATTAGGTTAATGATCGTGCTCTTGCCTGCCCCCGTCGGCCCCACCAGAGCAACCATCTGCCCCGGCTGGGCGCAGAGGTTTATCCCCTTCAGCACCTGCTGGTTGGGGGTGTAGCCAAAGCCCACCGAGTCAAACCGTACCTCGCCTTTAATCGGCGGCATCTCGGTGGCGTTGAGCGCATCTTGCAGGGTGGCAGGCTCGTCGAGCAGCAGAAAAATGCGATCGAGCCCCGCCAGCGCCGACTGGGCCTGGGTGTAGAACTGGCTGAGAATTTGGATGGGGCGAAAAAACTGCTGCACATAGAGCACAAAAGCCGTCACGGTGCCCACCGTCATCACCCCCGTCACCGCCAGATAGCCGCCGTAGGCCGTTACCCCAGCCGTAGCCAGGGTATTGAGCAGGTCAATCGAGGGCAAAAACGCCGCCGTCACCGCCACCGCCTGCACATTGGCCTTGCGGTTCGCCGCGTTGAGGCTGTCGAACTCTTCAATGTTGAGCTGGGTACGGTTAAATGCCTGCGCCTCTTTAACGCTGCCAATGTCTTCTTCGAGCTTGGCCGATAGGTCGCCGATGGTCTGCCGGGTAACGCGAAACCTGCCCCTCGCCCAGCGAGAGAAAAACCCCGTGGTAAAGATCATCAGCGGCACCACCAGATTGCTCAGCAATCCCAACTGCAAATTGATCGAGAGCATGGCGATGATAATGCCCACCAGACTAAAGGTCTGGCCCAGCACCTGGGGAATGGTGAGGCCAAAGGCCTGGTTGACGGTGTTGACATCATTGAGCAGACGACTCATCAGGTCGCCCGCCTCGCTGCGATCGAAAAAGCTCACCGGCAAACTCTGGATTTTGTCGAAAATATCCTGCCGCAGCTGCCCCAGCAGCCGCTGCACGATCGCACCCATCCGCCAGATCTGCCCCCGAATCGCCCACACCCCAACGAGATAAATCACCGTCAGGGCCACCAGCATCCACAGTAGCCCCGACAAGTTGCCCTGCAAAATCAGGTTGTCGATCGACCAGCCAATCAGCAGCGGCCCGATCGCCTGGGTCGTAGCCCCAAGGGCAACCAGCAGCAGTGCGATCGGTAGGTCTTGCCGATAGGGCGCAAAATAGCGCAAAAACCGCCCCACCGTCGAGAGCTTGGGCTTAGAGTCTACTGGGGAATGGACGGCTGTAGCGGGGGTCATCAGTAGTCGTTCCTCAATTTTGGAGGTCCAAGGCAATTCTAGAATTTAGATGAAAAGCCTTAAGGCCTAGTTGGCTAACGACGGGAAAATTAAGTAAGAACCGGAACGGTGCCCACCTGCGATTCCAAAATCGCGCCGTAGAGCGAGCTATGGGCCATCAAATATTCGTGGGTGCCCTGGGCCATCAGTCGCCCCTTATCCATCAGCAAAATGCGATCGGCGGTGCGCACGGTGCTGATGCGCTGGGCTACCACAAAGGCGGTACAGGTGCGGCGGCGCATCAGGTCGTCGAGGGCCGCCTGAATTTGGGCGGCAGTTTGAGCATCGACGGCGGAGGTGCTGTCGTCGAGAATCAACACCTTGTAGTCGGTCAGCAGGGTGCGGGCGATCGCAATTCGCTGCTTTTGCCCCCCCGATAGCCCGACCCCGCGCTCGCCCACTAGGGTGTCGTAGCCCTCGGGCAGGGTCATGACAAAGTCGTGAATCTGAGCGGCTTTGGCTGCTTCAACCACCTCGCCCAGGGTGGCCCCGGCCTTGGCGTAGGTGATGTTAGAAAAAATGGTGCCCGAGAACAGGGTGGTCTCTTGAAGCACGGTGCTGATGTGCGATCGCAGACTTTCCAAGGTAAAGTCGCGCACATCGCGGCCGTCAATGCGCACCGCCCCAGCGGTGACATCGTAAAAGCGGGGAATCAGGTTCGTGACGGTGCTTTTGCCTGAGCCAGTCATGCCCAGAATGGCGATCAGCTCGTTGGGTTTGGTCTCAAAGGAAATGCCGTTGAGGGCTGGGGTGGCAGCACCGGGATAACGAAATGACACATTCTCAAAGGTGATGCGGCCGCCGCAGGTGGTGAAGGGGATGGCGTGGGGGCGATCGCGAATTTCGACTGCGGCATCGAGCACCTCATAGACCCGCTCGGCGGAGGATGAGGCCCCGGCGATCGCCGGAGCGGCAAAGCCAATCAGCAAAATCGGCTGCAAAATCAGCAGCAGGTAGGCGTTAAACGCCACCAGTTCCCCCACCGAAAAGCGCTGGTCAATCACCGCTGCGCCGCCGTAGCCCACCACCACCACAATCACCAGGTTGCTGACTAAAAAGATGAACGGGAACGTGTTGCGAATCGCCCGAATCGTCTTCATGTTGGCAGCCACCAGCTCGTTGTTGAGCTGGGAGTAGCGATCGTGCTCCGCCTTCTCCCGCACAAAGGCCTTGACCACCCGCACCCCCAGCAAATTCTCCTGCAAGACGGCGTTGAGGTCGCTGAGTTGCTCCTGCACTTGACGAAACAGCAGGTTGTTTTGGCCAAAAAACCGCGCCATCAGCCACCCCGCTATCGGCACCACCGTCAGACTAATCAGCGCCAGCTGCCAGTTCATGATCAGGAGAATGGTCGCGATCGCCACCAGTGTCACCACCCCGCTAATCACCTGAACCAGACTGGTGCTGAGGAACGTGCGCACCTGCTCAATGTCGCTGGTGACGCGGGTGAGCAGCTGTGAGGTTTGAGCCTGGTCGTGGTAGCTAAAGCTGAGGGTTTGAATCTTGCTAAAAATGCGGTTGCGCAGGTCGTAGACCACGCTCTGCGACATGGCCTCGGCGCAGAAGCTCTGGCCAAAGTTAAACAGCCCCCGAGCCAGAGCCGCCGCCACCAGCCCCGCCCCGCTTTGCAGCACCACCGTCAAATTATTTTCGGCAATGCCATCATCGATGGCCCAGCGAAACAGCTGCGGCGTCGCCGCATAGGCCGCCACCAGCAGCAGGGCGCTAACTAAAGCCCCCAAAGTGAGCCAGAGGTGAGCGCGCAGACTGCTCAATACCCGCAGCAGAGGCTGTTGCGAAGAGACGTCTTGGGGCTGAGACTGAACCAATCGCCTGCTCCTAATCACATCTCAGCATTCTAGACGGTGTTCTATAGCCGGTGAAGTCTTGGTTTAGAACAGCCCAAAATGCCAGCATCCAAGCCTATCGAGCATTCTTCATTTTTCACTCTTCTACTTTCGTTCGTTTGCCATAGGCCGCCCGTGACGATTGCCGCGACCACATTGACAGTATTCACCCAATCGATAACCGCGATCGGGTAGACAAGGTCAGGGCTGCGAGACGAGCTTTGAGGCCACGGTTTGTGTGACTACAGCTGACCCAGGCAAATCATCGACAGACTAATCGCCGCCAGAAACAGCCACGAAAGCCCGGCCAGATAAAGCGGCTTGAGACCCAGCTGCGACAGGCTGGCCAGCTTGGTCTCTAGCCCCATAGCCGCCAGCGACAGGCAAAGCAAAAGCTGATTGACGCTGAGCACCGCCGCCTTGATGGGCTGGGCCACCAAGCCCAAGCTGTTGACCCCCACCAAAAGGCAAAAAAACAGCACAAACCAGGGAATGGGCAGCGCGCGCTCAGGCTGCCCCAGTTGGCAAGGGCGACGGGTTTGCCAACCCAGGCTAATAATAATCGGCACCACCAGCAGCACCCGCGAGAGCTTGGTGACGGTGGCCACCTCGCCGCTGAGGTCGCTGTTTTGAAAGGCGGTAGCAATCACCTGAGCCACTTCGTGCACCGACGCCCCGCACCAGAGGCCAAAGGCCTGGGGGCTGAGCTGCATGAGATTGCCCAACAGGGGATAGGTGACCATGGCCAGGGTGCCAAAGCCGGTAATGGTGGCGATCGCATAGGTCATATCTTCCTCAGAGCCCTCAACCACCGGGTTGGTGGCCACCACCGCTGACGCCCCGCAGATCGACGTGCCCGCCGCAATCAGCTGGGCTAGGCGTGGGTTAACCCCCAGCGATCGCCCCAGCCAGCAGGTTAGATAAAAGGTGCTGATGGTGCTGACCGTCACCATGCCCAACCCCCAAGGGCCTACCGCCAGCACCTCCGTCAGGCTCAGCCGCAGGCCGAGCAAAATCACCGCCAGCCGCAGCACCCGCTTCATCGCAAACTGAATGCCGGGGCGGTAGGTGGCAGGCACCACGCCCCACTGCCGCCAGCCAATCCCGAGCAGAACGGCGATTAGCAGTGGGTTGAGAGTATGGAGGTCGCTCAGCCGATCTAACCCCAGGGCGATCGCCGCAATCAGCGTTGTCAGCAGCAGCCCCGGCAAAATTGAGCTGCCCTGGGTTTTCCAGTCGCTCGTCACCAGACCCAAGGTAGAGACCTCTGGGCCAGCCTTAGAAGATAGTTTCATGACTTTAAAGACCATTTATAGGGTGAGATCAGGCCACCAAAGCCAGCACCGCCACCGTCAATAACAGACCCATGACAAAGCGGCGAAAGAGCGCTTCGTTAACCCGTTTAAAGCACAGCTGACCGAGCAGCTGCCCCAGAAAAAACACCGGTAAAAAGCGGAGAAATAAGCCTCCCACCGCTACCGACATCAAGCCACTAGCCCAATAAGACCCCAGGGCAATCAGCTGGATGAGCGCAAAAAATACGATAAAGTTGGCCCGGTTGGCGGCAGCCAGGTTGCTGCTAGACATTTGGTAAAGCACGATGGGAGGGCCACCGATGCCCGCTAGGCCGGTCAAAAAGCCACTGAGGGCACCCACCCCTGCGCTCAAGGCTAGACGGGGATGGGCATAGCGGCTTTTGCCGCTCAACAGCAGCAGCACAAACCCCAAAATCAGCCCACCGATGATGCGCCGCAGCAGGGTTGGCTCTAGCAGTGCCAGAAAGTGCACCCCCACCGGCACCATCACCACAGCGCTGAGCACCAAAGGCAAAACCTGCTTCCACTTGGTCTTTTGCAAGGCTCCCGGCACCAAACCAGCCCCGGCGGTCATCTCGATTAGCAGAATGGTTACCACTACCAGCTGCGGGTTAAACAGCAGACTTAGAGCAGGGGCGAGAATTAACCCCGAGCCAAAGCCAGAGAAGCCTCGGGTAAAGCCTGCGATCGCCACCACCCCCAGACTAATCAGCCAGATCTCGATGCCCATGGGCGTGCCTCCTGCCAGTGCAAACATTAGAAAAGGATCCCCTGAGTGACCAGGTTAAGTCAGGAGTGAGGTATCGGTGGGGATCCGAAAGAGGGGATCGAGATGGGTGAGTGGATGGGTAGACTGCATCCATTTGACTAGCCTGATTCAAGCGGCGGTTTTGTCGAGGCAAACGGCGCTGGCTCTGACTGATTCTGGGTCGACTGGCACTGATTTAATGCTGGTGGGTAGTGCCCACCCTACGGGAGATCTTTGTAGGGGCGAACGGCGTTTGCCCTAACCACCCCTAGGTCATCAACAAACCGCTACCAACTCCTCCACCGCCGCCACCCCAAAGGTCGCATTCAGGCCCAGAGCAATCTGGCCAAAGATTTGGCTCAGGGGGGCATCGGGCAGCTTCATCGGCAGCGGCACACCAGCATCGCCCTGTTCGCAAATGCGGGGGTCAATGGGCACCTGGCCCCATAGCGGCACCGAGAGTTCGGTGGCAATCTGCGCTCCGCCGCCGCTGCCAAAGATCGGCGTGGGTTCGCCGCAGTGGCCGCAGAGCAGATAGCTCATATTTTCGACTAGGCCCAGCACGGGCACACCCACCTGGCGAAACATGTGCACGCTGCGGCGCACGTCGGAAACGACGACCTGCTGGGGCGTGGTCACCATCACCACGCCGCAGATGGGGCTTTCTTGAACGATGGTGATTTGGGCGTCGCCCGTGCCGGGGGGCAGGTCGATCAGCAGGTAGTCCAGCTCGCCCCAATCCACCTCGTGGAGAAACTGGGTGAGAATTTTGTGCATCACTGGGCCGCGCCAGGCCAGGGGATGGTCACCCTTTGCCAACAGCCCCACCGACATCAGCTTGATGCCGTGGGCCTCCAGGGGCACAAACCGTTGACCCTCGGGGGTATCGATGACGCGAACTTCGCACTGGCCCAGGCCCAGCATTTGGGGCACGTTAGGGCCGTAGATGTCGGCATCGAGCAGCCCCACCTTAGCCCCGGTTTTGGTCAGAGCCGCCGCCAGGTTCACAGCGGTGGTCGATTTGCCCACGCCGCCCTTGCCGCTCGACACCGCCAGGGTGGTGCGCACCCCAGGGATGGTGCAGAGCTGGGCGTAGGCTTTTTTGCACCAGGGCAGCTGCCCCAAAGTGTCCTGCACTTGCTTTTGTAAGTCGAGCTGGTGACGGCCCACGTAGAGCCGCAGGTAGATGTGGTCGCCCACCACTTGCAGGTTTCGCACCATGCCCAGGCTGACTAGGTCGTTGCCCAGGGTGGGTTCGCGCAGGGTTTTGAGCTGGGTGATGACCTCGGCCTTGCGAGCGATCGCCTCGGCACTTGGGGGCACTTCGGCGGGAGCCTCGGCGGCGCGATGAAACGGAGAGGAATGGCTAGACATGGGAGGTTTCTGGCTGAGACTTCTGGATAGCGTCAATGGCCCGCTGGGAAAAAATCCGCACGTCCATGTCGGGGTCATTGAGGGTCTGTTGCAGGGCAGGAAGGGCGTTGGTGTCTGCCAGTTTGCCTAGAGCGGTAGCCGCATCGCGCCGCACGTCGGAGTATTCGTCGGCCAGAGACTTGATCAGTACCGGGAGAGCCTGCACATTTGGGGTCTTTTGCAGCGCGCGCGCGGTGAACTTGCGCACTTGCCATTCGGGGTCATCCATAGCTTCAACTAGGAATGCGAGCGCCGCTGGGTCAGCCAAAATATCCAGCGACTGGGCCGCATTGCGCCGCACCTGCCAATCTTCATCACTGGTCAGCAGTTCGCATAGCAGCGGCACTACCGCCGCATCGCTGAGGTGGCCCAGGGTGAGCGCCGTCGCCCGCCGCACCGCCTCCACTGGATCTTTTGCCAGAGCCAAGGCCGGTTCGCAGCGCACCACCTGGTTCAGGTAGCGCAGGGTGATCACCGCCGATTCCCGCAGTTCGGGGTTCTCCGACTCAAAGAACGGCATGATGTACGGCAGCGCCTGGGCATCGTGAATTTTGCGCAGCAGCACCATCGCGTTGAGCTGGGCGTGAACATTGCCCACCTGCAACACATCTAACAGCTTCATCAGGTCGTTGGTCGAGACCAGCTCCTTCAAGGCCGACAGCGCTTCGCTGCGCACATTTTCGTGGGGTGAGCTGAGGCACTCGATCAGTGGGTTGATGGCGATCGGGTTGGCAAATTCCCACAGGGTGGTGATGGCGATCTCTTGCACCGTGGGGTTTTCGTCGGAGAGCGCGCCAAGCAGCGGCTCGATCGCATCTTCGTCGCCCAGATGTTGCAGGGTTTTGACGGCGACTAGGCGCTCGTCGAGATCGGGCGATCGCAGCAACTCAACCCACTGGGCAACTTCAGGATCCATATCGGTGGTGTACATGGGAAGGGTTCCAAAATGACGGCAGGGAGAAGGGGAGTTGGGGAGGGTATGAGGTTCAGGGTTTCAGGTATCAGGCGATCGGCCCCCTTGCACCCTATACCTTGCACCCTGCCCCCCTTATCTGAGCAAGAACGGAATCTGCACCGTGATCGCCCCAGTCGGGCATTCCTTCTCGCAGGGCAGGCAGAACCAGCACTCGTCGTACTTCATGTAGGCTTTGCCGGTTTCAGGATTCTTCACTAGCACGTCTAGAGGGCAGACCTCGATGCAGGCGTTGCATTTTTCGAGGCATTTTGATTCATCGACAATGACGGGTACGTCAACCCGTTGGGAGGTAAGAGCCATAATTTTTCTTCAGGTTAATGGTCACGAATCAGAGGTGTAGGTTGGGTATAGCGTCAGCGGAACCTAACAGCAGGGATTGGCGTTGGGTTGCACTTCGTTGCACCCAACCTACGGGGTTACGGGTGCAGCATAGGGGGATGGTGAGCGGTGCCCACCCTACCGGACGGCGACGTCGTAGACCTCTTCGACCAGATCGACATCGACGATGTAGGGCTCGACCGGGCGCTTAAACAGCTCCATGTGGCCGGTTTCGCCTTTTTTCAGGTTGACGTGGCAGAACCACTCCTCGTTGTTCTTTTCGGGGTAGTCGAGGCGGTAGTGGTAGAGGCCCCAACGAGTCTCTTTGCGAAAGAGGGAGGCGCGGGCGGCCATTTCAGCGCAGTCGCGGATAAAGTGCACTTCCATGCAGCGCATCAGTTCGTGGGGGTCGCGGGCTCCCATCAGGCCGAGGGTTTCTTCGTAGGCGACAAACTTTTGCAGGCCGATATCCATGTTGTTGGGTGACTTGGGCGGTTGCAGGTAGTCGTTGACCAGACGGCGCAGCTTGTACTCAACCTGGGTGTGGGGCACGCCATCAGGCTGCTGAAGCGGGGCGTAAATGCGGGCCTGCTCGGCGGAGAGAAAGTCGGCGTCGGGTTCCACATGCTCCAGATTTCGCACATAGTCCATAGCGTTTTCGCCCGCAATCCGGCCATAGACAAAGGCCCCAATCATGTAGTTGTGGGGCACGCTGGCCATGTCGCCCGCTGCATAGAGGCCAGGGACTGTGGTTTCGGCCCGCTCGTTCACCCAGACGCCCGAGGCGCTGTGGCCGCTGCACAGGCCAATTTCAGAGATATTCATCTCAACGCCGTGGGTGCGGTAACTTTCGCCCCGACCCTCGTGGAAGCGGCCCCGACTGGGGCGTTCGTTGTCCCACAGAATGGTTTCGATTTCGTTGATGGTGTCGTCGTCGAGGTGGTACATCTTCAGGTGTACTGGGCCTTTGCCAGAGTTCAGCTCTTTGTAGACCTCCAGCATCATCTGACCGCTCCAGTAGTCACAGTTGATGAAGCGGTGGCCTTCGGCATTGGCGGTGTAGGCGCCAAAGGGGCTGGCCACGTAGGCGCAGGCGGGGCCGTTGTAGTCTTTGATCAGCGGGTTGATCTGGAAGCACTCGATGTTGGTGAGCTCGGCCCCGGCGTGATAGGCCATGGAGTAGCCGTCGCCCGCGTTGGTGGGGTTTTCGTAGGTGCCGTAGAGGTAGCCCGAGGCGGGCAGCCCCAGTCGACCGCAGGCCCCGGTGCATAGCACGACGGCCTTGGCCTGAATCACCACCACGTTGCCATTGCGCACGTCGAGACCCACTGCCCCAGTGACGCGGCCGTTTTGCACCATGACGCGGGTGGCCATCACTCGGTTGGTGACGTTGACCTTGTGGCGCTTGACCTGGCGGGCGAGAATTTTTTTCAGGTCTTTGCCCTCGGGCATGGGCAGCACGTACTTGCCGACCCGGTGCACCTGCTTGAGGTCGTAGTTGCCCTCGTGGTCTTTTTGAAACTTGACGCCCCAGCTCTCCAGCTCTTGAATGACCTCAAAGCCCAGCCGTCCGGTCTCGTAAACGGCCTTCTGATTCACAATGCCGTCGTTGGCGATGGTGATTTCGCGCACGTACTGCTCGGGGGTGGAGTTGCCGGGGATAACAGCGGTGTTGACCCCGTCCATGCCCATGGCGATCGCCCCACTGCGGCGGATATTGGCCTTTTCTAAAATCAGCACGTCGCTCTCGGGGCTGGCCTGCTTCGCCTTAATGCCTGCCATGGTGCCAGCGGTGCCACCGCCGACGACTAGAAAATCAGTTTTAAGATACTGAATGTTCACGCAACCACGTCCTTGGTTTAAACGGCAGTGAAATCAAATTACTGGGGTTAGCTAGTGCTTGAATAACGGCAACTAACCTTTGGCTTCTGGGCCTTTGATACGTAGTTTAAAGGAGGTCACCAACGTGAATCAATGCGATTTGTAGCGACGACTACGGTTTACTCATCACAGCCTTCTATACACTCATTAAAAAAATGAATGAAATTTGATTGATTGTCTTATTGAGTCGCAAAAGGTAGCTTTAAGGGGCAGTTTTTAGCAGACTATTTCACTTGACAAAGGCTAATAAAGGGCATAGCCAGACAAAACAATTTAGCGATTTCAAGCTGATTTTCAAAACGTTTTTGGTAGGCAAACTAAGATGGAAATCTATCAGCTGAAAGTATTTTTAGAGGTGGCTCGCTGCCTGAGTTTTACTGAAGCAGCTGATACCTTAAATTTAACTCAGCCAGCGGTGAGTGCCAAAATCAAGTGTTTAGAGTCAGAGCTTGAAACCCCTTTATTTCGAAGGCTAGGGCGGCGCATAGAGCTAACTCAGGCAGGAGAATATCTGCTCGAAGAAGGCCCTGGCTTGGTTGATCTAGAAGGCCGATTGGTAGCTGAGATTGAAGAAATTAAACAGGGAAAATTCAGCACCTTAAAAATTGGCTGCATGCCCGATATGCTGAGCAACTGGCTACCGTCGGTGCTCTACAAATATCGCCGGGTTTATCCCGATGTGCAAACTAAGTGTGTTCAGTTTGATGCGATCGAGTCATTGTATCGGGCTATTAAGACCGGCGAAGTTGATATTGGAATCTCAGATCTGAGTTTTTCGACTTTTGATGAAATTTCAGAGGTGGCGATCGGCTCGGTTCACTATTCGCTGGTGGTGTCGACCAGCCATCAGCTCGCTCAGCGGCCCTGGCTCAGTTTAAAGGAGTTGACTGACCAGGCCTGGGTCTTGCCACCCGAGGGCGTTCCAGGTCGCATTATGCTACAAAAGCGCATGCAGGAACTGGGTCTAAATTTGACCAATTTTGCCCATGTCGAAATCGTTGATGCAGCCAGTTTGATGCGCACCTATTTGCTCCAGGGGCACTACCTCGGGTTTGTCTCTGATTTTGAGTTTCAAATGGAGTGTGAGGCCGGACTACTGCGACGCATTCCCCTGGAAGAATTTGCCTTGGGCACCCCCCTATTTCTGATGATGGCCAAGCGTCTGGGGCGGGCTTTGGGCTTGGCGGGTCAACCCGCAGGTCGAAACAGTCTGGGGTTAGAGCCGATTCGCCAGTTTGTGGCTATGGTGCAGGGCCAGCCCGGCGTAAACCAACGCCATTCCCAAGGAGCGACTATACCCAAGCCTTTGGACGCGCCGCTGGCTGCATCCGCTAATCAAACGGTGCCCCGGTTCCAGGCTCCTAATTTTTTGGTGCGCTGTAGTTCCACCAACGGCACCGAGACCATCAACCTCACCATCGGCACCCAAAATCGCACCATTCAAACTGTGACCGCTGGGCTGATTATTCAGCGCCTAGGGCTGCTAGAGCATTTTCTGCCCCGCGAGGGCCGCTACAGCGGGGTGCAGTATCGCCTTCAGTGGGCTGACTATAGCTCTGGGGCACCGATTGTGGCTGGGCTAAAAGCTCAGCAGATCGACATTGGGGTATTGGGCGACTACCCACTCCTGCTGAGTGCGGCACCCCAAGACAGCACCGCCCTGGCGGCAGGTACCCGGCTGATTAGCTTTGTGGCCAGCAACTTAGATGGCACCGGCAACGACATCATTGTGCCGCAGCACTCGACCCTTGACTGCATCGACGATTTGGCAGGGCGGGTGATTGCGGTGCCCTTTGGCTCGGCGGCCCACAGTATGGTGATGCGATCGCTCCACCACCGCCACATTCTAGACGCCGTCACCCTCACCTCCAGCGACAGTGCTGGCCCCCAGCGATCGGGCCGCAGCTCCGCCCCGGTAGATGGCTACGCCTACTTCGCCCCGTTTCATGAAATTGCTAAACACAAGGGCCAGTTTCGCCGCCTGCTGCACGAAAATCTAGATGGGCTGCCCACCTTCCACGGCGTTGTGATTCGAGACGTTCTAGCTGAGCAATATCCCGAAATTGCCGTCGCCTACCTGCGATCGCTGCTGGCTGCTCAGTACTGGTACGCCACCCAGCCCATGGCCACGACGTTGGTCAGCCGCTGGGTGAATATGGATGCCGCCATTGTGACCAAAACGCTGCGTGCTAGCACCAGCGATCGCGCCGATGTGGTCTATCTGCCCGAAACCCAGCTGCGCACCGACTGGCTGCAAGCCCACATCGACCAGCTGGGCCAGATTGCCGGGCAAGAGCACCTGGGCCAAATTAACCTCGATCGCTGGATGCAGCCGGAGTTTTTAGAGCGAGCGATCGCGTCGATTTAGAGCCGCATCCTGTTTGATCCCAGGGGCAGGGCAAACGCCGTTTGTCCCTACAGGCAGCCCTCCATGCTTTTCATCGTCTCCTCGCGGATGCACTCAAACACCTGGCGGTGCAGATTGACAAACTCCGCCGATAGCGTGTCGTCAAAGTGGCGCGGGCGACGCAGGCCAATCGGCAGCTCAGCTTTGATGTGCCCCGGCTGCACGCCCATAATGCAGATGCGATCGGCCAAAAAGATCGCCTCCTCAATGTCGTGGGTGACAAAGATCACCGTGGTTTTTAGGTCTTCCCAGATGTCTAGCAGTAGCTCCTGCATCATGTGCCGGGTTTGGGCATCCAGCGCCGCAAAGGGCTCATCCATCAGCAGCACCGAGGGGGAATTGACTAACGCTCGCACGATGCTGGCCCGCTGCTGCATACCCCCCGACATCTGGTGGGGATAGCTGTTGCGGTGCTTGTATAGCCCCACCCGGTTGAGGTAGTCATGGACGAGTTCGGTGCGATCGCCCTTTGCCATACCGCGAATCTTGAGCCCCAGCTCAATGTTTTGGAACGCCGTTTTCCAGGGCAGCAGCGAATATTGCTGAAACACAAAGCCGCGATCGGCCCCCGGTCGAGTAATGGGTGACTGATCCACCGTTACATAGCCCGCCGTCGGTTTAATGAACCCAGCAATCACGTTTAGCAGCGTCGATTTGCCGCAGCCTGACGGCCCCAATAAACAGACAAACTCCCCTGGCTTAATGCCTAGCTGAATTTGATTCAACACGTGAATATCCTGGCCTCGGTTGCGAAAGGTAACCGACAAGCCCTCCACCTGCACTGCACCCTTAACCGTTTGCCGTTGCTCAAGCTGCGTCGTCATCACGTCTGATCTCCCCCCTTGTTCAGAACTTGGAACTAAACGTTTAAAGACCTAAAGTTCAAAACTTCTCAAAAACCTTAAACACCGCCCTATTTCTTAATCACCCTCCAGGGCATCAGCGCTTCCATCGCCCGACTCACGGCCCAAGAGCTAAAGGCCCCCATCAGGCCGATCAACAGCATCCCCATCACAATCGGCGGATAGTTAGAGGTCACGTAGGATTCCCAAGTGATGTAACCAATGCCATAGCGCCCCGCCAAAATTTCGGCGGTTACCAAGCAAAACCAGGCGTTGCCCATACCAATTACCAGTCCGCTGGCGATGCTCGGCAGCGACCCCGGCACCACAATATCCTTGAAAATGTGCCAGGGTTTAGCCCCTAAACACTGCCCCACTCGAATCAGTACCGTATCGCTCAGAGTACTTTCCACCCCATTAATCGTGCTGATTAATACTGGAAAAAATGCTCCCACAAAGGTGATAAAAATCATGCCGCTCTCGGCGTTTGGGAACATAAGAATTGCCAGAGGAATCCACGCTACTGCCGGAATGGGGCGCAGCAGTTCTAGGGGTGGCAGCAGTAGATCTTCAGCCACTGCGAACCAGCCGATCAGAATGCCCAATAGCACCCCCGCCCCAGACGCCACAACATAGCCCCACAGCACCCGAGTAATGCTAGAGCGAAAATGTACCCAAGGGTTTTCAGTAAAAAACGTCAGCGTTGCCTTGAATACTTCTACTGGGGAAGGTGAAAACTGAAAATCGATCAAAAAATTGAAGTTAATCGCGCAAAGAAACTGCCAAATACCAAAAAAGAGCACCAGAGCCAGTAGTCGTCGAACCGACCGATTCGACACAAATAGAGCTTGTAGACTGTCGCCAATCTGCCCTAGCCAGCGCGGATACTCTACCCGTGAAACTGAAACCGCCATCGTGCGCCTCTCAATCACATTAAAACGGATTAACTGGAAGCCACAGTAGGACAAGCTGGTTCTGCCATTCTGCTCTCTACGACCCGCACCAATTGCCCCCAGGTGTAGAGGCTGCTTGGGGCGAGGCATCGACGACTAATCCTGCTGCGGCTATCTCACATTTAGCTAAAGCAGCAGGCTAATGCTTAGCCCCCACTAGCTGGCGCGAGGCATAGAGGTCTTGCAACCCTCTAAAAGCCGTCATTTGCCCTCCAGTGGATGACGCGTAGGTCTGGGCATCGGCCTCTGTCAAGAAGGCGGCAACCTCATCCCCGTTGCTGACAAAGTAAGAGTTTTCGGCAAATAGCTTCCAGCCGTTGTTGTGGTCGTGGACAAACATCACGTCGGCGGCCTGTCCCTCAGTCTGGAGTTCCCCCAACGCTTTGATCATGTTGGCAATAGAGGCGTAGTTTCTAACTTTTTCTTCTCCCTGCACCCAAAACTGGGCCGCCCGTTTGGGGTCAGTAATGGCTTCGTCGGTCAAAGCGTCTTTGCCGGTAATTTGATAGTTTCCAGCGGCGGCTACGACCTCGTCATAGTCTAGGTCCATTTCTTCCATCGCCTGACGCAGATAGCTCTCGTCAATCCAGTTCGTGACTTCTTCGGGGTCAACCGGAGTCTCAATGCGGCCCAGTTTAGTCAGCGTCACCACGCTATTTTTGAGGGCGCTAGTTTGTACTTCACCAATGGTGGGGTCGAGGGGCTGAAGGCCAGAGGGGCCTAAAAACATATAGACAACCTCTTTATCGACTCCAGACCACTGTTCAATCTGGGTAGAAATGCCCTCTGGATCAGCTTGGAACATTTGATTGGCTTCTAGCACAGCCTTAAGATAGGCCACCACAATTTCGGGATGTTCTTCGGCAAAATCTGATCGCACCACAATGCCGTGGAGCGTCGGTATGCCAGTCTGGGCACCATCAAAAATTTTCTTAGCAAACCCACGAAAGGGAAATAGTTCGCCAAAGGGAACAAAGTCGGCATGGGCATCAATTTGCCCGGTTCGCAGACTAGCACCACCCACCTCTGGGGCTTGGCTAATCAGCTCTACATCGGTGTCTGGGTTAAGGCCAGCATCGGCTAGGGCATTGAGCACCATGCCGTGGGCCGCCGACCCAAAGGGAACCGAAATAGTACCACCCTTTAGATCGGCTAGGGATTTGGCATCGCTATCTTTAGGCACCACAACGGCATTGCCCGCCCCGGTAGGGCTGTAGGCTAAGGTGCCCACAAAAACAGAGTCGGCATCCTTGGCCTCTTGCTGAAATTTGATGAGATTGATGACAGCGGGAAAGTCACCCATCAGACCAATATCGAGCTGATCGGCCAACATTTTGTTGGTAATTGGCGGGCCAGATGTATAGCTCGACCACTCAATTTCGTATTTAACTCCTTCATATTTGCCATCGGTGGGCAAGTGCTTTTCTAACAGCTCTAGCTCACGGACTGTGGCTCCACCTACCGCTGTGTTGATCACCTGATCTTGGGTACCGATCGCAATTCGAATTACCTCCCCAGAATAGCTTTCGGAGCTAGCGGATTCGCCCTCAGAACTAATTTCACTCGATGAGCAAGAGCCCATCAAAACAAAAGACGTTATTAATAGTCCTGAGGCAATTTTCTTTCGAGACCAACCCAGTAAGTAGCGCATACTTTTACCTGCATCAACTCATCTGCAAGCCCATTTATTCCACTAAGCTTAGCTAGGGACTGTAAACCGAGATACATCTTGATTTGCTCAGTGATTTCACCCATAAAATTATTTTCTGAGTCTATATAAACTAATTATGAAAATCAGAAAAGCCGTAATTTTTAGTTTACTATTTACAAAATATTGAGCACAAAAAAGCCTTCGCCAAGGGGGTGGGGTATGCTTAACAAACTCAAGTAACCCCTGAGACAGGCCGCCACGGGTGGGACGGAGGCTCAGAGGTTACTCAGTCAAGGGGCGATCGCCCTAGGCGGTAGGCATTTCCACAGCTTATTTAGAATCCATGGAGCGGCGGGGCTTAGACTGACCCGATCGCGACAGGTTAAAGGACTGCGAAAACGCCTTCTTGCGAGCGCTGGTCACATTGCCACTCTGGTAGTCAGCCTCTAGATCTTCTAGAACCGCCTGTTCCTCCATCAGCATGGCGCTGGGGGCCATAGATGACATTGCAATGCGAGCATCGGTGAGGGATTGTCGGGCCGAGGCAAAGTCGCCCTGATCAGAAAACTGGATGGCTTCGCGGCGGGCACGGGCCGCCATCAGCAGAGCCACTTGCTCTTGCACCGCTGAGTTAGCGGGGAAGTCGCTGAACTGCGCGGAGCTTACCAGAGGTAGTTCTAGGCCGGTCCGCAGCACCTGCCGCCTAAGCTGTTCTGCGTCATCCCAGGCCAGGCGCACCTGCATGAGTTCGCGGCTTTGGCTGAGGGCGGGCACCTGCAAGCGCACCACCACCTGAATGGGCGACCCCACCATCAGGTTGGGCAGCTTGTAGCGCTGGGTATCGGTCTGCTCAAAGTCATTTAGCACGTCCATGACCGTGACGCCGTTGCCTGGCTTAATGCCCAGGCTGACGCGCTGGCCTAAAGTGGCCGCCAGTCCCGACAGCTCAGTTTCAAAAATTGTTGGCAGCTGGTCGGCAGACTCGATGTGAAAGAAGTTGCCGTCGCCGCTGCGGGCCATGGCGGCGAGCAGGTCTTCGCTGTAGTCGTTACCGATGCCCAGAGTAGTGGTGCTAACGCCGCGCTGGGCCAGGCCGTGGACATCGCTCGCGATCGCATCCGGCCTGGTTTCTCCCACATTGGCCAGCCCATCGGAGAGCACAATTACCCGGTTGAGCTGGGCGGGGTTGAGGTACTGACTGACCTGCACCCCACCTTCGACCCAGCCAGCATGGAGCGCCGTCGAGCCCCGAGAATGGACGTGGCTGAGCTTTTCTAGCAAGGTATTTTTATCGGTGGCCAGGGTGCTGGGCACCAGGGTTTCGAGGCGATCGTCGAAGAGCACGACACTGATGCGATCGCAGGGCAGCAAATTCTCCACGGCAAAGCGGGCGGCCTCGCGGGCGTAGTGCATCTTTTGCCCTTGCATAGAGCCAGAGCGATCGATTACTAGGCTGAGGTTGAGCGGCACGCGATCGGCCTTGAGGGTGACGGCTGGGGGCGTGATCCGCACCAGCACATCGAGGGTCATCGGCTGCTGGGTCACGATCGCCCCGTGGAGCGGAATCAGTTCGACGGTGGGGAGAGCGGGTTTTGGTTGGGTCATGGTGGTGGCCTTTGGAGTGATTGAAGTTGGGTGAGATGGTCGGCAATCAGTTGCAGCAGACTGTCCCGTTCGTGGGCAGTAGATGGCGCTACAAAGTCTTGCCGAATGTGGAGTTCTAGACCGTCGAGAATGTCAAGCCGAGTCCAGGTTTTTGGGGGGGATGGGGCTGACTGAGATGGGGGCGCTGCTAGGGCATCAGGGTCGGCCTGCAACGCTGGCATGGCTGACCGCTTTTGCAGCGGGGCCGAGCAGTCGGGGGAGGAAATGGCTGAGCGATCGCGAATTTGAGACAAAAACGCCAGCGCCGGGTTCGCGGCCTCAACCCTGATTTGAACGCCTCCTTGCAGGATGTTTTCTAAAGCCGCGTCAGCCTGGCCGCCGATCAGACTGCCGATAGAGCTGGTGCTGTAGCCCTCCGCTAGCAAGCGGCGCAGTACCAGCAATTGCAGTAGATGCCGGTAGGTATACCGAGCTTCGCGCCCCTGCTTGAGGGGCTTATCTAACCATCCCTGAGTGGTGTAGTGGCGCACCAGCCGAGGGTTGACCGGCTCTTGCCCACGATTACCAGAACCCTGGTCGGGCAAAAACTGCGGCAGTAGATCGTTAGTCACTTCAACGAAGCGATCTAGTACCATCTCGGGCTGTTGCTGGGCAATCTGTTGCAACATGCTCATGGACCCATGATAAACACTTGCAAATTAAATTGTCAATAACATCCCGCCTTGTAAGCGTATGCCCACTCACCTCCGCCCCAGCTACCCCATGCCATCTCCCGTTGTTCTGAGCACCGGCTCTTCCTCGGGCATTGGTAAGGCGCTCTGCCAAGCCTTCCATCGCCGAGGCTGTTGAGTGGTCGCGACGGCAGGCGGGTAGAGCCCGAGGAAGCGTAAAGCTGAATGGATTAGCCAAAGTCCTTCTACCAAGAGGGTTTGGAGAACTTACTGGTATGGCTTCGCCCAAAAAGTGTAAAGTTGGTGTCCAATCCTAAGCAGCACTTATTTTGAGCGTCTCGACATCTGCCTGTATGGCTTGCACATTGCTCAAGGTCTTGCAGCGCTGATCCATTTCCCCTCGATCTGTAGCTTGCTGCGAGAGACTGTCAGCCCAGCGAAAAGCGCTCTGGCCGAAATGGCTTAGGGATAAGTGTTTGGGCTGAACCTGCAATTTGTTCAGCGATCGCCTTCCCTGCGGCAATGGCAACAGGCATTCCATGCCCCGTATAACCGGCTGAGATGTACTCCCCTGGTCGGCCCGGTAGCTCTCCAATAATGGGATTCTCATCGGCAGTAAAGCCCATGATGCCTGTCCACTCATACTCAATGGCGACATCTCTGAGAGATATAAACGTATCTCTCAGAAAGGTTTTAAGGCCCTCGCCTACTAAGGGTTCTAACGTGGAGTCATCCTCAATGCCAATTTCTTTGGTTAGCGACTTCCACCGCATGCCACCAAAGATAATCCGTCCATCCTGACGCTGAATGGCGTATCCAGTGTCATTGCTTAAATACCAGTCAAAATCGAATAATTGGGATGTTGGAGCTGTGGCAATTACCTGACCTCGAACGGGCACGATGACTCCCTTAAGCGTTGGAATCAGATGATAGGTCAAGGCATTAGTGGCATAGACTACGGCCTTGGCCTGAATCTGTCCTTGATTGGTCGTGATGGTAAACCCTTCTGCCTGCCGGGTGACAGCCTGAACCTCTATCTGCGTCTCAATGTGAGCCTGTTGCTGTTGAGCGGCTTTGGCAAGACCTACAACCAATTTGGCAGGCCACAGTTGAGCATGATGAGGCTCTACAGCTGCTGCCAAAAAGCTTGAACATTGAGTATTTTGGTCAACCTCTTTCTTATCCCAATACTTTACAGCCAAGCCATGAGACATCATGAGTTCACAGCTTTCCTGAAGTGATTGGGCCTGCGCAGGAGTCATAGCTAAGGAAACCACCTGATTGAATCGAAGATCACAATCGATATTGTGCTGGTTCGTTAAGTCCTGCAAAAGTTGAGCACTCTGCCGTGTAAAGTCCCAAAGAGCAAGGGTGTCAGCCAGGCCATGAGCCTCAACAGAATCCTTAAAGCTTTGGTTTGTGCCAAAGACAAAATGCCCACCGTTACGACCTGTTGCTCCGCAAGACAGATCTCCTCGCTCTAATACAACAGGACGTAGTCCCAAATGACTCAACCAGTAGGCTGTGCTAATTCCAGTGATCCCACCGCCGATGACAACTACATCAGCTAGACGCGGCAGTGATTGCCCAGACTGAAAGCAAAGCTCTTGAGGATTGAGCCAAAAAGAGACAGCATGACTCGTCATAATTAGTGACCTAAAGAATAATGACTTTGATTCTGTGCTCTGCTGTGATGGTCATAGCGCCCTCTCGGTGCCTATAACCTGAATAGAGTAAGGCATTAAAAGCACTTAGGGCCAAGCTTATAAGCAATTTTCAAAACCACCAACCAGTACGGATTGATAGACCTCATAAGCTTCGTTGCTAAAGCAAACAAATCTGACCTGCTCAACCGTAGACGATTGGTCTAGAGCTGCTTTCACTGTTGCGATCGCAATCCGAGTCGCCCGCTCTAATGGAAAGCCATAGACCCCGGTGCTAATGGCTGGAAATGCTAGGGTACGAATGCCATGCTCAACAGCTAAGGCCAGGCTGTTTTGGTAGCAGTTAGCCAATAGTTCATCCTCGTGATGCTGCCCACCATGCCACACTGGCCCCACGGTGTGAATCACCCACTGTGCTGGAAGGTTATAACCTCGGGTAATTTTGGCTTGCCCAGTTAAGCAACCGCCCAACTGGCGACACTCAGCCAACAGCTTAGGCCCCGCAGCTCGATGAATAGCTCCATCTACACCACCGCCGCCTAGCAAAGACTCATTGGCCGCATTGGCGATCGCATCAACTTTCTGGCGAGTAATATCACCTTGAATCACAATCATTCGTTCTAATTCATCAGTAGTAAGCATAGAGAGAGCTTCCAAACTTTACAGATCCAACAGTGAATAAAGGTCAATTACCTCTACATTAAAATATCCTTAGCCTGCCATTGAGAGAGCCTTTTAGAGAAGAAAAATATGTCCTGAATAACAAAAATATTACTATCGGTTGATAGCATCCATAATCAAAATCTTTAATGTCTAAGTCAACCACTGATTCGACGCTGGACACTACCAAGCCAAAAGGATAATTCATGTTTATTCCACCCGGTTTTACTAGTCGATTCATCACAACCCAGTATGGCCGCATGGTTTACTACACGCCTGAGGGAGAACCTTGGGCGGCCCCAGATAGGGCAGACGGAAAAGAATCGCTAGTCTTTTTACATGGCTTAGGGGGCGGTTCTTCGGCCTATGAGTGGTCTAAGGTTTACCCAGCTTTTGCGGCAGACTACCGAGTGTTAGCCCCTGATTTAATTGGCTGGGGTCGGTCAGATCACCCAGCTCGGGACTATCAGACCGAAGACTATATTGCTATCATTACCGACTTCATGGAGAAGACTTGCAGCGGTCCTACTACTGTCATTGCCTCCGCACTAACAGCGGCCTTTACAGTTCGTGCAGCTATTAATCGACCTGACTTATTTAAGTCGTTGATTGTCACAACATTGGCTGGGTTAGCTGAGTTTGGTCAAGATTATCGTCGCAGTGGATTTGCCCAGTTTGCTCAACTTACCAGCTTGCCGGTACTGAGTCAGCTAATCTACAACACAGGAGTTGCTAATAGTTTTGGTATTCGGAGTTATCTAGAACAACGTCAGTTTGCCCAGCCAGAGCGAATTTATCCAGAAATTGTTGAGGCATATCTAAAATCAGCCCAGCAGAACAATGCTGAGTATGCAGCTCTTTCCTTTGTACGGGGCGATTTATGCTTTGACTTATCTCAGTACATTAGCCAACTCACTATTCCCACAGCAATTATTTGGGGAAGGGGGTCTGAATTTACTGGTCCAGAGATAGGACGCCGCCTGATGGAGATGAACCCCCAAGCCATTCGCATTTTCTATCAGCTCGATGATGTTGGGTTTACCCCTCAACTAGAGCTGCCAGGAGTTACCATTGGCCTGATTCGTGAGTTTTTACCTCGGCTTGAGGCTAATGCTACAGTCACTCACTAAAAAGCCTCAACGTGTTATGCATTTGAATGATGGCATCTTCTGCTGCCTGATTCTCAGAGCTATAAAAGCTGACAATATAAGCGATTTCTCGATCGCCGATAGGAACGTAGGTGATGAGACTATTAGGAAAGTCCCACCCCTCACTTTCTTCCCAAACCCTCAATCCAGATTGTCCATTGATCTCTACTAGCTCAATCCGCTGGATATTTTCTGGCTCATCACCAATGCCCAAAATAGCGTCTCGAAGCGAGTGGGGCTGGACGGATACATCGGTCTTGATCAAATACGGTGATGTTGCACCTGTTGTAGTCGAACCAGGGCACTGGTTCGTTAAGAGGAGATGTATCGAAACCCTCTCATGCAGAGGATTTCCTGGGTTGATAAGGGGCGAGAGCAGAGACCTATCGCCATTGCCGGAGTCGTCCGTTTCC
>NZ_JACJOX010000027.1 GCF_014695775.1 Leptolyngbya sp. FACHB-60 | reverse complement strand
TGGGCTCACAGCAAGCTGAAGGTAGCGCCCTCTATTCAGCCTCGCGCTCTGAGCATCACTCAGGGTCGGGCTGTGGGTGTGGCCCACTACCTACTGGGGGGAATTGCCACTACGTGGGCCTTCTTCCTGGCTCGGATTATCGCGGTGGGCTAGGTTTCTCGTCATGGAATCTCCTGGGGGCGCAGGCTCTGCGCCCCTACATCCGCACTCATGACTCAAATGTCGTACTAGAATCCGTTTTGATTCATGGCAACTAAATTCCCTAAATTTAGCCAGGACTTGGCCCAAGATCCGACCACGCGTCGGTTCTGGTACGGGATTGCCACCGCCCACGACTTTGAAAGCCACGACGGCATGACGGAGGAGAATCTTTACCAAAAGATCTTCGCCTCCCACTTTGGCCACTTGGCAATCATCTTTCTGTGGACCTCGGGCAACCTATTCCACGTCGCCTGGCAAGGCAACTTTGAGCAGTGGATCAAAGATCCGCTCAATATCAAACCGATCGCTCACGCGATTTGGGATCCTCACTTTGGCCAGCCTGCGGTAGATGCCTTCTCCCAGGCCGGGTCTTCGACCCCGGTGAACATCGCCTTCTCAGGCGTGTACCACTGGTGGTACACCATCGGCATGCGCACCAACAATGACCTGTACAGTGGCGCTGTCTTTCTGCTGATTTTGTCGGCGGTCTTCCTGTTCGCAGGCTGGCTGCACCTTCAGCCCAAGTTTCGCCCTAGCTTGTCCTGGTTTAAAAACGCCGAGTCTCGCCTCAACCACCACCTGGCTGGTCTGTTTGGCGTCAGCTCGCTGGCCTGGACCGGTCACCTGGTGCACGTGGCTATCCCCGAATCCCGCGGTGTCCACGTTGGTTGGGATAACTTCCTCTCGATGAAGCCCCACCCCGAAGGCTTGATGCCTTTCTTCACTGGTAACTGGGGGGTCTATGCCCAAAATGCCGACACCTCTAGTCATATCTTTGGTACGGCGACTGGGTCTGGTTCTGCAATTCTGACCTTCCTGGGCGGCTTCCATCCTCAAACAGAGTCTCTCTGGCTGACGGATATGGCCCACCACCACCTGGCGATCGCGGTGATCTTCATCATCGCCGGGCATATGTACCGCACCAACTTCGGTATCGGCCACAGCATCAAGGAAATCTTGAATGCTCACAAGCCCCCCGGTGGCGGTTTGGGTGAAGGACACAAGGGTCTTTACGACACCTACAACAACTCGCTGCACTTCCAGCTAGCGATTCACCTGGCTTCCCTCGGTGTGATCACCTCCTTGGTGGCGCAGCACATGTATGCGTTACCTCCCTATGCCTTTATGGCTCGGGATTACACCACCCAGGCGGCCCTCTATACCCACCACCAGTACATTGCTGGATTCATTATGGTGGGGGCCTTTGCCCACGGTGCGATCTTCCTGGTGCGTGACTACGACCCCAAAGCCAACCACAACAACGTGCTGTACCGCGTACTAGAGCACAAGGAAGCGATTATCTCGCACCTGAGCTGGGTGTCGCTGTTCCTGGGCTTCCACACTCTAGGTCTGTACGTGCACAACGACGTGGTGGTGGCCTTTGGCACCCCCGAAAAGCAGATTCTGGTTGAGCCTGTGTTTGCCCAGTGGGTGCAAGCCTGCTCTGGTAAGCTGCTCTACGGTTTCGACACACTGCTGTCGAACCCTGACAGCGTAACTCAAACTGCCAATGCCGTTTACCTGCCTGGCTGGTTTGATGCCATCAACAGCAACAAAAACTCGCTGTTTCTGACCATTGGCCCTGGCGACTTCTTGGTTCACCATGCGATCGCCCTGGGTCTGCACACCACCACCCTAGTCTTGGTCAAGGGTGCGCTGGATGCGCGCGGTTCGAAGCTGATGCCCGACAAGAAAGACTTTGGCTATGCTTTCCCCTGCGACGGCCCCGGCCGTGGCGGTACTTGCGATGTCGGTGCGTTTGACGCTTTCTTCCTGGCTATGTTCTGGATGCTCAACACCCTTGGTTGGGTGACCTTCTACTGGCACTGGAAGCATCTCGCTATCTGGTCCGGCAACGTGGCTCAGTTTAATGAGTCGTCTAACTATCTGATGGGCTGGCTGCGCGACTACCTGTGGCTCAACAGCTCTCAGCTAATCAACGGCTACAACCCCTACGGCATGAATAACCTAGCCGTCTGGGCCTGGATGTTCCTCTTTGGACACCTGGTTTGGGCTACCGGTTTCATGTTCTTGATCTCCTGGCGCGGTTACTGGCAAGAGCTAATCGAAACTCTGGTCTGGGCCCACGAGCGCACTCCCCTGGCGAACCTGGTTCGCTGGAAGGACAAGCCCGCTGCCCTGTCCATTGTCCAGGGTCGGGTTGTGGGTCTAGCTCACTTTACGGTGGGTTACATCCTCACCTATGCGGCCTTCCTGATAGCTTCGACCTCAAGCCGCTTCGGCTAGGTTGGGCTAGTTAGGTAAAGTAAAGAGCCCCGATGCATTGCATCGGGGCTCTTTGTTTATGAAAGTTTCTCTGCTTGTAGGGAATTCTGAGAGCGGTACACCTTCCTCTGATTTAGTCTGAAAGGACTGCTCTCATCCCAGTATGTCAAATCTTGACACCTGTTACCAATTATTCAGTCTCAAACCGGGTGCTTCAAAGCAAGATCTGAAGCAGGCTTACAAGCGGCTAGCAAAACAGTGGCACCCAGATAGATTTGCTAATGATCCTACTAACGCCAGAATTGCTGAGGAAAGAATCAAGGCGATTAATGTTGCTTATGAGATTTTACAAAACCATCAGGAAGGAGCAGTTGGGTACACCAGCTGTGCGCAGACCAGTACAACGGTAAGGACTCGAAAGGTAACGCCACAGGAATCTTTCGACAAAGCTAAATTCTTTGCAAAGAGAGGACAGTACACAGAAGCCGCTGAGGAATTGGGTAAAGCAGTTAAGCTCGATGTTAAATTCTCTGAAGCCTACTATTTCAGAAGCTTAATCTTCTCAGAAATTGGCTTTGATCATAGAAGCGCAAGTGACTTAAGAAGAGCGAGAGAACTGGGCTTCAACGCCGTCAACCTCGACCCTGAAGTTGTTGGAATCTTTGGCGTAAAATCCTGTCCAGCAAGAACTGGCCCTTCTGCTAGCAGAGAAAAGCCTAAAACAGAACAAAAGCCACCTGGAGTTAAGAAACCTGGCTATTCAGCAACGATTCATCCTGAGTCTGTCTTTGCAGAAATCTCAGAGCCGATTTGTGCAGTGGCCATTAGTCCAAACCAGAGATTTCTCGCTTTGGGAAAGAATAACGGCGATATTGACCTTTGGAACTATAAAGCGAGAAAGCAATTTTCCTGCCTGAAAGGTCATAAGGCGGAGATTACCAACTTAATATTTAGCGATGATAATCAATTTCTTTTTAGTAGTAGCCTTGATGGGACTGTAAATCTCTGGAGCCTCAACAACGGTTCCCTAGTTAAGTCAATGTTGATCTGCGATCGCGGAGTTACGGCCTTTGATCTCTGCTATTCACGCAAATTTATTATCACTGCCGATGCTGCTGGATTTATTCAGACATGGGATTTTCAGAAAAATAAAAAAATTAAACAAATAGTTCGCAAAAAGGCAGTAACTTTTTCAGTATTTCTAAACTCAACAGGAGATGGAGCCGTTTTTGGTGCTGAAGATGGTAGCGTTAATCTTTGCTACGTGTCTAGAGACGGCAGCGTGATGAATTTGAGGGGACATAATGAACCCGTTAAAGCTTTAGCCTTCTCACCTGGAAAGCAAATTTTTGCCTCTGGTAGTCTATCTGGTGAAATCTGCCTCTGGAAATATCCTAACCGGCAGCCAAAGATCATTTTTGAATCATTTCACCAATCAATTAATGCTTTGGTCTTTTGCTACAGCGGACAAGTTTTATGCGGCATGGATAAAAACGGTCGGCTCATTATTTGGGATGTTGGCTCGGGGGCCGTATTGCACAAAACAATGGCTCATGCAGCAGGCAATTCAAAACTAATTTCTTTGTCCAATGAGGCGATTCTCAGTACCCATTCCGACGGCACGGTTAAAATATGGAAAATACATTTGAGCGTATAGTTTCATAAATATCACGGTTGAGTTAAGCACCTGGCGATCGCACCCAAAGCAAATCCGTCTTTAAACCCGTTGAATTCACGGGTAACAAAAAACCCCTAGCCACGGCTAGGGGTTTTGCATATCAGCGACTTTATAAATTAAATCAATATCACCTAGGCTAGAAAACCGAGCCGTTGGCCATTAGCTTTAACCTTGCGAATTAGCGCTTGGTGCTCTTTGCTATCGATGCTAAAGCAATTGCAGAAGTTTGTAATAGTTTTGGAGTGAAGGGCGATCGCCTGACCCCGCAGCTTGTTAAATTTTGGGGTGCCCATAATATTGCGAACTAGCAGAACCATCGGTTGCAAACATAGCGCTCTTTCTCCAAAGGCTCTTAAAAACTGCTTGCGAAACTGAACAAAATTAGCTGACTGCCAGGGTGACCAGCGTTAGACCCGTCACTAAGAGAGTGGCGATCGCAGCTTTAAAGCCTAGAGAGTTGCGTCAAATCTGGGCGATCGCCTCTGCATGAGAAATTTTGCCACTTTAGTCTTCAGAAAAAGTAAACCAGGCCACCGCTGTCCTTGCGGCGGTGGCCTGGCCTCGGTGACTTTAGCCTGGTTTGGATGTGGGGCTAGTTGCTTAAGAACGCGGATTGAATAAAATCCGCGTTTTGTAGGTAGGCATCTTGTCTGACCTAGATAGCCGTTCTGGCTGTTCTATATTCATTTAATTCTTGAGCATTAAGGCTCGGTCTAAGTCAGCGATGAGGTCATCGACATGCTCTAGGCCAACGGAGAGGCGAAGCAGGTTAGGGGCGGTTGTCGTACCTTTCTCGATCGAGGCGCGGTGTTCGATCGCACTGTGGGGGCTACCAAAGCTGGTGGCGCGGGCGATCAGGTTGGTTTTGGCGGCGACTGCCATAGCTGTTTCCTGATCGCCTTTCACTAAGAACGAGAGCAACCCGCCATAGCCCTGCATTTGTTTCTGCGCGACGGCGTGGCCTGGATGCTCGGGCAAGCCGGGGTAGAGCACCTGCTCGATGGCCGGATGTTGGGAGAGCCAGGTGGCAATGGTTTGGGCCGCCTGGGCCTGGGCGCGTACCCGCAGGGGTAGAGTTTGCAGACCGCGCAGCGTCAGCCAGCAGTCGAATGGAGACGGCACCACGCCGCCGATGGTTTGCACCAGCCGCAGCTGAGCGAACAGTGAGTTTGTTTCGCGCGTTACGACTGCGCCGCCAATCACATCCCCATGGCCCGCCAGATACTTGGTGGTGGCGTGAATCACAAAATCGGCCCCCAGGGTGAGCGGAGTTTGCAGCACCGGGGAGGCAATGGTATTGTCGCAAGCCAGGTAGGCGTTGGCCTGGTGGGCCAGGTCGGCCACCGCTTGAATGTCGGTGACGGCCAGCTGTGGATTAGACGGAGTTTCGATCAGCACCAGACGGGTATTGGGGCGTAGGGCTTCGGCTACCGCCGCCAAGTCTGTCGTATCTACCAGGGTATGACTCAAGCCCCAGGGGGCAAAAACGTGGCTCAGCATTTGCTGCACCCCAAAATAGACGCTCTGGGGGGCAATCACATGATCTGCTGGGCTGAGGGCTTGCAGCAGGCTGAAGGTGGCGGCAGACCCGGAGGCAAAGGTGACGGTTTCTGACCCTTTCTCTAGCGTAGTGAGAGCTGCTTCGAGGGCGTCGCGGTTGGGGTTGCCGCTGCGGCCATAGATATAGCCTTTGGGATAGCTGCCATCACCGTCTCGTTCAAAGGTGGTGGAGAGATGAATTGGTGGCGTTAGCGCTCCCGTGGTGGGGTCAATGCTGCGGCCGCTGTGAATGGCCTGGGTTTCTGGGGAAAAGGGCGTGGCGTCGGGGGACATAGAATTAGGAAAGATGGGTTGCCCTTGATTTTATGGGCGTTAGCTGAGCCTGGCCATAGACCGATGGCCCAACCAGATCGTTCATCCCCAGCGTCCTGGGCATTCTAAACCTAGCTGGTCAATTAATTGAGACAACCAGACAGTCAACGGTACCCTCCCGCGACTGGTTTCGCCCCACATCACTACTGTCCTTTGTCCGCTTTACTGCCCTACTATGGATGCCCTCGTCACCTCTGCCCTTGTGTTTTTATTTGGTGCCGCTGTGGGCAGCTTTCTCAATGTGGTGATCTACCGGGTACCAGCGGGGTTGTCGCTGCTGCACCCGCCGTCTCGCTGCCCCAAGTGCCATACCCAGCTCAAACCCTACGACAATGTGCCGGTGCTGGGCTGGCTCTGGCTCAAAGGGCGCTGTCGCTACTGCCGCACGTCTATTTCTCCTCGCTACCCGCTGATTGAGGCGTTTACAGGGGCGCTGTTTTTGGCGACGTTTTGGCTGGTTGGCCCCACCTGGCTCACGGTGGGTTATTGGCTACTGCTGAGCTGGCTGGTGGCGCTGGCGTTTATTGATGTTGATACTCTGACGCTGCCCAACTCCCTTACCCAGTCGGGGTTGTTGCTCGGTTTGGGGGTGAAGTTTTTGCTACCGCTGCTTCAAGGTGACCCTTGGCCTAGTCCCATGCAAAGTTTGCTGGGTGGAGTGTTGGGGGCGGTCTTAGGCATTTGGATTTTTGACTTAATTACCCTGTTCGCCTCGGCGGCGTTAGGCCAAACGGCGATGGGCGGCGGCGATGCCAAGCTGGCGGCGATGCTGGGGGCGTGGCTAGGCTGGCAGGGAGTATTGCTCAGCGGGTTTTTAGCCTGTGTGGTAGGGGCGGCGGTGGGGGGCGGCGCGATCGCCCTCAAACTCATCAGTCGCCGTCAGCCCATGCCCTTTGGCCCGTTTTTAGCGATCGGTGCCGTGCTCACGCTGTTTTGGGGTGAGGCGTTAATCGGGGCTTACCGAGCGCTGTTTTTCCCCACCCTTTAACGTTGTCATTGTGCAAATTTTGCGGGTCGCGGTTGGACTTCTGCTACCTGTGTCCAACCCCATGGCCTTGACCAAGCTGGCTGAGGTAACTCATGATCGGTGGGGTGATTCCGAAACGGATCGCTACGCGAATCGCTGCCTGAACCTAAGCCCACAATATTCCCAGACCGCTCACCGTGAAACAACGCCCACAATTTCTTAAGCATGTCCTGTTGCCTTTGGAGCCAATATCGCAATGGTGGCTGGGCAGGATGGTTGCTTTTGTTTTAGGGTTAGCGCTGACTTGGGCTATGTACCCTACCAGCGCCCTGGCTACCACCTGGCAGGCAGTGGCCGAAGCCAGCCAAGGTCAGCAGCAGCAGTTTGTCGATATCGACTCTATAGAGCCTGTGGCACAGGGGCATGTGCGGGTGGGCAGCTACTATATCGATCGCCGCTCTGGGCAGCCCCAGCGCACCGATTATTTAACTGAATATGACTGCGATCGCCGCCGCTTTCGCGATGTCGAGTTTGATGGCCCTGTGGGCAGCGATCGCTGGATGCCCGTTGACCCTGACCCCTTAAACTCTGCGGCGATGGAGTATGCCTGTGGGATCATCGCTCAAAGAAACCAGACTAATCATTCTGCGGAGGTTGTACCCGGCTCGTAATCAAGGAGCCGACTGTTATGAACCCACCACCATCGCCTGCACCGTTGCCCCAGCAGAGATCAGCTTTGTCCCCACCGGCACCACCGCTAGAGCGTTCGTTCCCGCCAGGTTGATCAAATTGCCAGAATTATGGCCGCCGCCCGCTAACGCAAACTCGTAGCCCTGGGCAGTAGTTTCAATCTTGCCCCACAAATAGGTTTCTCGCTGGCCACCCGACTTAAGGTCATCGCGAGTCGTAGCGGGCACAAACTTTGGCCCCCAACCGGTAGCCAGGCCCGATCGCTTCCGCAAGGCCGGGGCCACAAACCGCCAAAAGGTCACCAGGGCCGACACCGGGTTCCCCGGCAGGCCAAAGTACAGCGGCGCAGTTCCCCGTTCCGTCGGGAAGGTTGCCACTGTGAGGGGTTTGCCGGGCTTTACCGCCACCGAGCGAATGTGCAGCGTCGCCCCCAATTCAGCCAAAATTTCATCGACATAGTCGTAGTCACCGACAGAGACGCCCCCAGATGACACAATTACATCTGCCTGAGCCAGCGCCGACTGAATTGTGGTTCTCAGCGCCTGGGGCTGGTCGAGCACAATGCCAAAGGGTAGTGGAATTCCCCCCGCCTGCCGTACCAATGCCGCCAGCGCGTACTGGTTAGAGTCCACAATTTGCCCTGGCTGAAGCGGAGCGTCTGGCATCACCAGTTCATCGCCAGTGGAGAGAATGGCTACCCGAGGCTGAGGAAATACTGGCACCTGAAGGCACTGAGCCGAGGCCAGCACCGCCAGTTCTGGCCCACCAATGGAGAGGCCTGGGGCCATGAGCGCTTCGCCTGCCCGACAAAAGCTGCCCTGGTGGCGCACAAACTGCTGCTGCTCTGGGGTTTCTAGCACCAAAACACTATCGCCCTGGCGCTGGGTGACCTCTTGAACCACGATGGTGTCGGCTCCAGCAGGCAGCATGGAGCCCGTGAGAATGCGGGCGGCCTGGCCTGAGCCGACGGGGAGCTGAGGCGATCGCCCCGCTGGAATCGTCTCCGTTAGCGTCAGCACCTTGGGCTGCTCAGCACTGGCTCCCTGCACATCCTCGTAGCGCACGGCATAGCCATCCATCGCCGAGTTATCCCAGTGGGGAAAATCGAGCGGGCTGGGGATAGCTTTGGCTAAAACACGACCCAGGCAGGCGTCTAGGGAAACCTGTTCTACCTCGGTTGGGAGCGGCACTAGATCGAGAATTTTGGCTTCGGCCTCGGCGGCGGGGAGCATGGAGGTGAAGAGGGTGAGGGAATGGGTGAGGTGGGGAAGATGAGGGAGGTGGTACGCCCTGGGTGAAAAACGTTGGCAGAACTCAGCGCGGCAGCACTTTAGCGAAGTAGCGGGGTCGTGGGCGTAGTCTCTCTAGCGGCAAGAGGGAACGGTAGAGTGCATAGCTTGCTCTTAGACAGGCTGCGCGAACAAGTAGTTTTTCTAGGGGAAGAATAGCAGGGGTTAAAAGTCGGGGCGGGTGATTAGGCAGCTGAGGCCCAAGGCGACTGACCCGGCTAGGGTGGCGGCAGCTGAAGCTTCGGTGCCAACAAACACCAGCACGCTGTAGAGCCCCAGCCCAACGCTAGCTACCAAACCCAGAGGGGTAGTGAGAAAGTCTAAGAACTCCAACAGCCCTTCGAGAAATCGCAAAAACTGAAGCCAGCGTGCCAGGAGAGACATAGGGTTTACCGATTAGGTAGCCTTGGCCAAAATGCTAAAAAATCAGCTTAGGGAACTGTCTCTACAATAACTGTCGTGGCTTTAACCAAACGCTTTTGGCCTCATATTCTTCAAAATTTCCTAAGTAAAGGGTTGGTTTAATAAAGGGCTTGCATCAGGCGCTTGCGGTAGGTGAGGGTGAGCGGGTCGCTGTCGCCCAGCAGTTTGAAAACGGTGAGCATGGCCTTCCGACCGGCGTCACTGCGGTAGGTGCGATCGCGCTCCACCACTCCCAAAAAGCCCTCCAGGGCAGTGGCAAAATTGCCCTTTAGCGCCGCTTGGCCAGCGGTTCCATAGGCAACATCCAGCTCAGAGCCGCCTAGGTCGGTTAAGGATTGGCGCAGGGTCAGCAGGCTCCGAATGCCGTCGGCTTGGTCGGCAGTGGCGCGATCGCTGGGGTCAATCAAATCCAAATACTGACTGGCCAGGGCATCGTCCCCCTGCACCAGATAGACTTGGGCCGCCTTGAGCAAAATCTGACCGTTGTTGGGGTAACGGGTCAGCAGCGTGGCTAGAGCTGGATAAATTTCTGTTGTGTCGCCGCTGGCCTGGGCAGCTTCAAACGCCGCCAGATCTTGCTCCAAAGAAGATTGCAAACCAAGGCCAGCCAACAGCTCCCGTAGCTGCGGCTCAGGCAGCACCCCCACAAACCCCTCCTGCACCTGCCCCTGGCTGACAATGCGCACATCGGGCACCCCTTCGACCCTAAAGGTTTTGGCTAGCTCGGGGTTGGCGTCAATGTCAACCTTGGCCAGGGTGAAGTCATACTCCTGGGCCAGCTTTTCGAGCATGGGTTTGAGCAGCTGACAGGGGCCACACCAGGTGGCAAAAAAATCGACTAGCACCGGCTTCTCAAATGACGGTTGCAGCACCGCTTGCTCAAACTCGGTTTGATTTACAACAATAGACTTTCCCATCGGGTACCTCAGCGGGGGCGAACAAACAGGTCATAGAGCGAGAGCAGCACTTCTACCACAATTAGCAGCACCACGTACCACTCCAGCCGCAGGCCGGTTTGGTGCCGCTGGAGGTCGAGCACTGTTTCGGTGGTGCGACTGACCAGATCGAGCTTGCGCTCTAGGGCCGAGTGGCGATCGCGAATTTCGTACTCGTCTTCCAGGCGGTGGTACAAGGAATCGAGCTCAGGATATTCCCACAGCAGCTCGGGCTTATCGATGATTTCGACTCGACCCACAATCTTGTGCTGAATCATTAGCGTTTGGCCAATCTGCTTGAGCAACTGGTCGCCTTGAACGCTGGGACGGTGCTGGCGTTGCAGCTCCACAGCGTAGGGTTCAATGCGGTCAAACACAGCCGCCGCGCCGATCTCGTAGTGGGCTAGCACTACGCTCTTGGCCATCACATCAGCCACCAGGTGCAGGCGCAGCTCATCAAGGGACGACAAAAAAATCAGTCCATCCTGCACTTTGCCGCTGCTGTTGGGGGCCAGGCGAATGGTGGCCGCTTCGGTTTCGGGGTGGTCAATAGGATTGGCAATGTGGGGTCTAAGGCTGCTAATAAAAGCCTGTTCCGCGGTGGCTGAAAGGCCAAACAGCACCACGGCACCATAGCTAAACAGCACCCCCTGCCCGCTCTGCCCTACCGGTACTACCAGCGGCGAAGCCGGCACCAGTGCTGGGCCGCTAGGTTTGGCTAGGGCACCTAAATCAACACTTTGACCCAAAAAATAGGCGCGTACAGTCACGTCATCGGTGCGATCGGAGGCTGCCGTAGCCGTCCCTGATATAACAGTGGTCATAGGAAGTTAGGGTAGAGAATAGGTGACATCCGGGGAGCCCAAGGGCCGAGATCTCACTCCTTCAGCTGGTGTTGAAAACTATTGCAGAACGCCGATACTAGGGAACTGTTCCTCACACCCAATCGTAGGTTATGTTAAAAACTGGCATGGGTTGACATCAGGTAGCGATACGGCAATGGCCTCGGCTAACCCTCTGTTCTAGAGGCGCAGGCTAATGGGTGCTGCTATCACCTCCATAGGCGGTTTGATTATTGTGAGGTAGGGCCGCAGCCATGAAGCGTGTGGTATTTATTCTTGGGGTTTTAGTGGATGAAGACGTTGACTGGCTAATTGATGCTGGTCAGCGTCGAGAACTGCAATCGGGAGAAGTGTTGATTCGTGAGGGTGCCGCCTGCGACGATATTTTTCTCATTCTAAACGGTAGCTTGGAGGTTTCAGTGGCGGCTATGGGCGACCAATCCATTGCCCAACTGGCAACCGGCGAGGTGGTCGGCGAAATGTCGTTTGTTGACGGTCAGCCCCCTTCTGCGACGGTAACGGCTCTCGAACCCGTCATTGTGTTGGCCATTTCCTGTAGCCAGTTGCGCCACAAGCTACAGCAAGACATGTGGTTTGCCTCGCGCTTTTATCGAGCGTTGGCCATTTTGCTCTCTAGCCGCCTGCGCAGCACCGTCAAACATTTACAGGGCGAACACTGGCGTCCTGTGGCTGATCCAAATGATGCGGGGCTCGACGAGATGGGCGATATGCTCTCTATGGGCAACATTCGCTTTGACTGGATGCTCAAACGTCTGCGCGACGTCAACTCTAGCCCCTGGGAAGAACTTGAGGTGGACTCTGCCGACTAGGGCTTTTCCCAGCATCTAGTCTCTAAGAGTTTGCCGCTTAGCCCCATGTGCTGGAGCGATGAGTCAAGCATTTTTGATGGATGCGGCCCATATCTATCACCTAAGAAAGATTTTGCTACCATTCAGGCAAGGCAACTAGGGGGTAATATAGAGCAACCGTTGGGCGCACCCCCATGGCTATGCCTCTCCTGGCTAAAGGCAAGCTGGCGTAAGTGAGCTTAAGTTGGGGCTGTACCTGCGGTGGTTAAGACTGGCTCACAGGAGCGATCGCGGCGATGGGGTGGGTTAAACGCGATATGCTCTACATCTCCCTGGTAATTAAGGTCGTCGTTCCATTCTCAACCGATTCTGAGCTCCGTTTTTGCTAGTGTCAGCGCATGCCACTCCACACCAAACTCAGTAATATTCTCATTGTTGAAGATAGTAAAGGCCGCCGAGAAATTGTCTTGGATGGGTCGGTATACTCCATTGGGCGAGATCCTAAGTGCGATATTCGCCTGTCGTCGCAGTTTGTATCGCGGCACCACGCTACCCTCGTGCAGCTGCCGAAGGACGACGATACGTTTTACTACCGCATCGTTGACGGCAACCTAAAGGGCAAGCCCAGTGCCAACGGCATGCTGATCAACGGTCGCAAGCTCCAGGCCCACGACCTCAAAAACGAAGATGAGATTGTGTTTGGCCCCCAAGCTCGCGCCATCTACTACCAGCTCAAGCGTGATAGCCAGTCGACTCTGCCCCCTGACGAGTTTGATATCACCCTCATCAGTCCGAATATGGTTGAAGAGGGCGACGAGGAGTCGGATAGTCTGGATGATGACACCGAGATCTAGCGCATCGCCCTAGGCCATTGTTGCCTTAGTCTTAGACTAAGGCAACAATGGCTTGGTTGATGGCGCTGAACACCTGCTCGCAATGATTATTGTGGCGGAGGGGTAGTTCTTGGTTGCTGACAACCAGGTTCACCGAAGCCGCGTCGGCAGCTACGGTAGGTGGGCTGATCAGCACCTCAATAGTGGTGAGCTGAGCCAGGGAAACCTGTCCTGGCTGTTCTTTGGCCATCAGATAGTCGCTGGTTTCGTAAACCATATTGAGACCAAAGGCTTGTAGCGAGCTAACAATGGCATCGCGCAGCCGAGCGGTGGTTGCTGAGATAGGAAGTGTGTTGGTGTACCGGGCCATAGGCGTCCTCGCTGAGACCATCAAAACTACAAGTTAGTGCATGGTCGTGGCAGGCATGTTTTTACAAGCCCACGCTGAGCTGCACCCTTGACCTTAGTATGCACTAGTCCGGTTTGTATCTTAGTCTATACCATAGCTCGCTGGTGGTCGGTCTGCCCCTAGGGCGGGTGGCCCCCTTGTCTGTAAGCTTGAGAGGCGATATTGGAACGAACTATGCCGGGTAAGCTGCTGGTGTTCGAAGGGGTAGAGGGCTGCGGCAAATCGACCCAGCTAAAGCGGCTGCACGCGGCTTTGGATCAGGGCGATCGCCTTCAGCAGCTCCAGCAACAGGGTCTGATTCCTCAAGTCCTCGCCACTCGCGAGCCGGGGGGCACGGAGCTGGGCTTGGGCCTGCGCCAGCTACTGTTGGGCTACCACGGCGGTGCAGCGATGGCCAGTCGGGCTGAGCTGCTGCTCTACGCCGCCGATCGCGCCCAGCATGTCGAAGAGTTGATTAAGCCCGCTTTGGCGAGGGGCTGTTGGGTGTTGTGCGATCGCTACATTGACTCCACCGTGGCCTACCAGGGCTACGGGCGCGGCCTTGACCTAGAGCTGATTGACCAGCTCAACCAGGTGGCTACAAGTGGCCTAGTGCCCGACCTTACCCTGTGGCTCAAGCTCGATGCCGCCACTGGCCTGGCTCGTACCCGCCAGCGTGGGGCCGCCGATCGCATGGAGCAGGCCGATCTGGGGTTTCACCAGCGGGTGCAAGAGGGCTTTGAGGCCTTGGCGGCACAGCATCCAGACCGGATTGTGGCTATTGATGCGACGGGTGCAGTCGATACCGTCGCTGCCGAGATTTTTGCCGTTGTGGAAGGATATTTGCAGCAGTGGTACGCCCCCAGTTTGACGGCCTAGTGGGCCAAGATACCGCCGTTGCCCTGCTCCGCCGCGCGGTGGAGCAGCGGCGGGTGGCTCCCGCCTACCTGTTTGCTGGCCCCCACGGGATCGGTCGTCGGCTAGCGGCTGAGCACTTTGCCGAAATTTTGTTTACCCCACAGTCTGGAGCACCGCCAGCCGCTCTGGGGCGACGCATTGCTCAGCGCAACCACCCCGACCTGCTGTGGGTTGAACCAACCTATTTACACCAGGGCAAGCTCATCACAGCTTCCCAGGCGGCTGAGGAAGGGCTCGCCCGCAAAAGCCCGCCCCAAACCCGTCTAGAGCAGGTGCGGCAGATTGCCCAATTCTTGAGCCGTCCGCCCCTAGAAGCACCCCGCGCCGTGGTCGTGATCGAAGCGGCTGAAACCATGGCGGAGGGTGCCGCCAACGGCCTGCTGAAAACTTTGGAAGAACCGGGGCAGGCGACGATTATCTTGCTGGCTCCTGGCCCACAATCGCTGTTACCTACTTTGGTGTCGCGCTGTCAGACAATTGCCTTTCAGCGGCTGAACACAGCAGATATGGCAACGGTGCTTCAACGGGCGGGACGGCCAGAGGTGCTAGAGCAGCCGCAGATTTTGGCGATGGCTCAGGGGAGCCCAGGGGGGGCGATCGCCGCCTACCAGCAGCTCCAAACTATCCCCGCTGACTTGCTCACCGCCCTACACCAGCCCCCCCGCAGCCTGCGCGCAGCTTTAGAACAGGGTCGCCAGGTAGCCAAAACCCTCGATACCGAATCGCAGCTCTGGTTGCTCGATTACCTGCTCAACTGGTACTGGCAAAGCTACCCGGCAGAAAGCCTCCAGTGGCTGCCCAAACTTGAAGCCGCCAAAGGCTACCTGCGCCGCTTCGTGCAGCCTCGCTTAGTGTGGGAGGTCATGCTGATGGCTCTAGTCGAATCGCAAGGGAACCACTAGGGTCGCTCTCCGGCTTACTCACAAGGGGCGCATAAATAACTGAGTGAAATAATAGGTGCTGCCCCTTTGCCAGACGCCTACCCCCGTTTCAGTAAAGCCCGATCGCAGGATATTTTCTCGGTGCCCAGGGCTATCCATCCAGCCCTGCACGGCTAGAGGGGCTGGGTCGGGAGCATTGGTGCTGGTAAACAAATTTTCGCCCACCATTGCGTAGAGAATGTTTGCGTCTGATACCCGCTGGGCTGGGGCGTCCCCTGTGGGGCTAACGTGGCCAAAAAAGTTTTCGGTAGCCATCCGCTGGCTGTACTGACGCGCCACCTGGGCCAATGGCCCGTTGGGCTGTAGAGGGTTGAGACCTTCCTGCTGTCGAATCTCATTGATGCGCTCATAGACCAGGGTTTCCATCTCGGCGGTAGCCGATGACTGAGCACCTGCCGCGTCCGGCTCCGCGGGCGGCTCTCGGCCAATTCGAGTAACTGGAGGAATGCGTTCGAGCAGTTGTTCTAAATCGGTAGGCTCGCAACCGACCAGCGCTAGGGCCACAGCGACAAAACCAACGGCTTGACGAATGTGGATAAAACGTTTGGCAAAAGGCATCGGCAACAGTTTCAAACTAATCAGTCCTGGCTACACCCTAGCGCGACGTGCCCGTTCTCTTGGGCATGACCAGGGCTGGTTCAGGGCAAACGCAAACTCGTAGAGAGGGATACTCATGGATAGATTTGTCATCCCAGATGAGTTTCTGAATTGAAGCTCAAGCCTGATTGAGCCAATGACTGCCCTAATCCTCTTCTACCATCAGTTGCCAGCGGATGGTTTGGGAGGTGACACTGTCGATTTCGCCCAGACGCACCTGAATGGTTTCGCTGGTGACGGGGCCGAGGGCGGTGAGCAGGGCGCGCAGGTTGGGGGTGCTTTCGCCGCTGTCGACAAACACCCGTTCTGCCAATTGGTTGATGCGCTTCCAGGCGGTGTAGAGTTTGACGGCGGTTTGCTCGATCTGGGCGGCCTGGGCCACCATGTCGGCGGCAGAATTTAGGCAGCCCACCCGCAGGGCTTCTTCGAGGGCGAGTTCTAGGTCAATGCCGCTGGCGTCGAGCAGCTGCACTTGGTTGGCCGAGGCTAGGTACTTTGACAGGTAGCGAGCCTCGGCGGTGACCTGCTTCAGGGTGTCCAAATCAGGATTCAGCTCTACCTCGGTTTTGAGGTTGCTCTGGTGAACGGCGGGTAGCTTCTCCATCTCCTTGACCAACGGCGCGATATAGCGGGTGGGGATGGTGTTGTTGGCGGCTTTTTCCCGCAGCGATTCAGGGATGAGATCAGAGGTCATAGCGGCCCACTCGTTGGCGACCTGGCGCACTTCGCGGCGGGTGATGTGGTCGCCTTTGCGGGCGGAGTCGCTAACTAGCTGCTGCACTTCGGGGGCCGATTTGGCGGTTTCAACAAAGGCGCGTTTGCTGAACTGGTTGACCTCTTTGGGGGTGAGCATGCCCGCGTCGAGCAGCTGGTCGGCGCTTTCAGCGAGTTCGATCAGATTGTAGGCGTGGCTTTTGGTAATTTCGCGATCTTTGAGCCAGTTGAGAAAGCCGGTGCCGCGCCCGTCGCCGCCCTTCTTTTCGCGATCGCGCACTGTCCGCAAAATTCTTCCCCGCCAAATGTCGGTCTGCAGGTCGAAGCGATCGCAGACCTGCCAGGCCGCCTCCATCTGCTGGTTAAACTCGTAGTCAGAGATTTTTTCGTCGGTGGGGTCGGGGAGGGCAAAGGTCAGCTCCCCTGCCTGCATCGCTGACTCAATTACCTCAGAAGAATAGGGCATTGCCGCCGTCATACCGTTGTTACTCTTTGCGCACAGGGTGTTCATTCTCCCACGTCTGTCGGCGTTACCGCGCCCTAGTTAATGACTGGCCTGGGTGCACCAGTGCGATCGCGGTGGGCTTAACCCGTACTGCCCACCTATAACTTGTCAGTCGGTTGGGTCTGTCCAAGATTTTCTCAAGCCAGGGCCATAGAAAGCGTCTGTAACCCCTTCGATAAGCTTCGTGAAAGCCGCTGCGAGGATCAATTTTACGGGTGATAGGATGGCCGGGTGAACCCTGGAATTCGACCTTAAAAAGCTATATAAAGGGATCAGGACTGTCTATGCCATCAAACGTGTTGCGGAAATGTGCTTTCGGGGCGATCGCGCTACTATCTGCGGGGTCGCTGTCCGTAGCCCCGGCCCTCGCTCAGGAAACCCGAGCCATAACCGAAAATCCAGCCCTGATTCGAGGCTGTCGTCAGCTTAACCGAGCCACTGAAGTTTTTGACAACTCCACTCTAGGGCCGATCGCAAACCGCATTGGCACTCTACAGGCGGGCACCCAGGTGAGCCTAACCGGGGCAACCTCCCCAGGGCGAGCACAGGTTTTTCTGAGAAGCGGCACCCTGTCTCCGGCACAGCCCGTAGGCTGGATTAACGCCAGCGTTTTGACCACCTGCGGTAGCACTCCGCCCCCCACAAAAGCCTGCTTCCGGGCCGATCGTGAACTGGTGGTTAGGTCGAGCCCCACAGCTGGCTCTAGCGTAGTCGCTGGCTATAACACGGGTGATACCGTGATCGCCAGCGCTAACCCACCCAACCAGCAAACTACTACTGACGGTCGTCGCTGGATGCAGGTGACTATCTATAACGGCAGTACGGGCTGGATTGCCCGTACTGGCACCAACGGCAGCGGCAACAACATAACGCCCATTGCCTGCCCTTAAAAACAGCCGCAGGCACTTAGTGGTAGTGGTTCAAAACGTTCAAAGCCCTCCTTAATCGCGAATTGAGGGAGGGCTTTGAACTGAATTCGGATTCTCAGGCTCCAGAACTTCAAACCTAGATCGATCGAGGTCCTGGTCACCCTACTGACTACTCAGCTAGCCGCTCAACGATCACCTGTTGCAGGGCAGGGTCTTGCTGGGCCTGGGTCATAATCTGCTCAAACTCTTCAATGCTCAGCGATGTGGCCTCGATGGCGGACCGCATCTCGGTTCGAGCGCCCTCGCGCAGGGTAGCAATCTGTTCAGCCGCTGCCGCAAACTGCTCGGCCTGCTCTGGCGGAATTTCGGCGGCAGCTTCGGGAGACTGCTGCGATTCTGCGATCGCATTGTAGTCATCTACCGTTAGCCCCTGGGCCTCTACAGCGGCAACTAGGTCGGCCTGCACGGCCTGCTGAATGGTTTGAATCGCTTGATAGGCGCTGACAAACTGATCAATTTGGGTCTCAGACACCTCTACTGGGGCTACCTGGGCTGGCGCGGGGGCGTCTTGCTCCTGGGCTACGGCGGCGGCTGGAACCCCCAGCAACAGGGTGGCGGTCAGCAGGCCTTTGAACAGTGTGGAAGGTTTCATTAGCGATGATCCTCGCATATTGTCAATCGCAAACCTCACCGGGGAGATTCACTCCAGGCACCGCGTCAGGTGCCCATGGGTTGATACCGTAGGGGGCAATCATGACAGCGAGATGACGGCCCCGTGACGATAGTGTGACCCCTGCTGCTGCCAAAACGGTGAGACTCTGTACCCGTGAAGCTGTTGCAGAAAATGCCGACTAGAGATTCAGCCGTGGGGCGATCGCCCCACGGCTGAATCTCTGGCAAAGCTAAGATGGCTAGAGTCGTTGGCTGCCGCCCCCAGGCTGAGTTGAATTGCTGATTGCCTCGTCTGTTTTAGTGTTGTTTTAAAGGTCCCTATGGCTAACTTCGAAATTATTGAGCGAGAAGAGTCGCGACTGGTCAAAGTGACTTTAAACAATGAGACGGTGCGCACGGAGTCAGGGGCATTGCACTATATGCGCGGCGACATCACCATGCAGTCTAAGATGCCCTCGGCGGGTGGCTTTCTCAAGTCATTAGCCACCGGAGAAAACATCTTTCGCCCCACCTACACGGGCACCGGAGAGCTGTACCTAGAGCCCACCCTCTCTGGCTTTCATATTCTCGACTTGGCGGGCAGCGAGTGGACGTTAGACCGGGGAGCTTATTTGGCCAGCGACGGCAGCGTCGAGGTGTCGGTGGAGCGCAATAAGCTCATCACGGGTCTGGTGGGCGGCGAAGGGCTTTACCAGACCAAAGTCAAGGGTGTGGGCAAGGTGGTGATGGTGGCCCAGGGGCCGGTGGAAACCATTGAGCTACGGCGAGAAAAACTGGTGGTGGACGGCAATTTTGCGATTGCCCGCAGCGGCCCCCTCACCTACCGGGTCGAAAAAGCCACCAAGTCAGTGCTGGGATCCATGACCTCCGGGGAGTTTTTGGTCAATATCTTTGAGGGCACCGGCACCGTGTTGCTGGCCCCAATTCCCTACTGGAAGGTGCTGATGCTGCGCCAGGTGACGGCTGCTGCCGCTTCGAGCGCTTCGAGCTAAGGTGGGCATTGTTGCATTGCTGCCGGTGACACGCTGAACCAGTGTCATACTAAATAGGCAAAACCCCTCGGCTACTGATGACTGATTTTCTCGCCCCCCTCAACCCCGCCCAACGCCAGTCTGTCGAGCATTACTGCGGCCCGCTGCTGGTGGTGGCCGGGGCAGGTTCGGGCAAAACCCGGGCGCTGACCTACCGCATCGCCAACCTAGTGCTCACCCACAAAACAGACCCCGACAACATTCTGGCGGTGACCTTTACCAACAAGGCCGCTAAGGAAATGAAGGAGCGCATTGAGGTGCTGTTTGCCGAGCAAGATGCCCAGGCCCGCCACAGCAAAGCTCTGTCGTCTTTGCCGCACTACGAGCAGACCAAGCTGAGATCTCAGGTCTATAAGACCGTCACCAAGCACCTGTGGATTGGCACGTTTCATGCCCTGTGCGCCCGAATTCTGCGGTTCGATATCGAAAAGTATCAGCACCCCGCCGGGTACCGCTGGACGAAGAATTTCTCTATTTTTGACGAATCAGATGCCCAGGGCTTGGTCAAAACTATCGTCACTCAAACCCTGAATCTGGACGACAAAAAGTTCAACCCGCGATCGGTACGCTTTGCGATTAGCAACGCTAAAAACCAAAATCTCACCCCCGACGAACTCGAAAAAGAGCAGCCCAACTACCGAGGTCGGGTGATCGCCGATGTCTACCGCTACTACCAAAAGGCGCTGGCGGAGAACAACGCCCTCGATTTTGACGATCTGATTTTGATGCCCGTGCACCTGTTTCAGCAAAACGAGCAGGTGCTGGCTTACTGGCACAAGCGCTTTCGCCACATTCTGGTGGATGAATATCAGGACACCAACCGCACTCAGTACGAGTTAATTCGTCTGCTGGCTACCAATGGTGAGTCGATCGCGACCTACAAAGACTGGACCCATCGTTCCGTCTTCGTCGTTGGTGATGCCGACCAGAGCATCTATTCCTTCCGCGCCGCCGATTTCACCATTCTGATGAACTTTCAGGATGACTTTGGTGACGGCCTGCCCGACGACGACACCCGCAGCATGGTCAAGCTGGAGGAAAATTACCGCTCCACCTCCAATATTCTCGAAGTCGCCAATCACCTGATCGAAAACAACACCGAGCGCATCGACAAGGTGCTACGGGCCACCCGGGGCGAGGGCGAGAGCATCTACGTCTACCGGGCCGAGGATGAAACCGCCGAGGCCGACTTTGTGATCAGCCAAATTCGCAACCTCGAAACCCAGCACCCGGAGCTGAACTGGGGCAATTTTGCCATCCTCTACCGCACCAACGCCCAGTCGCGCGCTTTTGAGGAGGTGCTAACCCGCTACAGCATTCCCTACCAGGTGGTGGGCGGGCTGCGGTTCTACGATCGCCGCGAGATCAAAGATGTGCTGGCGTATTTGCGGGCGATCGCCAACCCCTTCGACACCGTCAGCCTCAAGCGGGTGATCAACGTGCCCCGGCGGGGCGTTGGCAAGGGCACCATCGACAAGCTAGAACAAGCCACTCAAACCCTGGGCGGCATTCCCCTGTGGGAAATTCTCGCCGATGACACTTCGGTGAAGACTCTGGCGGGGCGATCGGCCAAAGGCGTGCTGGAATTTGCCGACATCATCAAAAAGTACCGCCAGAATATTGACGAACAAAAGGGCTCTGAAATTATCCAGGGGGTACTTGAAGACAGCGGCTACTTAGCGGCCCTCAAGGCCGAAGGCACCGACGACGCCGATGATCGCTTTGGCAACGTGCAGGAGCTTTACAACGCTGCACTGCAATTTGAAGAAGAAAACGTAGACGACCCATCGCTGTTAGGCTTTTTGTCTAATGCCTCCCTGGCCTCCGATATGGATGACAACAAAGATGGCAAAAATGCGGTGTCGCTGATGACCCTGCATTCCTCCAAGGGGTTGGAGTTTCCCGTGGTGTTTCTCGTCGGCTTAGAGCAGGGCCTGTTCCCCAACCATCGTTCCCTCGAAGACCCCGCCGCTACCGAAGAAGAGCGCCGCCTCTGCTATGTAGGCATCACCCGCGCTAAGGAGCGCCTGTTCATCTCCCACGCTCGCGCCCGTCGCCTCTACGGCAGTCGCGAACCTGCCAGCCCCTCGCTGTTTTTGAGCGAGCTACCCCTCGATCTTGTCACGGGCAACAGCACCACGGGCCTGCCCCAAAAGTGGAGCACCCCCATCCGCGAGGCCCGCAACCGCAGCGAGGCCGCCGCCAAACCGGGCAGTGGTGCCCACGAGTCAGACTGGACCGTGGGAGATGTGGTGGTGCACAAAGCCTATGGGGCGGGAGAAGTAACCCACATATTTGGGGCAGGCAACAAGATTTGTCTGGCGATCAACTTTCCTGGCCAGGGCCGTAAGATTGTTGATCCTAAAATCTCGGCGCTGCAACGAGCGGAGTAGATATCGCTGCAACTGCTACTGATGAATGCCCGGTAAATACTCAGGTGGTCACAGAATCATTACCTGAGCACAAGAAACTACATGTAGGTTTTCCGTACATTTCCGTAGGTTATGACGCTAAACGGGGGTTGAGCCGCTAGAAGGCTGTTTTAACCTCCGTTTTTTTCCGGTTTAGACCCCAGGGGGGAGATGCGACTATAGCGTCATCAGGCAGGATTACAGAATCAACGTCAGCGAAACTCTCGTTTGAATTATTCAAGGGTCTTCGCATCTAAACCTAGCCAGCTCGATAACTGCCACAGGTTCGTCTAGACCCCATCAACCAAGATGGGACTCTATAAACAGTTCCTGCTTAGACGGTACGAGCTTTGGGGTTTCTACCTCTGCTCTCCGCTGGATTGGTTTCACGGTTTATGAGCACACGACAGGACTAAAACCATGCACATCTACCGACCACAGCAGCCTCTGGTTTGCATGCTTCCCAGCCACCCGCCGGGTTTGCCCTCGGTTGACTCGGCCTCCCTGCCCACGACCCACGCCTCGGTGACCGGGTCTTACACCACCGCCGACGATACCCTCAGCCGACTGGCAGCGGCAGCGGTCAAGCGCCAACAATATTCTCAGGCGTTGCACTTGCTAGATCAGCTAGTTGAGCGCCATCCCCAGCGGGCAATGTACTACAGCAACCGGGGTCTGGTGCAATTGTGGCTGGGCCAACCTTGCGCAGCTCTGGCCGACTGCGATCGCGCCATCAAGTTCGACTCAGACCTCGATCAGGCCTACAACAACCGGGCCATGTGTCACGCGGCCCTCGGCGACCTGTCCGCCGCCCTCGACGACTACGAACAGGCCATTGACCTCAACCCGTTTAATGGCCGGGCCCGCATCAACATGGGAGCCACCTTGCGACAGATGGGGGATTTTGCTCGCGCCCTAGACTGCTTTGACGAAGCGCTGATGTTTCACCAGCTGCCCGAGTTTATCTACGCTGAGCGGGGCCGGACCTACCACTTGCGCGGTGATTGGAACTGCGCGATCGCCGATTATCGCCGCGCCTTGACAGCAGCGGCAACCCATCAGTCGAGCGATCAGCTTCAGACTCTCGTACAGCGGGTTAAGGGCTGGATCGAAGAGCTGTTGCCCCAGCAAAACTGGGCATAACAATAGCGCCTTACATCCGCTCCCGTTGAGAATGCGAGCTCAGTGCTAATTCAGCGTGCATCTAACTTAATCAATTGAAATGCTTTGGGGACCACCGTTGCGATCGCTGCTTCCCCATCCGCTACCGTCTCCGCCTGGGGGTGTGATCCCTTGGTTTTGTAACCAGCTTTTGACAGGGTCATCCGATAGACTAAGCCGCAGCAGCCCCGAGGCCAGCCCACCTAAAAATGCCACAGGGTGAGCGGTCAGCTCTTGCACAAAGGGAGTAAGCTCGTCTAAAAACATTGTGTCAGCCCGTAACGACGGCTTGATCCTAACCTGAAAGCCTGCGGAAAGGTATCGGTTAAAAGCTAGAGCTTAAACTCTGGTTCGCTAAAACGGTTTGAGGATGAAAGGCTCAGCGTTGAAGGATTAATCAGCGCCCCTAAACCCTACACCGTTTACCCCTGTAATCCCAACCGCTATCGCCCGATCGCCTTCACCAGACCAATGCCGCCAAAGTAGAGAAACAGCACCGCCCCCGCCAGCAGGCTCTGGGTCACCGGGTCAGTAGAAGGGGTGAGCACCGCCCCCAGCACCGCTGCACCCAGCAGGACGTAGCGCCAGCCCTTCAGCATTTGATCGGAGTTGACGATGCCTAGCAGCCCAAGCAACATCTGTAGAATTGGAATCTGAAAGGCCAACCCAGTGCTAAACAGCAGCAGCAGCACAAACTCAAAGTAGCGATCGATTGACCACAGCTGCTCGACCACGTCGGCCCCGTAGCTGATAAAAAAGTTCAGCGCCGCCGGAATCAGTGCCACGTAGGCAAAGAGAAGCCCGGCAAAAAATAATATGCTCGACCCCAGCACCAGCGGCCCTACCAACCGCCGCTCCCGCCGAGTGAGCCCTGGCAGCACAAACAGCACTACCTGATAGAGAATAAATGGGCTGGCGGCTACCAGACCGCTGTAGCCTGCCACCTTAAAGGAGACAAAAAAGTACTCCCCTGGCGACAACTGCAAGAACTTCACCCCCTGGGCTGGCACCTCCAGCAGGCTGACAATGGGCTTCACCTGCCAGAAGCAGGCCACAATGGCCAGCACCACAGCAATCAGGCTGTAAAAAATGCGCTGCCGCAGTTCTTCTAGGTGGTCAAACAGCGACATCTCGACATCGTAGGGCGCTTCGTCGAGGTCAGCGGTGTCGCCATTAAGGAGGGCCGTCTCGGTGGTGGCGCTCTCAAGCTCGGTGGGCGGTGTCATAGGTTGGGCAGGTGAGCAGTAGGACGATCGCTTCTATTGTAAGCCCATGCTTTCGCTAGCTTGGGATCATGGCCCAACCTAGGGAGACTCAACGCTCTCTACCCCAGAGTCAGGGGTCACGGTGACGGTTCTAACCACTCCAGAGGCCCCCATCACGACGGCGCGATCGCCGTTGACAGATAGCTCTACTCCCCCCGCGTTCCCTGTCCTTAAAGTTAGGCTAGTTTCGGCCGTCCAGGTCTCTTCAAAACCGCTCTCGGCAACGCCTTCGTAGACATTTTCGCCGTCGGCTACGACGCTTAGCCAGGCGCGATCGCTCAGGTTGGCGCTGACTACCACAGGTGCCTCTAGGGGCGCACTAGATTCATCTTCGGCCTCCAGCTCTTCCTCCGGCGGAATCGTAGTCTCCGTTGGTGCTGGGGTTGCGGTATTGCTACTGGTGGTCCCAGGGGTCGTCTCCGCTCCTGAATTGTCGTTGGTGGCCTGGGACGGCCCGTTGCTGCGGCCAAACAATCCCCAGGCTCCCAGCCCCAAAATTGCCGCCAGCGCGGCCACGCTCAGCAATAGCGGCAGCGATGACCGACCCGCTGGGCTAGGAGATGCCGAGGGGGTGCGATCGCTGATTTGAGGGCCAGGGCGAGGTGGTTCTGGTGCCGGTGCCGCAGTGCCGTTCGTGTCGGCCCGTTCGATCAGCTCTGGGGTCGGTAGCACATTGACCGGCGTGACCCGAAACTCTTGGGCGATGGTTTGGCCATCGAGCCCTAAGGCTTCAGCATAGCGACGAATAAATCCCTGAACAAACACCGGCTCGGGTAGCTCCGCATCATGCCCCAACTCCAGTGCCTTCAATAGGGCTGGGCGGATAAAAATTTGGTTGGCCAGCATGTCGATAGATAGCCCTTGCTCTTGACGCACCTGGCGTAGGTACGCCCCGATACTTTGGAGCTGCTCGACTTGGGTAGGAGCTAACTTAGCCACGGCACCTCACTGAACAATTACTGGGACTTGCCCTGGTCGATGAACCCGAACGAGGTCATTTTAATGGGAAACGACCGTCAATGTAGCCGAGACCCGTTCGAAACCCCTTGGCCACTAAAACCCACGCCTAAAACACCTGGTTCCAGGCATAGACCTCATACTCTGTCCAAATACCGTTTTGCCAATAGGGGTCGCCCTCCACTAGCCGCCGCAGAGTCGCCTCGCTGTCGGCCTCGTAAATGCCAAACACTTTGGTGTTGTCAGTGGTTGGGCCTAGGGCAACCAGCAGACCGTCGTCTTTTTGCCGCTGTAACCCCTGGAGATGTGCCTCTCGAAAAGGAGTCCGCTTTTCAAGGACATTCTCACAATAGCTGCCCCACATCACAAATTTAGCCATAGCTTAGTCCTCAAAAGTTCATCGCCGATGGTATCAGATTGGGTAGTGTTCTATACCGAAAAAATAAACTGCCCAAAGAGAGGTGGCAGACGGTATACCCAATTGCAAAAGTGTCCTGGCATTCACGCAAAAATCATTTCCATCAGAAACAATTAAATACAAGCTACTTCAGTAAAAGTACTCGATGTTACTGCGCTATTTTTGCTCCCAAAACAACCTATGTTCTATATGCTTCAAGCCTTTCCGGAATTGCTGCTAGCCCTGCTGAAGTAACTCTTTACCTGAGCTTTAGTGGAAATCCAATCAGCTTTGTTGATGCTTTACCCGATGGCTGAGGGAATTCTTTAGGTTAAGTAGAAGGTTCACCAACATCTAAGTGAGTTCTATGTTCGCTCCACCCAGTATTGAGTTTCCATACCAAGTCCAGACTCAGTGCTCGACCGTTTCTCAGACAGTCTCAATTGTTGGACTTGCGAGAGGTTAAACCATGAATCGCTTTCTATCTTCCCTCCGTCACGGGCTGCACGCTGCGAGTCAAGCCCTACCCCTGGACCTGTTTCGTCCGATGCGCCAGTGGGTTAGCCACCTGCGGGTCGAGACTCCCCGCCGCGCCCGCAAGGTGGCAGAGTTGATTCCCGCCCAGTGCCCGTTTGAGCGCGACGTTGTGGTGTTGGGTCGCTCCGTTGCTCATATTCCGCCCCTGTGCAAGCTCAACCCCCTCTACAACGAACTGGTGGAGCTGCGATTTAGGGCTCTTTGTTACCTAGCCGACGAGTGCGGCGAAGATATTTCGGCCTACATCTAAAACTTGACTTCGCTCAGGTCACGTCATCTGGCTGGTCATCTAGCCCAAGCTCAAAGCCACAGACTGTATTGCGTCTAAACGTCTTATCCCCTCCGTTGACCCTGGGTCTGCGGAGGGGTTTACTTTGGAGAAATAATGCTTGAGGAATGCTCTGATCTACTATGAGTAGGCTAAATCTCGACGTGGTTGCTTGAGTGACCTCCTATGCCCTACGACCTGCCATCCCACGATCTAGCTGATGAGACTGATCTGCACCACCAGCGCTGGATGCGGCGGGCGCTGGAGCTGGCTGAGGCCGCCGGAGCGGCGGGGGATGTGCCAGTGGGGGCCGTAGTGGTTGGCCCTGGGGATAGGGCGCTGGCGGAGGTGGGCAATCGGCGGGAGCAAGATCAAGACCCCACTGCCCATGCCGAGGTGCTGGCGTTACGAGAAGCCGCACGCCAGTTGGGCAACTGGCATCTCAATGACTGCACGCTCTACGTCACACTTGAGCCTTGCCCAATGTGTGCTGGAGCAATTGTTCTGAGTCGTCTAGGGCTGTTGGTATACGGTACCTGCGACCCCAAGTCGGGGGCGGTGCGATCGGTGCTAAACCTGCCCGATGGCCCAGCCTCTAACCATCGGCTCAGGGTGGTAACCGGCATTTTGGCCGAACCCTGTCGTCAGCAGCTTCAGCAGTGGTTTCAGCAACGCCGCCAAGCGCAGCGCCGGTCTTCGCTCACCATGACACCGCCTGAACTGTCCTGAACCGGGGTTGCGTCATCTGGCAAGGGCTGTAGGGTAAAGCATGTAGACCAGGGTCAGACCCATTTTGTTTCCGATCGCAGGCTGTGTGGTAGCTAGCGACGGGCATACTGGGAAGGCCTAACATCGGCACTATTAGGATTTAGCTGATCATGGCTCCTGTATTACGCCTTCCTATGAAATCCTCTGAGCTTCCTGAATCGTCGGCTGGGTTGGTCAAGAGCGGGGCGATCGCCCCTGCCCAATCGCGCTGTTCGCCATGGCTGACCCCCCTGGCCTATTTTCTGGGCCGCCACCTGGTGGTGCCCGCTTACTTTGGCCCCATCACCATCACGGGGCAGCACCATGTGCCCACCGTCGGGCCAGTCATTTTAGCCCCCACCCACCGAGCCCGCTGGGACTCGATTTTGCTGCCCTACGCCACCGGCCGAGCCATCACTGGTCGTGACCTGCGCTTCATGGTCACCGCTGACGAGGTCAAGGGCCTCCAGGGATGGTTTATTCGGCGCTTAGGGGGGTTTGCGGTCAATGTGCGACGGCCCACAGTGGCCAGCCTGCGCCACGGTATTGAGCTGCTGCTAGAGGGCGAAATGCTGGTGATTTATCCCGAAGGGGGCATTCGGCGCGAAGACCGAATTCACGGCCTCAAGCCCGGCCTAGCTAGATTGGCAGTGCAGGCCGAGGCCGCCAGAACTGGGCTGGGAGTACAAGTGCTGCCGGTAGACATTTGCTACGGTGCGGCTTATCCAGGCTGGCGTAGCCCGGCTCAAATTCACATTGGCGCACCGTTGCCGGTACAGGCTTACCTCCAGGGTGAGGATTCTCCTGAGGCGCTAAAGGCCGGGGCTGCGCAGCTCACCAAAGATCTCAAGACTCGCTTAGAAAGCCTGGTCAGTGCTCGGCAAAGCAACACCGCACCGCAACCCTCCGTACCGTCTTAACAGTTACCTACAGCCGCCAAATACCGTCGAGGTGAAGGGTTAGGACAATCTGACTAGACCGTGGTTTATTAAAGGCATTGGCCCGTAAACCAGGATGTCTTTCCTATGTTTGATAGCCTTTTTACCTCCAATCCGCTGACCGACCTGCACACCGACCCGTTACGACCCCTGAAGGGGGTGATTGTGGGAGCCGGTCAGGTGGGGTTGGCCTGCGCCTACGCCATGATGATCCAAAATGTGCTGGATGAAATGGTGCTGGTAGACATCAACCAGGACAAGCTGATCGGCGAGGTGATGGATCTAGAGCAGGGCATGTCCTTTGTCGAGCCGACGCTGATTAAGGCGGGCACCATGGCCGATGCCGTTGGTGCCGACGTAGTAGTGATCACTGCTGGGGCAGCCCAAAAAGAGGGCGAAACTCGCCTGGATCTGGTGCAAAAAAACGTCGAAATCCTCAAAAAGCTGATTCCCGATATTGTGGCCCACTGCCCTGAGACCATTTTGCTGGTGGTGTCTAACCCTGTAGACGTGCTTACCTATGCCGCCTGGAAGCTGTCGGGACTGCCCAAGTCTCGGGTATTTGGCTCTGGCACAGTGCTGGATACGGGGCGGTTTCGGTATTTGCTATCGCGGCGGTTGGGCATTGACCCGCGCAGCCTGCATGCCTACATCATTGGCGAACACGGCGACAGCGAGGTGCCGTTTTGGAGTCATGCTAATGTTTGCGGCACCCCCCTCTACTACGACGGCATGGCCGATGGCGATCGCCAGGCCATGGATGAGATCTTTCAGCAGACCAAGAACGCCGCCTACGAAATCATCCGCCGCAAGGGATACACCAACTACGCGGTCGGCCTGGCGGTGACGCAGATCGTGCAGTCAATTATGCGCGACCAAAACCGGGTGCTGACGGTAAGCTGCGTGGTTGACGAAATCTTTGGTGTCCAAGACCTGTGTCTGAGCGTGCCCGCAGTGGTAGGGCGCACCGGGGTGAGCCGACGGTTGAATATCTTGCTCAGCCCCCAGGAGGAGGAGCTGCTTCAGCACTCGGCTCAGACGCTACGGAACGTGATTGATCAGATTGAGTTCTAGCCTGCTAATCAGCGCTGGCTGCGGGCCACAGCAGTTTGACGGCCAGCAGCGCAAACCCAACGGCGGCAACGGCTTTGACCAATCGTTCTGGCAAAATCTGGGCGGTGCCTTCTCCCACAATGACTCCCAGCAAGCTGGCCAGCAGCAGGGCGGCGGCGGTGCCTAAAAATACGGCGCGGGGAGACTTTGAGCTGCCGCCGAGGGCGATCGCCGCCAGCTGACTTTTATCCCCCAGCTCCGAGATGAACACGGCGGTAAAACTGACAGCAAGAAGGTTCCAGTCCATGGGGAGGTGAGGGGTAGGGAGGCTGAGATGGGAGATAGCCTGGTGACTTCCCCAGGAATGGCAATTACAGGTGGACGATGTCCCAGAGGAGACAGACGGTGATGCCGATGAGCATGGTGCCAGCGACGGTGTCGAGGGTGGCAGGGGAAACGCGGCGGGCTAGCCACTGCCCCAGCAGGACGCCAATCAGGCTGGTGCTGATCAAGGCGGTGCCAGCGCCCAAAAAAACGATCCAGGGTGCCTGAGACTGAGCACTCATGAGCAGCGTAGTCACCTGAGTTTTGTCGCCCAGCTCAGCCAAAAAAATAGTGATAAATGTAGAGCCAAAAACCCGCCAAAAGGCCGCTCGACTCAAGGTAGAAGGCTTGGCCTCGACAGCGCTAGAAGAGGGGGGAAGAGAGCTAGAAATAGACACAATGGGGTAAAAGGCAGGTTTGCTGATCGGTCAACAAGGCTGGGCACAGAGCAACGCCAAGACCGTTGAGTACTGCCAGAGATTTCATAATGCTTTCATTATCTGCAAGAGTCGACCAAACCGCAACCCGCAAGCCCCCTTAGCTTTCCCATGCCCTCACCTTCCCTATCCCCTTACCCCTCTACCCCGACCGCTCCGTTAAACCGCTCCATCTCCGGGCTAGCTTCGCCGTAGATATCGGCAATGTGCTCCTGGCAGCAGTCGATGGCAAAGTCGTCGAGCTCGTCGGCCTCAACGCCAAACATGGTCTCGAAGGTGCTAAAGGTAACTCGGCAAAAGCTCGGTCGATCGGAGTAGATGGTGCAGAGGCGATCGCCCGCATCGTAGTGGATGCACCAGCCGTCGTCACCCACCATGCTCAGATACAGCGCTAGCTGGTCGGGTTCGAGATAGGAGTCTAGGTCGGGGCGCTCGTCGGGAGCCAAGAAGCAGCAGGCCCCGCAGGATTTTACACATTGCCAGGTGGCCATTGGGTTTCCTTTGGCCGTCTCGGGCCTAGCGTTGGAACGGCAACGGGTGCTGCCTTAGAATTTTGTTAAGTTATCTAAAATAGGGACGGCGTTAGCAGGTAAAATAAGCTCCGATAAGCAAGCTTTACGCCAAGCCCAGAGCGGGGTCTGTAGCTGTTCTATGGGCAAAACACCACTTCTGGGATTGAATGAAGTTTATATCAGTCCAGTCGCCTTGTGTTGGGAGGTTTCATGAGCTTTTTGAGTGGTTTTTTGAGCAATATTAATTTTGAGCTCATTGCCCAGTTGACCATGCTTGCCATGATTGTCATCTCTGGCCCAGTGATTGTGTTTCTGCTGTTTTTGCGCGGCGGCGATCTCTAGGACCAAAATTCTGGGATCTAGGAGCAGTGCTTGGGGAGGTCTTTCGGCTAACCCAGGCGCTGTTTTAGTATGAATTCTGCGATCGCCAAATCCATCGACGTCGTCACCTTGAGGTTCGTCTCTTCGCCGGGCACTACCTGCACTGGTAGGTCGCATTTCTCGAACAGAGCAGCATCGTCGGTGACGCTCCAGCTTTGCTCAATGCCCTGCTGATGGCACTGCTTCAGCAAAGCCACATCAAAACCCTGGGGGGTTTGAGCGGCCCATAGCTGCTGGCGATCGGGGGTAGTCTCAACTCGCTGGCTGGCATCTACAACCTTAATGGTGTCTTTGACCGGCACCGCCGCCACGAGGCCAGGGCAGGTGTCTAGGGCAGCGGCGCAGCGATCAAACAGGTCTGGGGTGGCCAGGCAGCGCGCTCCGTCATGAATTAGCACGCGGGTAGCCTCGGCGGGCAGCGCTTGCAGCCCGTTGTAGACCGATTCTTGACGGGTTGTGCCGCCGTCGATGAAGGTCACTAGCTTAGACAGGTTCAGCGAGTTGGCAATGGTTTCTAGGGTAGGGCGATCGCCCGCCTGGCAAATCACCCCTATCCACACCACAGCCTCAGCCTGAGCGGCGGCTTTTAGCGTCCAGGCGATAATCGGCTGCCCAAGTAGATCGAGGAGCACTTTGTTGCGATCGGCCCCCATGCGACGACCACTGCCGGCGGCGGGGATGAGCACATAAACGGGGGGCATAGACACAGGTCAAAACCATAATGGGCTGGGCAAATTGGGGAATTTTTATCCCTTAGGGTGAAATTTAATTCATTTTGTAGGCCACATATCCCCTAAACCTTGGCCAGGTTCCACTACAATACTTGCGAACAGGCATGGACGTAACATATGCGGGTACTGGCTCTTGTTCCAGGAGAAACGGAGACGCAGCTGAGCTTCTTTCCGGTCATCAATCAGATCAAGGATAGCTTCGAAAATGCTGAGGTATCAGTAGTTGCGGCCCCCAGCGCTTCGGCTATTTACCAGCTCTCTAAGGGGGTTGCCGAGGTGGTGCCCTACAACTTTAAGGCCAGCAACAGCCCTGCCGACTGGGCCAACCTGTTAGGGATTGTGCGCGATCGCGAGTTCGACGCCGTTCTGACCCTGACCGATTCTTGGTCTATAGCCCTGCTGCTGTGGCTGAGTGGCGTACCCACCCGGCTGGGCTACAGTGGGTCTGCCAATAACTTATTGCTGACCGCAACGGCCCCCCGCACCGCCGAGCCGGCCCACCATGGCGATCTGCTCAAGCTGATCAACGTTACCGGCGCACCGCCCGCCCTCACGGTAAATGTGCCCCGCAAAGACTTGACTGCCGTAGACAACCTGCGCCAGAGCAACGGGCTGACGAACGGCTATGTGCTGGTCTACCCCGGTGCCCCTGCCAGCGGCACCACCTACCCCACCGAAAGCTGGATCGCCATCCTCAAAGACTTTCAGCAGCGCCAGCCCGACCTGCCTCTGGCCCTGCTGCAAACCGACGATGCGGCACCCCAGACCGTTGCGATCGCCAGCGCCTTGCCCAATCTAAAGATTCTGCGGCCTGAGACCCCAGGACAGACGGCAGCATTGATTGCCGCAGCTAACCTATTAGTAGCGGTAGAGGGCTATCCCCTAGCGCTGGCGATCGCCCTCAACGTCTACACCCTGGGACTATTCTCTGGCAATAGCAGAGTTCAGGCCATCACCGCAAGCGAAAATCGCTTGGTCGCCCTGACCTCCTCCACCGGCACCCTGGCCGATATTACCCCCGACCAGGTGCTCAAAAAAATCTGGAGCGAGGGCGCATGATGGCTCAGCTTGGTCTAGGGCTAACCTTGCCATAGCCACCCCATAGACTCGACATCTACTATGTCAGGGGGCCATCAGTACCCCAACTGTGCTCAGCTATTGGAGAGTTACACCTATGGATACGATCAAAGAGCAGGCCAATACTGTTAGCCAGCTATTATTTTCCACCGACACGGGCGACATCTACAAGCAAGCCCTTGCCCGCACCTGGGATATTCTGCGCGAAGTGGGCCTGCTGCTGTGGCTAGTTGTTTGCCTAGCCTTTGTGGGGGCCGAATGGTTTTACCGTACTGCGGTTGGCCTAGGGCGCAGCACCCGCGCCTGGTACATTGGCATCAGTGAAAAAGGCCCCACTGATGCCCAATCGATGACCTCTACTGGTCAGGCGCTGCTCGACACCGTGCAGTCAAGCACGGCTTACCTGCTAGCCCAGGCTCGCCAGCAATTGGGCATTCCAGAACCAGAGCCGCAGCCTGCCATTTCGCCTGTTCCTGCCCCCCCCATCACACCTCCATTCCCCACCCCAGTTGAGCCGCCAACCCCCAGTGGTCCGCCAGCCCCAGCTGAGCCCACCATTCCCGATGAACCCCTGTCTCCGGTTGCGACCGTGAGCGCCGGCCTGGAAGAGGACGATGATTTAGCTTAGGGAAAACATTCGCTAGGCCGTCAACCTCAACTAGCCTGGTGAAGTAACCGGCGTTATCGTCCTCTGAAACTTGTTCTCAACCACGCATGAAGCCGTAGTGACTTGGGTCGCTGCGGCTTTATGTGTTGGACGGTTGAACGAGCAGCACAAACAGCCAGAAATTTCTACAATAGCCAAAAGGATCCATGCCCTCAACTACCCCCAGCTATGCTCCAGCACTATTTATTTATCGGCTTCAGCGCCATTTACTATAGCCAAAGCACCGCCAACCCCCAGCGGCGCCCCCACTTGTTCGCCTCCCTAGCGCTGCAGGAGGCTGAGGGCAGTCGCACCGTCGCCCACATTCGCTCTGCCAAAGCCGCCGAGATTCCTCTCTGGCTAGATGAGCAGATGCAGCGCCACGTCAGCGATGAGGTGCGTCATGCTCAGATCTTTACCAAGGCTGTTGAACGCGAGGGTTACTTTATCGACTTAGACAGCGAAGCTGCCCAGCAGTCGCTCTCTAGCGTGGGCGAGTCCTCCATGCGGCGCTATCACCAGGTCGATGATTTAGCGGCGGCCCCCTTGCCCCACCTGTTGGCCAGCGTGCTGCTAGCCGAAGAACTGGGGGTGCGGGGTTTTCGCTGCATTCTCAAGGCCCTACCTGACCACCTCACCGCCACTCGGGCCGCGCTTGAGTCAGTGCTGTACGACGAAGAACGCCACGTGCGCTATCTCACTGATGCCCTGCGCTACTTCCGCGCCACCTCAGTCGTCGAGGCCTACCGCCGCGACATTGAAAGCAAGATGTTTAAGGATCTGGGCAAAGTGGTAGAATTTGTCACCAAGCCCGCCGCAGAACGGCCTAGCCTAGTGCAGCCCGGTCAAAAGCCAGAGCTATCCCTGGTGTGAGCAGGTAGGGGGCTAAGCATCTAGAGCTACGGCATCTAAGGGTTGAACGGCCTGGGCAAAGCGGCAGTGGCCCAGGGATAGGTCAAACAGATGAAACCCGTATTCTTGCGATAGGGCCTCAAAAACCTTGAGCCCGCGCACGCTGTTGCCGCGACTGTCGAGGAGCGGTGAAAACACGGCGATGCCAGCCTGGTTCGGTACCACAGCAAGAATGCCACCCGAAACACCGCTCTTGGCAGGTATCCCAACTCGAAAGGCCCACTCCCCAGCGAAGTTGTACATGCCACAGGTGTACATGACGCTGAGAATGTCGCGTATGTGCTTAGCCCCCACCGCTCGCTGCCCGGTGATGGGGTTAACCCCCTGATTAGCTAAGGTTGCGGCCATCACTGCCAGGTCATGGGCTGTAACCAGCACCGCACACTGCTGAAAGTACAGGTCGAGTGCTTCATCGATGGGCTGGTCGATCATGCCGAAGTTGAGCATCAGGTGGGCCATGGCCCGATTGCGGTGTCCGGTCGATCGTTCCGACATGAAGGTAGACACATCGACAAATACTTCGTCGCCGACATAGCGCTGAAACATTGCTAGCAGTCGGTTGAGGCGTTCAGCAGGGTCTTTGCCAGGGATGAGGCCGGTGGTGGCGATCGCCCCCGCATTCACCATTGGGTTATCTGGGCGCTTAGAGTCCTCATCTAGCCGAATTAGGGAATTGAACGGATCGCCGGTGGGCTCTACCCCCACTTTTTTGAGCAGTTTTTCACGACCATAGTCCTCCAGGGCCATGGCATAGACAAACACCTTGGAAATTGACTGAATGGTAAATTTCTGCGCCATATCCCCCACCTCGTAGGTGCGGCCATCGAGGGTGACAATGCTAATGCCAAACCAGTCGGGGTTAGCCCGCGCTAGCTCAGGAATATAAGACGCTACTCGGCCTTCAGAAACTCCCTTAAACTCGTGGTAAAGCTGCTCTAAAAACGCTTGAACCTGGGTCATTGGGGAGTCGGTGGGTAGTGGGTAAGTGAGTAGGCGAGTGCAGGAGTGAAAGATTACGGCGTGAAAACGTACTGGATTGCGGCAGGGATAACAAGCCACCTAACCCATCCACCCACCTACCCATCCACCTACATCACCTACTTCTGCTCGGGGTGCTGGGCCTCGGGGCGATGGTCGCTTAGATCGTTGAGCCGCCAGATTAGCTGGTGCAGCCGGCCAAAGTCGCGGTTGTTAAAATGCATCACCAACCGGGGCAAAGCGATGGTTTCGTCTTTCTGCTCTTCGGGCAGGGCGGCAGACTTTTCGATTGTTCCCTTGGCCAGAATGTCGCCAAATTCCTGATTGAGCAGGTCGACCGCGCCCTCGGGCAGATCGCTCTTGAGGCGAATGACGAGGCGATCGCTGGTATAGCGGCAGGAATGATATACCCGGTAAAAACTGCTGATGGCGTGGCAGGCGTCATCAACGTTGTCGGTAATCGTGTACAGGCTGGGGTCGTCGGGGCTAATGAGCCCTCGGCTCAGCAGGTGCTCGCGAATGTAGCTATCCCACCCCTGCCAGTAGTTACCGCCGGGATGATCGACCATGACGATGGGCATCGGGTCGGCCTTACCCGTCTGAATGAGCGTCAACGACTCAAAGGCTTCGTCTTGGGTGCCAAACCCTCCCGGAAACAGCACCAGAGCGTCGCTTTCGCGCAGGAAAAACAGCTTGCGGGTAAAGAAATACTTGAAATTGATCAGCTTAGGGTCGCCCTCCATCACCGGGTTAGCGCCCTGCTCAAAGGGCAGCTGAATGTTTAGCCCAAAGGATTGCTCTGCGCCCGCCCCGGCGTTACCCGCCTCCATGATGCCGCCCCCGGCGCCGGTCATGACCATAAAGCCCAGCTCGGTTATCTGCTTGGCAAACTTCTCCGCTAGCTGGTAGTCGGGGCTGATCGCCCCAGTGCGAGCTGAGCCAAAGATAGTAATTTTGCGGGTGTGCCGGTAGGGGGTAAAGACCTGAAATCCCTGCTCCATGTCCAGCAGAGCGGCATTCAAAATCTTCCAGTCGAGTCGGTCTGCCTCCCGTCCCATCATGCGCAGAATGGTCTCTAGCACCTGGCGAATGAGCTTGCCATGCTCTAAGTGAGACAATTGCTCAAACACCGTGGCCAAATCAGCCTGAATGTTGGAGGGTAAATTTGAGGGGAGCGCAACCATACGCTGTTGGGTCCATAGAGGTAGCACCCCATTCTAGCGACAATTTTGCCCCCTGCCGTGCAAAAACCCTCTAGCGAGAGACTAACTAACGCTAGAGGGTTGTATCAGATGTTAATAAGCTAGTGACCAAACCTGCAACGATGTACTTTCGCTGACGCTTAGTGAAAAGGTTGAAGCGATCGCCTTCGTCACACCGTGCGGATAAGCTGGGTAGATCTAGGCAGAGAAAGGTGGGCCTAGAGATACTTTTCGAGAGTGTTTGCTAGGGTGGTTTTGGGTACGGCACCCACCACCATGTCAACCCGCTGCCCCTCTTTAAAGATCATCAGGGTGGGGATGCTGCGAATACCATACTGGCTGGCCACGCTCGGATTCTCGTCGGTATTGACTTTAACGACCTTGATTTGGCCGTCGTACTGCTCAGAAATTTCTTCGACTACCGGAGCCACCATACGGCAAGGGCCACACCAGGGGGCCCAGAAGTCAACCAGTACGGGAACGGTGCTTTCAAGAACTTCTTGCTTAAATGTAGAGTCTGTTACCTGAGCGGCTGCCATGCCTTGTGTTCCTTGCCGTTATTAACCACACGCAATCTTATCATAGCCAACCCCCGGCTTCTTAGGCGAGCGGTCAATATCTACCGAGTGGATGGGCGCTAACTCAGCTAAACCGACCGTATTTCAGCGTTTTTGAGCCGAAGCTCCTTATAAATAAGGAACCGCCCAGACCAATGGCCTGGGCGGAGTGTGGTGTGAGGAGTGAACTCAAACATAAATGTTTGAGCGCAATTATATTCTACTGTGGACGCTTGGAAATCTGCCACCGCTCAATGACATTCGCAACAAATTTATGGTAACCACAAATTACCCCTGCCTTCAGGAACTTATGAAGTGGTTCAAGGTCTGCTGCTAGGGCGTTTTGGCAGCAGACGCCACTATCACTATTTAGAACTACGCTCTAGCTTCAGCACTAGCAGCCAATGCCACTTTTAGAAGCATTTTGTCAATCAATGTTCTGGCCTAGCCTGCCCAGCTAGCTGGTGACCTAAATGGATTGTTGCTGGCTGTCATTTACTCTGTCTCAACAACCAGGGCACGGGCTTCGGTTTTGCCGCTATTTCAACTTGGGTTATCTAGGCCATTGTAAACGTCTTCCGAAAAATCTTTGGTTTAATTTACTGGTGTTTTTCAATTGAGCTATTGGCTGGCCTTGCTTGTCGACAGCTGCTCAAGCAGCCAACACAGTCGATGTACCAACCCTGGCCCGATCCGTTGGGAATGCGCTTAACTCGACTGGGTTCAAAACAGAAAGTATCGCTGGGCCATAGGTAGAACCTCGGCCGGTTCACAGGTCAGCAACTCACCATCGGCCCGCACTTCGTAGGTTTCGACATTGACCTCCATGTGAGGCTGGTAGGCGTTGAGCTTCATGTCGGCCTTGCTGAGGCTGCGGCAGTTAGCCACAGCAGCGGTGGATTTGGTGAGGCCAATTTGTTCAGAAATGCCCAGATCCATCGCAGCTTGGGAAATAAAACTGAGGGAGGTGGCAGCGATCGCCCCCCCAAAACTTCCAAACATGGGTCGCATGTGCACTGGCTGCGGCGTCGGAATGCTGGCGTTGGCATCGCCCATCTGCGCCCAAGCGATTAAGCCGCCCTTGATTACAATTTCGGGTTTTACCCCAAAAAAGGCGGGCCGCCACAGGCAAATATCTGCCAGTTTGCCTGCTTCGATGGACCCTACGTGATTTGCAATGCCGTGGGTAATGGCGGGGTTGATGGTGTATTTGGCCACGTAGCGCTTGGCTCGTTGGTTGTCGTTGCGCTCAGAATCCTCCGCCAATGGCCCCCGCTGTACCTTCATTTTGTGGGCGGTCTGCCAGGTGCGAATCACCACTTCCCCCACCCGGCCCATGGCCTGGGAGTCGGAGGCGATCATGCTAAACGCCCCCAGATCGTGGAGGATGTCTTCGGCCGCAATGGTTTCGCGGCGAATGCGCGACTCAGCAAAGGCAATATCTTCGGGAATGCTGGGGCTGAGGTGGTGGCACACCATCAGCATGTCGAGGTGTTCGTCGAGGGTGTTGCGGGTGTAGGGTCGGGTGGGGTTGGTCGATGACGGCAGCACATTGGCCTCGCCACACACTTTAATAATGTCCGGCGCGTGGCCGCCGCCAGCCCCTTCGGTGTGGTAGGTGTGAATTACTCGATTTTTGAAGGCGGCGATGGTGTCTTCTACAAAACCCGCCTCGTTGAGGGTGTCGGTGTGGATCGCTACCTGGACATCGTACTCGTCAGCTACTCCAAGACAGGTGTCGATGGTAGCGGGGGTTGTGCCCCAGTCTTCGTGAAGCTTGAGGCCCATGGCACCCGCTTTCACCTGTTCCGTCAAGCCTTCCGGCTGAGCACTGTTGCCCTTGCCCAAAAAGCCCAGGTTCATAGGAAAGGCGTCGGCGGCTTGCAGCATGCGCCAGATGTTCCAGGCACCGGGGGTGCAGGTGGTGGCGTTGGTGCCGGTGGCCGGGCCAGTTCCGCCGCCGATCATGGTGGTGATGCCGGAAGCGATCGCAGTGTCGATTTGCTGAGGGCAAATGAAATGAATGTGGCTGTCAATGCCGCCAGCGGTGACAATCATGCCTTCCCCGGCCACTACCTCGGTGCCGGGGCCAATGATGATGTCGACATTGTCTTGAATGTAGGGGTTGCCGGCCTTACCAATTTTGTCGATTTTGCCGTCTTTAATGCCGATGTCGGCCTTGACAATGCCCCACCAGTCCAAAATTAGGGCGTTGGTGATCACCATATCCACAGCGCCCGCGTCGCGCCCGATCGGCGACTGACCCATGCCGTCGCGGATCACCTTGCCGCCACCAAATTTCACCTCGTCTCCATAGGTGGTGAAGTCTTGCTCGACCTCAATAATTAGCTCGGTGTCGGCTAAGCGAACGCGATCGCCTACCGTCGGGCCAAAGGTTTCGGCATAGGCACGGCGGTCCATGCGATAGCTCATGGGGACTCCTCAGTGGGGGCGAATCTAGCTAGAACCACTCTAGAATGCGGGATTTCCCCGGTTTGGTCAATTGGGCTACGGTTGTTAAACTTGGCGCGAAGGATCCCTTACCACCGTCATCGCCCTTTGTCCAACGCCAAAAAGATAGCCCAAGGGAATTTTCCCTTAGGCTATAGGGCTTAACGCGATTTGCGTTGCGACCCTACAAGAAGCGCATTTGCACTAGCTAGCCAGATATTCGCGAATGTCAGACTGGCGCTTGCGCAGTTTGGTCAGGGCTTCCCGTTCAATCTGGCGCACACGCTCACGACTGATGGAGAGCAGATCGCCAATCTTGGCCAAGGTCATTGTCTTGCCGTCGGTCAAACCGAAGCGAAGCGAAAGCACCTCTCGCTGTTGAGGAGTCAGATCGCCCATCAGCCGCTCCAGATCTTGGCGCAGCGAAACCTGGGTGGCAAAGTCTTCTGGCGAAGGGCCGTCATCTTCGAGCAGTTCACCCAGTTCGGTGTCCTGGTTATCGCCCACCTTTAGATCTAAGGAGAGGGGCTGGCGAGACTTTTCTAAGTAGTCGCGCACTTGCTTGGCGGTCAGGTCACACTCGATGGCTAGCTCAGCCACTGTGGCCGCTCGACCGTAGCGCTGAGACAGGGTGCGCTGGGCTTTCTTGAGCTTATTGAGCTTTTCAGTGATGTGAATAGGCAGGCGAATGGTGCGGCTCTTCTCCGCAATGGCACGAGTAATAGCCTGCCGAATCCACCAATAGGCGTAGGTAGAGAACCGGTAGCCCTTAGTGGGGTCAAACTTTTCAACCCCGCGCTGCATACCAATCGTGCCTTCCTGAATCAGGTCAAGCAGATCAACATTGCGCTTGATGTATTTCTTGGCTACTGAGACCACGAGGCGCAGGTTGGCTTCTACCATCTTGCGCTTGGCTAGGTTGCCGTCGCGCACGATCGCTTTGAGTTCAAGGATGGGCATGTCGACGGTGTTGGCCCACTGTTCCAGGGTCAACCCGTGGCCGGCTGTCTCTTCTAAAGCCTGTCGCTTGGCCTCTAGGGCCGACAGCTTTTGCACCTGCTTACCCAATACAATCTCTTCTTCGTGGGTAAGCAAAGGCACTTTACCAATTTCTTTTAAGTAAGTGCGAACTAGGTCGGTGGAATTTTGCACAGTTCTCATAGCGGCACGATGGGGAGAGAGCGACGGGAAACGGCGGGGCTCAAAGCCCAGCAAACCAGCAGTTGTCTGGCACAGAAACGACGGTTGGTTCGCAGCCTAGCGGCGAACTCGCACCGGCACCGGAATGGGCTCAGCCTCTAGAGCCGCTTCCTTAGCCTGACGCTTGAGAATGAGACCGGCAGCAACGGCGGCAATACCAACTTCTAAAAGGGATCCAACAACGCTCATAGGTAAAAGGTTATTAATGGGATATGTAAACAACTGTAACATTTATGAGGGGAGTCGTGAATGGTCATTAATACTCAGTTCGTTTTGATCCCGCAGGCTCTTACCCTTTAGATTAAAGCGATTGACTAGGGCGTATTGCATTCCAGAAGACATATTTCTGAGGTGGCTAAAGGGGAAATTCTTAAAATCTAAAAAGAATGTTAATAAAACTCTGAGAAGCTACTTAAAGATTTACGGAGTTTGGGGCTAGTTCTAAGCAGAGAGAGAAAGCTGCGATCCCTGAAGGGTTTTGGTCACATCGATACGGGTTTGAAAGGCCGCTCGAAAATGGGGAACGTGGGTAACGGTAAGAATGCAGGCAAAGTCAGCAGCGATCGCATTGATGGCCGCAATTAGGCGATCGCACCCCTGCTGATCTTGGGTGCCAAAGCCCTCATCGATGACGAGTAGCTGTAACGCCCGCCCCGATCGCTGAGCCAGTAGCCGGGCCAGGGCTAGGCGCAGGGCAAAGTTAACCCGAAACGCTTCCCCACCCGAGTAGGTTTCGTAGGGGCGGGTGCCCTGGGCGTCGGCAATCAAAATATCCAACGTGTCGATGACCCCTTGGCCCCGCTTGGTGGCCCGCTGGGTGGCAAACTGCACGTGGAGCTGGTGAGCACTCAGACGGCCCAGCAGGTTGTTGGTTTCAGCCTCTAGCTGGGGCAGCAGGTTTTCGATCATCAGCGCCTGGATGCCGTTGTGGCCGAAGGCTTGGGCCAGCTCTTGGTAGACCCGCTGACGCTGGCGCACGGCGGCCAGCTCTTGCTGCTTTTGGGCTAGTCCCTGGTGCAGCTCGTCGAGGTGCTGGCGGGCCTGGCCTAGGGCACCTAGCTGGGCTAGTAGAGTGTCGCGCTGGCGCTGACGGGCGGCGATCGCCTGCTCTAACTGTTCTAAATCATTCGCATCGTAGGCTAAGGCCTGGTGCTGCTCCTCTAGGGCGGCGATCGCCGTGCTCAACTGCTCTAGCTCCTGGCGCTGCTGCCGCTCCTGAGCCTGAAGCCCCTCGATCTTGGCTTGCCGCTGGGGCTGCTGCTGGCGAGCTGCTTCTAGCTCCCGGTAGCGCTGCCGCCAAACTTGGGCTGTTAGCAGGGCCTGACGCACCTGCTGGTGATGGTCAATGCGGTAACTGAGCTGCTCAAGGGCGGCTTGGGCTGCCACCAAGGCCTGGCCCTGGGTCCCACCCTGAAGCTGGGCCAGCTCAGTCTCAAGGGCAGTTCGGTCGGCCTCAAGCTGCTGCCGCCGCCGCTCGAGCTGCTGGCGTCTGCGGCGCGCCTGGGCCAGCTCGTGGTGCTTGATCTCAGCCCAGCGCAGCCGATTGACCTGGCCCCGGGTCAGGGCGTGGTTGCGATCGTCGTAGGCCAGCTGGGCTAGGGTGTCGTTGATCTGGTGCAGCTCCATGCGCAGGTCGAGGGCGTACTGGTTCTCGGTTAGGCACTGCTCTAGGCGCTGCTGCTCGGCCTCTAGGGCCTGAAGCCGCTCGTGGACGGTGGCTTGGGAGGCCATCTCCGCTGTGAGCTGGCCCTGCTTTTGCAGCACTGGGGCGTAGGCCTCCAGTTCGGCTTCGACCGCTCGATACTCCTGCCGCAGCACCTGAATTTCGCGCTCTGAAACAGCCAGCTGCTCGCGAATGACCCAAATCTCCTCTTGCAGTTCTTGCTGCTGGTGGCGATGGCGACCTTCAACCAGGGCGCGGTGACGGGCTTTGAGGGCGCGATCGCACAGCGGGCAGACGGCCTCCGGTTGAGCCAGCATGCCTAGCTTTTGGCCAAGTTGAGCAATTTGGGTTTCGCAGGTGCGCTGGTTAGACTGGAGCACTTCCATAAAGCTGCGCCGCTCTAGTCCCTTTTCGCGCACCTGTTCCTGGTAGGCCCGGCGCTGCTCTAAATAGCTCAGGGTTTTTGACACCTCCTGGGCGGTCGCCACCAGCTGGGGCGGATTCCCCTGATCCTGTTGGAGCTGCTGGGCGGCGGCGGCGAGTTCTTCTAGCCGAGTTTGAAGCCGGGTTTGAGCCTGCTGTAACCCGGCCTCTAGCTGTCGTCGTCGCTGCTGCAAGGGTTCAGCCTGAAGCTGAATCGCATCCAAGTGTTTAAGGCGGGCTTTGGCAATAAGAAACTGCTGGCGGGCCGCATCAACGGCTTCGCTTTGCAGTAGAGCTGTGTCTAAATCGGCGATCTGGGCCTGCAATGCCGCCAGCTGGAGCTGGGTTTGACCCAGGCGCGTGCGGGCTTCGGCCGACTGGGCTTGCCACTCAGTTTCTAAGCTCTGACGCTGCGCCTCTAGTGCCTGGTAGCGTTGGAAGTGCTGATTGAGCTGGGCATCTTCCGCCTCTAAAGCTGCCAGTTCAGCTAGCCCGATCTCAATTTCGGCGGCCTGGGCCAAACGCTGGTCCTGCTGCTGCTGCTCGCGGGTCAGCGCCGCCAGGGAAGTTTCGGTTTGGTGCAAAAGAGCCGTCAGGTGCTGGTGCTGTTGCCGCTGCATCTGAAGCTGTTGATCGCAGACACGGTGGGTTTGCTCCAGGGAGCGAAGCTGGTAGTGGTGCTGGCGATCGCGCTCCTGAGCCTGATCGATCTCGTGCAGCGACTGCTGGAGCTGGGCCTGCCGCTGTAGCGTCGGTTCGTAGTCAGCTAGGGCAGCGGTGAGTTCATCGAGCTGGGTCTGACGCAGGGTGGCCTCGGCCTTGGCCTGGCGAGCTTGCTCTTTCGCGCCCTCAGCTAGGTGGTCATACTGGTGCAGCTTAAGCAGATCGGCCAAAATTTGCTTGCGCTCGCCGGGCCGCTTCAGCATAAAGTCGTCGGCCCCACCCTGACGCAGGTAGGCAGAGTTAATAAAGGTGTCGTAGTCGAGCCGGAGGTGGCGGCAGATCAGCAGTTGAGTGGCCCGCACCCCGCGCTGGGTCAGTACCCGCCAGCCCTCCTCGGTGTGCACTTGAAACTCTAAACTGGTGCCCTGGCTGCGGTGGCGGCTGCGTATCACTCGGTAGGTGTGGTCACCCTGGTGAAACTGAAACGTCACCTGGGCTTCCATCTCGCCCTGGTGGATGATGTCGTCATCGGCGGCTACTCGGCTCTGGCCCCACAGCGCCCAGGCGATCGCCTCTAGCAGCGACGACTTGCCCGCGCCGTTAGGCCCCGCCACGCAGACCACATGCAGCCCGCTAAAGTCTAGGCTGGCATTGCGATAGCTAAGAAAATTCTTAAGGGCAATGTGCTTGGGAATCATGGGTACATTAGCACCATTATTCCTAGCCTACAGTACAGGAGAACTTTAAGTACACCTGTATCTTTAAGAGCCGCTGGTTTAGAAACAAAAGCAGCTGATATGAGTGCTCATATCAGCTGCTTTTGTAGACTCAAAATACGGAAGCGGTGGGATTTGAACCCACGAGGGAAGGTTTACTCCCCTACCTCCTTAGCAGGGAGGCGCTTTCGACCACTCAGCCACGCTTCCAAGAAGTAGTTCTTCGTTAGTTTAGCAGACACTCGGCAGAGACATAAAGCAACCCCCAGACTTTTTATGGCATTGGGCCCTGCCGTCCTGCTTAAGCGCTGCGGCTGGGCTGCATTTGGGGCCATAAATAGACCAAGCCTGATGCCAGGGTCAACGCCACCGCCGCCCAAAAGCAAATCTGCGCTGGCCCATCCCAGACTGCCGGTAGCGGAGCTAGGAGCAGGGCGATCGCCACAATCTGCACCACAGTTTTGGCCTTGCCCCACAAGTTTGCCCCCGGCACCGCGCCCCCCTGCATGGTCGGGTTGACCCGCCAGCCCGAAATTGTAATTTCCCGCGCCACGATTAAAAACACGCCCCAGCCGGGCACCTGGCCCAGCCCCACCAGCATAAGCAAGGGAGCCAGTACCAGCAGTTTATCCACCAGAGGGTCTAAAAACTTGCCTAGCTCGGTCACCTGGTTAAGCCTGCGAGCCAGGTAACCATCGAGCCAGTCGGTGCTCGCCGCCACCACAAAAATGCCCGCCGCCCACCACCGCTGGGTCGCCGTCGGTGCCTGGAGCAGCAGCAGCAGCAGGGGAACACCAAGCAGCCGGGAGACAGTGATCCAGGTAGGAATATTCATAAATTTTTGAATGTTTAGATTTGGGATGAATAGGTCAGCACCTAGCGTTTCTACATCAAAGTTCTTTTTGACCCAAAGTTTCTCTCCCCCTATGGAAAGGTATTTAGGGTGAGGGAGCGCTAAGGCGGATTAGGCAACTCTATCCCTTAACCTTGCCAAATCGGCGATCGCGCTGTTGGTAGGCGTAGATCGCTCGGTGAAATTCTGAGGTGTCGAAGTCGGGCCACAGGGTATCAGTCACATAGATTTCGGCGTAGGCCAGTTGCCACAGCAGAAAGTTACTAATGCGCATTTCGCCACTGGTGCGAATCAGCAGGTCGGGATCGCTGATTTCGGAAGTATAGAGGTGGCGGCTAAATAGTTCCTCGCTGATATCGCTGGGGTTTAGCTCGCCCTGCTGCACTTGCTCTGCGATCGCGCGGCAGGCCTGCACAATCTCCTGCCGACCGCCGTAGTTGGTGGCTACCGTAAAATCGATGCCGTGGTTGCCCTGGGTCTGAGTCACCGCCTGGTGAATCTCGCCCTGGAGCGATCGCGGTAGGGCCGCTAGGTTGCCCACAAAGCGAATGCGGACGTTTTCCTCCATCATCTCCAGCAGTTCCTGGCGCAGCACCCGCTCAAACAGCGCCATCAAAAAATCTACCTCTTCAACGGGACGGCCCCAGTTCTCCGTCGAAAAGGCGTAGGCCGTCAGCGCACCAATGCCCCAGTCGCGGCAGCAGCGCAGCAGGGTTTTGAGAGTATCTACCCCGCGGCGGTGGCCCATGATGCGCGGCAGCCCCCGGCGTTTGGCCCAGCGTCCGTTGCCGTCCATAATCACCGCTACGTGCTGGGGTAGGCGATCGGGCTTGAGGTCGGCAGGCAGGGCGTAGCGAACAACAGGCTTGGTGGTCATTTTTTCTCTCGGGGAGACGATGAGGGGAGACGAAACAAGCGCAGCACGTAGTTAACTCCAAGGCTGCCCAGCCGCCGACCAAGGCTTCTAAGCTGGGGTGCCACTGCCTCGCGATCTACCGATTTAGAAAACTTAGACCGCAGAATACTGCGCAGGCGACTGCTGGTTAGAGGCCGATCTAGAATACCGCCTTCCGCCAGCGAAATAGAGCCGGTTTCTTCGGATACCACAACACAAATACAATGCTCTACCCGTTCGGTAATGCCCATCGCCGCCCGGTGGCGCGTGCCGAGCTGGCGTGAGGCCACCCGCTCAGAAATCGGCAAAATTACCCCCGCCGCCGCAATGCGCGAACCTCGCACCAGCATCGCCCCATCGTGGAGCAGGGTGCTGGTTTGAAAAATGGTTTGAATCATTTCCTTCGACACTTCCGCATTGATGCGCACCCCCGGTACCGTAAAGTCGCGCTCGTCAATCAGCTTGTCGATTTCGAGAATGAGCAGCGCCCCGGTGCGGTTTTGGGACAGTTCCTTAACAGCGTCAACAATTTCATCGATCACGTTGTCGGGCTGGGGCATGGCTTCCCGAGACGGGCTGAGCAATTCCCATACCCGCCCCTGGCCCAGCAGCTCCAGCAGTCGCCGAAACTCCCCCTGAAGCATAAAGGCCATGGCCACCGCCGAGCCAATCACCAGCTTGTCGAGCACAAAGCCCAGTAAAGCTAGCCCCAAGAACTTGCTCAGGGCAGCCGCCAGCATCAAAAAAATCAGCCCCCGCACCATCCACAGGGTGCGCTTCTCGCCAATGATGACGAGCACCACATAGCTCAGCAGCAGCACCAGCGCAATATCGAGCGCCTGGAGCACGAACCTAACCTGGTCAAGGTTTGTTAGCCATTGCTCCCAGAGATAGTTCATGCAGCGTTAAAGGATGGTGTCTGAGCGGCTGTGTGATGGGTTGGCCCGGACAGCCCCCTGGCAAAACCCTGCCCAAGACTAGCAACGGTTAGCTGGCTAGGTAGACTTTGCTTTTGGCCTGAGGGTTTCGGGCAGACAGTCTTGCCGAAGCAAATCCGCCACGGTTTCTCGGCGAATAATGAGGGTGGCATCGCCGTCGGCCACCAGCACCGCCGCAGGCCGAGGTACCCGGTTATAGTTCGAAGCCATGCTGTAATTGTAGGCACCCGTGCCCGCAATAGTAACCACATCGCCACTCTTCAGCTCGGGCAGAGCCGCATCCTTAATTAGAATATCGCCAGACTCGCAGTGCTTACCGGCCAGGGTTACGGTTTCGGTCAGGGGATCGGCCATGCGGTTGGCCACCAGCGCCCGGTATACCGACTCGTAGGTGATCGGGCGGGGGTTGTCGGACATGCCGCCGTCAATGGCAGCGTAGGTGCGCAGACCGGGGATCACCTTCTGGCTGCCGACTCGGTAAGCGGTAACACAGGCGGGGCCAATCAGCGATCGCCCCGGTTCACACAGCAGCTTGGGCAGCGGAATGCTGTGTGCTTCACAGGCCGCAATCACGCTCTCGCATACGGTCTTCACCCAGGTGTCGATGCTCGGTGGGTCATCGCTCTCGGTGTAGCGAATGCCCAGACCACCGCCCACATCCAGTTCTGTCAGGGTGAGCCCGTAGCGCTGGGCCGTCACCATCCACTGGGCCATCACGCCCCCCAGGTCGGTGTGGGGGTTCAGCTCAAAAATCTGCGAGCCAATGTGGGCATGAACTCCCAAACACCGCAGCTGTGGCTGGCCCGCTAGGAACTCAAACACCGATTCGATCTGGTCGGGGTCAAAGCCAAACTTGCTGTCGAGGTGGCCAGTGCGAATGTATTCGTGGGTGTGGCACTCAATGCCGGGGGTAACCCGCAGCAAAATCGGCACGGTCTTGCCCTCTTTGGTGGCGATCTCGCCTAGGGTTTTGAGTTCTAGCCAGTTGTCAACGACGATGCGGCAGCCCACCTCGACCGCCAGGGTCAACTCTTCAAACGCCTTATTGTTGCCGTGGAAGTAGATGCGATCGGGATCGGCCCCGGCTCCGGTGGCCGTGAGCAGTTCGCCCGCTGACACCACGTCAATGCCCAGCCCCTCATCGGTCACAATGGCACACACCGCTAGGCAGTTCCACGCCTTCGAAGCGTAGATCACGAGCGCCTCGCCGGGGTAGTAGCGCTCAAACCCCTGGCGATATTGGCGGCAGGCCGTGCGCAGGGTGTGGTTGTCGAGAATATATAGAGGAGTGCCAAAGCGCTCAACCAAGTCCACCACATCGCAGCCGCCGACGCTGAGATGCTCGTTGGGGGTAGTGGTGGCGGTCAGGGGCAACAGCTGCTGGTTGGGGGACAGCGTTCCTTCGGTGTTGGCTGGGGGGAGGTACTGGCGGCTATCGGCGATCGAGGCCGGCAGGGGAGAAGTCGAAACCATAGACGTTGCGCTCACAGAAAAACGTTGTTCGAGGATTGATTTGAGACAGCTGTGACCTTGAACTGGCCAACCAGTTCTTTGACCTTGCGCCCGTGACCCCAACCCCCAGTGTACAATTAAGGGCTGTGCCAGTTTTCTTGCCCCAGAAATAAAAGCCGTAAAATTGGTGGGCTACCTTTCTTGCCAAGCTCCGTGCCACGACGACATTGCTGCCCTGGTGGCCCTTGACCAGCGCACTTTAGGAGGGCTGTGGTCAGCTGAGGGCTACGAGCGTGAGCTAAATAGCCCCAACAGCTGTCTGCTGATGCTGTTGCATAAACCCCATAGTATCCAGGGAGATCAGGCCGATCTATCGACAGCGTCGATGGCGGCCCTGCAAACGGCTTCAGATGCAGAAGATGCAGAACCACAGCCCGGCCCAGCACTGGGCTTAGACCATAGGGATGAACCCACTCTTCTGGGTCTGGGCTGCTATTGGGCAATTTTGGATGAAGCTCACATCACGGTGCTGGCCGTCGATCCCCGCTACCAGCGGCGGGGGTTGGGGAAATGGCTGCTAGTGAACCTGCTGGCGGATGCTTGCGATCGCCAAGAACCCGCCCCAGAAGGGGGCGATCGCGCTCTGACCCGCGCCACTCTAGAGGTGCGCCCCTCCAACAGCCGCGCCCTAGCCCTCTACGAAAGCTTTGGGTTTGAGATCTTGGGTCGGCGGCGGCGCTACTACGCTGACGGCGAAGATGCCCTGATTCTGTGGCAAAATTCCCTCAAAACCGCTGAATATCGCGATCAACTCCAGCAGCAACGCAGTGCGGTGAGTGAGCGACTTGAGCGGCAAGGATGGCAGATAGCGAATAAAAAATTGCCCCTCAACCGAACCTGAAACCGAACCTTAAAAGTTGAGAAAATTTACATTTTTCACAAACTCAACCTATTGACAGTGGGCGATCCCAACTATTTTCTAAGCCCAAAGGAGTAGTTAAAGGAAGCGCGGTAAACCGCCTGTTTAGTAGGGCACAACTGACAAAAATCGCTGTGCTAGAATTTGCCTATCCGGCACGCACCAGGTGATTAATACCATCATGTTTGAACGCTTCACAGAAAAAGCAATCAAGGTCATCATGCTGGCTCAAGAGGAAGCTCGTCGGCTCGGCCACAACTTTGTGGGTACTGAGCAGATCCTCCTGGGGTTAATTGGAGAAGGCACGGGCGTAGCCGCCAAGGTCTTAAAGTCAATGGGCGTTAACCTCAAGGACGCGCGCATTGAAGTTGAAAAGATCATTGGTCGTGGCTCCGGCTTTGTGGCCGTTGAGATTCCTTTTACCCCCCGAGCCAAGCGTGTGCTTGAACTCTCCCTGGAAGAGGCCCGTCAGCTCGGCCACAACTACATTGGCACTGAGCACCTGCTCCTGGGACTGATCCGCGAAGGCGAGGGGGTCGCGGCCCGCGTTCTTGAAAATCTGGGGGTTGACCTGTCTAAGGTGCGCACTCAGGTAATTCGCATGCTGGGTGAAACGGCGGAGGTGTCTGCCGGAAGCAGTGGTGGGCGCACTAAAACCCCCACTCTGGATGAATTTGGCTCTAACCTGACCCAAATGGCCGCCGATGGCAAGCTCGATCCGGTGGTCGGTCGTCAGAAGGAAATTGAGCGCGTCATCCAAATTCTGGGTCGCCGCACCAAAAATAACCCGGTGCTAATTGGTGAGCCTGGTGTGGGTAAAACGGCGATCGCCGAAGGTCTAGCCCAGCGCATCGGCAACGGTGACGTGCCCGATATTCTTGAAGATCGCCGCGTGGTCACCCTCGATATTGGTCTGCTGGTGGCCGGTACCAAGTACCGAGGTGAGTTTGAAGAGCGTCTGAAAAAGATCATGGATGAGATCCGCACTGCGGGCAATGTCATCCTCGTGATCGACGAAGTCCACACCCTGATTGGGGCGGGGGCTGCCGAGGGGGCGATCGACGCTGCCAACATCCTTAAGCCTGCCCTGGCGCGGGGCGAACTCCAGTGCATCGGGGCCACCACCCTAGATGAGTACCGCAAGCACATCGAGCGCGACGCTGCCCTCGAACGCCGCTTTCAGCCGGTGATGGTGGGCGAGCCCAGTGTGGATGAAACCATCGAGATTCTGCACGGTCTGCGCGATCGCTACGAGCAGCACCACAAGCTGAAGATCTCTGACGATGCCCTAGAGGCGGCCGCCAAGCTGTCGGATCGCTATATCGCCGATCGCTTCCTGCCCGACAAGGCCATCGACTTGATCGACGAGGCGGGCTCTCGCGTTCGTCTACTCAATTCCCAGCTGCCTCCGGCGGCGAAGGAGCTCGATCGCGAACTGCGCCAAGTGCTCAAGGACAAAGACAACGCTGTGCGTTCCCAGGACTTTGATAAAGCTGGGGAGCTGCGCGATCGCGAGATGGAGATCAAGGCCGAGATCCGGGCGATCGCCCAGAACAAGGTCAACGAAGACGCTGGCGGTGAAGACATGCCCGTGGTAGGCGAAGAAGACATCGCCCATATCGTTGCCTCCTGGACTGGGGTGCCGGTGAGCAAACTCACCGAGTCCGAGTCCGAGAAGCTGCTGCATATGGAAGATACCCTGCACCAGCGGTTGATCGGCCAAGACGAAGCGGTGAGGGCCATTTCCCGAGCCATTCGTCGCGCTCGGGTAGGCCTTAAAAACCCCAACCGACCGATCGCTAGCTTCGTGTTCTCCGGCCCTACTGGGGTTGGTAAAACCGAGCTTGCCAAATCTCTGGCCGCCTACTTCTTCGGCTCCGAAGACTCCATGATTCGTCTGGATATGTCCGAGTTTATGGAGCGCCATACGGTTTCTAAGCTGATTGGCTCTCCTCCGGGCTATGTGGGCTACAACGAAGGCGGTCAGCTGACCGAGGCTGTGCGTCGTCGGCCCTACACTGTGGTGCTATTCGACGAAATTGAGAAGGCTCACCCTGATGTCTTCAACATGCTGCTGCAAATTCTAGAAGACGGCCGCCTGACCGATGCCAAGGGTCGCACGGTTGACTTCAAAAACACCCTGCTGATTATGACCTCGAACATTGGTTCTAAAGTCATTGAGAAGGGTGGCGGTGGCCTCGGCTTCGAGTTTGAGCAAGACCAAGCTGAGTCGCAATACAACCGCATTCGCTCCCTAGTGAACGAAGAACTCAAGCAGTACTTCCGGCCTGAGTTCCTCAACCGCCTCGACGAGATCATCGTCTTCCGTCAGCTCACCAAGGACGAGGTCAAGGAGATCTCCGACATCCTGCTCAAGGAGGTGTTTGGTCGACTGACCGAGAAGAACATTCACCTCCAGGTCACCGAGCGCTTCAAGGAGCGCTTAGTGGAAGAAGGCTACAACCCCAGCTACGGGGCGCGGCCGCTGCGTCGGGCGATTATGCGACTGCTCGAAGACACCCTCGCCGAGGAGATTCTCTCTGGTCGTTTGGGCGATGGCGACACCGCCACCGTCGATGTGGACGACACCGGCAAGGTCGTTATCCAGTCCGAACAGCGTCGAGAGCTGATCTCCGCCGAGAGCTAGACGCTAAGAGCAAAACACTGGTGTAAATCATCTGCTGTTGGAAATGCCGTTCTCCTGAGAGGACGGCATTTTATCTCTTACTTTCAAGGGACATGCGACAGCGCCTTGAGCCGGTATGCTGACATCACCATTTGACAGGTTTCACCATGGGCGATACCACCAACTGTGAAAAATTGGCCAGCGTCTTTAACCAGGCCAGCCAGCAGGGCAAAAGTGCCTTTTGTAAAATGCTTTGGGGTAATCAACCGGAAACCGTGCAGGCGCAGCTTAAACCTCTACTCAGTGCTGAAACTGTAGAGGCTTTGCGCGACGAAGATTAGCTACGAACCCGTTCGTCTCCATCGATTTAGGTTAAAGCGCTGGGTTCAGGGTGCTGCCGCAAACCTTACTTCCTAGGGCTTAGATCGTTCACCGTCAAGCTCTCCCCCTATTTTCTAGCCAACGGGTTGGGTTTCGTTAGGTCACGGGTCCCCCCATCGGTCGTTTCCCTTGCTACAGTCGATAGGCAGATGAGCACAAGCACAGCAGGAGTACGGCCATGGACCAGTGGCAACAGGGGGAAACCCTTGATCTGGAAATTACTGACCTGAGTAGCAGCGGCGACGGCATCGGCCGCTGGCAGGATCGGGTGGTATTTGTGCCCGACACCGTACCCGGCGACCTGGTGCGGGCCCGGTTGGTGCAGGCTAAGCAAACCTTTGGTCGGGCCAAGGTGCGGCAGTTGCTGACCCCTTCTCCCGATCGCATTCGAGCAGCCTGCATCGTGGCTGACAAGTGCGGCGGTTGTCAGTGGCAGTCCATCAGCTACCCATCCCAGCTGGCGGCTAAACAGCAGCAGGTGCTCGATGCCTTTACGCGTCTAGGTGGCTTTGAAAATCCCAATGTGCTGCCGATTTTAGCGTCTGAAGCTCCCCTAGGCTACCGCAATAAGGCAACCTATCCCCTAGGGCGATCGCCCGAAGGTCAGGTTAAGGCAGGCTACTTTCGCCAGGGCAGCCACAAGTTGGTTAACCTCAACCAGTGCCCCGTGCAGGACGAGCGTCTGAACCCACTGCTGGCTGAGATCAAGCGCGACATTCAGGAGAGGGGCTGGTCGATCTACAGCGAGGGCAAGCACCAGGGCAGGCTGCGCCACCTGTCGCTGCGGGTAGGCCGCCGCACCGGGCAGATGCTGCTGACCCTGGTATCCACAGCGCCTAATCTCAAGGATATAGAATTGCAGGCCCAGGAGTGGCGAGAGCGTTACCCTGACCTCGTCGGCGTGTGCGTCAACCTCAATCCCGAGAAGACCAACGCCATTTTTGGGGCCGAAACCCTAGTGATTGACGGCGTGCCCTACATTGAAGAAGTGTTTGCCGGGCTGCGGTTTCGCATTCACGCCACCACGTTCTTTCAGGTCAACACCGAGCAGGCTGAACAGGTGTTGCAGATTATTTTGGATGAGCTACAGCTCACCGGCAGCGAAACCATCATCGACGCTTACTGCGGTGTGGGCACCTTGACTCTGCCTCTGGCTCAACAGGCCAAGCGGGTGATGGGCTTAGAGGTTCAAGCAGAAGCTGTGGCTCAGGGCTTAGCTAACGCAGGGCTCAACGGTATTGACAATGTCGAATTTCGTGCCGGGGATGTCGGGGCATTGCTGGCTGAGGCTGCCGCCAGCCTGAACGATCCGCTAGATATAGTCGTGCTTGATCCGCCCCGCAAAGGTTGCGATCGCCCGGTGCTCGATGCTCTGATCGAACTTCGTCCACCCCGCATTGTTTATATGAGCTGTGACCCCGCTACCCTGGCTCGAGACCTCAAAATTCTGCGGGATGAAGGCGGTTACACCCTGACCAAGGCCCAACCCGCCGACTTCTTTCCCCAGACCCCCCACGTAGAATGCGTCGCATTTCTGGTAGCGTAAAAGCCAGATTGGTTTTACTGCGTTTCTCTCAGCTCCTATGAAGTTCAGCACCATTGCCGACAAAATTCAGATTACCGCTGCCTCTAGTCTGACTGCCAACCCCGGCTACGATCCTGATATTGCTGGGGTAGCGGCCGTCGACCAGGCCTCGGTCGGCACGCTGAGCTACATCGAGGGAGACAAGTTTGCCAACTTTGTGGGTACTACTCAGGCCAGCGCCCTAATTTTGCCTCAGAATCCCCTGTTGCAGGCCAAAGCCACCGAACGCGGCATCGCGTGGCTCAGCACCTCCGACCCACGCCTGGCCTTTGCGCGGGCCATTGCGCTGTTCTATACGCCCTACCAGCCGGCCCCTGGTATTCACCCCACTGCCGTTATCGATCCCACGGCCACCTGTGGCGAAAATGTCTCCATTGGGGCCAATGCGGTGATTCAAGCCGGAGCCTACTTAGGAGAGGGGGTCTGCGTTCACCCAAACGTGGTGCTCTATCCCCAGGTGCGGGTGGGCGATCGCACCGTGCTGCACGCCAACTGCACCATTCACGAGCGCACCCAAATCGGCGCTGACTGCGCCATCCACAGCGGTGCGGTGGTTGGGGCTGAGGGCTTTGGCTTTGTGCCTACCCCCCATGGCTGGGAGAAAATGGAGCAGTCAGGCATTGTCATTATTGAGGACGGCGTGCGAGTGGGCAGCAACTCCACCATCGATCGCCCTGCTGTAGGCACAACTCGCGTGGGGCGCGGCACCAAGCTCGACAACCTGGTACACATTGCCCACGGCTGCCAGGTGGGCGAAGGGGTGGTGATGGCCGGTCAGGTGGGCATGGCCGGGGGCGTTACCATCGGCAACCGGGTGATTTTGGCGGGGCAGGTAGGCATTGCCAACCAAGCCGTGATTGGCGACGGCGCGATCGCCACTGCCCAAGCCGGCGTCCACGGCGACGTCGCCCCAGGCGAAATCGTTACCGGCTCGCCGGCTCTACCCCACAAAGTCTCTCTTAAGGCCTCAGCGGTATACCGTCGTCTGCCCGAACTGTACAAGACGATTCAGCGTCTGCAAAAGCACTTATCCTAAGCTCCCTGTAGTCTCATCCCATGACCTCTGCCTCCCCAGATGACACCCCCGACATTCAGCAGGAATTGCGCCTCAGCCGTCCGTTTACCCTAGCTGACGCCATTGGCCAGGAAGCGGGCAACTTCATGAAAGGGGAATCGCCAATTCCGCGGCTCGTGCAGGCTAGTCATGGTGCCCAGCAAGCGCTGAAAGAATCTTTGGTGGATGGCCCTGGCGCTCTGCACCGGGTGCTGGAACAGTGGCTGGTGGATGATGAGCGCCGCCTCAGCCAATACGTGGGGCACCCTGCCGAGGCGGTGAAAGATTTGCTGGTAACGGTGCTGCGATCGCCGGTAACCCTCTACGAACTGGTGCGCCAAACCGATGTCGCCTGGGGCCAGATTTACGACAGCCGCCCCCACTTTCAGCAGCCCGGGCAGCCCCCTCACCCCGATGATCAATATACCCACGAGTCGGTACGAGAGACGTTGGAGCAATGCCTGTACTGCCTCAACCACCCGCCCGTGGCAGAACCGGAACCAGACTCCGAAGCTACCCTGCCGCAGACAACCGCTCGAACAAACTTACTGCTAACCATTAAAAAACCGCTGTTGTGGTTAACAACAGCGGCCAGGAGCACTAATCGCTTGAAAAACGTCAGACGGTAAAGTCTGGATCGATGCCGCGCCACACGGCCACTAGTCGACCCTGTACGTCTACGAGGTCTGCCGGAAACTCCATAACAGGGTACTTAGGGTTGGCAGGTTTGAGGTGCACCTGGTTACCCTGACGATGAAATGACTTGAGGGTAGTGCCGTTCTCAACCCGAGCTGCAACAATGGTCCCCTCACGAATGCCTTGGGGATCTTTTACCGGACGCATAATCACCACATCCCCATCCTGAATCATGGCCTCGATCATGCTGTCTCCAGTGACTTTAAGGGCATAATCGCCAGACTGAATGGGCAGCCCGTTGAGATCGAGACGCTCAACGGTATCGGTAAACGCTTCGTTGACAAAACCAGCGGCAATAGTGCCAAGAATGGGCACACCACGGACATTATCCCGAACGCGAATGGTGCGCGCTTTCCCTTCGCTCCACTCAATGTAGCCCTTGTTCTTGAGATGCTCTAGGCGACTTTGAATGGGTGCAGGAGAACGCAGGTTCATCGCCCGCATCATTTGGCGAATGGAGGGGGAGTGCTGATTAGCCCGGATGTATTCAACCAGCCAGTCGTAGAGCTCTTGTTGGGCAGTTGTTAAGGATTCCATAGAGATTTAGCCACGGCATTGGATCATATCATGGAACAAGTGTACCAACTGAGCGGCAATCTGTCTACTTTATCAACAAACCGTTGGGTAAGTCAGTACTAATGCCGAACCTGATGACAATTATCCAATACGAGTCAGCTACGTCACAGGAGCAACGGCCATCTGTCCCTATTAATTAGCTAGTGTCTAACTTAGAATTAGCCTGGCCAGGGCAGCCATTGCCGTACCAATAAAAAAGGCTGCCTGCAGGCAGCCTTTTTTATTGGTTTCGTTCAGTATTGTTCTAATACTTCAACCAAAGAACCGAACTAAGGTTGACCCTAGCGAATGTACTCTTTCAGGATGCTGTTGCGGTTAGGGTGACGCAGCTTGCGCAGGGCCTTGGCTTCAATCTGGCGAATGCGCTCGCGGGTAACGTTGAAAATCTGGCCAATTTCTTCCAGAGTTTTCATCCGACCATCGTCGAGGCCGTAACGTAGGCGTAGCACATCCCGCTCGCGGGGGCTGAGGGTGCCCAGAACGCTTTCCAGGTCTTCCCGGAGAAGGCTCTTAGATACTTGATCTTCAGGGGTTTCGCCGTCCGATTCGATAAAGTCGCCCAGGCGAGAATCTTCTTCTTTACCGATGGGAGTCTCAAGGGAAATGGGCAGCTGGGCCGATTTGGCAATAAACCGCAGCTTCTCGATGGTCATTTCCATGCGAGTGGCGATTTCTTCTTCGGTGGGCTTGCGGCCAAGTTCTTGGGAGAGCAGCTTGGTGGTCTTTTTGATACGAGAGATGGTCTCGTAAAGGTGCACCGGCAGGCGAATAGTGCGCGACTGATCGGCGATCGCCCGGGTGATGGCCTGACGAATCCACCAGGTGGCGTAGGTCGAGAACTTGTAGCCCTTTTCGTGGTCAAACTTCTCAGCGGCGCGAATCAGGCCCAGACTGCCTTCCTGAATCAGGTCTTGGAAGGAGAGGCCACGGTTCATATACTTTTTGGCGATCGACACCACCAAGCGCAGGTTTGACTGCACCATTTTATCTTTGGCGCGGCGACCAATGTGCAGACGGTGGCGGAAACTGGCTAGGGTGTAGTCTTTGCCTTCGTCTTGGCTGACGGCAGCAGCCCACTCAATATCAGAGGGATCGCGCTCAAGGGAGTCGAACAGCTCGTCGTGGAGTCGCTCTAGCTTGAGTAGGTCGGCGATCTTACGGGCTAGCTCAATTTCTTCTTCGGCCCGCAGTAGGCGAATACGGCCAATCTCTTGCAGATAGAGACGAATAGAGTCTTCGGTGTAGTGGCGCTTTTTGGTTTGAGCTCGGCGGCGGGTTACCTTCCCCTTCGGCGCTTTGTCATCGGCGCCGGCCTCGTCATCTTGGGCAACAAAATTCTCGTCACTATCATTACCGTCGATCAGTAGATCGAGTTCAGTTTCAGGGTTGATGGTGCCGAGCAGATGATTTGCTTGGGTCATGCCGCGATCCTCGTGCTCCTTAAAGTTGAAAGACAAAGACTGTGATCAGATTAACAGCTCCTTCGATAGATGCCCACAGTTCCGAAAAAGTGTGGATCTACTTTTGGAGAATCCAGTGATAAGTGCCTAGCCACCTAGACGTTTACGACACTGGCTTGGTGCTGTTGGCCCAGGTCGCCGCCGCCTCTATCTAGAGAAATACTTCAGCGCCGCCATGGCCTTTCAATTTTAACTGCAATGTCAGGTGATGTACCACCCTAACTTTGGCAGAAACGATCGAATCGGCTGAAATGCTTAAGCTGCAACCAAAACGCCCTCTCTAAAACTAAAGGCGATCGCTCAAAAACTGACCTACTAGAACAAGTAAACTACTCTCTTTCTTAATATTTTCTTTCTTATAGAGATAATCACACAGCTTTTCGGGACTTCCCAGAGTGTAATTTGTCCCAATTGGTTTAAATATTACTCAGGCAAATCTACTGTTTCGATCGCCAGATTTTGTAAGCAATTCCTTACATTTGAGATTGATTGGCGGAAATTTTCTCAGCGTCATTACGGAGCATGTTTTCGTAATAGACTTGGATCCAAAATAAACGTCAAGCAGGCCCGGCGTTACGATGCTGGGCCTGCTTGACGTTCAATAACACTTTCGTTCTGAAATATAGAGATGCTTGATTAAATACCGCTACCGTCTAGAAATTCTTCGAGGACGCGGTCTTGCAAGCGGCAGTAAACTCCGTCTTGAGCGCGAACCGCACCCACTAAAACAGGTTCGCGGCGCACTTGCCCTAGAGACTGGACTTCTTTTTCTAGCGCTTCAATGCGATCGAGCAGGGCGCGAATCACTTGGGCTTCAGAGTCCGGTAGGCGGCCGTGCTCTAGGGGTTCTACCCGCTCCCCAGCCCGATACACGATGCGTCCGGGTACACCGACTACAGTGCAGTCGGAGGGTACTTCTCTTAGTACTACCGAACCAGCACCAATGCGTACATTGTGGCCGAGATAAATATTGCCCAGTACCTTGGCACCGGCTCCAACGACCACGTTGTCGCCCAGGGTGGGATGACGCTTGCCAACTTCCTTGCCAGTTCCCCCTAGGGTGACGCCCTGGTAGATCAGGGCGTAGTCACCAATAATCGCGGTTTCACCAATCACCACCCCCATGCCATGGTCGATGAAAACGCCCTTGCCGATGGTAGCCCCTGGGTGAATTTCGATGCCGGTGAGAAACCGCGCTAGGTGAGAAATGATGCGAGGCACCACGGGCAGGCCCAGGTTCCAAAGCCAGTGACTGAAGCGATGCAGCCCTAGGGCATGCAGGCCAGGATAGCAGGTGAGTACCTCTAGCCAGTTGCGGGCCGCTGGGTCACGCTCGAAGACGATGCGAAAATCGGCAATCAGGGTGGTGAGCACAGGCAATAGAGTTAACTGCAGCTTCACTATCCTAACGTGGCCACGTCCTTGACCAACACCCTTCGCTGGTGTGGATTGCTCTGGGTCGGCGTTACGGCCTAGCACTATGGCCGTAGCAGGCAAAACCTAGGGCTTAGCATTGAGGGAATAGTTGTAGCGCTGCCCCTGCTGGTGGGAGCCTACCCAAATGCTGTAGGTACCTGTTGGCCAGTTTTGGTCTTGGACAAGGGCATCAGGATTGCGGCGATCGGTGTCGCTGCCGCAGCGCACGGTGCTGTCTGGCCCTTTAATGAGCAGGCTGGTGTCGTTGCCGCCGCTGTTGACCTGAAGGGTGAGGGTGGCGAAATCTTGCTGCAACACCATGATGTGATCGGGGGCGGTGTCGGCAAACCCAGCGCAGATGGTGCCGTTGCGATCGCGCCCAGCAATACTAGATAGCGCAGAAATCCCGTTGGTAAAACCGCTGACGCTGGCGGTTGGGGTAGCGCTCGACAGCGTAAACGAATCAAAGTTGGCCTGCTGGGCCAGGGTGGGTAGCGCTGATGTCAGACCCACGGCAAGTCCTGCTGCTAGTGCCAGTGCCCCACGACGTTGATGCTTAATGGTCATGGCCCCAGCCTCCTACGGTTCAATTCTATGGTGCTCGGTAACCGCCGCGATCGGTAGTCATAATAGACAGAAGTTGAACTGTCTCCATTGACACCAGCCCAATATAAGTAGCGTATCTAGTGACGACCGCAGGAGGCACAGCGATGGAATCTGTGATGTTGATAATCTGCGTGATGGCCACGTGGGCGATCGCCAGCCTATTCGACAGCCTCACCCACATCAGCCAGCTATTAGCGCCTTCACCCTGGGTGCTAGGAGGCATAGCCCTGGTGTTGACTACCTGGATCATGCGCGATTAGCGGCGCGGCACTAATCGCTAGTTGAGTTAAAGCTCAGTCGTGCCGTAGAGCTCGGGCACCTCACGCACTGGCGGCAGTGACTTGGCATCTCGGGTCTCTATATATCCGGTGTAATAGGCACCCGGCTCTATTTCTAAAGCTCCGGCCACTACATCACCTTCTAACCGGGCCGTGCGGCTGAGAGTGAGCTTGCCTTCAGCAAACACCCGAGCCTTCAGCACTCCCTGCACCACAATGTTTTGAGCCTTCACCTCAGGGCCTTCGATCAACCCCGTAGAGGAGATCTCGAGATCACCTTTGATGTCTACGGTGCCGTGAATTACGCCGTCTACCCGCAGCATCCCCTCAGCGTGGAGCACCCCTTCAAACTCAGTTTTTTGACTCAAATAGGTCAATGGCGGAGCCGGTTTGCGTTTGAACATCAAGATTGCCTTCATAACTCTAGAGAACAGCACTCTAAGCAATGGCCTGAGCGAGATTAGCCCTAAAGGCGCTAGCTAACACTGCTGGAAGGGCACCTTAGCTGTGTAACTAAATATTAAAAGACAATGGCTCCGGCTCGGCAACAATCCCTTAAATAGCCAAGATTTCCCTCTCTTTGGGAGGGTGGGCGCGGCCATCAACCCTAGTTATGCTTTAAATCAAAAGAAACTTGGAAGAAAAACCCTGTAGTCAAAAACCTCAGGGATCAATATGAATAGACGCTAAACCCTGCTAAATTGACACGGCCTATTCTTCCTTTTTTCTGCTTTGACCCTTAAATTCACAGTTTTAGATCTGACTAGCCAGAGCTAAAATTCTCCCTCCAGCGATCGCAAACTGTGCGACAGAGCCCTCACCTGTTCTGCCGCATTGTTATCTAACCCCATAACAAGCCCTTACAGGAAACCTACCATGACCGCTATAGACGTTCGCCTTCAGTTTGAGCAAGCCGTTGAATCGTTTGAATCAGTCGATGTAGACTGCAAAATTGCTGTGCTTTGGCAGATTTACGACACCCTGGGGCAAGCTTTTGCGGCGATCGCTCCAGTGGCGCTCTTCTCCCAAGCCGTGCAACAGCTGCTGGGCCAGATTCAGCAAGTTGACCGCGACGATCAAGCGGCAATCTTGCGCGATATTCTCGCTGGGGCTGATACCCGATTCACGCAGGCTTACCAAACCCTCAACGCGAACATGAAGCTGGCCTTCTGGCACCGCCTGTTCAACCTCATGCCCGCTAACCGCCTGCCCTTAACCACTTGCCAAGACGGTTCAGCCGCAACTAAGGCGCTGCTCGCCCGCATCAACACCATGGGGCTGAACGAGCGCCTCCATTTTTTGCGTCGGGTGGTGGGCTAAGCCTGGGTGAAGTTACTTTTCTGCGCTCCGTAATGCTCGGGTGGGCAGGCGCTGGGGCGAACTTGGTTAAGGGGTAGCCAGGCTGCGTGAATTTGCTAACCTGGCTACTGGTCTGGCGATCGCGCAGCTTCTGCAGAAGGTTAGCGGTAAAGTGAAAGCCATAGGCCCCAAGTTGGGGTTCAGCTGCTCTATTCGCTGTTCTGCTATGCCCACCATTGATGTCAACCAGCTCAGCAAGCGCTATCCCATCGCCATCAAAGAGCCTGGGCTAGGGGGCACGCTAAGGCATTTCTGGCGTCGTCAGTACCGTTTGGTAGACGCAGTGCAGTCCATTTCCTTCCACATTGAGCCCGGCGAGGTGGTGGGTTTTTTGGGGCCGAATGGTGCCGGCAAGACCACCACCCTCAAGATGCTCACCGGGCTGATTCACCCCTCTGGTGGCACCGTGCTAGTTGGTGATCAGGTGCCTTTTCAGCGGCGAACTGAGTTTTTGCAGGATATTACCCTGGTTATGGGGCAAAAGCAGCAGCTGCTGTGGGACCTGCCTGCCCTAGATTCGTTGCGCATTAATGGCGCTATCTATGGTCTTTCTGACAAAGAATTTCGCTATCGCATTGACGAACTCACCGAGATGCTGGCCCTCCAGGACAAGCTGACTCAGCCTGTGCGCAAGCTGTCCCTCGGTGAGCGCATGAAGGCCGAAATGATGGCGGCGCTGCTGCACCGTCCCCGTGTCTTGTTTTTAGATGAGCCTACTCTAGGACTAGACGTTAACGCCCAGGTGGCGGTGCGAGAATTTTTGCGCGACTATAACCGTCGCTACGAAGCCACCATTTTGCTCACTAGCCACTACATGGCCGACATTACTGCCCTGTGTCGTCGCGTGCTGCTAATTTACCAGGGGCGGTTAATTTATGACGGCAGCCTAGAGGGGCTGCTCGATCGCTTTGCCCCCTACCGAGAAGTCACCGTAGATTTGGCCGCTGGCTGCGATGCGGCTACCCTGAGCCGCTACGGCGAATTAGAAAGCCTGGAGGGCTGCACCGCCCGGCTAATTGTGCACCGCGACACCCTGACTCAAACTGTCGCTCAGCTGCTGGGAGATTTAGACGTGCGGGATTTGACCGTCAGCGATCCGCCGGTGGAGGAGGTGATTGGGCGAGTGTTTGCGGCAGGATCCGCAGAGAGGTGAGAGGTGAGGGGTGAGATTGGTGGCTATAGCAAAAGAACGAAAAAAAAGAGCGAAGAATGCCTGACAGGCTTGAATCCTCACATTTTCGGCTTTTCTAACCCAGACTTCACTGGCTATGGAGCAATCGCTAAGTGCGGATGCCGAAGTAGGTGAGGATGAGTTCCTGAGCGCCGGTATTGGCGACTTCGTGGTATTCGCCGGGCTCGATCGCAATGCAGGTGCCGGGAGTCAGTGGATAGGCTTGACCGTCGACGGTAATGGTGCCATCGCCCGCTTCGACAAAGAACACTTCAGCCATGTCGGCGTGGCTATGGCCCTGGGCGACCTGGCCGGGGGCAAAGCGGGCCTGGGCAAAGTTAGTCAGATGGGGCAGGTCGTGCGATCGCAGCAGCACCCGCTTTTTAATTGCCGGGTTGTGGGAAACCGACTCCTCCTGTACTTGATCAAGGCCGGTGATTTTCATGGTCTGGCATCAGCTCCTTAAAACTGCCCTCAATTAAAACAGCTCACACTGACCGTGGTGGCGCAGCAGGTGATCACACAGCACCAAGGCCACCATGGCCTCGACCATGGGCACGGCCCGGGGCAGCACACAGGGGTCGTGGCGGCCCCGGGCGGATAGCACGGTGGCTTCGCCAGTGTTGGTGACGGTGTTTTGGGCTTTGCGAATCGTGGCGGTGGGCTTAAAGGCAACGCGAATGATGATGTTTTCCCCATTGGAAATGCCCCCCTGGGTGCCGCCGGAGCGATTGGTGCGAGTGCGCAGAGTGCCCGCCTCGTCGGTGTAGAACTCGTCGTTGTGCTCGCTGCCGGTGAGCAGGGTACCTGCAAACCCAGAGCCAATTTCAAAGCCTTTGCTGGCAGGAAGCGACATGACACCCTTGGCCAGGTCGGCTTCGAGCTTGTCGAACACGGGGGAGCCCAGCCCGACCTTGACCCCTCGAGCCACGCACTCTACCACACCGCCAACGGAGTCGCCCTGGTCGCGGATGGCTTCGACCCGGTCGATCATCTGCTCGGCGGCGATCGGGTCGGGGCAGCGAACGATGTTGCTCTCGACCTGCTCTAGGGTGACGGTGTTGGGATCCACGCTGCCCTCTAGATCCTGAATACGCTTGACGTAGCCAATGATTTCGGTGCCGGTGACCTGGTGGAGGATCTTTTTGGCGATCGCCCCGGCCGCTACCCGACCAATGGTTTCGCGCGCCGACGATCGCCCGCCCCCCTGGTAGTTGCGTAGGCCGTACTTAGCGTCGTAGGTGGCATCGGCGTGGGAGGGGCGATAGGCGGTGACCATCTCGCTATAGTCTTGGGGGCGGGTATTTTCGTTGCGCACCAGAATAGAGATGGGTGTGCCCAGGGTTCTGCCCTCAAAGACGCCAGAGAGAATTTCGCAGCGATCGCTCTCTTTGCGGGGAGTGGTAATTTTGCTCTGACCGGGGCGACGGCGATCGAGTTCGGCCTGGATTTCCTCGGCGGAAATTTCTAGGCGGGGTGGGCAGCCGTCGATGACCACCCCCACCCCACCACCGTGGGATTCACCAAAGGTGGTAATGCGAAATAAATCCCCAAAGGTGTTGCCCATAGATCGGTAATGCCGGCGTCGGCCCAGGTAGTTTTACCGATCCTACTATCTAGTTTCCTTGATTAGTTTCCGCCAGCTTCAAATAATAGTGAGGATTCACCGCCTGACCGTTGCGGTAGACGCTGTAGTGCAGGTGAGGACCAGAGGAACGCCCGGTGCTGCCCAGATAGCCCACTACATCGCCCCGCTGGACGCGATCGCCAATCTTGACCTCCAGCTTTGACAGGTGGCCGTAGAGGGTTTCGTAGTCGTAGCCGTGGTCGATTCTGACATGGTTGCCGTAGCCGCCGTTGTAGTCGGCCCGCACCACCACACCCTCGGCGGTGGCCAAAATGGGCTTGCCCACTGGCCCTTCGAAGTCGATGCCCTCGTGCATTTCGTAGCTCCGCTGACCGAAGGGGTTGGGGCGCAAACCAAACTCTGAGGAAATCGATGGCTTGCCCGCGATCGGTTTGCCATTAGGGAAGGCTGCCGCCTGCTCGGCCTCGGCCTCCAGGGTTTGCTCAAGGGCTGGCTTTACGGCCCGAGTCAGCATCACCTCTAGACTCGGCAGTTGACGGCGGGCCTTGTCGAACATGACCTCAGCCGGAGCCTCCTCCGCCACGCCGCCTCGGGGAGGAATCTCCGCCTTGGAGTTAGGGACGCGGGTATTTTCGGGGCTTTGCTCGGGTAAGCCAGCTCGACTTTTGAGCACCTCAATTTCGTTGCCGATAGCATCTAGCTCGGTGAGCACTTCGCTGGCGGTTTCAGACAAACTTTGATTGCGCTGGGCCAGCTTCACGTTTTGGTAGAGCAACAGGCTAATCCAGGCGAGGGGTAGCCCTACCAACACCGCTAGCCCTACCAGCAGCGGCACCGGGCGCAACCGGAGGGTGATAGGCGACTTGCCCGTTGCCGTAATCAGCACGGTGTAGGGCTTGGGCAAAAGACGGGGCATGGCAAAATTGGCGGCAAGCAATGATAGCAAACGTCAACTCTTAAACCAAGATGGATTATACGGGGATCAGCGCATTTGCACAATTTCGGGGATCGTTTGCAGAACAATGCTCCAGCGGCCCTAAAGCGCAATCTTGAAATGGCAGCTTGTCCTGGCACTGTTTCACCTGCTCTGGTTGCGCCTAGCTCGTTGGTCATGGATTTTGTAAAGAATCCGTTACACTAGGCGATATAGCGCTCTATAGAGAATCGTGCGATGGAAGTCACCTGGCTCGACAGCAACTCTTGGTTAATTACCATGGGCGAGCAGCGCATTTTGGTCGACCCCTGGCTGGTAGGAGAGCTGGTGTTTGGTCAGCAAACCTGGCTGTTTAAGGGAGAGCATCCCCAGCCTCAGCCGCTACCCGAGGCGATTGGCCTGATTTTGCTCAGCCAAGGGCTAGAAGACCACGCCCATCTCCCTACCCTCAAGGCCCTCAATCGCGCCATTCCGGTGGTGGGTTCGCCCAGTGCGGCGAAGGTGGCAGAGAGCCTTGGCTATAGCCAAGTGACCGCCCTTGGCCATGGCGAAACCTTTACCCTCAACCAGCGGGTGACCATTAAAGCGCTCCCCGGTTCTCCGGTGGGACCGCTGGTGGTTGAAAATGGCTACATTCTGCGAGACGTTTCTTGCGGTGAGGCTGGGGCCTCGCTGTTCTACGAACCCCACGGCTTTCACCGGCCTGAGCTGAAGGCGGAAGGGCCAGTGGATGTGGTGATTACCCCGGTGGTCGATCTGACCCTGCCCGTGGTGGGGCCAATCATTCGCGGTCAGCAAGGGGCTTTAGAACTGGTGGACTGGCTGCGGCCCCAGGTTGTGCTACCCACCGCTGATGCGGGCGCAGTCACCTATAGCGGAATGCTGATCAACTGGCTCAAGACGGTGGGTGATCCCCAAGCGCTACAGGCGGCGATCGCAGCCCAGGGATTTTCGACCCGAGTGCTTGCCCCAACCGTGGGTCAACCGCTGCCTTTAGACCTTGTGCCGCGCCAGCCTCTGTCAACGGGAGCTTAGTGGCACAGTGCGATCCCCATCAGTCGGAGGGTATCCAGAAAGGCTGTATTCAGGTAACCTTCTCTTAAGGTTAGTCAAGTTTTAAGAAGGATTATAGCTATGCCTTACACCACCGAAGAGGGCGGTCGCCTCAACAACTTTGCCACTGAGCCTAAGATGTATGAGGCTGAGCCCCCGGACCCTAGCCAAAAGCGCAACTATTTGATTTTGGGTGGTCTAGCCTTCGCTCTAATAGGTGGGTTGTTGGTGGTGGCGATCTCTGTCTCTTAAGAAATCTCTGCGGTTCAGCAAACGAATCTCAGCGGCAGCCGAGGCAGTCTATTGCCTCGGCTGCCTTGTATCTGGAGTCGGGATAGAGTAAACATAGCGTTTACCTCGGGTTAGCATGGCAAACTCGCCCCAATGGCTTGAGGGTGCAACGGGCAGCGGCAAGACCACCTGGCTGCTGGAACAGCTGCGCCCAGATACTTCGGCGCTACTAGAACTTGGCCAGAGCCACTTAATCTTTGCGGCCAACGGCGACAACCGCCTGCGGCTGGCCGCACGGCTGGGAGATGTCGCCCCCGGTGTGGCGGCGGTCACGACTACGCCCAACGGGTTTATTCAGGATGAGGTGACCCTATTTTGGCCGCTGCTGGTGGCCGAGCTGGGCCTGTCGCCCCAGTTTCCGCTGCGGCTGCGGCCTGAGAATGAGCAAGAGCTGGCCGCCGAGCATTGGCGTCAGCAAATCTTAGATGGCACCCTAGCGGTGGAGGGCTGGCTAGAGGCCCAAATCGTGCGGCGATCGCTCGATTTTTTGCAGCTGGCGGCCGCTGGCGGCATTCCGGCAGAAGACCTGCCCGTGCTGCTGCCGGAGGGCATTCCCCCAGGCTTTGCCCCCGAAGCGGTGTGGCAGGCCATTGGCAATGCGCTAGTAGACTGGCGCGACTGGTGTCTGGCGCGGGGTCTGCTCACCTATGGGGTAATGACTGAGCTTTACTGGCGGCATTTGCTGCCCCATCCCCTCTACCAAGAGAAACTGCTGGCCCGTTACGGCGGCATATTTGCCGATGACCTGGATGAGTATCCGGCGATCGCCGCTCAGTGGATTCAGGTATTCATCGACGCCGATCGGGCCGTGGCCCTTACCTGGAACCGCCACGGCAAAGTGCGGATGGGGCTAGGGGCAGACCCTGACGCCCTCGAACAGCTCCGAGATCAGTGCCAGGTGACCGACCAGACTATCCCGGCGACCGAGTCCTTGGCTTACCAGTGGGGCGATCAGGTGGTGGAGTGGGTGATGGATCCTCTAGCGCTACCGGAACCTCTACCCTGTTTTCAAACCCTGCAAACGGTGTCGCGGGGAGAGCTGTTGCGCCAGACGGCGGAGCGAGTAGTCGAGGTGGTGAATGAGGGAGTGGCTCCCCAAGACATTGCAATTATTGGACCGGGTTTAGATGCGATCGCCCGTTACACCCTGGCTGAAATTCTCAGCGATCGCGGGCTGCCTGTGGCTTCCCTCAGCGACCAGCGCCCCGTGATTCACTCGCCGCTGGTGCGATCGCTGCTCACCCTGCTGACCTTTGTATATCCCGGTTTGGGTCGGCTGGCCACTGCCGAGGAGGTAGCCGAAATGCTGGTGGTGCTGAGCCAGATTCCCCAGGCCCCTGAGGTCGGTCCCTGGTTTGAGGCTGTGCAAATTGACCCGGTGCGGGCCGAGCTGCTGGTTGACCACTGCTTTGAACCCAGCCTAGAGCAGCCCGAACTGTTGCCGGTAGAGCGCTTCGATCGCTGGGATCGGCTTGGTTACAAAGCCACCGAAGCCTACAGTCGCCTGCGCCAGTGGATCGAGCAGCAGCGTCAGCAGCGTCAGCAGCGCTTGACTCCGGGGGTGCTGAGCGTACTCGATCGCGCCATTCAAGCCTTTTACTGGGGCGGTAGCCACCTGCCCGCCGACCAGCTCGCCGCTCTGCGAGAGCTGATGGAAACCGCTCAGCACTACTGGGCAGTGGACGATCGCCTGCGTCAGGTAACGCCCATGCTGGTCAAAAAAACGGCTGAACCGATCCGCAATTCCTTAGAGCGGTTTATTCTGCTGCTGCGCCAGGGCACCGTGACCGCCAACCCCTACCCGGTAGAGTCGGCTCAGGTAATCACCATCGCCACGGTGTACCAATACCGCTTGCAACGCCTACGCCACCGCTGGCACTTTTGGATCGATGCCGGGTCGCCCCGCTGGCTGGCTGGTACCGACAACCTGCTGTTTGGCTATCCGCTCTTTTTGGGCTCGTACCGAGGTCGCCCCTGGACCACTGAGGATATCGAAATACTGCACCGCGATCGCCCCGAGCGCATTTTGCGCGATCTGCTGGGGCGAGTCAGCGATCGCGTCGTGCTCTGTCATAGCGAACTAGCGGTCAGCGGCCAAGAGCAAATCGGCCCCCTGCTCACCCTGGTCACCGCCAACGCCGACGCCTAGCCCCTTCCTACCGCCCACAACAAAAGAGGGACACTGGCTAGCAGCATCCCTCTTTTATCGTAGTTGCCTTGCCGTGTCTTACACGAACTGGGGCTTAACGAAAGCGCTTCTTGCGACGCGCGACGGCTTTGCGCTTTTGCTTCTCTTGAGGCGTCTCGAAGTGGCGACGACGCTTGACTTCTGAAAAAACACCGGCCTTTGAGACCTGCCGCTTAAAGCGGCGTAGGGCCGATTCAATGCCTTCGTTTTCACCTACAACGACTTGAGTCATACGAAATCGCTTCTAAACTCCTTGGATATGCACTAACGAATCAAACAACAGGTTGTTAAACCCACGGACTGTTCGAGATTGCCCCGGAGCGGTCGAGCCACCTCCCATTGCTCCAGGCAGAGTCGTTATGATTAGCTGTCAGTACGAAGTATATACAGACAGAAAAATTCGGGCATAGTTGTCCGTAATTTTTATCAGACTAGCACAAAAAATGCCGTTGCCCAGCCCAACCCCTCTGGGGCTAAACAGTGGCTAGGTAGCGTAGGTTTTGGGCCTAGGGAAGGGCAATTGCCCAGTGCAAAGTCCCTGGCCCAACCGCTGCTCACAAAAGGATTTTTCGTCGGGGGCCAGCTCGTCGTAGCTGACATCCCGCCGCAGCACAATGCCGTTGTGGCCCGCTAAAAACCGAGGCAGTTCTGCATACTCAATGGTGCGCAGGGTTTGCATGTCGTAGCTGGTGTAGGTGGTCAGCTCCGGGTCGGCAAAGTCAACGTCGATTACTGTTAACACCTTTCTGGGCGGCAGACTGCTGTCGATCAGGGCGCGCGGCCCAGACCCCAAAAGGCCAGTGTGCAACAGCTGGAGATTGCCCCGGTGGCCAGGATAGTAGGCGTGCTGGTGACCGCTGATGTAGGTGTGCACGTTGTAGCGCTCTAGCATGGCCCGCAGCTGATCGGCATTGTCGAGCACTTCGCCCGGTTTGTCGCGCCCCACCGATATGCCGTAGAGGGGCAGGTGGCTGAGCAAAATGCGGGCCTTGGCCTGCTGGGCCGCATCGCTGGCTAGAGCTTGCTCCACCCAGGCCAGCTTTTCCTCAGGCAGGCGGCTCGACGAGCCATCCCAGGCCATAAAGAAAATTCCCTGCTGCTCAAAGGTGTAATAGAAAGGAAAATCGGTGCGATCGATAAAGTTAACCCCAGGGCTATGCTCGGCGGCCGTCCAGTAGGCCGTGGCTAGGTCGCGCTCTTGCTGAAACAGAAATTGGTTGTTTGGTCCCCTGGCGCTAGAGGCATCGTGGTTGCCGATGGTAAAGCCAAAGGGCACGGATTGTTGGCGCAGGGGGGCCGCCACGTGGTCGTCAAACGCCTGCCACATGGCCCGAATTTGATCGGGTGTCAGTGATGGGCTTTGCCCCGCTACCATGTCGCCGCCGCATACTACCAGGTCAGGTTGCCAAAAAGGCAGTAGGGCGATCGCCTTATCCACCTCAGGGTCGTAGTCGGTCGAGCCGTAAGCGCTATTGAGATCGCTAATCGCTACCAGTCGCACATCTTTGCGAGGCGGGTTAGCTAGCCCTCCATCGACGCTGGCCACGATCGCCTGGGCTTCGGCAGATAGCTCTGGCGGAGCTAGAGTCACATCTGTCACTGCACCCTCGCGTGCCTCAGTGGGAGATACTGCCTCAGCCTCAGGGGCCGGGTCGGCTGGGGCATTGGGCTCAGAGAGCAGCGCCCGCTGGGAGCAAGAAAGGCATACGCTGAGCACTACGCCCAGGCAAAGTCCGGTAAAAAAACGTTTAAAACCCATAACCGAGGAAGGCCAAACCACAGGCCTAAACTTACCCTATCCATCCGACTTTTGTGCGGGGGATTAGGGCAAGTTTGCTGGTTGGATAGCTGGGTCGCAAGTCGAAAGGTTGGCAGGTTCGAACGTTCGGGCTTGCCCATCCAAGCGGCAACCTTGGGCGTTCAGATTGTCTATCTCAAACTCAGGTTCCCATGGCGGGAATTTGAAGAGATTTTCGGCTCACTTGCCGCCCGCTATATCGATAAATGACCCGGTGGTATAGGAGGCCTCCGCCGACAGCAGCCACAGAATCGCCTGGGCCACTTCCACCGCCTGCCCGCCCCGCTGCATGGGCACAGCCGACTTTACCCGCTCAACGCGATCGGGCTCGCCGCCGCTGGCGTGGATGGCGGTATAGATAAAGCCGGGGCGCACCGCATTGACGCGAATGCCTTCGGCGGCCACTTCTTTAGCGAGGCCAATGGTTAAGCTGTCGATCGCCCCCTTAGACGCGGCGTAGTCCACATATTCCCCCGGTGACCCCAGTCGCGCCGCCACCGACGACACGTTGACGATCGCCCCACCCACCCCGCCATACTTCGTTGACATGCGCTTTACAGCTTCACGCGCGCAGAGAAAGCTGCCGGTAACGTTGGCGGCAAAAACGCGGTTGAGCCGGGCAGCATCAAGTTCGTCTACGCGCCGCTGCTGCTCCAAAATTCCGGCGTTGTTGACGAGGGCCGTCAGCGTGCCCAGCTGCTCATCTACCGTTTGAAAGAGGCGCAAAACCTCGTCTTCTAGGGAAATGTCCGCAGCGACGGCGATCGCCCGTCCGCCCGCCCGATCGATCACATCAACCACCCCATAGGCCGCTGCTGAATTGTGGAGATAGTTGACGCATACTGCATACCCTCGCTCGGCGGCGAGACGGGCTGTGGCAGCGCCAATACCCCGACTGCTACCGGTAACAACTAAAACCTGTGCCATTTGCAAAGCTGAAACGACAATATTGGCTCAAACTCGGCAAATTTAGCGATTAGCTGCTACTGGGTGCAGGCGTGGCCCAGTTAAACGCTCACCCAGTCATCTACATTACTGAATTACTCTTTAAACCTGTTGGTTTAGGTCCAGCTCTGAAAAAACGTCTTTGGCGATTAACAGTGCATTGACCGCAGCGGGGAAGCCAGCGTAAACCGCCATTTGCATGATGATTTCAACGATTTCGTCTCGGGTGCAGCCCACATTCAAAGATCCCTGAATATGGGCCCTCAGCTCAGTGGGTGCATTGCCAAGGGTGACTAGGGATGCGATCGTGGCGATTTGTCGCTCCTTGGGCGACAGCCCCTCGCGGGAATAAATGTCGCCGTAGGGAAACTCAATGATAAATCGCGCAAAATCTGGGGCGATGTCACCCAGTGCATTCATCACACCTTCGCCAATGTGGCCATGAATTCTGGCCAGCGCCTCTTGCCCACGGGTATACCGAGTCGAATCCATCGGGATGTCCTTGCTCAAAAGTGGTTTGCCGGGCTGTTGTTACTTGGCTTCCATCCAGTTTGACCCGGCATGGGCTTCAACCTTGAGGGGCACCTTTAGCTCCACGGCAGATTCCATCACGGCGGTAATTTTCGGCTGGAGTTCTTCCCACTCGTCGGGGGGCACCTCAAAGACCAGTTCGTCGTGGACCTGGAGGAGCAGGTTGGCCTGATAATCCTTTAGCAGCTCGTGCAGGTGAATCATGGCAATTTTGATGATGTCGGCGCTGCTGCCCTGAATAGGGGCGTTGGCCGCTGCCCTAAGGGAACCGGCATCGAAGCCGTTAGAGCGCAGGGAATCTAGATCTATAGAGGCGGGATCGGTGCCGCGCAGCGATCGCAATTTCCCATCCGTAAAGTTGAAATACCGCCGCCGCCCGCAGATAGTCTGCACATAGCCGTGGGCGATCGCCTCTCTCTGCATTTGTAGCAGGTACTCAAACACCTTGGGGTAGCGCTCGTAATAGCGATCGATAAAGGTCTTAGCATCGGCGCGGTTGACCCCAGCCTCACGGGCGAAGCGAGAGGCCCCCATGCCATAAATAACACCAAAGTTGATCACCTTGCCCGCCCGCCGCTCTTCCGCTGTGATGTCGTCTTTCTCGAACAGCAGCCTGGCAGTGAGGCCGTGTACGTCGTCGTTGTTTTTGTAAGCCTCCACCAGCACGGGTTCACCGCTGAGGTGAGCCAAAATGCGCAGCTCAATCTGCGAGTAGTCTGCCGCCACCAGTTGCCAGCCGTTTTCAGGAATGAACGCTGCCCGAATCTTGCGGCTAAAGGCGGTGCGAATGGGGATGTTTTGCAGGTTGGGGTTCGACGATGACAGCCGCCCAGTAGCCGTCACCGCTTGGTTAAAGTCAGTGTGCACCCGGTGGGTTTCGGGACGAATCAGGGTGGGCAGGGCATCCACATAGGTGGATTTCAGCTTGGAGAGGGTGCGGTGCTCCACCACCAAATCCACCACGGCATGGTCGCCCTGGAGTTTCTCCAGAGTTGGCGCATCAGTGGAGTAGCCGCCCGACTTGTTTTTGCGCGACTTGCGCTTATCGAGCTTTAGCTTCTCAAAAAACAGCGTGCTTAGCTGTTTAGGAGACCCCATGTTAAAGGTTTCCCCAGCAGCTTCGTAGGCGGATTTTTCTAAACGGGCCAGGTCAGTTTCGAGCTGCTTTGAGAAAGTGGCCAGATAGTCGGGGTCAACGCGAATGCCCGTACATTCCATCTCCGCCAGCACCGGCTCTAGGGGAAGCTCAACCTCGGCAAACAGGGTTTTGAGATCGGGAACTTCATCTAACTCAGCCTGGAGCTTGGGTACCAGCAAATAGGTGGTGTGAACGTCGGCGCCGCAGTAGTTGGCCACATCGGCGATCGCCATATCGGCAATGGTCTTGCCCTTGGGCACCAAATCCTCATAGCTCTGGGCAGATAGGTTGAGGTAGCGCAGGCTCAGATCCGTCAGGTTGTGGCTGGTCTCAGGGTTGAGCACGTAGCTGGCCAGCATGGTGTCAAACACTACCCCCGCCAGCTGAATTCCCTGGTGGCGAAGGACGAGGCGATCGTACTTGGCATTTTGCAGCGCCTTGGGAAACTCATCGCTTTCAAGCACTGGGCGCAGCGCCTCTAGTACCGTTTCCAATGGCAAGGTTTCCCCCTCGCTGTGGCCCACAGGAATGTAAGCCATCTCATCGCGCCCGGTGCCCCAGCAGCAGCCGATGCCCACCAGCGCAGCATCCCTTGGCTCCAGCGATGTTGTCTCGGTGTCCCAGGAAACAGGGGTTTGAGGGTCTTTTTGGGCAGAAAGAATATCTAGCAGCTCGTAGAGCTGGGCCTCGGTGGTGATGATCTGAGGGGCGATCGCCACCTCATCCACTCCCTGGGCACTGTCGGTCTCCTCCGCCGTAAAGAAGGCCACATCCGCGCCGCCAGTATCCTGAAAGCGGCTGGAGCGACTGGGTTCTTTGCTGCTAGTGCTAGAACCCTCACTCAGCGCCTGGCTGGCTTTTGCCGCTGTTTCTTCTGCCGCTGCGCCCCCAAAGGCAATTTGCAGCTTGCCCAGCCGGTTGACAAAATTTTGAAACTCCAGCTTTTTGAGCGCCGGAATTACCACATCGGGGTCAAAGCCATCCAGCTTGCAGGTGGCTAGGTCGATAGGCAAATCTACATCGGTAACGATCTTCGCCATATAACGCGAATGGTAAGCCGACTCTTTGCCCTCGATTAGCTTCTTTTGGGTCGCCCCTTTAACGTTGTCAATGTCAGCGTAGATGGCATCAAGGTCGCCATACTCGGCTAGCAGCTTAGCGGCAGTCTTGGCCCCAATGCCCTTAACGCCAGGGATGTTGTCTGACGAATCGCCACACAGCGCTTTGTAATCCACCACCTGATGGGGAAAAATATCCAGCTTTGCCTTAACATCCTCAATCTTGAACTCCTGCGCCATGCCCGTCTTCGGCCCCTTGGCAAAGGCGTTGCCCAGGTGCAATACGGTAATGCACTCGTCGGGGTCAATCAGCTGAAACAGATCCTGGTCTCCGCTGAGAATTTTGACGCAAAACCCCTCCCCCAGAGCCTTGGTCGCCAGGGTGCCAATCACGTCGTCGGCCTCAAAGCCGGGGGCGACGTAAATGTTGAGGCCAAAGTCAGTGAGCAGTTCTTTGAGATTCCGCACGTCTTCACCAAAGCCCTCAGGGGCTTCAGGGCGACCATCTTTGTAGGTGCTGTCGGCGGTGTGGCGAAAGGTAGGCTGGTCGAGGTCAAAGGCGACGGCGGCATACTCAGGCTTTTCCACTTCCATCATGTCGAGCAGCGACTTTAAGAAGCCGTAGCACACGCTGGTGGGAATGCCGGTGGAGGTGCGCAACCCGCCGTCGGCATTTTTCGCAAAGGCGAAGTAAGAGCGAAAGGCCAAGGAATGGCCGTCTACCAGCATTAGAGTGGGCTTTTTGGCCTGGGAGGAGGTTGCTGCCACGGTTTCTTGGGGTCGAGGATTTGAGTTTCTATTGTAAGGGGCGCGGCGGTCAGGAATTGGGGTGTTGGCAGGAGCGAGGTCTACTAACCCAATGCGGTTGACTATGCCTGGGTAAGGGCCCGAACCACTACTGCTGCACCGTCACACCCCATTACCACAACGATCAACCCATAGGGTAGGCTAGGAAAGCAATCGACCCACCCTAAACCCATGGCCAACCTCGACCCCACCGTTACCCCCACCATCGAGCGCTCTAAGGCGGGCTTTAACGACTATGCCGAGCGGCTGAATGGACGTGCTGCCATGCTTGGGTTTGTGGGGCTGGTGCTGTTTGAGATGGCCACTGGGCAGGCGATCGTCACCTGGCTTGGCCTGCGCTAGGTCGGCTATTTCCCTATCTTTGGGAACGCTAGTTTATATCTGAGACAGATTTCCCCAGGTCTTTGTCGTATAAAGTTTCACCCGGTACCCTTTTTTGGGGGCAGGGGGATCTCCAGAGGCCACCTCACCGTCATTAAACCTGCTAGATCTAGGAGACCGACCCATTAAGGCGCTTTTTAGAAAACAACCGTGGCTAGCTACAGCGCTCACCGTAGGCGCTGTCGATGGTCTTATGGGGGCGACAGAAGACAAAGTCTCTTTGGCATTGTTTGGCCTGCTGCTAGCAGGCGGGGCCGCAACCCTAAGCTGGGGACAGATCCAACGTCACGCTACCTCTAGCAAGATGCCTGTGATATTGCATCCTCCAGGGCAAATTTACATTCCTGCGTCTACGGGGCGGAATGACCTACAGGCCAACACGGGCGACGAATCTACCCCCTGAAGCGGGCACTTGGCCTGGCCACAGGAACGACAGTTGGCGTTGAGCAGATATTCCAAACTCCGCTGGCGGTAGAGGCTCACGTTTTGGCGAATATAGCCCTCAACTTCGAGCTCCGATAGGTCGTCGGCAATCAGAATCGCCTGGGGAGTTGCGAGTGACTGGCGGCTGAGGTTGATGGTGGCCAGGTTGTCGCAAAAGCTGGCCTGGGGCAAATGCACCACCACCGGTAGCTTTTGGGACTGGCTGCGAAAGCCCTCGGGGCGCTGCTGAGCATAGTGGTCTTTAAATTGCAGGGTGACGGTGCCGTCGGCGTAGCAGCGGCTGCGAATGTGGCGCTGAAAGGGCACGGTGAGAAACCCATCCGGGGCGAGGCTGTACCACCACGACTTGTGCCACCCCTGAGAGGGCAAGTTGAGAATGTGCTGCACCTCGTCGGCGTCAAAACCCGATCGCGCCAGCAGTGCCTCCGCCTCAGTCAGAGAAACATTTTGCGCCAGGGTGGCGAGGTCAGAGTGGCAGGGGGTGATCGCCTGGTATTCTCGATGGTTGTGAACATCTGGCAGCGGTGGCGCATCGGGGTAGGAGCCGGCCAGCACGCAGTTGATGTGTTCGAAGGTGAGCACAGCATCTATGCGGCCTTGGCTACTGGTCAGGGGAACGCCAACTTCAACGGTGACAGCGCCAATTTCGTGGGGGTGGGCGATCGCAGGCAAACTCTCGGTGAGCAGCGATCGCAAAAAACCATCGTCGGCCACGGCCAGAGCCAGTTGCGGGTCAGCGGCAGACAGGCTACTCCCCGACTGGGCTCGTTGAAAAGGCTGGGCGAGAGGAGAGCTAACCATAGGTAAACACTCGCCAAAGAGGAGTACCGCCATTGGGTTGGCCTAGATCTAGTCACCAAACCCATGGGTTTCACTGTTCTATCAAGCCAGCCAGCCGCTGGGGCACGCAACGCCAGGAAACGTTGCACAGGTTTGCACAGCGCAACGTAACCGCCTTACTTTGTTACCGTTTTTAGTGCCCCTAGTATCAGAACCGCATTCTCGATAAAAAAAGCGCCCCGACGATGTTACGTAAGGGGGCGCTTTGAGTTTTACCTAGAGTTCCAACACACAATCAACCCAAACTAGACGTTCGTCGAGTCATTCGCTGAGGTTTCGACATCATCCAGCACAACGATGCGAACGGGAGTGGGCGTAGTGGGCGCAGCCGGCTGGCCCAGTTTGCTGTAGGCCAGCGCTACTAAGGAGCGAAAGCCGCGTACTAGGGGTCGCACAGAGTCATAGCGATCGCTATATTCCGTGGCCATTTTGGCATCGAAGCGATCGATCTGGGTCTGTAGGCCAGACAGAAGCTGCTGAGCCCAGCCGACTTTTCGATCGTCGGCCAGATAGCGCAGGTCAGCAAAGATTTGCGCCCAGGTAGGGGCAGGGCCGCCGGTTTCGGTAGCCTCAGCGTTAATCGCTTCAGCTTGAACGGCCTCGACCACCGCATCGGCAACTGCTTCGGCCGCTACCGCGTCGGCCGCTTCGTTGGCCCGGAGTTGCTCAATCATTTCTGCCAGGGTTTTGCGGCCCTGGGTTTCGATTTCGCTGGAGCCTTCTCTGAGTTCGGCCAGGGCTTCGGCAGCGGCAGCTTTGACGATTTCACGGATGCGGCTGGCGCGCTGACCACCTTCTTTTTGGGCTTTTTCCCACTCGGTCTTAACGCGGTCTTGTACGGGGTTGGTCATGGGGATTGCTCCTAATTGAAAATGGGGTTGAAAGACTGTTGAATGGAGTTCAGCTTGGCGGCGGTGTTTTCTCACCGGCAGCGCTTCAACACTGAACCTAAAACGGGTTTAGCGAACAGCAACAGCATCTACATCAATGACTGTTTCACTGGTGTCTATGGATTCTGTCATTGCGATGGTCTCATCGACCTGGCGCAGATTGCGCCTGCGATCGAGCAGGATTTGGGTGATTTCGGTAACGGCTATCGTGGCGATGAGGCCGTCATCAAGCCAGCCTAAAACTGGGAAAACATCAGGAGCAATATCAATGGGGCTCACCAGATAAACCAGGGTGCCAAACAGCACAACCCAACGATATTTGGAGTTGCGTAACAACTGACGGTACCAGTTCATAAAGGGCTTACCAAAAAGTTGCTTTGCCATTGCTATCTCCTTTAGCTGACATCACTATCTTGACAAAAACAAAGGGTGAGTACAGGTGTGGCTTACCCTTGTAAAAACGGGGTTTTTACACCGAATAGACCGTAGGAGGAGAGCCGTAGATGTGGGGGTGGGGAGCGGATGGGTAGGGGGTGAGGGGTAGGGAGTGATGGTTTAGGCGGCCTCGGGTTCAGGTTGGCGAGGAATCGCGTCTCTGGGGGACTCCGGGGTATGATGTGGCAGATTTTGGTGGTAGCTGGGCTATGTCATCCTTTCAACTGCGTATTTATGTTCCGCCGCATCCTTTGGTTAAGCACTGGTTGGGGGTAGCCCGCGATGCTGATACGCCGGGGCCGCTGTTTCGCTCGGCGATGGAAGAACTGGGCCGCTGGCTCACCTACGAGGCCATCCGCGATTGGATTCCAACGATGGATACGACGGTGAATACGCCCCTCGGCCCGGCCCCGGCTACCTTTATTAATCCTGCGGTGCCGACGATGATCGTGCCGATTTTGCGGGCGGGGCTGGCGCTGATGCCCGGCATTCAGGCGCTCTTGCCCCTGGCCTCGGTTTACCACGTGGGCTTTGTGCGCAACGAAGAAACCCTAGAGGCTAGCTGCTACCTCAACAAGTTGCCGGCTCAGCTCGACCCCACCACGCGGGTGATTATCAGCGAGCCGATGCTGGCTACGGGCGGCACCATCATGGCGATGATGGATGAGCTGACTCAGCGGGGCATTGACCCAGCGGTGGTGCGAATCATTTCAATTGTGGCGGCACCTCCGGCCCTGCAAAAACTGGCGGCGGCCTACCCTGCGGTGACTATCTACACCGCCATGATTGACGAAGAAGTGAACGAGCACGGGTTTATTGTGCCGGGGCTGGGAGATGCGGGCGATCGCACCTTTGGCACCTAGCCCAATTGCCGCCTAAAATCCGTCAGAATGAAAGCGGGATTGGGGGCGATCGCTGGCTTTGTACTGTGCAGTTGGCCGGTTGCTTTGTCACAATTAGAGTATTGTAGGCTTCGGTTGTTTGGGTTTAGGTTCTTTGGGTGAGATGGATTAACGACCTATGAGTCAGCAAGACAATTTCGTCGGTGGATTTTTGCTCGGCACCCTGGTGGGTGGCGCTCTGGGCGGCGTGGTGGGTGCGCTGGCGGCCACGCGCATTCAGCAGTCGGGGGGCAAAGTTAAGTCTGCGTTACCCAAAACCAGCGGCAGCCTGGCCTTTGGCGAATTTGACGATCCAGACGAGGAGAGCATTGAAGCCGCCCGCCTCGGCTTAGAAGACAAAATTGCTCAGCTCAACGATGCGATCGATGACGTGCGGCAGCAGCTCGGCGGCATCAACGGCCACTCTGAGCACCCTTGGGAAAGCTCCTCCCGCATAGACTCTTAAGCAAATCTACCGGCTTCGTCTCGTGCTAGACGAAGCAAACCGTTACACTAACTGACAGACTTAGACGCTCCGTGTATTGTTGATAACGATTACTGCCGAGGTTCTCAAATGGACATATTGGTACAAACCCTCACCACGTTTTTATCGATCTATACGATCCTGCTGATCGTACGCATTCTTCTGAGCTGGTTTCCCAATGTGGATTGGTTTAGCCCGCCCTTCTCGGTGCTGAGCCAGCTGACCGACCCTTACCTCAACCTGTTTCGCTCAGTCATTCCTCCCCTGGGCGGCATTGACCTCTCGCCCATTCTGGCCTTTTTGCTGCTGTCGTTTTTGCGGCAGGGGTTGGTTGCGATCGCCGCCGCCACGGCATCGTCCTACGCCTACTTCTAGGCTGCTATTGTCAGATTTAACTTAAGCCTGACCGCTGGCTCCCTCCCGTTTGGAGAGGGGCTAGCGGTCAGGCTTAACTGCTTTAAAGGATTGCCGCTCTTGGCGGTGCGGGGGCCAGGGTTCCCTATAATGGGGGCTTGTGACGTTTTGCCATTACCTGCCCCTAGCTATGTCGTCTGATTCTAACCGCTCTGGCCAAAGTGCTTCTAGCCTTGAAGAAATTCGTGCAGCTCGCCTGCAAAAGGTAGACGACCTCAAGCAGCTGGGTCAAAACCCCTTTGCCTATCGGTGGGATGTCACTGACCATACCGCCGATCTACAGGCCAAATATACCGATTTAGAAGCTGGGGCCGAGGTGGATGCTCCAGTTTCCCTCGCCGGGAGAATTTTGGCGCGGCGGGTGTTTGGTAAGCTGGCCTTCTTTACTCTGCAAGACGAGAGCGGCATCATTCAGCTCTACCTTGAAAAAGCCACGATTCAAGAGAACATGAGCGCAGCGGATGAGCAGGCCTTTGAACACCTGAAGCAACTCACCGATGTGGGCGACATTCTCGGCGTGCGCGGCACCATCAAGCGCACCGAGAAGGGCGAACTCTCGGTTAAAGTGCAGGAATACGCCATACTCACCAAGGCGCTGCTGCCTCTGCCCGATAAGTGGCATGGCCTGACGGATGTGGCCAAGCGCTACCGCCAGCGCTACGTTGATTTGATCGTCAACCCCACCGTGCGCGACACCTTTCGCAAGCGGGCGCTGATTACCTCCGGCATTCGTCGTTACTTGGAAGACCGAGGCTTTTTAGAGATTGAAACCCCGGTGCTGCAAAGCGAGGCCGGGGGGGCCGAAGCGCGCCCCTTCATTACCTACCACAACACGCTGGAGATGGATCTCTACCTGCGCATCGCTACCGAGTTGCATTTGAAGCGACTGGTGGTGGGCGGCTTTGAGCGGGTGTTTGAGATTGGCCGCATCTTTCGCAACGAGGGCGTGTCGACCCGCCACAACCCTGAGTTCACTAGCGTAGAGTTTTACCAGGCCTATGCCGATTACCACGATCTGATGAATCTGACGGAAGACCTGATCGCTACTCTCGCTAAAGACATTCTAGGCACGCTCAAGATTACCTACCAAGGCGTAGACATTGACCTGACCCCACCCTGGAAGCGGGTGACGATGCATGACCTGGTGCAGGAGCACACCGGGCTAGATTTTCGCCAGTTCACCACGCTTGAAGCCGCCCAGGCAGCCGTTAAGGATCTCAAGCTGCACGGTGTCGGAGACTGCGACTCAATCGGCAAACTGCTGAATGAAGTCTTTGAGCAAAAAATTGAAGAAACCCTAATTCAGCCCACGTTTTTGATTGACCACCCGATCGAGATTTCGCCCCTGTCGAAGCCCCACCGCAGTCGGCCTGGGGTGGTGGAACGATTTGAGCTATTTGTGGTGGGCCGAGAGACCGCCAACGGCTTTTCGGAGTTGACTGACCCCATCGACCAGCGGCAGCGCTTTGAGCTGCAGGCGGCGCGCAAGGCGGCGGGCGATCTGGAAGCTACGGGGGTAGACGAAGACTTCCTCACGGCCCTAGAGCACGGTATGCCCCCAACCTGTGGTGAGGGCATTGGCATCGATCGCCTGGTGATGCTGCTCACCGATAGTCCCAGCATTCGCGATGTGATCGCTTTCCCGTTGCTGAAGCCAGAGCGGGAGGAGTAGGCGGGTAGGGGAGTGGATGGGTGGATGGGTTAGGCGAGGGAATGAGGAGGGAAATCCAAAATCGCCATTCCAAAATTGCTTGGCCTAACGAAAAGCTCCCCGCCTAGGCGGGGAGCTTTTCAAATATAGGGAGTTCAGCTAGAAAGTGGGGTTCTGTATAGTTAAGGATGCAGTGGGCTTGCCCGGTTATGACGTACCCATGCATAAGATTCCCATGCTGAGGCCCAAATTCCTTAGGAAGTCGAAAAAAAACTGAAACTTTGTTGGGTATTTATAGCTAGGGTAAAAGTTTTTCTTGAGCTGGCACCAAGTTGAGGACAATGGCGTCTAGGCCTGGATCTGCGCAACTTTGGCCCGATACAGCAGGCGATCGCCCTGCCGATATCCCACATGGCTGACCCTCACTGGCTGTCCTGGCGACAAAATGCCTGCCTTGGGTTGATGAATTTGCGGATCATAGGACACTTCGGCCCCAACCATTTCTATGGGGGTGACCCCCCAGCTCTGTACGAGGGTTTCTACGGGTCGCACCAGGGGAAGCAGTTTTTGGGCGGGAAGATCGGCCTTTTGCTGGGCGGCGTGGGCGGCGGTGGGCCACTGCACCAGCCAGGGCTCTAGCTGGGCAATCGCCTCCTGCTGCACCTGCTGGCGCACGGTTTCGGACTGGGTGGCGAGCTGGGTTTGGAGGCGATCGCACTCCTGCCGCAGAGCTTTAATTTGCTCCATCGCCTCAGTCCCAAAGCCCTCTCTTGACTGAGGCTTACTGGGCAAGCTAAACCTGTCTACCAAAGCCTCTAACGACAGTCCCAGAGCTTGGCCGAGGCCTTGCAGCACATCTACCCGCAGCCGCCTGACCTGTCCCTGGCGCAGGCTATTGATCGCCGAGCGGGGCACGCCGCTGGTCTGGCTGAGGGCACGGTAGCTGGCAATATTTGCCTGGGCCATCAGTGATCGCAGCGCTGGGCTGTGGTCTACCCGGTCAGAACTAGAACTTGCCATAGCCCTCCGCCAACGGTTGATGCTGTCTTAAAACTTGAGGTCTAACTCCTCCGGCGGACGGTTTTGCAGATCGGGGAGATTGCTGCCAGGAGTTGACTCCTGGCCGCGGAGGCCTTCGCCTAGGGGGTCGCGGGGTCGAGTTGCCGGCGGGGTCGTCGGACGAGCCGCTGGTGCCGTTTGACCAGTTGCTGGTGCCGTTTGACCACTGCCGCTGGCGGTACCGCCGCCCTGATTAATAATGACGGGCTGATTGGGTCGAGGGTTAAAGGTCTCGAAGGTAACGGCCCGCACTAGGGGCGGATTTTGACCATCGGTAACCCGCAAGGTCACGGTGGTAGTGCCCGATGGGCTGAGGGGCATCGACAGCGCCCCCTGGAGGCCCACCGTCCCCGGTGAAGGCAGCAGTTCAACTTTGGCCGTTGAGCCACCTTCTACCCGCCAGGCCACCTGGAAGCCAGGTATTTGCTGACCCGGTTCTACCGGCACTAAATATTTGGGCTGGGCCTCGCCCCCGTTGATGGTGAATGAGGCAATGCGCACTGGGCGGGGCTGAATATTCACTACTTCGCTCTGTTTAGCCGCCGGTAGCTCGCGATCGCCCAGGTTAGCCGGTACTGGGGTGAGCTCAAACTGGTATTGCCCCACCTCCAGCATGCCGCTGGGTACCCCCTGGCAAATCAGCCGGTCTTCAAGTTTGCAAAAGGGCTGAAGTTCTTCGGGCAGAGACACCTGGGCTGGGCTATCTGGTTTGCGCAGGGCAAACCGCCGTCCCCCTATGGTCGTGCCATCGGGCCGCTTGACCACCAGCAGTAGGTCTTGCAGACTGGCGGGGTTGGTCACAATCCAGCTGACACGAATGCCGGCATCGGTGACCGGCGGGGCCAGGGTCGGCGTGTTGGCCGAAACTTGGGTACCGGCTTCGGAATAAATCACCTGGTCGGGGGCAAGCTCGACCACGGTGGGCTGGGGCAGGTCGGCCACGGTGACTAGACTGCTCTCGGCCTCGATGGGGGCCAAGTTCAGATCCATATCGGGCAGCAGAGTCAGCTCAAAGCGGTATTGGCCAGGCTCACGCAGTTCGAGGGGCACTTCGCGACAGGTGAGCAGCCGTCTGGTCTGGTCGCAGTAGGGCAGCAGGCCAACCGGCAGCCCCTCCGACAGGTCGTAGGTCTCAGGGCCAAATACTAGGGTGCCGTCGGGGGCGTAGCCGCGCAGCAGCATGGTCTGCACCTGGCGAGGGTTGCTCACCTGCCAGCTCAGGAGTGGGCTTTCTCCCTGAGCGATCGCATACTCACTCTGGGAGGGTGAAATATCCATCACGTAGGGATGGGGTGGCGATCGCCAAAAGAACCACCACAGCAGACCGCCGAGGCCGCCAAGCGCTCCTGCCCCAGCGGCGATCGCCAATCTTCTCTGCCACCGAGGGCGCGGCAGCGGCGCGGGCAACGGTGCCAAGGTGATGGCCGCCGCTGTGGCTGCGCTCTCCACCTCCGGGTCGGATTTGAGTTCTGGCTCATGCCACTGTTCGATCTGAGACCCTGCCATAGCCGTTGTTTGTCCTCACATTCCAGGGCAGCATAGCGACTTAGCGGTGCCTCTGCCAACCACCCCGACCACCCATGCTCTAATGGTGACATTCTATCTATCTCAAGCGGCCCCTCTCTCTGAAGCTGTTATCTATCTCCAGGATGAGTTCTAAACTCTAGAACCCGTCGAGACTAGTCCTTATCCTACAAAAAGTTCGAGCCATGACAGACGACATGATAGAAGATGTCTTTCCCGAAGCTGATTCACCCCAAGATATTCAGTGGGCGTCTGACTCGGCTGATGAACCGACATTTCCAGAGGGAGCCTGGACGGATAAAACAGCTGTAGTTAGGGACTTTCTGGAGGGCAGAAAATACCAGGTCAAGTTTGAAGGAGTCTACTGGACTGCGATCGCCGCGTCCGCTGAAGCAAAGCTAGAACTCGGCGACACTGTAGTCGTTTTAGGCCGCGACGGCAACGAACTCATCGTGCAAAAGCTGCCCGAGGCTCAAACTAGCTTACAGCAGCCGTCTAACGTTGCAGTTGGCCCCGAGGAGCAAGCGCCCCTGCCAGAACCCCTGATCTAAATCATCTTCAGCGTCGTTTGGTTAACCGCAAATTTTGGTTGAGGTGCCCGCGACCAAGCGTTACTATCACTGAGCAGTGAGGATAGCTCTCACCCGCCAAGTTGAGTGACCGGGCGACGATAAGAGGTTTTTTTGCCTGGAGACATTACCGCACTACCGCAATGGTTTTGCCCGCTGAGCAGCTGCGTTTCTTGGGCCAACTCTACACCCGTTAGCCAGGGTAGCCTCACTGTTTCAACCGTGCTCAACATTAGGGAATGTCAACCCTCGGCTGTCGTCGGGGGATTTTTGGAAGAGAGTGCTCAGGCGGCAGGTTTGACTACGCCCATGCGAATTTCTGAGCAAAACGACGCTATTTGCACGTCATCCCCAATTTTGAGCACGCTGGTGCGCATGCGCAGGTTGGGATTCGCAAACCACAGGCGTTCTTCTATCTGCCCCGCGTCGGTGGGGGTCATGATAGTTAGCACGTCATCCTCAACCCGATAGCTGCCTTGGAGCGCTGGTGACGACGTAGGTGCCTGCACCAGTACTCCATCCCCGGCATCGGTGGGCGTCATCATCACCATCAGGGCACTGCTTTGAATTTTTTGGCTTTCGCCCTCAAGCTGGCTGTCTTGATGAATCCGCAGACCACAGGCGATTTGACCAGGGTCGTGGCCGAGGGTGGTGCAGACCTGGGCTAGATCGCCGTCGGTGGCAGGCAGAAACTCAATCAGCAGATTAGACTGCCCCGCTTGGGAACTCTGACTAGCCAGGTTGTGAATGGTGCGCTGAGAAAACCACTTACCGGCCAGGGTTTCAAAAAAGTTCACAATTTCCATGGGGATAATCTGCGTCTCGACAAATAGTCACAGTCTTTAATTCTACGGCGAAGCGCTCCATTTCTGGGCTTGTATTGAGGAGCATTTGCTCCGTAAAGAATCCCCTTCAATAGCTGGCTAATTGTGTACAAATGTTGCGAGGTAAAAAGTGCTGAACCCCTTTTCCCGTAAGAATTTAGAAGCATCACAGAGTGATAAGCTAACGGTTACGCTGAAAACTGTTTTGTAACGCTGTTCTTGTAAATTGGTGACGCCTTCCATGACCGCAGTGAACCAGGTACCTTTGTTGCTCCGCGCTGCCCGCCACGAAGTGCTGGAGCGCCCGCCGGTATGGATGATGCGTCAGGCGGGTCGCTACATGCAGGTGTACCGCGACCTGCGCGACAAGTATCCATCCTTTCGCGATCGCTCTGAGAACGCCGACCTGGCCATTGAGATCTCGCTTCAGCCCTGGCGCGCCTTTCGCCCCGACGGGGTGATCATGTTCTCCGACATTTTGACGCCGCTGCCGGGCATGGGCATTCCCTTCGACATCATTGAGAGCAAGGGGCCAATCATCGACCCGCCCATTCGCACCCAGGCTCAGATCGACGCGGTGCATGAGCTAGATCCTGAAACGGCGCTGCCCTACATTCGCACCATTCTGCAAACCCTGCGCCAGGAAGTCGGCAACGACGCTGCCGTACTGGGCTTTGTGGGGTCTCCCTGGACTTTGGCGGCCTACGCAGTGGAGGGCAAGACCTCTAAGAGCTACACCAACATCAAGGGCATGGCCTTTAGCGAGCCCGCCATGCTGCACACCCTGCTGGGCAAGCTGGCCGACAATATCGCCACCTACGTGCGCTACCAGATCGACTGCGGCGCTCAGGTGGTGCAACTGTTTGACTCCTGGGCCGGGCAGCTCAGCCCCATGGACTACCGCACCTTTGCCCTGCCCTACCAACAGCGGGTGGTGCAACAGGTGAAGCAGACCCACCCCGACACCCCCCTGATTCTCTACATCAGCGGTAGCGCCGGTGTGTTTGACCTGATGGGCGAGTCGGGGGTCGACATCGTCAGCGTGGACTGGACGATGGACATGGCCGAGGCCCGCCGCCGCCTCGGTCCCAGCATTGGCGTGCAGGGCAATATCGACCCGGCGATTTTGTTTGGTTCCCAGGATCTGATTCGCGATCGCATCCTCGATACCATCAAGAAAGCAGGCAATCGCGGCCACATTCTCAACCTGGGCCACGGCATTTTGCCCGGCACTCCTGAAGAGAACGCTGCCTACTTCTTTGAAACCGCCAAAAACATCGACAAGCTACTGGCGACTGTTTAGAGCAACGCCATAGAGGACTGTTGGAGGAGGGGTGCAGGGTTTAAGGTTTAAGGTACAAGGTTTGAAATAAAGCCTTGAACCCTAAACCTTGAACCCTGCACCCCTTTCCCTATGCTCTCCCTTACCCAGGGCCATTTACGCCTGCTGGAGATCTGCCCCCGGCGCTACCAATACACCTACCTGGAGCACCACACGGCACCCATGGATCCTGCTATGGCAGAGCGGCAGCGGTGGGGCACTGAGTTTCACCGGGTGATGCAGCAGCGAGATCTGGGTCTGCCTGTCGATGACTTGTTAAAAGAAGACGCTGCCCTAGAGGCGGCGGTACATAGCTTACTGGCCGCTGCGCCAGAGCTATTTTTGCCCCAGGTCGATGGCTTTCGCCAAAGCGAGCACCGTCGCACCCTGGCCTTTAACGGCTATGGGCTAACCGCCATTTATGACCTGCTGGTGATGGGGCCGACCAACGGCCAAATTGTCGATTGGAAGACCTACCAAAACCCGCCCCAGCTGGCCCAGCTAGCCCAAGATTGGCAGACTCGCCTATACTTCTATCTGCTGGTCGAAACCAGCCACTTGGCCCCAGAGCAGGTGACGATGACCTACTGGTTTGTCGCCCCTCCGACGGCTCAGGAGCGGTCTAAGCCGCCCAGCAGTATCACCATTGCCTACACTGACGCCCAGCACCGTCGCACCGAGGCCGACCTGCGACGATTGACCGACACCCTGACCGCCTTACTGGCCACTGAGAACAATCTGCCCAAGGTCGACCCGGCCTTGGGCTACTGTGCTCAGTGTCCCTTTGCGGTGCGCTGCCAGCGGTGGTCGGAGCGCTTTGGTCAGGAGGGGGTAATGACCTTGCCGGCGATCGCAGACATCGCCGAGGTGCCCCTATGAGCCTACTCCTGAGAATGTAAGGTCACGGAGTACCTACAGTTACCCTCGTTTTGACTGTAATGCAAGCAGTTAAGATCGGAGTTGTCGGTAGGCTGACCAAGGTCTTGCACAACTTATCTTCAAGGGCGTTTTCTCGATGACGCACCCCCTTATTTATGCAGTCTATGGCCCAGCAATTGCAGGCCTGCGAAGCCCGTTACCGCACCCTGTTTGACTACGCTCAGCTCGGCACCGTACTGGCCACGCCGAGAGCTATTACCTCGATGCCAACCCCGCCGACTACAAGATGTTTGGTTACAGCCGCGAGGAATTTGCGAGGTTGCACGCTGCTGACTTGGGAGTGCAAACCATCGTAGCCGCCTTAAAGGCCATCCAAAGTGGAGTTGACTACCAGCAAGAACGGCAGTTTCGCCGCTAGGATGGCACCCTATTTGCGTCGGAGGTGATCCGCACCCATTCTCACTGCAAAGTGCTGTTTCTCTCAGGCTATACCGACGATGCTGTGATTTATAGCTAAAGCCACTTAGGTTAGGACACTGCTTGCTTGAGGATTGACTCGATGGCAGCCCGCAAGCCATCGTCATGGGGAAGGAGTTTTCGAATGCGGCTTTTTAACCAACC
>NZ_JACJOX010000026.1 GCF_014695775.1 Leptolyngbya sp. FACHB-60 | reverse complement strand
GAAAGGATTAAATTTTGCTCAGCGCAACCAATGACCATTGGATTTTCCGCTACTTCGTCAGGGACGACCATACCCGATTCCCAAGGTTTCAAGGAAATTGCTAGGCCGCTGTCCTGATAAAGACCTAGATGATCTGCCATTAACAGACCAGCAAATTGCACATTAAATTTCCAGTCTAGCTGCATGGTCAACGGCAAAGCCGCACGACTAGGAGCAGAAAAACCAGGCAGTAAATTACTAGCCCCAACACCTAAGCCCAACATTCCCGCGTATTTGATGAGCTGACGCCGTCTTAGACTCATAAGTCACCAATAACCTAATACAGGCCAAGAGCGTACTTCACCTTTCTTTACGCTTCTGTAGTCAGGTTAACTCTGTTAATTAATTAGATCGATTGCTCCGCCGATAGTCCCAGGGCATCACAGGATTAGACTGGTTCCAAAAGTTCAACCGCTGCTGCTGGGCCTGGGCCTCGGCGGCAAGTAGAGCATCGTCCGTATCGGGGCAACTGCTTAGATACTGTGTATAGACTGCCGCATAGCCTTCGCTGACTAGCTTCAGGTTTATGTTCTGGCTACCCGCATAGATCTCCGCCACCATGCGCCCATAGCGGTCTGTGTCGGCCTCGCGGAACTGAATGGTGGAACCTCTAGGGGTTAGCTGTCGCAAGCGTTCGGTGGCTGCTGGCCCCCACGGGGTTTGTGTTGTCTCTGGCGTGTCGATGCAGGCCAGCCGGACAGTGACGTTCTGACCCTGGTAGTCCATCTGCAGCGTGTCGCCATCGCCTACAGAGACAACGGTGGCAGTGGCCAGGTTTTGGCTGGCCATCGATTCAGTAACAGATCCCTGATCTTGAGGTATGGCCACAGTTCCAGAACATCCGCTAGCGATCGCCCCGAGTCCAACGGCCAAACCCAAGCACTGCCAAACCTTCATTCCCTACTCCAATATCAGCGTTTCTAGGATACCCAGCCTAGCTAGGGTGACAGTGATAGATGGACTAGAAGGGGAATGACTATTGCCAGGTAGAGGGGCACCGCAGTGGAGATGAAGCTGATAACAAAGCGGGTATCAAGATCGTTCTCCTTGGCGAAGAGCAGGGTTAGCAGGCTAGGGGGTAGGGCTGCTCCGGCGAGGACAGCAGCTTGTTCCACGCCCTGAAGCCCAAAAGCTTGGGTAACTGCCCAGCCCAAGCTCAACCCGCAGCCAATCTTGGCCAGCACCAGGAGGGCATAACGCCCCACAGAGGCAAGTTGAACCTGAAACTCCATTCCCAGTAGCAGGAGCACCAGCAGTAAAAAGCTCCCCTCGGCAATATTCAGTAGGCCCAGGAGCACCTCATTCATCCAGCCGAGAGCGTTGAGTATTAAACCCAGCACAATGGCCCAAAAGAAAGGTGTCTGGGCCAGCTTCAGGGCCACCGCCCGACCTGTGACCCCAGCTTGGCCAAACCAGGCGGAGAGGCAGTAGACCACCGTGAACAGATAGATGGCTTGGGCCAGATCGAACAACACAATTCGACTGAGGCCCAGATCGCCAAAGGTGAGCAGCATGATGGGATACCCCACCGCACCGCCCTCAAAGGTGGGAAAGGTGGTCATCAAAGCTCCAGCCTTGGGCTTGTCCCACTTGAACCACCAAACTCCAACGAAGGCAATTGCCGTCAGGCCCACCACTACCACCAGGGCAGACAGGGGCAGGTAGATGAGTTCTGGGGTAATGGTGGCGGTGGCCAGCGCCCGCAGAATCACCGCTGGAAGCACCAGCGTAGTCAGCAGCTTGCCAATGGTCCTGGCATCGCCAGAGTGCAGCACCCCAGCCCGCTTTAGCCCAAACCCCAGGCAAGCCACCAGGATCATGGGCAGGAGTTGAATTAGCATCGGCATGAAAGTGATGATGGTGAGCCTTGGGGATTGACCTACGGCTGGTAGCTTAGGAGCTAGAACTGCCCTAGGAAGAATTGATGGCCATTTCCTTCGACCGAGCCGCTGACTTCTACGACAATACCCGCACCCTGGCTCCAGAGGTGTCTGAGCGACTGACAGCAGAGATTCTAAAGTTAGGGCAGGCTACCCCCGACACCACTTTCTTTGAGCCTGGTATCGGCACCGGGCGTATTGCTCTGCCCATAGTCGAGCGGGGCTATGCCTACACCGGGGTCGATGTGTCCGAGGCGATGATGGACAAGCTACGCCAGAAGCTTGAGGGCAAGACCCACCGGCTGACGTTGCTCAATGCTGACGCGACCGATCTACCCTTCGAAGCCAATGCTTTTGATGTGGCGATCGCCCCCCACATCCTGCACCTCATTCCTGACTGGCAAACCGCTATGGATGAGGTGCGCCGGGTGCTGAAGCCCGCTGGGGTATTCATCTACTTCCACCACCCCACAAAGAAGACCGCTACTCGTGATGCCCTTGGGCGGCAGTGGCGGCAGATTCTAGCGGGCTATGGCTACGACTCTGGCTTTACAGGTGGGATAACTGAAGATGTGCTGGGGCGATTGCAAGAGCAAGGGGCCACGCTAGAGACAGCAGTAGTTGCGGAACTGTCCCGCGAGAGTACAGTGGACAGTCTTATGAGAGCCTACCGCGATCGCATCTACAGCAATATGTGGCGAGTGCCTGACGACATCTACCCCAGAGCCCTGGCAGATCTTGAAGCCTGGGCAGAGCAGGAGTTTCCTAACACCGATGTACCTATGACCTCCCAGGACAACATCACGCTCACCGCCGCCTACCACTGGGCAAGCTAGAGAAGAAGCCCCTAACCTAGCTGTGAAGATTGTAATTTTGAAGCTACATACGCTCGATGCCAGGACACCAGGCCATTAATCGCTATCCCCAACAAAATGACGTACAGAAGCGAGAGAAAACGTACCTCTTTAACGTAGTACAGCCCAATAGCGATGATATCGATGACAATCCAGTAGAGCCAGCTTTCTATCCGTTTAACGGCCATCAACGCCATTGCTGTAAAGCTCATCACGGTTGTGACCGCATCAAGGATAGGAAAGGAAGCCGCTTCTGGAAACCACTGGGGAAGCCAAGTATGGATTTGTACCATAACTCCGCCAAGGGCTAGACCTAAACCTAATGTAATGCCCAGCGTTAGCAATCCATAGCGGCGGTGGCTATAAAGAAATCCTTCTGTGACATCCTGGGCTGGGCCTTTTCGGCTCCACCACCACCAGCCACAGACACTAGCCACCAAGTAATAGACCTGCTCTAAAGCATCGGAGTAGAGCTGGATTTGGTAGAACAGGCTCATGTAAAGCAGGACACTGATTATGCCTATGGGCCAGGTCAGCATATTCTTTCGGGCAATCAGCCACACTGACCCTAGATAAAGCAGGGTTCCAATCAGCTCGATGTAACTCATCGGATAGCCGAGGATGGTGAAGGCGATGGTATTGATGCTGAGAAAATCAGCCATTAGCAACCTGGAAGTGTTCTAGGAGGTTGTGGTACTTCTCAAGTTGAGCGAGTATCCCTTCCACGTATCCTATCCGGGTCTGTAAGTCGCCTCTCACTCTAAAAAATGGAATCTTACGCACCACTAGGTCACTGATGATTTGCTTCTGGAAGACGGATCTATTGCCTGCTCCAGAACGATCCCAAGTGTCGTCGTAGGGAACATCTGTCTCACACAGAAACACCAGGTCATAGCGCGAGGCACAGCGCTCCGCAAGATCGGTCAGGCGGGGCGTAGCGGTGCCGTGGTAGTAGAGCGAGAAACGGTAGGTGGTAAGAGCGTTGGTATCGGTAAAGAGGTACCGATTGGCCTGGGTCAGCTGCGCTTCTTCTCGTGCTCGGTGGCCCGTAGCAATCTCTTCAAGCTGCTCTAGGGATAATCGCCGCTCTACTTGATGGGTTTCCCAATATTCCCTGCCGTACTCTGGCATCCAAACGGTTTTGTAATAATGGGCTAGGGCTTCAGCTAGGGTAGTTTTGCCAGTGGAGGGTGCCCCCAAGAAGACGATATGGGTGATTAAATCTTGGTAGACCAGAGGATCTAAGAACTGGCGATAATGGTAAGGATTGGAACGGACTTGGGTGGCTGAGATGGGGACTGTAGTGCGGTTTGCCCAGGATGATTGGGGTGTCCAGTCCACTAGGCGATTCACAGCACCTAACGCCTGACTCATGTGTTCTCCATAGAACTCTCTAGAGTAGAAGTGAGTCACACTGTTGCCCTGAAGCCGTTTCAGAATATAGGTTTCGTGGGCCTGCTTGATTTCAGGGGTATCACCTATCTCGGTTGGCCCATCCCAGGCTTCAATGACCTTTACTGTGGGATATAGCTGACGAATCCAGTTAGCCCTGATGGATAGCGGTACAGCAGTTGTTTCGGGGCAATCATAAATCATGACGATCACTTCATCCATCTCTGCTAAGGCCGTCTCAATTAGGAATTGATGGCCTTTGTGGAGGGGGGCAAACTTGCCGAGGGTGAGGCCACGGGTTGGCATAATGGCTAGAGGTCAATTAGAACTGCGTTGGCGTTCGCGAGGCGTCTCTTTCAGAGAAAGCCTCTCGTTTGGAGAATCGCGTTAGGGAGAACGGTTTAGGGTAGCAGTCTAGAACAGGGATTCCTGCTGAGTAACCTGCGCTACCTCATACCCTTCATCAACCGGCAGATTTGGCTGCTTAGCAGCGGCTACTGCCAACCGATCGCACCGCTCATTCTCCACATTGCCGCTATGGCCCTTGACCCAACGAAACTCGACTTGGTGCTGCTCACAGAGACTCAAAAGCTGCTGCCAAAGGTCAGCATTGACAGCTCTCTCTGTCTTGGTACGCATCCACCCCTTCGAGCGCCAACGCACTGCCCAGCCCTTCATGATGGCCTCAACGACATACTTGGAATCTGAGTAAACGGTCACAGCGCACTGGTGCTTTAGCGCTTGGAGGCCAGCGATCGCCGCCATCATCTCCATGCGGTTGTTTGTGGTCAGGCGGTAGCCGCCAGATAGTTCTCTGCGGTGTTCGCTATAGAGCAACACTGTTCCATAGCCCCCAGGGCCAGGGTTGCCGATACAGGCTCCATCGGTGTAGATGATGACGGGTTTGAGAGGTTGGGACATGGATAGAGAGAAATGAACTAAGCGATCGCACCATTAGTCTTGGCTGAGGCAGTAGATCTAGCTGCTGAAGCCATATCTACCGCATCACTCTTGCCTAATGCATTGACTACAGCAGCATTCCCCCCAGCTATCAGGTGCAACTCATCCTGTGCTCTGGTCATGGCCACATAGAGCTGTCGTCTCGCTAGCGAGCGCTCATCTAAATCTTCAGCAAAGCAGTCCTCAAACTGCTCGACCCACAGCAGTAGCACTGCCTTAAACTCCAGACCCAGCGAGGACAGAGTAGTGATGACTCTTACCCCCGGCCTGCGGGCGCTGTAATTCACTTTGGTTTCCTGGCTCTCTGTGACCCAATAGACCGGCAGGCCTAAGGCTTCTAGACGCTTCAGCATGGCGTTAAACAGAGCATCATTCTTCTTGGGCTTGTAGCGATAGAGGATGGCGATCTCTGAGGGGCTGTAGCCCAGCATCACCAGACGTTGAACCTGCTCGACAGCGACATCTACAGCCTTAGCTTTAGTGCCTGTTTGGTAGAGGGTTGGTCGAGGCCCTTGGCGCAGGGCTGCTTCAGGCATAACGGTGGGGAATGTAGCATCATCCGTCAGGTCTTGGTCAGTGTTCTTAACCACCGTCCAGGCGGCTTCGAGAATCTCTTTGGTGTTGCGGTAGTTCTGGGCTAGCTTCATCGTGCGCCGTCCTTGGGCCTTGATGCCTACTGACTTCCAGGTGAATTTAGACCGTTTGTAGAGGCTTTGGTTGCCGTCTGAGACAACCACCAGGTCGCCGTTCTCTGGGTCTTTGAGGCCAGCCACACAACACTCGAACCACTCGCGGGTAAAAGTGTGGGCCTCATCCACCAGAATGGAGTCCCAGCGATCCGCCTCTGGCCGCTGCTGGAGGGTAGCCAGCACCTTCTCGCCCAGGAGAGCATCATAGGTGACCTGGTTAGCCACGTAGGGCAGTCGGCCCAGAATAGCTCTGGCCCAGTCGTGAAAGTGCATTACCTCAATGCGGTCTTGGTACTGGGGGTTCATGGTGTCGCCATGCAGGAGCGATCGCAGGTGGGCAGCCAGCGTGATGTTGAAGCACAGGATCAGGATGCGCTGGTCGAATAGGCGGTTGGCAAGGACTTTGGCACGGGCCAGTAGGATCAGGGTTTTGCCAGAGCCAGCAACGCCAGAGATCAGGCGGTGGCCATCCTTCATGTTGCGGGCAAGGCGTTCCTGGTCAATGTCGAGGGGCACCACTACGCTGCTGCCAACCGGGAGTTCAACGCCTTCGGGCACGCTGCTGGAGGTTACGGGCTTCTCTCTAATGACTGTCTCGGGATGCAGACAGCCCTTGATGGTGTTGACTTGGTCTACAGTCAGCGACGGGAAGTCGAAGTAGACCTTGAACATATCCCGCAGCCGCTGCACTAGCATTTCTGAGGTGTAGTTCTCCCACTCCAGCAGCTCATCCCGGTAAGCAACATGAGGCTGTTGGAGGAAGTTGTAGATGTTTTCCTCATGGGCCTGGGGTTCGTTGATATTGCTCATCACAGCGCCCGTGCCCACAGGGAAGACTAACTTGCCCTCATAGTTACCATCAAGCTGGCGGAGGATGGGGTAGCCCTTGAAGCGTTCAGCAGCAGTGCAGAAGTAACCGTGGGCTTGTCTGAGGGGGGATTGGTAGCTCTCAATGCCCTGCTTACCCTTGACCTTGAAGAACTGCTCTCCTGCCTCAACGATATTGCCAGCGAACCACCCCTTGACCTCAATGATCAGCAGGCCAAAGGTGGGGCTCAGGATAGTGAAATCGGGATAGAGGTTTCCCTGCAGCCGTGGCTCATACCAAACGATGAAATCCTTGGGCAGCTTAGTTTTGAGGATGCTGAATAGTCGCTGTTCGCCCTGACTAGCGGTGGAGGGGATGGTTTCAGGGATGGTGAGAGCCATAGATGCTGAGGTAGGCCGTTGTGTCTAGTTATCCCCAGAACAGCTCAATTGCTTTCATGCCGCGCAAGAAGCAGCGAAGTTGTATCTTAGACAACAATTTTGATGCAAAGCGACTGATAACTTGCATACAAGAAATAAGGAAAATATTTGACGCAGAATTTCTTACTCCCTACTCGCAGGCAACTAGAAAAGTTTTTTGAGTTAGGTCGTTTTACCTTTGCTGAATATGCATACAGACTTAATAAGCACTTCGGAAAATCAGCAGGGAGAGAAAGGTCTTTCCACTGGCATTGAAATAAGCAACTTAACCAAGAGATTTCACGGAGAAACTCTATATAAAAATTTCAACCTAAGTATACCAGGTGGCCAATTCACATCAATTTTTGGCCCTAATGGCTGCGGCAAATCAACATTGCTTGGTATGATTTCTGGCCTTGTCCCATTTGATAGCGGGAAAGTTTACTTTGGTGGCAAATCCCTTTCGGAATCGAAGATTGGATATGTATTTCAGAACTATAGGGATGCCCTTTTCCCCTGGCTGAGAGCAAGTGATAACATCACCTATCCGCTGGCTAGGGCCGGGTTATCCAAAATACAGCGCAAATTAAAATTAGAGGAACTAGTACAGCAATTTGGAGTAAAGTTTGATCTAAAACGTTATCCCTATGAGCTGTCTGGTGGACAACAGCAACTTGTCTCGATTATGAGGGCATTGGCAACAAGTCCAGAAGTTTTATTTCTTGATGAGCCGTTTTCAGCTCTAGATTACGAAGCCACACTATCCATAATTGAAAAATTACAAGAGGTCTTCATCGCTTCTGGCGTCACTATGGTCATGATTTCACATAATTTAGAGGAAGCCATTTATCTCTCTAACCGTGTTATCCTTTTGACAAAAAAGCCCACTCACGTAGCCGAAATAATCTCATTTAACGCTCATCATCCGCGTACTTCTAAAACTCTTTCCGATCCCCACTTCATTGACATCAAAGCCCATAGCCTGGATGTTTTCAGGAGGGAGGTAAACAAGTGATATTTAAGATTAGATCCAGAATAACTAATGAAGCCCTAACATCTTTTCTGGTCGCTAATGTCGGAACCCTGATTGTCATTGGCATTTGGTGGGTAATAGCATCCCTAGAACTAATAAACCCCGTACTTCTACCAACTCCCATAGAAACTTTTAAGTCGCTCTTTGCTAGTGTATTCTCTGGAGACTTAATCAAAGACTTCTGGCTTACCCTTTATCGGAGTCTGTATGCTTTCATAATTGCTGTAGTGGTGGGAGTTCCTGTTGGTATCTTATTGGGTTCAAACGAGAAGATATATCGCTCCTTTGAGTTTCTGATCGACTTTTTCCGTTCTACCCCAGCAACAGCTATGTTCCCTCTGTTTCTAGTTGTTTTTGGTATCGGAGATTTCTCCAAGATTGCTGTAGCTGCCTTTGCGGGTGCGTTGATTATCTTTTTCAATGTAGCCTATGGTGTCATGAACACGAAGAAAACTCGGGTGATGGCAGCCAAAGTGATGGGTGTACCTTCTTGGAGAATCTTCGTTGATGTGACATTTCTTGAAACGTTGCCTCAAACATTTATAGGGTTAAGAACAGCGATTTCTCTGGCTCTTGTTGTCATTATTGTTGCTGAAATGTTTATCGGCTCAACTCACGGCATGGGGCAGCGGATCATTGACTCGCAGCAAGTGTTTGATATGCCCCAAATGTATGCCTCTATCATTGCTACTGGAGTGATGGGCTATACCTTAAATCAGATTTTTCTAATTGCTGAAAATAAATTTGTTCACTGGAAAGGAAGATAATCGTCATGAATAGTCTAAATCGTCGTGGGTTCGTTAAATATGGTTCTCTAGCTTTAGGTGCGGGTGCCATAGCTGCTTGTACTGGAGGAACTCAAGAAAGCTCTAGCCAAGGCTCCCCTCAGGTAATCGTTAAAAAAGAGAAAGTGGTTGCGTCTTGGCTTCCAATTATGCAGACCACGGCATATTATGTTGCCTTGGAAGAGGGGCTGTTTGAGCAAGCTGGAATTGAAGTTGAGTCTGCCAAATTTGAGAACCCGAACCAGATTATTGACTCCTTAATATCGGGTCGTGCCGATTTCGGTCCTCCTGGTGCTGCTGCTGGGATTACAGTATTAGCTGAGGCTAAAGCACCTGGCACCTTTAGAGTCTTTGGTCTTCAGGGCGGTGGTATTAAGAGTGGATTCACAAATGATGGGTTAATCGTCAAGGCTGATTCTTCCATTCAGTCGCTCAGGGATCTTGAAGGTAAAAAAGTGGGAACTATCCCAGGAGTTCAATGGGAAACTATCCTCAAGCACCTCTTGAAACAGAATGGATTAGAACCAGGTACTAACGTCACTATTGAACAAATGGCCGTAGGATTGCACCTTCCATCTGTTGTCTCAGGGGCTGTAGATGCTACCCTTTCTCTTGAACCTGTTGGTTCGATCGCCGAAGCTACCAAGCAGGCTAAGATCGCGATGATAAACCCAGTTTCAGAGTTTATTTCTGATCCGTTTTACTCTGGGGCAGCGGTTCTAACATCAAAGTTCATTACTGATCGCCCTGAAACAGCAAAAAAGGTAATTCAGATTATTGATGAAGCTACGAAGATGACGAACCAGAACTTTGATAAGTATCGTCCCATTATTTCTAAGTACACTGCACTAGAGCCAGCCCAAGCAGAGTATGTTGCTCAGCCTCGACTAAGAGGATTTAACGATTTAGATGCTGAGGACGTTACTTCCTACCAAAAGTTCATCGACGTGTTCTTTTCTGAAGGTGTGCTTGGTCAGGAAATGAGTGCTCAAAAGATGATGCTTGGTAAAGAAGAACTCGCATAGATATCATAAGGTCATCTAAAAATGGCAAGAAGAAAGTTTAGAGCAGCTGTTGTGCAAACCTTAGCTGCTCTGGGAGATTTGGATTTCAACATCGGGCTTTTGGATAAATACGCTCAGGAAGCAGCCCGGCAGGGTGCTGAGTTGGTTGTATTCCCTGAGTGCATGAATACGGGATACTTGTTCGACTCTCAACAGCATTGTGCTGAGCTAGCTGAGACTATTACCGGAAAATATGTCAAGGCAATGGCCGAACTTTGCTGTAGACATGGCTTATTTATAGCCAGTGGGTTTACGGAAAAAGACGAAGCTACTGGAAAAATCTACAACAGCGGCTTACTACTGGATAAGACAGGCAAGTTAATTCTTCACTACCAGAAACAGTTCTTGGCTACCCATGACCAAAACTGGTTTGAGTGTGGAGTCAAAGGTTCTCCTGTTGTTGACACAGAATTAGGCCGCATTGGTTTGCTCATTTGCTTTGATGGTCGCATACCTGAAATTGCCAGATGCTTGGCATTGCAGGGAGCCGACATCATTTTAGATATGGCAAACTTCTTTGCAATGGACCAGGCAGAGATGTGGGTACCAGCCCGAGCATTTGAGAATGAAGCTTGGATTATTGCAGCTACTAAAGCCGGGGTAGAGCGCAGCATCTACTATCCTGGTGGCAGTATGATCGTGGCCCCCACAGGACAGGTAGCCGCGAAAGTCCCTTACGATACCCATGGTGTTGTATCAGCTGATATCGCTTTCTCAGAAGAATATAAGAACAAGCTAAGCAATCGCCGTCCCGATATCTATCAACGACTGGTGACTCCTTTTGAGGAAACCCCAGTTGCTGCCTTCCTCAAACAGCCACTCATTCCTGAAGAGGAAACGACTAAAGTAGCAGCCGTTCAATGCCATAGGACCGATGAGCCTAGCAGTCTGGATGCTGCTTTTGAGATGGTTAGCCATGCAGCTAAGTTAGGAGTAAAGCTTTTAGCCTTACCGTTACACTTTGGCGCTCCAACGTGGAATCCTAGCCATCAAGAAGCAGAGGATGCGGCCAAGAATACAGAGGTTCATATCAGCCGGGCTGGAGCGATCGCGAGAGATTATGGGTGTGCCATCGTTCTTCCCGTTATTGAGAAAATAGGCGATATTCTTTCTTCTTCAGCGGTTTTGATTGGCCCCAATGGTGGCGTAATCGGCCGATATCGACAAACTCACCTAAGTCCATCTATGCAGGCTTGGGCCAAGGCGGGTGATGAGCTGCCTGTCTTTGAAACTCCATTTGGCCGCATTGGCATCATCTTAGGTGATGATGGTTTTTATCCTGAAAGTACACGAATTCTTGCGCTGAATGGGGCTGATATTATTGTCTGGTGTAGTGCCTGGATCCAGCCCTCGGAGAGGGAATTATTAGCTGTTCCTAAAGCTGAAGATAATCGTGTTTATCTTATTTGTGCCAATAGAACTGATTGTCCGTATCCAGGAGGGTCTTTTGTTATTCCTCCTAACGGCTTTACCAACTGGGATGTAAATATCTCAGCTCCACGAACAACTAGGCATGGAGCGGTTATGCCAACCTACGCTAATTTGGCGCTGTCTCGGCAAAAAAGGATGATTCCTAATGTTGATATGCTACGGAATCGTCTGATTGAAACCTATAGCTCCTTAGTAGACACTCCTGCTAAGTAAGTTTCCACAGCTTCCCTCCAGCTGTCACCTCAGCGGCAACCATCTTGCCTTCTAAAGACTTCAAAATGGCCCTGGTCGATTCCTGATACAGCTCGACCAGGCTAGCATCGCACTCACACTCTGCCCCTCCAACTCACTACAGCAGTTAAATGCTTCAGGCCTATACGCTGGGGTTCATCTAGGTGGGGCGCGAGCAAGTCCCGCTGATTGCGCGGTAGCTTGCGGAAGTAGGTGAGGAAGTCTGCGGCGTTGGCGATCGCACTCAAAGTACCGGAACACATCTCTCTACCTCCCTGAGCGATTCAAATGACGACACATCATTAGGGTCTTTGACAAGGCTCTACGGAAAACGCTCGATTAACTAGATATCTAGGGCGTGTCTACCTATAGCTTCCGGCGATCGCTGCTGACAATAATGCGCTTTAAAAAGGGCTATTCACTGCGGACGCTTTAGAAAAGCATGCAGCATAAGGACATTGGGACTAGCCGGGTACTTGGAGAATGGGCAATAGAAGTTAAATGAAGCGCTGAGGGAATTATGGGGATGAAGTTACAACTTTTTTAGCCACTTTTGCAAGGCAATCTCTAAAAGACTTTCTAAACTAGGTATATTATCTGATTCATAATCACCTGTGATTAATCTTAAGTATACTTTGGCAAAAATAGGTGTGTCAGATTTATGCGATAAACTTCCAACCAAATAATTCCGAGGCCACTTTTCTCTTGGCATCTGGCTCCACTCTTCGCTCAACCTCATTTTTCCTAACCCGTCAGGTACGTGCCCCACATTTGACACTAGGTTTCCATCTGTCCAAATTCGCAAACGCCCAATGGTTGAACCAGTGCGAGAAGTGGGCAAGGGAAGCCATAGGAATAGGACTGGAACTTGATTCTTTGAGTCGAAATAAAACTCAGCACACAGCTTTGTCTTACCTGTCCCATATTGAACACTTTTTCTGCCAACAAACTCTTTAATACGCTCATGAAAGCCTAAAATCCGGCTCCTAACTCGTCTAAAGCCCTCCTGTTTCTGGGGTGTACAAGAGCCTAGCCAACGTTCGAGCACTTCAGGAAGGGCGCTCTCATCGGGCAGTGACGCTTCAGATTTTAGTTCTTGGTAAGGGAGTTGGATCTGACAGGTATCCTGTTTGTCTAAGTGTTCAAGAATTAACTGGAATTCATCTGTCTCCTGCTGGACGACAGCTCTGATGAATTCTATTGGTAGTTTGTTGTATTTTCTATCTATAAAGTTATGGCGATGAAATGTAGGCGCTATCGCTATTAACCGAATGGGTTGACCATAATTAATTTCTTGAGAAAAAGGTTTTTCTTCAAAAAGACCGTCATAGTACCGCGTCAACTGATGAACTACATAGCGGTCTTCTGCATTCTTGAGTTCTATTATTACAAGCTGCCTTTGAGGGGCAATCGCTAAAATATCACAGATTTCACCTCTGATAATATATTGCCGTTGAAGAGGCGTTAGTCCTAACACCTCCTCCAAATGATTCCAGATGAAATTTTCCAGAGCTAATTCGCTAGAAAATTCCCAGCCTCCGGCAATTCGTCTTAACGTGACCCCAATGAAATCTGATTGCATATTAAAGCTGAAATCAAAATCTAGCCAAATTACGAGACTCTGCTATTTCCTCTACTAATCCAGTTACAGCCAAAGCCAAACTTTTTGAGAAAGCTTCCGCTGCAACAGTAGCAAACCGTAAAGCCACATCCTCGCGTAAGACTTCAATGAGCGGCTTTGAATCCCCATAGCTCAGGTAAGTTTTCTCTAGGTGAGGAGTGGCCACCGCCAACCGCTCAGCCGTTGGTAGCCGATCGCGCTTCTTGTGAGAGTTAAAGTCGGGGTCAGATGGCACCAAGTTCCACAGCTCATTGGTTGGGTAGACCGCTATTGGCAGGATGTGGTCGAGGTCGTAGTTGATGCCCTGGGCAATACGCTTCTCAGTCCAAGGGCAGGTAAAGGCGGTGCCTTCCATGAGCAGGATGTCGATTTGGTTACGCTCCCAGGTCAGCGGGCGGCGGTTGTCAGGGCGAGAGGTCAGTAGACCATAGATGTAGCCCCTATCGTGGTCACTTACTCTGCCACTGAACAAACACCACTCATGAATACAGAGAGCTTCGACCCAGAGCGACATCTGGCGGAACGTGGCCCAGAGGTCGAGGGGAATCACCAAGCATCGATTGCGTACCTTTGTTCCTGGCACAGCCGCAGTTCGGTTGGCCACCTGGTTATAGGCTTGGGGCTTCTCAAAGATGCTCCACTCACCAGGGCCAGCATAGCGGATCGGCATCTCAATGGTTTTGGCGATCGCAGTAATAGCAGTTTGGTAAGCGTCAATTAGCGGCTGTGGGTAGCGCTGGTGGTTGCGGGATGAGCGCAATTCGTTGATGAGGAAAAAGCCATCGGCGGGATTCTTCAGCCCCCCAATGCTTAGTTCCCACTGCCTTCTGAGTTCTGTTAGCGCTGGTCTAAAAGCCATGTCGTTGATAGTTTGCCCCTGACGCTGTGCTCTCTGCCCCTGGTAGATAAGGTCGTCAGGATCTACAAAAGGCCAGTAGTAGGCGATCCAGAACTCAGCCAACAGCTTGAGGGGAACGGCAACATCGCTTTGATAGCTTCTTAGGTCAGGGTAGGTTAGCACTACGTCATTGATAGCCCGCAGCAGCGCGATCTTGTAGCTCGTTACTTTCGTGTCGTGCTTGAGAATGGTGCTGATGACTTTATCGGAGGCTAGCACTGGCTTACTGCGCTGTTATTTCATAGCCAATCTGCTTGGCTATATCGAGGAAAGGGACAATGTTGCCGATGCCCCATTGGTTGCAGACTGCAACGGTTTGATTATCCCCTGTCCGTAAAATCTGGCTCTCATCCAGGAAGTAGCGCTTTTGGCCCTTCTCTAAGGCTTTCTCAATGGGAGCTACCACCCCAAAGGAATTGTGAAGGAAGTCAGGAAAAACCTGCCTCAGCTCATCCAAAGTTGCTTGGGGGTGCTCCTGATGGTACTGGGTGACTACGGCCAGCACCAAGTTGCGCTTGTTGTACACCTGACCCAAGAACTCATATTGAGTGTTATCTCGACTAGATCGGGCAGCAGCTCTTTGCGCCTCTGCCTGCTCCCGAATTCTGACCTGGTATTCCTCCGCCTCCGGCAGGGGGATAATTTGCTCAATGTCTAGCAGCAAGTCGTTTCCGAGTTTATAAGGCTGAAGGCGAACACAGCGAATGTCCAGGTCGCGCTTATTCAGCCACATGACGGCTGTAGTCAACTCTTTTGAAAAATTGGCAGAAGCCAGCACAATTCTGACATCCGTAGGGAACTGCTCCTCCTGCGGATCGCTCCACCCCAGAAAGCCCAAGATTTCCGCTTCAGCATCTTTCTCAATGCCGCGCTTATCGAGGTACTGCTGGTGAATCTCGATGGCTCGTTTGAAGGTCAGTGTAGAAACCATCGCGGCGTAACGCAAGGACTGTAGCTCCATATGAGCCCCAGTTTCATCACGCTTGAGTTCAATTACAACCAGGTTGGCCTGCTTATCGATACCCAGTAGGTCGATCCGCCGTGCTCCCTCAGTCCAGCCTGAAAACTCCTCAGACAGCACCATCGTATCGGGCGAAATAACGTTGATGTTGTCTCTGAGTGCAGCTTGCAAATCAGTACGCTCCTGAATACCTTCCGCTTCAAACTGAGTGCTATTGACTGCTGCAATTTGTTTGTCTTTGAGAGTGAAAAGCGGCATGATTCTGTGGTTAAGGTTATCTGGAAATTTAAGTAAATCAGGGTTTAGCGCCGATTGAACTCAACCTGGCCTACATAGGCGAACTCTCCATACTGCTCATCACCGCTGAACAAGCTAACTTCATAAGCCCCAGGGCCAGGAAGGGAGCAGGTTATCTGGGGGCCTTGGGTGGCACTCTCTAGACAATGCTCAGCTTGGGTAGAGCCTTTGAGAGAGTAGCTAGGTAGCAACCAGCGTTGGTTAGGATTCTGAAGCTGAATCACCGCAGTTTGATGGGTATCTGATTGCGATCGCATAGGGGCCACCAGCTGCATTCCCTCCGCAAAGAACCGAGCTCTCATCATAGGTTGGCGCAGAAACTCACCTCGGGAAATGGGCTGTGACCTGAGCTGGAAGTTTTCATCATCGGGAAAGTGGCTAATGCCCATTACCTCCGGAGGCGGGAATAGATAGTCGGTTTTGTAGGCTTTCTTAAAACCCGACGCTCGATCTACAGAGCCACTGTCCCAGGTGGTGTCAATTAAATACCACTGCCCCTTGATCTTGGCCGCATTCCAGGCGTGGCTTTGGCCTTCTAGATCACTAGTCGAGCTGCGGGAGTCACCAACTACGTAGACAATCTCTTCCCCAATCGCCTGCCCCAGAGCTTCGAGCAGCTTGGCGTAACCCGCGCAGACAGCTACCCGGCGCTGAAAGACCGTCTCAGCATCCTGGGGAGGGTAGTTACCGGCAAAGTAGTTGGGTGCATCGTAGGCGATGCGATCTGCCACATAGTCATGGAGTGCCTTGACCCGCAGCATCGGGTCTTTTTCCTGGCTGGCGATGTACTGAGCAACAGAAGCAATGCTGGTTTCTGCGCTAGGAGGCATATTGACTACGGCAGGATGCAGCCCAACCTCGGTCCAGGGCCACCCTTTGCTCTGTCCAGCCTGTCCTGTTGGTTGGGGCTGGGGTGCTGGTTGGGGCTTTACTTGAGTCGTATCGGCATATTGGTCAAAAGGGTTGTTGTGGAATCTTAGGTACAGTCCCTCTAGTCCCCTAGACAAGGTGAACAATCCTGTTCGGGCCAGCTCCACCTGTGGCCCTTGCATACCATCGAGGAACCAATCACCACGGGTAGACAGGGCCAGGAATGAGGTTTGAGGCCGCAGGGCAAGCAGCAGGAAAAGAAAGGCCAGGTTGAGTACCAGCGTCTTCAAGACAATGCGATCGCCCCAGGTGAGAATGCCTAGTTCTTTGCGTCGCTTGCGGCCTCCCATGTCCCACAGAATGGGCACCAGGGGGAATAGCAGGATACCTGAAAAGACCGTCAGTAATTTGGGGCCGTTGATGTAGGCCACTACCGACGAGGCTAACCAGACACCCAGCACTGGAGAGAGGAAGACTGCCAGGTAGAACAGCGTTCTGGTAATGAGGACAGGCAACTTCAGGAATAAAAACCGCATGACAGCTCAGAGAAACGGCTAGAGCGTACTTCTACTTTAGGTTTCCCGATTTTCTGGCTATTTTATAGGACTGTCTTGTTTGGGAGCTAGATTGTGCTTAAATCCATAAAACACTTCTATGGGACTATCCTGCGAGGAGTGCAAAAATGTCTTAGTTGATACAACTCTTCCTTATCCCCCCCTCTAGGATTGGTTGTCATAACAACTGACTTAAAGCCCCGCTTAACTAAACTTCTAGAAATGCTTTTGGGTGACGTTTTTTAGACCCAATTTTTAGAAGAATAGTGTGCTTTAGGTTAGATATCATGGCGTTTAAATTAATCACTTCCTGAAACTCATGAGCCTTAATGCTTCACCAATTCCTGTAAGTGTCATTACTGGATATTTAGGATCCGGAAAGACAACCTTGCTTAATCGTATGCTCACTGAGGAGCATGGGAAAAGAATTGCTGTCATAGTCAATGAATTTGGAGAGGTGGGAATTGACAGTCAGCTAGTAATTGACGCTGACGAAGAAATTTTGGAGATGAATAATGGCTGTATTTGCTGCACTGTGCGAGGGGATTTAGTTCGCATCTTTGATAGCCTTCTAGAGAAACAGGATAAGTTTGACCACTTGGTGATTGAGACAACCGGTTTAGCCGATCCAGCACCCGTCATTCAATCCTTTTTTGCAGACGAAACGATGAGGACTAAAACTCAATTAGATGCGGTCATTACAGTTGTTGACTCAAAACACATTTGGGAGCACTGGGAAAGTGACGAAGCCCAGGAACAAATTGCTTTTGCAGATGTGATACTGCTCAACAAAACTGACTTAGTATCTCCAGAAATTGTAGATGAGCTTGAGCAGCGAGTTCGGGGAATGGCAGCTTTCGCCAAGGTCTACAGAACTCAAGACAGTGATATCTCAATGAACTCTGTTCTTGGCATTAAAGCATTTGACCTGAAACAAGCCCTGCATATAGATCCAGACTTTCTAAACGAAGACGCTCATGAGCATGATGAGTCTGTTTTCTCTGTTTCTATCGTTGAAGAAGGAAGCGTAGACGGTGATAAGTTCAATCGCTGGATTTATCAGCTTCTACAAGATAGAGGAACAGACATTTTCCGTATGAAAGGAATTTTGGATATTGATTCGGAAGATAGGCGTTTCGTCTTCCAGGGAGTTCACATGCTCTTAGACGGTAGACCTGGAAAGATTTGGAAAGATGATGAGTTGCGTAGAAATGAACTTGTCTTTATTGGTCGTAATTTGTCTGAGATGGAGCTTAAAGAAGGATTTCAGGCTTGTCTCGCATAACGAGTATTGCCGAGAAATAGGTCAATAAACTAAGGAAAAGTCGTCCCATGAAGAAATTAGACGCATACAGTGTCAGCATTGGCGCTTTAGGAGCCGTGGATACTTATCTTACAGCAACAGTAATTCTTGTACCAGTGTGGGTCACGTTTATTGCCTGGGCATCATTTTTTATTTTGGGAGGAAAGGCGTCTGGCCTTAAACAAAGCATTGCGTCTAACTTGACAGGCATTGTGATTGCCTCGCTCACTTTACTTACGATCACCGCTTTGGGTGCAAATCCGTTTATTGCCGCTGTTTGTGTTGGATTGGGCAGTGCTGCTATGGTTCAGGCATCTAAAGTTCCTTTACTAACCGCAATCCCTGCAATTGTTTGGGGATTTGCTTCAACAGTGGGCACTACTGTTGCTACAGGAGTTCCTATTACTACGGTGGGGCTGACCAATCCAGGCTTAGTAGCGGCAGTAGCAATGATTTTAGGTGGGCTCTTTGGCTATCTCTCTGAGATTTGGGGTGATGCCATGACCACAAGCGAAGTTACCGCTGTAAGGAATCAAACCCGCGCCTAAGCCTTTGACCTAATAGCTCGGATTTATTCAATGTGCTTTCGTTAGGACGAATGAAATGAAGCTACAACATTACATCGGTGGAATTGAAGGACTTGAGCCTTCTAGCTTTGAGAAGAAAGTCTTCGTTCAACCATGGGAAGAACGTATTTTTGGCATTCACGTTGCCATGATGGGGCTGAGTAACCATTTAGAGGCTGTTGAGACCGTCCCAACTAAGTTCAGCAGCTTTTGGACTTGGGGCCATCTCCGCCAAGGTGCAGAGGGGATGAACCCATTCGACTACTTTAAGTACCGATACTATGAAAAGTGGTTAGGTGGTATTTCTGGATTTTTTGTCGAATCGGGTTATGTAACAGAGGAAGAGCTAAGTACAAAAACAGCAGCTTACCTAGAAAACCTAGACGCACCATTGCCGAGTGGTGGTGAGCCAGCTATTGATGAACAAATAATTGAATACCTTAGGGTTGGAGACTCACCTGCTTGTGATGTGGAGGCTCAACCTAGGTTTAAGGTTGGTGACACCGTTACTGTTAGAAATCCACCCCCCGTTGATCACTGTAAGTTACCTGGGTATCTGCGAACCAAGAAAGGTGTTGTTGATGAGGTCTATGAGGGAACCTACAATTACTACTTCCCAACAGGTGATGGAGTAGGTGACCCTATGCCTATCTACAACGTGGTATTTAATTCCCACGACATCTGGGAGGACATTACTGAGCCTAATACCAAAATTTATGTTCAGATTTTTGAAGGTTATTTGGAAGATCCAGAATAGTTCACGGATGTTTTACTAAGTATTCTTGGAAAATTAGGTATGACTGAGAACGTTGATCGCGAAACCTATAGTGCTGCTCGCGTTAAAGCCCTAGAGTCTTTGTTAATCGAAAAAGGAGTTATCACTAGCGAAACTGTCGATAAAGTGATTGACTTCTTCGAGAAGGATATGGGGCCATTTAATGGTGCCAGAATTGTTGCTAAAGCCTGGATTGATCCAGCATTCAAAGAACGTCTGCTAGCAGATACTCCTTCAGCAATTGCTGAGATGAGTTTTCCCCGTGGTATGGCTGGAGCGGAAGGCGAGAATATGGCCGCTGTTGCCAACACCCCTGACGTCCATAACTTGATTGTTTGCACAATGTGCTCCTGTTACCCTTGGCCAGTGTTGGGTCTACCGCCTTACTGGTTTAAAGATCCTACCTTTCGAGCCAGGGCCATCCGTGAACCTCGAAAAGTGCTCAAAGAGTTTGGTCTAGATGTCTCTGAATCGGTTGAAGTTAAGGTCTGGGACACCAGTGCTCAGATTCGATGGTTTGTTCTGCCAGAACGCCCTGAAGGAACGGAAGGGTGGACAGAGGAGCAACTAGCGGCCATTGTTACTCCTGAATCTATGCAAGGGGCAGCCAGGGTAGTACTGCCAGCTTAATCATCGGCAACGTTTAAGAATCGCTGAGTAGCCATGCAGATTAAATTTGAACAGTTCGCAGCCGCTAGTATGCTGGGTAGCGCTGATTCTCCCCCACGCGATAATGGGGAGATCCTATTTCAAAGACCATGGGAAGGCCGTGCCTTTGGAATGGCAATTGCTTTGTCTAAAAAAGGACATTATGAGTGGGAAGACTTTCGGCAAGGGCTAATTTTCTCTATTGCTGAATGGGAAGCAACCCACTGTAAAGATGACCCAGATTGGGATTATTATCTTCGTTGGCTTGCATCTCTAGAGAGTTTAGTGCTTGAGTCTTCCCTTGTCAGCGAAGAGGAGTTAGAAGAACGAACCCGTCAGATGCTGGTTGAGGCTAATGAAACCTCGACTTAATCTGAGTTAGCTTTCCCGTCTAGTATCTTTAGCCTAGCTTTTTTCTATTTTCTAAATGCTTTCAACTCTCCTAGAGAGTTGTTTGTCATTCTCGGCATCTCGTTTGCAGCCAATTTAATTGTGAGGGACACAAAAGTGGCATCAAAGATTAGTGGCATAAGACATTGGACTGGCTTGGATATTAGCAGCGTCGTAAAGATTGTTATAGTCATCTCCGCCCTTCTAGGGATAGCTTTCCCCGCCTATGCCCATCACCCATCTGGAGGCGCAATATCGGCTACCTTTATGGAGGGATTTTTATCAGGGCTTGGTCACCCGATCATTGGGTTTGATCATCTGGTTTTTGTCATATCTGTGGGATTGCTAGCGTCAACTGTTGCCAGAGGTTTTTGGGTTCCTGTTGTGTTTCTCTCAACAGCTCTTGTCGGAACAGGGCTTCACTTAATGCTGGTGGATATGCCTATGGTTGAAATAATTATTTCAGCTTCAGTGCTTGTCTCTGGCATCTTATTAGCAAAGTTAGAGAAGCCTAACACGGCCATCATTGCCGTCCTAGCAGGTGTGGCAGGATTATTTCATGGTTATGCTTATGGAGAAGCTATCATTGGCGCTACAGCAGTTCCTCTTGCAGCTTATCTAACTGGGTTTACTTTGATTCAGGCAACTATTTCTTTAATTGCCTTCAAGGTGGCTACAAAAGCTATGAAGTCTAGCGTTAGCTACCCCGACTTTCTGCGTTTGGCCGGATACATTGCTGTAGGGACTGGAGTGGCATTGATGACTGCTAGCTTTTAAGTCACTCACTCGATGAATTCTCAGCAAAGGCTAGAAGTGTAATCTTCTAGCCTTTGCTTCTTTAGAGCAGTTGAAATTAATGCTTTTGACTTTATCTGAGGCGATAAGTGTCACTGGTTTTTCCTAGCCTTTACCAGCCAAACCCCTCTCTCCTGCTGGTGGCCACCCACCTCAGCTGTAACTGGCATGGACTCTGGATATCTGCTGTGGGCGATTTTAACGTCTTGGGGTTGGCTTACTTCAGCACTCCAGCCATAGCCCTTTAGAAGCTGCTGGGGCTCGTCGCAGCCAAATTGCCAGTGGCGTACCACTCTCCCACGGTCGGTGTTCTTAGCGCTCTGGGCTGCCAGTATAGAACCGCTTTTTACCGCATCCATGCCCAGAACACTACCAGGGCAGCTCAACGCTGCAACAGTCCTGAGTAAGGAGTGGGCTGAAGGTTCTGGCAGGTACATCACAACGCCTTCGAGGATCCAGATAGTTGGAATCTCTTGCCTCAAACCTGCCTCTAGTAGTCGAGCGATCCAACCTGTCTGAAAATTTTCCAAGTCACCTGCAATCATGTGGTGGTGACAATTCGGCTTAATGTTCCCTAGGGCATTGGCCTTGTAGTCTAGAACCCCTGGCATATCGACTTCATAAAGCCTGGTAGCGGATGACCAGGGCAACCGATAGGCTCGGGTATCGAGTCCTGAGCCCAGGATGACGACTTGAGATTCAGACAACTGGGGCAGAGTGGCCAGCAGCAGGTCATCCAAGAACCGAGTACGAGTGGCGATGTAGCGGGTGCGCTTGGCAATGACCTCCTCTAGCGATCGCCCCTGCCTTTCGGCCACCTTCCGCCATTTAAATAGAAGATGTTCAACCTCATTGCCCGCTAGAGCCGCAGCGTAAGGGTCATTGAATAGTGGAATTGGGAGGGACTGCTCAATGGCCCGCTTAGCCGCCACAATCTGGGCGGTGTAGGAGATGGGATCGACGGATATAGACGACACAGGAGAAGAGTTTTTAGCAGGTATTTACAGTTTGGCTGAGTCCTGTCCTGTTGTCTCATAGGACAGTCTTGAACTGTAGGTCAATTTTGCTCAAATTTCACTGCATATCCTTACTGCTCCCAAGAGAGCCAAAATAAATTTACTACCACAATTGATATTCCTAGAATGACTCCAATCGCCATAACCAGTTGGGGTGCTTGCAGCAGAACAAGCACTGCTGCAAGAATTATGAGAGCAAGAGAGGTTTTGTCCATTGCTACAACGTAGTGTAGAAATCGGCGGAAAGGTATGCGTGATAACCCATAAGCTGATAGTGCAGTTCGTTAACTTTGCGTCAGCTTGAGAATTTTGCTGAGGACTTTACCTGAGGCGATGAGGGTCACCTACCCTCGCAACCGATACCGTCTTTATCACCATCAAAGTTGTGGGGATCTGGAGACAGAACGGTGAAATTTCGATGGGTGATGTCCTTGCAGTCCAAGTCGGGTGGCGGCGGGGCAATGCATACACCCGGATAAGCCGAATCGCAACTGCTTTGAGCGCCTAGAGGCAAGGGTGCAGCCAGTAAGCCAACAGCTGAAAGGGTCAATAGGATTAAACGAAAAGCCATAGGACTAGCCAGATAAGACAGGACAGGACAGGACACAGGTAATACACCTAGAATGCCCACATCTCCTTAGGTTGAGCCTTTTAGGTCAAGTCCTGTCCTATAGGACTGTCTCATAGGATAGTCTTGTTGATTTGCTACTTACTCCTTGCCAAACCTTCACAGTCAGAATCTCGCCCCAGCGAGCCATGTAGCGCTGGGGCGAGATTTTGACCGCATCGCCCAGGTGGGCTTCAAGCTCATCGCGCCAAACTTGACGGCATCAAGGCTGAGCTTGCGGTTGAGACTGTCCAAGGTACCAATTGCTATCTTTCCTATTGGTGCATTGCTTCGCGTTGGCGGAGCCTTAGCGTTATGCACCCTACGATGATCGACACGCTTACTACTTTATTTAAATGCACGTTCCTTAGTAGAAAAAAGGAAATTGTAACGCGCATCTTGCCCTACCTGCGAGACTTCCAGCCCATACGGATTCTCACGATTCACGTAGGTTGGATATAGGATGAGGCAATTGTGAGTAGGCAGAATCTATGTCAAGTTACAGGGTTAGTTGGAGATTTGGTTTGCTGTGGTGGCTAGTGAGCACGATCGCTAGCTTTGTTGGTGGGGTTGTGGCGCTATACATTAGCTGGTTTACTGTCGGTCAACTGGGCTTAGCGATCGAAGGCACCAATGAGGGCCCGGTGGGTTCTGTTGTCTTTTTAGCCCTGATGTCGCTGCTTCTCACGCCAGCGCTTGGGGCTGCTCAGGGCTGGCTGCTAAAGCACTACTTGCCGATCGCCCACTGGTTTGGCGCGATATTGGCAGGTGGGGCAATTGCGGCTGCTATTACTAGCGGAGTCGGATTATCGGGTGGTGATAGCCTAGACATCGCATTGCCCGCAATTTGGGCAGGAACCGCGATCGCCCAGTGGTTTCTGCTGCGGCGGTTTTCGTCCAAGTCGATTGCTTGGCCGATTCCCGGAGTAGCGCAGATTCCGCTTGCTCTGAATCAGCCCAACCTGGTGAATTTTAACTCGCCGTTTGGCATATTGGCCTACAGCGTTGTGACTGCAATTTTGATTGTTTGGATCCTGCGGGGTAGTTCACGTCCGGTTGAACTACGTCCGGTTGAACGTTGAACTGAGACAGGAAGATCGCTTCGACTAGTACCGGGCAGCGGGATTGTGGATCAGGTGTTGGCTGGGAGCTAAGCCTTGCTCAATATTCCTTAAATGAAAGATTTTCTTGAGTGTAATTAAATGTATTTTGGAGGATACCTCAAAAGATGGTAGGTCAAATCATTGCAGCAGGCGGTGGTGGATTTTCTGCAATTACAAACGATCTGGCTTTAGAACGGTACATTCTGGGTCAAAGCAAGAATTCCCAATTGCCAAAGGTTTGTCTTTTGGCAACCGCAACCGGGGACTCAGATTCCTATATTGAGAAATTTTATAGGGCATTTAATAGTTTGAACTGCCGCCCTATTCACGTACCACTTTTCAAGCAAACACCTGATTTAGAATCCACTCTTTTAGCGCAGGATGTTATCTATATAGGTGGGGGAAATACTAAAAGTATGCTTGCAGTCTGGAGAGAATGGGGGGTGCCAGATATCCTCCGTCAGGCATGGTCAAGCGGAATTATTTTGTCAGGCAGTAGTGCTGGAGCTATTTGTTGGTTTCAGCAAGGAATCACTGATTCATGGGCTAATAGATTAGAAGTCATGGAGTGTCTTGGATGGTTTCCGGGCAGTTGCTGTCCCCATTACAATGCAGAACCCGAACGTCAGCCAACTTATCATCGTTTTTTGAAAACTGGTGAAGTAAAACCGGGCTATGGCATTCCCGAGTGGAGTGCTTTACATTTCAGGGGAGATCAAGTTTTTAAGGCTATTTCTTCTCGTGCTGATACAACGGTTTATCAAGTCACTGTAGAGAATGGGCTGATTAAGGAAATCCCCTTGAAAATGGAAAGGATTTCTTAAGTCACTCAACTAATGACAATAGGCGAATGTGCTCTAGCAATATTTAACTAGAGGATGTTTGAAAAGTCAGGTGGCAGTAAACTTTTCTCTCATTTAGAATTAATTCGCGTTCCTAGACTAATATTTTATTTCTATGAGATTAAATAGAGGCAAGTTTTGAAATGTTTGATGCTAAATCAGAGCTTCCCCCAGATTTAGGTGGATTTGCTCAATCAAAACCTGAGTTTGCCTATCCAGAACCAGATCTTAGTTCGTTGCACCTATTGGGCAACATGGACAACATTGGGAGAATCAAGCGTCAGTTGCATGTATTCTGGCCTGAGTTCAGTTGGGAGACTATAAAAGGAGATCCTGATTCTAGGTGTTTTCAGAGGTTTGCCCATGATATCTCCAGTATTGGTTATGACAATAGAGGAAGAATCTGGTCGATTGTATGCCCTCAACAAGGCGCTTGCATCGATAATATATGCTGCTTTAATGTAGAGATTACCGTTACCGGACAAAGGGGCTGGGTTGACGAGCCAAATAGGGAAATCGCTGCTGACATGTCAGTGATGGGTAAAGTTTGGTTCAGTCAAAGTTCGCACGAAAAATGGTGGGTTAAAGAAGCACGAGACCTTTTTCAAAGAAACGATCTTCCCTTTCCCTTTAGCAAAGAATATGCCATCAATATATCTACACACAAAGTTGGAGAACCCTGTGAACCTATCTTCCCAATTAGGCGTGGTTTAAGCGAGCGATTTAAAGTGCCTACTTTTTCTGATCATGAAAAAGACGGAGCATTTTCGTTTGGTCATATAGATGTAGAAATTGGCGACATCGTCCCAACAGATCATCCTACTGTCAACGATTTCAATGCAAAAATCATAGAGCTGTTCAATCTTGCTACTGGAAACATGCTGCTCTCTGGCAATATATTGACTTGGAATCTCTGGTTCCATCCACCTGAGGGCGTTGATACGGAGCAGTGGAAGACTCATGCACTAAGGTGGAGGGAGTCTATTGATTCAGGTACCGATCACGCTCATGACTCAGCCCCAGTTCTGTATGCTGATGGCTCCCCATTTGAGATTAAGCGCAGCTTTCAAGACTTACTAAAGGAGACTCGTGATGCGAATGCGATCGCATATGATTTGTTGCGCCCAAATAGATGAGATAGGATCGCAATATATTTGCGACAGGTAACGATCGCCACTAGGGTATATTCCTGCCGGATGGCAGGGATGCCCAGGGTGACCTGCCGATGAGCACGAATCATATACACCGTGGCGTAGCAAAAAAGGACGTGGTTCCCGCTTTGGCTTGAGAGTGATAGACATATGGTGCTTCCGCTCTCTCAAAGTCTGTCTGACCCCATGCTATCCGGTACTGGTTTGCTCTTAGGCCAAATACCGCTCTGCTGACCAGTCAGGCGGGTTAGGAATGGTGTGGTAGCCCTGGTCAGCGACTCTTCGATACCACACCAGCTCTGACACATGGAAGTCTACATAGCTGGGCACCATCAACCCTTTGGACACGGAAAGGGGTTCGATGAAGAGCTGACCCTCATCGTCATAGAGATGCAGCCTGACGTTCCTCGGTAGCTTGTGGCGAGTGTGGCTGAGAATTTCGACTACGACACCATAGCCATAGCGGGCCTGGTAGGGGTCTTTGAGCTTTACCAGATCGCCACGGGAGAGTTCTTGAGAGTTAGCCTTACTCATTGACCTTCTCCACTTTCCAGGCCGACTGTGCCCCGTTCTTCCCAACCCTGGTGAAGCGAAAGCCGTAGCGCTCGAAGGTTGCCCCAGAGAGAGATGAGAGACCAAGGATTTCAGCTAGTTTGCTGGTGCTGGGCCGCCAGTCGTTGTCAGCAATCGCCTGAAGCTGCTCAAAGCGAGAAAGCGGGTTCGGCGGTGCCGGTGGCGAAGCTGGGGGCTGTTGGTGGGCGATCGCAGCCACTAAAGCCTGAAGCATTTCTAGCTGTCCTACAGTTTCGCGAGACTGTTCTAAGGTTGGGGGCTTCTTGTTTACTGCCTATCGCGCTTATGCGGGCACTCTAGGAAAAATGCCTGGGGTGCAAAATGAAGGACGTTCAACCGATTACACCAACTACGGTTCGGCCTTTGCGGGTATTAGGGGCGATCGCAGCTGGGGCCGTCCTGATCATGGTTGGGACTGTCCTTCTTGTTGAAGGCATTGACCGTTACCAGCTCTGGCAGGCCGATGGCATTTGGTGCGCGACGCTGGAACCAGACGGTACGATCACTAAGTCTTTTGGTGCAAAGAACTGCGAATTTTAATGGCTAAGCTCGACTGCTGCGATCTCTGCAAATACTATGCTCACAGCTCCTACATAGTTTGTGTAGAGCATCCCGAGGGAGTGGAAGTAGATAGCTGTTCAGACTTTAGGTTGGCCACTAGGGCGATCGCTGTTCCTGATGACCCGTTGGCTTGGTACGGAGAGGAATGGCAGCCGGAGGGGGCTAGCTACTACGATGGTGAGCTAATTTTAGACCCAGTGCAGCGGCTGACTTTGGAGCAACGGTTGGAGATGTTGGATGTTCACCCGCTGTTTACGTCCCGATGCCCCAACTGTGAGATGCCGGTGTCCAAAGCGGCTGAGGGCCAGATTCATTGGGACTGTGGGCATTGTGGTTGGGCGGATGATTCGGTGTAGGTAGAATCATCAATGCTCAGCGCAACGGTTGTACAAAACGAACCGTTGGTTATCTCACTTCATAGGCTATAAGCACATACGCTCTGTGCCAGTGGCGCTGAAAAATGGACTAGGTTCGGCCTGGGCTGGCTTGTGCCAGTTGTCTCAAAGCCTGATTTTACCGTTCTATCTATAAGTCGCAGCTGAAGCTCTCGATTGGCTTGGGTGCTTTGTGTAGAGAGGGTTTCTGTAGAAGATACAGCCGCAGCATCGTTGCGGCGCGGGGCAGCTAAACCAGGACTCAAAGTTATTTCACTGGGTGTTTCCCTTTGCAACCGACTCATGGTTCTGCCACAGGCGTTGTACTGAACGTAGGACCGCTCCGTCCGGTAAGAATAATGTTTCAGTCGAATCGCATCTCGCACTTGGTCAAGCAAGCGACTTGGTGGAGTTGAACCATCTATGAGTAATTCTGTACTAGCCACGAGGGAATCTTAAGTTGTCTTTCCCCCAATCTCCAGGGATTTATACTGAAATTTTCCGTCTAAGCTCCCATATTCGGCATTTAGGCTGAAATTTTTCCACATAAGATCCCTGTGGGGGTGTTTAGGCAGACAGATTTCCACCTAAGATCCCGCATGGGGGTATTAGGGAGAAATTTTCCCTCTAATTACGAGTTGTGCTGCTTTGTTGAGAGGTGGTGACAGTATTTGGAAGCTATTTGTGGGGCAACCGAGATCAAGTTCTTGCTGAACTATTTGAAATTGTTAGCTAAAGAGTAAAAATTATGAAGAGCATTTGCGTCTACTGTGGCTCCAATTTTGGTGAACGAGGCAGCTACCTTGAGGCTGCACAAAGTCTAGGTGCGGAAATGGCAGAGCACGGAATTACCCTCGTTTATGGTGGGGGCAATGTAGGTTTGATGGGAGCGGTTGCTGATTCTGTGCTTGCTGCTGGTGGAAAAGTGATTGGAGTAATACCCCAAGCCCTGGTAGACAAGGAAGTTGCTCACACTGGATTGAGCGATCTTCGAGTTGTTAGCTCAATGCACGAGCGTAAATCGCTGATGGCTGATCTTTCAGATGGTTTTATTGCACTTCCAGGTGGATTAGGAACACTAGAAGAGTTTTGCGAAGTTGCTACTTGGACTCAACTTGGATTTCATAAAAAAGCTTGTGGTCTCTTGAATATTAATAATTTTTATAATAGTTTTTTATCTTTTCTCGACCATGCGACGAAAGAGAAGTTTATCCGCCCTGAACATAGGAGTATTATTTTAGCGGCAGAAAACCCGGTGGAATTAATTGAAAAGTTAAGTCAATTTGAAGTTCCTACAGTACATAAATGGATTGACCGAAACCAACAGTAGTATAGCTATTGCCATCCGCACAACAACCGCAATGCACCGGAACTTTGGAGTGCGCTGGGTTCTAGCAAAATTCATCTGAGTCCGATGATTGCGAACGTTCTACTGCTTTATTCGTGGGCGGTGCCAAAAGATTGAAGCTCGTAGTTGGCATCTAGAATTTTGTATTTGTAAAGAGGTCAGTGAAGTCAAAAGTGCCAATAAGGTGTCCATCGTGGATGTTCAAGTCTTACCAGCTCCAGTTACAGATAAGCCAATCATCCAGCAAATGATGGAGCTTTATCAGTATGATTTCTCAGAGTTTGAGAACACGGACCTGAACGAGCACGGATACTTTGGCTATCAATATCTGGATTACTATTGGGTTGAATCCGATCGCCATCCGTATCTAGTGCAAGTAAATGGTAAACTTGCTGGTTTTGTGTTGGTGAATCAATACACCTACCTTCCAGGTAGCCAATACTCAGTGGCGGAATTCTTCATCTTACGAAAGTACCGTAAGCAGGGAATTGGTCGCCAGGTCGCATTTCACGTCTTTGATTTGTTTTGTGGTCGTTGGGAGATCCATCAAGTTTATACGAACAGTGTTGCCCAACAGTTCTGGCGAGGTATTATCGGAACTTACACAGAAAACAACTATACCGAGACGGTAATGAAGAATAAGGATTGGAGGGGCATCGTTCAATGTTTTGATAACACGGCTAAGTTTAAGACTTGAGTAAACTGTTGTTAGCAATCACAGTAGAACAAATCTGTTGGAGCGGATAACAAAGATTAATTGGTATTGTTGCAGAGGTGATCGATAGCCGCTCAACAGACCCGTTATGCCGCAAACTAATTAGTAGCAAGGATAACCTTGAATGCAGCAGTATGAATCTCTAAATTTTGCTATGGCAATTACGGAAAATTTGGCTCTGCTTACTCTAAGTATTACCGCAATCTCATTACTTACAGGGATTTTCTATCAAGCAGTGAGTGAAGACTTGGATCGACGCAGACATCCTCCACAGGGTGAACTTGTTGATATTGGGGGATTTCGTCTACATCTCAGCTGTATTGGGCAGGGTACACCTACGGTTGTTATGGATGCTGGTGCTGGTGCTCCCTCAATTACATGGGGCTTGGTTCCATCTGGAATTGCTAAATTTACTCGAGTTTGCACTTATGATCGAGCGGGGTTGGGTTGGAGTGATGCAAATCCCAGGAGTTCCTGCACCAGTCAAAAGAGCGTTGATGAATTACATTCACTTTTGAATAAGGCTGGAATTAATCCTCCCTACATTTTAGTTGGCCACTCTTTAGGTGGAGTCAATATGCGGCTGTATGCAAGTCAATATCCAAAAGATGTGGTCGGTTTAGTATTAGTCGATTCTTCCCATGAAAATCAGATGACATCCGAAATGTGGAGGCGCATAAAAATGCAGTCTTGGTTTTATCAGGTTTTGAGGGTTTTCAGTCAAATTGGAGTGCTCCGATTAATCGGGGAGATGAATCTGTTGCCAATTCTTGAAGACATTAAGCAAGAAATTCAAAAATATCCCTTGGCAGTACAAACCTTATTTGATACTTATAAATCCTTCTGTTACCGCCCCGACTATTGGGCAGCTGCATCCAGTGAATTTGCCAATATAAAAAAGAGCTTTGAGGAAATTCAGTCAGTTACATCATTGGGCAGCCTGCCTTTGATTGTGTTGAGCCAAGGTTCTAAGGATTCAAAGATGAGTGATGAAAGATTCCAGAAATTAGCATCACTTCAGTTAGACTTGACCAAACTATCGTCAAATAGCCAACATATCATTGCAGAAAATAGAGGACATCTTGTGCAGCTGGATCAACCTGAGTTGGTTATTAGTGCAGTCCAACAGTTGATTGAGAGCGTCTAAAGCTATGAGTCTTCAATTTACGTACGGCATAACAAAACTAGTGCAGCGGACGATATCAAGCCTTTGGGGTATTGCAGTAAACTTTAGTCGCCGCCGCTGACCAGGAAAGTTAGACAGCAAGAGCCTTTTGGGACTATAAGCTATTAAAAATTCATATGAGTACAAACACTCGAACCGAGTACGTTACCGCTTTGATTGATTTACACCGTGGACGAGACCGTAAAGGGCCAGGTGACTCTGATTTCTCGCGAAATATTTTGAGCAATCTTTCGACTTTACCGCTCAAGCCGCGAATTGCCGATTTAGGATGCGGAAGTGGTGCTAGTGCATTGCTGCTTGCACAACACTACCAAAGCACGGTCATGGCAGTTAATTCTTCTTCGGTTTTTATTGACGAATTGGCAGGGCGTGCAAAACAGCTTGGTCTTGAGTATTTAATCATTCCGATTCAAGGTGATATGGCTCAACTTGATTGGTCAGCGGGTTCAGTTGACCTGCTTTGGTCTGAGGGAGCGATTTATCATATTGGGTTTGAGCAGGGTCTCAAACTCTGGCGACCGCTTCTTGCTAACAGCGGCATTGCCGTGATATCTGAGATGAGTTGGTTTATTGATAACGCGCCAGAGCCTTTGATCGCGTATTGGCAAAATGCCTATCCGATGATGGGGACTGAGGCTGAGAATATCGCTCGGGCAAATCGGTCTGGCTTTAGCATACTCTCTACGCATCGGCTGCCGAGTCAGGCTTGGTGGGTCAATTATTATGAACCGCTTCGTGAGCGAATGCAGCGGATCGAAAGCACCCCAATTACTCAATCAGTTATTCGTGAAACTGAAGAAGAGATGCGACTGTTTGAAAAATTCAGCGACTCTTATGGTTATACGTTCTATGTTCTGCAAGCAGCTTAGAAAAAAGCGTCTAACAATTCAAATACAGGCGGACGGTTGAAAGCCTCTGGTGCTGAGTTCGAGATTGTCTGCCACCGCTGATTTGAGTCGTTAGAACGCATGAACCCAGCTGAGATGTATAGCCCCATACGCGATGGAATCGATCGATCGGTTCATTTCGTAAAGTACTCAGAAGCGAAGCCCTGCGGCAGCCTCGCTGAACTGGTTCACTGCTATTGGGAACTCAGGACGGTCGCCAACCTGCCGGAGGATTTCCGATACCACGCGGTACCCGATGGGTGCGTGAATATTCTGTTCAACCAGACGGATACGACCATCGCGGGAGTAACCGCGCTTCGCACCAAGGCCGAAGTCTTGAACCTCGGCACGTCATTTCACTACGTAGGAGTTCAGTTCTATCCGGGGGTATGGCAGGGTAGAAGCGAGGAGATCTTCGATCGGTACGTGGGGACGCCCTATTCGGGAGCTCTGCCGCTGGTAGAGGTGAGCAGAAAGATCGCGGAAGTGGGTTTCGACGAGAAGTTAGCAGCGCTTTCGGAACTGGTGCAGTGGCTTCTCCGAGAGAAGTTGATCGCGACCAACATTGTGACCGCGAAGATCCTCTCGAATCTCGATCGGATCCGCAGCGTGGCGGATATGGCAAGACTGACGGAACTGTCGCCTCGTCAGCTTCAGCGCACGTTGAAACGAACGACGGGCCTGGCGCCGCACGATCTTCTCAAGGTCCTGCGTGTGCAGCAGTCATTCAGAAAGCACTATCTAGACCTGTACTCGGACCAGTCGCATTACATCCATTCGTTTCGCAAGGTCACGGGTCACACACCCAAAAAGTACGCGGCCAAATTCGATGTCTGATTTATACAATACGAGCAGCAGCGTGCTGGCCATACTGTGGTGGACATTCTTCAATTAACTAGGGAGGACACCATGGAAAAGCCAAATGCAATCGGATGGTTTGACATTTACGTAGAAGATATGGACCGAGCAGTTGCATTTTATGAGGGCGTATTCGGGCAGAAACTCGAAGGGATGGATGACCCAACTGGCGAGACACAGATGATGAGCTTTCCTGCAAGTATGAATGCCTACGGTGCGTCAGGTGCTCTAGTAAAATCGGAACATGCTCGACCGGGAGTCGGAGGTACGATGGTCTATTTCAGTGCTGAAGACTGCTCTGTACAAGAATCTCGAGTTGTTGCAGCAAAAGGCCGCATTGTCAGGCCAAAGTTCTCAATTGGGGCCTTCGGTTGGGTGAGTCTATGTGTAGACACTGAGGGCAATATGTTTGGTATCAACTCGAGGACATGACTTGGTGAGGATCTCATCTGTTCAGTTGTGGTTTTCACGATGCTGGGCAAGGCGGTTGGCGAGTTCTAATCAGTCCGTCACGCGGACGTCGACGAGCAAGACTTGTCGGCGTCCGCAAGCCTGCGGCTTATGGTGCCGCCGAGCCCCGTTCCGAATCGGCAAGCGAACTGTGCGCGCCATCCCGCGTTCTAACAATCGCTTGCAGTGGACGAGCCCGCAGCTGTATTTTCGGCATTCCGCTGACTTCAGCGCACGCGGGCTCGCCACTGAAGCTCTGTCGTTAGGCACCGTATGCGGATCCGCGAGTACGAATCGTCCGACTGGCCACATCTATGTGTGATCCATGATGAAGCGCGCAAGCAAGAACTCGAGGCGAGCGGGTTGATGGACGCGTTTCTGACGCTTGAGGAGACTGCAGAGGGTGAGGGCCTGTTCGATGGTAAGGTGCTAGTCGCGGATGACGAGGGCATTCCGTTGGGCTTCATCGCAATCGCTGAAGGCGAAATCACCTGGCTCTACGTCAGCCCGCGGCATCAGCGCCGCGGAGTCGCGAGGCGGCTGGTGCGTGAGGCAATTTCTTGTGAATCCGGTCCGGTTTCGCTCGACGTTCTCGAAGGCAATGAAGCCGCTCTACAGTTGTACCTTAGCGAAGGGTTCGAAGTGGTGAAGCGGGTTTCTGGTCGCTTGGCGGGGAACGAGGCGTTTGCTGCTACGGGCCTTGTTCTGCGTCACCATGGCGTTGCCTAACCCCTCCATCGAGCGGACATCCACCGGCCAGACGCGCTACAGCGGTGCTGTATTGTTGCTTTCGTGCGGCTGGCTGGTGGCCGCCGCTCATGTCGAACGTTATGCCGCAGGTTCCCTGTAAGGACTGGTGTTCAGTCAAGTATCCTCGGAGGTTGGTAGAGAAGTCAGTTTTTCAGTTCAAGCACATCACGCAACATCCAAAGGTTTACTTTGAAATGCCAGAAATCATCTACAAAACTGATTTAGATAATGTTGATTGGACAGAAATGAAAACAACATTACGGCAAGATGCCTTTGATAATGGACGCAGCCCAGAACAGCTTAAAGTATCGTTTGAAAATAGTTACGCTGCTTGTGTTGCCTATGTCCATAATCGAATTGTTGGCACTGCCCGTGTTTTGTCGGATGGTGTTTGCAATGCTTATCTTGTTGATGTCTGGACACTTAGCGCATATCGTCGTCAGGGCATTGCAACAACAATGATACAAAAGCTATTGCATCGGTTAAAGGGGCAACACATCTATTTATTTACAGACGATGTTCCCGAACTTTACACAAAGCTTGGTTTTGTAGAGCAACCTATCGGTATGGGACAAGTCATCGGGACATGGTTGGAGAATGAGACATAAGATTGATGTAAAAAGTGGAAAGACAGGGAGATGCTTAGTTTGAGCAATCGCAGTTGTTTAGACAAGTTATACGGCATAACAACCCGCTTGAACCCGACCGTTGAGAGCTGGTCTGCTGGGCGTTTAAGTTTATCTGCGGCGGGTTAAGCAGAACGTTAAGACCCCCTGAAATCAACCTGTTTCCTGAAATATCGACTTTGAACGGGCAGAATGACACTGCTAGGAGGTAGCTGAGGTGTCTATCGATTAAACTGAGTGCTCAATGGCCTTAACCTGTTGAAGGCTTGTGGGTTGAGTAGTTGCCTGCGCGCGCAATTAGCCAATCTGGCTTACCTCACATCTGTACCCACAGGAGGTCCTGGACGTAGCCGAGTAGTAATTGTCCAGCACAGTGGTGGACAAATTTTGGAACCTTGCACGAAAGAGCTGCCAAGAGAGACTGTGATGCTGCTCTGTGGCGCGGGTAGTTATCCGTTCTGTCCCTTCATACAGCTATCTAAAGCCTCTGATAGATAGCTTCTGACGATTTGCTTTGGGTTTATCCTCGGTGAGGATAAACTTTGATAATTTCAACTTGGGCTAGGCGGTGACAATCACTGCATGAGATCATATCTAAGAAAACTAAGCTTGGAGTAGAGCGCTTAATGAGTTTCTCTGAAACGATAAAGAGGTTGACTGGATATAAAGCATGGGCAAACGAAATTACATTTTCAGCTGTAACTTCCCTCCCAAAAGGTGAGGCAACCAAGGAACGTGAAACGCGATTTGGAAACATAGTTCATACGCTCAACCATGTCTATGTTATCGACTGTATTTTCAAAGCCCATTTGGAGAAAACGACGCACCCGTATACTGCGAGGAATACTGAGATTTCTCCACCATTAGAAGAACTGTGGCAGTCAGTCAAGCTCGTTGACCAGTGGTATATTGACTATGCTCATTCGGTTTCTGAAAAAGAGTTGCTGGACATCGTCAACTTTCAATTTGTTGATGGTGACGCAGGCACGATGTCACGTAGCGAAATAATTCTCCATGTCGTGAATCATGGGACTTATCATCGGGGTTTGGTCAGTGACATGATGTATCAAGTTCCTGCTGTATCTCCAGCGAATGATTTAACTGTTTACTTAAGAGATGTGATATACAGCTCAAAGATGCTTGCTAATCAAAATAGTAGAAGATCACTATGACCAGAAACTTGCTTTAATTTATAGATTGTTGACAACAATCCTTAATGGTGTAAAAAACTTTTTTAGTCTCATGATGAATAACCTGGACGGTCAAAATAGCGGCTAAAACCCATTGCCTTCGTTCGTTTGCCTGAGAAACGTCAAGATCGCTGTCTCGTCGAGAATCCTTGATTCATGAGAGCCTCAGGAGTTTTCTGTACCATCAAGGTCGACAATCTCTAAGCTGCAGCTGCGCAGTCGAACAATTCAAATGCAGCGGATGGGTGAAAATCGTTGGTGCTGAGTTCTAAGTTTTCTGCCGCCGCTGACTTTTTCGTTAGGTTGACTGATGAACATTATAATCTTCTGAAACCCATGGGTTGAGTTTGAATTGGGTTGAGAGATATTCGATAAAACAGCGTACTTTTGCAGGGACAAATCGCCCACGTCGATAAACGGCATAGATTGGCAAAGGTACGGGTTGGTAGCCTTTTAGCACAATTCTAAGGTGATCGGACTGGAGCAAATCACCAAATAGCCAAACTGGGGAAACGGCGATCCCCAAACCTGATAAAACGGCTTCTCGAATGGCGGTAGAGCTATCTACTTGCAGATTTCCTTTAACCGTAACCTTAGTGGTACCTCCAGTTGGCTGTTGGAAGTGCCACTCGTTCCCCGTAGCAAGGCGAGTATAAACAATACAGTTATGGTTCACTAATTCCTCAAGGGTTTGAGGTTCCGAATGCTGACGGAAATAGGTAGTTGAACCAACAGTGACTCGATGAGTGAGTCCAATGCGCTGGGTGATGAGGCTCGGCTCATTCACCTGCCCAACTCGAATGGCGAGAGCCGTGCCATCTTCAAGCAAGTCAATGAAGCGATCGCTCAGGCTCAGATCTAACTTGATATCCGGGTAACGATCTAGAAAACCCTTTACATGAGGCATCACTTGATACTGCCCAAACGCTACAGGGCAACTTACCCGCAAGATTCCGATGGGTTTTTGGCGTTGCCCTACACTGGCTTCGGCTTCAGCCGCGGCATCCAATAATCCCTGACAATGCTCAAAAAAACGTTCCCCCTCTTGCGTCAACTGGAGCTTACGGGTGGAGCGGGTTAACAGTTGCATATCTAAATAGTCTTCTAGAGCGGCGATTTGCTTGCTAATGGTGGGCTGGGTTGTGTTGAGTTCACGGGCGACGGCAGAAAAGCTACCTGTTTCGACAACCCGCACAAAACTTTGAATGCATTCGAGGCGATCCATGCTTCATCTATTCTAAATTCGAATAAATCATATTCTATTTTGCCGGCTTCTCAAATAGATTCGCATCAATCAAGATAAATGCATGGAGAGCAGAGCGACCTACTACAGCGCAAAGGCTCTCCTACAAAAAGTTTTACGATTAGCCAGGAGATTGGTATGAATATTCAAGAATCCGTTGCTTTGGTTACAGGTGCAAATCGGGGCATTGGCAAAGCCTATGTCGAAGCGTTGATACAAGCGGGTGTTCGTCGCGTTTATGTTGCTGCTCGCAATGCAGACACGCTGAGCGGTGTGGTGGCGATCGCCCCTGATCGCATTATTGCCATCGCGTTAGACGTGACCGAGCCCGATCAAGTAAATGCGGCTGCCCAAGCGGCTCAGGATGTCACCTTGTTAATTAACAACGCGGGCGTATTAGGTTCTGGTGGTTTATTTACCCCTAAGAGTGTAGAAACGGCTCAGTGGGAAATGAACACCAATTATTTCGGTACTCTCTCCATGGTGCGTGCTTTTGCACCCATTCTCAAGAGTAATGGTGGCGGCACGATCGTGAATCTGCTGACAATCGCTTCTGTGGCGAACGTACCCGTCTTTAGTTCCTACAGTGCCTCCAAAGCCGCGCTATATTCCTTGACTCAAGGCGCTCGTGCCGAACTCGCAGCGCAGGGCACTCAGGTGGTTGGTGTGTTTCCAGGACCCGTTGACACTGCTATGTCTGAAGGGATACCCCTCGATAAGGTTGCACCCATTGAGGTGGCAAAAGCGACACTGCACGCGATTGAACAGGGTATGGAAGAGGTCTATCCCGACCCTGTTTCTCAAAGCGTATTCGCTAAGTTGCAAGCACCGCTCAAAGACGTTGAAAAGCAGTTTGCGGGGATGTTGCCTCAGTAATTTGCTTTCAGAGGTTGGATGGGCGAGCAAACAGCCGAGGAGCCGTCCAACCTAGAGCACCGCAATTGGTTAGAACTTAGTGAGGCACTGGCGATCGCGTCTCAAGCAGAAACCACAACACTCAAAAATTGATCCACCTCCACAAAGAGTAATAGAAATTGCCGCCGCGCTCGCCTTCGTCAAAAAATGCTTCGTATATCACCGGACAAACCTTGTTTGTAGATGGCGGTAGCAGTCTTGATGCAGCCTAACATTCGCTTAGAGCGGACTGGCAAAAGATCTCGATGCATTGCGAGGGTTGATTGCATCCGCTCAAGCGAACTGTTTTAGGCAGTAAGCCTTTACTTAAGGAAGTAATGCTAGGCTTATCAAGTTCACTTATCAGGTTGCATTAAAAGCACTTCAAAGACGGTAATCAAGCCTCCTGTATCGCTTTGGAAGGCTTTAACATGTTTTGAATCTATATGTTGTTGCCACGAAGATTCACTTTCCCAGTTTTCGTAAAACGCAAATAGTGTCGGATCTTCAATAGAACGGTGTAGATCATAGTTCAAGCATCCTGCTTCTGCCAAAGTAGGTGGAATGAGCCGGATTAATGCCTCACGCACTCTAGCTTCAACCCCTAGTTTAGCCTTAATTTTGGCAATAATAGTCAGTGAAATCATGGTCAATTCTCCTTGCTCAAAGTACTGCTAAAGAGACTGCTTTAGGACGACTTTACCGACTGCCGAACCTGAAGCAGCATGGGTATGAGCGGCTGCAACCTCGCCAAACGAAAATGACTTCGAATCCATAAGCGGACGCACCTGTCCTTCATCTACTAACTGAGCAACTCTGGTCAAGATTTTGCTATGGTAGGCGCGACTGCCCCCAAACAACAATGGCAGCAGCATATACACCAAGTGTAGGGTCAAGCCCTTGGCGTGAAGTAACGTCAAGTCTTGCTGAGACAGGGAAACAAGGGAAACAATAGTACCATTGAGCTTTGCCGCTTTAAAGGCATTTTGCAGGTTGTCATTGCCCACTGTGTCAAACACGACATCAAATCCCTCTCCGTTTGTATGTTCTGCAACGAGTTCCTCAACCGAAGTTTGATGGTAGTTAATGGTTATATCAGCTCCCAGCTGGTGGGCAAGTTTTGCTTTTTCCTCACTCGAAACCAGCGCATAAACTTTGGCACCAGCCCACTTGGCAAGTTGCACGCCAATATGCCCGACACCTCCTGTACTGCCGTACACTAAAACCCTTTGGTTTGCTTGAATCTGGGCGCGGTCGATCAACCCTTCCCAGGCTGTGATTGACACAAGAGGAAGGGCAGCTGTTTCGGTCATTGTTAACGATCGCGGTTTATGGGCAACGAGATCAGCATCAGCCAGCACATACTCAGCCAACGCGCCTGCTGTTCCTTTTACTCCACCCACACAGCCATAGACTTCATCACCGATTTGGAAGTGGGTCACACCTTCACCAACGGCTTCTACCACCCCAGCTACGTCCCCGTGCAAAATGGCAGGAAAAACAGGAGCAATATCTGCGACAGCTCCTTCACGAATTTTTACGTCCACAGGATTGACACTGGTTGCTGCGACTCGAATTAATAGATGCCCCTGAACTAGTTCGGGGGTGGGAACCTCGGTGGGTTGAAACACATTGGGATTGCCAAACTGTTGAATGACGATTGCTTTCATGAGTTAAGCCTTATCCATAACGCTATGATTTATGAATATCACTGGCGCATAGCGTCCAAAAGGATTTACGGGAAAGTGTATTAGTTACCGTTTGGTAAGCCAGTATGGTTCTTAATCCGAAAATACCTGAGCCTGAGTTGAGCTATCTGCCTCAGCCCGCTCTTGATCGCATTGCGAACATGGGCATCTTTGATACCCAATGCGAGGGCCATCAGCTTCTTGAGAAAATTGCAAATAAATGGACAATTCTACTTATTTACGCCTTGATTCAAGGGAAGAAGCGTTATAGCGATATAAAGCAGCAGGTGGTAGGAATATCACCCAAAATGCTGGTGCAAAATCTTCGTAGTTTGGAGCGATTAGGATTAATTAGAAGGGAGGTTTATCCAACAGTTCCGCCGAGAGTAGATTACTCATTGACACAACTTGGTGAGTCATTATCTGAGCCGCTGGCTGTTTTAGGAGAGTGGGCTTACCAACATATTTCCGATATTGATGCAGCAACAAAAAAATATGATAGCAAGCCTGATGCTGAAGATTTCTGGCAACCTAAATAAATCTGTCAAGCAGCGCTGCATAACAACCTCAATCACCGAAATAAAGATAAGTGATTAGTGAGTTTCAAAAGCTAACTGTATCCAGTGATTGAGAGTGTTATGCTACTCCATCCCGTTTCAAAGCAGTAAAAGGTTGTGAATAGTTCTAACCATGGTTATTGATGAAGCAATTGCTCAAGCTGCTCTGACCCATTATGATTTGCCGAATGTCCAGCTGACATTTTTGGGACAAAGCCAAAACACAACGTTTCGGGTGGAGACACCAACAAAAGACAAGTTTTTGCTTCGCCTTCATGCTGGTATTGAGGCCGCTGGCGAGGGTGGGCAAGAGGTTTGGAGAGCACCATCAGCGATTCAATCTGAATTGCTATGGTTGAATGCGATCGCTCAGGACACCGAGTTGACAGTGCCTCAACCCGTGCAGAATCGTTTGGGTGAATGGGTAACGAGCATTGCTGGGGCAGAATTGGGGGCTTCAATATCCTGTTCGTTATTGCAGTGGGTAGAAGGTGAACATATCAATGGTGAACCGCCAATACAGCAAATTCGACAGTTGGGTGTACTAATGGCGCAATTGCACCAGCATTCAAGCAGTTGGTTATTGCCAGTTGGCTTTTCTCGCCCCACTCACAATGTAGAGCAGTTGAAAGCCGCAACGTCTCAGCTTGGCATGTTGGTGCAAAACGGCACAACTTCACTGGATGATTACCAAGTGTTTCAAAAGGCTGCTATGCAAGTTCAAGAGTTTATGCCTAGTCTTTATCAGACCCGCGACACTTGGGGCGTAATTCACGCTGACCTGCACCAAGGCAACTACGTGCTTTATGGTGAAGAAGTTCGCCCCATTGACTTTTCGCGCTGTGGCTTTGGTTTTTACCTTTACGATATTGGTCAATCGCTTGGAGATGTTGAGGCAACATTGCGCTGTCATTTCTTCGAGGGTTACTCCAGTATTAGGAGATTACCAGCAAATTATCAAAGTGCTGTTGAAGCATTTTTTGTCGGTTCAACAGTGGAAAATTTTGCTTTTCTCAGTGCCAACCCACAGGAACATGAATGGCTCTCTCGTGCTGTGCCTTATGTTATCGAGAACCACTTGTTACCATATTTGCAGGGTGAGACGTTTCTGTTCCTTAGGTGAACTAAGCAACACTGGCATAACAATCCGGTTGGAGCGAACTGCCGAAAGTTCTTGGTCTGGATGCAAAAGCTATTACCAGCCGCTCAACCGAAACGTTCGACAGCTAAATCATTAGGGATGTGCCCTTAAGAAGCTATTTCAAGAATGCGGTTGTAAGAACTGATAGACAATTATGAACCTTCTTCCTAGATTGATTAAAAGCAGTTGTAAACCGGAGTCAGTAATATGAGTCTTGGACTGAGTGGAAAGGTTGCGATCGTCACAGGTGGAAGCTCTGGCATTGGTCGAGCATCTGCAATTGAGTTGGCTAGGCAAGGAGCAAAGGTTGTTGTTGCGGCTCGCAGAGAGTCCGAAGGCGAGGAAACAGTTCAGCAGGTTAAAGCGGCTGGCAGTGATGGTTTTTTCATCAAGACTGATGTTACAAAGGCAGCAGACGTTGAGGCACTCATCAATCAAACCTTGCAGGCCTATAGTCGGCTCGATTGTGTGTTCAACAATGCTGGGGCTGGCAAAGCAGCTCCTCTCATTGAACTGTCGGAGACAGAATGGGACCTGGAATTGAACGTTAACTTGAAGGCAGTGTGGCTATCGATGAAATACGAGATTCCGGCGATGCTCAAAAGTGGAGGTGGGGCGATCGTCAATATGGCATCTCAAGGCGGTGGAGTAATTGGTGTACCCAATTTTGCTAGCTACACCGCAGCCAAAGGAGGTGTAGTCGCTCTAACCCGAACAGCAGCGATGGAATTTGGAGGGCAAGGGATTCGGATTAATTGCGTTAGTCCAGGTCTAATTTTGACCGATTTACTGGCGGAGGTTCCTCAAGTCACGTTGCAGCAAATGGAGGCGCGTGTGCCGCTTAAACGGGGTGGAAAAGCAGAGGAGGTTGCTAAAGCAGTCGTTTGGCTATGTTCTGATGATGCTTCTTACATTACTGGACATAATTTAGTGATTGATGGTGGTTACACAGTGCAGTAGATTGCAGTCGAACATTCACTTAAAGCGGATTGCCGAAGATCTTGATGCATTGCAAAGGTCATTTGCTAACCGCTCCGCCGAAACGTTAGGCTGCTTTATCCTCCAGTGAGGGCGGTAACCGTAGGTAACCTGTCGGTGCTCAAAGTTAAGTTGCCACTGGAGCAACGGCATAGATAGAACAGTGTTAGCTCACCTGCTAGGCATTGCAGAAGCCTCACCTGACCAAGTTCCCAATCGTTCACCGCTGTCTACATCAACTATGGTGCTTGTTACCGCAGGATTCGTTATGAGAGCGATCGCCATTTTTGCTATATCGATGGGTTGCCCAGCATGATGAGCTAGTTGTCGGTCAGGTGCTAGCCCAATTCCACCTGGTGAAATTGCATTGACACGAATCGGGGCAAGTTCTAACGCTGCAGGACGAACAAGGCTCTCAATGCTGCCATGCAAACTGCTCCACACCCCATAACCAGCAATGGGTCTGCGTCCGCTGCTGCCAGAAAGCAGCGTAATGGAACCAGAAGAATGCATCACGTTTGGTGCAAAATGCAACACATGGTAAGACATCCAAAATCGACTAAAGGCAGCTTGAGCCGTTTCAGGAGAGGTATCTGGAATGCTGCTGGCAGCCATTCCACTCGATGCAGTGACCACAATATGATCAAGTGGTGCTAGATCCTGCAAGAGTTGGGCTGCTTCTTGTGCGATCGTAGCATCAGCAGCGTAAGCAGCTACCCCCTCAGGAAGTGAGGCGATCGCAGCATCCAAATTACTTTTTGAGCGACTGGAGATGATCACGTCTGCCCCTAGCGTCGTGCTGAGCCGAGCAATCTCCATACCCATCCGACTACTATAGCAATCCGTGGATAGGTCCGGTCAGTCAACGAAGGCTTGGTCAACGACTTGCCGAAAGGGTTGGCCGGATTGAATCTGTTTTCGCATCCGGTTTTTCAGAACGAACCATTGATGTTCAATCGGGTTCAAATCCGGGGAGTAAGGCGGGAGATATAAGAGATGACAGCCCACCTGACGAATCAACGCTTCAATGCGCCCACCTTTGTGAAACGAGGCGTTGTCACAGATGATCACACTGCCAGCTTTGAGTACGGGCAAGAGTTTCTCCTCTAACCATGTTTCAAACACCAGGCGATTGCAGTACCCCTGATAGGTAAGTGGGGCAACGAGCTGATGGTGATGCCAAGCCGCTATAAAGCTCACTCGTTCGGTGCGATTGCCCCGACGTTCAGCCGCGAATCGTTCGCCTTTCAGGCACCAGCCGTAAGCATAGTCTTCGGTATTGTTGATTCCCGCCTCGTCGAGATAAACCCGTTGGTATTCCTCGAATTGCGCTAACTCAGTGTCGTAAGCTTGGCGTTTTTTCGAGTCTCGTTCGGTGTAGAAATACGTCTTTTTTTTCGCGTGAAGCCAATCCGCTTGAGCGCTCGCCCAATCGTATCTTCACTAATCGCATCGGGCCACAGTTGCGCCATCTCCGCCTGGGTCTTTTCCCCATGCGCTTCAGCAAACGCACGAAACTCATGCCAGTCCGTGATTTTGTGGCTGTGGCCCTGCTGGTAACCTTGCTTTGGGGCAACCTCCCCCTTGCTGCGATACTGGTTGTGCCATTCCGTAAGGGTGCTACGGGCAATGCCCAGCAGTTGACTGACGACGACTTTGGATTGGCCTGATTCAATCGCGGCAATCGCTTTCTGGCGCAGGTCAAGGCTGTAGGGAGCGGGCATCACAATACTCCTCTCGATATCCTGTCATTCTGCCTGACCGAACCCTTATACGGATCGCTATACCACCAATAACCAAAACCTTTTGCCCAGCTAAGCTGTAGAGTTCTTGCATATTTGGTTTCCTTAATGGCTCAGTGGCTGTGTGATTACAGTACGGTTAGACCGCCATCTACAGGCAGAATGATCCCTGTGATGTAAGTATTAGTCATCAAACTCAATACCGCTTGAGCGAGTTCTTCTGCTTGCCCAAGGTGTTGCACAGGTAACGATTCTTCAGCCCACTTTGCTAGGTCAGATCGCTGAGACTCAGCCGTGTTGCTCCATACCCCTGTATCCACTACTCCTGGAGCAATCACATTCACTCGGATTGGTGCCAGCTCAGCCGCTAGCGATCGCCCAAATACCGCAACTGCTGCACTTGCGGCTGACATCACCGAGACTCCTCCGGTTTTCGCAGGTTTGAAAATAGAGACACTCGACGTTAGAGTAATCGAGCCATTTTGAGCGAGGGTTTTCGCCGCTGCACGGGCAGCAAAAAACGTTCCCCAGAATTTTTCCATTCCCCGTTGAGCCAGTTCTGTTGACATCTCTGCCAAGGGTGAGCGGAGCAGATTTTCATCTGCCACAGCCGTTACCACTAAATGATCAAAGTTCCCAACTCGTTCAAATAGCGCATTCATAGACTCCTCATTCAGGATATCAGCCACAATCGCTTCAACTTGCCCTAGAACTTCAACTTGCCCTAGAACACTTTCCACTGCCCGATGCAATTTGTCGGGTGAGCGGCTTGACATTACCACAGACGCGCCTAATTCTGCTGTTTTGTGTGCGACTGCAAGACCGATGCCTGAACTTGCGCCGATGACAACTACTTTTTTGCCGGACAACGACTGAAGCATGATTACTCTCCTTTCGTAAAAGCGATGCAACTTAATTCAAGGCAGAGGGTTGTCGTCCACCTAACCGTTGGGTTTGTGCTGGAGGCAAGATATTGAATGAAGGGACTGCATAAGCTCCCATCTTCTGGTGAATGAGGAGAAATCGCTCCAGGTCTGCCAACCCTTCAATCAAGCGAGCATTGCGAAGGGTTCCAGAATCAATGGGGCTGAACCCTAATTCTTGAGCAAGTTGCATCACAGTTTGCTTTGCCATTGGATCATCTGCCGCGACAAAAACAGATACGTTGTAGTCCTTCAGAGGTTCAGGTGCAAGTTCAAAAACTTCTAGGGGTATTGTGTTGAATGCTTTGACTACACGGGCATTTGGAACTTCCTCTGCCAACGTTTCAGCCAGAGATTTCAGAATCGGTGGATAGTCGAAATCTTCAGGAATCTCAAAGTTATTTGGGTCAATCAAAATCTTGCCCGTCAACACATCAATGGAAGAAAGCACTCCTGCGGGATGGACACCTCGAACCGTGTACAGCAACACGTCCCCAAAAGTAGCCGCCTCATCATTTGTGCCGCCTTGCGTCCCATGACCCGCGAATTCTGCCACAGCTTTTGCTTTTTCAGAGGTACGAGCACCGAAAAAAACTTGATGCCCCTGCTCAGCCCAAAGAATACCAAGGGAACGTCCCATATTGCCACTGCTGATAATTCCAATCTTCATGCTGGACTCCTCTATAAACAGACAGGTCTGTATTACTCGATAGTTCTATATAAACAGACAGGTCTGTTTCTGTCAAGTTATACTGAAACCATCTTTTCCAAGAGCGAGTCATGCCCAGAACTCAAACCGATGCGCAGCAACGAATTTTAGCCATCGCAGACGATCTGTTTTACCGAGAAGGGATTCGGGCGATCGGGGTGGATACGATTATTGCTAAGTCTGAGGTAGCGAAGACAACGCTTTATCGCTACTTCTCATCTAAGGATGATTTGGTCGTCGCCTACCTGGAAGGGCGGAATCAGCAATTCTGGGAGTTGTTTGAAGTGGTCGTCGGTCAGCATTCAGGGCAACCCAAGCAACAATTGCTGGCGATTTTTGCTTGGCTCGATGAGTTGTTAAGCAGTACTGACAGCCACGGTTGCCCATTCCTGATGATCGCTTCCGAGTTTCCAGAAATCAACTATCCAGGGCACCAGGTGGCGATCGCTCACAAGCAGAAAATGTGCGATCGAATGGCAGAACTAGCGGAGTGGGCAGGGATTAAACCAGCAAAGGAACTCAGTGCAGCATTACTAATGCTAGTTGATGGAGCATTTGCGGAGCGTCGATTGTTTAAGAAGCATAACAATGGAGTCAGCTTAGGGAAAGCGGCGGCAGTGATGATTGAAGCTTACCTGACTAAGTTAAATGCATCGGTTGAGACGCAGTATAACCATTCTGGCGCAGCGGACTGACGGAATTGCTTTGCGGATTGCAAAGTCTTTTGCAGCCGCTGACCAAAACCGTTAAACCGCCTGCGATCAACCCATTTCCTGAAATAGCGACTTTGAATGGGCAGAATGGCACTGCTGAGAGGTAGCTGAGGTGACTATCAATCAAGTCGAGTGCTCAATGGCCTTAACCTGCTGAAGGCTTGTGGGTTGAGTAGTAGTTGCCTGCGCGCGCAATCAGCTGATCTAGCTTGCCACACGCCTATACCCACAGGAGGTCACGTAGCCGAGTGGTGATTGTTCAGCACAGTGGTGGACAAATTTTGGAACCTTTCACGAAAGAGCTGCTGAGAGAGATTGTGATGCTGCTCTGTGGCGCGGGGCCAACGATGCAGCCGGACTGGGGCTCATCCTAGGCGCTAGAGCTTAAACTTTCCTTGAAACAAACACTCCACCATAATCTTGAGATTTGCCGCTGTGCCCTTGGTAACGTAGGGCACCCTAGCTTCTCCAGCTACTTTTACCCCAGATTCGAGCGTTACCTTATCGACGTCAGCTCCAGCCATCGAACGCCTCTACCTCGTTGCCGCAATCGCTATCCTCTATGCCACCACCTAGGGCATGGCCGTTCAACTCGATGGCCTCCGCACTCAGGTTGACACCCATTGGATGCAGGGCATCAGCTATCTCAACATCGGACTGCGCTGGCTCAAGGGATCCGTTAACAAAGGGCATCCGTTGCTCAAGCCCATCGTGCTATTCACCGTTGACCCAGAACCCTGTTTTGCATCTAAAAAAGCTGAAGTCCAGCATTATGACCGCATCTGGTCCTCTAGGATCCAGTCCCTATGCTGCCAATTACCACCCTGGAAGGCCGCATAAAGATGTGTTAAGCAGTCAGGCTTCAGTGAGAAGCTGCCAATCTCACCGCTAATACTAGTTCAATGTAAAGCCGTGCTTAATATTCCGTATCCTTTTCATTTCAATGCTCCATCACCTAACTTAGGCATGGTAGGGGACTAAATGATTAAGCTTACTCTCATAAAGAATTGGTATAACTAAAAGTGCTTTTTTAGTCTGCCCGTTTCTATGCCTTGATTCGCGCCTGAATCAAGGTTCTAGTAAAATTGCTTTGTCAAAATTAACATAGGTCAACTATGTGGCATAGAGTCATAGGTATCATTACACTTATTGTGCTGCCCCTTATTCCATTTCCGTCATTTTCTGAACCCCTGGCACAGTCGTTGGTTGGTGAATGGACGTGTCAACCAAAAAATGGCGACGCCGCATTTACATGGGTTGTTAGTGACAATCTTCCAGGTGGTTGGCTGATTGGGGAGGGGTATGAAGACAATAGCTTAAGCTCAGTCGAAACTTGGTCTTTTAATTCAGAGGGTCAGTTGATGGAGCGGCGACAGTTTGCATCTAACGGAGCCTTTATTCAGCTTTCTGTGGTCGAGCGTAGCGAGGAGACTCTTTCCTCGCACGGTGAACTCACTCGTCGCGACGGTGAAAGCATTCCGGTTCAGCATTTCCTCAGAAGAATAAACGCTAACCAGATTGAAGCGACATGGGAGGTTGACGAGGGTAGTGGTTGGATTGTAGTGGCTGACGAAGTGTGTATGCATAGGGAAAGGTAAGAGGTCTTTGGTGCTGAAGTAGGCGCGCACGCCAGGAGCGCGGTTGGACTGACAGAGCTGCCTTTCAATATTCCAGTGGAGATTGAAGGGGAGGTTGAACTTCATCCGAATGACGCCTAACAACCGCAATGCACCGAAACTTTGAAGTATGTATTTTGTTGGCAAGAACTATCGGTGTCCGGTGATTGCGACCGTTAGCTGGCTTAAATCACCCATCAAAGACGCAGCCGAAGATCTATCTCTTGATGTCTAGCCTTGAGCAAGACTATCAGTGGAATTAGGTTCAAATGAAATAGTGAAAAATGATGGTTCGTTATTGACCTTTACGCAGAGCTGTATAGGCAGATAGGGACAAAGTGCATGAACAAAATTCTATTAAAGAAAACGTAGTCTTACAAACTGTGCCACGATCGCCAATCTTGCGAAGTCGAGATACTACCTCAGACATTCTTCGGGTTGAACACCATCATCAGCCTGCAAATCAAAAATCTGAGTGTTGCCTGCCGAAGTATCTCATCAGCATTCATCTGGGTCAACCCATTCAATTAGAACGGACAATCGACGGGCAATACAGCCACGATTGTTTGGCTAAAGGCGACATTATGGTAACACCTCCTCATTTGCATCGCAAACTGTCCTGGGATGCAAATGCAGATTTTTTGTTACTTCGCCTTGAACCAAAGCTGTTTACCTCTGCTGCGTACGAATCAATCAATGCAGAGCATATTAAAATTGTACCGCAGCTTAAAATTTGTGACCCTTTGATCCAGCAAATCGGGTTGACCCTGAAAGCAGAATTAGAACGAGATGGGTTAAGCGATTGTCTTTATGCTGAGTCGATGGCAAATGCATTAGCTGTTCATCTGCTGCGGCGTTACTCCGCTCAAACGCGAAAAATACGGACTTATCCCGGTTGCTTACCCGGTCATAAATTGCAGAAAGCGATCGACTACATCCAGGCTCATTTAGCAGAAGAGGTGTCTCTGGAGGCGATCGCTACCGAACTTGGCATGAGTCCATATCACTTTGCCCGATTGTTCAAACAATCTACAAGTTACTCTCCTTATCAGTATGTAATTCGATCTCGAATTGAGCGGGCACAGGAATTAATGTTGCAGGAGTTACAAAGTATTGCAAGTATTGCCTTGAAAGTCAGTTTTGCCAGTCAAAGCCAATTTGGGCGACACTTCAAACGCCTCATTGGAGTAACACCCAAACAATTCCTTCAAAAGTAGCAAGAATCTTCTAAAGCCGCAAGAATCGGCTATACAGCAGCCAGCAAACTCTGTATCCTTGCTTGGGACTGCTATGGTTTCGTTCCAGCAGTTGACGCACACTTAACAAAAAGGAATTGCCATAATGCTCACCGTATTTAAGGACAATTCAGTTCTGGCAGGATTGGATATTTTTGTCACTCAGCCCGACCAACAGTGGATATTGATCGATGAACTGATTGCCTACACACACGATATTTTGAAACAGCAATCTGGGTACATTGCCAACGCCATTCATCGCAGCTTAGATGGACTGAAGGTGGTCAATTATGTACAGTGGCAAAATCAAGCTAGTTATCAAGCTTATATTAATAACCGGAATATTGCGTTGGCAACTAAGATTACTGGCTTCTTTGCACCAGACTCTCACCTTTACGACATTTTTATGAGTGAGCCAGCAGATAGCCAGATGCAAATCAGAATGAATATGCCGGAACTAGTTAACTTTGGAATATTCAGATTAAAGAATCCGCCTGATCAACCTCGTTTTTTAGAATCAACCGCAGAAGCAATCCAGCAAATCTCAGGACAATCTGGACTCATTACTACGCATTTCCATAGATCGCTTGATGGTGCTCGTGCGATCAATTATGGATTGTGGAATTCTCAGGAACTATACGCCAAGATGAATGCAAATCCCCCGATGGCGGAACCGCTCCAAGTCATGAGATCGCTTGCCAATAATGAATTCCAGATGTCACTTCACCAAGTCGTCTTCACGGAGTCAGCTAATTCGTAAGAGTGAAGCATAATCATGATGTAGTGTTTGATTAGGAGGATATAAAGATGGTGCAGATTGACCGCACAAATACTGCGATCGTTGGGCTGGATCTATACACCGTTGCAGAGCGGCATCAGGCGGCCTTGATTGAGGCAATTGTGCAAGAACAAGTTAAATCCTGGATTGATTGTTCTTCTTTTGTATCTGCCAGTGTGCATCGGAGCCTAGATAACGTGCGAGTGTTTACCTATAGCCAATGGCATCCTAAATTTGACCATCGCAGTTTGCCTCGTCCTGCTGTGTTTACTGAGTTTTTTCCGCCTGAGGTATTTTTGCTGGAAGTCACGGCCAGTCGATCTCAATCGGCACAAGTTGAAATTGCTAAAGGCGATCGCGTCACTCATCTAGCGGAATTTCGCATGATGCCAATGCATCAACCAGAGATGATCAAGCGAACCGCTGCTGAATTAGACCGGGCAATGAGCAACTCATCAAGTTTGCTTTCAGCGACCTTTCATCGCAGTCTGGATGGTACTAGAATGTTTAACTACGGTCAATGGGAAAGCCAGGAGGCATTTGAAGCAATTCTTGGGCAGCCTGGTTTTAACCCAGAAAAGCCATACTGGGAAGGGTTAGCCCGAAATGAATTTCATCTATACAATGTCACTTATGTAGCGTCAGCCAGCTAACAAGTCGATGAAGCGGACGAGCGAGAGATCTTGGTGGCGATGACAAGGGTATCTGTCGCCGCTTATCTTAGTCATTAGGCAGCTTCTCGTTCTATGTAGAGACAGTAATTAGAAGGTTGCCTGTAGAGTGATTTCAGTCCAAAATATACTTAAAATCACTTCTTAGTGCCAATGTCAGATAGCCGGATTCATCTCGTTAGCAGTCAAACCGGAGATGTTTTTCCGGCTGCTCCTGATGGAAGTGTGTTGTTTTCGAGCGGGAATGCAGGGTGGCAGGGAATCACTGTTGAATTTCACCGAATTTCATCGTTTGAACTGCCGGAACACTATATCGATGGACATCGTTTGGCGGTCAACATTGGTCAACCTGTTCACTACGAATGGAAAGAAGGCAGGTGTTGGCGACAAACGGCTTTGAATCCAGGTGATTTTTGCTTACAGACACACGGAGATATCAACTTTCCTCGATGGTGGGGCAACTTTGAGTTTTTGGCGATCGCCCTTGACCCCAAATTTGTTCACCAAGCGTTTCAAGGTACGGGTGCCTCAGAAAACATTAACTTCCTCACCCGTCGAGGTGAAGCTGACACAATGATTTCTGACTTTACTTGTCGCTTCAAAACCGAATTGGCGTCTGGAAGCTATTGTGGCGCGCTTTATGGTGAATCGCTTGCAGTTGCCTTTGCTCTCCATCTGATTGAGCATCACAGCAATCGCCCTCAAAAACTGCGGAAACCTTCTGGAAAACTTTCATCGCAGCAGCTAAAGCAGATTGTCGAGTACGTTCATGAACACCTAAGCGAGGAGTTGAGCCTAATTGACTTAGCCAAACAGATGAACCTGAGCGCGTTTCACTTTGCGCGTCTCTTCAAAAACTCGTTGGGGCTTTCTCCACATCAATATTTACTGCAAAACCGAGTGGAGCGGGCAAAGAAGCTGATTGCGATCGCGGGTAAACCAGATCTGACGGATATCGGGTTGCAGGTCGGCTTCTACGACCAAGCGCATTTCACCAAAGCCTTTAAGCGAGTCGTCGGCATTCCGCCCAAAGGCTTCTTCAAGCAGGTGGCAAGCTAAGCAAGATTTTACAATTTTCCCAAGTGGCTGCTTCGATAAGCTGTCCTCAGAGTTGATAAGGAGCAAACAATGAAGAAGCTAAATCGTTCGCGTCGTGGATTGATCAAAGGTGCTGCCCTGGCTGCAACCGGAATGACACTAGGAGCAGGACTATCGCCCTTGCAAACCAAGCAAGCAACGGCACAGGCTCCCACTCAGCCCAATGCCCAGCCTCAACCTTCAAATACGCTTCCCTTAGCCGGAAAAGTCGCATTCGTCACTGGAGCGGCTCGAGGGATTGGACGGGCAATATCAGAAGTTTTTGCAATGAATGGTGCCGATGTTGCCATGCTCGATATTGCCGATCCCGCTCGTTTGAACTCCTCACCAGGTTATCGCGTGTCCAATAGGGATGAGTTCAATGCAGCTGTGACTTCTGTTAAGCAATATGGCACGAAGGTTCTGCAAATTCAGGTAGATGTTCGAGATTTAGCAGCAATGCAGTCTGCGGCAGAACGCACGAACCGCGAACTGGGTAGAATTGATATTGTCGTTGCCAATGCGGGCTATGTGGCTTGGCACAGCTTTGAGGATGGCACCCCTCAACTCTGGCATGATGTCTTTGATGTCAATGTTCATGGTGTGTTCAATACGGCAAAAGCTGCCATTCCTTTTCTCAAGCAACGGGGTGGTGGACGAATTATCAATATGGCATCTGTGGGAGGCAGGGCTGGATTTGCTGGCAATGGTGCCTATACATCGACGAAGTGGGCTGTGATTGGCATGACCAAGCAGGCTGCTCAAGAGTTGGGGCAATACAATATCACAGTCAATGCGATCGCGCCTGGTGCCGTCAACACACCGATGTATCGCAGTGAGGGGCAAATGCGATCGATGGGTGTTTCCAGTCCAGAGGAACAGGACGCACTGATTAATCCAGTGAGTCCACTAGGTAATGCTGGAGCGATTGAGCCAGAGGATATTGCTCAAACAGCACTTTTCTTGGCAAGCGACGCAGCGAAAACAATTTCAGGAACAACGATCGATAATGCGTTGGGCTTCAATGCTAGCTATACAGGGTGAGCCTCGTTTCTTGAGTGTCAGGTATACTTAGCTACTCCCTAACAATTGCGTTGCAGCGGCGGACGAAAGATTTTGGTTTAGACTTAAAAGCGGTCTACCGCCGCTGAACGCAGTCGTTGGACAGCAGAGAAGTTTCATGAAATTTAACTCTAGATTAAACGCTGCTGTGACCACCTTGAGAGATGTTATTTCCTCTCACAGAAACTGTAAATCAATTGGAACTGTGGTATTCGTACAGCAGATTCGGGTTTGGTTTCAACAGTTCATCCTTCCGCTTTATCCTGAATCGCCAGAGGAATTTTTAGCCATTCAATTTTTGCTTGGAACCCCTGAATCAGAGATTCCTGCTACTACAGCTAGTTGCTCAAGATTTATACAATCGGTTGAACAATTCAGATATCAAGATAGAAACCATTTCATCCAGTCGCTCGCTGGGTTGATTAATGACTTCGTCATCCATCGGCATCCAAAATGGCTAGACCCGTTCAAGGAGATTACGAATACTACTATTGCCCTACAACATGTGAAGTTTTGCTATGTGGTGAATTTGGAGGAGTACTGGCACTAAGTGGGCAAATATGGGGAGGAGAGGTAGCCTTACATCCAGCTACACGAACGGTGTTAGTGACAGTGGGTGTACTGCTGCAATAAGCTGTCCAATAAATTGTTAGCTGGCTTCGTTGAAATGTAGTGGCACTAGTTTAAAACTTATCGTCAGTGGTCAGGATTATGCTAGTAAGGTATTGATATGTCGCCGCACAAGGTATTGTTGTTGCTCTACCGAGAATTGTTCAGGACAGATGACAACCCCAGTGCCGATGCCATCCACTAGTGCGATAAGTGCATTGGCTTCGAGGGTTAGATCAAGATCGCCTCGCAGCAGATTAGCGGTTTGTAAGTCAGCTAACGCTTGAGTAAGTATTTGCCGTAAACAGTCATAACGTTTTCGATGTTTCTGAACTAAATGCTCGCGCCCGATCGAATAGCCCAAAAACGCCACCCAAACCTTCCAATCGTCTTTGTCGCGGTTCTCCAGAGGGAGGGCTGTAAAAAGCATTGCTTCTAGCCTGTCAATGCCTTTCGGCCTCTGCGTACAGCCTTTCATTTCCTCTAGGACGTTTTCAAACACTCGTTCTAGGGCAAATAAGATCAGGGCTTCTTTATCTCGAAAGTAATGGGTCACAACTCCAGTCGAGGAGCCAAGCTCCTGCGCGATCGCTCGCATACTAGTGCGATCCAAGCCTTCTCGGATAATTACCCGCCATGCCGCATTAGCAACTTCAATGCGGCGATCGTCAAAACTCATAGCGCGTCCCTAGTTTGCAGCGACATCAAACAATCATCTTGACATTTATCATAACAGTTGTTATGTTCTGCTGTAATATAACAACTGTTGTAATTTTTCCCTTCACACTGCTGGAGTTCGTGATGATCCGACCAATCCTGTCCGATGATACAGAGGCGCTGATTGCCTTAGCTGGCTCTATGGAACTCTTTTCGTTAGACGAACTACAGGAGTTGCGTCAGATGTTGACCGCTTCGTTGAGCAAAGATGGAGACAGCCACCCATTCTGGCTTACAGACGATGATGACGGACTTGTGGCATTAGCCTACTGCGAACCGGAACGCATGACTGACGGAACTTGGAACCTGCAACTGATTGCCGTCCACCCAACCCATCAAAGGCAAGGACGCGGTGCGAAACTGCTACGTTTTGTAGAGCAGACTTTGGCAGAGCGAGGCGCACGGCTCTTATTAGTTGAGACGTTGGGCACGCCAGATTTTGAGTATGCACAAGCGTTCTATCACAAAAACGGGTACGAAAAGGAAGCGCGTATACGCGAGTTCTACGCAGAAGGTGCAGACAAAATCGTTTTCTGCAAAGCACTGTCTAGTCAGGGGTCGTGAGCTTTTGCACTAGACTAGCTATCGCCGCCAACTGGAAGCCATCTTTATGCAATTGCTCAATTCAGATTGCGTCTAATGCCAGCCAACTAACACAGCGTTGGGCGGCTCAGTCTTTCTGTGACATAGTCTTGGCGCTGATAATTCGTCATTTCATCATGGTTATCGATATGCAACTGCGGAGATGTTTGAACAACTAGCTACCTACGGCACTAACACCATTGAGTGAATGCCCCGTGTCACCGGAATGGAGTAACGAGTCTTTACCAGCATTGGCTGAGGATTCAGCGGATCTGACGCGATACGCCAAAAGTCGATTGCCCCTCCCTGAATGCGATCGTCAAAGTGGTCGTAATTCGTGACCGCTAGATATTGGCTAGAGGCATCAAACGCAGCAGCTTCTGGCAAAATGCCATCAAACGGATAATCTGCCACATGATTTAATTGACCTGTCTGCGGGTTAAGCGTGATCAAACTCACTGAGGAAAACCAGGTGATGCGTTCGTCATCGTAGGGTAAGTAGCTGCGTTCCAAGTTGCTTGTTACCACATACTGATTGTCAGGACTGAGTGCTAGCCCTTCCGGGCTAACGCCTGTCATTGCCCGCGAAACGAGCGCATGGCGAGGTGAACCATCTGCCTGAGTTCCGGCTGCAAGTCGAATACTAACCACGCTACCGCGAGGAGCTTCGCTCCAAGTTCCTTCCACATCTGCACCCCAAAAGAGATTGTTGACGAGCACATGACGACCATCGGCAGTGAATCGAGCTATGAAGGGGAATTTCTCAACCTGCACAACGTTACCACTGGGCTGAAGTTCAAAATTTGCGCCTTGACGCGATAGCTGCACAAAAGAGACTTCTGCCGCTGTGTTATTGACCAGTGCTAACACATCTTGAGTTGGATGCCATTCTGCATGGACGAGTTCATCTCCCGGCGGAATTCGAGCAACGATGGGATAGGCAGGTTGTCTCAATCGCCCGTTCTCAAACGGAATCAGTGCCAAAGGAGTTTCTGTACCTGCCCCGTCTGGGTGAAAAGTTACCGAAACCAAGGAGCCATCATGATTGATACTCACCGAAGTGGGACGCTCTGCGATCGCTAATTCCTGCACCTGTCTAGGACGAGTCGGATCGCTTAAATCAATCACCGTGATGCGATCGCCGTGTATGAGGTCAGCAAAAGTTTGCGTTTGCTCATCCCCTGCCGGACGAGGTCTAAAGGTTTCGACAACTAGCGCATACTGACCATCTGGCGTCATCGCTACAGCCGTCGGCGGGCCTGCAACCGAGTTACTCGCTGCCGTTGTATAGGCACGAAAATCTCGTGCGTGCCCGGTTAAAGGAATAACATTGATTGTATCTTGCCCTTCACGCGCACCCAGTCGCCCATCGACATACGCCGATGCCAACATATCGGCATCGGAGATTGAAACGAGGTAGCGGCCTTGAAAATCCAGCGGTGCAGCACGATCGCGTGATCGTTGACTGGTTGCCTTGACAGATTGAGCGATCGCCCACCCAGGAGCGAGAGTCAGTGCAACCAATCCCCACATCAAGCCTCTGAACAACATGATTTGCTCGCTTTCTAAACTAAAACACTCGTTTTACCATAGCGTGAATCGGCCAAGATCGAAAGGGATGTGAGACAATCATAAGTAGATTAAAACTAACGTTTTACTATGGGACTGGAGCAGTATCGGGCTGAGATTACTCAACAAAAGCAAGCAGCGATCCTGAAAGCGGCTCTCGCGGCTTTTTTAGAGTTTGGCTATGATCGCACCACGATCGACTATGTCGCGCAGCAGGCGAACGTCTCAACTGCAACTCTTTACAAGCACTTTTCCAGCAAGGCTGATTTGTTTGGCGGCATCATGGCACAAGTCTGGCAAACCGACCAAATCAGTTCGACGCCTGTACCGTCTGAGTTATCACCTCAAGCTGCTTTGATGCAGATTGGTCAAGACTACGCCCGCTTACTCAACAGCCACAATATTCAACCGCTCTTTCGCGTCATCATCGCCGAGGCTCCCCGCTTCCCAGAATTGGGAACGGAACTATATTACAAAGGCAAAGAACCATTTCTCAATCGGCTTCAGGTGTACCTACAGTCACAAGTTGCTATTGGCAGTTTATCCATTGCAGACATTGCAATTGCAGCCCGTCAATTTCTTGGCATGATCAATGACATCATCTTCTGGCCTCGTTTCTTAATCATGGATTCAGAGATGGATGAAAATGAGGTTGAGAATGTGATTGTCAACGCAGTAGAGACGTTCCTTGCCCGTTATGGTGTGAGCCGTTAATGATCGTGTTTGATCTAGATTGTTGGTAGAAACAATCGGAGCCCAACAACTATGTTGTAGCGGAACGTACCAGCCTTCTGCGTTGAGTTGCAAAGGTTGTCTGCATCCGCTGAACACGACCGTTAGCTGGCTAAGTCATCGTTATGAACATGATCGAGAGGTGATCTGTGAGACTTAACACTAAATTGTTTTTATGAAAAACAAAGCAGCAGAAATCTCCGTTCTTGCCTGGGAATCGGATGGCATCTTACTAGAGCGATATGCTTACAAATCAGGTTCCGTAGAACCGCTTCCCAGACATTCCCATGAAGAGTATCAGTTTGGCTTAAGTTTCAATTGTCAAGGTGAATATCACTATCGCGGCGCATATCATTCCATCCCTACCGGAAGTTTGAGCGTGATCCATTCAGGTGAGGTACATGCGCCGAGCGATCGCAACTATCTTCCAGCACCCGCCCATTTTGAGATGATGCACATCAATCCAAAATGGTTACACACGATTGCGGCTGAAATGGCTGAGAAGCCTGCCAATCTGCCCTTCTTCCCCACAGCATTTCTTACCGATTCAAAATTGAATCATTTATTTTTAGCATTGCAGGCAGTAGTGAATCAGAAAACTTCTGAATTGGAGCAAGATATAGCCCTGTTGGACTTTCTCTCCTACCTAATTCGTCGCTATGCCTCAAATAGCCCTTCTGTTTGTTCTTTGAAGCCACCTCATGCGGCTGTTATGCTTGCTTGTGATTATCTTCATGCTCACTACGCCAGTGAAATTTCTTTAGACACATTGGCAGCGATCGCCGGATTAAGTCGGTTTCATTTCTGCCGTATTTTTCGCAAAGAAATCGGCGTGTCTTCCAGTGCCTACCAAACTCAACTCCGAATTGCTCAAGCAAAAAAGCTGTTGGTTCAAGGCTTCTCGATTACGAAGGTTGCTACCGCAACGGGCTTTTACGATCAAAGTCATTTTGGCTGGCATTTCAAACGTCAGATTGGGGTAACACCAGGAGCTTATGTCAGCAAAACAGCAATAACTTCCTAGACTTATCAAAATAATTAGGTGTATTCTCTTGCTGTTTATCAGTTTCCGAAGAAATCAGGTAAGGAATTATGCCAAAGATCAATCGTCGTCAGATGTTTGCGACTGGAGCGATCGGGGTTGCCGGGTTTGCCACAGCAATTGCAACTCAAACGGCTCAAGCAAACACTCAAAATCCACTCGAACCTCAAGCAAGCGTCAATCCCAACGGTCGATTTGTAGGTGAAGTAGCGTTGATTACTGGAGCCACATCCGGCATTGGGGAAGCCACTGCGCGAGCCTTTGCTGCTGAAGGAGCTACTGTTCACTTTTGTGGTCGGCGGGAAGCCTTGGGAGAGCAAGTGGCTCAAAGTATTCGCGATGCAGGCGGCAAAGCCACGTATCAACGAGCCGATGTCCGAATTGAAGATGATGTCAAAGCATTTGTCAATGGTTGTGTGGAACAGTATGGGCGCATCGACATTGCCTTCAACAATGCTGGAATCTTTATGACTCCTGCTGAGATTCAAGACATCCCATTGGATAATTTCATGGACATTATGATGACGAACATAGTGGGTGAGTTTCTGTGCATGAAGTATGAAGTTCCACAGATGCGACGGCAAGGTGGCGGCAACATCATTAACATGGCATCGGTGGCTGGACATGTGGGTTTTCGTACAACTGCCCACTACAACGCTAGTAAGCATGGTGTGATTGGACTCACGAAAGCTGCTGCCCAGGAAAACGCCGACCATAATATTCGCATCAACTCAATTTCACCCTTGGCAGTTGATACGCCTCAATTACGGGAGTCCTTTGCGTTTCAAGGAATTACCTATGAGCAAGCGGTTCCGGGCTTTGTGACAAAGCGGATTATGACCACCTATGAAATCGCAGAAGCTGTCATGTTTTTAGCGTCTAACCAAGCCACATCAATGACGGGCATGGATCTGGATGTTACAGGCGGTCAGTTGGCTGGTTAGGTTCTAATAATTACCCACACAATTCAATTCCTCTAACTAGCTGTGGAAAGGCTTCTATTATGCAATATACAACCCTTGGCAGGACTGGCTTGGTGGTTTCACGGCTCTCCTTTGGGGCAATGACCTTTGGTGAAGGTCAACTCGTTCCTGGAGTTACCAACAGCATTGATCAGTCAGTTGCCGATCAAATGGTGGGTCGCGTCATGGATGCTGGCATCAACCTGTTTGATACAGCCGATGCCTATACCAGTGGACAATCGGAGATGATGCTCGGCAAAGCCCTTGCTAATCGTCGCGATGAAGTCATCATCGCCACAAAAGCAGGGTTTCGATCGGGCAACGCCATTACCGATGCAGGGTCATCTTATCGTCACATCATGATGGCAGCAGAAGCCAGCCTAAAGCGGCTAAACACTGACTATATCGATCTCTATCAGCTTCACATTCCTGATCCGATCACGCCATTAGAAGAAACCTTACGCGCTTTAGATGATCTGGTGCGACAAGGCAAAGTGCGCTATATCGGCTATTCCAATTTTCCAGCGTGGAAAGCAGCAAAGATGTTGGGCATTCAGAAACATCACAACTACGATCAGTTTATTGCAGCTCAAATGTACTATTCTTTGCTGGGGCGGGATTTAGAACATGAAGTCGTTCCGTTTGTTGAAGATGCAGGCATTGGAGTATTGGTATGGAGTCCTTTAGCAGGTGGCTTTTTGAGCGGCAAATATACACGCGAAAACCCAACGCCAGAAGGGGCAAGACTGAACGAGTTTAAGCTGCCACCGATCGATGTTGAACAGGGCTATGACGTGGTGGATGCAATCAAGCCGATTGCTGAAACTCACAATGCCTCTCCTGCTCAGGTGGCGATCGCCTGGGTTCTCACGAAACCTTTTATCACTTCAGTCATCGTTGGTGCAAATAAAATGCACCAGCTTGAAGATAACTTGAAAGCCTTAGATCTCACGCTTTCTACAGCCGAGATTCGCCAATTGGATACCCTCACTGCCCCATCATCACTCTATCCTGGTTGGATGCAAGCATTAGGTTGGGATGCCAAAGTCAAAGCTGCATTTGATCCAGATTCCAAGAATCAGTGAAAGAGTTGAGTTAGGAGTAGGGGCGATCATAAGTGCCATCAGCTAACAACGCCCATGCACACCGACCGCCGAGAGTTGCTCGGTGATGATGCAAAGATTATCTGCGGCGGGTGATGCGCAACGTTAGCCTTATGTTAGCGGCAACCGGAAGTTTTTATGAGGGATAGTGCTTTAATAAGAAAAGCCATGGTGTCAGACGCTGAAGTAATTTCTGCAGTACACGTCGCATCAAAACAGGCAGCGTACAGAGGACTTGTGCCAGCATCAATTCTGTCGGAGCTTTCCGCGCCTCGAGCAAATGCCGAAAGCCAGGAAAGGTGGCGCAAGGTTTTGGCAAGCGATGAAGTCGACGTTTTTGTCGCCGAGCTTGATAAACAGGTCGTCGGTTTTGTGAGCTCGGGTACTACACGTGATAATGAAGGACTCCAAAAGGCTACGGGAGAGATATACGCCATCTACGTTTCTTCCGATCAGCAGCGGACCGGTATTGGCCGAGAGCTGATTGGCGCTGCATTGCGTGGGCTTGAGAAGCGAGGGTTCAGTGAGGCAACGCTTTGGACGGCTTTGCCATCTGCTCGAAGCTTTTATGAAGCAGTTGGTTTTCGGTTGGACGGTGCCGAAAAAGTGAGCCCTTTGGTTCCTGGATATTACTTCCAGGTCACAGATATCCGCTACCGTTGTAATTTGGCTAACAAGGCGGTCGAGACGGACCGCTAAACGCGACCGCTCACCTCGTCGTTAGACCGCCCGAATCAACCTGTTTCCTAAAATATCGACTTTGCATGGGATAAATGACACTGTTGGGAGGTAGCTGAGATGACTATCTATCAAGCTGAGTGCTCAATGGCCTTAACCTGCTGGATGCTTGTGGGTTGAATAGTTGCCTTCGCGCGCAGCTAGCCGGGTTGCCTATCCCTGACTTCCGACTGAAGGTAATCAAAACAAAGCCCCCAGCGATTGCCAGGGGCAGATGTGAAATTCTATTTACGCCAAATAGCTTACCCCTGCTACCACCCCCGCCGACCGGGGCACCACAGGCCCACAGCGGCGATCGCTATCTGTGGTAGATCATAAGCCTGATACTGAAACCCCCACTGGCACCGCTGGCCTGTGGAAGTTTTGTTCGGGCACCATGGGTAGGTTGCGATGGGTGCGGCGCTGTACCTCCAACAGCGGGTTTAGTGCTTCAAAGCAGAACCCTCGGCGTGTGCCAGGAACTAAAGGTTAAGAATTTCAAGCTCTGTTGTATCGGTGATACCCAGTTGCTGCTTCAGCGCCTCGGGTATGTTCAAAGCTTTGGCTACTTTAGCGGGGGCTGGCCATTTGGTTTCATCGTTCTACTCGACGCATTCGCATTATTTAATGGCCAGAGTTAGGCGTATCAAAAGAAACCTTACATGGCGGCAATTACTACGCAACGCCATACTCCACTCGAATTGATGGCTGCAATGAGGTGAATTTGAGTATTCATCACCTTATACTGGCCAGAGGATCGGAAAAGCCTTTTACCGGTGGCCGTATGTCTCATATTGGTATTCTTTGCCCTGGCGCGATTGGCCATATCAACCCCATGTGCAACTTGGGGAGTGAATTGCAAGAACGAGGCCACACCGTCACATTTTTGGGTCCTCCCGATGTCGGAGTTAAGGTATCACAGACTCACCTTGACTTTCATGAGATCGGCGCAACAGATTTCCCGCCCGGTAGTTTAGATGCTAAGTATGAGCAACTAGGCCAACTCAGCGGCTTAGCTGGCATCAAATTTGCTATCACTTTTTTCCAAGAAGAGCTGAAGATGTTTTTTCGGGAAGCTCCTGATGCGATTCGTGCTCTAGGAATTGATCTGCTTCTAGTTGACCAAATCACAACTGCTGGAGGCACTATTGCAGATCACCTGAATTTGCCCTTTGTCACGGTCTGCAATGCCCTGCCCCTTAATCGAGAGCCGGGAATTCCACCACTTTTTACCAGCTGGAAATATAAAGCAACAGCTGTGTCAAAGCTCCGCAACCAAATGGGAACTTTTTTGCTGGATTACCTTACGGGCTCTATCTGGAATGAAGTAATACAACAAAGAAAGCTGTGGCAACTGCCCCGGTACAAACGGCGCAATGATGCTTACTCACAACTGCTGCAAATCGCTCAGCTGCCGCAGGAGTTAGATTTCCCTCGGACCAAGATTGTCCCCTGGTTTTATTACGCAGGTCCGCTTAAAAATCCTAACGATGCAGAACCCGTTGGTCTGGACCAACAAGCATTTTCCTTTGAAGTCTTGAACGACAAACCCCTGATATACGCCTCATTAGGGACTTTGCAGAGTCGCAACTGGGAGATTTTTCATGTCATCGCAGAAGCTTGCTTAGATATTAATGCTCAACTGGTGATTTCATTAGGTAACCCTAATGCAGATTTATCAAAGGCGAATTTTGCTGGCAACCCTATCGTTGCAGCTTTTCCACCCCATCAAAAACTCATCAATCGGGCCGCTTTGGTCATTACCCATGCTGGTAGCACTGCTGTTAATTGTTTGAGTGCTGGGGTCCCGATGGTAGCGATTCCTATCACGACTGACCAACCGGGTATGGCGGCTAGGGTTGCAGCCGTTGGCGCAGGCGAAGTAGTCCCGTTAAAACAACTCAGTGTAGAGACGTTGCGAGTCGCCATTGGCAAGGTATTAGAAGATCCGAAATATCGAGAGAGTGCAGCCAAAATGCAGGTTGCCATCGATCAGGCTGGAGGGACAAGGTTTGCCGCCGGCTTAGTAGAACAGCTCATACAGACAGGTCAGCCAGTTTTGAATGCTCGACGGTAGGTCTTTAACAACGGACAAATTGGTCCTTAAGACTTTAGAGCGGGGTGTAGGGGTTTGGGGAGTACAGAGCGGGCATCGGTCAAGGGCTGATGTGAAATTCCATTAGGGCTGTTGTGCCTCAAGCTGATCCTGAGCTGCGATCGCGCTTTGGATGTCAGGTAAGCCTGCTCAAACAATGCGGCTTTGCTTTATCGCTGGCTTGATGTAGGCAGGACCCTTGATGGGCGACCAACGCAGGGGACGCTATTCTACGCCTTTAAACCCGGCGCAAGGGGTTCCCAAGCTGCGCCAGGCCGTTCTAGTGGTGCTTCGCAGTTTTTTCTTGGGCCTGCCTTGCCCTTGCGCCTAGTTTGACCGCCACCGGAGGGGGAAGACGCAGGCGTATGGAATGCGCGTTGCGTTGGTGCTTTTAAATACTTCCAGTTTCTTACGAGTTCGTTCAGGCTTTGGCTACTGAGTTTGGTGCGATCGAGTGCTACTGGCGAGAGTCCGACAGGTCGTTTACCGGCTTCGTGGCTGAGGTGTGGTTCAGTGAGTTGCCCTCGGCTTTCTCCACTCGCTGGGCTGCGGTCGTGGGCTACTCCATCTTGGTGCGCTCTGTGTCCTCTGGGCCAGGGTCGTTTGCGGCTTCCATTCCCTGCACTGTTCCAGGTGGTCAGGTGTCTCTGGGGCCAGCCTCTCGCGGGTCACGGGTGCAGCTGCGGGGTTAGTTTCCTGGGTGGCTTTGGCTCCCCTTTTTTCATTAGTACCTCAAGAGTCACAGCATGGATTCTTAGCTCGACTTTATCCAATCAGGGAGCATGGCAAAGTAGATCGGTCCAGGTGTCGAAGATAGGACGAGGGACTTTAACGTACTCAAGGTCATCTCGCGATATCTAGACCTTATCGATAATAAATCGCTTTGCATGTAAATGCATGCAGTAACCATAGGAACGTTCGATTTCAGGTAAAGAATGGACTGCTTTTTTTAATTCTGATTAAGTCTATTCACTTACAGGCAAAACAGGAACCTGGTTGGGCTTACTACCACTTCGTAACCCAGGACAATCCATTTTTCCCTCGTCAACATTTGGAGCGTGCCCGTGTTGAGTTACCGCCGAAGGTTTTCCGTCAAGAGTTTCAAGCGAGTTGGGAGGATTTTGAGGGTGCTCTCTTCAGCTCACTCGAAAGACATCACATTACCGAGGAAGTGCCTGATTCATTTCGGGCCGTTTATCTAGGTTTGGACTTTGGCGACATCAATCCCGCGATGGTCGTTGTGGGCTTAACCCATAGTGGCACCTATTACTTATTAGATTTCTGGAAAAACGATTCGGGTCAGCCGGTTACTGAACCTCAGCTTCTAGAGCAGGCTTCTAAATTCTGCGCTCAGTACAACTTGTACCGAGGCTACTTGCCAGACGATCGTCCTGGTTCAATCCTCAACTTTCGTCGCTATGGCAAAGCTCAAGGTATCAAAGGGCTGCAGCGTTCAGTCGAAGTCAAGCGTAACAAGCCCAGTCCTATGGAACGAGTAGCTATTGGCGACAGCTTGTTCTTCCAAAATAGGTTGTTCTTCCTCCCTAAGACAGCGGCTCTATACGACGAGTTCGCTAGTTATCACAGGGAGAAGGACGCGGACGGGAACTTGCTCAATAAACCCGCCAAAGGGCAGCAAGACCACTGCCTTGACGCGGCCATGCACGCAGCCGCCACAGTCGAGTTCCACCACGGCGATCACGTCCTAAATCTCTCAGCGGCTTAAACATGTCTAAAGTACGCGACTTAACCGATGAGAAGTTCGAAAGTCTCACCGTTCTTAGACGAGTGCCTGACCCACGCCCACGGACATTCTGGCTTACTCGATGCGTTTGCGGGACTGAGAAAACTTTCTCTGGCAATTACCTAAAGAGAAAGGGTATACGAAGCTGTGGCTGTCTCAACCCTATGAGGAAGCTCGACTTAATCGGTGACAAATACGGTCAGCTACTTGTCGTGGGTGAGGTTGAATCGACCACAGGGCGCAAATGGAAATGTTTTTGCGATTGCGGCAGAGAACGAATCGCATGCCATTCCAACCTTCGGAGAGGAACCGCAGTAGATTGTGGCTCCCACAAAGCTAAGAAGGAGCCGAAACTCCCTAAGCCTCGTAAGCCTATGGCCGGACCCACCCCACAGGACTTGACTGGTCGAAAGTTCGGCATGCTGACCGCTCGCCATCTGATGAAGAAGAAAAAGAAGGGGAATCTGAGGGCGTGGCACTGCACTTGTGACTGTGGGAATGAAACGATCGCCAACGCTGGAAACCTGAAAACGGGCAACACGGCTAGTTGCGGGTGACTGAATGTCCAGCCCTACAACAAGCCAATAAATCCCGACGACTTTGAAACAAGACATTAAATCCGACTCTCGCGATCGCATGAGCTACCCTCCTCAGATTTCTCTCAAAGTGCTGCAGGCCGAGCACCCCGACTTCAGCGCGGCTAAGCCTCACTTAGAGAGAATCCAGTTGCTGGTCGAGGGTGGCTGGCGGCTGCGCGACAAGCTCGGGATGTTTCTCAAGCAGCGACCGGGCGAGGAGGACGCGATCTACGAGGCGCGTTTAGAAAAATTTGCTTATAGCGGCGTGTTGGGCCCCTGCATTAGCCAAATGGCCGCTAAGCTCACCTTGGGCACGATTCAACTCAGTAACGTTACCAATGAGTCCTTCTGGGAAGCGTTTAAAGAAGATAACAATGGCCAAGGTCGTACTAAGACTCAGTTAATCGAGCAGCTGTTCGCTGAGGGCTTGAAGTATCGAACGGTCGTTATTCACATTGACAAACCCAAAGCGCCTGTAGAGCCGAGATCGCGTGCTGAAGAAGAGCAGTTAGGCCTGCGCACGAATCTCGTTTTGTACCCTGCTGTTCAGGTGCCGATGTGGTCTGAATCCAACGGCAAGCTGAACTGGGTTAAGGTCTTTCAGCTTTTGGATGACACCTCTGACCCGCTGCGTAAGCCCCTAAAGCTGGCCCGCTGGACTTATATAGACAACGAGCAAATTGCTGTCTACGAGAGCTTCGTTAAGCTTGGCTCTCAGGGGCAAATCATTGAGCTCTTAGACGACAAGGGCGAGCCTTTGCCTACGACTGATGGAGAACCCAAGGTTCCTCTAACAAGTCTGGTGCTTCACGGCTTTGGGGTTATCCCGAGCGCCAAACTGGAGTTGCCCGACGGTAAATGGAGTGGCAACCACGCGAGCCCTAAAGCTGAAGAATGCTTAAGGCTTGAGTGCCATCGTTATGACCTACTGACAGCATCATATCTACAACGAACCTACACACCTCACCAGACACCTGATGGCGACTTGGGCGATACCTATGTCGGAGATGACGAGCCTCTGCCTACTGGCCTTCAGTACGTTCTGCAGGTTGATAAGTTCGAGTGGAGCGAGCCCAAGGGCGACATCATCCTCCACATCGATAAGGCTCTAGAGAGTGCTGAGAAGCAGATTCGAGCCATCCTCGGCACTGGTGGCGCTTATACCCAAGAGCCCATTGAGGCCTCAGGCATCAGCAAGGAAATGGACTTCGAAATCGAGGACGCTCGCCTTGAGAGCTATGGTCACATCCTGACCGACTGTCTTCAAGACATCTACCAGCTGGTTGCTAAGGCTGAAGCACAAGATGCTGAAAGCCTTGCTGTCAGTGGCCTTGATGAATTTGGCGGCGATCGCTTAGTTGACCTCATCGAAGCTCTCAACATGTTGCTAGGTATTGACCTGGCGCGGCTAGAGCAGTCTTTGACACCTACTTTGCATGTCTTGATTCGTGAGCGGTTGCTGAGCCTGTTGATGGGAAATCTAACACCTGAGCAACGGCAGACCGTTTTGGATGAAGCAGCTGCAGCGCCTATGCCTGAGCCTGTTCAGACAGAGTTTATTAGGCAGGCTTAAAGGTCGTCTTTAGAGGTCTTTACAAAAAAACTGCATAAGTTTCTGTGAAACAGAGACTTAGCTCCACTAGTGCTGCGCAGCGAAGAGACGTCTTACAAGTGCCAAAAAGATCTTAGATTCAGAACCATTAAATTATCTTCATAAGCAATTTTTCACAAAAGCGAGGCAAACTTATTCAAAATTTTACCATTCCCAGCCTGACAAATAGGAACTTCAGCGAAAGCAGAAATAGCTTTCCTGCCATATATCCTCCCTATGCCGTCAATACTAAACAATTCGATCAGCCGGTTATTTTACGTTTTTTGCTTTTCATTGGGTGCTTCCACCTTAATAAACCAAGTCAACCATAAGGGCTATTGGAATAGCACTATCTATAGAGTTCAGACAGTAGATTTTAATATTCTTTCACACACTTTGCCAACTAAACTCTCTCACGCTCTTATGGCAGGAGCTGAGGGGGAAATTCAGCGTACACTAGATAGCAACTATGGTCACTTTGGGCTTGTCGTCACGAACTGTACGATAGAGAGAAGGGATTGCCCTGGCGAAGAAATTCGATTTAAGACTGATTCAACCTACTCTTGGAGCAAGCTTCTTGATACAAGCACGCTTGCAAAGTCTGAGTACGATCTACTAAGAAATCCACCGCCTCTGTACGCAGAGGGAAAATATGATAATTCGCGCGATGATGCTAGAAAGGCAACTGGTTTTCTCAACCAAGGTGAAGTGATTGGTCGAGTTTATTATGTTCGAGGCTTGTCGCCAAGCTTTTTCCCCTCCTATTTATCGTGGGTAAAGACCTGGCCAGAAGGGTTTTGGGTCGATAGCGGAGCTAAAAAGTATTATGCTCTCACAACGTCATTCGCTATTGTTTTTGGTTTTGTGTCATGGGCCGTTGTTGAGTTAGCTAACGGAAAGCGGAAGCAACAAAAGCGTACATCAGAATCATTGTTAAGACAGAAAGAGGCCGAAGCCGAGGCTCAAGAACTTAGAATTCAACACCAGCTAAATGACTACCAGCTGCTAGAGGGTCAATTCAGCGATAGTCAAAAAATTGTTCAGCTACACCAGCAAACAATTTATGACAAAGAAATCCAACTAAAGAATCTTCACCAAGATAGGAGTCAAGCTATTCACCAGATCCAGCAGCTAAAGAATGAGATTCAGATTAAGGATGACAGGATTAAAGCCGATGAACAGTCTCGAATCGATATTCAGAAGCAGTTGCTTGAAAACAAAGAGTTGTTACAACAGAAGGAGAAAGAACTAGGTTCAGCCCAGCAAAGCAAGCTCCAAGATCAGCAAAAACTGAGGCAAGAATTTAGCCAGCTTCTACAAGACAGGGAAAAGTTAAGCCAACAACTCTCAACTAAAGACGCTCAAGTTAGATCCGAGCAGCAGATAAAGGCGCTTTACGAACAGCAACTTGACAAGGCTCATCAAGAAAAGGATGAAGCTGAGAGAAGAGCTGAAGAAGTTTATCACTCAAAAGAAGAGATGGTTCTAAAAAACCAGACTCTTGCTGAGGAAAACGATTTTTTCAAGAGGCAGCTGCTAGAGGTGTCTCAGCCAAACCAGGATGCGAATGAGTTTGAAAAAGAAGTGATCAGAGTCCTAAATGACTGCGAAAAGATTAGATCTAGAGAATGGGAATACCTATTTAGATACGACGCAAGTCGAGATGGGAAATGCAGTCAAGCAACTGACTTCATAGTGGTTGGCCAATCCTTTTTAGCGGTCATAGAAGCCAAGGGCTATGGCGGAAAAATAATCTCTGGTCAAAACATTCTTAATAGCCGTTGGTATTGCCAGAACTCAAAGGGTCACCAGATAGAGGTTGCGTCCTGTTGGGGAGTCAATCCTTATATGCAGGTTGATACATATGCTAAGTCATTAATGCGAGTATTCGAAGACCTGTCGAAAAAATGGCCTAGCTTAAAGAAATCACCCCGAAAAAGGATAGCTTACTCATACGGTATTGTCGTATTCAAGAGTGAAGCTGACATATCTGACATACCCGCGAAGCTAAGCGAATTTCGTCGTGTGACAATACTAGATAACCTTATTAATACAATTGAGGCTGTGGAGCAAGATGTAAAAAACAGTCAGGCTGGCAGACTAGTGAGAGCCTCTGAAATAATGCAGTGTATTCAGAATACTAGTACCTTCAGACATAGAGATGAAGACGTTGCTTAAACAACTAAAAATCTGATTCTGTTACCAAAATGACAATACTTCTTTGTCCTAAACCTCATTCTAGAAAAGCGAAAGCTTAAGTGAATGCCCCTACTGGTAAGGGGCTCTATAAATATCCAGATATAGCCGTCCACGACCTACTGCAGTTGGGGCGGTTTTTTTTGCCAATGCAGAGAAATCCTAAACGGACATTTATTAATATGACGACATCAGAAGACCTCAACCAGTCAGAAACTTCCCAGCCCGAAGCTCTAACCCTAGAGCATCTAACCACTCTCCTGAACACCTTCAAGACTGAAGTGTTAGCCGAGGTCAATACTGCCAATGCTGGTGCTGTAGCTTCCATGAAGAAGCAGCTACAGAAGATGACGGATGCGCCTCAGACCCCAGCGGCTGACTCTAGCGCTGAAAGTCCTGACGATACCGGCAGTCAGAAGCTGACCCTCAAAGCTCTCCAGACCCAATTCGCTGAGCTTCAAGCTGAGCGTGAGCGGGAACGACAAGAGACTCTTCAGGCCAAGCGAAATTCAGCCCTCACCCAGGCGATTGCAGGCACTGGCGCACTGAGCCAAAAGGTTCTTTACCGCTTATTCCTAGCTGACCACGGCGACAAGATTCAGCAGGAAGGCGACCAGTGGTTCGTTAAACATGGGGACGATGATGTCGCTCCTCTAGAAACGACCATCACAAAGTTTCTGGCTTCTGACGAAGGTAAATTTTTCATCCCCCCTCTGGTGTCAGCGGGGCGGGAAGCACCGAAACGAAGTCTACTACTGCCCCCGCTAAAACCACCTACAGCTCTCGCCTCGAACAGATCACGGCAGAGCTTCAGAGTGGCGAAGCAAAACTCGCTCTTCAACCTTTTCATCCGTAAAGCAAAACAACAATGACAAATATCAACACCTACAGCCCTGCTGACCTCATGTCGGCTGTGGCCGAACAAACGTTGGCCGAGACTCGCTTGGTTGAAACCCCTCTTTTGGGTCTTCTAGCATCTTGCTCACAACTTACTCGTCAACGCCCCATCGAATGGTCTGCTCGTTTAACTGATGCTGCCTCTGCGGGCCGTGCTCTCGCTGGCTCTCTAGCTGACGATACTGCTGGTTCCCTTGGGGAAGCTGCCCTGACCGTTCCCGATTACTACTTCAAGTATCAGATGAACGTTCGTCGTCGTGACCTCATCGAAGCTACTGCTACTGGCAAAATCCAGGCGGTTCGTTCTGCTGTAGGCACTGAAGTCGCTGATGCTCTTCGGTCTCTTACCCAGCAGATTAATGGAGTGCTGTATACCGGCAATGGCACTGCTAACGCCACTCACTTTGGAGTAATTGGGTTAAACATGATCGCGGCCCAAACGGGTAGCTACGCTGGCATCTCTCGCTCCACTTACCCACGCTGGAAATGCATCGTTAAGCAGGGTGCAACTCCTGGCACCCCTGAGGCTCTGACCGTAGGCCGTGTCACTGCTTTGCTGCGCGCTCGTCGGGTGGCTGGCGCGACCTCTGCTCGAAACAATGGGACAAATCTTTTCATCTTGACTAGCGATGAGATTGACCAAGACGTACTGAGAAAGCTTTATCAGGCTGAGACTCAGGTCAATGCTGATTACGGCAACATGGTCGCGAACATTCAGCAATTCGCTGGCTATGCCATCAAAGGCATTCCTGTCATCAGCGATGTTGTAGCTGCGACCGCTAACAAAATGCAGTTCATCGACCCCTCAAAGATGGATCTCTACGTTTTCGATGAAGAGGGCGCGTCCGGCACTATCGATAACAAGATCTCCTTCTTCTCCTACCAAGGCCTGAAGTTCCGCATGGCTGACGTTAGCGACAACCATCCCGACGTTTTCAAAGCTGAGATTTCGATCTCCTTGCAGCTTAAGGCTCACGACCCCGTTCAGGCTTTGTCTGTGCTGGATGACGTGTCTAACGCTGCGGCCTAAGTTCTTCACTCACTCCTCTGGAAATAAGCATGGCCAAGCTCGACCCTAGCGTAATCGAAGATATTTTCATCAGGCTGGGCTACCCGAGCGACGGAGTAATCCTTCTTCAAACTGGTTACGCGAGCGATGGGTTACTCCTCCTCAAGCGGCGACTGGAGGAGGAGTACTCTCAGGCCACCATCGACCGGGTGTCTGTCATCTTCGATGAGCTTGACGAAATCGATGAGCAGAAGAAGGAAGCACGCCAGTCCAGCATGGCAGGCTCAACGAGTCATACCAAGCTGAACTGGAAGCTTCACCTTCAACATCTGAACTGCGATGGCCATACTCTTCTCGAAGAGCTGGCCCGCCGCGTCAACCTTCCGATTTACTGGAGCAAGTACTCCCCGGCTAAGAGACATACAACTCAGTACCAGTAACCACAAATGAAAGTTTCCTTCGTAGCGTCCGGGCCTCTCCACGAGAATCCTCTAAAACATTTCCGTCGCGCTGTCACCCAATCAATGGAAGACACCGCCGAATACGGCATGGGGATTCTCAAAGCGAGAACACCCGTTCGCACGGGGAGACTGCGAAATTCTTGGTTCAGCAAAATCGAAAGCTGGAATTCTTTTTACTTTTCCAATTCAGCCCCGTACACCAAGTTCGTTGAGCAAAAAGTTTTGATGGCTAGCCACTCTCAACCCGAGATCGATCGCTACCTGTCGCGCGCGCTTGACGAAAATATTGAGCGTGAAATGAATTGAGATAGCTCAATCTCATTGCAAGACTTAAAAGTTCTTGCTTTAAGTATTTGCACTCAAAAAATAATCACAGAATAATCACACTATACTTATCTAATAACCACGAAATAATTACACTATAATTGCCCCGCTGTTATCTCTAGTGAGGCCAATTTTGACCTCAAAAATCGATTATCACAGAATAATCATGAGATTTTTACCTCATAATTACATTATAAGTGTCCTGTGATTATTATTTTGAGTATAAATACTCATAAATCTTTTCCTCAACACCGGCTCAAAGATGCCAAACCTTTTTCAAAAACTTGCTGGAGTTGAGAGCGTTTTTGCCGTTATCGAAACTAGATTGGGTCTTCCTCAGCGGTGCACTCTATTGTTTCGTCATCAATTTCTCAACGATACACGCACTGCTTCAACCATTAAAGATTATCTCGTCGTCCCTCGACCATACATCACCTCGGCACCGCCGCGACTGATTGGCTTGCTCATCGGCAACGTCGGGCTTCTTTTTGAGTACAAGGATTTGATTGAATGGCAAGGCCCACACTTAATACAGGCGATGTTTGGCAGGATTCGCTAGCCAACGCAGCTGGGTTTCCTCAAATGACCGGCGAAGACGAATATGGTCATGGCCCCAAGGTAATTGATGATTGGTTAGACGATGAACCAGACCAAATAAAAGCCCAGTTCTACAACTGGAAGAATCGAATCAAGATTACCGAAGTCTCGGGGCTATCGGTAAGCTACACCTCTGCCGCAGTACTACTTACCAGTGGTAGCTCTGTAGCAATCAGCGCTGGGTCTCTTACCTTGCCTGATAACACATCAGGCCGCATTTATATTGATGACACTGGCGCGGTCGTGCAGGGAGCAACCTTCCCACAGATTTGTGTTCCCCTAGCCTATTTTGCAACCTCTGCTGGGGCGATTACTACCCTTTCAGACTTACGGTATCAGGCTGTTGAACAAGTTACACCTGTCAACATTTCAGCGGCTTCCATCTTCAGTATTGGGGATATTAAAGAGTCCGCTCGTGCTACTCCTGAAGCAGGCTGGTTGTTGTGCGATGGGGCAAGCTACGCTGTTGCGGCCTACCCTCTATTGCACGCTGCGAGTGGCACTACCTACAACAATATTGGTGACCCTCTAGGAACGTTTCGAGTCCCAGATTGCCGGCAGCGAGTAACCCTGGGAGCCGGTACTGATGGCATTTTAACTAACCGTCCTTTAGGCACTAAGACCGGCGCTGAAACCGTCACCCTTATGGTCGCTCAGATGCCTCCTCACGGACACAATGCTAGTCAGACGGCGCATAGCCACTAGGTCAATGACCCTGGACACAATTACCCAATCAGTGACCCTGGGCATACCCACGCCTTTAGTCAATCTCCTCACAGCCACGGGGTTAATGACCCTGGACACAATCATGCCGCGCGTAGTAATGCTGGAGGTGGCCCTGGCCCCGGTCAGTCGGTAATCCAAACCGAATTTAACTTCAACCTTCCTGTTTTCACTGCATTTATCACCAGCAGTGGCACAGGTATTTCCTTAAACCCCGCAACGATTAATGCTTCTATTGGGGTTAGTGATACTGGGGTGTCTGTCTCGAACTCTGGGACGGGCGTCTCAATTCAAGGGGCTCAGCCTGCTATAACCATCAACAATCAGGGCGGCGGTGCAGCTCACCCTATCATGCAGCCCAGCATTGTCCTAAACAAATTCATCAGAGCTTTTTGGGTGAGTCGATATTGCTCAGAAGCCCTCAAACTTCTGAGGTGCCATTATCGTGCCGCCAGGGTTCTAGCGTAAGAGGACAGGATTGACCGTGGAGTCCTATCCAAATATTCTGGTCTGGAATTTCCACTTGAAGTTCAGCGAAATGTTGCTTTAATTCGCTGGGCTTACAATCCAAGAACATCAGTATTTCTATTATTGGGTCTCGATACGCTGCCTGATGGCGTGCCCAGCGACTTCGTTTTCTCCTACGAAGATTTACACTACATTCGTGGGAACAGCAACGTTTTTCCTTATAAGTGGCTGTGAACGGTGAGTTGCAGTATTGACACCAGAGTGTGTAAGTCTTTTTCATTTCATTAATGAGGTTAAAGATTCTCAGGCGGGACGTATTGGTGGATTATTCCAGCATAATGTTTGAGTACTGTTTCAGGGCTGTCGCCCAACCACTCGGCTACTTGTCGAATGGGCACTCCAGCCTCTAGGCAATTAGTCGCGAAGGTATGCCTAGTGTGATACTGCGAACGATATTCGGCCACTAGACCTTGGGATACCAATCGAGTAACCCGCCGCTGCCATCCAGCTTGAAAGGCTCTTAAGTTTGGAACGTTAAATAGCAAATCTTCTGGCTTAGCTTCAGCTGGCCTCAAAGTTTGAAGAAATTGGTGAAGCTGATCGTTACAGGGTAGCTTTCTAGCTCTATGGGTCTTAGTGTCGGTAATGCGATTTTTTGCCCCTGACAGAGATTCATAGATTTTTAAGTGTTCTTCCCTAACGTGTCTCCAGCGTATTCCTCTAGCTTCTCCGGTTCTTGTGCCTGTTAGGAAGAGAAATTTCACTATGGGGTAATAGACTGATCCTTCGAATGACTTAAGGATGGCCGCAGTCTCATCGGGAGCGAACGGGCGACAACTTGTAGGTGGGCTCTTTCTAAGTTCCTCAGCCAGCCCAAGAAAAGGGTTACCTTTTATTAACTGGGACTGGATGGCCCACCTACAGCACGCGTTCAACTGGACGAGGGTGCGCCGCGATGAGTCTCGGGTGTAGTGGCTAAGTAGCCAGTCCCTAACCGCTATCGCTTGCTCAGGTTTTGTACTGGGGCAGGACTTTAGATGGTTCGAGACAGTTTTGTACTGCCCATCCAGCGTGGTGGGACTAACCTGCGGAGCCTTAAAGACCAGATACCTTGCCCAAAGCTCTGCCAGGGTTAAGATCGGGAGAACCTTCTCTGGTTCTTTTTTCTTAGGAGGTTGGATCCGATAACGGTTGAAAGTTTTGTCTACGCAGTCATAAGCCAAGTCATGTTCTAGAAGCTGAGCTTTGAGCTGAGCCAACTCCCTGCCGTCTAGCCCCTCCCGTAGACCAATTGACAAATACTTCCGCTTGCCTCCCCAAAGGAACCGTAGTTGAAGGGCTCCATGACTGGATGTGATGCCAACTTTTGAACGCATGGGTGGTAAAAATGGTGGTAGGTCGGGGATAACCGTTTACCACCAGGGCTAGAACACCCATCAGTCAACCTTTTCCGGGGATTGGTATACCCGACTTGAAATCGGGTGTCCGCAAGGACCGAGGGTTCGAATCCCTCCCTCTCCGTACTGTGGTTTCAAGCTTGCAGCTCACCATGCGGTCATTGGCTCAAATGTCAATTACGGCAGCTTTGCTGTAGAAAACTGCCGTGATTGCATAGAAAATTAGTTCAGAATTAGAGCGAATTTTTGGCATGATCGCATCGATCAGGCTATTAGTGGATTAACCAAGGGTTCATTCCCCGATTTAGCAACGTTCTTGCCGAAATGCCTGTGCCCACCGAACTCTGGATTGACACCCTGCCCTCTGCGATCGGCGATATTGTGCTGGTGTCCGATGGCGTGTCGCTCTGCGCCCTCGACTTTGCCGGCTATGAAACTCGCCTGCTGACCTTACTCAACAAGCGGTTTACGGCAGTCACGCTAAAGCCCTGCACCAACCCCCAGGGCTTTAGCGATCGCCTCAGAGCCTACCTAGCGGGCGATTTGCACAGTTTCGACTCGGTGCCTGTCAACCCTGGGGGCACCGCGTTTCAGCAGCAGGTGTGGCTAGCGCTGCGCCAGATCCCCGCTGGCACAGTGACTACCTACGGCGAACTGGCGGCAAAATTGGGCAAACCCACGGCCTATCGGGCGGTGGGCATGACCAACTCGCTCAACCCCGTAGCGATCGCTCTGCCCTGCCACCGTGTTGTCGGCACCAACGGCCAGCTCATTGGCTACGCGGGCGGCCTAGAGCGCAAGCAGTGGCTACTGCACCACGAAGGCGTAGATTTAGCCAACCGGGGCTCAACCCAGCAGGAATTAGCGCTAGGGCTTTAGGTACATATCGGGGCCACCCAGCCTGGAATAATGAGAGATGGCCGTTTCCCTTGGCGTACCCCATGACCCTCTCTGCACCGGATTTGCGATCGCCCCTGACCCTGCCCGAGATGGGCTGCGGCACCTGGGCCTGGGGCAACCGGCTGCTGTGGGGCTACGACCCAGCCATGGATGGCGAGCTGCAACAGGTCTTTGACCACTGCCTCAGCCACGGCGTTACTCTGTTCGACAGCGGCGACTCCTACGGCACCGGGCGGCTAAATGGTCGCAGCGAAGTTTTGCTGGGGCAATTTGCCCAGAGCTACACGGGGCCAAACCGAGATTCCCTCTGCCTAGCGACGAAGCTAGCCGCCTACCCCTGGCGGCTCACCGCCGGGTCGGTGGTGAAAGCCGGAGCCGCCTCCGTCGAGCGGCTGGGTCGCCCCATCGACCTGGCCCAGATGCACTGGTCTACCGCCAACTACGCCCCCTGGCAGGAAGGGCCATTTCTCGACGGGCTGATGGAGTTGTGCGCGCAGGGCCAAGCTAAGGCCGTGGGCCTGTCGAACTTTGGCCCCAAGCGGCTCAGGCTGGCCCACCAGCGGTTTCAGGAGCGGGGGCTGGCGATCGCCACGCTGCAAGTGCAGTATTCGCTGCTGTCCACCTACCCGGTCACCGAGCTGGGCCTGAAGGATCTCTGCGATGAGCTAGGCATTCGTCTGATCGCCTATAGCCCCTTAGCGCTGGGGTTGCTGACCGGCAAATACTCGGCGCAGGGGCCGTTTCCTTCAGGCCTGCGGGGCCTGTTGTTCCGCCGACTGTTGCCCAAAATTCAGCCGTTACTAGATGTGCTGGGGGCGATCGCCGCCCACCGCCAAAAAACCTCGGCCCAGGTGGCCCTCAACTGGTGCATTTGCAAAGGCACAATGCCAATTCCAGGGGCCAAAACCCTAGCTCAAGCTCAGCAAAACACCGATGCCCTGGGCTGGCGATTAGACAGTGGAGAAATTGAATCGCTCGATCGGGCAGCCAACCGTAGCGAGGGTCGAATGGTGCAGAACAACTTTCAATCTCGCTAGCCTCTCGGCGTTGCTGAACGGTGGCATGAATTTGGGCCGAGCAAACGGCTGTTTGCCCCTGTGAGATACGTTGAATTGTTGAGCTACACCTGTATTCAGTAATCTTGTCTCTCTATTGGGATAGATATCGGTCGTTTTCGCCTACGTCATTAACTAGAGATCAGGAGTGACCGTAGGGGAGATGTATGGTTAGCTCACCCGTCTCGATAATGGTCGCATCAGTCGAGACAATTGAGTTCCTGTCCCCAGTTTTGGAGAACACCCATGCTGCGTTACGCGTTGATTTTCCTGGTCGTAGCTTTGATTGCCGCGTTCTTTGGGTTTAGTGGCGTAGCTGGCACCGCCGCAGGCATTGCCCAAATTTTGTTCTACATTTTCCTGGCTATCTTTGTCGTGTCTCTGATCATGAATCTCCTCAAGCGCGCCTAGGCTTTTGCAGCCAGCGATTGTTTAGAAACACCTTAGTCTTGTGTTAAAAATCTCCTTTCCTCAGTTGAGGAAAGGAGATTTTTTTATATATCTGTATCTCACCGTGATACGGTTTGCTGCTCTATAGCTTCAAGAATGACAGGCCAATCAGCGCGATGTAGTTCGTGTCCTGTTCCAAGCAATGGTAGTAATACAGCCCCCTGAATCTCTGCTTGCAATGCCAAGCCATGGGCATAGGGTAAAACACAATCTTCTGTGCCATGAATAATCAGAGTTGGTATTATTCTTAACCTTGAGCTACTAAAATCTACACCAGCAGGATGTAAGCAATAACCGGTCTATCTATAAGTTCTAAGCTAGATAGCTCAGAGGCTGGGCGAACATGTTAGATGCAAAACTGTTGAGGCTCCCTTATGGTTTACTTGCTGGCGCTGCTGATAAGCATCATCGCAGGTCTACGCACCATGACCGCGATCGCCGCGATCAGCTGGGCCGCCTACCTGGGCTACCTCAACCTAACCGGCAGCTGGCTCGCCCTCCTGGGCTACCGCTTCACCCCCTGGATCTTGTCAGCGCTGGCACTGGGCGAATTCGTCACCGACCAACTTCTTTTTACGCTAAGTCGTAAGGTTCCGGTTCAGTTTGGCGATCGCATTCTCAGTGGCGCTATCTCAGGGGCGGCGATCGCCATCGTCGGCGGAGTTTTAGTTGTGGGGCTGCTGTAATGACTCAATCCTTTGATGCGCTAATTATTGGGGCTGGCCAGGCGGGGCCATCGCTGGCCGGACGGCTAACTGCGGCGGGCATGACCGTAGCGCTAGTCGAGCGCCATCTGTTTGGCGGCACCTGCGTCAACACCGGCTGCACGCCGACTAAAACCTTGGTCGCTAGTGCCTATGCTGCTCACCTAGCCCGCCGCGCCGCCGACTACGGTGTGGTGATCTCGGGTGCGATCGAGGTCGATATAGCCCAGGTCAAGGCGCGAACCAATGCCGTGGTTGCCAACTCCCGCAGCGGGGTAGAGGCCTGGCTCGGCAGCATGGAGCGCTTGACCGTGTTCCGTGGTCAGGCCCGCTTTGAAAGCGCAAACACCCTACAGGTCGGCGACGAACTCCTGACCGCGCCGCAAATTTTCATCAACGTGGGCGGGCGGGCGCGGGTGCCCAAAATGCCCGGCATTGAGAAGATTGACTATCTGACCAATACCTCCATGCTGGCGCTCGACAGTCTGCCCCGTCATTTGGTGATAGTGGGTGGCAGCTACATCGGCCTAGAGTTTGCCCAAATTTACCGTCGCTTTGGGGCAGCGGTAACGGTGGTTGAAAAAGGCCCGCGCCTGGTTTCCCGGGAAGATGAAGACGTATCCACCGCAATTCGAGACATGCTCGAAGCCGAGGATGTGCAGGTGCGCACGGGGGCCGAATGCATTGCCTTTGCCCCCCATGCTGATGGCGCGTCGGTGCACCTTGACTGCACCGAGGGCGAACCCGAGGTGATTGGTAGCCACGTCCTGCTAGCGGTGGGGCGTCAGCCCAACACCGATGATTTGGGCCTCGATCGCGCTGGTATAGCCACAGACGAGCACGGCTACATCACCGTTGACAATCAGCTCCGCACCAGCGTGCCGGGCGTTTGGGCCTTAGGCGACTGCAATGGCCGGGGGGCATTCACCCATACCTCCTACAACGATTTTGAGATTGTCGCCGCCAATCTGCTCGATGGCGAGACTCGGCGGGTGAGCGATCGCATCCCCGCCTACGCCCTCTACACTGACCCACCCCTAGGGCGCGTCGGCATGACCGAGGCCCAGGCTCGCGCCACCGGGCGACCACTGCTCATGGGCACCAGACCGATGACAAAAGTGGGCCGCGCCATTGAGAAAGGCGAGACCCAGGGCTTGATCAAAATCTTGGCCGACGCTGAGACCCAGCGCATTCTTGGGGCGGCAATTTTGGGCGTTGGTGGCGATGAGGCCATTCACGGGCTGATCGACATCATGACTGCCGATCAGCCCTACACCACCCTACAGAGGGCCGTGCCTATTCACCCCACGGTATCTGAGCTGCTCCCCACTGTGGTGGGCGAAATGCAGCCGCTGCCGCCGACTTGAAGGTATCGCCGCCCCTAGTAGGGCCACTGCCAGTTGACTAGTTCATCCTGATCTTTGCCCTCGGTGTGGGCATAGGTCAGGCACTCGATGATCTTGTTTTTCATCCTCTCCTTCACATGAGCCGCCGCCGAACCCAGCTTGGGCACCCGATCAATCACGTCGATTACCAGGTTAAAGCGATCGATTTGGTTGTTAATCGCCAGCTCTAGCGGGGTGTTAATGTTGCCCTGCTCTTTATAGCCCCGCACGTGGATGCGGTCTTGGTTTGAGCGGCGATACACCAGCTTGTGAATCAGCCAGGGATAGCCGTGGAAGTTGAAGATAATTGGCTTGTCAGGGGTAAACAGCGAGTCGAAGTCGCGATCGCTGAGCCCGTGGGGGTGCTCCCCAGACGAAATTAAGGTAAACAGATCAACCACGTTGACAAACCGCACCTTCAGTTGGGGAAACTCTTCCCGCAGAATAGCGGTCGCCGCCAGTGATTCTTTGGTGACAATGTCGCCGCAGCAGGCCATCACCACGTCGGGAGCATCCGGCTCGGTGCCGCAGTCATCGTTGCTGGCCCAGTCCCAAATACCCAGGCCCTTGGTGCAGTGGGTCACCGCCTGCTCCATGTCGAGGTACTGGAGGTGGTTCTGCTTGTCAGAAACAATCACGTTGATGTAGTCGATGCTGCGGAAGCAGTGGTCGGCCACCGACAGCAGGCAATTGGCATCGGGCGGAAAGTAAACCCGCACCACGTCGGGGCTTTTGTTAGTCACCAGATCGACATAGCCGGGGTCTTGGTGGCTAAAGCCGTTGTGGTCTTGTCGCCACACCAGCGACGACAGCAGAATGTTGAGTGACGACACCGATCGCCGCCAGGGCACATGGTTTTTGCAGATATCTAGCCACTTGGCATGCTGATTAAACATCGAGCTGACCACGTGGGCAAAGGCCTCGTAGCTGTGAAACAGGCCGTGGCGACCGGTGAGCAGATAGCCCTCCAGCCAGCCCTGAAGCGTGTGCTCGCTCAGCATTTCCATCACTCGGCCGTCGCGCGACAGCTCGCCACCGTCGAGGTCTTCAGGCAAAAAGTCGGCCATCCAGGCCTTTTGGGAGACCTCGTACACCGGGTTCAGCCGGTTAGAAGCGGTCTCATCTGGCCCCATCAGGCGGAAGTTGTTGGGGTTGTCGCGCATAATTTCGCGCATCAAAATGCCCAAGGCCTTAGTGTTCTCAAACTCCACACTGCCGGGCCGAGGCACGTCGATCGCATACTCGCGGAATTCGGGCATCTTCAGAGCCTTGCGCAGGATACCGCCGTTGGCGCTTGGGTTATCGCTCATACGGCGGTGGCCCACCGGGGCCAGATCCTTCAGCTCAGGAATTAGGCTACCGTTTTCGTCGAACAGTTCCTCAGGGCCGTAGCTGCGCATCCATTCTGCTAGCAAGCGCAGGTGTTCGGGGTTGGTGTGCATGCCGCCCATAGGCACCTGGTGGGCTCGCCAAAACCCCTCCACTTTGTGGCCATCCACCTCCTTAGGCCCCGTCCAGCCCTTGGGAGTGCGCAGCACAATCATCGGCCAGCGAGGGCGCTCCTGGTTGCCATTGACGCGAGCGTTTTGCTGAATGTCTTTGATTTTGAGAATGCACTCTTCCATGACCGCAGCCATTTGCTGATGCACCTCGGCCGGGTCACTGCCCTCCACAAAATAGGGCGTGTAGCCATAGCCCACAAACAGCGCCTCCAGCTCTTCGTGGGAAATGCGGGAGAGAATACTGGGGTTGGCGATTTTGTAACCATTCAGGTTGAGAATGGGCAGCACTGCCCCATCGCGGGCCGGGTTGATGAATTTGTTGGAGTGCCAGGAGGTGGCTAAGGCCCCCGTTTCTGCCTCTCCGTCTCCCACGACACAGGCGACGATTAACTCGGGGTTGTCGAGGGCGGCCCCAAAGGAGTGAGAGAGGCTATAGCCCAATTCGCCCCCCTCGTGGATAGACCCGGGGGTTTCGGGGGTGACATGGCTGCCAATGTGGCCAGGGAACGAAAACTGCTTGAAGAAGCGGCGCATGCCGTCTTCATCGGGGCTTTTGTCAGGATAGATCTCGGAGTAGGTGCCTTCTAAATAGACCGGCCCCAGCACCCCTGGAGCACCGTGGCCTGGCCCAGCCACAAAGATCATGTTGAGGTCGTACTTTTTAATCAGCCGGTTGCAGTGGATGTAGGTAAAGCTCAGGGCTGGCGAAGCCCCCCAATGACCCAGCAGGCGATGCTTGACGTGCTCAGCCTTGAGGGGTTCCTTTAGCAGGGGGTTACTGCGCAGATAGATCATGCCTACGGCGAGGTAGTTGCAGGCTCGCCAGTAGGCGTGCGTTTTGCGCAGTTCCTCATCGGTGAGGGGCTTAGTTTTGGGAGGGGAGGCTACTACCATGGTGTTAATTCCAGCAAAAAGTACTCGCTATCTTTAAAAGAATTAAAAACAGGGTTTTCAGTCCTAGGTTAACGTTCTAGAGCATTTCCTATTGCTTAGACAATACTTCCTGAAAATTAAGTTTCGATTAGGATAGCCAAGAAAGGCTGTGAATCCGACTACATAAGCACTTAAGATTAAGCAGCGATCGCGATTTATAATTTTGTTCTAGTCTTCCAAGAAACTATTCACTCGATAAAATCAACCCAATGACAGGTGCGATCGCTCTTTAGGCAGCTCCACAAAACAAATTGAAACAGCTATTTTTTTGTGAGCATTGTTACAGCTATTTCTAAAGCTTATTGAGCTCTACAGTTAGGGGCGTAAATAATACATTAGGGTCTGCACCAAGTCGGGGGGTAGCCCCAGGCGTTTTTGTAGATCGGCTAAATCTTGGTAGGGGCCACGGTGCGATCGCTCCCACACAATGGCCTCAGCTAAGGCCACAGGCACTCCCGGCAGACGAACCAGGCAGGAAACCGTAGCCTGGTTGAGGCTTACTGTGGGCAAAGTATCGCAGTGCTCCTCGTAATAGCAAAACGACAGCACGGCAGCCAGGGGGGTCAGCTGGGTCGGGGCCGTTCCCAATGCCGCCGCCAAATCCTCCAGGCAGTTAAACTGCACCCCGGCTTGGCGCAGGCGCACCAACCCCTGGGCTTGGCGAATCGACAGCCCCGGCAACCGCAGCCAGTCATCCACCGTCGCCCGGTTTACATCTAGAGTGAACCCCAGCTTGGCTGCCGCCTCAACCTCCTGGTAAGACTGGAGCCGATAGCTCGGTTGGCTCAAGCGAGCCGCCATAGGATGTAACTGTGCCCTCAGGCCTTGCCAATGTTTTAGCACTGTCGCATCCCTAGGCCACTTGATCTAAAAACTGGCGGCGCTTCTGCTCAAACTCCAGCTCCGAAATCAACCCCTCCTGGCGCAGGGTGTCTAGCTCCCGCAGGGCAACCCCAAGAGCGCTAACCTGGGCAGGGTCAAGGCCCACCTTGGCCCGATTGGAGGAAGACTCCATGGGGGCAAACGCATCGGCAGGTTGGGCCAGCAGTAAAAAGCCCTCAATAGCACAGGCAACCCGAGGAATCGGCGTCCAGCTTAGGAGCAAATAGAGGGTGCCCCAGACGGGCTGCCCCAGATAAAACTTGTGGAATCCGGATACTGGGGCTAACACCCCTAGCCACGCTAGAATGACGGCTGTTCGACGGGAACGCTGTGCCAACATCATCGCCCTTCGCTATCGTATGGAGCCCGTAGAAACTAAAGCTTTGAACTAGCTTGTGAATTCAGTATAAGACGGGCGTAAAGAATCGACATTGCCCTCCGGATTCTGATCCGCCGTTCTGACGAATTCCGCAACAATAGAATAAACTCCTCTATTTCTGCCCCTGAATGCCCCACGCTGCCTTCTCCCCCGAATGGCTTAAACGTTTCACCGATCCCTATGCGCTACTGGGTGTGTCAGTAGCGGCCGATGAACGGCGCATTCTCAAGCGCTATCGAGTAGTGGCCAAACAGCTGCACCCCGATGCGCTGGTCGATGTGCCAGCAGAACTGCGCCTGTTGGCCGACCAGGTGCTGCCCAAGCTAGTCAACCCCGCCTACCAGCGCCTCAAGCAAGAAAAGGGCCGCAACGAGGCGCTGGCAGCTCTCCGCTTCAAAGTGCGCCGCCTCAGCCGCGATCAGCAGCTCCAGCCCACCAGCAAACCTGGCAAATACCTGCTAGATGTGGCCGAGGCCGAGGTAGACGTGTTCTACGAGCAGGCCGTCGATCAGCTGTGCGATCGCCAATACGAGTCTCTAGCTGAGTTTGAAGCTTGCACCCAGCAGCTCAGCGAACTCAACCTGGTGTATCTGCGCCGCAAAATGGGTGCACCAGTGATTCGCGAAAAGCGTAGCGGGCTAGTATCCGCCACCACCATCGCCTCTGATTCCCCAGCAGACCACCTTGCTAATGGCGGTAGGTCAGCGGGGCAGGCCTACGCCGATCGCCACTACGGCCGAGCCCAGGAGTATCTCAAGGGCAAAAACGTTCAGGCCGCTATTCAAGAACTCAAGGATGCCCTGAAAATTGAGCCTCAAAACAGCAGCTACCACTGCCTTATGGGCCAGGCCTATCTGTTGCAAAAGCTGCCCGGCATGGCCAAGGTGCACTTCAAGCAGGCTTTGCGCCTCAATCCCAAGAATGCTGTGGCCCTCAAGTATGCTCGGCAGCTCAACCTGACCATGACTGATCCCCCGCCTCGCCCTGCCGCCACACCGACCCAGGACAAGCCCAAGCAGCCAGACAACAAGCCGTCAGACAGCCCCAAGCGATCGCTGTTTGGCAAGCTATTTTCTAAAGGTCCCAGCCGCTAAGCTCTAGCCAGTCCTCAGGCAATCCTTTGGTTTAGGGAATGATTGGCAACAAAGCCTACAGCACAGCAGTACGACCAATGTAATAAAATCGCAACGCTATCTATGATCTAGGTAGATAGATCCCCGTCGCGATCGGAGAGCCCAAGCCCTGTGAACAGCCCTGTGAATAGTTTCGACGCCAAGACCCACCTCACCGTAGGCGATACTACCTACACCATCTACAGCCTGGCCGCTGCGGCAGCGACCCTAGGCGACATTAGCCGCCTGCCCTTTAGCCTCAAGGTGCTGCTCGAAAACCTGCTGCGCCACGAAGACGGGCGATCGGTCACGGCGACAGATGTGCAGGCGGTAGCCGATTGGCTAACGGAGAAAACCTCCAACCGCGAGATTGCCTACCGCCCAGCCCGCGTGCTGATGCAAGACTTTACCGGCGTACCCGCCGTGGTCGACCTGGCCGCCATGCGCGACGCCATGGTCAACCTGGGGGGCGACCCCGACAAAATCAACCCCCTCTCTCCGGTCGATCTGGTCATCGACCACTCGGTGATGGTCGATTCCTTCGGCAGTGCCGATGCCTTTGGCCAAAACGTCGAGAAAGAATTTCAGCGCAACTTTGAGCGCTACGCCTTTTTGCGCTGGGGCCAGAGCGCCTTCGACAACTTCCGCGTGGTGCCACCGGGCACCGGCATTTGCCACCAGGTCAACCTGGAGTATCTAGCCCAGGTGGTGTGGACCAAGGCCGAAAATGGTGAAACCGTGGCCTACCCCGACACCTTAGTCGGCACCGACAGCCATACCACCATGATCAACGGCCTCTCAGTGCTGGGCTGGGGCGTGGGCGGCATTGAGGCCGAGGCGGCTATGCTAGGCCAGCCGATCTCGATGCTGATTCCTGAAGTGGTGGGCTTTAAGCTCACCGGGCAGCTGCCTGAGGGGGCTACCGCCACCGACCTAGTGCTCACCGTGGTGCAGATGCTGCGGGCCAAGGGCGTCGTCGGCAAGTTTGTCGAATTTTATGGCGGCGGCCTCGACCACCTCACCCTGGCCGATCGCGCCACCATTGCCAACATGGCCCCCGAGTACGGGGCCACCTGCGGCTTCTTCCCCATCGATGGCGAAACCATCCGCTACCTAGAGTTCTCTGGCCGCGACCCCGATCGCGTTGCCCTGGTCGAGGCCTACGCCAAAGCCCAGGGTCTCTGGCGCGATGCTGCCGCCCCCGAGCCCGTCTTTACCGACTCCCTATCGCTAGACTTAGCGACCGTAGAACCTTCTCTGGCGGGGCCAAAGCGGCCCCAAGATCGCGTCACCCTGGCAGCCCTGGCCCAGCAGTTCAAGGAAAGTGACTTCCCTGGCTTTAGCGGCAAGCCCTACGCCGAGAAGCAATCCGTCCCTGTGGCTGGCACAAACTACTCACTGACCGACGGTGACGTGGTGATCGCTGCCATCACCAGCTGCACCAACACCTCTAACCCTTCGGTGATGATTGGTGCCGGGCTAGTGGCTCGCAAAGCTCGGGCCAAAGGGCTGACTGTCAAACCCTGGGTCAAAACCTCTCTCGCCCCCGGCAGTCAGGTGGTGACTGACTATCTCGAAAAGGCCAACCTTCAGGAAGACCTAGATGCCCTGGGCTTTAACCTGGTGGGCTACGGCTGCACTACCTGCATCGGCAACTCTGGCCCCCTGTCTGGCCCCATTGCCAGCGCCATTGATGGCAACGATCTGGTGGTGGGCGCGGTGCTGTCGGGCAACCGCAACTTTGAGGGACGCGTGAGTCCTCACACCAGGGCTAACTATTTGGCCTCGCCGCCGCTGGTGGTGGCCTATGCGATCGCAGGCAACCTCGCCATCGACCTCAAAACCGACCCCATCGGCCAAGATCCCGAAGGCCGCCCCGTCTACCTCAAAGACATTTGGCCCACCAGCGCCGAAATCTTCGAGGTGATGACTGCGGCCCTCACCCCCGACATGTTCCGCAGCCGCTACAGCAACGTGTTCACCGGCACTGCCGACTGGCAGCAGATCGCCACCCCCGAGAGCCAGACCTACACCTGGAGCGGCGACAGCACCTACGTGCAAAATCCGCCCTACTTCACCGATATGGCTCCCAGCGTCAATGGTCAGGCCTTTGCCGATATCACCGGTGCCAGGCCCCTGGCAATTTTGGGCGACAGCATCACTACCGACCACATCTCCCCCGCTGGGGCAATTAAAACCGATAGCCCGGCGGGCAGCTACCTGGTGGGCAACCACGTCACCGCCGCCGACTTCAATTCCTACGGGTCGCGCCGGGGTAATCACGAGGTGATGATGCGCGGCACCTTCGCCAATATTCGCCTCAAGAATGAGATGGTGCCAGGTTCCTCCGGCGGCGTGACTAAATACATGCCCGATGGCACCGATATGTCGATTTATGATGCCGCCATGAAGTACCAGGCCAGCGGCACCCCCCTAGTGGTGATCGCGGGCAAAGAGTACGGCACTGGGTCATCCCGCGACTGGGCGGCCAAGGGCACCCGACTGCTGGGAGTTAAGGCCGTGGTAGCCGAAAGCTTCGAGCGCATCCACCGCTCCAACCTAGTGGGCATGGGGGTGCTGCCCTTGCAGTTCAAGGACGGCGTGCACCGAGACGTGCTGCACCTCGACGGCAGTGAAACCTTTGACCTCACCGGGCTTAGCGGCGGCATTCAGCCTGGTATGACCGTCAACCTGGTGATTCACCGAGGCGACAATGGCAGCACCACCGTGCCGCTGCTGTGCCGCATCGACACTCTAGATGAAGTGGAATACTTCCGCCACGGCGGCATTTTGCCCTACGTGCTGCGGCAGCTATTAGCCGCTTAGGGAGTTCTGGAACCGTGACGTTCTGTGTCCGTCAAGGGTAGAAATCCGCAGATGCTCCTAATCAACTCATCAACGACTCGTTAAGACTCGTTGAAGATGGAGGCGTGGTCAAGGCAACACCAGACCGCGCCTTCTATAGTTTGGACATTGTCAAGGGAAGTCTGACAGTACCTATTGCCACCACCATTACCAGGGATGCCGGTATGACCTCATCCATTGCCCCAGATCAGGATCCACAAGTAGTCGCAGAGCAGCTCTCTAATGAGGCGATAGACACCGCTCGGGTTGTTAGTGTGCCGTCCACTTTAACCGTTGTTGAGGCGGTCGAGTTTGAGCAACAGGTGAAGCGCCACTGCCTGAGCCAGCCAACTCCTGAAACCATCATTATTGACCTGAGCCAGACTCAATTTATCGACAGCAGTGGCTTGGGTGCCCTAGTCATCTGCTATCGCACCTGCAAAACCAAGGACATTGCCATGGTGCTGCGGGGGGTGCAAGAGCAGGTACGCATGGTGCTAGCGCTAACTGACCTCGAGCAGCTGTTTACCTTTGAACCGGTTGCCGGTGAGCCCGAGAGCCCCGCCCTTAAGCCCGAAATGCGATTTGTAGCGCTTACCACCCATCCCTCGGTGGCCTCAAAGGGCAAGCGCCTGCTGGACATTGTCGGAGCGCTGGTGGGTCTGGTGCTGACCGCAGTGCTGTCGGTGCCCATTGTGATTGCCATTAAGCTCGAAGATGGCGGCCCGATTTTCTTTCAACAGGTGCGTTGCTCGTGGATGGGCAAACGATTCCAAATCTGGAAGTTTCGCTCCATGGTGATCGATGCCGAAGCGCTTAAGGCCCAGGTCGAGAACGAAGTAGAAGGGCCGCTGTTTAAAAATGAAAACGACCCTCGCATTACTAAAGTGGGTCGCTTTCTGCGCCGCACCAGCCTCGATGAACTGCCCCAGTTTTGGAACGTATTGAAGGGCGACATGAGCCTGGTGGGCACCCGCCCCCCTACCCCCGATGAAATTGAGCAGTACAAGGTGCCCGAGTGGCAGCGCCTTGATGTCAAACCCGGCATGACCGGCGAGTGGCAGGTCAACGGCCGATCTACGGTGAAAAAGTTTGAAGACGTGATTCGGATGGATCTGGACTACCAGAAGAACTGGAGCCTGGCCTACGATATTCAGCTGATCATCAAGACCGTTTTGGTGCTGTTCTCGAAGAAGGCTGGGGCGTCTTAGTGCAGCATTGAGAACGATGCATGGGTAAATGGAGTGGCGGGTGGATGGGCCGCTCTGCTGAAAAACTCCTGACAAGCTTTATTCTCCTTGAGAATAAAGCTTGTCCACTTTAGAAAAGCCGTGCAGTCGCACCTGGTCTAGCAAGCCGCGATAGAGTAGTGGTGTTGAGGTAGCGGGCACGGTGGGCGGCATGGGGGTTCATGTTCTAGCGATCGCGGTTTGGTTGGGCAGCATCTCACTATATGGGGCCGCCTTCTTTTTCCCTGAGGTGCATCGTCGCCACGACTTTTTTTGGAGCGGAGTGGGGGCATTCTATGGCCTGGTGCTGTGGTTTAGCGCCGTTCAAACCTCGCCCGCTGAGCTGCTGGGTCATCTGGCGAGCGTGGTGCTGCTGGGCTGGCTGGGCTGGCAAACCCTGAACCTGCGCCGCAAGCGCACGCCGTTAGATTTGCAGACGCCCATTACTCAAGATTCCTGGCCGACCTTTGGACGACAGCTGAAGCAGTGGACAGTCGATCTGCTGCGGGGTACTCCCCTAGAGCGCTGGCTGCCTCAGGCAGACGACGGCAGATTGCCGGGCGATCCGGCGATCGCCACTAGCGAAATTCGAGCGTCGTCCCTCAAAGATGTGGACTACGAATTTGTCGATGAGTTGGCACCTGGCCCTCGCCGGCCATCGTTCCCTGGTGCCATCTTTTCTGAGACCGTCAGCCACATTCCAGAACCCGTTGTTCTAGAGCCTGCCAAATCTTCGGCTTCGCCACCGGTTAAGGCAACGCGATCGCCCCAGCCCCGTACCCCGCAGGCTGTGCCAGCCTCCAAGAATCCTCAGAATTCTCCCAAAACTCCCCCAAAAGCTTCTCAAGTCAAAACAAAGCAGAAGCCCCCTACGGTTGGGGTGAGGTTAGCCGGGTTAAAGGCCTGGGTGGGAGACATCGTTAAAGCCAAAACCAGCCCTAAACCCAAGCGAGCGGTGATCGAAATTCCGCCTCGGCCTTCGCCATTAGCCAAAACCAAACGTCCACCTGCTGCTAGCCCTAATCCCATTACCCCAGAGTCAGGCGTAGACCCATCCTCGATGGTGACTATCGTTGATACTGAGGCAACTGAGAGTTTTGACGGGTTTGAAGGGGACGATCCTCGTAGGGATACTCGTTCTGAGTCGGTTCCCGGTTCTGGAAAGCCGCGGGTACTCTCAGAACCCGATGCCGTTAAAGAAACCAGCTCATACCCTCAAGCCCGTGAGGTTGCCAGCATTCCCGAAGCCGAGGAAGAGGAAAATTGGCCCAGCGACCCAGAGGTTGATCCTCCCAACGCTGAACACCGAGATTAGTCCGACAATTGCCCTCAACCTGGCCTAATGTATAGAGATGGCTCACCAGAGATGGCCCCTAGCGATTGTCAAGCGGGCCGAATCTGCCATAATGGCGCGAGCATCCTTCACCTTTAGTCAACCTCCGGCTGTGACAGACCCTAAAAGCTACAAAGACACCGTTCTTCTCCCCCAAACCAGTTTTGACATGCGGGCCAACGCCACCCAGCGCGAGCCCGAGATTCAATCGTTTTGGGCTGAAAACCAAATCTACGAAACTCTGTCGACCAGCAACCCCGGCGAGGTGTTTGTGTTGCACGACGGGCCGCCCTACGCCAATGGCGACCTGCACATTGGCCACGCCCTCAACAAAATTCTCAAAGACACAATCAACAAGTACCAGCTGCTCAAGGGCCGCAAGGTGCGCTACGTGCCCGGCTGGGACTGCCATGGCCTGCCGATTGAGCTCAAGGTGCTTCAAGCCATGGACCCAGAGGCGCGGGCCAATCTGACACCGATTAAGCTGCGCTACAAGGCCAAAGCCTTTGCCCTTAAAGCGATCGATCGTCAGCGGGAGAGCTTTAAGCGCTACGGCATTTGGGGCGACTGGGATCACCCCTACCTGACGCTGCTGCCCGAGTACGAGGCGGCTCAAATCGAGGTGTTTGGCCAAATGTACCTAAAGGGCTACATCTATCGTGGCCTCAAGTCTGTCCACTGGAGCCCCACTTCTCAGACGGCCTTGGCAGAGGCCGAGTTGGAGTATCCCGAAGGCCACACCTCCCCCAGCATCTACGCGGCCTTCCCCATGGTGAGTGCGTCCCCCGACGCCAAGGCGGCGCTGGAGCCGTACCTAGGTGAGCTGGGCGTGGCGATCTGGACGACCACTCCCTGGACGATCCCCGCTAACCTGGGCGTGGCGGTGAATGGGGCACTGACCTACGCCGTCGTAGAGGTGGCGTCTGGGAAGCCGTTTAAGTACCTGATTATCGCGAAGGATCTGTGCGATCGCATGGCCCAGGTGCTCGGCTCTGAGCTAACGGTGAAAGCTGAAATCAAAGGTGCGGCCCTAGAGTACTCCACCTACCGCCATCCGCTGTTCGATCGCACCAGCCCCATTCTGATCGGCGGTGACTATGTCACCACCGAGTCGGGTACCGGCCTGGTGCATACCGCTCCCGACCACGGCGATGAAGACTTTAAGGTGGGCCAGCGCTACGGTCTGCCCGTGCTCTGCCCTGTGGATGAAAAGGGCGACATGACCGAGGCGGCCGGTCCCTTTGCTGGGCTGAATGTGCTGACCAACGCTAACCCAGCGGTGATTGAGGCCTTGGAAAAGGCGGGTTCTCTGCTTAAGCAGGAGCCCTACGTCCACAAGTACCCCTACGACTGGCGCACTAAGCAGCCCACTATCTACCGCGCCACCGAGCAGTGGTTTGCCTCAGTCGAAGGCTTCCGCGACGAGGCGCTGAAGGCAATTCAATCGGTGCAGTGGATTCCGGCCACGGGCGAAAACCGGATTACAGCTATGGTGGGCGATCGCTCCGATTGGTGCATCTCGCGCCAGCGCACCTGGGGTATGCCCATCCCCGTGTTCTACGACGAAGCCACGGGCGAACCCCTGCTGAACGAAGTAACTCTGGCCCACATCAAGGCCCTCTTTGCTGAGAAAGGCTCCGACGCCTGGTGGGAGCTGACCGAAGCGGAACTCTTGCCAGAACAGTACCGCAACAACGGCCATACCTACCGCAAGGGCACCGACACCATGGATGTGTGGTTCGACTCCGGCTCCTCTTGGGCGGCGGTAGCCCAGCAGCGCGGCGAGCTGGAATACCCGGTGGATATTTACCTAGAAGGTTCTGACCAGCACCGGGGTTGGTTCCAGTCGAGCCTGCTAACCAGCGTGGCGGTAAATGGCTGCGCCCCCTATAAGACGGTGCTCACCCACGGCTTTGCCCTCGACGAGCAGGGCCGCAAGATGAGCAAATCTATCGGCAACGTGGTTGACCCGGCGATTGTGATCAACGGCGGCAAAAATCAAAAAACAGACCCGCCCTACGGAGCCGACGTGCTGCGTCTGTGGGTGTCGTCGGTCGATTATTCCTCTGACGTGCCCCTGGGGGGCAACATTCTCAAGCAGATGTCGGACGTATATCGTAAGATTCGCAACACGGCACGGTTTTTGTTGGGCAACCTGCACGACTTCGACCCAGCGAAGGACGCGGTGCCCTACGAGCAGCTGCCCGAGCTCGATCGCTACATGCTGCATCGTATGACCGAAGTGTTTGCCGACATTACCGACGCCTTTGAGACCTACCAGTTTTTCCGGTTCTTCCAAACCGTGCAGAATTTCTGTGCGGTCGATCTGTCGAACTTTTACCTGGATGCCGCTAAGGATCGGCTGTATATCAGTGCGGCAGATTCCTTCCGACGGCGCAGTTGTCAGACGGTGCTAGCGATCGCGATCGAAAACCTGGCCCGTTCCATTGCTCCGGTGCTCTCCCACATGGCCGAAGACATTTGGCAAAACCTGCCCTACCCCACCGCCCACAAATCGGTGTTTCAAGCGGGTTGGGTGCAAATGGACGACCAATGGCAGCAGCCCGCCCTAGCGGAGCTGTGGAGCCAGATCCGCACCGTTCGCCAGGAGGTGAACCGGGTGCTAGAGCAGGCTCGCACCGCGAAGGATATTGGCTCTTCGCTAGAGGCTAAAGCGCTACTGTATGTGACCGATCCTGACCTGCGGGCGAAGCTGGCGGCGATGAATCCTACGGATGCAGTCGCCCCCGCCTCTAACCACGTGGACGAACTGCGCTACCTGTTCCTGGTTTCCCAGGTGGAGGTGTTGGATACTCCTGAAGCCTTAGCGGGCGTTAAGTGCAGTAGTGAGTCTGATGCTCTAGGCATTGGCGTAGTGGATGCCGAGGGTGAGAAGTGCGATCGCTGCTGGAACTACTCGACTCACGTGGGCGAGAGCAGCGATGATCCAACGATCTGCGATCGCTGCGTTGAGGCCCTAGCTGGAGCGTTCTAGGCTCTGTGCAATGTCCCAAATAGCGCTCACGGTTTGCCAATTGCGGCTAGTCATTGCCACACCAAGTAATTTTTCGGTGTGAGCAGCTAGCTTTGAGCGGCCAATCCCTTCGGGCGCATACAGATAAAACACCTTATCGAGCAGTCGAAAGTCTTCACTGTCTTTCCTGAGTGCTTCTAGCTTTTCTAGTTTGGGGTGTTCAGGAGGGGTAGCCAGAAACCCGAGATGTACCGCTTTCGGGTCAGCTGACGCTTGAGGAAAAGGATTTTCTGCGATGGCTCGCTGAATTTCCTGAATCTCTAAAATGAGGACACAGGGTGCAAAGTTGTACTGCTGCCCGATGGCACAGCTAATTTGACTTGAAAGCTTGAGAACGTCTTTTTCTTCGCTTTCAAACACGGCATTGCCCGATTGAATGTAGGTCTTAACCTGGCGACAGCCCACCTCCTCGAGCATCGCTACCAGCGCTTTCATGGGTAGATGACTTTTCCCACCCACATTGATGCCACGAATTAGGGCGATATAGGTGGTCATAGGGTTGCCGCAAGTCTCCTTAGTTTACGAAGTAGTAGCAATGCCTACCGCTCAATGGGGCTGATTATTTGGCTCAGCAGCCGCAGCTGGTCGGCATTGCCCATGCTAATCACCATATCGCCGGAGTAAAGGCGAGTATCGGCACTGGGGGCAAAAATCAGCATCCTATCGTCCCGGCGAATAGCCAAAATCAGTGCCCCCGACTGGCGACCCAGCTGCGCCTCAGCCAGGGTCTTGCCAATAATCGGACAGTTCTCAGGCAGCAGCAAAAACTCCTCGACATAGACCGCGCGCTCGGCCCCGGTGAGCATGCCGTCTAAGAAATCTACCACTTGGGGCCGCAGGGCCGCCGCCGCCATCCGCTTGCCGCCAGTAATGTATGGCGACACCACCACATCGGCCCCGCCCCGCTGAAGTTTGAGGATGGCCTCTTCGCTGCTGGCTCGGGCAATGGTGCGAATGCCGGGCGACAGGGTTTTGGCCGAGAGCACAATGTAGAGGTTTTCGGCATCGGAGGGCAGGGCTGCTACCAGACAGCGGGCTCGTTCTACTCCAGCCTGGAGCAGCATCTGGTCTTGGGTGGCGTCACCCTGAAGCGTGATATATCCCAACTGTTGGGCTTGCTGCACTGCGCCATCTTCAGAGTCAACCACCACAAAAGGAATGTTCTCTGCAAAAAACTCTGTGGCAACCTGGCGACCCGTGCGGCCGAGACCACAGATGATGTAGTGACCCTGCATAGACTCCATAAATCTGCGCCGCTTAAGTGAGCGAAACCCGGCTTGAAAGTGCCCCTGCACGATCGCCTCGGTGAGATTGTTGAGGATGTAGGCAATCACACCTACCCCCGTCATGATTAGCAGAATAGTAAAGAGGCGGCCCCTGGGGCTCAGCGGGTTGGTTTCGCCAAAGCCTACGGTCGAGAGAGTAATCACCGCCATGTAGATCGAGTCTAGCCAGCTCCACCCCTCCACAAAGTGGTACCAAAACACGCCCGACACCATTACACAGCCCAGGGCGATCGCCCCACGAATCAGGTGTTGCCGGGTGCGCCGATAGTTTTCTTCAACAATCGTTTCGCCATAGCGAGGGCGGTTTTGACGCACAGGTGTTGACCGCTGAACCTCTAGATCTGAACGTGGCCCCAAGCCCGGCCATGCCGTAGCTTACCGCAGCCCTAGCTGCCCTAAATTGTAAAAGCAAAACGCCCTGGGCTTAGCCAGGGCGCAACGGTGCTCAATTGAAAAAAGCTTTAGTCGGCCAAGCGCACTCGCCCAGAGCGAATACTGTCAAATACTTGGTTGATGTACTGGCGATCGCGGGTGGTCAGCAAAGGATTGCTCAACATTGCCGTCGACAGGCTCAGATGGTCGCGGCGGCTCAAAGTCCCTTGCTCTATGGCAACGCTGACAAGCGACTGAATATCTGGGGCAGGTAGAAACGACACCATGATTGCAAATCCTCGATTCAGGAGTGACGATAGTAGAAGCATGCAGGGCTGCACCGCAGCGGTTGTAGCCCTTGCTACAATTTGATGCTTCCTCCAGCATGCCCAATCTCTAAACACTACGGTTGAGCAACTGGTGAAGATTCAGTAAACCTGCATTAAAGCTTGGTCAACAGCAGGTATTCCACAGAAAAGTTACGGAAAAAACAGTTCAAAGCCAGGAGCACCCCATGGACATTCACCGGGTAGCGGCCTTCCGCGACAACTATATTTTTGTGCTCCACGATGTTGAGCGGGGGCAGGCTGCCGTGGTTGACCCCGGCGACGCCGAGCCAGTGTTCCACACCCTAAAACAGCTAGGTGCAACGCTGACTGCCATTTTCAATACCCACCACCACAGCGACCACGTGGGCGGCAACCGCCAGCTGTTAGAGCAATTTCCCCAGGCTCAGGTCTACGGTGGCATCGAAGATCGGGGTCGTATTCCTGGGCAGACCCATTTTTTGCAGGAGGGCGATCGGGTACCGATCTGCGATTGCCAGGCCGAGGTTATTTTTGTGCCCGGCCATACCCGTGCCCACATCGCCTACTACGTAGCTCCGGCTACCCCCCACGACTGGGGAGAACTCTTCTGCGGTGATACCTTGTTTGCTGGGGGCTGCGGTCGCCTATTTGAGGGCACCCCCCAGCAGATGGTTGAGTCGCTGGGCAAGCTGCGTCAGCTGCCTGACCAAACCAGAGTGTGGTGCGCCCACGAGTACACGCTGAGCAACCTCAAGTTTGCTGTCACCGTGGATGGCACCAATGCTGCTCTACAACAGCGGTTGAAACAGGTCCAGGCTGCCCGCGCTCAAGACCAGCCTACGGTGCCCACCGAGCTAGGGCTCGAAAAGCAGACCAATCCCTTTCTCCGGTGGGATCAAGCTAACCTACAGCAGGCGATGAACAGCACCTCGACTGTACAGACCTTTGCCCGGCTGAGGGGCAAAAAAGACCTGTTCTAGGCTCTGGCTAGGGAACGGGTGCTATACAATCACAACAGCGCATCCTGGGGTTAAATCACCCTAGACCACAACTATTTAGAAGGGCGACACCTGGCTATGATGCTCAAATCGACCACTCGGCATGTTCACATTTATACCGCCATTGTTGCCAACAACGAGTTGGTGCCTAGCGACGACAAACTCACCCTAGACATTGACCCCGACAACGAGTTTAACTGGTCTGACGATGCCATCAAGGCCGTCTATGCCGAGTTTGATCGCCTCGTTGATGCCGCCGCCGGAGAAGACTTGACCGACTATAATCTGCGCCGCATCGGCTCCGATCTAGAGCATTTTATCCGGCAACTCCTGCAGCAAGGGGCGATTAGCTACAACCTCAAGAGCCGCGCTCTTAACTACAGCATGGGGCTGCCTCGGGTTGAGGCTGATAAGTCGGCTGGCTAGGGCTATCCCTGGCCTTTTCCTAGGCGGCAACGGCTTTGGAAAAAGATGTAGAAGAATAGGTAAGGTATTGCCCAGACTTGGCGCTATTCGAGGTCATTTAGGCTGAGGGCTAAAGATTCTGGCATTAGATAGGCTGGGGTTAGATACCATGAGAGATTAAGAGCTGTTTACCTACCCCAAACGGATCGTGATCCAGTGCTCTAATCCATCCTGTCGGTCGGTTTCGACCCCACCTGCCAGCCACTGTAAGGTCTGCCAAACTCCCCTGCTGTATCATTTTGTGCTGGCGGTTGGTGATGGGCCGTTAACGGGGCGCTCTGGCACGCTGATCGCCGGGCGCTTTTTGGTTTGGGGCGAGGGTCAAAAACGAGCCCAGGGGAGGCAGCAGCTTTGGCTCGACACGCGCCCCGATACCCCACCACCTCCCCTAGAGAAGATTCCGGCCTCGGTAATGGCTTACCTGAAGCTGTTTCACTTGGCCCAGCAGGTTCCTCGCCCCTACGCTTACCTGACCTCAGAGCAAACTGGGTTGGCGGCTACGGTACTGCTCCTAGACAGTGCTCCCATCGCTGTGCGGCTGCATCCACAGACTGTTGCTGAGAAAGGCCCCCCTCCTGGGCAGGGAAAAATTGAAGCCGCCATCCTCCCCTCCCTAGCTCAACGGTGGCCAGAGGGTTCGCCGTTGCAGCAGCTCAACTGGTTACGGCAGGTAGCCGCTCTGTGGCCAACGCTGATAGAAGAGCACCTAGCCACTACTCTCTTAGAACTCGATGACTTGCGGGTAGATGGTGCGCTGCTGCGGCTCACCACGCTAGTAGCTGACGATCCTAGTCCTACTTTGGTTCAGCTTAGCCAGCGATGGCAGTCGCTGGTGGCTACGGCTCAACCCCAGGTGCGCCCCTACCTCAGCTGGCTGTGTAAGGCCCTTAAAGAGGGGAAATTAGCCTCTGATCAAGAGCTGGTAGCCGAGCTGGAGGGAGCGATTCATACTCTGGCCCAGGGTTTGTCAGCGACGGTGGATTGGGCGGCGGATACCGATCAGGGGCCAACCCGCGATCGCAACGAAGATGCCTGCTATCCCGAAAATGACCCGCGCCAGCAGCGGCTGCCCAGCTCGGCCGACAGCATCGACACCCTGCCACTGCTGCTGGTGTGCGACGGCATCGGCGGCCATGAGCAGGGTAGTGTGGCTTCCCAAACGGCTATTAAGCTGCTTCAGCAGGAGCTAGAACCCCTCACTCAGCAGGATTATCCATCTCCGGGGGCGATCGCCCAGCGCCTCAGGCAGGCCCTCATTTTGGCCAACGATGCCATCTCTGCCCGCAACAACGATGAGAATCGCTCAGCCCGTGCCCGGATGGGCACCACCGTAGTGGTGGCTTTGGTGCATTTTCCCTACGTTTCTATCGCCCACATTGGCGACAGTCGCGCCTACCGCATCAGCCCCTACACCTGCTACCAAATCACCGTTGATGACGACGTTGCTTCCCGAGAGGCCCAAATGGGCTACGCCCTCTACTCGGAGGCCGTCCAGCTGCCCAGCGGCGGGGCACTCATTCAGGCGTTGGGCATTAGCGACTCGGGGATGCTTTACCCCTCCGTCCAGCATCTGCTGCTCGATGACCCGATGGTGCTGCTGCTCTGCTCTGACGGTCTTAGCGACTACGATCGCGTCGAAATCCTCGCTCCCCACCTGGTAACGCCCCTAATTACGGCCTCTGGCCCTCTTAGTCCGGTTGTAGCCGCCCTAATTCAGCATGCGAATCGGCTCAATGGCCACGACAACGTCACCGTTGGGCTGATGCGGTTTATGCCTCAGATAGGCCCGCTGCCGACCCTGCCTGCGGGCTCCTTACGGCAGGCAGATAAAATTATCCCCAGCATTCTCGAGGGTTCTCCCCTGGCCGGCGATGCAGCCGTAACGCCGTCAACTCGCCTAGTGGCCCCAGCCTCACCAGTCGATCCAACCCCGGCTCCTAGACGTTCGGGCTTTCCTTGGGTGCCCTTTTTGGGAGGTGTTGGTGTGGTGCTCGCCGCCCTAGCAGGCGTGGGCTTAGCCTTGAACCGCAGTTCCTCTGAGCCTGTCGCTTTCCGGCCAATGGCCTTGTCAGGGTTGGTACCTGCTTTGGCGGGGCGACCGCTGCCAGAGGCCGCCTTGGCCGCCATTGTTGAGATCGCTGTTGGCTCGTTTTGGCAGTCTGCCCCGCCTTTAAGTGCAACCGGTAATAGTGAACTGCTACAGCTAGGTCAACAGCCTGCCTTGAGTACGGCGGCAGGCGAGACTCGAGCCGTAGCTACAGGCAGCGTACTCAGGGTTGTCAGTCGCCAGACCACGGCAGACAATGTCGAATGGGTGCGGTTGCGGGTCTGCTCAATTCCCTCGGGCGAGTCCCTTGACCAACAACCTCAGGAAACCAATCAACCCCCTTCTGCCCTGCCTACCGCCCCTAATCTGGGTCAACGCCTATTAGCTCCGGGAGAAGAGGGTTGGGTGCAGACTCGCCAGATCTACGGGGCAGGCGCATTGCTAAAGCTAGTCACCCCGGCCCAAGCGGGTCGCTGCACGCCCTAGCTGCCGCCCCTCACTTACCCCTTGGCCCTATGCCCTAGGCCTGCCTATGCCGTCGTCCGATGACCTTACCCTGTGCCTTGCCATCGATCGCCTCACCCAGGCCGACTCTACCCACTACGCCATTTGGGTACTAGAGAGTCCGTTCCCGGGGGGCTATGCCCATCACGATCGCCTCTGGGATGGCCAAATGGCCCAAATCTGGGAGAGCTGGCAGCAGTTTTTTTCGCTGCGAGGGCTGCCCCAGGTGCCCCACGTGCCCTCGGCCTATGTGCCTCAGTTTCACCTCGACGATCTGCTCGATCGGGTGGCCCCGACGGCGGAAGCCGGGGGCTACACCGGCCGGTTGATGCAGGGGCTGGGGGTCAGCCTGTGGGAATGGTTGTTTGACGGCCCCATTCGCCAGACCCTAGAGCGCAGCCTGGGCATAGCGATCGGCCAAAATCGCCCGCTCAAACTGCGGCTAGAGGTGCGCCCTCCCGAACTGATCAGCCTGCCTTGGGAAATTATGCAGCCCCAGCCTGGCTGCCCTGCCCTTTCGCTGGGGCCTCAGGTGTTATTTAGCCGCACCGCTAGCACCGTCGAACCGCTGCCTGCGGCAGAGCCCGACATCTCACTGCGAATTCTGCTGGTGCTGGGTCAAGATGACCCCGGCACCAGCGCTGGAGACACTGAGCAGGTCTTGCAGCTGCCCCAGGAAGCTGAGGCTCTGAAGCAGCTACTGGAGCTGAGCGCCTCTCGCCTGAGCTACCGGGGGGCGAGCCCAGTGGTTTGCCAGGTGCAAACCCTGCTAGAACCCGATGCCAAAACCCTGCTTAAGGCCTTAGAAACTGGCTACTTTAACGTATTCTTCTATGCCGGTCATGGGGTGCCCGCTCCCGACGGCGGCATGCTATTTCTGCGCCAGGGGGGCAGCCTCAGCGGCACCGAGCTGGCCCAGGGGCTGGCCCACAACGGCATTCGTCTGGCGGTGTTCAACACCTGCTGGGGGGCTCAGCCCGACCTGCAACAGCAGCAGGTCATCCCCCGCAGCAGTCTGGCGGAGGTGCTGCTGCACCACGGGGTGCCGGCGGTGCTGGCCATGCGCGACTCCATTGCCGACGAGGAGGCGCTGAGTTTCATTCAGGTGCTGGCTCGGGGGCTAGCCGAGCGGCAGCCTGTCGATCAGGCAGTGGCCTTGGCTCGACAACACCTGTTGACGGCCTACCGCTTTAACCACCCGGCCTGGACGCTGCCGGTGCTGTACCAGCATCCCCAGTTTGAAGGGCATTTGCTGCGCGAGGCAGCCTTAGCTGTAACCCAGCTACCCGGACAAGACCTGCGCATGACCCAATCGGTAGTGCTGCGCTGTCTGGCCACCCCGAGTCGCCTGTGGCGGCTCTACGACGGCTATCTGCGGGTGGGGCGACTGCCCGACAACGACTTAGTGATTTTAGAACCCTGGGTCTCGGGGCAGCACGCCGAAATTTTCTGCCGCACCCAGTTTGAGAACGGCGCGCAGGAGACCTACTATTACTTACGCGATCGCTCCCGCTATGGGTCGTACTACTTTGATAACCACAGCTGGCACCACGTCCACCGGGCCGAGGTGCCCCTCGCCCTGGGTACGGCTATTCGGTTTGGCAGTCCCGAAGGCGAATTAATGGAATTTACCCTTGAGGGTAGCCCAAAATCGTCCCCGCCCTGCTAGGGAAATTGTTCACTCCGTACGGAATCTCCCAGTAGCGCAATGTATCCACAGTCATCAGGTTTTGTTACCCTCTTGTGCATCTGTAGATAACGCTATGAATCAGTCTTCCCTGTCTTCTAACTCCGCCGCTGAGTCCGCCATGGCCACTGAACACGATTTGCTTGCCAGTATTCTCAACCCCGAAACCGGGTATCCCTGGCAACCGTTGGCCCCCGAGGCCGAAGCCTACCTGGCTAGCCTAGAGACAGAGTTTGAGGTCCTCGACGGCGGGGAGACGAATGCTGCGATCGCAGCGGGATGGCAAGTTCTATCTGCCCAGATGGCAACCCAGATGGGCGACCCCGAGTCTCAGCCGACCGTGAATCCGGTGCTTGAGCAACTGCGGCAGTTTCAGAGTCGTGTACCCAGCGAGCTGCTGCACCGTCTGGCGAGCTCTGCCACTGCCCTGGCTCGCAGTGGTCAACCCCTGATCGAGCAGCTGGTACAGTGCGTGGATGACATTCTGCCCGGCTGGAACGCTGACGATTTGGCGGTACTGGCTCGCCCCTTGGCCTACTCTCTACGTGATGGCCGGGGCGAAATTTTAGAGCTTAATTTGCGGGCGATTCCGGCGACTGACTGGGACTCGCTATCTAGCCTGGAGCAAGCGCGGCTCACCCTGACCGTAGCCTCGGTGGCCCTCAAGGTGGCCCAGAGCGAAGGTAGCGAACCTCTATAGATAACTTTTATACAAATCCTTCTACCGGGGGTGGCGATCGCGGCAATGAGTTAGCGATTCTGTATCACAGCGACTACCAAGCCCTAATGCTCCGTTACGTTCTCGTAATGCTTCACTGACACGGCCCAATTTCCGGGGAAATCATGGGGGTGGTTGCTTCTCATCCACATTATTCTCCAAGGTCTATGGGACTCTACCTCACCCCCTGGTTACGTCGTCAGCAGGCTCGCTATCGTCATCGGCAGGCCTTGACTCAGATGCGAAAGGGCAATGTTGAGGTGGCGCTGACGGTTTTGCCCCAGGCCCTAGACCACTCGCCCTGTCCAGCCGACATCCACATCGAACTGGGTAAGGCCCACTGGCAAATGGGGGATACAACGGCGGCGCTGGAGCATTTTTCGGCGGCGATCGCCCTTGACTCCACCAGCGTGCGCGCCTATGGCAATCGCGGTCTGCTCCACTGTCAGCAGGGGCGAGATGACCTGGCCCTGGCCGACTGGCAGCAGGCGCTTCAGCACCAGCCCGGCCATGCTCTAATTCACTACAACCGGGGGCTGCTGTATTTTCGGCAGCAGGACTACACCGCCGCCTTGGCTGACTTTGACGCTGCCCTGGACGCCAACCCCAATCTGGCTGAGGTCTACCTGCACCGGGGCCACGTTCATGAGCGGCTGGGTCAAACCGCCGCCGCTGCCCACGATTGGGAACTGGCTCTCTGCAACGATCTCAACCTCGATCAGGCACGGCTGAAGCTGCATCACTTGCAGCAGGTTCACCGCGATCGCGCCCTCTCCCAACGCCTACAGGCTGAGCTGGGGCTCAGGCAGATTGTTGTCGAGGTCGAGCATCAAGACGGGCATCTCCACATTCAAGTACATCGCCCGGTAGGGGTTGGCCTCAACTATTTCACCCTACCCAATCAAATTCGCGCCCTGCTCGTCAGCTGGCAAATAGACGACATTTACAGCTTCGACCTCACGGGCCAGGTGCAAGACCAGTCGATGGTCGAGTGGCGAGGCCATTACAAGGTGTTTCAGGGGCAGCCCTGCCCTCCAGCCCGGTGGCGTCGGGTGCTGCTGACCGCCTTCGTAATTTTTCCGCCCCTGGGCATTCCGGCCCTGGCCTACGCGATGAACCTGCGCCAAGCCTACCAGCAGGGAGACTACCTCAGCGCCCTGCGAGCCTCTAAAGCTATTCAGGGGCTGTGCCGCACCGGGGGCATTATTTCCCTGACTCTGGTGACCTTGCTAGGGGGCTACTGGGGCTACCAACGCCTCTACGGTCCGCCCGAAGCCTCGGCTGCACCCGTAGAGCTAGCTAAGCCACCGATTCCGGCTGAGGCTGATAACTAGCCGCTAGCTCGGCTGGGTTCATGGTTTCGTAGCGCTCAAAGGGCTGATGAATCCAGGGGTTGTCGGGCAAGTAGACCACGTGATAGTCCGGCTCGATGATCGATTCGGCTTTGTACCAGAGCACCGCTGTCCGCACATCTTCAATGTAAAAACCATATTTGTGGTGCAGCCAGGCCATAGATTTCTTGAGGCTGTAGCCCGAATCGACTAGGTCATCAACGATCAGCACCTGGCTACCCAGGCTGGGGGTGGTCATGCTCAGATCGCGGGAGAAGGTAATCGACCCTCGGGTACGACCATCGGCCCCACCGTAGGAAGCGGTGGACAGAATTGCCAGGGGCACATCGAACAGTCGACAGAGGGTGTCGCCGATGCGCAGCCCCCCTTTAGCCAGGCAGACAATTTGATTGAATTCCCAGCCCGACTCGTATATTTGAATTGCCAGCTTTTCAATATCCCGGTGGTAGTCGTCCCAGCTTACGTAAAAATCAGCCATGTCCATCCTCCTTTGAAGCGGCCCCCAGCAGGCCGCTGTGCTCAGCCCGATTTAAGCTTCAATTAAGCCCAAGTGTAGAGTTTTGCCTAGGGAAGCGCTACAGTTCCTAAGCTGGACTCGGTGTAAAGCATTGTGCAATGGGGAAATAATACACTGAGGACGCCTTTTGAATGGTTGCCCCAAGCTGTTGCCTTGTCATCGATCGAGTGTGGATTCACTAAGCAGGTAATCTATGGCTTTTAAACTGCCTTCTCCCGCCGCTGCCCCCGCTAAGTTTTCCCTGTGGGGCAAGCTGGCGTTTGGGGCTGGAGACATTGGGCCAGGGATGACCGCCAACCTGCTGTCGTTTTCGTTTTTGATCTTTTTGACGACGGCGGCGGGCCTCAGCCCGGTGGCGGCGGGGTCAGTGCTGGCGATCGGGCGCATTTGGGATGCGGTCAACGACCCGTTTATCGGCTACCTGAGCGATAAAACTCGCACCCGTTGGGGCCGCCGCTACCCTTGGATCGTGCTGGGGGCAATTCCGTTTGGGGTAACCTTCTTTCTCACCTGGGTGGTGCCGGGGTGGGAGAGCGACACCGCTCGGTTTTGGTACTACGTGGTGATGTCGCTGCTGTTTCAGGTGTTCTATACAGTAGTGAACCTGCCCTACACCACTCTCACCGCCGAGCTGACTAAGGACTACGACGAACGTACTGAACTGACGGCTTTTCGGCTGGGCTCGTCGCTGTTTGGGGCGATCGCCGCTCTCGGCCTCGGCCTAGTTATTACTCAGATAATCACGGATCAACGCCAGCAGTACTTAATGCTGGGGGGAATCTGCGCGGTGCTGTCGGTGCTGCCGCTGCTGTGGTGCGTTTGGGGCACCTATCCCTATGCAGTGCAGCGCAACGCCCTCCAGCCCGCCGACACTGAAGAAGCGGCGCTGCCCTTTTTCCAGCAGATCAAGGTGGTCTTTTCCAATCGGGCCTTTGTGTTTGTGGTTGGCATCTACCTGTTTGCCTGGCTGGCCCTACAGATGACCGCCAGCATCATTCCTTTTTACGCCACCTTTTGGATGGGGCTTGACTCTTACTTTTTAGTGGCACTGCTGGTGCAGGGCACCGCCATTTTGATGATGGTGGTGGTCAACTACCTCAGTCGTCGCCTAGGCAAGCAGGAGGTGTTTTACATCGGCATTGGCACCTGGATTATTGCCCAGATTGCGCTGTTCTTTGTGCAGCCGGGGCAGGTGGCAGCACTCTATCTGCTGTGCATTGTGATTAGCTTTGGGGTAGCTACCGCCTATGTAGTACCCTGGGCTATGCTGCCCGATGTGATTGAGCTAGATGAGATCAAAACCGGCCAGCGGCGAGAGGGCATTTTCTACGCCTTTATGACGCTGCTGCAAAAGGTGGGTCTGGCCCTAGGGCTGTTTTTGGTAAGCTTGGCCCTTCAATTTTCAGGGTTTGTTAGCGAGGCGGCTCAGCAGTCTGACTCGGCTCTGCTGGCAATTCGCATTTTTATTGGCCCAGTCCCTATGGTGCTGCTAGCGATGTCAATGCTGTTGACCCGCTTTTACCCTATCACTCGTCAGATGCACGAAGAAATGTTGCTGCAATTGGCTGAGCGCGATCGCAACCAGGAGCCGCATAAGGACGACTCAAGTGTTTAAACTGCTTAAGCCAACGCTACTAAGCTAGTGACTCAGATTGCAGGTTGTGGCTATTACTACAGACTTGATTAGCATTTTTTACAGCTGCACAACATCAAGCCGGGAGGTGGCTAAACGATCCATCCATCCGGCTAGGAAGGTGTGGTTAGCAGCTCGCTCGCGGGGGTCTTGGGTATCGGTGGGGTGGGGCAGCAGCCCTTGCAGCGAGGCGCTGGTGACGCAAAACATTGACTTTTGGAAGCTCTGGCAAATCTTGACGCGCACATCGTCGAGGCCACGACCACTAGATTGGTAGAACGCCGTCAGATAGTCGGGCAAATAGTGGCGCATATCCTGCATTAGTAGGGTGGGGGGAATGCCCGCCCCGCCAATGGGTAGGGGGTCAGCATAGAGAGCACCATACTCAAAGCGACCCTGGTCGGCGGAGATTTGGTTAGCTTGAGCATTGTAGGAAACTGTTCCCAAAAACGGCGTGCCGCGAAAGAACACCGCCTCCACGTAGGGAACTGCCACATCCATCAAAAATGTCAGCCCAGCAGACTTGGGCAGCAGTTCATAGCTGGTTCCGTTGATCTCGACGGCATAGGTAATGGGGTTCGCTGCCGCCGCCACCAACCCCGCTTTGACAAAGGCCACCACTTGGGGAATAGTCTGCACCTTGCCCGCATCGTAGGTGTCGGATAGGTCGATAAATAGGTCGCTCATCACCCGCCAGAACTGGCCCAGGGCGCTGTAGTATGCCAGCTGACGTACTTGCTCAGGCAGAAAGTCGGGGAATAGACCGTTCAGAGCCCGAATGGGTGGGTTGGCTTTGATCTTGGCGGCAACGGCAGCCTGACAGTGCTGCAAAAAGTCGTCGCTGTCGAGGTATTCATCGAGCTTGCCGCCGCCGTGCCAGAGCATGGTTTTCATGCAGTATTCGGCGTACTCAAAGTTGATGCGATCGTGCCACCAGTGGCGCAGCAGCTGGGGCAGAGTTACCTTGCCGTTGAAATACTTGAAGAACGGAAACAGCACCAAAAACTGATGATCGGCGATGTAAATCAAATTCTTGGAGTAGGCATCGAGCACCACCCCATAGCTCTTGAGAATGCCCACCACTTCGATCACGTTGCTCTCGGAGTCGGGCAGCAACGCCTCAGCCCCCAGTAGCTTTTGAATAAAGGGCTCTAGGGGGTGGAGGTTGGATTTGGCCAGGGGTAGGGTTTTGGTCATGGCAGGGAGATCTCAGCACTGGGGTCGGCAAAGACAGGAGAAGCGGGAATTGGCCGGGCAAGGGTCGGGCCAACCAACCGGGTGTCGGCTACGGCGGGCAGGGCCGTGGGAGCGAACCGAGTTCTAGCCTGCACAAACCCTTGGTAGGGCTGGTGCAGTACCAGGGTGGTGTGCTCGCTCCAGCGGGCTAACCAGTTGGGCTGAAGCCCAAAGGCGATAATCAGCACAGCCAGACCCAGGGCGGGGGCACGATCGCGCCAAGACACCGATGGCAGCTCAATATCGAGCTGAGGCGCAACAGTGGGGGGAGCGATCGCCAGTCGGCCAAAGAAAACCCGGTTCACCAGCAGCAAAAAGTACACCGCCGTCAGGCCCGAGCCCACCATGCAAAGCAGCGTCTGCACCGGGAAGATCAAAAAGCTGCCTCGAAACACCAGAAACTCAGAAATAAACCCCACCATACCGGGAATGCCAGCGCTGGCCATCACCCCCAGGATCATCATCGACCCCACAAAGGGCAGTCCCCGCTCGGGGTTGAGCAAGCCGCGCAGCACCGTCATGTCGCGGGTACCTGTGGCTTTATACACCACCCCGACCAGCAAAAACAGCAGCGCCGAAATCAGCCCGTGGCTAATCATCTGAAACACAGTTGCCACAATGCTCACTGGGGTGGAGGCCGCTGCCGCCAGCAGCACATAGCCCATGTGGCCAATGGAGCTGTAGGCCACCATTTTTTTCATGTCTGTCTGGGCGATCGCCGCTAGTGACCCGTAGAGCACACTGATCACAGCCCAGGTTGCCATCCAAGGAGCTAACGCCATCCAGGCGTCGGGCAACAGGCCCAGACCAAAACGCACTACGCCGTAGGTGCCCAGCTTCAGCAGCACTCCAGCCAGCAGCACCGACACCGGCGTTGACGCCTCGACGTGGGCATCGGGCAGCCAGGTGTGAAACGGAAACAGCGGCACCTTGATGCCAAATCCGATCAGCAGCGCCACCAGCAGAGAAATTTGCTGAGCCAGAGGTAGGGCCGTGGCCAGACTACTGTCGTAGTCAAAGCTGGTGTTACCCGACAGCCACACCAGGCCCAAAAAGGCTCCCAAGATCAGCACTCCCGACAGGGCGGTGTAGATCAAAAATTTAGTGGCAGCGTAGCCCCGCCGCGAGCCGCCCCAGATGGCAATCAGCAGATACAGCGGAATTAGCTCTAACTCGTAAAAGATAAAAAACAGCAGCAGGTTAGCCGCCAAAAACGCTCCGGCCACGGCGCTGTTGATTACCAGCAGCAGCACGTAGTAGAGCCGAGTGCGGTGCAGGGTGGGTTCGCTGATGTAGATCGCCACCAGGCTCAGCAGGCTATTCACCGCCAGCAGCGGCAGCGACAGCCCGTCGAGGCCGAGGCGATAGCTCAGCCCCAGGGGCTCGACCCAGGGCAGCAGTTCTTCAAACTGCAACCCCGGTGTCGCTAGCTCAAAGCGAGTGGCCAAAAAACCAAGCAGCGCTAGGGTCAGGACCAACCCAATGCTGCTCACGACTTTAGCCGTTTGCGCCTCTAGCTTGCCGGGCCACAGGATCAACACCAGGGCCGCCACCAGCGGAATTAAAATCAGTGCACTCAGCATTGCCAACCGTTACCAAAGCGTCCAGGTCATGAAAATTCCAATCAGCCCCACCCCGGCAAAGATGGTTAACAGGTAGAGCTGCGACTGGCCCGAGGCACTATATTTAAGCCCCTCACCGCCAAACAGCGAGGCCAGACCTACCCCGTTTACCAGGCCATCCACCACGTATTGGTCAAACCAGCTGCTAAACCGGGCTAGGGTAGACACTGCCGCTACTACGGTTTTGTCGTAGAGGCGTTCGGTGTAGAAGTCGTAGGCCAGCAGGTCTTGGGCAATGCGCAGGGGGCGGTTGAGCGATCGCGCCAGCGATTTCGACAACGGCACCGTCGCCCCCACTGCAACTCCTGCCCAGCCCGACGCCAGCGTCAGCCCTGCGATCGGCCAGTTGATATATTGCCAAGGGGGCAGCACCAGCAGCCTGCCCATAATCAGCGGCAGCACCAGCGTAATCACCGACAGGGTAACCATCGGTACCGCCATCTGCCACGGCACCTCGGGAGCGCGACGGGTTTTAGGCTGAGGTGTCCCCAAAAACACTAGACGAAACACCCGCGTCAGATTCAATGCCGTGAGCCCGTTGACCAGCAGAAAGACCAGCGTCAGCAGCGGATAGTCGCGGCTGAGAAAGTCGGCACCCATCCGCAACCCCCAGAAGCAGCCCAGGGGTACCACGCCAACCATCCCTAGAGCGCCAGTTACAAACGCCAGGCTAGTTGCTGGCATTTTCCGCCCCAGACCGCCCAGCTCGGTCATATTTTGGCAGTTGGTGGTCATAATAATTGACCCCACCGCCATAAAGAGCAGGGCCTTGGCTACAGCGTGGGTCAGCAGCAGAATCAGCGCCACCCCCGGCCAGGCCGTACCAACGGCAATAAATACCAGACCTAGGTAGGCACTGGTGGAGTAAGAAAAGGTGCGCTTTAGATCGACTTGAGCCAGGGCAACCAGAGACCCACCCAAGGCCGTCACTGTACCTAGCGCCACCAGCGTGCCTAGGGCTACTGGCGACAGCACGACAATTGGCTGTAGGCGAATCAGGATGTAGGCCCCGCAGGTCACCACCACCGAATTTCGCAAAATCGAGGCGGGGTTTGGCCCTTCCATAGCTTCATCGAGCCACAGGTGGAGCGGAAACTGCGCGCATTTACCAATCGGCCCAGCGATCAGCGCCAACCCTAGAAGAGTGGCCATAGCAGGGGATAGATTCTCTACCTTGACCCACTCGTACAGATCGTTGAAGTCGAGGCTGCCCGCTAAACAACCCAGGGAAACCATTCCCATCAGCAGCAGCACGTCACCAATGCGCTTGGTTAAGAAGGCGTCGCGAGCGGCGGTCACCACCAGGGGCTGGGCATACCAAAAACCCACCAGCAGGTAGGTCGACAGGGTCAGCATTTCCAGCAGCGAGTAGGAGACAAACAGCGACCCGCTTAACACCAGCCCGCTCATGGCCGATTCAAAGACCCCCATCAGGGAATAAAAGCGAGCTAGGGCCCAGTCTTTTTCTAAGTAGCCCAGGGCAAAGACCTGAGCCAGCAGACTGAGCCCTGTAATCAGCTCTAGAGCACCCAGGTTGAGCACCGAAATGTCGAGGGCCAGGGTGAGGTGCAAATCGGCAAAGTCAAACCAGGAAAACAGCAGTTCCTGAGGGCCCTGATTCCAGATGCCGCGAAAGGCCATGAGCCCGTGCACAAAGGACACCAGGGTCATCACAATGTTGAGGTAGGCCGATGGTCGAGGGCCGGTGCGGCGAATCAACCCTGTAGACCAAGGCAGCGACAGCAGGGCCCCAATGAGGCCATACATTGGCAGCAGCCAGCTGGTTTCGACAAAAAAATGGGTCATCCCAACGTTCTCTGACAACACCTTAAATGCTTATCTCCAAAGGCGATGGTTCAGCAGATAAAAGCCACGACTGCCTAAATTCAGCGGCCTTGGCTCAACGAGTTGGCGAGGCGATCGCACCTCACGTGCCGCCAGCTAGTTGCCTATGACCGCAGCAGCTTGCTGACAGCTGAGCTAAATCAAATCGCCGCCTGCGGTGTCAGACCTAAAGCCGATAGTCAACCCATCAGCCCCTACCCCCCAGAGAATCCACCGGGTTGAGCACGGCCCTCCCCAAGCTGGCAGGGCAAAGTTTTAGGCCCCTTTGCCTCTGTTTCAAAGCGTTTTGCTATTCTACCTGATTACCTGATAGGGTCGGCCGAAGAGCCGCGAGTTTAGAGGGTTAACCTAGTAAGACTTCAAAGACTTGGATGCGATCAACTTAGAAATCACAACCCAACTTAGAGTATTTGTACTGAGAATTAATGGACTTAGGGATTTTAGGTGGTTTGGCCCCAGCCTAGACGGGCACTAAAACGACCTACGCTTTCCACCGGCCAGCGATTCAGCCGAGTCTTAAGCCTAAGCCGTAGGTGAGCAAGCACTGCTGCTAACCTGTGGATTGATTACGAGAAAAAACCTTTGCGTCATCAGCTTTAATAATATTCAACATTAGCAACAATCATTGGGACTTATATTGCAAAAGTGACTACGGACACCTATGCTTAATCTGTCATCAAGAATTTTTGGGCAATCTGAAGTTTTTGCTTCCCCAACGGTGATTTCCGATTTGTCATCTTTTGGGATGTTTTTTTGCGCCTCAACAGCAGACAAAGTGCGTTAGGTAAACCCAGGGTTGTCTAAGTTTATAAGGAGATTTCGACTATGCCGATTGCTGTGGGAATGATTGAGACGCTGGGTTTTCCGGCTGTGGTAGAAGCCGCTGACGCGATGGTAAAGGCGGCCCGGGTTACCCTGGTGGGCTACGAAAAAATCGGTAGCGGCCGTGTCACCGTGATTGTTCGGGGCGACGTGTCTGAGGTGCAGGCCTCGGTGGCAGCTGGTGTTGAAAATGTGAAGCGAGTCAATGGCGGCGAAGTTCTATCGACCCACATCATTGCTCGTCCCCACGAAAACCTGGAATTTGTTCTGCCCATTCGCTACACCGAGGCGGTAGAGCAGTTTCGCAGCTAAGTCTTAAACGTGCGGTTTTTTGAGACCTATTCGGTCTAAGGTTTAAGGGTCTGATGGGCTGGTGGGCCTGGCTTAGGGTGAGGCTAATTCAGCATTCGTTTGAGCTCCTGTATTCTCTGGAAAAAAGGCATATAAAAGCATGGCAATTGCAGTTGGTATGGTCGAGACGTTGGGCTTCCCCGCTGTGGTGGAGGCTGCCGACGCGATGGTAAAAGCGGCCCGGGTTACCCTGGTGGGCTATGAGAAAATCGGCAGCGGCCGCGTCACCGTGATTGTACGGGGCGACGTGTCTGAGGTTCAGGCCTCGGTGGCAGCTGGTGTTGAAAATGTGAAGCGGGTCAATGGCGGCCAGGTGCTGTCTACCCACATCATCGCTCGTCCCCACGAAAACCTAGAGTTTGTGCTGCCCATTCGCTACACCGAAGCGGTAGAGCAGTTTAGAGAAAGCGTCAGCGGCATCCGCCCCTACGGCAGATAAGTCACTATGCTCTTGGCTAAGGTTCGTGGCACGGTAGTTAGCACCTGCAAGGATCCTAGCTTGAGCGGCACTAAGTTTTTATTGGTGCAGCTCATTAGCGAAACTGGCGACTTGCTGCCTGACTATACAGTAGCCGTTGATGTGGTAGGGGCTGGCCCCGGCGAATGGGTGTTGATTACCCAGGGCAGCGGGGCTCGCCAGCAGCACGGCTACGAGAATCGTCCTGTGGATGCGGCAGTGGTTGCTATCGTCGATACCGTAAGTCTCGACAGCGGCAATCTCTACAACAAACGGGATGATTTTAGCTAGCTGGTTTTTTTTACACTGGGCGCTCCAGTTCAGCTAGCACAGGCAAAGACTACACTCTCCCCATAATTAGCTTATCTATGTGGTTAAGTAGCTAGTTAGTTGGGGTTTTTTGGGAGGATGTACGGCAATGGCGATCCGCACACCAGCGGCATCTCCGACTCAGGCATGGGGTTCGCAGCAGTCATCTGGGCCGACGGCTCGGGTGCATGGGTTGGCCCAGGTGCAGGGCCAGGTTCTCGTTGAACCTGGGGCAATTTTGGCTGCTGGATCGGCGGTTCAAGCCGACCCTGGTGCGACCGTGCGACTCGGGGCTGCTAGCACTCTGCAGGAGGGAGCTACGATATATGGTCGCGCCCAAGGGCAGGTGCTGGGAGACGATCGCAGCTCCTATGCAGTCTGGGTGGGCGATCGCGCCATCCTCACCCATAAAGTGCTGGTGCAAAGCCCAGTCTATGTTGGTGCTGACTGCTTTATTGGCTTTCGCTCAACCCTATTTAACGCTCGACTCGGAGCCGGGTGTGTCGTGATGATGCACGCCCTAGTACAAGACGTGGACGTGCCGCCCGGCAAGCTGATTCCCTCTGGGTCAGTGATTACTCAACAGCATCAGGCCGATGCCCTCCGCGACGTTGGCCCCACCGATATTGCCCTGATCAGGGAACTTGCAGGAACGCCCGGCCATGCGCCCCCCATAGGTGGGTCAGCTAGGGCAGCGTCTTTCGATACCACAGCACACTCAAACGAACGCGATGGATTAGGCACTATGACTTCTCAACTGCTACCCCCCGACGTTGTCCAACGGGTCCGTCAGTACCTGGCCCAGGGCTTCACCATTGGCACCGAGCACGCCGACTCTCGCCGCTATCGCAGTGGCGTGTGGCAGACCTGCAGCCCAGTTCAGTCCCAGCGCGAACCTGAGGTGCTGGTCGCCATCGAAAACTGCCTGTCTCAGCACTCGGGTGAGTACGTGCGCATGTTCGGTATCGACCCGAGGGCTAAGCAGCGGGTCGCCCCCATCACTATTCAGCGAGCCGACGGCAAGGCTGTTGTCAACAGCGGCTCAATGTCTTCTCATTCTAGTTATTCCACCCCTTCTAACAGTTATTCCACCCCTTCTAACAATGGTGGCCATCGTCCGGCCCCGGCTGTGGCCAGCGGCCCCCTGTCGCCAGAGGTGGTGCAGCAGGTACGTCAGTACCTGAGCCAGGGCTACCGGATTGGCACCGAGCATGCCGACTCTCGCCGCTACAGCAGCAACGTGTGGCAAACCTGCTCCCCCATTCAGTCGTCTCGTGAGGGTGAGGTCTTTGGTGCCCTCGAGCGCTGCCTGGCTGAGCACTCGGGCGAATATGTGCGCCTGTTTGGCATCGACCCCAAGGCGAAGTGCCGCGTTGCTCCCATCACCATTCAGCGCCCCGACGGCAAATCTGCGGCGGTGAGTTCGCGATCGGGCGGTTCCCCCAGCCACTCCTATGCCTCGGCCCCTAGCCCTAGCGGCGGTTCGTCTCAGGCCAGCGGTGACGTAGCTCAGCAGGTCCGCCAGTGGCTCAGCCAGGGGTACCATGTAGGGGCTGAGCACGCCGATGCTCGCCACTACAAAAGCAATGTTTGGCAGTCTTGTAAAACCATCACCAGCAACCGTGAGGGCGATGTCCTAGGCGCGATCAATGCCTGTATAGCCGAGCACCCCAATGAGTACGTGCGGGTCTTTGGCATTGACCCCAGAGCTAAGCGGCGCGTGGCCGCAGTCACGGTGCAGCGCCCCGGCTCGAAGTCGGTACCAGCTGTCCCAGCGCCCTATTCGTCCTCCAGCGCCCCGACCAGTAATGGTGCAGCCCCCATGGGAGGCTTGCCCCAGGAAGTCGTGCAGCAGGTGCAGCAGCTCTTTAACCAGGGCTATCGCCTTAGCCTTGAGCATGCCGATGTGCGCCGCTACCGCAGCGGCGCTTGGCAAAACGCAGGCATGCTGGAGGGAAGCCGGGCCTCGGATCTACTCAACGCCTTAGAGTCTCAATTACGAAATCACCCTGGTCATTATGTGCGACTGGTGGGCATCGATCCAAAGGTGAAAAAACGAGTGCATGAAGCCACTATTCAGCGACCCTAGAGACCTATCACCCAACCTTTGACCGTGGCAGTACCCGCCCAGGCGATCAGTCAGCCTACCAATGGCTACATCCAGGGAGATGTGGATTTAGCGCCTGGAGTGGCGATCGCACCTGGGGTACTGCTGGGGGCGGCTCCCGGTTGCCGTCTAGTTATCTCTGCGGGTGTCTGTTTAGGAGCCGATGTGGTGGTGCAGGCCCGCCACGGCGACCTGGTGATTGAGCTAGGGGCGAGCTTGGGTAGCGGTGTGCTGGTGGTGGGCCACGGCTCCATTGGTCAGCACACCTGCATTGGAGCCAATAGCACCATTATTAACCCCAAGTTGGGGGCATCCCAGGCGATCGCACCGGGGTCTTTGCTGGGTGATCCAACGCAGACATCTTCTGCCCAGGAGTCTTCATCTAATGGGTTTACTCCTAGTACCAGTAACTACATCTATGGGACTACCAGCACCCTAGGGGCTACGGGAAATCCCGTCAACGAATCGGGTAAGGCCGCTGTTGGAGCCGCTCAGAATGGCAGCATCCCCAACGGTATTGCCCAGAACGGCAATACTCAAAATGGTGTTGGACACAACATTGCTGGGCAAAATGGATCCTCCGTCTATGGCAAAACCCAGGTAAATCGCCTACTGGCAACGCTATTTCCCCAGCGTCAGTTGCTCAATGGCGCTAGCTCAGAGGACAGGCCCTAGAATGGAGAGGCAGACACCCCAGTGTAGAGGCACCCTATGCAACCCGACGGCAAACTAGCCTCGCCCCTTGACCTCAAGTCCGGTGCGCCCAAGCGGTTGACCCTGGCTACCCCTGCGCCAGGTCAAAAAGAAGCTCAGCAGCGTGACAAGTATCGCGGCGCGGCCTTGGGTATGGTGTCGACGGAGAGCTTTCCGGCGGTGGTTGGTACGGCCGACGCCATGCTGAAAGCCGCCGATGTGCTGCTGGTGGGCTACGAAAAGACCGGTGGAGGGCACTGCACTGCGATCGTGCGGGGGGGCATTTCCGACGTGCGGATGGCGGTGGAAGCTGGGGTTAAAACTGCCGAAGATTTTGGTCAGTTTGTCTCGTCAACACTAATTCCGCGCCCGTTACCCAACCTGGAAGCGGTGCTGCCTATCTGCGCCCGCTGGGACGAGCTGCGGCGCGAAGGCGGTGGTAAGCAGGGCAGCCAAGCCATTGGACTGTTAGAGACACGCGGTTTCCCCGCTATGGTAGGGGCCGCTGATGCTATGACTAAGTCTGCCGATGTGCAGCTGATGTCCCACGAGACAATTGGCGAAGGTCTCTGTACCATTCTGATTCGAGGGTCGCTGCCCAACGTGGCGATCGCGATCGAAGCCGGCATGCACGAAGCTGAGCGCATCGGTGAACTCCACGCCGTCATGGTCATCCCCCGCCCCCTCGATGATCTGGTTGAATCGTTGCCCGTTATGGAAATGGAGCAGGAGCAACCCGAACCCCTGCGTATTCCCCTCAACCTGGAAGTCAAACAAGAAGAGACCGAAGCCGAGCCTGTGCTGATCGAAGCGGCGGCGGAAGAGGCGGCTCCAATTGCCCTAGAGCTGACCGTAGACGAGCAAGAGCTAGCCGACGAAGAGCTTTAAAGAACGACGGCAAAGCAGAGATCTGAGGAAAGCCGATGCTTATGTTAAGCGGTGGCAGTTAGCTGGCTTCGACGAAATCCTCTGGTAGGGGCATTGCAGTGCAATGTCCCTAAGTCGAACCTGTCCTAATTCAATGGACGTTTGCTATATCTCTACGCTCTTTGAACCAATCCCAAACTTGCTCTACCAGATCTTTGGCATCGGCATCAAACCACTGCGCTGTTGCGCGGTTACGAAACCAGGTGCGCTGGCGTTTAGCGAACTGGCGAGTGTGCTGCACGATGTCGGCTTGGGCCACTGCCAGAGAGACATCCCCCTGCACATAGCGCAGCATTTCAGCGTAGCCCAGGGTTTGCAGCAGGGGCAGCTTCGGACCATACTTTTTCAGCAGATGGGTAACCTCATCCACAAATCCCGCCTCAATCATCGCCTGGGTGCGTTGAGCAATGCGGCGTTCTAAAGCGAGGGCATCACAGTCGAGGGCCAGGTAGAGCACCGGATACGCCGGAGGTGCTTCTCCCTGGAGAAGGGACATGGGCTGGCCAGTCACGTAGAACACCTCCAGGGCGCGCACCGTACGCACCGGATCGTTGGGGTGAATGCGTTGGGCCGCCGCCGCATCCAGGCTTTTAAGCAGAGCGTAGCAGTGGAACTGCCCCAGGACCTCTAACTGCTGGCGCAGGGCGGGCTGAGGAGCCACGGGCGGGATGCGTAAACCTTTCACCACCGCATCTATATAGAGCCCGGTGCCGCCCACCAGCATGGGGACAGCATCTGCCTGGTGAAAGGTATGAATTAGATCCTGGGCCTGACGCTGGTACTGAGCCAGGGTGAGGGTTTCAGTGGGGTCGCAGATGTCTATTAGATAGTGGGGAATCTGCTGCCGATCAAAGGTCGAAGGTTTTGCCGTCCCAATATCAAACTCTCGATATATTTGTCGGGAGTCGGCGCTGAGAATGCACCCCTGGAGGCGCTGGGCCAAGGCGATCGCCAGAGACGACTTGCCCGTGGCCGTAGCACCGCCAATCACCCACAGAAATGGTACGCTTGAACTATAGCCCGCCGTTTCCTGGAGCGATGATTCTAGCCGGGAAAATTTTGGTGATTGCATCCCTAGTTCATTCTTGAGCTGATGTTGCCTTAGAGACCGCTGTGGCTGCTTTGTGCTATAATTTCTAGGTGTTTTGGTCTAGCGAGCATTCAGGTGGCTTAGAGCCCATTTTTGGAGCGTACGGTATGACAACTGACTACGGTGCCGATCAGATTCAGGTTTTAGAGGGGCTTGAGCCTGTTCGCAAACGTCCAGGCATGTACATCGGCAGCACTGGCCCCCGTGGACTCCACCACCTAGTGTACGAGGTTGTTGATAACTCCGTAGACGAGGCGCTGGCAGGCCACTGCGATCATATCGACATTTCCCTCAACGCCGATGGCTCGGTTTCTGTCACCGACAACGGGCGCGGCATTCCCACCGACATTCACCCCCGTACCGGCAGGTCGGCCCTCGAAACGGTCATGACCGTGCTCCACGCTGGGGGCAAGTTTGGCGGTGGCGGCTACAAGGTGTCTGGGGGCCTCCACGGCGTAGGCATCTCGGTGGTCAATGCCCTGTCGGAGTGGGTCGAGGTTACCGTGTGGCGCGATGGCAAGGTGCACAAGCAGCGATTTGAGCGCGGCGTGCCCATCGGCGAGCTGTCGGCGGAGAAAATTACTGAAAAACGCCAGGGTACCTCGGTCACGTTTTTGCCCGACACGGAGATTTTTCACAACGGCACTGAGTTTGACTACGACACCCTGTGCGGGCGGCTGCGCGAGCTAGCCTACCTCAACGCGGGCATTCAGGTGATCTTCACCGACTACCGCCTGGATGTGATCAAGTCAGACAAGCCCAAGGTTTCGACCTACCACTACGCGGGCGGCATCATTGAGTACGTTAAGTACATCAACAACGACAAGCAGCCCATCCACGACGAGATCATCCACATCTCTTCCGAGCGCGACGGGGTACAGGTCGAGGCGGCCCTCCAGTGGTGTATTGACGCCTACTCTGACAACCTGCTGGGCTTTGCCAACAACATTCGCACCATTGACGGCGGCACCCACCTTGAGGGGCTCAAGGCGGTGCTGACCCGCACCCTTAACAACTTCAGTCGCAAGCGTAATAAGCGCAAAGACGCCGACTCGAACCTGGCGGGGGAGAACATCCGCGAGGGGCTGACAGCAATTATTTCGGTGAAGGTGCCCGACCCCGAATTCGAAGGTCAGACCAAGACCAAGCTGGGCAACACTGAGGTGCGCGGTATTGTCGATTCTCTCGTGGGCGAAGCCTTAACCGAGTATCTCGACTTTCACCCCAACGTGGCCGACGCCATTCTAGAAAAAGCCATTCAGGCCTTTAACGCCGCTGAGGCCGCCCGTCGAGCGCGGGAACTGGTGCGCCGTAAGTCGGTGCTAGAGTCGTCTACCCTGCCGGGCAAGCTGGCCGATTGCAGCAGCCGCGACCCCAGCGAGTCGGAAATCTTTATTGTGGAAGGGGATTCTGCGGGCGGTAGCGCCAAGCAGGGACGCAATCGCCGCTTCCAGGCCATTCTGCCGCTGCGGGGCAAAATCCTCAACATTGAGAAAACCGAAGACTCTAAGATCTACAAAAACACTGAAATTCAGGCGCTGATCACCGCCTTGGGCATGGGCATTCGCGGCGAGGAGTTTGACTCATCGCAGCTGCGCTACCACCGTATCTGCCTGATGACCGACGCCGATGTGGATGGTGCCCACATTCGCACGCTACTGTTGACGTTCTTTTACCGCTACCAGCGCGACTTGGTCGATCAGGGTTACATCTATATTGCCTGCCCGCCCCTCTACAAGGTGGAGCGGGGCCGCAACCACTGGTACTGCTACAACGAGCGCGAGCTGCAAAACTTGATCACCAACGAGTTTCCGGCCAACGCCAACTATACGGTGCAGCGGTTTAAGGGTTTAGGAGAAATGATGCCCCAGCAGCTGTGGGAAACCACTATGGACCCCACTACCCGCACTATGAAGCGGGTGGAGATCGAAGACGCTGCCGAGGCCGATCGCATCTTTACGATCTTGATGGGCGATCGCGTCGCCCCCCGTCGCGAGTTCATCGAGACCTATGGCCCTCGCATGAAGCTGGAAGACCTCGATATTTAGAGTAACCAGCCAGTATCAGACTTCCTGCGATCGCAAGTTACGTAAGAGCAATTTCTCAACTCAAACCTTGCGCCTTGACAGCGAGAATGAGAGAAAGGGGCGTGAAATGGTTTGGTATGAATAGGTCAAGCGTCATTGATGCCTTCCTTAAGTCAGTGAATTAAGGCTCAACTGCATAGCTTTTGGGTTTCGCCAGTGGAATCATGCGGTTGAGCGCCGCACATTGCAAGAAGAACTCGATGGCCTGATCGCAGCTGGTTTCTAGAACCCAGTCTTTGTGCTGCCAACTAGCTCCTGGGAGGCGGCACAAAGATGTTTCAGGCAGCCAACCCTACGTCTATCTGATCGCCACCTTAGATGCGGCTATTTGTGGAACAGAACTGGCTCTCGGCGGAGCCCTGGCAGAATCTACATCGTAGAACTGACTAGCTCAACTAAAGATGCCCCTAACCTGATAGACAAAAAGTATCCCGGAATTCAACAAAGTCAGACCGCTCCCGCAATAGTGCCTACTGATAAACCTTCACTAAGGTTCCGTCGTTGGTACTACCGGACTGTGAAAGATAAGAGAATGAAGGCTATTCAAAGCACGAGTGCTTCTTGATGATGCTTAAATCCTTGTTTCAGTTTATCTGCCATGCACAACTTCACCGTTAGCCTGTGAAGAACTGTTTTGAGATAAATTTCTGCCTATGCTGAAAGTAGTAGGGGCTGGACTCGGCCGAACCGGAACAAAGTCACTCAAATTTGCCCTTGAACATCTTCTTGGTAAGCCTTGCTATCACATGGCCGAGGTGTTTTCCCATCCGGAGCATATTCCTCTTTGGCGTGCTGCATCTCGGGGTGAACGTATTGACTGGTCGGCAATTTTTGATGGGTATATTGCCACAGTAGATTGGCCTTCAAGTTCTTTTTGGCTTGAGTTGAGTACTCTTTACCCCGACGCTTTGGTAATTCTTTCCTATAGAGATGCTGACTCATGGTGGCAAAGTGCAAGCTCAACGATCTTTCCTAGAATTAGGACGTCGGAAGGCGAGTGGCGCTCTATGGTAAACGAATTGTTTGAGCATCGGTTTACTCCAGACACGGCCCATCGCTCCGCTTGCGTAGAAGCTTTCAATCAGCACAATGAGCGGGTTCGAAACGCTGGCCTAGGACACAGGCTACTGGAATGGCAAGCAAGCGACGGCTGGGAGCCGCTGTGCCGAGCGCTTGATCTAGAAATTCCAAAAGAGGCATTTCCCCACGCAAACTCAACAGCGGCTTATATTCAAAAGCACTTGTAATGTAAATCGCGGTTTACCAGCGATTGCAACGGACGGACGCAAAACTACTGGCATTCATGCCACCGTTGAATTGGGTCATTGGATGTCTTCTCTGTGAGCCAAGGCCCAGTTACCCATATTTCTGGTGGCTAGATGGTGAATGAAATCTGCGTAGGGCTAATTGACTATGGCATGGCGGCTCGTACCTTCCACGTGCCGGTTATCCAGTCAGTCCCTCACCTGAGCCTAAAGAAAGTTGTAGCGCGCCATCACGACCCCTCGCTCGATCGCGACCCATCAGTCGAGGTGGTGCAAGACACCGCCACCCTCTTGCAAGACGAAGCGATTGACCTGATCGTAATCGCCACCCCCAACAGCTCCCATTTCGACTGCCGCAGATGGTAACGGCTGACCTCAGAACCCAGCGAGATTTTGCCCAGGCCGTCGATAATTTTGATCTAACCCTGCACTACGACGGGCTAAAGGTGATTCTCAAAGGGGGCATGCTGGTGCGCGGGCCGGAACCCCACTTCATTCTGCATGGCTCGGCGGGCTCTTTTGTTAAATATGGCATGGACCCGCAAGAGGAGGCGCTGAAGCGCGGACTCACCCCGGCTGAACCCGGCTGGGGTGAAGAGCCGAAGGAGCACTGGGGCACGCTCAACACGCAGATCGACGGGCTGCACGTAGAGGGGCGAGTGGAGACGCTAGCGGGTAGCTACCAGGCCTATTATCAAAACATCGCTGATGCGATCGCTGGACGTGCCGAGCTGGAGGTTAAGCCCGAAGTGGCGCGAGACACTATTCGCATCATCGAACTGGCGATGCAAAGTAGCGAACAAAAATGCACGCTTCCCCTGCTTTCGCGATCGCTATAGCTCTTACCAGTGGTGCAAAACATGCAACTAGACGAAGCCGGTTGGCAGACCTGGCAAGACTTTAGGGCTGACCAGCAAGAGCTGATATTGCCCGCTAGTGCCGCCGCCCATATTCCCGTGACGGTCCGCTATATTGACCGGGGCAGGGCTCGGCTGGGTACTGTGCTGCTCATGCACGGCATTCCTACCTGGGGATACCTATATCAGGCGGTGATTCCGCCTCTGGTGCAGGCGGGCTATCGGGTGCTAGCTCCCGACTTTTTGGGCCATGGCTGGTCAGACCGGCGCGATCGCTTTGACCGCTCCTTTCAAGACCAGGCGCGAATGATCACAGCCTAGCTGGCCGCCTTAAACCTCCAGCGGGTAGATATGGTGGGCCACGATACTGGCGGTGCAGTGGCATTGATTTTGGCCATTGAGCACCCCGCCGTGGTGAATCGTCTGGTGATCACCAACTCGGTCTGCTACGACCGCTTTGACGATGACATGCTCGACTTTGGCCATCCGCTGCGCTGGAAGCCTCGCCCAATTAGCGATCTGGTGACGGCGCTAGAGGAAAGTCTGGCGGCGGGGCTGTCGAACCCTGACCGCCTCACACCTGAATTTCAGGCGGGCATGATTGCGCCCTGGGCTAGCGAAGAGGGCAAGCTGAGCCTGCTGCGTAATGCCTCGGCCCTGAATGCTAACCAGACCATGGCTTTAGTCGATCGCCACGGCGATATTGCTGCCCCCACGCTGGTGCTCTGGGGCATGGATGACCCCTGGCAAAAAGCCGAGGACGGCAAGCAATTGGCTAGCGAAATTCCAGGGGCACAATTTCAGGCGATTGAAGGCGCATCCCACTGGATACAGCAGGATGCGCCCAAGCAGTTTTCTCAGGCACTGTTGGTGTTTCTGGCTAGCAATTAGAGGTGCGATCGCCCCGGCACTGGCATCGAAACCGGCGGCAACCTGCTGGGTGAGCGGCTGGCAGTTAGCATGCTGCGCGCTGCCCGTCGCCTCTACCGCGAGGCTGTGGGCACCTTTGAGTTCCAGGGCATTACCGGCAGCTCGGTTTGGTTCTAAAGGCTGGCGTTTTAGACGCCGCTAGGGTGACCTGTTTGGTTAACCCCCGATGGGCAGGGCAAACGCCGTTTGCCCCTACAGAGTGGCCCGATGAGTTAACCGAGGTTACGGTTTGGCCTGAGCTGCTCTAGGCAACTGAATGGTGAAACAGCTACCTTGGCCGATGTCGCTTTTGACCTGAATATTGCCACCGTGGGCTTGAGCGATTGCCAGCGCGATCGCCAACCCCAGCCCAGAACCACCCGTATGCCGTGAGCGATCGGGGTTAACTCGGTAGAACCGATCAAAAATTTTGGCCTGGTCTTGGAGGGCAATTCCCATGCCGGTGTCTTTAACTTCGATCAGGGCGTAGCGATAGTCAGGAACTGGCCGAGGACGGCTATCACGGGTGGCCAGGCGAATCGTCACGCTGCCGCCCTTGGAGGTGTACTCCAGGGCATTGCTGACAATGTTGAGCAGCAGTCGATAGAGTTCAGACTCGTGGCCGCGCACGGTCAGATGTTGGACATCGGGAGCAACCGTGGTCAGGTTAATGCCTTTGGCTAGGGCCAGGGTGGCAAACTCTTCTTCAATGTCTTTGACCAAATCAGGCAGGTAAATCAGTGTCGGAGCTGAGCGATCGTCGTCTTGCTCTAGACGGGAGAGAATTAGCAGGTCGTTGACCAGGGTGGTGAGGCGCTGGGTTTGGCGCACGACCACGGGTAGCACCGCTTGGGCCTCGGCCTCTGAAGTGCGATCGCCAATGCGGTGGTTGCGGTTGGCCGACTCGGCGGAGAGCCGAATTGCCGCCAGGGGGGTGCGTAGCTCGTGGGCGGCATCGGCAGTGAACTGCTGGATTTGCCGGTAGGCCCGGTAGGCGGGGCGAATGGCGAGGCCCGCCACCCACCAGCTTGCCCCCCACACCAGCCCCAGGGTTAGGGGCAACCCCAGCAGCAATGCCCACCGCACCCAGCTCAGGTGCTGATCCAGAATTTTAAGGGAACTGCCCACCTGAAGGTAACCCCAGGGACTTCCGGCAGCATTTTTAAGCGGCAGCGACATTTGGCGGTAGGTGCCTTCACCGGCTTTGTGCAGCGTGTGGAGACCCGCTTCGGTAGAGTGGATGACTTGGTCGGGGGGATCACCAGCAATCGCCACCCCCTTCCCCGACAAATTTAGCAGCCGCAGGTAGTAGCCCTGCTGGTGCATCAGGCCCAGCACGTGGCGATCGGGTGTAGCGGGGCAGTCTGCTGTGTTCGGACACAGGTCAGGCAAAATTTGTAAGACCAGAGGCGTGAGCTGGCCGGGCTGGTCGAGGGAGGGTTCGAGGCTGTCGTGGAGGGTGCTGGCGACAGTCTCTAGGCGGTGGTCAATCTCGCGGCGGTGGTCTTGGGCCACGGCGACGTAAAAGCCAATGGCGCTGGCGGTCAAGATTATCCCCATGGTGCTGGCATAGAGGGCGGTGAGCCGCCAGCGGATGAGCCAGAAGGGATGGGCGTAGGGCCGGATTCGTTGGGGCAGCAGTGACTTAAAGGGCCGCATTGAACCGGTAGCCCATACCGTAGACGGTTTCGATCAGCCCATCGCAGCCGTGGTCGGCCAGCTTTTTACGCAGCAGCCGAATCTGCGCCGCCACCACGTTGCTCATGGGGTCGGCTTGCAGCGACCAAACCCGGTTCATCAGCTGCTCTCGCGACAAAATTTGGTTAGGGTGCTGCATAAAGTATTCCAACAGCTGAAACTCTTTAGTAGTGAGGGGTAAAGGCTGCTGAGCCGAGTTGGCCAGGGCTGCGGTGGAGGTGCCGTAGTCGAGCAGTAGGTCTCCCACCTGGAGTTGGGTGGGTTGAAAGGCAGGCGATCGCCGTTGCAGCGCCCGTAGCCGAGCCAGCAGTTCTTCTAGGCCGAAGGGTTTGACCAGGTAGTCGTCGGCCCCAGCGTCTAGCCCTTCTACCTTATCTTGCAGCCGATCTTTGGCGGTGAGGAGAAGAACCGGCATGGGGCTGCCCTGCGATCGCAGTCGTTGGCACAGTTCAACGCCGGTCAGCCCCGGCAGCAGCCAATCAAAAACGCCCAGGGTATAAATTTGGGCCGTATCGTCCAGCAGGTGCCAGGCGTTTTCGCCATTCTGCACCCAATCGACCACGTACTTCTCGCGCCTCAGATCGCGCTGGATGGCCGCCCCCAGGTCAAGTTCGTCTTCGACTAGCAGTATACGCATGGCGGGGTGAGTGCTCTCGACTGGCATTCTAGGGGCGAAAAGCCGACCCAGGCAAATTTCACGCTGATTTGATAATTGGTTGGTATTGTCCTGAACAACTGGTCAGTAAATTCTGGCAACTTCTCCTTAGACACAACTCCTATGCGTTCTTGGCCTTGCATGTCTACCGTTTGGGCTGGTTCTCTGCTGGGGCTGATGGTGCTGGCGCTGCCCATCGCGGTGGTGGCCCACACCGGCCACGACCATGGGGCCGAGTTTCAGCCGGGCATAAGCCAGCCCGCCAGCGGCGTCCGGGTCGATGGCGCGACGGCGGAGCGGCTGGGCCTTCAGGTAGAGCCGGTGCAGCGGCGGTCGCTCAGCATCGGCCTTCAGACCACGGCGGAGGTAGTGACCCAGCCCGACCAAACGGTGATGGTGAATGCGCCAATCAACGGCACGGTGGTGGAACTGCTGGTGCAGCCGGGGGATGGGGTGCAGAAGGGGCAGGCCCTCGCGAAGGTGATTGCCCCCGACTTGATTGAGCTGCGGGTGTCGTCGCAGGAAGACCGGGTGGGGGCCGAGGCCGATTTGCGCGCTGCCCAGGCGAATCTAACCCTGGCGCGGCGCAACTATGAGCGACAGGTGGCGATCGCCACCACCGAAATCGCCGCCGCCCAGCAGCAGGTGACTTTGGCTCAAGAACGCTTTGGGCAAGATCAGCGGCTGGCTGGAGCCGGGGCGATCGCCCGTCAGCAGCTCTTAGAATCTGAATCAAACCTGGCGGCAGCCCGCAGTCAGCTCACCCGCGCCGAAAGCCGTCAGCCAGTACTGGAAGCCCAAGCCGAACTGGAACGATCGCAGGCGGCTCTGGACGCTGCTCAATCTCACATCCAGCTCAGCACCGCTACCTACCGAACTCGCCTACAACAGCTCAACAGCCCCGCCACCGAGCAAGGAGTGGTCACCGTCGTAGCCCCGATCGCAGGTAAGGTGGCCGAGCGCCCCGTCAGCCTGGGCGAAGCCGTGGAGGAAGCGGTGACGCCAATCTTGAGTATCGTGAACGGCGATCGCCTGCGGGTGACGGCCAATGTCTACGAAAAAGACCTGAGCCAAGTGGCGGAGGGGCAGGCCGTGCGCGCCACAGTCGATAGCCTGCCCGACCAGGTTTTTACTGGGCGGGTCGTCACCGTGGGGGCGGTGGTCGATGACACTACCCGGGTCATTCCAGTCACAGCTGAGTTAGACGATGCTGGGGCACTGAAGCCGGGTATGTTTGCCAAGCTGGAGATTTTGAGCGATCGCACCCCCGAGGCGGTGCTGACCATTCCTGCCAGTGCCCTGGTGGAGGCCGAGGGCCGCACCCTGGTGTTTGTGCAGAATGGCGAGGCGTTTGAGCCAGTCGAGGTCACCGTGGGCCGCCGTGCCGGGGAGCAGGTGGAAATTCAGAGTGGCTTGTTTGAGGGCGATCGGGTGGTGGTGCAGGGGGCCTTGCAGCTCTACGCCCAGTCGCTGCGGGGCGGCAGTGAGACAGCAGCCCCTGAAGCAACAGCATCCGTGCCGTCGGGCTTTTCGGTGCCGAGCTGGGGTTGGGGGTTGGGCGGAGCTGCGATCGCCGCCACCGCTTTCTACCTCGGTCGCCGCTCTCGCCCAGCAGCGGCAGCGCTGAATGGCCATAGCCCCGACCCCAAGCCCGATCTGGTGCTCACCGCCAGCCGCCCCGATGCGGTAGCTACGGAAGTCGACCATGGCTGAATCAGTCGTTCAACAGCAATACGACCAGCTGGCAGAAATTTACGATCGAAGATGGCGCAGCTACATCACCAAAACTCTCCTTTTCCTGGAAGATTGGGCCAAAATTCAACCATCAGAAATCATTTTAGACATTGCTTGCGGCACCGGAGAATTTGAGCGACTGCTGCTAGAAGAACATCCCCAGCAAGCCATCCTAGGGATTGATCTGTCCTCAGAGATGCTGAGCGTTGCCCGAAAAAAACTCAAAGATTATGCTGCCCTAACGTTTCGCCAGAGCAGCGTCACGGTCATCCCCGCCGCCAATGAATCCTTTGATGTGGTGATCTGCGCTAGCGCCTTTCACTACTTTGAGTCTCCCCTAGAGGCGCTAGCAGAAATAAGGCGCGTCCTGAAGCCCGAGGGACGAGTCGTGATTTTAGATTGGTGCAAAGACTTTCTCTTCTGTCGTCTTTATGACGTCATCCTTAGCAGGCTCGACCCTGCCCACAGACAATGCTATACCCAAGCCGAATTCCATCGCTTCCTCACATCATCTCAATTCAGCATCCAAGCCGCACAACGGCTCCGCCTAAACCTCGCCTGGGGTCTCATGGTTGCCACTGCCGTTAAACCTTAACCCCCTACCCCCCTACCCCCCTACTCCATCACTCCCCTCCATGCTCAACGCAATTCTCAAATGGTCGATCGCCCAGCGGTGGATTGTGGTCATCGCCACCGTCCTTGTCACCCTCTACGGCCTGCGTACCCTGGGCAACATGTCGCTGGATGTGTTCCCCAGCTTTGCCCCGCCCCAGGTAGAAATTCAGGCGGAAGCTCCGGGGCTGGCCCCAGAGGAAGTTGAGTCTCTGGTGACGCTGCCGATTGAGAGCGCCGTCAACGGCACCCCCGGCGTGACGGCCGTACGATCGACCTCTGTGGCCGGGGCCTCGGCGGTGCGGGTAGTGTTTAGCTGGGGCACCGATGTTTACCAGGCTCGCCAGCTGATTACCGAGCGGTTGCAGCTGGCCCAGGCCCGCCTGCCCGAGGGAGTAGAAGCACCCCAGCTTGCCCCCCTCAACTCGCCCCTGGGCATTGTGCTGGAATACGCCTTCACTGCCGAAACCACTTCCCTGATGGAGGTGCGGCAGCTGGTCGATCGCCAGGTTGCCAACCGGCTGCTGGCGGTGCCCGGTGTTACCCAAATCACGGTCTTTGGCGGCGAAGAGCGGCAGTACCAGGTGCTGGTCGAGCCGGCCAAGCTCAGCGCCTTTGGTGTCACTCTAGCCGAGGTCAGTGAAGCCGCCGCTGCTGCCAACCAAAATGGAGCTGGGGGCTACCTGATCGATGCCGACCAGGAATTGCTGATTCGCGGCATTGGTCGCATTGAAACCATTGAAGACTTGCAGCGATCGGTGGTGACGGCGCGGCAGGGCACGCCGGTACTGCTGCAAGACGTGGCCACCGTCATCCTTGGCCCGGCCCTCAAGCGCGGCGACGGCAGCCTCAATGGCCAACCCGCCCTGGTGATGCTGATTAACAAGCAGCCCTTGGCCGATACGCTGACGGTGACCAAACAAATCGAAGCGGCTCTGGAGGAAGTCGGCCCCAGTCTGCCGGGAGATGTCACCATTACCCGCACCTTTCGTCAGGCGGACTTTGTCGAAGCCTCAATTCGCAACGTGCGCGACTCGCTGCGCGACGGCATTCTCATTGTGTCGGTGATTTTGCTGCTGTTTTTAATGAACTGGCGAACGGCGGCGATCACCCTCAGCGCCATTCCCCTATCACTGCTGATCTGCCTGATTTTGCTGCACTGGCTGGGCCTCAGCGTCAACACCATGACTCTGGGCGGCCTGGCGGTGGCCATCGGCTCAGTGGTCGATGACTCAATTGTGGATATGGAGAACTGCTACCGGGGGCTGCGGCGCAACCGGGAGTTGGGCAACCCCAAGCACCCGTTTCAGGTGGTCTACGACACCTCGGTGGAGGTGCGCACCAGTGTGCTGTTTTCCACAGTCATCATCGCGGTGATTTTTGCGCCGATTTTCTCGCTGAGCGGGGTAGAGGGGCGTATTTTTGCGCCCATGGGCATCGCCTACCTGGTGGCGATTTTTGCCTCAACCCTGGTGGCCCTGACTCTTTCCCCTGCCCTCTGCGCCTTTTTGCTGGCCTATGCCCCTCTGCCCGAGGAAGAAACCTGGGTGTCGCGGTGGAGCCAGCGCCTCTACCAACCGGGTCTACGGCTGGCGCTAGCAAACCCTCGGTTGATTTTGCTGATTGCGGTGGGGGCACTGGTGGCATCGCTGGCCATTTTGCCTGCTTTAGGGCGAGTGTTTTTGCCCGAGTTTCAAGAGCGCTCCATCGTTGCCTCGATGAACCTGTTCCCCGGCAGCTCCCTGGCGGCCACCAACCGGGCTGGGCTGGCGGTGCAGGATGCGCTCAGGGATGACCCGCGCTTTGAGACCATTCAAATGCGATCGGGCCGATCGCCGGGCGACCCCCACGTGGTGGGTTCTAACTTTGCTGAACTGGATATCGAGCTGAGCGACGCAGGCATGACAGACCGGGAGGTCACCTTAGAGGCGCTACGGGCGGAGTTTGAGAAAATTCCCGGTGCCCCCGCCAGCGTGGGGGGCTTTATTTCCCATCGCATGGATGAGGTGCTGTCGGGGGTGCGAAGTGCGATCGCAGTCAAGATCTTTGGCCCCGACCTAGCCGAGCTGCGCCGCCTGGGCACCGCCGTCACCCAGGTCATGGCCAGCGTTGAAGGCGTGGTCGATCTGCAACTTGCGCCCCAGCTGCCCGTGCGCCAGGTGCAGGTGCGCTTCGATCGTGAGGCCGCCGCCCGCTACGGCCTGACCATGGGTGCCCTGGCCGACACCATTGAAACGGCACTAAATGGTCGAGTGGTTTCCCAGGTGCTCGAAAATCAGCAGCTCTTTGACCTGGTGGTGTGGTTTACCCCCAGCGCCCGCCAAAACCTCGACACCCTGCGCAATCTGCTGATTGACACCCCCGCGGGTCAGCGCATTCCCCTGACCCAGCTGGCCCAGGTCGACTACGGCACCGGGCCAAACTCCATCAGCCGAGAGAATGTATCGCGGTTGATCGTAGTGTCGTCAAATGTGGCCGATCGCGACTTGGGCTCGGTGATCGCCGACATTCAATCCCAGGTGCGTCAGCAGATCACCCTCCCCCCTGGCTACTTCATTCAGTACGGCGGCCAATTTGAGTCAGAGCAGCGGGCCACCCAAAACCTGCTGGTGTTTGGGGCCCTGGCCTTGGTGGTGATATCTGTGCTGATGTATTTCACGGTCAAGTCGTTCCCGGCCACGGTGATGATTATGTTGAATCTGCCGCTGGCGATCGTGGGGGGCGTATTCTCCGTGGCCCTGAGCGGCGGTGTGGTCTCGGTGGCGTCTTTGGTGGGGTTCATCACTCTGTTTGGAGTCGCAGTGCGCAACGGTCTGCTGCTAGCGGATAACTACAACCAAAAGCTCGCCACGGGTATGCCTTTGCCCCAGGTGCTCTATGTGGGGTCGATGGAGCGGCTCAATGCCATTCTCATGACCGCGTTTACCTCGGCCCTGGGAATGCTGCCCCTGGTAATCAGCACTGGCCCCGGTCGCGAGATCTTGCAACCTCTGGCAGTGGTGGTGTTGGGGGGCCTGTTTACTTCCACGGCGCTGACGCTGCTGGTGCTGCCTGCCCTCTACGCCCAGTTTGGTCGCTACCTGGTGCCGACCGCTGGCCACGCCACTATCCAAATGGATGGGGAGCTGGCCACCCCGATCGCCAAAAACCAGCCCGTGAGCCCCCTCTGATAGCCCGCTGCCCCTTTACCCTATTTAGAGATTGACCCCATGCATAACTCAGTTATTCAAGCCCTATTGCTGACCAGTACCCTGACCCTTGCGGCCTGCGGAGGGACTGAAACCGCCACGGCCCCCGATACCACCGCCGCTCCTGTGGCCGCAAGCCCCGCCGAAACTGAAACCGATGCCGCTGACCACAGCGCTGCCACCAAGGGCGGCCAGGTGGTGGAAACTGGGGCCTACCACGTTGAGCTAGTGCCCGTACCCGAAGCCGATGGCATTCACCTCGACCTGTATTTACAAACGGGTGACACCCATGAGGCCGTGGCCGATGCCACGGTGGTGGCCCAGGTGCAGCTCCCCGACGGCACTCAGCAGGCCCTGCCGATGGAATATGACGCGGCGGGTGAGCATTTCTTTGCGTTTTTGCCGAGCCAGGCAGCGGGGGAATATAAGGCCGTGATTCAGACCGATATCAACGGTGAGAAAGTCAACGCCCGGTTTAGCTTCGCCAAGTAAAGTTTTCTAGAGCCAAGCCCATGACCGTGCAGAGTAACTTATGCCGTTGCATGGGTGTGAGTCTTGATATTGAGAGCATCCGCTCCAGGACGCACCTCGATGGTGCCGAAGTTCATTTTCATACCGCACATAAACTCATACTCACCGGGTTGAGTGGGGGTAAACTCCACCGGGATGGTTTTGCCTTCGGGTAGATCCACCGCGATCGCAAATTCAGGAATCAGCAGTTGGGCATAGCAGCTGCTAGGGGTCTCTCGCCGGAAGTCGAGCCGCACGGGCCGACCCGCTTCGACAACAATGCGGTTGGGTTGGTAGCCCTTCGCCGCTGTTACCGTTGCCGTTTGAATGCCCTCAGGGGTGAGAGTCGCCTCCATTGTCTCTGACGATGGCACGGGAACTGCCGGGGGTGCAACTGAAGGCTGGTGCTGATGGTCGGTAAGTTCTGCTGTGGCTGTGGCGATAGGGGGAACTGTGTCTCTGTCATCGGCTACCACTTCGACGACGCCGCGAAACATGTTCATACCGCAGGTAAACTCGTAGCGACCGGGCTGGGTGGGGGTGAACTCGATCGCCGTCGTCTGGTTTACCGGCAACGCCTGGGCAATGCGAAAGTCAGGAAAGCGAACTTCTTCGAGGCAGCTGCTGGGGTCTTTGCGGTAGAAGTTGAGCCGCACCGGCTGCCCTGCCTGCACCACAATGTGGCTGGGGTCGTAGCCGCCATCGACTACTACGGTCACCGCTTGTACGCCGCCCGTAGTGGTCGCTTTGCGAGACTTGGGCTTGCTGCGCAGAAACCACCACAGCTCTAGCCCAATCAGGCTCAAGCCTGCCCCAGTAACAGCGACTCTCGACCACAGGGGTTGATCAATGCGCTGGAACTGGCCGGTCGAGGTAGGGGCTATGTCATCGTGGTTCATTTGGGCCGGGGTGCCGCTGGCGAGAGTGAGGGCTAGGCTCAGACTGGCGAGAGTGGTGAGGGGAAGGTGTTTGAGTTTCATGGGGAAGATCCTGGGGAATGTGGGGAGTGGGGGAGATGGTGAATGCAAATTTCAAATTTCAAAGTGCAAAGTTCAAAATTTTGCCTTCTTAATTTTGAACTTTGAATTCCACCTACCCCATCACCCTTGTAATTTCGGGCGAAAGTTCCGCAGCCGTAGGGCATTTGTCACCACCGACACCGAGCTAAAGGCCATCGCGGCTCCAGCGATAATCGGGCTGAGCAGCCACCCAAAGATGGGGTAGAGAATGCCCGCCGCGATCGGGATGCCCGCAACGTTGTAGATAAAGGCGAAGAACAGGTTTTGGCGAATGTTGGCCATGGTGGCGCGGGAGAGCTGGATGGCGGTGACAATGCCGTGCAGGTCGCCGGAGATCAGAGTGATGTCGCTGGCGGCGATCGCCACATCGGTGCCAGTGCCGATCGCCATACCGACATCGGCCTGGGCCAGGGCCGGGGCATCGTTAATGCCATCGCCCACCATTGCCACGATCTTGCCTTCCCGTTGCAGGCTTTCGACTTGGGCAGCTTTCTGGTCGGGGCGCACCTCGGCAAACACGCGGGCAATGCCGACTTCGCGGGCGATCGCCTCGGCGGTGCGGCGGTTGTCGCCGGTCAACATCACCACCTCTAGGCCCATGCGTTGCAGGGTGGCAATGGCGGCCGCAGACGAGGGCTTGACCGCGTCGGCAATGGCCAAAATTGCCTCTACTGTGCCATCTACCGCTAGCCAAACCACCGTTCGGCCCTGAGATTCTAGCTGCTCCCACTGTTGTTGCAGGCGATCGGTTTCAATGCCCAGTTCCGCCATCCAACGGTGGGTGCCAATCTGTACCCGTTGACCTGCTACAGCCCCCTGGACACCGCTGCCCGCTACCGCTTCAAAACCTTGGGGGTCTGCCAACGTCACCCCTTGCGACTGGGCGTAGTTGACCACCGCTTCGGCCAGGGGATGCTCGGAGTTGCGCTCTAGCGAGCCAGCGAGTTTGAGCAAATGCAGTTCGGTGGCGGTGCCGTTCACAGTCAGATAATTGGTCACCGTGGGCTTGCCCTGGGTAATCGTCCCCGTCTTATCCAGCACGATCGCCTGAATGTTGTGGGCCAGCTCCAGGCTGTCGGCCCCTTTGATCAAAATACCGTTCTCGGCTCCTTTGCCCGTGCCCACCATGATCGAGGTCGGTGTGGCCAGACCCAGGGCGCAGGGGCAGGCAATAATCAGCACGCCCACCGTAGTGATCAGCGCCATGGTGATGTTGCCCATGACGTTGTACCAGACGATGAAGGTGAGAATCGCGATCGCGATTACCGCTGGCACAAACCAGGACGTAACTTGGTCAGCTAATTTCTGAATTGGGGCTTTTGACCCCTGGGCCTGCTGCACCAGCTTGACGATCTGCGCCAAAAACGTGTCCCTGCCCACCCGGGTGGCGCGAAACTTAAAGCTGCCGGTTTTATTCAGCGTCGCCCCAATCACCTCGTCGCCGACGGTTTTCTGCACGGGTACGCTTTCGCCCGTCACCATGGTCTCATCGAGAGTGGACGCACCATCGACGATTTGGCCATCGACCGGAATTTTTTCCCCAGGCCGCACCAGCACCACATCGCCCAGCACCACCTCGGCAATGGGAATGTCATACTCTCGTCCATCACGGATTACCCGTGCGGTTTTGGCCTGTAAGCCCATCAGCTTGCGAATCGCTTCGGAGGTCTGACCCTTGGCCCGGTTCTCTAGCAATCGCCCCAGCAAAATCAGCGCAACAATCACCGCTGCTGCTTCAAAATACACGTCGGGGTTCAGCCCCTGGTCAATGAACCACTGAGGATGAAACGTGGGAAACAGCGAGTAGAGAAAGGCGGTGCCGGTGCCTACGGCGACCAGCGTATCCATGCTGGCGGAGTGGCGCTTGAAGGCTTTCCAGGCGTTGATAAAAAAGGAATTCCCCGCCCAGAACAGCACGGGCGTAGTCAGCACCAGCTGAAACCAGGGATTGTGCAGCCACATGGGGATAAAGGGAATCGGCAACCCCGTCATCATCGGCAGCGAGCCGATCACCAAAATGCTGCCGATGACGAGGCTAAACACGGCTTTGCGAGTGAGCTGGCGGTTTTCGGCCTCCCGCTCCCGCCGTTCGGCGTCGTCTTCGGGGGCCAGCACATCATCTTGCAGCGGCTGAGCCCTGTAGCCCGCCTCATCCACCGCCCCCTGAATTTTGGTGAGGTTGGTTTGATGGGGGTCGTAGGTGACGGCGGCTTGCTCAGCACCAAAGTTAACGCTGCATGCCTCTACACCAGGCACCGCGCGAATTGCCTCTTCAATATTGCTGGCGCAGGCGGCGCAGCTCATGCCCCGCAGCTTTAGCAGTTGGTTTTGCATCGGTGTTGTCCTCAAAGGTGAATAGCTGCGGAGTCAGGCAACGGTGTAGCCAGCATCGACAATGGCCTGCTTGATGGCAGCCTCGGCAGCGACAGTGGCAACCTCAACCTGTTTTGTGGCAGGGTCAGCCTTGACTTGGGCAGTGGTGTCGATCGCCTGAATGGCTTTAGTCACAGTGCCTACGCAGGCAGAGCAGGCTAGATCTGGAACGGTAAATTTGAGCGCCATGGCAAACCTCTAAACTCTGTATGGGTCTATCTTGAAGCTTCCAGTGCGCTAGAGAGTCAAGGGGTTAAACCAAACAATTTGTGAAACGGTTTATTGTTCTGTTAGAAATCTGAAAACAACAATGAGGGGGCATAAAGACTATGCCCCCTCATTGCGTTAGCCGTCAGATTTATGAGCCTTTAACTGTGCTGCGCTGACAATACTCTAAGCCAGCGTAGGTTAGGCCATAGCCACACTCATGCGGCGACAGGTTTCTGAACAGCGGCGACACATTTCAGCACAGGCTTGCATTTGAGCATCGTCGCCCATGCTGGCGCAGTCTTTGGCACAGCGATCGCACACCTCAGCACAGGCGCCACAAAAATGAGCGTGGAGATCTGAACCGCGCAGCATAAAGTTAGCGCTGGTTTGGCAGCTCTCCACACAGTCCATCATTAGGCGAATGTGGGACGGCTCGGCGTGGTGACCGCCCTGCTCCAGGCAGTAGGTGAGGGTGTTGAGGCACAGGCTGTGGCAATCGAGGCAGTTCTGAATGCACTGCTGCATCTCATCGTTTACGTTGTGTAATTCAAGGGTTTGAATAGGCATCATTCACCTCTCTAATCGTTTGAGATCTCGGCTATTCCAGCCTTTTTGTAGCTTAAAGAGAGATTGAAAATTGCTGATCTAGCGATAGAGAGATTGACAGATGCGATGTTTCACACCATTAACGGCTCAAATTTTGTTCTGATTTCATGTTTGAGTGGCACACTCTGCCCACAGCAATTCGGGTTGATTTACGCGGGTTAGCCCTCTTTAGTCACTGGCAATTCGTTCAGCATGGCTCAGATAAATTGATGAAAACTGAGAGTAAACAGCATTGCTTTTACTCTCCTTCCGAAGTGATTAAAGAGGGATTAGACATCTGCTGAACTCTCGACCCAGTGCTGGGGGCTGTTGTTGCCTACTGTCGCCAGTCATCGTTGAGCCAGGTGCGGGGAATACCTGGGAAACCAGCGAGCACCCAACCCAGCACCAGGGAAAGCACCAGGGCTGCTGCAATACCGTCCCACTGGCCGTAGTAGTTAGGGGCCATAGCCCAAATGTCGAAGGCGTCCATGCTCTAGTCCAAACGTAACTGGCCTATGGTGCCCAAAACACACTCCCTGCAGGCTAACGGCGTCGGGGAGGTGTAGAGCAATAGCCATGCAGATGAGCGTGTTGTAAGCCTGAAGGGGGTAGATATCTTCTGTAACGGCTGGGTTCTGGCGATCGCCGGTGTTGCTCGGGTCATTGGCAGCGATCGCGATCGCCCCATAGCTTAGAGTTTAAAAGGCAGCTTTGTTTACCCTCGAGCACCCCGATCTATGCCCAATGATATTGGCCCTTTTCTTTTGGGCGTTGCCCTACTGGTGCTGTACCTAGGTTGGCCGGCGGCGACAGAAATGGGCACTCGCTGGCCCTGGCGGAAGTAGGCGAAAGTAGTAGAGTAGCCCTATTTAAACCCTCCTAGCATCTGGCTTTGAGTACGGTGCTTGGGGATGTAGCGGCAGGGAAAAACCAGAGATTGTAGCTCTGATAGCAGATCCAATGGGGTAGATGTCGTGGACTAGGGCTGAGTCTATTGGCCTTGTGGGTCTATATTGGCCAATTGCCTATCCATTTATAAGGAGGTCTACCGTGACCCAACCCACTGAACAACTGCCCCAAGCGCCACCAAAGGCGGGACCGGGGAACAAAATTGCTGAGTTTTTTGAGTTTGCTGCCCATGGCACTGACTTTCGCACGGAGTCGCTGGCGGGGCTGACGACCTTTGTCACGATGGCCTACATCTTGATTGTGAACCCGGCTATTTTGTCGAATGCGATCTTTCTCAACGAGTCGGGAGACTTGTTTGGAGAATTGGTGATGGCCACGGGCCTGTCGGCGGCGCTGGCTACGCTGGTGATGGCGCTCTACGCTAAGCTCCCCTTTGCCTTGGCCCCTGGCATGGGCATCAACGCTTACTTTGCCTTTACGGTGGTGCTGGGCCTCGGGATTGACTGGCGGGTGGCCCTGGCGGCGGTGTTCATTGAGGGGATTATCTTCATCCTCATGACCATCTCCAATGTGCGCGGCAAAATTGTGGAGGCCATTCCCGATGCGGTGAAGCACGCCACTACGGCAGGCATTGGTCTGTTTATTGCCTATATTGCCTTGAAGGGGGCGGGCATTATTGTGCCGTCGGAGGCGACGTTTACGACCCTAGGCAATCTGCGATCGCCCCAAACGGCCATGGCGCTGCTTGGCGTGGGCATCACTGCCGCCCTGTTCTCGCGGCGGGTGACGGGGGCACTGCTGTGGGGCATTTTAGGCACCTCGGTGCTGGCGTGGCTCTCGGGGGTGTCGCCCTGGCCGACGGGGCTGATGGCAGTGCCTTCGGCCCCAGTCGGTCTATTTGGTCAGGCTTTTGTGGGTCTGGGGGAACTGTTCCGCATCAACTTCTGGCAAATGGTGAGCATTATCTTTGTGTTCCTGTTTGTGGATTTGTTTGACACCATTGGCACCCTGACTGGGCTGGGCTCTAAAGCTGGCTATATCGATGCCGACGGCAAGTTTTCGGGGGTAGAAAAGGCGTTTATGGCCGATGCCGTTGGCACTACCGCTGGGGCGGTGCTGGGCACCTCAACGGTGACGACCTACATTGAGTCGGCATCGGGCATTTCTGAAGGGGGGCGCAGCGGCTTTACGGCTCTGGTGACTGCGGGGCTGTTTTTGGTGTCGATGCTGTTTATCCCTTTGTTGCAGGGCATTCCGGCCTTTGCCACTGCCCCAGCGCTGATCATTGTGGGGGTGCTGATGATGTCGGCAGCCAAGAATATTGACTGGGATGAGCCCGCCGATGCGATCGCCGCTTTTCTGACCATTATCATGATGCCCCTGGCCTTCTCCATCGCTGAAGGTTTGGCCATGGGGCTGATTGCCTACCCGCTGATCAAGGCCTTCCAGGGCAAAACCTCGCAGACCACCATTGGCATGTGGATTTTGGCCGCTATTTTCTTGCTGCGGTATATCTTTGTCGCGGGCGGCTAGGGACAGAGCCTAAATTCCCGCGGCGGTAGGGGCGTGCAACCGTGCGCCCCTACTTTAGGGCGTCGAAGGTGTCGCCCAGGGCGGCGGTGAGGGTTTGGCGGGTCTGGGCATGGGCCGCTTGCTCGGCCTGCAACTGCTGGGTGAGGTCTTGGCACTGCTGCACTAACCCGTCGAGGCGCTGCTGCAACCCCTGGAGGGAGTTGATAGTGGACAAATCTAAATCTTTCTCCAGCGCGGCACCGGGATCGGTGTCGAGGCGCTGCTGAAGCGCGTCGATTTGGGCCTGAAAGGCGATGGAGTCTTCGCGCCGCTGACGGGCTTCGGTTTCGTAGAGGCGACGCCAGTTAGCGGCGCTGTTGTAGGCCTGGTCGCGCTCTTTTTGGGTGTCGGCCAGCTGCCGCTGGAGGGTGCGCACCTCCATAATCCACTGGGTGAGGTCTTGGGACATGGCGGTTACCAGAACAATGGCCAGAACTAAGGGGTAGCCCTGGGGCTAATACAGCAACCGAGTGAGAATGCCCGGCGCTGGCAGCACAATCATAACCAACAGTGTCAAGGCCACTAGCCCCAGCAGGTCGCGGCGATCGTCTAGCTCGCTGACATCGTTGAGAGCAGGCTGGTCTGCCGCTGGAATAAAGAACAGCAGAATCGCCCAGATCATCAGCTCAGGGTGCACCAGGGCGAGGCCGAACACCAGCAGCCGAGCCACCTGGCCCACAATGCCGCCAATCCGCTGACCGTACATAGCGTGGACGATGTGGCCGCCGTCGAGTTGGCCCACGGGCATCAGGTTGAGGGCGGTAACTACCAGACCCAGGCAGCCCGCGATCGCGATCGGGTGCAGGTGAATCGCCTCGTCAGCCGCCACCGCTGACCCCAGCACCAGCTTTGAGAGCAGGGTCAGCATCAGGGAAGCCTTGGGGTCTAGGGCCTCAAAGTTCAGCAGGCTAGAGCCGGTTTCAGGAATGGGCACGATGGTGGACTGGCTCAGCCCCCATAGCAGCAGCGGCACCGCTACCACTAGCCCCGACAAAGGCCCAGCAATGCCCACATCAAACAGGGCACGACGGTTGGGCACCGGCGACTTCATTTGAATGAACGCTCCCAGAGTGCCCAAGAAAAACGGCACCGGAATAAAGTAGGGCAGTGTGACCTGCATCCTATAGCGGCGAGCCGCCAGGTAGTGGCCCATCTCGTGGCAGCCGAGAATGACCAGTAGCCCCAAGGCGTAGGGCAACCCCTGCAAAATTAACGCGGGCGCGGCCTGGAGCTGTTCTTCGGTGACGCCCGCCAAGTAGGTGCCCACGGCGGTGGTGGTAAACAGGGTGACCAGCAGCAGGCCCAACGCTAGCCCTGGGCGGGTCAGGGTTTGAGTGCTGCGATCGCCCTTTTCGACCTGAGGGTTGGGCACCAGAGCAAACACCGGCTTGCCCTGAAGACCCTCTTGAAAGAGGACGAGGAAGCGATCGCCGAAGTGGCGGCGAATATTCTCTTTTACAGTGTCGTAGGCCACAGTAGGCGTAGAGCGCAGCTGTCCCCGGCAAATCATCGCTTGGGGGCGGTACTCAATGTTTTGCAGATAATACACCGACCAGGGGAAGCAGCCCTGAAGCATCGCTTCTTCGTCTTTGTCGATGGGGCGCAGGACGGGCTTGGGCGGTGGTACCAGTAGCTTCTTAGCGTCAGCCGCCGCGCCCTCGGCATTAGCCGCTTTTGGTGCGGCAATGCGCCCCTTTTGAATTAGCGCCCAGTAGAGCAGCGGGCAAGCAATAAATAGACCCAGCAGCAGGGCGGTGGGGGCAGGCTCTTCGTTGCCGTAAACCATCACCCAGGCGGTCAAAATAAACGCTGGCATCATCATCACCAGCCACAGCAGCCCCACGGGAGTACGGGTGATGCGGCTAACGCTGCGCTGAAGCAGCACATAGGTCAGCAGACCAAGAACTATAAGCCAGAAAAACACCATCGAGTAGCCAGTGGAGTGCAACGATCGAAACCAGAATCACCGTTTTTAGGCGGCTGACCCAACAAAAATAACCCAGGCGACGGGGGCGCGGTTCAGCTAGTATAGGCGTTTCAACGGTTTTTCTCACCCCTTACCCGTCTTCATGACAGCAGCTTCAGCGCCGGTTTCATCCCCCAGTCCCAAAGCTCCGCGCCCGGTGTTTGACACCGTCTACGCCTTCGCTCCCAACCGCGATACCCAGGGAGCTACGGCTTACTTTATTGTAGACAACACTGCCGAGGGCCTGCCTGCCAATCTACTCATTGATGCCCCAGCCTGGGATGAGGAAAATCGCGCTTGGCTGGCTGCCCAGGGTGGGGTGCAACGGCTGTTCATTACCCACCGGGGGGGTATGGGTCGGGCCGCCGCGATTCAAAAAGCTCTGGGCTGCGAGGTGGTGATTCAAGAGCAGGAGGCCTACCTGCTCCCCGATACCCCCACCACCGCATTTCACCACAGCTTTGAATTTAGCCCCGAGCTAGAGGCTTTTTGGACGCCAGGCCACTCGCCGGGGTCGGCCTGCCTCTACTACCGCGCCTACGGCGGCGTGCTGTTTACCGGGCGGCACCTGCTGCCCAGCCGAACCGGTGAGCCAGAACCGCTGCGCCTATCTAAAACCTTTCACTGGCCCCGTCAGCTCCAGCAGGTTGAGGCGCTAAAAAACCGCTTTTCTACCGATACTCTGGCCCATATCTGTCCGGGGGCCAGCACGGGCTTTTTGCGGGGGCAGCGCACCATCGATCGCGCCTACGAACGACTTCAGGCGATCGACATCGAGACCTATCGAGGGGTGCAGTCGCTGCTTTGAGGGCAATGTATCGAGCAGGACAAGTTGCTACGATTGGGGGCAGTTTTTGCCGCTCTAGCATCCCTTAGCGGCCATTCTGTGGCACTCTGGGAGGTGGATGTGCGCGGGTCGCACCGGCCCAGATAATCGCCCCAACCCTCTACGTCTAAGCACCGGCAACCATTGAGCCCAGGCTATGCAAACGCTTCCCAATCCCGTTTCCCAGTTTTCTGCTAACGCCTTCGACCCCTTCGACACCACCATTCACCGCCGCAAAACTCGCCCGGTGCCCGTGGGCAGTATCACCATCGGCGGTGGCCACCCGGTGGTAGTGCAGTCGATGATCAACGAAGACACCTTGGATACCAAGGGCTCTGCTGCCGCCATTCGCCGCCTGCACGAGATCGGCTGCGAAATTGTGCGGGTGACGGTGCCGAGCATGGCCCACGCCAAGGCCCTGGCCGACATCCGCAAAATTTTAGAAGACACCTACCAGCCCGTGCCCCTGGTGGCCGATGTGCACCACAACGGCATGAAGATTGCCCTAGAGGTGGCCAAACATGTGGACAAGGTACGCATCAACCCCGGCCTCTATGTGTTTGAGAAGCCCCAGACCGGCCGCACCGGCTACTCCCAAACCGAATTTGAAGACATTGGCACCAAGATTCGCGAAACCCTAGAGCCTCTGGTGGTCTCTCTGCGCGACCAGGGTAAATCGATGCGCATTGGCGTCAACCATGGGTCGCTGGCCGAGCGCATGCTGTTTACCTACGGCGACACCCCCGAGGGCATGGTAGAGAGCGCCCTGGAGTTTATCCGCATCTGCGAATCCCTCGACTTCCGCAACCTGGTGATTTCGCTTAAGGCATCGCGGGTGCCGGTGATGGTGGCGGCCTACCGGCTGATGTGCCACCGCATGGACGAGTTGGGGATGGACTACCCGCTGCACCTGGGTGTGACCGAAGCGGGCGATGGCGAATATGGTCGAATTAAGTCCACCGCTGGCATTGGCACGCTGCTGGCCCAGGGCATTGGCGACACCATTCGCGTCTCGCTGACCGAAGCGCCGGAAAAAGAAATTCCTGTCTGCTACAGCATTTTGCAGGCGCTGGGGCTGCGCAAAACCATGGTGGAGTATGTGGCTTGCCCCTCCTGTGGTCGCACTCTGTTTAACCTTGAAGAGGTGCTTCACGAGGTGCGCGAGGCCACTAAGCACCTCACCGGGCTAGATATTGCGGTAATGGGCTGCATTGTCAACGGGCCGGGTGAAATGGCCGATGCCGACTACGGCTATGTGGGCAAAACTCCCGGCTATATTTCGCTGTACCGAGGCCGCGATGAGATTAAGAAGGTGCCGGAGGATCAGGGCGTGGCGGAGCTGATCAACCTGATCAAGGCTGATGGGCGCTGGGTGGAGCCGGATGCCAAGGTCTAAAGGGGTTAGGTCTTAGGTATAGGGGTTCAGGTGAGACCTTAAGTTCTGGCCTCTGCCTCTGAAACTGCTTCTAACTCCGGAACAGGCGAGTGTAAAGGACTTCGTGCTGCATGGTGGCCAGCGATGTGCCCCAGCTGCTGAGGGAGAGTTCGTCTAGAGCCTGGGTGGCGATCGCGCGATCGCAAGCCTTCTCCAACACAGGGTAAAGCTCCAGCAGCATCTGCTGTCCCACCGTCTGCCCCAGGGGAATGAGTTTAACAGCACTGGTTACCAGGTTGGCGGCCCAGCTGTGCAGATAGCCCAGCACCACCGACGGGGCATCAATCTCCCACCGGGCGGCCAGTAGGGCAAAGGCCACGGCAAAGTTACAGGGGCTACCCGCCGCACTAAACCAGGGCTTGAGATCGGGGTGTAAATGACTGCCCATGCGCACCAGGGCACGGCCCATATCCCAGCTTTGCTGGCGGATTTCTTCACTGTCGCGCAGGGCCGAGAGATCTTGGTTAAGGCGGGCAATCGCCTCAGTGGTAAAAAACTCCGGTTGAGCACCCAAACCAGCCTGAACGGCGGCGCTGTGCACTAGCCCCACGGCAGCACCGTCAAGAACGACCAGGCCGTAGGTCAACTCTTGGGTGAGCCAGTGCAGCATGTCGTTAGCGGTTGCAATTATTCCCTGCTCGACCAGGGTTTCTAGCCCTTCAGAATAGCTGTAGGCCCCCACCGGCAAGGCAGGGCTGGTGAGCTGTAGCAGCCGCAGTAAGGCTTGGGCCTTAGTTGTGGTCATGGCTGTGGCCGTAGGGGCTGTGGGTGGCAGTGCGATAGGCCCCAGCCTCGGGCTCAAAGGGCAGGGTGGCGGTGGTGAGGTCTAATCTGCCTAGCTGTTGCAGCATGGCTTCGAGCACGGGGTCGGGCTCTAGCTTGAGGCAGTCTGGGGCCAGCTCTAGCGAGACATGGCGGTTGCCCAAATGGTAGGCCGCCCGCATCAGGTCAAAGCCAGATTGGGCCTTGACCACCACCACTGGCTCTGGCTTAGCCACAATGCAAATGACGGTTTCGTCGTCGCCCCCCAGCAGATCGCCCCCGCGCAGGACGGTGCCACGCGGCAGGTTGAGGTAGACGGCGGTGCCATCGTCAGCGGTGAAGCGGTGGCGCGATTTGGCGCGATCGCTGGCCGTCAGCGACAGGGTAGCGACCACAGGGGCGGCCTCATCGGGGGGCAGTATACGATTGACAGTCAGCAAAACAGCTCAGAGAGAGAGTAGGGGGCCAGCAACTAAACCGTTTTACCACAGCAGGCGGATATGCCGTTCAATACAGAGTAGTAAACCTGCTATAGATGTCATACGGTTTTGTGGTTTAGGCTAGCTCTCTGTTGTCTTCCTTTCTCGTCGTTAACCTTCCCCTATGTCCGATATTGCCCTCAAAAGTGTGTTCATTTTTCTGCTGATTGTGGCTAATGGGGTGTTTTCAGGGTCAGAAATTGCCCTGGTGTCGGCTCGTAAGGCCCGCCTCGAACACCAGGCCCGACGAGGTAACGCTAAGGCGAGGCTGGCCCTCAAGCTGGCCAACAATCCCAACGACCTGCTATCGACGGTGCAGATTGGCATTACGCTGATTGGCATTCTCAGCGGTGCCGTGGGGGGGGCCACGGTGGCTAACAGCTTGAGCCAGGTGCTCAACCAGGTGCCCGCCCTGGCTCCCTACAGCGATGTGCTCGGTCTGTCGATCGTGGTGGGGTTGATTACTTATCTGTCGCTAGTGGTGGGCGAACTGGTGCCTAAGCGCATTGCCCTTAGCTATCCCGAGGCCATTGCCTGCCAGGTGGCTGGCCCTATGAAGGGGCTGTCCCGATTGGCCACCCCTTTAGTTTTTCTGCTGGGCATATCTACCAGCTTTGTAGTCAATCTTTTGGGCCTCAAAGAACGCCCCGAAGCCGCCATTACCGAAGAAGAACTGCGCCTGCTGATCGACCAGGGCACCGAGGCTGGCACCTTCGAAGTGGCCGAGCAAGAAATGATGGGGCGGGTGCTGCAACTGGGCGATCGCCCGATTCGCTCGATCATGACCCCCCGCACCGACATCGAATGGCTGAATGTGGATGCCTCTTTTGGCGAGCATAGCGAGCTGGTGATGCAGAGTGCCCACTCCCACTTTCCGGTGTGCAACAACAGCATCGACGACTGTGTGGGGGTAGTGTCGCTCAAGGCCCTGCTGCCCAACTACCTCAGCCAAAACACCGAGCCAACAACGCTGCTCAGCCTAGTGCAGCCACCTCTGTTTGTGGCCGAGAGCACCTACGTGCTCAAGGTGCTAGAGCTGTTTAAAGCCTCAGGCACCCACTTTGCCATGGTGCTCGACGAGTACGGCGGCGTCGAGGGGCTAGTCACCCTCAACGATGTGGTAGAAGCGATCGTGGGCGATCTGCCCTCCCTAGAAGATGCCGACGACCCGATGATGACCCAGCGGGATGATGGCTCCTGGCTGCTCGACGGGCTGCTGCCGGTGGAGGATCTCAAAGATCTGCTCCACCGCGAACAGCTAACCGAAGACGAAGACAACTACCACACCCTGGCGGGCTTCATCATTCGCCATATGGGCCGCATTCCCAACGCGGGTGACTTTTTTGAATGGGAAGGGCTGCGGTTCGAAGTCGTCGATATGGATGGCCGCCGAGTAGACAAAGTGCTGCTGCAAAATCTGCCGTCGCGATCGGAGTTAATCTCGTCCTTCGAGGAAAATGACGGCCTGGAGAGATAAGCTAACGGGCTATTCACGCTGCTCCAATCCTCGACTTACCGGCCTTTGATGGCGTCTTTGTCTAACTGCTTCTGCTCTTTCACCAGGGCTAGCTCAGAGGCCATTTCTCGATCTAGAAAATAGTTGAGAAACGTACGAATTACGGCAATTACCCCCAGTTTGATTAAGTCTTGGGTAGTGGGTGCCACGGTAGTCGATAAAATATCGGCCCCCAGCTGAAACTCTAGGGCAAAAGCCAGCCAAGTGCCAAACCGCAGCCGCACTTGGTTAAACGGAAACTCTTTTCCCCGGCGATGGCGATTGAGGGTGAAGGCTACGCGAGCGGTTTCGAATAGTCCCGCTACCACGCACACCACCGAGATTGCCTCCAGACAGAAGGTGACGACCAAGACAATGTCTTCGAGCAGCGCCTCTATAGGTTCAAGCCATGCCATAGCGGCCCTCAAGCCTGGGTAGCAGCGGGTACTTGATCGTTCAGAAAGGCGAGGGGGGTAGCCATGGTCTCAGCAAAGCCAAGAATGCCGCGATCGCGGTACTCGTACAGCAAAGTCCCCTGTTCATCAAACAAAAAGGTGCCGCCGCGCTGGGTCAGGTAGGCGGCGTTGGGCACGTAGGTGCTCCAGTTACTCAATACCTCAGTCATGTTGCGCAGGCGTAGAGTAGCCAGTTCTATGGGTCGCTGAAAGCCGCTACCACCGACAATGGCAAAGGCTTTGCCGGTCAGTGGCGGCAGTGGTCCAGCTTTGACCACTTCGTCGTCACCGATCAGCTGGGGAGCGCGGCGATCGCCCGTATAGCCCCGCAGCACTTCTCTCAGTGTCCCTGGGCTGGCAATACCCGCGCACATCAGCATCAAATTTAGCCAGGCGGCTGGCCCAGGCTGCAAGCCCGGTGGGTTGAGGGCAAGCCCTCGGTATAGGCCCAGCTCGCGGTGCAGGGCGGCGGTCTCATCGACAAATAGAGATGCGGCAGGAAAGCCGGTATAGGCGCAGAATTTTTGGCCGGAGATGCGATCGCCGATGCCCACCGCCCGCACAGCAATCCCTCGCTGACGCATGGTGTTGACCTCGCGCTGCAACCACCAGGCGTACTCCAAACTGTCGAAGTCACCGAGTTGGGGCCACACCAGCACCAAAATTTGGGCTGACCCTTCACAGCCGTTCAGCAGTGCCACCGTCTCACCGTCGCTCACCCGCTGCCGCTGGGTTTGGGCCAAGATCTCGTAGATGCTCATGGGATTATTCCTGGGGCGATCGTTTGAAAACTCCGTTTCGAGTGGTGGGCAGTGCCCACCCTACGGCGGCATATTCCCCACCGGCTCTACTCAAAGCCGCGATCGCGCCAGGGGGTTGGGTCTACACACACCCCGTGGACATACAGCCCCCAGTGCAGGTGTGGCCCGGTGGATGCCCCGGTGCTGCCCACGGCACCAACCACCTGCCCCGGCTGCACCATAGCCCCTTCGTTGACGTCGATGCGACTGAGGTGAATCATGATGCTGAGCACCCCCTGACCGTGGTCGATGCCGACGGTGTTGCCGTGCAGCTCGAACCCGTCAGACACGCGCCCTACGAGAGCAATCCGTCCGGCGGCGGGAGCCATCACAGGCGAGCCAGTGGGAGAAGCGTAGTCGAGGCCCCGGTGGTAGTAGTCTTGGGCAAAAACGCCGTTGTAGTAGCGGCGCACGCCGTACTGGGTGCTGGTGCGGCCCTCATTGGGGCGCACCAACGGCCCATTCCAGTAGCGCTCGGGGCTAACGATGTTCTTAAAAGCTGCAACCCGGTCGAACTCGTGCTGGGTGCCCAGGTCACTCTGGCTGGGCGACAGGGTAATGCGTTGGGTGGGGAAATTGCGGTTTTTGAGCCCCACCGCCAGGTTGCGGGTCTCTTCTGTGCCAATTACCCGAATCACCATGCGACCAGGAGGATTCAGCGGGCTGGTGGGCACCAAGGCCCGAAACCGGTTGCCGCTGATGGGGAAGGTAGGGTATTCAAGGCTATCGTTGACCGTCACCTTGGGGGGCGTCGTGGCCGCCGGATCTCTAGGGATGACGATGACGGAGATGGTGTCGCCCAACTCTGGAGCCGTGGGGTTGAGCACGACGTCGTAGGCCTGGGCCGGATGACTCAGCAGCACTGCTATAGAGCCTGCGGCGGTGGCAACCAGCAGCGATCGCCGGGTCAGCAAAGGGGTGTCTCGGTTCGGCTCCATAGCTCCGTCCTCTCTCAATGGTTTCTATAGTAGACGCTGCTGGGAGAGGAAGGATGCCAAAAATCAGCGGAATTGTCCAGAACAGACGGCTCGAACCATCCTGCTATCGCTGAATTACTCTTGGTTGGCCTTGGCATCTTTGACGGCTGCGTAAAACAGGATCCCCACTAGCGGCACGCAGAGACCGAGAACGACGGTGGTAGGCACTGTGCCCCAGTCGGGGCTACCGGAGGATAGCTCAAAGACAGAGCCCACTGCGGCGATCGCAGCAACACAGGAACCAGCCAACAACAGGCCACTCTTGGGGGTCACAGGGTTTCTCCTAAACGGCTAAGGGGGCCAATTTCCTGGCCCTAACGAGGCAGCATACCACGGCCCTACAGCGATTAATGGGCTGTGATTGGCTGCACGTCTTTGGCGTAAAAGCCGTTCTTTTTCAGCTCCTGGTTGAGGGCCAGGGCGTTGTCTACCCGGTCAACAAACAGCACCCCAGCCAGGTGATCCATCTCGTGGAGAATACAGCGGGCCAGCAGCTCGTTGGCCTGAAGTTTTTTAGGGCGACCATTCTCGTCTTTATAGGAAACTTCGAGCGCCGCAGGGCGAACTACGTCAAGGTAGACGCCGGGAATGCTGAGGCAGCCTTCCTGCCCAGTAGCAATGTCTTTGGAAACTTTGACGATCTGGGGATTGATCAACACCAAGGGCTGATTAGCAGCGTTTTCGGGGTCGATATCGACGACCAGCAGCTGCTTGTTGACCGCCACCTGGGGAGCCGCCAGACCAATGCCGTCGGCGCTGTACATGGTTTGCAGCATTTCCTTCACCAGGGCGCGAATTTCATCATCGACCTTGGCCACCCGCTTGGCGGGCTGACGCAGCACGCGATCGCCCAGGGTATGAATCTCCAGAGGCGGCTGCTTGAGCTTGGTTTTTTCGACTTGAATGGCGGCGGGCATAGGAATGGGGTCCAGGGTGATTTAGGGTTATGTATCTATCCTAACAACACAGACTCACTTCGACATAGCGGTTAACCGCCGCCGGGTGAGTCTCCCTCGGGCAGGATGGGTTTTGCCTCAACGGTGACATCCACAGCGGTGATGTCGATGGTGCCTTCTTCTGCCACCCGCGAGAACCCATTCAGCTCGGTGTGCAGAGGGGTGCCGCAGTTGAGGCAGCGGGTCTCAGCCCCCTTAATCCCGGTTAGATTGGTGGCACACACTGGACAGGCACCCTGCACCAGGTTGCGCCGCAGCCAAAACCGCACCCCAATAAACCCCAGCACCGGGGCCGCCAGCAGCAGCACTACCAGCACCGCCAGCGATTTCACCAGCCAGCCCAAACCCACAGCCCCCAGCAGCCAGACCACCCCAATCAGGGTCAGCCAGCAGCCCAGGCCCGAAAAATTAACTTGCACTTGTTTAGAGCTATTTGGGTTCACAGGGGCATTCTCCGCACGGCACAGGCAGGGGGTTGAAAACGGCTTGGTCAGACCCTAGCCTTAACTCTGTATTTTAGCGCTGCGGCTACTCTGCTACTGAATAGCGGGCGATCGCTCGCTCTAGATGACTAGCCAGGGCTGGGGTGCCATAGGCGACCAGCGCCTCCTGCCTCAGCCACGCCCCCTGGCAGCGAGGGTCGCGGCCGGCCAGCATCTCAATACAGGCGGTAGCGACCGCTTCGGGGTTGCGGTGGGGCACTCGCCAGCCGAGTCGCCCGTCTTGCAGGGGGTCGGCTGAGCCATCTTGGTCGCCGGAGAGCACCGGCAAACCGCAGGCCATGGCCTCTAGATAGACAATGCCAAAACCTTCCTGGGAGGGCATAACGTAGGCATCGGCCAGGCGGTAGTGGGCGACCAGAGCTTCAGTGGGCACAAACCCGGCAAACACGACGCGATCGCTCACCCCTAACTCCTCAGCCAAAGCCGCCAGCCGGGGTTGGTCATCGCCCCGGCCAATCACCAGATATTTCACCGTGGGCTCAGCGGCGGCAATGGCGGGCAGCGCCCGAATCGTCACATCCACACCCTTGTAAATATCCCCCGACCACAGGCGGGCTACGGTCATCAGCACCCGGCAGTTGGCCAGGTTGTAGGTATCTACCAGTGCCGGGTCCGCGGGGCCAGGGCTAAAGCGATTGCCATCTACCGCACAGGGAACCATGAACACCCTAGCCGGGTCTAGACCATTGGCAGTGCAGGCGCGATCGCGGCTGTAGCGGCTGTTGGCCCAAATCCAGTCGGCCTGGCGCAGCGCCATCTGCTCTCGCTCAGGTAGTGGCTCCCATGCTTCCTTGCCGTAAATCATCACGGTGTAGGGTAGCCTCAGCCAGCGGCAGAGAGTCGAGACCAGCGGCAGCAGCAACACGTGGCCACAGACTACCTGGCGCGGTCGCTGGATGATCAAATGCTGTAGCAGTGCCGTCACCAACTTGGCCCGCCCTAGCGCTGGCGACGCCGATGCCAAGTAATGAAATCGTAGGGGGGAGCGATCGTAGGGGTTGTGGCAATCTGGCCCATCCCGCAGCAGAAAAACATCGGCGGGGGCAGGACTAGGCTGTTCTAGGTAAGCCGCCAAAACATCCTTAACGTAGGACTGAATGCCCCCCTCCCAGGAAAAAACTTCAAGGAAGACAAAGACCAGCGATCCCTGTTTCCCTGAGTTAAAGACCGTAAAAATTTCAGTAAGCCTGTCTTCAGTGGCTCCCTGAACAATGGGCTGATCAGTAGCGGAAGAACCCATAGCAGACAGCACAACAACAGCCAATCCCTAGGCTACCCAAAACCAGTGGCAACCGATTTCCCCAAAGCGGCCTAGTAGGTAGGAAAAGTGCCGTACTTGACGATAGATAGGCAATTGCGCCCATCCTTAGAGCGATGGTAGGTAACCTTGTCGGCCAGGCGACGCAGCAAAAACCAGCCGTAGCCGCTCTCTAACAGTTCGCCGGGTTGGGGTTCGGGCAGTAGCTCTGGGTTGAAGGGGCCGCCGTGATCCCAAATACGGATTTCAACGCAGTCGGCAGCTAGGGAGAGGTCGATGTCAATATCGGTGTCGGCGGGCAGGTGAGCGTGGGCGTGGCGCACCGCGTTGGTGAAGCCTTCGGTGAGGGCTAGGGCAAGGCGATCGCAGTGGTTGCTCACCCAGGCCGACTCCCCATCTAGCGAACGACAGGTATCGTGAAACCAGCGCTGCACCTGAGCCACTACATCCAGCTTGCTAGCCACCTGCAAATGTTCTTGTCTGGTGCCCACCCGTGCCATAGCCACTCCTGTATCAACGCCTACCAGAGCTCCCTGAACGTAGCTTAGCGAAAGAGTACACCCCCAGCAAAAAGACCTGCGTAAAACGATACAGTTCTACGCAGGTCTTGCATGATGGCTAGAGTTAGCCGTCTAGAACAGGCCCAGGGTCAGCGAGTCCTGAATGGGGAAGGTCGCCCCAATGCCCAACCATAGGGTTGCCGCAGTTCCCAACAGAAACAGCGTGGTGGCCAAAGGACGGCGGAAGGGGTTTTGGAACTTGTTGACGTTCTCGATAAAGGGGATCAGCATCAGCCCTAGGGGAATAGCCGTCATCGCGCCAATACCCAACAGCTTGCTCGGCACAATCCGTAAAATCTGGAAGGTGGGGTACAGGTACCACTCCGGCAGAATTTCTAGGGGGGTGGCAAAGGGGTCAGCGGGCTCACCCACCAGGGCAGGGTCTAGCACAGCCAGCCCAACACAGCAGGCGATGGTGCCTAGAATAACCACGGGAAAGATGTAAAGCAGGTCATTGGGCCAGGCGGGTTCGCCGTAGTAGTTGTGGCCCATGCCCTGCTTGAGCAAGTCTCTTAACTTAGGATCGCTTAGATCCGGCTTTTTAATGGTCGCCATTGAAAAAACTTCTCCTGTTACAGCCAGTTGGGCCAGGCCCAGAGTCTAAACCATTCATCCAGGGCAATCGGTATAGCCGAAACTAAACGTCATGCCCACAAACACTTGCGCTCAGGAGCCTGCCTTAGCAACAGCTCCCATCGTATCTCAAACCCTAGAGAGGGCCAGAGATACCCTGCTTGCGAATCATCAGGAAGTGCAGCAGCATAAACACCGCGATCGCCCATGGCAGAACGAAGGTGTGCAGGCTGTAAAAGCGGGTCAGCGTCGATTGCCCAACGGCTTCACCGCCGCGCATCAGCTCAACTACAGTAGAGCCCACCACAGGAATGGCACCGGGCACCCCAGACACAATCTTCACAGCCCAATAGCCCACCTGATCCCAGGGAAGGGAGTAGCCAGTGACGCCAAAGGTCACCGTGATGACGGCCAGCACCACCCCGGTTACCCAGGTCAGCTCACGGGGCTTCTTGAAGCCGCCGGTGAGATACACCCGAAACACGTGGAGAAGCATCATCAGCACCATCATGCTGGCGGACCAACGGTGGATAGACCGAATCAGCCAGCCGAAGTTGACATCGGTCATCAGATACTGCACAGAACTGAATGCTTCAGTGACCGTGGGTTTGTAGTAGAAGGTCATCGCAAACCCAGTGGCAAACTGGATCAGGAAGCAGGTCAGGGTAATGCCACCCAGGCAATAGAAAATATTGACGTGGGGCGGCACATACTTGCTAGAGATGTCATCGGCCAGGGCCTGAATCTCTAGCCGCTCGTTAAACCATTGGAAGGCCTTAGAGCCGGTAACTTGCTTAGTAAACATGAAGCGGGTAACTCTATATATTCAATAATTGCCGTCAATGAAAAATGTAACATAGCCGTAATGGCAACGCTAAATTCTCTAACTTAAATTCTAAGGCCTGAGACGCATCCTGCCATCCCCAGAATAGGCAACCAGGGCAAAAGGCTCGTCCTAGGCCCACGCCAGCTCAGGGAGATAAATTAGACCCTTGCTATAATCTTGCAATACTCCGTTACATTGACTCAACGGTAAGGGATAGCTAGATACCTGCTCACCATAGGGCTTGGTGAACCCGGTAGAGAAGCGTTATCTCTGCCGGTTGGGCGCAATCAGTAAAAAATGCTCAGAATAAACTAATGTGAAGCGCTGACCGAATGGCTAGGATATCGTCGATCCTTAACCCAGGCTCCCTATGAGTTAGAAACGCTGGTCAACACCACATTTCGTTCACCCTCAATCTATTGCCTGCCTCTGCCCTGCGTTTATGATTAAACCCCTATTGCGTCTTTCTATTCTTAGCCTTTGCTTGATGGGGCTAGTGGTCGGTGGGGTGTCAGCAGGCCCTGCCTTTGCCCTCACTGAGGAGCAAAATCTGGTGGCAGAGGTGTGGCGCATTGTGAACCGGGCCTATGTAGACGAGACGTTTAACCACCAAAACTGGTGGTTTACTCGCCAGCGAGCCCTCGATCGCGCCCTGGCCAGTCGGGACGATACCTACCAAGCCATTCAGGATATGCTGGCTGGGCTAGAAGACCCCTACACCCGGCTGCTGCCCCCCGAGCAGTACCGCAGTTTGCAAACCAGTACCGCTGGAGCGTTGACCGGAGTAGGGCTGCAAATTTCTAAGGATGAGCAACCTGGCTGGCTGCGGGTGATTGCCCCCATTGAAGGGTCTCCGGCGGAGCAGGCAGGTATTCAACCCCAAGATGTGGTGCTTGAGATCGATGGCGTCGCCACCACGGAGCTGACGCTAGATGAGGCCGCTGCTCGGATGCGGGGCCAGCGTGGCACCACTGTTACCCTGCAATTGCGTAGCCTTGACGAGACCACGGCCCGCCAGGTTTCTCTGACCCGCGATGTGATTACCCTCAACCCCGTGGTAGCGGCGCTGAAGACAACACCAGGGGGGCAACGAGTGGGCTACCTGCGGCTGAGCCAGTTCAACGGCAACGCATCTGAGAAGGTGTCCGCCGCGATTCAAACCTTGGCCAACCAGGGGGCTGAGGGCTATCTACTCGATCTGCGCAATAACCCGGGTGGGCTATTGCAGGCAGGCATCGAAATTGCTCGGCTGTGGCTGCCCCAGGGCACGATTGTCTATACAGTTAACCGCCAGGGAATTTTAGATAGCTTTGAGGCGTTTGGCCAGGCGATTACCGACGCACCGCTGGTGGTGCTGGTCAACGAGGGCACCGCTAGCGCTAGTGAAATTTTGGCCGGGGCGCTGCAGGACAATGGCCGAGCCACCCTGGTGGGCAGCACCACCTTTGGCAAAGGGCTAATTCAGTCGCTGTTTGACCTGTCGGACGGGGCGGGGCTGGCGGTGACCGTGGCCAAGTATGAAACGCCGGCCCACCACGACATCAATAGATTGGGGATTAAACCCGATCGCATCGTTGCCAGCGTGCCCCTCAGTCGCGACACCGTGGCTACCGATGCCGACCCCCAGTACCAGGCTGCGCTAGAGATGCTAAGTCAAGCCACGGTCCTAGCCAGTGCATCTTAAATCTTTGCCCCAGGAAGGGCAGCTCAAGGCCAGCCGCTCGTACCACGACCCGCTCCATGGCGCGATTACGCTGCACGCCGGCGACCCCGATGAGGCGCTGTTAACTCAGCTGATCGATACGCCGGCATTTCAGCGATTGCGGCGGATTCGCCAGCTCGGCCCAGCCAGTCTCACCTTTCACGGGGCCGAAAGCTCGCGCTTTACCCATTCGCTGGGGGTGATGGCGATCGCCCGTCGCGCCTTTGATCAGATCCAGCGGCGTTACCCGGAACTGGCCCCCTACCGAGCTACGGTACTGGTGGCGGCCCTGCTCCACGACATCGGCCACGGCCCCTTTAGCCACACCGCTGAAGAGGTGTTTGGTCTCCAGCACGAGCACTGGACCCGCCGCATGATTCGCGAACTGCCGGAGATTCATGATGCCCTAGAGGCGCGGGCCGAGGGTCTGGCGGCAGCGGTGGATCAGGTCTACACCCACGAGCACCCCGTCGCGCTAGTGTGGCAGCTGGTGTCGAGTCAGCTGGATTGCGATCGCCTCGACTACCTGCTGCGCGATAGCTACTTCACTGGAGCCAGCTACGGCCAGCTCGATCTCGATCGCATTCTCATGGCCCTGCGGTTTGAGCCCCAAAGCGGTCGCCTTGTGGTGGCCCACAAGGGCTTGTCTGCGATCGAGCACTATCTGGTAGTGCGCCACTTCATGTATGTGCAGGTGTACAACCACCCCAAAAATATCTCCGTCACCTGGCTGCTAGAGCGGGCCTTTGAGCGAGCCAGAGCCGATTTGCTCGTGGGCAAGCTAGAGGCCGATCCTACAGTGACTGCCTGGTTGCTCACTCCCGATCATCCTCTGTCTTTAGAGACTTACCTTGCTGGGGACGATATTGTCTTTACCTATCACCTCCAGCGGTGGCGGTACAGCCCCGACTTGCTGTTGGCCGACCTGTGCCGCCGCTACCTCGATCGCGATTTGCTCAAGACGCTGGAAGTCACCCCGCTCTCACTAGATCAGCAGAATGACTTTCTCCACGCAGTTCGCACCCATTTAGAGCAGCAGGGCTATAGTGGCGAAAACTACAGTGGCCTGCGTCGCACCTGGAGCCGAGGTTACACCACCTATAACGAAGGCATCTGCCTGTACCGCGACAACGCGTTTACCGATATCAAAGATCTCTCGCCCTTGGTGCAGGCCCTTAGCCAGCCCTATGAACGCACTTGGCTACTCTATCCGCGAGAAATTCACCCCTGGCTGCGGCAAACCTGGGCTACCTATAACTCTGGAGGAGTTTCAGAAGCGGAATAGCTACTTCTGAAAGGTCATGTTTCTACAGATTGTTGCCATCAATCCTCACCGGTTTTTGTGGTGGCAAAGGTGGCACTAGTTCAACTAGAGCCAACAGGGTCAAACTCAAAGGCCACAAAAAATACTGTAAAAACAGCACCGAGTTGAAATAAAGAAAAACCATCATTATCACGGCGGAGGAAGCCAAGATAGTGATCCTTTCTTTCCAGAAGCTTAGATAAACAAGCCCCATCAGCAATAACATTAGCAGCTTAGCCTTTAAACCCACCAACCAGGGTAGGTTCTGAGAAAAAATTATGTCAAGGGAAGGCGCACTCTCAATATGTGAACTTCCGGCACGAGTAGCTGAAAAAAGAATGGATTTCAAAAAACCTTCTGCATTCCAAAATAAAAATGGCAGTGAGGTTAAGGCTGGAACACTTAAAATAATTAAAAAGCCCCAAGCAACCGCTTGAACTCGTCTATCTTTAGCGCCGTTAACCCAGAGGTGAATCAGGTAAAGCGGCAGCAGAAAGATCGCAATCTGTTTGATCCCTAAAGAAATACTAAAGGCAAGCAATGACAGCCTTGATTTTTCTTTTAAGAGAACTAAAGAAAGCAGCAAAAAAAAGACGGCCGCAAACTCAAGGTGGTGAACTCTGGTAATGTAGACGCTCCAACGACCTAGTAGGAGAACAGTGGCGGCGGCAAAGCCGAGCAGCCAAAAGCCTCGTGCATAAAAATATCTCAGCGTTAGGGCGATTAGGCCTAAGTGAAACGAAAACGAAATCGGTCGCCACACATAGAGCCAGTCTAGAAATTCTGGAAACCCAAGTTTTTGAATCAGTGCAGAGAAGAGATAAGCCAAAGGAAAGTAGGTGGCGTATTTGTCGTTATCCCTCATGTCGCTAGCGAGAATTCTGGCGTAGGGGTTTTCTCCAGCAATAATTCTTTTACCTTCTAGCCAGATGTAATAAATGTCTTGCCCCATTAAATCTTTGGCAGGTGTAAACCAAAAGCTAATATGCATTAGCAGGCCGGCAACCATTAACAGCAGGAGCGCCAGCCAATACCGTTTGTCCCATCTGCGTCGCTGTATCACGGCTAGTTGCTTACCTTAAACGTACTTATGTAGCGACCTTGCAAGCCGACAATTCTAGTTTTCCTAGCATGCTTCATCGCTCGGCCTGACGCAGTAAAACTATCCCAGAAGGTATTGTAGCGATCGCCCAACGCACCCTTGGCATCGTTTACTTAGACTCTCTACCGATCGCTATAGCCAACCAGTTTACCGTCAGAATTTAACGATCAATGGTGTTCAAAACTCGCAGAGATTAGTTGTTTTTGGCTACAGCTGGTGGGTTAAGTTTCGGGAACTGGCGATAGCAAGCTGCGATAATCATATAGACGGCGTAGGCCAAAAAGCCAAATGCGATCGCGCCCAGCCAGTATTCGCCCAAAAATTCTTCATCTAGCTCGTCAAACACATTGCCTAGCCCGCCAGCAGATTTATCGTCAACCAGATAGGCGGCTTTGATGAGGTATGCCCCAATTAAAACGAAGCCGACCCCGCGAGCTATAATGCCAACTTTGCCAATGACTATCACCCATCGCTTAATGGGCCGAGAGAGGTCTCGATGAAAATCGTTGATGTAGCCGCCGGAGGCCGCCCCGTAAATATAGAGGCAACCCACGGCTACAACGCCAAGACCAGCGCCAAAAAGCATCCAGGGGCCTACTTCTCGCTCGAATAGAACGGAGGCCAAATCTTCTATCGTGTCGTTGAAATCGACAACTAGGTTAAGGGATAGTCTAGCCGCGCTTTGAGCAACGCCTAGGTAAGTTAGACCACTGACAACGTAGCCGCAGCGCTGTAGCACCTGACGAACGTTTAACGCTTCTGACTGGCCTGGGTCAATACTGGCCTGTATCAAGCGCCACAGCACGTAGCCAAGAAGGCCAAACGCTAGCAGACCAAGGATCCCGCTACCTAGGGGCCAGCGCTCCAGATCGGCGAGCACCGCCTCGCTACCCGACACAATCGGCTGGTCATGAATGATATCGTTGAGGGCAAATAGACCGATTAGGCCATAGAACGCACCTTTAGTGCCGTGGCCTAATCGCATGTACCATCGCACCAAGGGTTGTTTGAAAAGTTTCAAGAGCTGCCGCTGCGCGAAGCGAACTAAGCCCTGTAAAAGCGTCAGTATCAGCTTGACATTACCCATTGAAGCGCTGTGCCAGCCAAACCCTATCAGTCTGTAAGCCGATCAAGTTAGTCTCTCTATATCAAATAAACTTCAGGTTTAAGTCTATCTACCTGGCTGTAGGATTGAGCGTTCATCGCTAGCTTTATTCACTTCAGCGGCAAAAGTGGCGATCGCGCACCGGTTACTAGGGAAGGCTTGAATCGGGCATCGTTATCTGCGGTCTAACGATACGTCAGACAACTTCTCAGGGCTATCTCTAGGAAAAGCGAAGGGGTTGAGGAGGTCGAGCTAACCTTAGCCCAACCTGAAACCCGGTGTTGACAGCATGTTTGGGGGCGCACGCCAGATGTGGCGGTTTAAATTTCTATATTTCCCCCAAATCGCTAGATGTAGTCCTATAAATCCGCTAACCTTAGGAGCAGCTTGGGTGCCTTTGGGGTCAGAGAAATCTGGCTCCCAGCCTTATCCAATGCAGTAAAATTGTACTATCATATCGCGGCGCTATGTCCTTTGTTGGTCTCCACATCCACAGTGCCTATAGCCTGCTTGACGGGGCCAGTCAGCTTCCCCAGCTGGTAGCGCGGGCTAAGGAACTGGACATGCCGGCGATCGCCCTCACTGACCACGGCGTCATGTATGGCGCGATTGAGCTGATCAAAGTTTGCAAAGGGGCGGGCATCAAGCCGATCATCGGCAACGAGATGTACCTGATCAACGGCGACATTTCGCAGCAGCAGCGCCGGCCCCGCTACCACCAAGTGGTGCTGGCTAAAAACACCCAGGGCTACAAAAACCTGGTCAAGCTCACCACTATCTCCCATTTGCAGGGGGTGCAAGGCAAGGGCATTTTTTCGCGCCCCTGCATTAATAAAGATTTGCTAGAGCAGTACCACGAGGGACTGATCGTCACCAGCGCCTGCCTCGGCGGCGAAGTGCCCCAAGCGATCTTGCAGAAGCGACCTGATGTGGCCCGCAAGGTGGCCCAGTGGTACAAAGACCTGTTCGGTGAAGACTACTACCTCGAAATTCAGGACCACGGCTCCCCCGAAGACCGGGTAGTGAATGTGGAGCTGCTGAAGATCGCGCGGGAGATGGACGTAAAAATCATCTGCACCAACGACTCCCACTACATCTCCTGCAACGATGTGGAGGCCCACGACGCCCTGCTGTGCATTCAGACGGGCAAGCTGCTGACCGAAGACAAGCGCCTGCGCTACAGCGGCACAGAATACCTGAAATCTGCCGATGAGATGCGGCAGCTGTTCCGCGATCACATTGAGCCAGAGGTGATCGAAGAATCGATCGCCAACACCCTTGAAGTCGCTGACAAAATCGAAGAGTATACCGGCATCCTCGGCCAGTCGCGCATTCCCGACTTCCCCATCCCCGCCGAGTTTAACGAGGATGCTGGGGCCTACATGGGGCATGTGGCGCGGGAGGGGCTGGTCAAACGGATGAAAACGGCCCGCTACGAGGAGATTGACCAGGAATACCGCGATCGCCTCGAATACGAAATCGAGATGATGATCCAGATGGGCTTCCCCACCTACTTTTTGGTGGTGTGGGACTACATTCGATTTGCCCGCGACAACAATATTCCCGTCGGCCCAGGGCGGGGCTCGGCAGCGGGCTCTTTGGTGGCCTACGCCATGGAAATCACCAACATCGACCCCATCCACCACGGGCTGCTGTTCGAGCGTTTCTTGAACCCCGAGCGCAAGTCGATGCCGGATATTGACACCGACTTCTGCATCGATCGCCGCGATGAGGTAATCAAATACGTTACCCGCCGCTACGGCGAGGAGCGGGTGGCGCAGATCATCACCTTCAACCGCATGACTTCCAAAGCGGTGCTCAAGGATGTAGCGCGGGTGCTTGATATCCCCTACGCCGAGTCAGATCGAATGGCGAAGCTGATTCCGGTGGCGCGAGGTAAGCCCACCAAGCTTAAGGTGATGATCTCCGACGACACCCCCGCGCCGGAGTTCAAAGAAAAGTACGACAACGACCCCCAAACCCGCCGCTGGATCGACATGGCCCTGCGGATTGAGGGCACCAACAAAACCTTCGGCATGCACGCCGCTGGGGTGGTGATCTCCAAAGATCCTCTCGACGAAATTGTGCCCCTCCAACGCAACAACGACGGCCAGGTGATCACCCAATACTACATGGAAGACGTGGAAGCCCTGGGCCTCCTAAAAATGGACTTTTTGGGCCTGCGCAACCTGACGATGATCCAGAAAACCCTGGAGCTCATTGAGGCCACCCACGGCACCAAAATTGACCCAGACGATCTGCCTATGGATGACCCCGCTACCTACAAGCTGCTAGAGCGTGGCGACCTAGGCGGCGTCTTCCAGCTTGAGTCTTCCGGCATGCGCCAGATCGTGAAGGATCTCAAGCCCTCGGGTTTAGAAGATATTTCTTCGGTGCTAGCTCTCTATCGGCCGGGGCCGCTGGATGCGGGGCTGATTCCTAAATTCATCAACCGCAAGCATGGGCGAGAGAAAATCGACTTTGCCGACGAAATTTTGAAGCCGATTCTCAGCGAGACCTACGGCATCATGGTCTACCAAGAGCAGATCATGAAAATTGCCCAGGATATGGGCGGCTACTCCCTCGGCCAGGCCGACCTGCTGCGGCGGGCCATGGGTAAAAAGAAAATGTCGGAAATGCTCAAGCACCAGGAGAACTTCGTCAACGGTGCGATGGAGAAGGGCGTCGCCAAGAAGGTGGCGACAGAACTCTGGGACCAGATGGTGAAATTTGCCGAATACTGCTTCAACAAATCGCACTCCACCGCCTACGGGTTTGTCACCTTTCAGACCGCCTACCTGAAGGCCAACTACCCCGTGGAGTATATGGCGGCGCTGTTGACCTCCAACAGCGGCGACCAGGACAAGGTGCAGATGCACATTGGCAACTGCATTGCCATGGGCATTGAGGTGCTGCCGCCGGATATCAACCGATCGCTGGTCGATTTCACCCCCGAGGATAAAAGCATTTTGTTTGGCCTCTCAGCGGTGCGCAACGTCGGCCTAGGGGCGATCGAGTGCATTTTCAAGAACCGCGAGTCAGACGGGCCGTTTAAGTCGCTGCCAGAACTGTGCGATCGCGTCGATCTGCATTCCGTCAACCGCCGCGCTCTAGAATCGCTGATTCTAGCCGGGGCTCTCGATAAGCTTGACCCTAACCGCAACCAGCTAATGCAGGATTTGGAGCTGGTGATCGACTGGGCCCAAAGCCGGGCGAAGGATCGCGAGATTGGCCAGGGCAACCTGTTCGACATGATGATGGGTGGCGGCGACACCCAGAGCGCCACACCTTCGGCGGGCTACGAAACTGCGCCCAAAGCACCGCTGGTGGCCGACTTTGAGGCTCAGGAAAAGCTGCGGCAGGAGAAAGAACTGCTGGGCTTCTATATTTCCGACCATCCGCTCAAGTCGGTGCAGCGATCGGCGCGGGTGCTGGCCCCAATTAACCTGGCGGAGCTGCACGAGCAGCCGGATAATGTGACGCTGAGCGCGATCGTGATTCTCGCCAGCGTGAAGCCGGTGGTGACGAAGAAGGGCGACCGGATGGCGATCGTTCAGCTCGAAGACCTCACCGGGCAGGCGGAGGCGGTGGTTTTTCCCAAATCTTTTGAGCGCATTGGCCAGCATATTGTGGCTGACAAACGGCTGATGATTTGGGGCAAGGTCGATCGCCGCGACGATCGCGTCCAGTTCATCATTGACGATGCCGAGTCGATCGAAGACGTGCGCATGGTGATGGTGGAGCTAGACCCCCGCCTGGCGGGTGACATTGAGCAACAGCACCGCCTGCGCAACGTGATTCGCAACAACCAGGGCGACGACCCCAAATATGCGCGGGTGCCGGTGATCGCGGTGATTGGCGGCACCCAGCAGCGGCAGTTTGTGCGGCTGGGTGCGCAGTTTCGCGTGAAGGATCCGGAGGCAGCAGTGACGGCCCTGGTGAATGCGAACTTCCAGGCCAAGGCGACGCCGCTGATTAGCGCGTGAGATACCTTTCTGCGAGAGGCCCGGTTCCTTCTGGGCGATGACAAGCTTATCGGCTACATCGTAGAAGGGATCGGACTCTGGGCACATCTTGATTTGAATGCTCCAGAGGTAGGGCTAGGGGCATAGCCGACCCATCCCAAGCATGCTCTTCTGTGAAGCATGCTTGGGATGGGTTGACGTTGGCTTGAGCGCGAGACGTTATATAGAAAGCGCGATCGCAAACACAGCCGCACAAAACAGGCTCACGATCGCCATCAATCCGGCGGGTATGAATTTTCTGGTCTTGCGAAAGCGCAGGCTAAAGACGATGAGGAGCGCGATCGCGAGGCAAGTCGCCAGCGCTATACCTGCGTTGTAGCTGTTGCTCAGGGTGATCCACCAAGCGACGAGCAATGCTGCACCGCTGATCAGCCCAGAAATGAGAGAGGGTTTACTGCGAGCTTTGAGGTAACCCATCACGCCTCCGGCTATTACCAACACGGCATAGAGCAAGAGCAGCCAGGGGGCGATCGCAACGATCAGAAAGGTCATGCCAATCCTTCAGCAACGGTTGCCTAAAGCGTACAGCGTTCCTTGGTGTTGTCGTGATTTCGCTAGCTGCTGGTCAGCTCAGTCCAGGCGCGATCGCCCCTCTAGGGAACAGGGCGATCGGGATTCAGCCCTAGCTCAGCGCAGTGCTCGTCGTTGATGTCGCCGTTGGCCATGCGGGTGTTGCAAAACCGAGCGGTGCTGAGATCGGTGCGGTTGAGGTTGGCATCCCGCAGGTCGGCATCGGTGAAGGTGGCCCCCGCTAGCTGGGCATCGCGCATTAGGGCCTGGCGCAGATCGGCCCCGGTGAAGTCGGCCCCCTCCAGCTGAGCGCCAATGAAGTCGGCCCGAAAAAATTGACCGTTGGTCAACGTCACGTTGGTCAAATCGGTCGCCGACAGACTGGCATGGTTAAACACGGCTCCATCTAAGCGGCTGCCGCTAAGGTCGCTGCCGTACCAATTGCTGTCGCGGGCTTCGGCGCGCTCTAGATTGACGTCAGCGGCGTTGACATCCCGCAGCTCGCTGCCGGTGAGGGTGGCCTGGCTAAGATTGGCCCCCGCCAGGTTGGCTCCCGACAAGTCAGCGCCGCTGAGCACCACCTGTTGTAGGTTGGTCTGTCGCAGGTCGGCCTGGGTTAGCTGGGCGCGGGGCAGGCGAGCCTGGCGCAGGTTGGCCCCCGCTAAGTTGGCGTTGGTCAAGTCGGCATCTTCGAGGCTGGCGCGGGTAAGCACGACACCGCTGAGATCGCAGGCAATGCAGATGCGGCTAATCAGCAGCTGTTGCAGGGGGGTGTTGGCGATACCAGGGGCAGCCAGGGCGAGGGCGAGGCCAACCGCTGCGGCTACCCCCGTGGGCCGGAGGATTCGGCGTGGGTCTGTGCGGTGTGCCATGGCGTGCAATTCCGATAGGTTTGGCTAAAAGATCTACGATCAAGTTTATAGATTGCCTCTACAATGTGTCAGCATCTTCTGGCTCCCCTGGTTCCCAAAGCCAGTGAGGATGCTAGTTATCACCGCCCAGGCAGTCGAGATGCTGCTGCTCGCTCTCGGTTAGTTTGACGTCATGGCATCGACACCGGCTTCATCGCCCCTGAGATCTCGACACCGGCAGCGCCCTGGGCCTAGCCAGGTTAAGCCTTGGGAATGGTTTTGGCTAACGCTGTGGGTGCTTTTGCTCACTGGGTCGGGGATATTTTGCGGCTGGGCGCTGATCTGGCTGACGCGGATTCCGCCGCTGCCCGACTGTGAGCAGATTACACCCTTTCATTCGTCAAGCGATTTGCTCTACTGCGCCAAGGCTCAGGCCCGCACGGGTGAGCCCAACAATCTGGTGCAGTCGGTGTTGCTAACCGCCAACTGGCCCAAAACCCACTCTAACTACGAGGACTCCCAAGAAATTTTAAAGGATGCCTCGGAGCAGATTTTGGTGCTGGCCAACCGCTGGGTGCAGGCGGGCAAGCTCGACGATGCGGTGGCCCTGGCTGATCAAATTCCTCTAAACACGCCGTTGCGAAAGCCAGCTCAGTCGGTAATCTTTGAGTGGCGACAAGACTGGGAGCAGGGCCGAGCTATTGAGGCTAAGCTGAGGCCCGCCCTAGCCGCCAGCAATTGGGAGCTGGCCAAGACCCACCTGCAAGAGTTCAAAGCTCTTAAGACCGACTACTGGCTGACGACGCGCTATGTGTTTTGGCAGCGGCAGTTTCAGGTGGAGTACCAGGGGTGGGAGCAGCTCTTGCAGGCCCGCGAGCTGGCGAAAACTAACCAGATTGAGAACTTGCGTCAGGCGGTAGTGCTGGCCCGCGCCATCGACCTGCGCAGCCAGGTGTGGCAGGCGGCCGAAAGCGACGTCGATCGCTGGAGCAAGACGGTGATCGATGTGGCGCTCCAGCGCTGGGATGTGGGCGATCGCGCTGGTGCCCTAGAGTTGGCCAGCGTGGTTCCCCCCACCCCCGATCTGGCCCCCGATGCCCAGGCGCTGCTATCCCTCAGCCATGCCCAAGCGCTCGCCCGCCAGGCTGAACCCGTGGGTCAGGGCCTAACCCCGCGCTACAGCCACTTATTCGGGCTGATGGAGGCCGTCAGCGCCGTCCATCAGCTCCCGGCGAACAGTCCCTACGCGGAGGCTGACCTATCCTCAGAGGAGCAGTGGGGCGAACAACTCACCGATCTGAAACAGCTGAAGTTTAGCGATATGGTAGCCAGGCTGGGGCAGCGAACCACCTACGACTGGGCAATTCGCCAGGCCCAGCGGGTAGAGACGGGGCGACCCCGGCGCATTCAAGGGCAGACACTGATCGCCCAGTGGCAGTTTAATCTACAGCGAATTGAAGACCGCCCGATCTTGGTCGAGGCCCGCAGCCTGGCTCGGCCCGGCACCATTGCGGCGCTGCAAACCGCCATTGCCAAGGCTAGTGAGATTGAGCTGGGGCGCGCCCTGCGGGTGGAGGCCCAAACCCTGGTCGCCGGGTGGCAGCAAGAAATTCAGGTGATTGAAGACCGGCCCATTCTCGATGCGGCGGTGGCCTTGGCCAATCAGGACAAGCTGCCCGAGGCGATCGCCGAAGCGAATAAAATTAAGCCCAACCGCGCCCTCTATAGCCGCGCCCAGGGGCTAATCCAGGAGTGGACATCCACCATTCAAATTGCCGAAGACAAGCCGATTTTAGATGAGGCCAAGGATCTGGCCTACGGCGGCAGTCTGTCGGCGGCGATCAATCTGGCTAGCCAGATTGGGCCGGGGCGAGCGCTCTACGATGAGGCTAAGGCGGCGATCGCTCTCTGGACGGCTGAGCGGGCCTATATCTGGTCGATCTGGGAAGCTGAAGGTCGCCCCGTGCCCGGCGGCGATAGCACCTCAGACGACAGTTCTTCCACCGAGCCCCAATGACGACGGCCCCCCTGCGACTCATGCTGGTAGACGAAGACCCGGTGTTTCGCCTGGGCCTGCGCATCTGGCTGGAGCAAACCGCTGGCTACGCCGTAGTGGCCGAAGCCTCCCAGTCCGACGATGCACTGGCAATCTTGGCCAGCCGAGCCAGGCTGGGGACGCTTTCTGATACCCCTCCCGATTGGACTCCAGAGTCCGCCCCTGCCTGGGCCGATGACTGGGCCACCCAAGACCCCAGCCGTCGCCCCGACATCGACCTGGTGATTCTTGATTTGGGTCTGGGGGCGGGTCGCCCCGACCAGCTGCCGGGGCTGCGCCTCTGTGCCGACATCAAAGCGCGCTACCCAACTCTGCCGGTGCTGGTGCTCAGCGCCCAGACCGAACCGGTGCTGGCTGCGGCTGCCCGGCAGGTGGGGGCCGATGGGTTTGGGGCCCGCAGTATGGCCGTAGCCGATCTGGGGCGGCTAATTGAACAGCTGGTCACGTCTGGGCCTGAGTCAGCCAGGGGCCTGAGCCCGATCGCGAGCGGTCAGCGTCCTCCTGTGACGATGCGGGAGGACGAAGTTTCTGGAACAATTCCACCGGTGCCCAATGCCCTGGTCGCACTGCGCATCAATATACGGCGGTCGTCGGTGCAGCAAATAGATGCGGTGATGGCCCAGATCGCGGCCGAACAGCGGCGCGGGCGCGGCTCGCTGCTGACAGAGGCAGTGCTGGTTGGGCGCTACCGCGAACTGCGGGCGGCGCGCTGGCTGGTGCGGCGGCTGTTAGCCACCCCAAACTCTGACCAATGGCAGCCGATTGACCGCTCGGCTCGCCCTTCCTTGGGGCCAGGAGAACTGCCTTCTGTCCGCCGGAGTGGGGTGCCGCCCAGCCTAGTCCCTAGGCGTAATCCTGGGCCGAAACCGGGAGATAGGGGAGCGATTCCGGAGCGAATCACTTCACGAATCGCTACCGCCGATCGCCTAGCTCTAAACCAGAGCGACCTGGCCACCTTGGTGTTTGAGCGCGTGTTTCGCAAGCTGCAGGGCCTGCTAGACAACACCAGCGACGTGCCGCTGGAGTCTGATATTCTGCACGACGACAAAAAGCGAGAGCTGCTCTATCTAGTGCTGCGCAAGGTTGAAGACGCCTTGGCTCATCTCCGCGAGGCGCAGGTGCTGCCGGGGCAGCTGAATGAGAAAAGTCCCTTGGTGCTGCAAGACCTGTGGCAGGCCACCGTCACCGATTTCTTTGGTCGTTACTACACCCTCCAGGTCGATACTCTAGAGCAGCCCGTGGTGCCGACCCTGCTGACCGAGGCCCCTGTGGTGCAGGCGGCGATTTTAGATCGGCTCCCCCTGGTGCCGATGCTGCTGGGGCATCTGCTGTTTAACGAGTCGGTAGTGGTTGACGGCAGCCTCTACCAGGCCGATGCCCCCGAGGCGATGGCTCGCAGCCAGGAGCTGCTAGAGCACCTGGTGATTCAGCTGGCCAACGCCGTGGTGCAGCCGCTGCTCAACCATTTCGCCGACGTGGAGCTGATGAAGAAAAACCTCTACCATCGCCGCATGATGACCAGCCGCGACATTGAGCGCTTTCGCAACGACCTTTCCTGGCGCTACCGCTGGGATGGGCTGATCAACGAACCTCGGGCGATCTTTGAGAGCCAGCATCGGCTGTTTGGCTTTACCGAGCGGGGCATTCAGCACCAGACGATCTATGCACCCCGGCGAGAGGAGCTAGAGCAACTCTCGGGCCTGCAGCGGGCGGTAACCTTAGCGGTGGAGGCCCGCGATGCGATCGCTCCCCGGTTTCGCTCGGCGGTTTCGCTGGTGGGCAGCGGTATCGTATATGTATTGACCGACGTAATTGGCCGGGGCATTGGGCTGATTGGGCGGGGCATTTTGCGCGGGGTTGGCGGTGCCTGGCGCGACCCTCGCTACCGCCGCGATAGCCAAGAAAGTAACCTACGAGACTAAGCTGTGACTCCTAGTACCTCAACTTTGTTCCGGTTGCCGAGGGTGCCAGTGCTGGCAATCGCTCCAACGGGTCATCCAAAATCTACTTTTTTTTGGGACAATCAGCAGGTGCAAGCTGCTTACGAGGGATTTACAGGTATCTATGGCACCCATATCAGCTCACCATGGCCGGGCTGGTACAGTGTTTCATGGTTGTTAGCGGCAAAGAAATGTCGTCGGTTTGCTGGCTTTTCCACCAATCAAGTAAGGAGTTAATCCCCGCCTATGAAGTCGAGCTTGGCGCTGTTTGCTGAGCCTGTTCTGGCCAACGCCAGACGGCTACTGTGGTTGAGCCTCTGGCTGCTGTGCATACCGATGGCGGTATATGTTGCTGCTCTTGACTACGGTCATAGCCTGGGGATACTGCAATGGGCCTTACTGGCCGTTTCACTGATTGGTCTGGTGATCATCAACGCCGAAACCGCCGTTGTGATCTACAGCAGCCGTCGATCTAACCCCTGGTTTGATCGGGGATTGCTGCAGCGCTGGTGCCGGGTGCGGCAGCGACGGCTGTCGTCTGTGGTACCGGAGTCGCTGCCGCCCCAAGGAGCCCTGCCCGTGGTCTCGGTGCCCCTGGTCTCAACACCCTTTGTCTCGGTGCCCTTTGTCTCGGTAATTGTGGCGGCCTACCTGCCCAACGAGCAAGACATCATTGAAGACACCTTGCTGCACTGGTTGACCCAGGTAAGACCGCCGTCCCAGGGGTGGGAAATTATTTTGGCCTACAACACCCCAGCGCGGCTGCCGGTAGAAGACCGTTTGCAGGTTCTAGCGCGGCGCTACCCGGCCCTGGTGCTGCTGCCCGTCCCCCACAGCCACTCTAAGGCCGAAAACCTCAACGCTGCCCTCCAGGTGGCAGCGGGCGAGATGACAGGCATCTTTGACGCCGATCACCACCCGGCGGCCGATTGTCTCAGTCGGGCCTGGGCCTGGCTATACCAGGGCCGCTACGACGTGGTGCAGGGGCGCAACATTATTCGCAACGCCCGAGATAGCTGGTTGACCCAGCTGATTGCGGTGGAGTTTGAGTGCATCTACGGAATTAGCCACTACGGGCGATCGCTGCTGGCTGACACGGCCCTGTTTGGCGGCTCCAACGGCTACTGGCGCACTTCGACCCTGCGCCACCTGGGCTTTCACCACACCCGCCTGACCGAAGACATCGACGTGACGGTGCGGGGTCTGCTGGGGGGCTGTCGCCTGGTGCATGACCCGGCGATTGTCACCACCGAACTGGCCCCCGACAACCTGCGGGGGCTGTGGTTTCAGCGCCAGCGGTGGAGCCAGGGCTGGCTGGAAGTGGCGGGGTTGCACCTGGGTCGAGTGGCGCGATCGCCCCGCTTAGACGCCGTGCAAAAGCCCTACTGGGTGCTGATGCTGCTCTTTAGCCAGTTCTTTTACCCGCTGGTGTGGCAGGTGGTGCCGATGCTACTCAGCATTCACCTCAGCGGCCGCGATCGCGACCTCAATTTTGAAAACCTCAACCTCGTGCTGATGGGGCTGCTGACCCTAAGTGTGGTGCTGCAAGTGGCGGTGGCGATGCTGCTGCGCCCCAAGGAGTCGGCCTATACCCGTCGCCACGGCCTGCTCTACTGCCTGCTGTCACCGGTTTACTTTTGGCTCAAGGCCCTAATTGGCATGGTGGCGGTGATCAACCATCTCAGCGGCAGCCGAGTTTGGCGGGTCACCGCCCGCACCAAGAGCAAGCCCAATCGGTGGATGGTGGCCCTGCGAGGGGCGAAGTAGTGAGATTACAACAAGGGGCTTAAGCCCCTTGCTAGGCTGCGAACTATGGCAATTATAGAAGACCAAATAATCAGATCTTTACAGTGGAGAAATGCTGAAATTGAGGCTGCCTAAAATGTGAGAAAGCCGAGCTGTAAAAAGATATGGAAAGTAAATGGATTAGCCGTAACGGAGTTCGCCTTTTCTCCGAATCTTTCGGTACTCTAGACGATCCACCTATCTTGTTAATCATGGGAGCGATGGCTTCAGCCGTGTGGTGGCCAGAAGATTTCTGCTCTCAATTGGCGGCTCTAGGACGCTATGTGATTCGCTACGATCATCGGGGCACTGAGCGCTCAACCAGTTACGAGCCAGGGCACATTCACTATTCTGTAGAAGATCTAGCGGACGATGCTTTTTGTGTTCTCGATGGCTATGAACTTCAGAGCGCTCATTTAGTAGGGATGTCGTTGGGAGGATTCTTGGCTCAACTCATGGCGCTCAAGCATCCTCAACGCGTTAAAAGTTTAACGTTATACCAAATCGTAGATAAGGAGCTACAAATAAGGAAAGGTAGCTACCGAGAGTATCGATATGGCAGGGGTGCTGAGGATTGCGATTGAGGAATCAGCAGAGACGCTTAAAATCTTGCTTGATAAGCAACAAGATGCCGTGAACCGCAGCAAAGTCCAGGTGTTGTGGTGGCTGAAGACAGGAGCGGTGACGAGC
>NZ_JACJOX010000025.1 GCF_014695775.1 Leptolyngbya sp. FACHB-60 | reverse complement strand
TACTCATCAACGAAGCCCACGGTACGGACAGCAAGTCGAGGTGTCACCATAGATACAGCCCTCTTCCATACTTTTTAGCTTTAGTTTACTTCGTCAATAGTGACTAAAGAGGGGTTATACCAAATCCGGATAGCATGCCCCCGAAATAATTAGGTTTGTCATGCGGGCCACCAATGATAATGGGTCAGGGCTTTAATCTCGGATTGCATCGACAGGAGGGCGCGGCAGCGGGCCTCAAGGACATCTTCGAGATCACTGAGGGCATCAAAGCAGCGGTTGACTAAGGGTTCATCGGCGAGTCGCCAAAGCCGTTCTGCGGGCTGCAACTCGGGTGAGTAGGGTGGCAATACCTCTAGATGGATGCCGTCCGGCACCACCAGGTCTTTGCGGTTGTGCCATCCCGCTCCATCTATAACCAACAGGATTTGCTTATGAGGGCCTGCCCCGACTTGCTTAGCAAAGGTGGCGAGGGCTTGATTAAACCAATCGCCATTCACCCGAGGCAGAATGAGCCATTCGGCATCCCCTGTCGTGGGATGAACAAACCCATAAAGGTACGTCCACTCATAGCGTGGGTCAACCAGGGCCAACGGTCGCTGCCCAACTTTGGCCCACACTTTGCGGATAATCGGTTTCAAGCCCAAGCGATGCTCATCACCGGACCAAGCTTCGACCAGCGCCTCTGGATACTGCTGCTCGAGGTCAGTCTTGCGTTGAGAGAGTTTTTTTAAACACCGCTTGGGCCTCAGGGTCACCTTTGCGATGCCGAGGACGAGGCACTTGCAGGGATTGCTCCAACCGCTTGAGATAATCCCACCCCCGCTGCGGCCAGACTTTGGGTACCCCAGTTACTTCGGCGATGACCTGGGCCACCTTTGGCCCACTCCAAACCCCATCATCGTCCGGAGGTGATTGCAGTCGAGTCTCCAGTTCCCTGAGTTGCTCAGGGTTGAGCAGACTACGAGACTGTTGGGGTCGCTGGTCTTTCCGTCGATTGCGCAGGCCATCAGCACCATCACGGTTGTAGTCTTTTACGACGGCTCGGGCGTAGTCATAGTTCAAGCCCACGGCTTTAGCGGCATCTGTCAGGGTCGTTTGCGTGTGAACGAGCCACAGCAGATGCCATCGTCGAGACTCAACCGGGTCACCGCTAGCGCGATATCGCGCTTTAAGCTCCTCGGCTGAAAAATGAGGTTCGAGATAGAGGGGTCTAGGCATCCCACAACCCTACACTGTTTCAGAGGTGTACAAGTCGGATTTGGTATTAGATGCTCTGGGCGCACCGCTAGCCCAAACCTACTTGGCGGTGCGGCGGGCAGAGCTAACCGCCATGGCAGGCATGACCTTGGAGGCCGAGGTCAGCCTACTGCTCGATCGCTACTGAGCCACATATCCTACGCGAGAGGGCATCGTTGTCCAGAACCCAAGGGACAGCCTACTCAACGGTTAGTTCATGGATGTTCCAAAGAGCGCCGCCGAGGGCGGTAAATTTAACCCCCTGTACCCGGTTGCGCACAGCGGTGAGCGATAGGTTGTTGATCAAGTACATAAACGGCAGGTATTCCTGGGTGAGCCGCTGGGTTTCTTTGTACAGCTCAAAGCGCTCATCTTCGTCAATTACCTGAGCAGCCTGTACATAGAGATCGGCAATGCGGCGCTCCCAGTCGGCGGCCTGCCAGCCCTCCAGCGGGTCTTGACCTGGGCCAGCGTTCTGGTTAAACGCGTGGAGGGCACCGTCGAGAAGCCATACATTAGCACCACCATTGGGTTCTGTGCCGCCCGTTAGGCCCAGCACCAGTGCCTCCCATTCCAGGCTGTCGGTGAGGCGATCGACTAGCGAGTTAAAGGCTAGTGGCTGAAAATCGACCTGAATGCCTAGCTTAGCCAGGTCATTCTTAATCTGCGCCCCAATCGATTCGCGAATTTTGTTGCCGGAGTTCGTGATCAGCGTGAAGCGCACCCGGTTGCCCCCGGCATCGAGCAGGTGGTTGGCGGCGTTGTACTGAAACCCGTCGGCCAGCAGCATCTGCTTTGCTTTCTCAAGGTCATAGTCGTAGGTGCGAATGCCCATCTCAGGCGGGGCAAAGAAGGGGCTGGGCACCGAGATGGGTGAGGTCTGAGGCTGCCCCAAGCCCTGGAAAATGTTGTTCACCATGGTCTGGCGATCGATGGCGTAGGAGACCGCCTGACGAAACGCTACGCTGTTGAACCAGGCCGACTTCACCGGGTTGACCAAAGGCTTGCCGTTGCGGCTGGCGCGGTTGAGGTTAAAGGCAAAAAAGTTGGTGCCCAGGCCAGGGCCGCCATTGTAGATGGTGAAATCGCCGCGCTCTTCTTCGCGCTTGAGCAGCGAGAAAAAGTCGGGCTGCACGCTCTCTAGGTCTAACCCGCCCGAGCGAAACTGAAAGAAAGCCGTATCGGTAGAGCCGACAATCTGCCAGACAATCTGCTCGATGTAGGGCTGTTGGTTGCCCTGGTCGTCTTTTTGCCAGTAGTAGGGGTTGCGCTCAAAGACCAGTCGCTCCCCGGAAATATATTGAGCTAAGCGGTAGGGACCATTGCCCACAATTTTGCCTGGGGCTGTGTCGGTGCCCCAGGTCGAAAGAAACAGTGGGTTGCCCTGGCCATCGGTGCCCTCTACCGTGGGCCGCAAAATATGGGCTGGAATAACTTCTAGGGACGTGTTTTGCAGCATGGGGGCAAACGGCTCGGGCAGTGTAAACTGTACCCGGCGCTCATCCACCTTGCTGACCTGAGGAAAGCGCCCTTCGGTGCCAATGCGAAATCCGTCGCGGCTGTTGGTAGGGATGGCTGGATTGAACAGCACATCGTAGGTAAAGACCACGTCGTCTACGGTGAGGGGTTCACCGTCAGACCAGCGCAGCCCGTCGCGCAGCGTAAACACCAAGACGGTGCCGTCGTCGGAGATCTCCCAGCTTTCGGCTAGGGCGGGGACGGTTTCGCCGCTAACGCCATCAGTGGTGGTCAGCCCCTCAAAGGTCAACCCAAAAATGTTGGGCGACTCCTGGCTGAGAATGGGGTTGAAGGTCTTGGGGTCGCTCAGGGCGCTCAGCACTAGGCGAGGCACATCGGCACTGGCTTGGGCAAACCGAGTCGGGTCGCAGCCGCCACTGGCTATACCAACCAAAATTACTAGCATCAGGGCCGCAAGTCGCCTGACCTGACTGCGCCACGTGCCAAGGTTGAGCCAACTTAGGGTTGTACGCGATGCCGTTGTCATGGTTGTGACCTCCTAACCCGCCAAGACAATGCCTCACACACTATAGCGAGTTACCCCTAGAGATTTGCATCCGCTGCCGTTTGAATTGGGATGACCCTAAGCGCAGTTTTTCCCCAAGCGCTGAACCGACTATAGGAGCGGTGGCCCAACTGCCCTAGTAGCTCTCGCCTACCCTGTCGAAGATACTCAGGGTTTAGGGCACCCTAGGCGCATCCCCCAAGAGACTTTCCTATGGCTGATCGCTACTATCTTTACGGTATTTTCCCGGCCCCTGGCCCCGCTGAGCTGCCCTTGATGGGCCTAGACGACCAGGTGGTGCAGACTCAACAACTGGGCGACTTTACTTTTCTCTATTCTCTAGCCTGCCAAAAGCGCTACCTGTCGAGCCGCAAAAATCTGTTGGGCCACGAGAAGGTGCTAGAAGCTGCCATGGAGCAGGGCCACCGCACGCTGCTGCCGCTGCAGTTTGGTCTGATTGTCGAAAGCTGGGAGCAGGTGCAAGACGATTTGGTGACTCCCTATGCTGAAGACTTGACCCAATTGTTTGGGCGGCTCAACGACTGTCGGGAGGTGAGCATTAAGGTGCAGTGGGAGCCTTCCACCGAGCTGGAGATGATGATGGCCGAGAATGCTGACCTACGGGCTCAGCGAGACCAGCTAGAGGGTACTCAGTTGGGTATGGAGCAGGTGATTTTCATCGGCCAGCAGATTGAAGCAGCCCTAGAGGAGCGTAAGCAGGGGATTGTTGACCAGTTTTGCCAAGCGCTGGCTCCCCTGGCGAAAGACGTGCTTGAAAACGCACCCCAGACCGACGTGATGATTTACAACGCCGCTTTCTTGATTCCTTGGGAGAGCGAGGGGGAATTTAGTCAGGCGGTGGAGGCGATCGATGGCACCTTTGGCGATCGCCTGCGGATTCGCTATAACAATTTCACCGCTCCCTACAACTTCGCCCAGCTCAACTAGCTGCTCCCCAAACCCCAACGCTTATGCTGTTTAAACTTCTCTTTGCCCCGGTGCTTGGCCCCATTGAGGGTGTGAGCTGGGTCGCCAACAAACTGTTAGAGCAGGCCGATGTGGCCACCAACGACCTCCAAAGCCTGCAAAAACAGCTATTGGCCCTCCAGCTTGCCTTCGACATGGGGGAAGTTGCTGAGGCAGACTTTGAAATTCAGGAAGAGGAAATTCTCCTCGCTATCCAAGCCATTGAGGATGAGGAAGACGAGGATGAGTGATCTAAAACTGGGGTGCTAGGATTCGAACCTAGGAATGCCGGGACCAAAACCCGGTGCCTTACCACTTGGCGACACCCCATTGCTTTCGCTTTGATAATATAGCAGGTTGAGTGGCGCTACTGTCAACATTACCTAAAAACTTAGAGCCAAAATCTGCCCTATATCCAAAGCGACATGGTCATTCCCTCTACCGATCAAGGTGTGAGCATAGTACACAAAGATATGGTGTAGCTTGCGTCTGGCATTCCGAGGGCAACAGTTTGAGCTTCACAATAGTAGAAACAGGTAGTTTACCTGGGGTTTTTAGCGCATCGTTACTGCCAGCTTTTAGGCTTTCTCTCCATGTCTTCTGACACGTTTTACGCTGACCTACCGCCCCTCAAGCAATTTTTAGAATTAGCTAACTCTCAAAACTACGTTGAGGCCCCAGATGATTGGTATGCGTTGATTACCGATGTGGTCGATTCGACCCAGTCGATCGCGCGAGGCCAGTATAAAGAGGTCAATGTGGTGGGGGCCAGCTCGATCATGGCGGTGCTCAACGCTACGGCTCCCCTAGAAATTCCGTTTGTGTTTGGGGGCGACGGCGCGGTGCTGCTGGTGCCCCCGGCGGCAGTGCAAGCGGCTCGGGAGTCGCTGCTGGGCACTCGGGCGCTGGCCTGCGAGTCATTTGGGCTAGATTTGCGGGTAGGCATGGTGCCGCTGGCGGCGATTGCCCCTGAGCACCCGGTGCGGGTGGCAAAAATTCGCCTTAGCCCCAGCTACTGCCAGGCCAGTTTTATCGGCGGTGGCCTCACCTACGCCACTGAACTGATCAAAACCGATGCGACCTATCGGCTAGAGGTGCCGGGCGATCGGTCAGTTACTAACCTGACTGGGCTGGAGTGCCGCTGGCAAGATATCCCCAGCCCTCAGGGCCACACCCTGAGCCTGATGGTGGCGGCGCTGCCCAGCGGTGGCTACGTCAACGAGTACCTGTACCAAGAGATTCTAGAAACTATTGGCGATATCTACGGCGAAGGCGAAAGCTACCACCCCGTGGCCCCATCGGCCCTCAATTTATCGATTAACCCTAAGCGGCTGCGAGCCGAGGCCAAGGCTAGAGCCAAAAGTGCGAAATGGGGCGATCGCGCTACCTATACGGCCCGCGCTTATTTAGAAAGCCTGCTGGGTCTGGGCCTAATGGGGTTTGACGTGGATGCAGGCGGGGTTGACTGGGGTCGCTACAAAGCCTCGGTTCGTGCCGCCTCTGACTACCAAAAAATTGACGATATGCTGCGCATGGTGATTGCTGGCAGCCCCGCTCAGACCGATCAAATTGTCGCCTACCTAGAGAGCCGCTTGGCGAAGGGCCATTTAGTCTATGGGGTGCATGTATCGGATCGCGCGCTAATGACCTGCCTGATTATGGATCGACGCGATCGCCACTTTCACCTGATCGACGGAGCCGATGGCGGTTACGCCCTGGCTGCTCAGCAACTCAAGGCTCAACTTCAGGGCAAAGCCCAAAACTGGCAGGCCTACTCGCGCCTAGCCCGCCGCCGCCAGCTAGGGCAGAGGGCGCGGCAGACTTAGGGATAACCACGTGGGTATTTTCAGGCCGCGCCTTAAGAGTATTCCTGGCAAAGACAGTAACCACAGGCTGCTAGGTGGTGTATTCAGCGTTGATTTTGACATAGTCGTAGCTCAGGTCGCAGCCCCAGGCCTGGCCGCTGCCGGAGCCATCGCCAATGCTGACCCCAATGGCGACGGTGTCGGTTTTGAGGTAGTCACCCTGGGTAGCTGCTGTCAGGTAGGCGCTGGCGGCAGGGCGATCGAAGTCTAGGGGCTGGCCGTGCTCCATCAGCAAAAACTCGCCCAGCTGCACCCGCAGGTCGCTCTGGTCGAAGGTAACTCCGGCTCGGCCAGCGGCGGCAGCAATGCGGCCCCAGTTGGGGTCGTGGCCAAAGATGGCCGCCTTTACCAGGGATGACCCAGCAATGGTCTTGGCCACCTGACCGGCGGCAGCGGAGGTAACGGCTCCGGTGACGGTAACTTCGATCAAGCAGGTGGCCCCTTCACCGTCGCGGGCCACGCACTTAGCCAGGTACTGGCAAACGGCAGTGAGCATGGCCTCTAGCTGGTCGGCCTCGGCCCCTTCGTCGGTGATAGCGGGAGTGCGCGATTCGCCATTGGCCAAAGCGATTAGGGTGTCGTTGGTGCTGCTGTCGCCATCCACAGTGATTTGGTTGAAGCTGCGATCGGCAGCGCGGCGCAGCATGTCTTGCCACAAGGTGGGCGACACGGTGGCATCACAGGTGACAAAGGCCAGCATGGTGGCCATGTTGGGGTGAATCATGCCCGAGCCCTTGGCGATGCCGCCAATGCGCACGGGGCGATCGTGAATAGTGGTTTCCATTGCCACCGATTTGGTCACCAGGTCGGTGGTAACAATTGCCCCAGCGGCAGCATCAGAGCCTTCAGGCGACAGACTTTCGACCAGTTTGGGAATCCCCGCTTTAAGCTGTTCCATTTTGATACGCTGACCAATCACCCCGGTAGAGGCAATCAGCACAGCTTCGGGGGGCAGGTTGAGGGCAGAGCCCAGGGAGGCAGCGCTTTCGACCGTATCGACCCAGCCCTGGTTGCCGGTGCAGGCGTTGGCCTGACCCGCGTTGATGAGAATGGCGCGGGCGCTAGGGCGGGCTTCAAGGCGCTGGCGGCAGTAGTCAACGCAGGCGGCGCGTACGTAGCTGGTTGTGAATACTCCAGCGGCGATCGCCTCACAGTCCGAGTAAATTAAAGCCAAATCAGGCGCACCAGAGGGTTTGAGCCCTGCGGTAATCCCCGCCGCCTGGAATCCTTTGGGTGCCGTAATGCCCCCCTCAATCACCCGCCAGTCTGCCATGCTGTTGTTACCCCATAGGTCTGCCGGGGATTATACCAAGCTTCTGTAGGGATGATTCTGGCGCTCAAGGCCCTGGAGATCCTCAATCGCTGACTTAATCCTCAGCAACAGTTAAAGGATGCTCCAGAAACGCAAATTCTTCGACGACCTGGCCACCGATCAGGTGTTCTTGAATGATCCGCTCGATCACTGTTGGGGTAGCGCTGTGGTACCAGATGCCGTCGGGGTAGACCAGCAAGATCGGTCCTTTGTGGCAAACCCGCAAACAGTTGGCCTTGGTGCGAAAGACAGAGGTCGGGCGCTCTGCCGTGGGCCGATCTAACCCTAATTCTTTCAACCGATTCTTTAAGTAGTCCCAGGCGACGATGCTCTCGGCTTTGTCGCAGCACTTGGGTTTAGTCTGGTCGGCACAAATGAAAACGTGGCGCTGAATGGTGTTGAGCGCTAAAGCCTCGACACAGGTGGCTAGGGAAGCACAGGTGTCGGGAGCGTTACTCATCGGGGGTAGCATCAGGTTTGGTAGGGTCTGTGTCCGCTGGGGATTCGGCGGATGCTGCGGGTTCTACAGCCTTTTCGGGTTCAGTTTTGGCTGGCTCAACTTCAGGAGACTCAACGCTGGCGGCAGTGGCCTCGGACGCAGGGGCAGGTTCGGCAGCCAATTCAGGCGCAGCAGCAGGAACAACCGCTTCGACCAGAGGTATCTCAGGGCGCACCCGCCGAATGGGTAGGTTGGCAATTAGTGCCGTCATGCGCTGGTCGCTTTCGAGGGTAAATTCTAAATGCTCTTGGTCAAGCTCGACGTAGCGAGAGACCACTGCAAGAATCTCTTTACGCATTTTTTCGACCACTTCGGGGGTGAGGTCGGCGCGATCGTGGGCCAGCACAAACTGTAGCCGCTGCTTGACCTCGGCTCTGGGGGTCAGGGTGCGGTTGCGGTTAAACAGCCTATCGAGAAGTTCACTTAGCATCGGCACTGGCGGCTAGGTAGAGAAAACATTAAACACCGTGGGAGTAAACGGCCCTAGCCCCGAAAGAAGCGGCGCAGGCGGCTGAACAAGTCGTCGTGGGTGGCATTGAGGTCGATGAGGGGCACCTCTTCGCCCAGCAGGCGGCGAGCCACGTTGTTAAAGGCGACCCCAGCTAAGGAGAGCTGTTTGTCGAGCACCAAGGGCTCGCCCCGGTTAGAGGAAACAATCACCCGTTCGTCGTCGGGCACCACGCCCAGCAGGGGCACAGCGAGAATGTCGAGCACATCGCGCACTGACATCATCTGGTCTTCTTGCACCATCTTGGGCTTGATGCGGTTGATCAGTAGCTTGGTGAACTTCACATCGTTGGCTTCGAGTAGGCCGATGACCCGGTCGGCGTCGCGCACAGCAGAAATTTCGGGGGTGGTGACGACGATCGCCTCTTTGGCCGGGGCGATCGCATTCTGAAACCCCATCTCAATCCCCGCTGGGCAGTCGATCAAAATAAAGTCATTACTGGGGGCTAACCCGGCTACCAGCTGCTTCATTTGCTCGGGAGTGATCGCCTCTTTGTTGCGGTTTTGGGCTGCCGCCAGCAGGCCGAGGGTAGGCTGGCGCTTGTCTTTGACCAAGGCTTTTTCCACCGTGCAGTCGCCCGCCAGCACGTCGAGAGCGGTGTAGACAATGCGATTCTCGAGACCCAGTAGTAGGTCGAGGTTGCGCAGGCCAAAGTCGGCATCGACGACAGCGACCCGCTGGTTGCGCTGGGCCAGGGCCATGCCCAGGTTGGCGGTGCAGGTGCTCTTGCCGACGCCCCCTTTGCCCGAGGTCATTACGATAATGCGAGTCATGGCCGAACCCAACTTTCCTTAAAGAACCAACTACCCGACGAAACAACCGTTAATAATACGCCATGGTGGCCGGTGCAAACCTAAAACGCATCGGTCGGCTGTGCTCCCTGCTCTAGGGTGGCGTTGAAGTGCTGGCGGGCAAAGGCCTGGGCCTGGGCGATGCGGATGCCGTTGTCGCCCGCATAGGCCACCTCGGGCAAGTAGTCCCCAGTGGGGCCATCGGGGGCACGAGCCACCAGATCGGCCAGGCGCAGCTGGGTAGGGTGCATTTGCAGGGCCATGATGCAGCGACTGCGATCGCCCCCTGACCCCGCGTGAGCCATCCCCCGCAGCCGCCCCCACACCAAAATGTCGCCCTCCGCCACCAGTGAACTGCCAGGGTTGACATCCCCCATTACAACGATGGTGCCGGGATGGCGAATCTCGACCCCGCCCCGCAGGGTGGTTTGCAGGTACAGCGGTTCGGCCAGGGGCTTGCCGGGGGCAGGAGGTGACTGCACCAGGGTATCTTCGGCTTCGAGCTGGTCAACGGAGTAGCCGGCGGCCACGGCGGCCATAGCGGTCTGGCGGCGGCTGGTAGCAACCCGCTTGAGGGTGAGCTGGGCGGCGGTGAGAATTTCGTCTAAAGCCTGGAGCTGGCGAGCATCGAGCAGGCGATCGCGGGCGGCCAAGTGCACCGTCGTATTGGGCTGCCAAAAGGGTTCACCGCCATTCAGCCGCTGCTTAAAGTGCTGCAACAGCTCTCCCCAGGACAGGGCACCGCCTTCAGCCTCGACCTGGGGGCCGTTGGGCATCATCAGTACCAGGCGATCGCCGTCGTTGCGCAGTCGTAGCTGGGTGCGGGGGTCAATCGGCGGGGCCGGCACTGGGGGAGCAGCGGCCACCGCAACCTCGGGGGCGTCCGAAACCTCTGAATTGGTTTGGGCAGCGGCCTCAGGCATATCCGAAAGTGCCGCAATAGAGGCATCGACCGAGGGCATATCCGGGTCGGCGACAGCCTCGGTTATAGCCAGGGAAGCAGAGTCGTCAGGAACCATAGGGGTTTGCGGAGGTTGAAAATACTGGGCCAAGCCCGGTGCTGCCATATTAGATCACGGGGGTAGAGATGGCGGGTCGGTCAAGGTCGGTTTTCCCCTTGCGGTTTGTCCCGGGCTGTTGGTTATAGTAGAGGAGGTCTCACTACGGCGTTGGTGACTACCAACAATGTTTGTCGATCTATGTTTGTTCCGAACGGGAGCCAAGTTGCACCGGCGGCAGTAAACCGAGCTTGTACTCGGAAACTTTAAGCCAAATGCCACGGCACCCCCCTGGTTTTCCCAGGTCGGAAACTGAGGTAAGACGGCGTTGCGGTGAGGCCTTCAAGATTTTTGAAATTCCCCTGTCTCTTGTAGATGGGGGAATTGTCTTTGTCGAGAGCTTTGAAGGAATGTCCTGGGCGTCGAGGCACTCTAAATCGTCTCATGGTTAGGATCAGGGTAAGGACAACGCCTTCAGCAGAAAACTGAGTGTCTGGCCAGATTGAATTTATGGGATAGGGAGTGCGATCGCAGACCGTCAAAAGGCCTATCGCTGTTGGGTTTCACTGCGTTTCGCCCAACCGACTAATCTCTGACGCCTTGGGTTGATATAAAAGCGGGCAATCTAGCCGGGTCAGAGGTGAATTTCACCACGGTAAGGAACTGCCTGCGCCCCCAATCTTAGAAAATGTGATTTAGCTTACTTGAGCGCTAGTATTGACAACATAGCTAGCCTCAAATCCAGATACTGCGAAAGCTTAGCAGATCAGTTTCAGGTGGCTTTGTGGTTTCTTGTAGGGCCTGCACCGTTGAATTCGGTTGATTTTCCCGCCAGTGTAATTCGTTTGGAGAACGGGCTGACCCTAATCCACCAGGAGATTGCGGCCACGCCCGTAGTCGTGGCCGATGTGTGGGTGAAGGCTGGGGCCATTACTGAACCGGCGGAGTGGGCAGGCATGGCCCACTTTTTAGAGCACATGATTTTTAAGGGCACCGATCAGCTGCCACCTGGGGTGTTTGACTATGCGATCGAAACCCAAGGCGGCATGACCAACGCTGCCACCAGCCACGACTACGCTCATTTTTACATCACCATTGCGGCCGACATGCTGTCGCAGACCTTGCCCTACCTGGCCGATCTACTGCTGCACGCGGCGATTCCCGCCGATGAGTTTGGCCGTGAGCGGCAGGTAGTGCTCGAAGAAATCCGCCAGGCCCAGGATGACCCCGACTGGCTGGGCTACCAGGCGATGTCGGAGCTGGTATACCAAGACCATCCCTACGGTCGCTCGGTGCTGGGCACAGCAGAAATTTTGCAGCAGCGATCGCCCGAAGAGATGCGCTGCTTTCACCAGGCCCACTACCAGCCCGACAACATGACGGTGGTGATTGCGGGCGGCATTCCCCTAGAGCCCACGGTGGCCATGGTAAAGCACGCCTTTCGCGGCTTTGCGCCGCCACCTTCTTGCCCGCCTGCGGCGATCGCGCCCATTCCCTCCCTGCCAGGGGTGCGCCGTGAGACCCTGCACCTGCCTCGCCTTGAGCAGTCGCGCCTGTGTCTGTCCTGGCTGGCCCCAGGCATCGACCAGCTTGAAGCCGCCTACGGCTTAGACCTGCTGGCGGCCATTTTGGCAGAAGGGCGCTCGTCTCGCCTGGTGCGCGAGCTGCGGGAAGACCGCCAGCTGGTGCAAGACATCAGCGCCGGGTTCTCGCTCCAGCGCGATTGCAGCCTGTTCACCATTCAGGCCTGGCTCGACGGCAAAGATGTGGACCGGGTTGAGGCGATTGTGTGCGATCGCATTAGCGAACTGGCGGCTAAACCGATTACCGATGCCGAACTGGCCCGCGCCAAGCGCTTGCTGTGCAATGACTACGCCTTTTCGACCGAAGCTCCGGGGCAGTTGGCGGGTCTCTATGGCTACTATGGCACTATTGCCAACGCCGACCGCTGTCTCAGCTATGTCCCCACCCTAAAGCGCTACACCGAGGAGCGCTTGCGCCAGCTAGCTGCTCAGTACCTCACTCCTCTGCGCTACGTGTCCACTATTCTGCGTCCAGCCTGATGCCGCCTGGGCAGACTATAGTTAGACTGGCCAGCGCCGCGATCGCCTAGGCCTGAGCAAATTCAAGACATTTCAAAACCTTCCCTGTTCGTTTCGTTAACCTACTTCTTGCCCTGTGACAGCTTCTCTTCTTCAAGCGCCGCGCCTGCACCGCACTGTTTTAGCCAATGGCCTGACGGTGATTGTTTTAGAAAACCCCGTCGCTGATATCGTCTCCGCTCGGCTGTTTATTCGAGCTGGGAGCGCCTTTGAGGCTCCTCACCAGGCGGGACTGGTGAGCTTTTTGATGGGGTTGCTGACTAAGGGGACTGAGACGCTCTCATCAATGGCGATCGCCGAAACCGTTGAGTCAGTAGGGGCCAGCTTGGGCACTGATGCCGCTGCCGACTACAGCGTCATCAGTCTCAAAACCGTCTCCGCCGACTTTCCCGAAATCTTCGCCCTGGCCGCTACCCTGCTGCGGCAGCCCAGCTTTCCCCTCGATGAAATCGACCTAGAGCGGCGGCTCACCCTCCAGCAGATTCGCTCAATGCAGGAGCAGCCCTTCACCATTGCCTTCAACCGCCTCCGCCAGGACATGTACGGCGAGCACCCCTACGCCCTACCCGGTATTGGCACCGAGGCCTCGGTTGCGGCCATTACCCAGCAGGCTTTGATCGACTTCCATCGCCAGCACATGCGCCCCGACAACGTAGTCGTTACGATTGTGGGCCGCATTAGCCCTGAGGTGGCTCAGGCCCAGGTCGAGCAGACCCTGGGCGATTGGCAGACTCCGGCCACGCCGCCCCCAGCCCTAACCCTACCTACGGTGACCCCCGCCGCCACCTGCTCAATGGTGGCCCAGGAGACCAACCAGGCGATCGTCATGGTGGGCTACCCAGCGGCCTCGGTCAAGCACCCTGCCTACGCCGCCCTCAAGCTGATCAACACCTACCTGGGCAATGGCCTTTCTAGCCGCCTGTTTGTAGAGTTGCGCGAAAAGCGGGGTCTGGCCTACGATGTATCGGCCTTTTACCCCACCCGCCTGGGGCTGTCGCAGTTTGTCGCTTACATTGGCACCGCCCCCGAAAATACGGCTACAGCCCTAGAGGGTCTGCGCTTTGAGGTAGAACGGCTGCAAGAGACAGTACTCTCCGATGAGGAGCTACAGGCGGCTAAAAACAAGCTGCTGGGCCAATACGCCCTGGGCAAGCAAACCAACGCCCAGATCGCTCAGCTGCTGGGCTGGTACGAAATTTTGGGGCTTGGGGTCGAGTACGACCAGCAGTTTCAGGACATGGTCACGGCGGTGACGGTGCTCGACGCCGAAGCCGTTGCCCAAGAATTTTTCCACACTCCCTGCATTTCGCTGCTGGGGCCAGAGGAATTTGTTGCTCCCGTGGCCCAAGCCCAGGCTTAAGCTCAATTCCAAGTCGCAACTGTCGATCTAACAACTGAACTCACCCGCTCGCTATGGCTGTAGCGATTTGTTGTGCTGCGGTTAATGCTTTGAGGTTGCTACCAATCTCGCCATTCACCTGTCGGCCCTTCTCCATCGCCGTATTCACTGGGGTCTATGCCAGCTTTTACAGCGATAACATTGAAAAGCTCACACAATTCCTCTCGTTCGCCTGTCTCAATAAGTGAGTCATCTATTTCATCGTTGAGCGTATTGAGTGCTTCAACAGCAGCTTGAAACTTTTGAAGTTTATCTTCTTTGGGGGCGTCTCCACCCAAGGCAGCCAAATCAGAAACCAAGGTATCCAGGATGAGCTTTGCTGCCTCACAATTTTCTTCTGTGTACTGCTCTAAGCCCTCTTCGCCAGCTTCACCAATTTCAGCGTAAGTTTTCCACTTATCAAACGGATACGTTTCTCTAACTTCAAGAAGATCAGTTTCATAGCTCATAAGACTCCTCCAATTTGCGAGTGTACAGCAGTAAGAGAGCCGCGCGCGACAGCACAACTCCTATTGTATTGAGTATCGGATCTGCTAGATAAGACCCCACATTTTCCGCCAAGGCCTTAATTAAAAACATCATTACGATGAGACGATGCGTCGATTTATAGATATAGTTCAGAGCTGAGCCACCAAGGAGGATGCCGTGGGGAGTGGATTAATTTTAGCTCTGGCGGGGCTGCTGGCCGGGATACTGGCGGGTTTTTTGGGCATTGGCGGTGGCACGGTCATGGTGCCGGTGATGGTGGCCCTGGGGCTATCGGGGGTGCAGGCGGTGGGGACGAGCACCCTGGCGATCGCCCTGATTGCCCTAGTCGGCAGCGTGCAAAACTGGCGCATGGGCTTTCTCAACCTCAGCAATGTTGCCATGCTGGGGTTGCCCGCCCTGGTCACCGCTTACTTGGGCAAAGAGCTAGCTACTGCCCTGCCCGAGTATGCGCTGCTGGGAATTTTTGGCCTGTTTCTGCTGCTCAACATCTATCTAATTGGCATCAAAAAACAGGTCATTCGCCGGGCACAGCAGACCGAAACAGATGGCGGCGTTGTCCTACCAAAGACGCGATCGCAGCCAGTATCGCCCACGGTGTATCGCTTAGGCATTGGCGGGCTGGCGGGTTTTTTGGCCGGGCTGTTTGGCGTCGGGGGCGGCGTGGTGATGGTGCCGCTGCAAATTTTGCTGCTGCAAGAGCCCATTAAGGTAGCGGTGCAGACCAGCCTGGGGGCGATCGTGATTACCGGGCTGTGGGCCTGTCTGTGGCATGCCCAGGCGGGCAACGTATTGCTAGTTGCTGGCCTGATTTTGGGGGCGGCGGGGGCGATCGGGGTGCAGGTGAGCACTCGCTACCTGCCTCGCCTGCCTGACCAGACGGTAAATGTCATGTTTCGCCTGCTGCTAGCGCTGCTGTCTGGATACTTCTTCTTCAAAGCCTGGGCCGGCTACACAGCTCTTTCTGCCTAGCTCGACCAAAGCACAAAGCCAGTGGTGGTGTTGAGTACGTTTAACAAAGCTCGCTGAAGAATATCTCAGGCCTATGGCAACCAGCGGATAAACGGGCTAGCGTGCGAATGATCCCTCTTCACTGCCCATGCGACCTCTTCTAACCGGCCCCCTGACCGTTGAAACGGTGACTGTCTCCATCCGCGATCTGCCCCAGCGGCTAGAGGGCTGCCGCATTGTGCACCTCTCTGACTTTCACTACGATGGGCAGCGCCTCTCGCCTCGGCTATTGCAGCAGGCGATCGATCGCGTCAATGATCTAGCCCCCGATCTAATTGCCTTAACGGGTGACTATGTGACCCGAGATCCCGCCCCTATCTTTGAGCTGGTGACTTACCTCAGCCAGCTTAAAAGCCGTTTTGGCACGGTGGCAGTGCTCGGCAACCACGACAACGTTACCCGAAAGGGGCGCAAGACAATTCTGCGAGCGCTCCGGCAGGCCGGTATCTGTGCCCTGTGGAACGATATCGCCTATCCCCTGGGCGACGATCTGCCGGTGGTAGGACTGGCCGATTTTTGGTCGCAAGAGTTTCACCCGGCTCCGCTGCTCGACTCGCTATCCCCAACTCAGCCCCGGCTGGTGCTCTCCCACAACCCTGACACAGCAGAACCTTTGGCTTCCTGGCGGGTCGATCTGCAACTCTCTGGCCATACCCACGGCGGGCAGATTGTGCTGCCGGGCATTGGCCCTGTGTCTGCCCTTATGCAGTCCCTGCAGCTGTCGGTGCTGTCGAAGCTGCCCTATTTCAAACGCAATCGCAAACACAAACGTTCCAAAATCGTGCACCACTGGGAATGGGTTTCAGGACTGCACTGCGTAGGGCAAAATCAGCTCTACGTTAACCGGGGCCTGGGGAGCTATGCGCCAGGGCGGTTAGGGTGTCCGCCGGAGGTGACGGTGGTGGAGTTGGTGAGGGAGATGAGGGAGACGCTATGCAAGGGACAGGCTTAGAGACTCGCTTTCCCTATCTGCTTACTAGGACGCGATCGGTTCACGCTCAATTTCTTCGGCCGCCGGTTCCCGATCGATCGCAGCCTTGGGCAAAAACCCCACCGCTCCCATAATGGCCCCCAGATTAACGCCGTCTTCAAGCAGGCTGACGTGACCGCTGTGGGGCAGGGGATAGATGCGGGAGTTGGGCAGTAATGCGGCTAGGCGCTGGGCTTCTTCTAAAGAAGGTAGGAGGCGATCGCCCAAGGAGGCCACTAGCAGAGTCGGCGCAGTCACCCGGTGCAGGCGCAGGGACTCTAGGCGAAACTGCGACAGCAGTGACAGCCGCCACGCGGCGCTAGCCTGACTAACCCCACCCATAGCCCGCATTAGCGCCTGGCGACTGACCTCCCCAATGCGGCTGAGGTTGGCCAGTACCGGCAGGCTAGTCAAGGTTGAGCTTTGGTACAGAGGTGGGGCGACCCAGGGGGTGAGGCTGGCCACCCAATGCATCCATGGAAAGCGGTGGAATGCCGAGGCGGAGTTAATTAAGATCAAGTGGCTGGCCAGGGTTGGGGCCAGGGCGATCACCCGCAGGGCTAAGCAGGCTCCAAACGACTCACCGCAGAGATATACCGGGGCAGTTCCAGCTTCCTGACGAATCAACTGCACCGCTTGGTGGGCCAGGCCTTCCCAAGACGACATGTCGTCGCCCGGAATCACCAGACAGCGAATATCGAAGTGGGATTTAAGACCGGCGCTTTGGAGCTCAAATAACTCGCCGCTGCCATCCATGCCGGGGAAATAAATAAACAGGGGATGCTGGAGATTTTTACCAACGGGGGCATAGAGCTTAAGAATGGCAGGTTCAGGCATGGAGACTTAGGAGTGACAACGGGCTTAAAAACAAGCCGACCAATACAGTTATAGCCATTGAGGCCCCAAAAGCACCCTAGTAACACCCCTGCTTGAGTAGCATAGCAACTTCCTCTTGACAGCACTGGGTCAGTTCTGAGGCCAAAGCGCCTTTGCCTTTGCTGCGGTAGTGCGATCGCAGCCGGTCATCCACCCGCACTGGGCGACCAATCATCACATCCACCTCGTGGTAAAACACCGCCGGATGCCACCCCGGCTGCTGAAACAGAGGCTCCGCAGAGTCGAACAGACTAAACAACCGCAGGGGCATCAACGAGTTATTGGTCTCGCGGTGAGCGGCGATCGCCACCGGCACAATCGCCAGTTCATCCACCGGTGCCCGCAGGGCCAGCTGGGCAAACCCGCGATGAAAGGTATTGAGATTATCGGGGGTGGTTTTATGCACCATTGGGGCCGCCCCTTCCGGGAAAATGCCCACCGCTTCCCCGTCCTTAAGTGCCTTCCTCGCTCGGCGAAAGAAGGCGGTTTGACCTTTGTCAGGGGCATCCAGGGGGAGACAACCCAGGGCATTGATCACCGTGCGTAGGCCGGGCACCTGGCTCATGTAGTGATGGCAGGCAAACCGCACCGGCCGCCCCACGGCGCTCATCACCAGGGGCGCATCCATAATGCTGCGGTGGTTGCTCACCACCACCATGGGCTGGTGGGGCGGCAGGCGATCTTGCCCATGCACTGACATCCGCACCTGTGACAGGGTCAGCAGCCAGTTAGAGACATCCAGGGGGTTGGCCGTTAAAGATGTTAGTGGTGGTAGAGGAGCTAGGGCCATGCAAACCTACAAAGATGAAGAGAACTTAGCCACCTTTAGCAGCAGGTAGCAAAACCTTATAAATCACAACTTAACAAACTATCAAGCGTTCAGAAGCGTAGAAACCCACCGATTTGAGCGAGATCTCCCCACCGATATAGCTCTACCGTCGGGAGGCGCGCAGTTGCCCACAGGCGGCGTTTTCCTCTAACCCGCGGGAGTAGCGCACAGTGACAGCAATTTTGCGATTCTCTAGCTCGGCGACAAAGTTGCGAATGCTCGCTTCGCTAGGGCGCTGATAGTCAGCCTCATCAATGGGGTTGTAGGGAATCAAATTGACGTGGCTCTGAAAGCCGCGCAGGTGCTGAGCCAGCTCGGCGGCATTGGTGGGCTGGTCGTTGAGCCCCGCCAGCAGAATGTACTCAAAGGTCACCCGGCGACCCGTCAGCTGCACATACTCCCGACACTCATCCAGCAGCACCTCTAAGGGGTAAGCTCCAGCGCTGGGAATCAGCCGCAAGCGCTGGGCCTGGTTCGAGGCGTGCAGGCTCACCGCCAGGGTGACCTGGAGCTGCTCCGCTGCCAGGGCGCGAATGCGTCCCGGCACCCCCACCGTGGACAGAGTCATAGCTCGTTGGCCAATGCCCACATCCCGGTTGAGGCAACGGATGGCGGCTACGGTGTTGGCAGCATTTAGCAGCGGTTCGCCCATGCCCATAAACACAATGTGGCTGACCCGCTGGCCAAAGTCTTCTTGAACCGTGAGCACCTGGTCGACAATTTCGTGGGTGGCCAGGTTGCGCATAAAGCCACCCTTGCCTGTGGCGCAAAAGTCACAGGCCATGGGACAGCCCACCTGCGACGACACGCACACCGTCAGCCGCTTGGCCGAGGGAATGCCTACAGTTTCAATAATTTGACCGTCGGCTAGCTTAAGCAAATACTTAACGGTGCCATCGCTGGCCACCACTCGATGGTGCAGGGTGGAGCGCCCCAAATCAATATGAGCCATGGTTTGACGCCAGGCTTTAGAAAAGACAGTGATGTCTTGGAGCGATCGCGCCCCCTGCTGATAGATCCACTGATAGAGCTGCTTGCCCCGATAGCCCGGCTGCCCCTGGGCCTGCACCCACTCGGTCAGCTCCTCCAAAGATTTTCCTAGCAAAGGCGTTGACAACTCTCCCTCGGCTGAAGGAGTTGACTGGGCAACAGCCTCTACGAGAGGCGAGTCAGTGGGAGACAGGGGAGAAACAGCCATATCCATAAGGAATGCACAATCCTCTATGGTAGCGATGTTTTGACGACTCTAAGGCAGCTACCGACGACGGCTGGGGAAATCGTCAGAGTCTTTCTTAGGGGTGACGGTGTCCGTGTGCATCAGCTCAACTATACCCTCAGTCAACATTTTAGGATCCATAAAGACCACTTTGGAGTTTTCGCTCTCCCCAAGTCTCTGGTTAGCCTCTACATAGCGCTGAGCCAACAGATAGTTCAAAATTTCGGAGGTGTCACCCTGATTTTGCAACGCCTGAGAGAGCATTTGAATCGATCGCACCGTAGCCTCGGCCCGCTTGATGGCGGCCTCTTGTTCACCCTGGGCTTCGAGCACCATGGCCCGGCTTCTCAGCTCCGCCGCCTGCTGCAACTGCATCGAGCGCCTCACCTCTTCAGGGGGAATAATTTCCTGCACTTCGACCCGCGTGACCTTCACTCCCCAAGGCTCGGTAGCTTCATCGAGCTGGGAGAGCAGCGCCCGGTTTAGCTCATCGCGAGAGGAAAAGGTCTTTTCAAACTCCATCTTGCCGATTTCCGATCGCAGGGTAGTTGTGACCAGTTCTTGAATAGCCTGTTCGACGTTTTCGATGGCATAAAAGGTCAGCTCTAGCTCCAAGATGCGCCAGTACACCACCGCGTCAACTTCTAGCGACACGTTGTCTCTGGTGATCGCCCCCTGCTTGGCCACATCGAGAATCTGCTCGCGTACACTGTCGCGCAGCACAATGTAATCGAGCACCGGCACGATGAAGTTCAACCCCGGCTTGAGTTTGCGGTTGTAACGCCCCAACCGCTCCACCAGAGCTTCGGTACCTTGATTGATGATGCGCACCGAGCCAACGGTGTAGCCGATAATAATTAATGCCAGAATCCCAATGATTGACGGCACGGCCAGCTCCCGGAGCTAAAGAGTTGAGTAAGCCTGTTCTACTGACCAGTGTACTGATTTCTCGCTAAAGTGAGCGATTTGCTCGGCTAAGCGGGTTCAAGGTTTAGGGTTTAAAGCTTTACTCCATTACCCCTCGCTATCTCAGACAGGCTACCTGCTGTAGCACCGTCATTGGGCCCAGGGTTTTGAGCAGGTCAAGCTGCTCCGGGTTTTTAACCAGCAGTGACCCCGCAAACCCCAACGAGTTTACTGGAATCGACTGGTAGTGATCTTGCTGGCGGGCCACCGCCATCATCCACTCACGGGTAATCAACAGATTGTAGGGAAACGCCTGGGGAGGCTGGCTCCAATCAACTCCTAGGTAAGTCAGCAGGGCGAGGTAGGTTTCCAGCAGGGTTTTGCCCCTTGGAGAGGCCCCCTCTCGGAGGGCCGCAATGGCGTGGTGAAAGGGCAGTCGGGGAGACACCACCGGGTTGGAATCATTGGGCTTAAGGGCCAGGTCAGCGATTACGGTTGCTAAGGGTAGGGGGCTGCGATCGGGGCAGAGGGGCGGCGGCACGATCTGAAGGTGTTTGTGGGGCTGGCTCGCTCCTGCCAATCGACCGCCGTTATAAAATGCCAGCCCGTCGATGCCGGCCATGCAGGTGGCTAGGGCCTCAAAGTCGGTCAGGGTCAGCCAGCTATCTTGATCTTCATAGGCGCGGGTGACGATCAAAATGTGGTGATCGACCACGTTGTATTTATTCAGTAAGCACAGGTGGGTGGCCGAGAGGTTGGCCACAAACAGGTCTGGGTCGTAGGGCAAAAAAGGATTGGCGGGCTTACCCAGCCGCTGCTGGCTCTGCTGGGCCAGGTCAGCTTTTTCTTTGCGGGCCAGGTTGGCCAAAATTCTGACCAAAAACCGCATGCCCTCCTGCTCTAAAAACTCGTAGCGGGTGTCGATGGGCTGAAGGGCACCACAGCGCTGGGCGTGGAGCGTCTGCTGCTGAATTTTGCTCCAGAGGGCACCGGGCGCTAGCTCGACCTCGGGGGAATGCTCCATAGGGAAGGAAATGGGGAGAGGGTTGCCTTCCCGACTGTAGCAAACCGTTGCCTAAGCAGCACCGTGATCAGGTTACAGAAAGCGTCCAAAAAATCTTTTTAAAATTGATTTCTTTTAAAACAACAACACCCATTCTCTTGACCAAAGAACTTCCTGTTTTAGGTTGAGCTTTCGTGGAGATAAGAGACAAGACTTATGCCTCAAACGAGGATAAATTTGTCGTGCTTAAAACTCCCATTTGCTACTGAAGGAAGGGTTGTTGGAGCGTTGGGTGTTGTCGTTTAAACGAGACAGATGTAAAGTTAACAGCGTTTCACTCCTTTTTCTGGGTTGACTTTTGGCTGTTTTATCTGCCAGGGGAGCCTTACCGGCTCCACATTCAATATAGTCCTTGAATGGGTTGATTCCCACCGACGAAACGATAGTTAACAGTGGGCTAATGGCCAATACTTTTAGTGAAAATTCCCTTGAAAGATGCTTATTTGTTAAGGGTCTGAAGCAGCCTTTTTGTTCTGCCTAAAGAATATAGGTCAGGTGCATTCTGACGTAAATCGCGCGGCAAAAGTCGGTGTTAAACCCAGAGGACTGGGATGAGTCTAGCTTTCGGAAGGGTCGTTGAAGCCGCGGGTGCTTAAGATTTGTCGGCCGCGCTGGCGGGCCAGCTTTTGTAGGTCAATGCTGCGATCGGTTTCATCGACGATTTCGCCAGTCAGCACCTCTAGCACGTCTTCAAGGGTAACCACGCCCGACACACCACCATATTCATCGACCACCACGGCTAGGTGCTCACGGGCGGTTTGAAAGTCTTGCAGCAGCTTGTCGGCCCGTTCGGCCTCGGCTACGAAGCGCACCGGGCGCGCTACCTGGCTGAGCAACTGGTGTCCCTGGCCGCCAATTAAGGCGGTAAGCAGCTCGTTTTTGAGCACTAGCCCCAGAATCCGGTCGATGTCGTTGTCGCTGATCAGAATGCGGCTGTGCTGGGAGTTGAGAATTTGAGCCTCGGCTTCGGCAATAGTCAGGTCACCAGGCAGGTGGGTGACGGCTACCCGGGGGGTCATGATGTTGACCGACTTCATGTCGTTGAGGCGAAACACCCGCAAAATCATCTCGGCTTCGTCGGCTTCGATGATGCCTTCTTGGTGGCCGATGGTGGCCAACAGCTTAATCTCGGCCTCATCGGTGCTGGGGCGCTTGCCGTCGCCCACAAGGGGAGCGGTAGCTTTCTCCAGCAGCAGCACGATAGGAATAAACAGCCAAGTTATCCACCGTACTGGGGTGGCGACAGTCAGAGCAATGGGAATGGCGTAGCGTTCTCCTATGATTTTTGGGAAAATTTCGCCAAATAGAATCACCAGCAGGGTTAGCACACCGGTAAATATTCCCAATAGAGCGTCGTTAAACACTGTGGCAGCAATGCCCCCAATCAAAACGCTGCCCACAATGTTGAACAGGTTGTTGAGGATCACAATAGTGGCAATGGGCCGGTTGATCTTTCGGCGAATGGCCAAGAGAGTGATGGCAGCAGGTTTCTTAGACTCAGCTAGCTGTTGGGCCTTGAGGACGGGCACTGATAGCAGCGCCGCCTCGCTGCAGGAGCATAGGGCAGAGCCAGTTAGCATGAACAAAATGGCGATCGCGAGGGTCAGCATGGGTGAGTTAGGGGCGAACGAAACCGGCAGGAGGGACGCTGTTATGATTCATCTACTATGATCCATTGACGAGATTAATCAAAACTCTCTCGTAGCCGATTCAGTGTTGTACTGGAGGTTTGCTCTGGGTTAACTCTGGATGGAACTGCGCGGAGGAATGCCCTGTTCTGAATCGTCTGTCTGTAAATAACCCATGAGCGATATCATTCTCGACGTTAAGCGCCTCACCGTTCACTTTGAGGTCGATGGCCAGCTCATTCAGGCTGTGAATGATATTTCGTTTCAGGTGCAGCGAGGGCAAACCCTAGGTATTGTGGGCGAGTCGGGGTCGGGAAAGTCGGTGACATCGCTGGCAGCGATGGGGCTGGTGCCCAACCCGCCAGGCAAGGTGGTCAATGGCGAAATTTGGTTTAACTCGGGCAACGGCACCCCGGTAGATCTCGCTACGCTGAGCGAGGCCCAGCTCCAGGCCTATCGGGGTGGTCAAGTGTCGATGATTTTTCAGGAGCCGATGAGCTCGCTGAACCCGGTGTATACCGTGGGGTTTCAAATGGTGGAGGCGATTCGTCAGCACCAGAATATTTCAAAGGAGGCAGCTCGTCAGCAGGCGATCGCCCGGTTGCAGGAGGTCAAACTGCTGCCCACCGACGCTGCCCTGGCAACCCTCATCAAAACCGAAAAGCCGCACCTCGACGATGAATCGCTGAAGGAAGAGGTCGATCGCCGTCAGCAAGCCATTCTCGATCGCTACCCCCACGAGCTGTCGGGGGGGCAGATTCAGCGGGTGATGATTGCTATGGCGATTTCCTGCAACCCGGCCCTGCTGATTGCCGACGAGCCCACCACGGCGCTGGATGTGACGGTGCAGGCGACGATTCTCGACCTGCTGCGCGAACTGCGCGATCGCCGCGGCATGTCGCTGATTTTCATTACCCATGATCTGGGCATTATTGCCGAGATCGCCGACCAGGTGGCGGTGATGTACCAGGGCAAAATTGTTGAAGCTGGCCCAGTGTGGGATATCTTTGCCCAGCCCCAGCACCCTTACACCAAGGGCTTGCTGGCCTGCCGCCCGCAGCCGAACCAGCGGCTGCGGCTGTTGCCTACGGTGGCCGACTTTATGTCTGTGGAGCTGGCGGGCACCGAGATTAACGCCGCTGCCGCTAATGGCGGTCTGCCGGTGGCGGCGACCCCCGTCATTCGTGAGCGGGTGCTCGACGCCGAGGCCCAAGCCCGCTTTGCCCCCCTGACGGAGAAGGAACTGACGACGCGGGCGGCAGCCCTGGCGGCCAATGGCCCCCTGCTGGCAGTAGAAAACCTCCAGGTGGGCTACCCGGTGCGAGGCATCTTTGGCAAAACCCGCAGCCACGTGATGGCGGTGCAGGATGTGTCGTTTCAAATTCAGAAGGGTGAAACCTTTGGCCTGGTGGGTGAGTCGGGCTGCGGCAAAACCACCCTGGGCCGGGCGCTGCTGCGGCTGGTGCCCGCGATGGGCGGCAAAATCTGGTTTGAGGGGCGTGACGTGCTGGGGCTGGGCTCGTCACCGCTGCGGCAGCTGCGGCGCGACATGCAGATTGTGTTTCAAGACCCCTACAGTTCTTTAGATCCAAGGATGAGCATTGGGGCGGCGATCGCTGAACCGCTCAAAATTCACGGCGTGATCAAAAGCAAACGCAACCAGCGGGAGCGGGTGTCTTACCTGCTCGATCGCGTCGGTCTGCCCGCCAGCTGCATGAATCGCTATCCCCACGAATTTTCGGGCGGGCAGCGCCAGCGGGTGTGCATTGCCCGCGCCCTAGCCCTCAACCCCAAGTTCATCATCTGCGACGAGTCAGTGTCGGCGCTGGATGTGTCGGTGCAGGCCCAGGTGCTCAACCTGCTGAAGGAGATTCAAGCAGAGTTTGACCTCACCTACATCTTTATTTCCCACGATCTGGCAGTGGTGAAATTTATGAGCGATCGCATTATGGTGATGAACCAGGGCCGGGTCGAAGAAATTGGCCCCGCCGAGCAGGTCTACCGCCAGCCCCAGACCCCCTACACCCAGGCGCTGATCAGTGCCATTCCAGTGGGTAGCTTAGATCGCATTCAGGAATTGCAGCGCGATCGGGCTACGGTGGCGTAGCTTATTGCACCTTTCCAATTGAGTCAGGGTCCCGGCCAAAGGCACCGGGGGCATTCTCAATACATAGCAGAGAGTTTTGCCTATCGCCCCAGTCCCTCAATGCCTGAAAGCCAGTTTCTCAATGCATGGCTAAGCCGCCTTGTTGGACGGCTAAGTTGCTATAAGTGAATGCTAGGTCAGGACAAAGACAAGTCTAGAAAACTCACCTCTATATGTAGAGCCGTGAAGCAAACGAGGTTGGGCATTTCTAGCCACCCTACAATGAGGCCATACCTTACTCATTTGAACCTATGCCTGTAGAAACCGTTGGCAGCCCACCCCCCGAGGCTGATCAGGTGCGCTCTGTGCTCGAGCAGCAGCTGCCAGAAATTATTGCCAGCTTTAATCAAGTGCTGCGAGAGCAGTACGGGGTTGAGGGCGTTAGCGTGGGTGGGTTCACTGTGGTACCCGAGAGTGCGGTGGCCTCTAAAGTCACCTGCGACCAAGATAGCTGTTCGATTAGCTAGGGCTGTACCGGTCCGCTGCGACCAAGATAGCTGTTCGATTAGCTAGGGCTGTACCGGTCCGCTATGCCCCCTGTGCCAGCATCCGGCAATCTGTTTCAGCTGCCCACGGCGGAAGCGTTCACCGCCCTGTTTGAAACACCCCAGCTGCGGGTTGAGCGCATTCTCTCGATCGGGCAGACAACGCCCCCCAACGAGTGGTACGACCAAAGCCAAGATGAGTGGGTTGTCCTGCTACAGGGAAGCGCCACCCTCACCTATGAGGATGGCGCTTTTTTAGCGATGGGGCCGGGAGATTACGTGCTGATATAGCGATCCGTATAAGGGTTCGGTCAGGCAAAATGACAGGATATCGAGAGGAGTATTGTGATGCCAGCTCCCTACAGCCTTGACCTGCGCCAGAAAGCGATTGCCGCGATT
>NZ_JACJOX010000024.1 GCF_014695775.1 Leptolyngbya sp. FACHB-60 | reverse complement strand
TGGCGTCGATGACCTTCTGACGCAAATCAAGGCTGTAGGGTTTGGCCATTTCACTCCTTACAATGAGACTCCCTTGCTTAGGCTACGTCCTAATCACCTTGGCCATAGCTATATCAACACCTCTTACTTTCTCTGATACTAGGCCGGTTGGCCGAGACTGAGGGCATCGGCTAGGATGGAGCACTGATACTTGAGTTGGCGATCGCATGCCGCTAGCAGGTCCATAATAGTAGTGTCGCTTAAGGCCACTAACTGGGGCGAGAAAACCCCATAACGCCGCAGAAACTCTAGATAGTAGGCTTGGTGTTGGGCATAAGAGAGGTCAGGGGCGATCTGAATCACAAAATCATAGTCTTCTATGGTTTTATTCTTTCCATTACAGTTGCCTTCGGTCAGGTCTACCCGACACTCTTCGTAGACCAAAAAACAGTGAATCTGAGGAATAAAGTCTAGACCATGGGGTTGTAGCAGAGCATTGACCCCCGTGACGATCTCATCATTCAGACGGTAGAACCCCAGATTTTTATGGACTGGCAGGTTATGTTCTTGAGCCAGGCGAGCGATCGCACCGTGTTTGGTGGTGCAGCTGCCATAGCCTTCCTCAAACAGAATTAGAGAATTTTCGCTATTGGAGTTGGCGGCGTAGGGCAAATTTTTTGTCCAGCGGCAAGCCTCGTGAAAAGTCTTTAGCCCTTGCTGTAAAAACTTCTCAGCGATCGGGCCATGAGTTTGGAGCGTTGTGTCAGGTAAGGCTTCGATGGGGTGCATGGTTACAATTTAAGGGGCAAGGGATAAGGGCGTGAGCCGGGCGGAGATGATTGGGCAGTGTTGCTTAACGACGGTATGATTTGCTCCCTTATCCCAGGCTTACGGTATATAGCAACCCAGCGATCACAGAGCCGAGGAAGGCGAAGCCAAGATAGGCCAGAAAAACGGGACGGCGAGCCAGTGCAAAAACGGCAATCATCGCCGGAATACTGGTTGCACCGCCAGCCAGCAGAAAAGTCATGCCTGCACCGGGGGACATGCCTTGCTGGATGAGGCCGCCCACAAGAGGAAGTGCCGCATAGCCATTGAGATAAGCCGGAATGCCTACCAAAGCAGCCCCAAGAATGGAGAGCAGACCGCTATCACCTGCAATAGTTCGGATCCATCCATCCGGCACGTAAACTAACATGAGGCTCTCGATCAAAAACGCCAGGGCCATCCATTTGCCCAAAAACCAGGCATTCTTACGTGCCCCTTGCCAAAACTTTTGCCGTCGCTCTGATTGTGTCCAAAACCGCCAGACAGGCGGCTTAGGATTACGAACCCGGCTGCCACCACAGCCGCCATTATCCGCCCCTTCTCTGAGGGGATTAGCAAAGGCTGCGGATGACCACCCCGAGTGCATCAGGGCTAGGGTGCCAAACCCGCCTAGTAAGCCAATAAACACGGTGGCAACGGTTTTTGCGATCGCAAACTTTAGCCCCAGGGTAGCCACTGTCAGCACAAACATAGACGGATCCATAAGCGGCGACGACAGCCAGAATGCCATTACGGCCGCCACTGGCACCCCCATCGACAACAACGCTGCAATTAGCGGAATCACGCCGCAGGAACAAAAGGGCGAAACCGCACCAAATAGGGACGCCACGGGAATCATCACCGCAATGCGTCCCTGAAACGCTTTGGAAATCAGATTATCGGCACCGCTGGCTTGAGCATAGGCGGCAATGCCGATAGACAAAAGCAGAAAGGGGGCTACTTTCCATAGACTGACAGCGGTAAAAGTTAGACTGCCAGATACTTTGGCTGGTACAAGAAGTGCCAGGAGCAAGAACAGAAGGGCGATCGTCAGGGCTACCCCATCCCATCGCCGTACACTGCGATTAAATCTTGTCAGTACATTGGTTGCCATCTGGGGCTAGTCCTTAATAGTGTTTATACCTTTGATATTTAGACAAATGTCGAAATAAGAGCCAAGACTTTTGTGGTTTAGTCACAGCAGTCTGGCGTAGGCATTTCCGCGACATCGTCCATCTCAACAACATGATTGCGGGTGCAACACTCCTTATAAAGAAAAGCCATAAGCTCTTTGAGCGCTTCTGACCGTACGCTATACCAAATCCATTGCCGGTCTTTCTCAGGGGTAACGATACCCACTTGCCGTAGCTTGTCCAGGTGGTGAGACAAAGTCGGGGCAGAAATTTTCAGTTCCTTCTGAATTTCCCCGGCCGGCAGCCCTTTGGGGTAAGCCGATAGTAGCAGTCGCACGATCCGCAGCCGCGATGGTTGCCCCAGTGCGGCAAAAGCAGCAGCAATGTCTTCAATGGAGCGTTCAGAAGGTTTGGCTATTTCCATAATTCGACACTATTCAAAATGCCAAACTTTGTCAAGCATCACCACGCTATATAGCTTTTTGCAGCGTTCCATCCAAGCCGTGGAGAACTCTACGACTAATCGAAAAGCGGCTAGCAAAAATCGGTGTTGCTGGATACAGGTATGGCTCAAAACTGCAACGTCTCTCGTAGGGGCAAACGGCCGTTTGCCCCACCCAAATTCATGCTTCAACTCAGCAACACCCAAAAATTTAGGTTTACCTATCGCCGCTGCTTTCGCTTTGAACGACTTCAGCGACGGCTCAAATCTGACCTATCAAAAACTTCTTAATACATTACCCGGGCGAGCACCAATCCATCGTATCCTTTACTGCCCACCGTTTGAATTGCCGTCGCTGATAGTCTAGGCTCTAAGGATATCAAATCACAGAATTGCCGCACACCTTGCACTTTAGGGTCAGAGCAAGCGGCATTTGCCACCTCACCCTCACGCACAACGTTATCTCCAATAATTATTGTCCCTGGATGAGAAAGCTTCAGTGACTCACATAAATACTCGGGATTGCTGGGTTTATCTGCATCAGTAAAGATAACGTCAAAGGGTGCAACACCTAGTTGCACTAATTGTCTTATTGAATCGATGGCTGTGCCAACCTTGATGTCAACAATTTCTGCTAAGCCTGCTCTAGCAATGTTGTAAGTGGCGATATCAGCGTACTGAGGATTGACTTCCAAGGTGATGACGCAGCCATCTGGTAGAACCGCTCGTGCAAACCAAATGGTGCTATAGCCACCTAACGTTCCAATCTCTAAAATCCTTTTTGCACCTTGGATCTGAGATAAAAGCTGCAACAACTTTCCTTGATTGGGGGCAACATGGTGGGGCGGTAGCCCAGCGGCTTCGCTCGCTTGCAGTACATTGTCTAAAGCGGCATCTGACGGCAGAAAAGCCTTGGTAAAATACTCATCTACCGCCGTCCAAAGCTCTTGATTCAATGTATTTTCCTCCTCAGATCAAACATCTAAAAAAGAAGAATTGTCTCTGTCGTTTGCCATCTATCTGGGGCCTTAGAGATTGGCGAAATAACATTCTTAAACTTGTGAGAACCAATGATTTGCCGAAAAGAAAAACTTCATTAACATCAGGGGTGCCCATCCAAAAGATAGTCACGCATGTGGCTATCTTTTGGATGGGCTTAAAATAAATTAAACTAAATGCTGTCTTAACTTGGCTGAAATCGTGTCGATCAAGGAAACGGTTATGATCAGAATGATCATAATGGCGCAAACGTCTTGATATGCAAAGGCGCGAAAGCTTTGGTAAAGGGAAACACCAATTCCGCCAGCGCCAACAATTCCCAATACTGCTGCTGAACGCACATTCGATTCAAAGCGATAAAGCGTGAACGAAGTCCACAGCGGCACAACTTGAGGAATCACGCCAAAGACAATTTCTTGCACCTTGCTTGCCCCGGTGGCGCGGATGCCTTCTACGGGGCCAACCTCGATGGATTCGATCGCCTCTGAAAAGAGCTTTGCCAAAATACCGGCGGTATGAATAAACAGCGCTAATACCCCAGCAAAGGGGCCCAATCCGACTGCAACAACGAAGATGAGCGCAAAAACAACCTCATTAATCGCTCGCATCGTATCTAGAACCCGTCGCACAGGAAAGACAATCCAGGCTGGACAAATGTTGCTTGAGGCCAGAATTGACAGGGGAACCGCCAGGATGGCAGATAGCAGCGTGCCCCAAATGCCCATCGCTACAGTTTCGAGGGTATCTTGCAGGTAAGACCGCCAGTTGGAAAAGTCAGGCGGAAAATATCGGGTAATGTATTCCGCCATCGTGCCGCTGCCCTGGAATAGTTCAACAAAGCTCAGGTCACTCAGTTGGCCCGCGTAAATCAATACAGCGATCGCTACGGCTAAATAACCAATGCGGACTGGAGTAATTCGGGGGCGCTCTTTAGCCAAAAGATCGCGAGCCGCAGGAGAAGCGACGAGTTGCTCGGGATGAATAGAAGCCGGAGATTCAGTCATAGGGTAAATAGGTCAAGGTGCGATCGCAGCTTACATTCAGGCAAATCTTCAGGCGCTTTCGTAGATCGGGTAGAGCAGTATCGAACCCTCTGATAACTCTATTAGTCGTTGGACGTGTCATCGCGCTCACCCCAGATGTCCTCGCAGTCAACCGAGACGCACATAATGCACCTACATCTGGAGGAGAGCGAATCCACAGTCCACCTTGATAGAGTTGGGCGTACCCACCCTACCCATGACTCTTACAAGGCTTCGAGCTGCTTGTTCAGCTCATCGAGCTGAGACTGCTTCGCTTCAGGGCTCAGGTTTGCGTCGTTCTGCACTTCCATCATTTTTTGTCCGAGGTCCAGCTCACGGATGGTATCCCAATCGGCATCGGCGGCTTGGTCAAAGCCTTGCCAGCCCAGGGGCTCTAGAACAGCAGCATCTTTGTAGTTGTAGAAGAAGTCTTTAAACCGCTCTTTCAGACAGTCGGGTAAGTCATTCCGATAGGCCACCGGATCACTAGGGATAACGGGAGATGTCCAAATGATTTGGATATTCTCAAAGGCCTCTGGATCACCTTGCTTGAGTTTCAGCAAGTTTTCGCTGTTGTTAGTAGCTACATCAACCTGATTATTTGCAACGGCCTGGGCTGTTGCTTCATGGCTACCCGCAAACACCAGTTCTTCAAAGGCTTGGTTTGGGTTGATACCATTCTTGGCAAACACATAAAAGCTAGGAACCACGAAGCCCGAGGTAGAGTTGGGGTCGTTAAAGGCAAAGGTTAGATCAGATGTGTTGTCGATGACGTACTGATCTCCATCGCCGGATTCAGTATCAATGTTTTCAAGGATGGGGTTTTGCTTGTTGGTGATTAAGTGGGAGTAGTAGCCTTTAGTGCCGTCTGAGTTAACGGTTTGGGCAAACGCTTCAGCATCAGAACGAGCAGCCGCTTCAATGTAAGACTTACCGCCATACCAGGCCAGCTGAACCTTACCCGCGCCCATAGCCTCAATGACGCCAGCGTAGTCAGTGGCGTATAAACCGTTGATGGGGCGACCAATCTCTGCTTCCATAGCGGCCAAGAAAGGTTCCCACTGAGTTTTAAGGTTGGCTTGGGATTCAGTGGAGATGATGCCGAAATCGATTTCGGCTAATTCTGGCGCACAGGGTGCGCCAGCGGCATCGGCAGCCTCACCGGTGGCATCGGTATTGCCCTGCCCACCTGTGCTGCAACCTGCAATCAGAGCAGTACCGGCTAGAACCATAAAAAATCGGGCAGACCACTGGGTTAAAGCAGATGTCATGGTGGCAAATCCTTAAGGCTACAAATTAGAACTGTGGGAATGAGTTAGCTACAGGCTTGAGAAATTCAGCGCGTGCGTAGGGGTTACCCAGGCGGAACCCTTGATTGGCTCCTGCTAAAAAGCTGAAAAGACTTCGGCATGACCGCTCAAAACCAGCTCCTCGGCGGCGGCACCGTAAATAGTGTTGAGCTGTTGGTCATCTAAGTTATGGATATGACCGTCAAATCGAACGGTGCCATCCCGTAGTGCGATCGCACGTTTGTAATAGCAGCGCACCACCTGCACTTGGTGCAATGAGGTGATGATGGTAATGCCCTGCTCCTGGTTCAGATGGGTCAATAGCTCCATCACCTTGCGGGCCGACTCTGGGTCAAGGGAAGCGATGGGTTCATCGGCCAAAATGATTTTGGCTCCCTGCATCAGACAACGGGCGATCGCCACTCGCTGCTGTTGACCGCCCGAGAGGGATGAAGCCCGCTTATAGGCCTGATTTAAGATGCCGACTCGTTCTAGAGCACTGAGCGCGCGCAGTTTTTCCTGCTTGCTAAAGCCCCGAACGAGCGATCGCATCATTGAAACCTGCGACAAGTTGCCAACCAGAACGTTTTCCAGAACCGTTAGACGATTGACTAAATTAAACTGCTGGAAAATAAACCCAATCTGGCTCCGCAGCTGACGCGCTTTAGAATGCAGCTTACCGTTGACTTGCAGCGGACTACCGAAGATTTCTATGGTGCCCTGTTCAGCTAGCTGCAGGGCATTCAGGTTACGCAACAGGGTAGACTTCCCGGAACCAGAAGCTCCCACCAGCGCCACCATTTCCCCCATATCAACCTGCAAATTCACTGCCTGGAGCGCAGGTTGGCCCCTAAAAGACTTAGTCAATTGCTGAACCTTGACAGCGGGGGCGGCAAAGGAAGCCTCCAACGCACTCTCCGTAGCTGATCGCATGGCTATATATTGGCCCAGTTGAACATCATGACCCGGAATAGATGGATGTTGATGGCCAAACAATTTATGTAGATGTCTAGACAAAATGATCCATAGCGAGCCATAAACATAATCCGGCAGGCAGTTTAAGATCCTCCCCAGGGTTGATTAAGTTTGCGTAGAAAACCGTTTAAGGTTTTTGGCGGCATTGTTTAACGCCGATATTTCCCCCTTAGCCCCAATCGTGGGGGCAGTCAGAAGCTTGAAGTCCTTAGGTTAGGAGGATTCAAGGGGAGGCGGGTAGCCATCAAGACTCATTTTCCAGCACCAGTTCCATCCGTTCTCCTCGAAATCGGGTGACACCGTACTCAATCACCACACCACTCTGATCGACATTAATCGACTCAGATAGCAAAATTGGTCCATTGGCGGGCATTTTTAGCAGTCGTGCATCGTTAGCCTGAGCTAGACGGGCCGAGAGGCGCGTGCTGCGACGAATATGGTCACGGCCATATTCTGTCTGCAACATCTTCGAAATGGAGCGATAGGTTTCGCAGTGGTCAATCAATCCTGGAAAATGCTGGCCTGGAAAGTAGCTGCTGGAAATACTGATGGGTATATCCTCAATGGAACTCAGGCGCTCAAATAATATGACTGACGCTCCGACGCCAATCTCCAACCGTTTTGACAGCCTGGCATCGGCATTGATCTCGACAATGCGCAGCACCTGCCACACGGGTTGCAGAGCCTGGGCCTTGAGGGATTCATTGAATCTCACCCGCTTGCCGATCGGCACGGCGATCGGATCAGCCATCACAAAAGTGCCCCGGCCTCGCTCCACGCCAACAATTCCTTCTTGTCGCAAAACCTCTATCGCCCGTCGCAGGGTGTGACGGTTTACCCCAAATCGCTCGCTGAGCTCGGTTTCCGTCGGTAAGCGATCGCCGACTTTAAACACAGCTTCTTGAATGTTGCGACGCAACTGACTGGCAATTTGCAAATACAGTGGCAGAGCTTCTTGATGCATGTTGATTAGGTGGGGCTCAGACAGAAGCCGTAAATAAGTATAGTCGTCTCCCACGGCGGGCGATCGCAGGCTGTCGAGGTGCACGGCTATACCCTGAGTTGAGCCATCAAGGAAAGCGATCGCAGCAATGGGATAAAGGCGTTTTAGAGCTTGAGCAAAACCGATGCCGAAGACTTGCAACTCAAAGACCCCGGATTTAAAAGTGAGGAAGAGTTCCTCAATCCGAAACTGAAGAGCAGATTGCCATAGGGTATTGAGGGTGGGCAGTTCATCGGTGATGATAGCCCAGGGTTCCTTAACGCCTTTGACATTGGCTAGAACTAGGTTGCCGCGCAGCCATACTCTGCATTCAGGATCCGAAACCAATAAAAAATGACTGTTTCAGATGCTACTCAGTAGTGAATCAGTAATTACACGTAATTTATTCAAAATAAATTCTTGTAGGTTAACAAAATATAGGGTTCATTTAACTGCTTTTTTACCTGAAGTGTTCCCGTTTAGTGGAAAAATACCTTCGTTGAGGAATTTAGTTCTTGTTGGTTGGGACAAGCATTTTATGATGACTTTTTTAATGTTGTCAGATCTTAAAAAAATGGCAGTGAAACTACTAGCTGCCGCAATGCTTGCCGCTGTTCTTGAAGCATTTTCGATTGGCCAACCTGTTCGTGCAAATCCGGATCCTCTGACGGTAGTTGTAGAAGTTTACGGCACACCTACGCGGGGTGCGTTGGACAGACAAGCTGAATCTGCAGCAGTCGATGAGATTACGAGAGCCTTTACCCAAAATTCGCAGTTAAGTTCAGTTCAAATCAACGTTTTAGGGCAGCTCAACGGACGGGTAGCTCCAATTTTTAGTCTTAGTGTTTCTCGAGAACAGTGGTTGAGGAGTCGCCAGACTGCCCTTCAAACTGCTCAATATTATTACTCTTCCTACGGTTTACTAGGGTTAGACTCAGACGATGAAGGTCGAACCTCAACAACTCTAGCCCAGGCCTCATCGTCGCCGGTGGTGAGTCGGGACCCGTCTGTCCAAGTAGGCGAGGCGTTTCGTCAAGGTCGTTTAAGCCCCGAGGAATACGATCAATTAGTAAATGCTCTCGACTAGCTCGCTATATTTCACTGGCCTAAGATACGCTACAGGCAAGCCTGTGCCTCATTAAATAGCGTTTCAGCTTATAACGGCTTTAGGTCTAATCGGTCGCCCCTAGACATTACTCTTGGCCAACTCAGAGAGTGACAGGTTTCGCAATTCTTGCAATCCCAATTTACATTAGCTTTATAAGCCATCGATCTTTGTTCAGGCTTTTAAAGGAACGAGAATGGTTAGTAAAAAATTCGATTGCTTGATTCAAAGGAAATTTTTAATTAACCGAAGTTTAACTTTAATTTGGTTGCAATTAATACATTGCTGGGTCAGAATTACTGATGGAAAGACTCGCTCAAGATACCCATTAATTTGAAATGGTTTTCTTGTTGTATTTAGATTCTTTCATCCACAAAAAGAGATGGAATAACCTTTGCTCAAATGAGCTTTTTAGGCAGCTTTAGGGGCAACCCTATAACGGCTTTGGATGCCTTTGGCTCGGCGACGGTCTGTAAGATTTAATGCTTTAGAGAGGAGCAGGAGTACGATGTCTAATTTCTCACGGCGTCAGTTTGTCATGCTGATGTCTGCAGCGGCTGCGGGTACAGCAGTGGCCCCTATGGGCTTGCTGAATACTCGTCGGGCTATGGCCCAGGGAACCTGTAATACCGCTAGCTTTACAGTGCCGGGATTTGGCACCCCCACGCCTAAGTTGCCCATCAACACCAAAAGTTTGGGAAGCCTTGCTAACACTCCCTTGCTGACCCTGCCTGACAAGTTTCAGTACACCGCTATCTCTATTCAAGGGCAGACCATGTCCGATGGTGCGATTGTTCCTGGCAACCACGATGGAATGGCCGCTTTTCAGGGGCGCAATGGCAACTATATCCTGGTGCGCAACCATGAGCGAAATCCTGGGGGCGGTGGCACCGTTGCGCCTAATGGTAAGCAATATGACCCTTACACGGGTAGCGCTTTCAACAGCGGCGGCGGCGGTACCACCACGGTCGAAGTTGATCGCGATGGTCAAGTAGTCCGGCACTATGTTTCCCTGAGTGGTACCATCCGCAACTGTGCCGGTGGCCCTACCCCCTGGGGGTCCTGGATTTCTTCTGAGGAAAACGTAGCCACTCCGGCTACCGACCCTCGGGTGACCAAAAAGCATGGCTACAACTTTGAGGTTCCTTCCCAGTTGGGTGAAGCGGTTGACGCTATTCCCCTGGTGGCTATGGGCCGCATGAACCATGAAGCGGTTTCGGTTGATCCTCAGAGTGGATATATCTTTGAAACCGAAGACCGAGGCGATAGCGCCTACTACAAGTTCGTTCCTAAGGTGCGGAAACCCAATGGCTTTGGTGATCTGCAGCAAGGGGGCGACCTGTATGCCATGGTAATTAAGCCAGGGCAGCGTTCTGACTGTACTGGAGACTTAATTCCCTCCGGCGGGACGAATGACCGAGGCGGAAGCTTTAGCGGGGTTGATACCCGTGGTTTGGGCGCGAATGGTTCCGGTAGCTTGCTACCTTTCTTGGGGCAACCTCTCCGCGTAGAGTGGGTCAAGCTAGATGATGTTGACCCCCAGGGAGATACCCTGCGCTATGAAGCACTGGCTAAAGGGGCTGCCGCGTGGTATCGGGGCGAAGGTGCCTGGTATCACCAGGGCAAGCATTACTGGGTTTGCAGTAATGCCGGGGATAAGGGCGAAGGGCAGGTATGGGCCTATGACCCCGGCACTGAAACGGTTACCTTGGTGGTTGAGTCGACGAGTGAAAACCTCCTGGATGGCCCCGACAACATCACTGTTGCTCGCGATGGCACCCTTTATCTCTGTGAAGATGGCAGCGGTGGTCAACCGGGCGCTCCTAACTTCAGCCAGCGGGTGGTTGGAGTAGATGCTAGCGGTGGTCTGTTTGAGTTCTGTCGCAACATCATTCCCGGCAGCACTAGCGAGTTTGCCGGTGCCTGTTTCTCTCAGAATGGCAAGTATATGTACGTTAATGCCCAAGGATCTGGCATTACTTACTGCATCTGGCGGACGGATAATCGCTCGATCGCCTTAAATGGTGCAACGGCATAGCTGGTGTTGAGTCAATCACCCTAATTCTGACGTAACCTCTACCAGCCAGCTTTTGGTTTCTACCTGGGCTGGCTGATTTCTTTACCTTTTGGTCATCTCTCCAGCCGTCACTAAGAACAGGGACGAAAAACTGTTTCTGTTCTGGCAGTTGGTGAGGCTGGATCAGGTTGTCATCACGCTTATATTCAGGACCCCGATTCTATGCAAACCGTACCTTGGCCAGTCTCTGCTTGGAAGCAACTCAAACAGGGGCACATTTCCTGTGAAGAAGCTCTTAGCCTGGTGCGTGATGACGAGGGCACTTTAAATCTAGGCTTGCTGGATGAGGAGGTTTGTAGTCGCTTCTTTCAGTATTGTCAGGGGCAAAAACTGCCTCCTGTGGTGCCGTTGCTCCTGTGGCAAAGCTGCTTTTACCTGGGAAGCCCGGTTGAAGTTTCTTCCGAGGTGTTGGAAACGATTGGCGATCGCACCCTGACAACCGTTAAAGTCATACCCATTTCAGCCAAGAGCTATCGGGCCTGGTACCACACTCGCACCGCTGATCTGACCCGCATTACTTCTAGTCGTCTGCTGGACCCAATCACCGGCAAGCAATCGACCGATGATATTGGCGAAACCACTGAGCTATTTCTGTCGAAGGCAGAGGGGCAAATTGAGCGGATTAAGGCCATTATTTCCAGCGCCTTACAGCACCAGGCTAGCGACATTCACCTAGAACCGACCCTAGAAGGGTTGCGGGTGCGGTACCGGATTGATGGGGTACTGCGCGATATTACCCTGCTGCCAGGGGAAATCAGCCGCCGGGTGGTCGTGGCCCTGAAGGTGATGGCCAACATGGACATTGCTGACAGCCGCCGTCCCCAGGATGGCCGGATTGGGGAAAAGTACCAGGTCGACAACGAAGCCGACCAGAGTATGGACATGCGAGTCAGCACCTTACCGTGCGTCTGTGGTGAAAAAGCTGTAGTGCGTCTGCTGCCCCGCGAAAACCCCTTTACCACCATTGATAAGCTAGGGTTTTCGCCCAAAGCGCTGAAGATTTACAAAACCTGGCTAGAACAGCCCCAGGGCATCATTGTCTTCACTGGACCTACCGGCTCCGGTAAAACCAGTACCCTCTATACCAGCCTGCAGGCGATCGCCACTGAGCATGTCAACGTGGTCACGGTGGAAGACCCGGTAGAATATGTGCTGCCCCGCATCACCCAGACCCAGGTGAACGAAGCGGCGGGCATGTCCTTCGCCGCAGGGCTGCGATCTATCCTGCGGCAAGACCCGGACATCATCATGGTGGGAGAAGTGCGGGACCACGAAACCGCAGAAACCGCCATTCGGGCTGCCCTCACCGGCCACCTGGTGTTCACCACCCTGCACACCAACGACGCGGCCGGGGCGATTCCCCGCATTAAAGATATTGGGCCAGATCCAGGGTTGATCAGCGATGCCCTTTTAGGGGTAGTCGCTCAGCGCCTGGTGCGGCGCATTTGCCCCCACTGTGCTGAACCCACCCAGCCCAACCCAGAACTACTCGCCATACTGCAACTGGATGCTGCTCAAATCAAAAAGGGCAACTGGCGACGGGGACGAGGGTGCCCATCCTGTTTCCAATCCGGATATTCGGGCCGGGAGGCGGTGGTCGAGATGCTAGAGGTGGACGATCGCATGCGCGAGTTGATCTACGATGGCACCATGACTCAACTGCGCCGCCACCTCAGCAAGAGCGACTCTATCTCATTTCGAACATCGGCCATTGAAAAAGTCATGGCCGGCGTCACAACCGTAGAGGAAGTGCTGCGGGTACTGCCCAGAAGCGCTCTAAAACTGGTGAGTACTGGAGAACCGGAACCGCTGCATCTGGTGCAGCGATTGGGATAATACAAGGCTTCACGGTACTTTATTCAAACAAATGGGGATTGCTTTCTATTGGCTCATGCTCCATAATTTGTCTAGACATCTATATGAATTTAAGTTGCTGTTAATCTTTGGTTAAGTGATGGTAGACACAGCCCAAGCACAGTCGAGATCGATCTGGATGTCGGCCTTGGCAAAGGCACCTCTGGCGCTTCTGGAAGGGCGGGTCGCCACATTAGGGGCGCTGCCCGACTATCGCTTTCTGCGATCGCCCGAAATTGGTTTGGCCATGGTGCGTGGACGCACAGAAGGTGCGGGTCAGCCCTTCAACCTGGGGGAAATGACCTTAACCCGCTGCGTTATTCAGCTGTCGCTGGCGGCTAGAGAGCAGGCTGATGACGAATTTATCTCGGGTTTTGGCTATGTGGCGGGACGGTCTCAGCGCCATGCTGAACTAGCCGCCGTTTGCGACGCTCTGCTGCAACATCCAGACTGGCAATCTAAGGTTCAAACCCAGGTGATTGAGCCGCTGCAGGGTGCTGCCTATAAACAGCGGGCGGCTGAAACAGCTGAGGTAGACTCTACCCGCGTCAATTTCTTTACCCTGCTGCGAGGAGAAGCTTGAAATATAGCTTTGGCCAGGTCGCGTGGGACGGTTCAACTACCAACCGCAAAACTGGGGCGACGACTGGTTGTATAGGCGATCGCCAATAGACGGTTGTAAAGAACGTCCTAACCTTTGCGGCGATGGCTATAGCAGCGGCTAGCCCTAGCCATGTTCAAACAGCCTACCGCCTGTCTCGGCCGCAATCTAAAATTTCCCCATCATCCCTGCCCTATGCTCACGACCCAGCTCCCTGGCTTCAAAGATCCTGTCCATGACGCTCAGCAGACTTTTCGAGCGTTGTTGGATGCCCTGGCGCGACCGGGCATCCAGCAAGCAACCGCATCTCTGACACCGCCGGGGGGGCTAAACCCTGGCTGCGCTGCGGCTTGCCTGACGCTGCTCGATTTGGAGACGACGGTATGGCTGCAGCCAGGTATTTCAGAATCAGTCAGGTCTTGGCTGCTGTTTCACACCGGGTGCCGATTCACGGCTGAGCCTCAAACTGCTGATTTTGCCGTGATTGATCAGATTGAGACCATGCCCAGGCTGGATGAGTTTAACTGGGGCACAGCAGCATATCCAGAGGCCTCGACATCTCTACTGATTCAGCTGCCAGCCCTAGAGGAAACAGGGTCTGCCACCCTACAAGGTCCAGGAATTTTAGACACCATCACCCTTCAAACGCCCCTGCATACTGGCTTTTGGCAGCAGTGGCAGGCGATGACAGCCCATTACCCCCTCGGACTTGACGCCTGGTGTTTTGCCGATCGCCAGGTTTTGGGCTTACCGCGCACGGCCCAGATCGCTGGCCGACAGGAGGAGCGGTAATGGATGTGTCGATTCGCTTAGCCACCCCTGAAGACTTGCCAGACGTTATGGGGTTATATGGCCAATCTGGTTTAGATCAGGATTGCGGCTTAACCTTGGCCGAGGCCGAACAGTGGTTTCAGCGCCTACAGCAATACCCCAACTACAGGTTGTGGGTCGCCACCCTAAAAGAGCTAGACGATAGACGGGTTGGCACGTTCACGCTGCTAGTGATGGATAACCTGGTGCATCACGGTAGTCCCTCCGGGGTTGTGGAAGGGGTTGCGGTCGATCCAGAGTTTCAAGGCCAGGGAATTGGCCAGCAGATGATGCAGTTTGCAGCTGCCCAATGTCGAACTGCTGGTTGCTACAAGCTGAGTTTGTCGACCAATCTCAAGCGCCAGGAAGCCCACGCCTTCTATGAATCCTTAGGGTTTCAGAAGCATGGCTACAGTTTTTTAGTCGAGTTATAGATCGAGCGATAGGTTAAATTGCGGAGAGTTTTATGCCTTATGTTGCCGTCAAAGGTGGAGAACAGGCCATCCAAAACGCCGAAGCCTTGCTTAAGGCCAAACGGCGTGGCGAATCGGCTGTGCCAGAGTTATCGCTAGAGCAGATTAAGCAGCAGATGCAGCTAGCCGTCAATCGGGTTATGGCTGAGGGCAGCCTGTACGATCCAGATCTGGCTGCCTTAGCGATCAAGCAATCTTGGGGGGATCTAGTGGAGGCGGCTTTTTTACTCCGCGCCTATCGGACAACCCTATCCCGGCTCTACTACAGCGAGCCGGTTGAGACAGACCGCATGCACATTCAGCGGCGCATTTCGGCGATTTTTAAAGACGCCCCTGGTGGCCAAAAACTGGGTTCTACGTTTGATTACATCCATCGGCTGCTCGACTTTAAGCTGGCCGCCGAAAATAACCAGTTTTCTGCCCCCACAACCGAAATAGGGGATGCGATCGCTGATGCAACCGAAGCCACGCCCCGAGTTCTCAATACCCTGGCCCATGAAGGTTTAATCGGTGTAACCAAATCAGACGATCTCACCGGAACTCTCTCACTCCCCTTCGACATCACTCGCCAATCCCTCAGTACCCCCACCAGTCGCGACGCTCGCCTGCAAAACCTGGCCCGGGCTGACGAAGGCTTCCTGCTGTCGATGGCTTACTCTACCCAGCGGGGCTATGGCAAAAATCATCCCTTTGCGGGGGAGATTCGGGTGGGTGAGGTGGAGGTCGTGATCTGCCCCGAAGAACTGGGGTTTGAGGTTGCGATCGCAGACATCTCTGTTACCGAAGTCCAAATGGTGAACCAGTTCAAAGGCAGCAAGGAGATTCCACCCCAGTTTACCCAGGGATATGGCCTGACCTTTGGCTATAACGAACGCAAGGCCATGGCCATGGCATTAGTAGACCGGGCCTTGCAGGCTAAGGATTTAGGCGAGTCGATCGACGGGCCAGCCCAGAATGAAGACTTTGTCTTATTTCATTCCGATAACATCGAAGCCCAAGGATTTGTCCAGCACCTCAAACTACCCCACTACATTGACTTTCAGGCCGAGCTTAACCTCGTCCGTAAGCTGCGGCGTAGTTACGACCAGGCCCAGGCCGAGCAGCCTGGCGTTGAGCAACCCTCATCTAGCAACCCAGATTCCCAAGCCTTTAGCCCAGACCATCCTCCTGCCAACAACGGAGCCTCGACCGAGGACAGCAAAATTCATCCTTCATCTCCTGATTCCCGCGCTCCATCCGAGGTGCCATCCTGAATCTTCTCTTCGTCAGTTCAGAAAATATCTGCCGTAGCCTCAATAACGCCCAACCAGTCACTCCATCCCTATGACCCTTGCGCCCTATTCTCCCAGCTCCCCAACTCCCCCTGAACCGGGCTTCAACTTCGCTTACCTAGACGAACAGACGAAGCGATCAATCCGCCGCGCCACTCTCAAGGCTGTGGCTATTCCGGGACATCAGATTCCCTTTAGCTCCCGTGAAATGCCCATGTCCTACGGCTGGGGAACAGGGGGAATTCAGGTAACCGCCTCAGTGATTGGCCAGACAGACACCTTGAAGGTGATTGATCAAGGCGCTGACGATACCACCAACGCCGTCAATATTCGTCGGTTCTTTCGTAAGGTCTGCGGTATCAACACCACCGAACGCACCGAAGAGGCCACGCTAATTCAAACCCGCCACCGGATTCCTGAAACGCCGCTGCGGGAGGGCCAAATCATGGTCTATCAGGTGCCCATGCCGGAGCCGCTGTATTTTATCGAGCCCTCCCGCACCGAGGCCAATAAAATGCACGCGCTGGAAGAATACGGCTCAATGTATGTGCGGCTGTACGAAGACATCACCCGCTTTGGCCACATTGCCATGGCTTACGACTATCCGGTGATGGTGAACGATCGCTACTTGATGAAGCCCAGCCCGATTCCCCGGTTTGACAATCCTAAACTGCACATGAATCCCGCCCTACAACTCTTTGGGGCAGGGCGAGAAAAGCGGATTTACGCCCTTCCCCCCTACACCAAGGTCAAAAGCCTTGATTTTGAGGATCACCCCTTCAGCGTTGAAACCTGGGATCAACCCTGCGAATTTTGCGGCGCGACAGACACCTATCTCGATGAGGTGGTAACGGATGACCAGGGCAGCCGCCTGTGGATTTGCTCTGACACAGACTACTGCAACCAGCGACAGCAAAACAATCATTTGCCGGCCCCCACATTACATTGAGAACTTACGCAGCACCATGCAGCCACTATTAACCATCGACAATCTCAGCAAGACTTACCATTCGCTTCGCGCCTGCGATCGCATTTCCTTTGATCTGTATCCCGGTCAAGTCCTAGGCATTATTGGCGAATCTGGATCGGGAAAAAGTACGTTATTAAACGCCATTGCCGGGCAAATTTCAGTGGATGCGGGGGAGATTACCTACTGCGATCGCAGTGATCAGCCCATTAACCTGCGCACTCTGCCAGAAGTTCACCACCGCAAGCTGATGAAAACTGAATGGGGTTTTGTGCAGCAAAATCCCCGCGATGGGCTGCGCATGACCGTAACTACTGGAGCCAATATTGGTGAGCGTTTGCTCGATGTGGGAGAACGCCACTACGGCAATATTCGATCCGAGGCCATGGAGTGGCTAAGCCAGGTTGAAATTCCCCACAGCCGCATGGATGACTTACCCAGTACCTTTTCCGGCGGTATGCAACAGCGGCTTCAACTCGCCCGTATTCTGGTGACGCAACCGAGGCTAGTCCTTATGGATGAGCCCACTGGCGGATTAGACGTTTCGGTTCAAGCCAAACTCCTGGACTTGATGCGTTCCTTAGTCCGTACGCTCCATCTCAGCGTCATTCTGGTGACCCACGATATCGGTGTAGTCAGGCTTTTAGCCCATCGACTGATGGTGATGCAAAACGGTCAGGTAGTCGAAACCGGGTTGACCGATCAGGTGCTGGATGACCCCCACCATCCCTACACGCAGCAGTTGGTGAGTGCCACCCTAATGCCCTAAGCGACGTGCCGCCTATCGTTCTACTGTTCTTGACACCCTTAAGCCATGACCCAATCGCTGTTGTCGAATCATTCCCCCTCACCCGTTTCGCCGCCTATCGGAGCCATGCTCCGGGCCGATGAGCTTTATAAGAGCTTCGTTCTGCATCATCAAGGGAGTGTCTGCATTCCAGTTTTAGAGGGGGTTTCTCTCACTGTCCAGGCTGGTGAGTGTGTGGCTCTCCAGGGGCCATCTGGCTCTGGAAAATCGACGTTTATGCGATCGCTGTATGCCAACTACCGCATTGACAAGGGCTCGATCTGGGTGAAACATCAAGGTGACTGGGTTGATTTGCCCCAGCTTCAACCCCACCAGTTGCTAGAGGTGCGACAGCACAGCGTGGGTTACGTCAGCCAATTTCTCAGAGTAATTCCCCGGGTGCCGGCGCTGGAAGTGGCCGCAGAGCCCCTGCTGGATTTGGGCATGGACCCCGATATCGCTTATGACAAAATTCGGATTCTCTTTGCCCAACTGAACCTACCTGAGCGACTATGGCATCTGTCTCCAACCACGTTTTCTGGTGGGGAAAAGCAGCGGGTCAATATTGCTCGGGCCTTTGCCGTCAACTATCCAATTTTGCTGTTGGATGAGCCGACCTCTGCCTTAGATGCCGCCAATCGCGACGTCGTGATGCAGCTAATTGAAGACCGCAAAGCCCAGGGATGTGCCATGGTCGGCATCTTTCATGATGACGAAGTGAGAGAGCGGGTCTGCGATCGCGTCCTTCAGTTTTAGAGACCTTAGGACCACGATAACGTCTGGTTAATCTTGATCCGATATGAGTATAGATGTCTAGATGTATCTAATGTAAATCTGTCCTTATTGCGTATCCCATGACCGAAACTATTTTCACCAACTACCGCTTACAACTCCTTAATGAAGAGGTTCTCGGTACGCTAGTCGTGCGGGATGGCATGATTGCCGAGGTTCAGCCCGGTGTTGTTTCCCAAGGGCACAACGGCGACGGCGACTATTTGCTGCCCGGATTGGTAGAACTGCACACCGATAACTTTGAGCAGCGGCTGTCGCCCCGACCCAAGGTGCGTTGGCCAATGGATGTTGCTGCGGTATACCATGATCGGGATTTAGCAGCGGCTGGAATTACCACGGTTTGTGATGCGATCGCAGTGGGTGACATTACGCCGACATCCATGCGCATGACCCAATTTGACCCGATGATCAACACGATTCATCAAGGCCAAATTGAGGGGCGCTTTGCAGTGGATCATCGTCTCCACCTGCGGTGTGAGCTGGGTTACGAGCAAGTGCATGATGTGGCGGCGACCTATGCCGATCACCCCCTACTGTCGCTAATCTCGCTGATGGATCACACCCCTGGTCAGCGGCAGTTTGCCCAGGTAGAGAAGTACAAAGAGTATTACCAGGGCAAACATGGCGTCGGAGCGGATGAAATGGAAGGCTTCATTCAAGCCCGCATCGAAGCCCAGCAGCGTCATGCCGATGAGAACCGCCGCAAGCTCGTAGAACTCACCCAGAAGCATCAGATTTGCCTCGCCAGTCATGACGACGCCACCCCTGAGCATGTGCAGGAAGCTTTGCAGGACGGAGCCGAAATTGCCGAGTTTCCAACCACCCTCGATGCCGCTAAAGAAGCTCACCTCCACGGCCTCCAGGTGTTAATGGGCGCACCAAATCTGATCTTGGGCCAGTCTCATTCTGGCAACGTTTCAGCTATAGAGCTGATCGAGCGAGATTTAGTCGATATCATCTCGTCTGACTATGTGCCCCAGAGTTTGCTCCAGGCCATGTTTTTGATCGCTCAGCAGCGGCCTTTATACAAAGCCATGCAGCTATTTACCTTAAACCCAGCCAAAGCCATTGGCCTCGATGGCGATCGCGGCAGCCTCGAAGTTGGCAAACGCGCTGACTTCATCACGGTCCACCACGACGGCGTTGTCCCCCGCTTCACCTCCGTCCACCGTCAGGGCCAGCGAATCGCCTAGAAACGAATTTCCGATCACTCCTCCCTCCTGCCCTTCTTCCATGAAACATCCCCCATCTACACCCAAACTTGCTCTGCAAGGCGCAACTGTGTTGACCCCGACCGGATGGCTAGAATCGGCAACGGTGCTAATTGAAGACGGAAAATTTGTTGCAGTCGATCAAGCGGCCAAACCTAGCGGCTATGTTGCTGTTGATGTCACAGGTCTGCACCTCCTTCCCGGCATTATTGATATTCACGGGGATGCTTTTGAACGAATGATTTGCCCTCGGCCTGGTGTAAACCTGCCGTTGGATATGGCCCTGGTGGAAAACGATCTAGCTTTGCTTGGAGCAGGGATTACTACATTCTTCTACTCTATTACCGACTCCTTTGAACCGGGGTTACGCAGCCGGGATATGGCGCGTCAGTTAATTAACCGGATTTCGGAACCTGATAATGAGCTGCGAGTCGATAGCCGCATTCACATACGCCACGAACAAGCCAACACTGCTGATTATGATGAACTGTGCAACTGGCTAGAAACTCACAAAGTCACGTTGATTTCCCTCAATAACCATCTACCGCTTGCTACTGATGATGAAGCGTTACAGCGATATACGAAGGGGTTACGTCAACGGCTGAAGCTGTCCGAAGCAGACATCCTTGCCCTGATTCAGTCTGCCTATCCCCGCCAGGAGGAGGGCTTAGCTCAGTTTGAAGATTTGGTGCAACGCTGTCATCATCTGGGTATTCCGGTGGCTTCCCATGATGATGAAACGGCAGCCGATGTGGCTAAAAGCCGAGAGCGAGGGGTTGCGATCGCAGAATTTCCAGCCTCTATACCGCTAGCAGCAGCATCCCGTGCCTATGGAGCCGCCGTCTTGATGGGAGCCCCTAACCTGGTACGTGGTGGTTCCCATGTCGGTTATATGAGTGTTGCAGAAGCGGCCCAATCTCAGGTCCTAGATTGCCTCTGTTCTGACTATCACTACCCCTCTTTATTCCATGCTCCTTTTTTACTAGCCGAAAAAGAACTAATGCCCTTTGAGCAGGCGTGGAAGTGCGTCTCCGAATACCCCGCTGAAGCCGCCAAAATTGGTGATCAAAAAGGCAAAATCGCTCCTGGCTACGATGCCGATTTTCTCTTGCTGACTCCCGATGGCTCTTTACCCAGCGCCATTCGTGCGGTCTACATCAATGGCCTGCCGGTTAAACAATCCCTCTAATTTTTCAGCCCTATGCCATACACCCTCGCAACTCTGCTTGATCTCTATCGCCAACGGGGTCAGGCCCAATACGGCGGCGAAGCTGTCAGCCAATTTGAACACGCCCTCCAGTGTGCTGCTTTAGCTGAACAAGCTGGGCAACCTCCTGAGATGATCGCAGCTTGCTTGTTCCATGATCTGGGGCACCTGGTCCATCACCTGGGTGATGATCCAGCCCTTCGCGGCATTGACGATCGCCATGAACAGCGAGCAATCCCTGTTTTAGAACAGATTTTTCCGGCTGCGGTAACCATTCCGATCCAGCTGCATGTAGCCGCAAAACGCTATCTCTGTGCCGTAGATGAAGCTTACTGGGACTCTTTATCGGCGACTTCCAAACGTAGCCTGGAACTTCAGGGTGGTGTTTTTTCACCGGCTGCTGCCACAGCCTTTATCCAGCAACCCCACGCCCAGCAGGCAGTGCAACTGCGCCGCTGGGATGATCTGGCTAAAGTGCCTGATCAAGACACCCCAGATTTAGAACATTTCCTACCCAGCCTGCAGAAAGCCTGCCAATCGGCTGATTTGCGATGACACTGATTGCTCAAATTAGCGATCTGCATGTGCAATCGGCAGGCGCATTGGCCTATGGCATTGTTGATACTAATTCATTGGTGCAGGCTGCGATCGCGCATCTAAACCAGCTAAACCCCCAACCAGATTTAGTCGTTGCTACAGGTGATTTAGTCCAGCAAGGCACCTTGGCAGACTATCAACAGCTGAGAGAGCTGCTAGCAAACCTACGGGCTCCAATTTATCTAATGCCTGGGAACCATGACGATGGAGCAAACCTGCAACAGGTATTTGCCGATCATCACTACCTGGCTAGCTCTATGAATCATCTGAGCTATGTCGTAGACGACTATCCAATCCGCATGATTATGCTGGACAACACGCTGCCTGGGAAAAAGTCGGGCGGACTGGATGATCAGCGGCTAGCGTGGCTAGAGGCCCAACTGGTGAGAGCACCCAAGGCCCCAACCCTGATGTTTATGCATCATCCCCCTTTTGTGACGGGTATTCCCTGGATGGATCGACGCAGGCTTGGTGGCAGCGATGCTTTAGCAGCCTTGATTGCCCAGCACAGCCAGGTCGAGCGGATTAGCTGTGGCCACTTGCATCGGGTGATGTATCTTCGTTGGGCTGGCACTATCGCTAGCACACAGCCTAGCCTGGTCCATCAAGGCTTCTTAGATCTACAGCCTGATACAGCCAGCCAGTTTGTAATGGAACCCCCTGCCTATCAGCTCCACATATGGGGAAATGGGAGTTTGGTTTCCCATACTGTTTTTGTCGGTAACTTTGATGGCCCTTATCGGTTTTCCGATGGGCAAAAAAGCAACGGATAAATCACACCTCTACCCCTTCTGACTCGCCGCTACCGGCCCGGTGCGGCCGACATTTTGACCTAGCGATCGCGGCCACTCTCACGTTCTAATTAATGAAGAACACGGGCGTAGATTAGGCGGCGCGAGTACCCTGGCAACGGGGGTTAACCTGGCCAACCCCCTGAGGTGCCGCTAAACTATGCTGATCTATGGTCTGTGTTTTATTGTCGGGGGCATTTTTGTCTTGCTGGCTGCTGTCGGCGGGCTCGATGGTGTAGACATCGACACCGATTTTAATTTTGATGCCGAAGTGTCCGCCAATATTGACGACATTGACGTGGGTACCCAGATTGACCAGACGCTGACGGCCCTGCGCGATCGCTGGTGGCTGCCCTTTCTCAGCCTGCGGTTTTGGACCTTTGCCCTCTGCTTCTTTGGGCTGACGGGGCTACTGATCACCCTCATGCAGCCCAGCTTGGTGGGCTGGCTGGGGGCGCTGATTGCGGTGCTGATGGGGCTGTTTTGCGGGTTGGTGGCGGCGCTGGTGTTGCGATCGCTGGGTCGGCAGTCGGTCAGCAGCCTGATTCGCCCCGACGAGTTGACCGGCCAGATCGCCACGGTAGAAATTCCCTTCGACACCCACAGCCGGGGCAAAGTTTGCCTGCGCCTGCGCGACTCGACGATCAGCTTCTTCGCCATCACCCAGGAGGAGCGATCCTTCCAAAGAGGGGATTCGGTACTGGTGGTGGGGTTGGAGCACAACAAGCTATGGGTAGCCTCAGCGGAGGGGATAGACAGCTAGGGCAGACGGCATCTGCCCATTGCGGAAAAGGCAGCGAGTATTGATATCCACCTAAGGAGCGAGTAGGCATGAGAGCAAGCATTGACCACACCGAAACGGTGACCCTGACGGGGGCAATACCAACTGCTCCAGTCATCGGGCAGACCGGCGGCCAAATCTTGGGAGGTGGGGCGCTCGCCGTTCTCATCTTTGTCCTTTTGCTCACCATTTGGGGCGTCAACGCCCTGGTGCAAATTTGCGACCCCAACAAAATTTTGATCATCTCCGGGCGCGAGTACCGCCGCCTCAACGGTCAGACCACCGGCTATCGCGTGATCTACGGCGGGCGCACCTTCCGCATTCCCATTCTTGAAACGGTCAGAACCATGGATTTGACCACCATGCCCGTGCCCATTGAGGTCACCAACGCCTACTCTAGGGGCGGCACACCGCTGCATATTCAGGCGATCGCCAACGTTAAAATCGCCCGCGACGAGGCCATGGTCGGCAACGCGATCGAGCGCTTTTTGGGCCGAGACCGCAAAGAAATTGCCCGCGTCGCCCGCGAAACCTTGGAGGGCAACCTGCGCGGTGTCGTAGCCACCCTCACCCCCGAGCAGCTCAACGAAGACCGGCTCCAGTTTGCCGAACGCATTGCCAGCGACGTGCGCAACGACTTGGTCAAGCTGGGTTTGCAACTCGACACCCTGAAAATTCAAAGCGTCTCAGATCACGTTGACTACCTCAACTCCATCGGGCGACGCCAGATTGCCAACGTGGTGCGCGACGCCGAAATTGCCGAGTCGAATGCTATGGCCGCCGCCGAACAAATTGAGGCCGACAGCACCCGCCAGGCCGAAGTCGCCCAAACCCAGGCCCGCACCGTCATTCAAGAGAAAGAAAACGAGCTGCGCCGGATTACCGCCGAAGTCGAAAAGCAGGCCCGCATTGAAGAAGAGCGCACCCTGTCCGCCGCCGCCGAGGCCCGCGCCCGCGCCCAGCGAGAGCTACAGGCCATTCGCGCCCACCTGGAACAGGCGCGCCTGGAGGTAGAACAGGTGCTGCCCGCCAGGGCTCAGCAGCGTGCCCAGGAATTCCAGGCCCGTGGAGCTGCCGCCACCCTCGAAGAAAATGCTAAGGCCTCAGCCCAGGCCAGCCAAATGATGGTCAAGGTGTGGCAGGAGACGGGGGTTGATGCCTCCCAAATCTTCCTGGTGCAGCAACTCGAAATGGTGCTCAAGCAAGCGGGTCGCATTCCTGGTCGGCTCCACCTCGGTCATGTAAACGTGATCGACAATGGGGACGGCAAGGCGATCGCATCGCTGCTCAACGCCTACCCCGAAATGGTGAAGCAGTTTTTGAAGCAGTCCGAAGACATTCTCGGCATTCCCCTGGCGGCCAGTCTAACGCCCCCAGTGTTGCCCCCCATAGTGCCACAAGCTTTATCGCCGCTAAACGCCCCCATTCACCCTTTGGAGAAACTATGAGCCTGATTCTTGCTCTGCTGGTGGTCATGTTTGGGGCTACCGGCAGTCTCCTGTTGCTCATTAAAAACCTGTACTACGTCTGTCAGCCCAGCGAAGTGCTGATTTTTTCGGGCGATCGCAGCACGGTCAGCGATGGTCGGCGGGTCGGCTACCGTTTGGTCAAAGGCGGCAGCAGCATTCGCAAACCCCTGCTGGAAAAAACCTTCCGCATGGAGCTCACCAACATGATCATCGAGCTGCGGGTCAACAATTCCTACTCCAAGGGCGGCATTCCCCTCCGCGTCGACGGCGTGGCAAATATCAAAATTGCTGGCGAAGAACCTGCCATTCACAATGCGATCGAGCGCCTGTTGGGCAAAAGTCGGCAGGAGATCGAAAAAATTGCCCGCGAAACCCTAGAAGGTAACCTGCGCGGGGTGCTGGCCACTCTAACTCCCGAACAGGTAAACGAAGATAAAATGGCCTTTGTTCGCAGCCTGCTCGACGAAGCCGACGATGACCTAGCCCAGCTCGGTCTGGTTCTCGACAACCTGCAAATTCAAAACATTTCTGACGATGTCGGCTATCTCAATTCCATTGGCCGCAAACAGCGAGCCGACCTGCTGCGCGATGCCCGCATCGCTGAGGCCGAAGCTAAATCTCAGTCGGCTCTCCAAGCCGCCGAAAACCTCAAGCGCACCTCCCTGCGTCAGATCGAAGCAAAAATGGCCACCACTCGCGCCGACGCCGATCGCCGCCTGCAAAACGCCCTCAGCCAGCGCCAGGCCGCGATTTCTGAAGCCGAGTCTGAGATCGCCGCCGAAGTTGCCCGCACCGAGGCTGAACTCGCCGTCCAGCGCGAACGCCGTAACCAGGTCGAGCAGCAGCTCCAGGCCGATGTGATTACCCCCGCTGCTGCTGCTTGCCAGCAGGCCCAGGCCCGTGCCAAGGGCGACGCTGCCAGCATCGTCGAAGACGGTCGCGCCCGTGCCGAAGGCATTCGCGAACTGGCCACCACCTGGAAGGCCGCAGGCGACCACGCCCGAGAAATTTTTCTCTTTCAAAAGCTGGAGTCGCTGCTGGCAAATCTGGTCGACACCGTGCCCGAGGTGAAGGTCGAAAGCATCACCGTGATCGATTCGGGGCAGGGCGGCAGTGCCACCAAGCTGGCCTCGTTTATGGAGCAGATGAAGCAGACCACCGGGCTAGATTTGGCTCAGACGTTGCAGAATCTGGGTGGCGGTAGTGCCTCACAGGGAGCATTATCCGCCAAACCAGACGCTGATGTAAACCAGGGGTAAGGCATTGATCCCTGCTCAGCATGGTGGGTTAAGTTATAACCCACCATGCTGAGCAAGCCTGAAAATGTCAGGATATTACCGTGGATCCGCAGTCCCCACGACTGAGCAGGACTACGTCTATATTGAGGCCACCTGTTGATGACCTGGAAATGTCGTTACCGCTGATACCAGGCTGCCAGTGCTAGCGCCAGCCCATCCGCTGCATCGTCAGGGCGGGGAATGCGGTCTAGACTCAGCTCTCGGGCCACCGCCTGCTGCACCTCAGACTTATCGGCATTACCGTAGCCCGTCAGCGCCTGCTTTACCTGGGCTGGGGTGAACTCCACAAAGGGTAAGCTGTGCTGAGCCAGCACTAGCATCACCACCCCGCGCGCCTGAGCCACCAAAATCGTGTTGCCCATGCGGTAAAAAAAGAACTTTTCGATCGCCACCAAATCTGGCCTGTACAGCTCTAGCAGGCTGTGCAGATCGGTGTAGATGGTGCAGAGGCGATCACCCACCGGAGTCTTAGCGGGAGTTTCAATCACGCCAAAATCGACCACCGCTGCCTCAGCGTGGGTGCCAGAGGCAGCGGGTGCCGAGAGATCGGCCCCGTCGATCACCCCAAATCCCAGAATGGCTAACCCTGGGTCAAGCCCAAGAATGCGCTGACCCACAGGAGTACTTACCGAGCCCCCACGGGCTGGCGACCGTTGACCGCCGCATCGGGATCGGCCAGGCCAAACACCTTGCAGAACACTTTTTCGACCTTGTAGCCCGAGTCGATGCTCTCTAGAGGATCTTTACGCAGGCGGTGGCGCAGGCAGAGCACAATCACCCGCTTGATGTCGTCAAGGGTGACTTCGGTGCGGCCCTCGTAGGCGGCGATCGCCTTGGCGGCCCGGTTGGTGACAATGTCACCCCGCAGCCCGTCGACATCTAGCTCTGAGCAAACTTCAGAGATGCGCACCCGGTCTTCGTACTCGAGGTTGACCGAGGCTAGCCGCTGCTGCGCCTCGACCAGTTTGACCTGGAGCGCTTCCTGCTCGGCTTGGTGCTTGGTTAGGTAGGTGGTGGGGTCTTGGTCAAACTCAGAGCGCTGCTCCACAATCTGCACCCGCAGTTCGGGGTCGCGCACGGTGCGAATCTCGGCGTGCATACCAAAGCGATCGAGCAGCTGGGGCCGCAGTTCGCCTTCCTCGGGGTTGCCGGAGCCGACCAGCACAAACTGGGCTGGGTGGCGAATGGAGATGCCCTCGCGCTCTACGGTGTTCCAGCCTGAGGCGGCGGAGTCGAGCAGCACGTCGACGAGGTGGTCGTCGAGCAGGTTGACCTCGTCTACATAGAGAATGCCGCGATTGGCCTTAGCCAGCAGACCCGGCTCAAAGGCTTTGACGCCCTCAGATAGGGCTTTTTCGATGTCAATAGTGCCGCAGACCCGGTCTTCGGTGGCCCCCAGGGGCAAGTCAACCATGGGCACTTTTTTGTGCGCTACGGGCAGGTCGTCGGTATTGCGCTCGGCGTGCACGTCTTGGTCTTGGGGCGAACGGTTGAAGGGGTCGTCAGCCACAACCTCGATTTCGGGGAGCAGGTCGGCCAAGGCGCGAATGGTGGTGGATTTGCCGGTGCCGCGATCGCCCATGATCATGACCCCACCAATTTTGGGGTCGATGACGTTGAGCAGCAGGGCCAGCTTCATGTCGTCTTGGCCAATCACGGCGGTGAAGGGAAATACCGCGCGGCGAGCGGGGGCAAAGGTGGCCGAAGGGGTCGCAACAGTAGAATTCACAGGCGTTTCAAAAGATGAGGTCAAAATTCCGGAATGAATTCTACCATTGTGCCATAGTGGTGGAATTCATTCGGCTGAGCACGACGCAAAAGTAGCGATTCTCACGAGCCAAGCGCTGAAGAAGTACAAACGTGGGTAGCTAGGATGCGACCGTGTTACCAAGACAGGCTGGTGCAAATGCTACCCATTCACTGGTAACGGAGACGAAGTTAAAGAGAGTTTGAGCGATCGTAACTAAAAGTAGAGAGGCAGTTACGCTTACAATTCCTTTTTCTAATCGCCCAGACAGGCTTATTAAGCAGATGCGCTTCAACTAAACGCCTCGTAATAACAAGTTAGACCGCTTAAGCAACTCGGTCAGGACTCGTTGGATTGTATAGACTTACAGGTATAGCACCAACTTCAAAACATCGTAGGAATCACTATGCCCATCGAATTGCACAACTTCACTTGGGAGGGCGTCCGTTTAGTACAAGTAGAAACCCAACCCCACCATATTGCTGGTGTGCTGTCCAACATTCGTGAGACTTTGGAAAACTCAGATTGTGTGTGGGAAGATATTTACTCCGCCTACTACAACTCTGAAGAAGATGGCACTACCACTTTTTACGAAGGCAAGAGTGCAGAAGCTGGGAGGCCAGGAATATGGACATATGTTGTTTACGATTTTGATCCTAGCAAAGAAGAGGTAATCACCAATCTAGATATTGATACTTTAAATCCAGCTTTGAAATTAAGACGAATTGTTGCAGAAGTATTAGCTGCTGCTACCATTAGCAGTCCAACTGAGCAGGCTCAAAAGTTAAGAGATATAGCTAAAGAAAATGGCATTTCCCCTAAAATATTGCTCTCCTCTAGCACTGCTTTTCAACAGAGCAAGTCCAAACATGACTTTAACGAAGCAGCAAGTTATGTACTAGAAAAAAATGCTGAACTATACCGACGGCTGGCATGATCTGCTATCTCACGCTAGACGAAGTAATAAGTTTACATAGTCAGATACTTAAGCGATCAGGAGGAACAGCGGGAGTTCGAGATTTAGGCTCTTTGGAATCTGCCTTAGCTCAACCTAAGATGACGTTTGGTGGAGAAGATCTCTATCCAACGCTTATTGATAAAGCTGCTGCTCTAGGATTCTCTTTGGTGATGAATCATCCCTTTGTTGATGGCAACAAAAGAACTGGACACGCAGCGATGGAAATTTTCTTGGTCATGAATGATTTAGAAATATTTTCTCCAGTAGACGAGCAAGAATTAGTAATTCTGTCACTAGCGGCAGGTTCACTAAATCGAGAAGAATTCACAAAGTGGTTAAAGTCACATGTCAAAGCAGTTTAGCACTGCGTTAGTGCGGAAAGGAAATAGCTTGTGTAAGGGTGTCTGAAGTTATTTGCCACCGCGTAACTGCACCGTTAGAGCACAGAATTTTATTGTTAGCTGCAACATTTCGGCTTTTCTCATCTCTTTGCCGGACCAAAACGCGCCATTTTGCTAACTGGGCGATCGCATACTCAAAACCCTGTTACGCATCGAAACCCGAATGAGCGTTGGTCGTATTTCTGTTCCATAGTGGGGTTAGTCAGCTAAGCGATTAGTAAAATCACTTACTCTTAGCACTATGGCAAACTTTTCGCCCGATTTTCTCTAGGGGGCCGCCACCGCTTTCTACCAAGTTGAGGGAGCCTATCAGCAGAATGACAAAGGCCCGTCCATCTAAGACATCTACTCCCATCCGCCTGGCACAACTTACCAGGGCATCCACGGAGACATTGCGGCAGACCATTACACTAAACAGAAAAAGGTGCGTAATGTAGACCATTGACGCACCCGATGAGTGAACTAAGTTTTTGCTAGCGTTCCAATAACTTTAAAGTGCCAAGAGCTGATCTAATGCATCTAGCGCTTCACACTTGGGTGGGGCTGGAAGCGATCGCTTGGCCTGAACAGACTTTGCTTCACCATAGTTGGGCAGAGCAGTTTCCCGAGCGGCAAAACTGTCTCCCCCTTCAGAAGGGCGACCATAGAGGTAGTCGTCACAATAGCGGCGAAACACGGCCTCTACGGCAGCGCGGGCGTTCTTAAGCCCCCACTCGGCAGCAATAAGCTCAGCTTTTTCGAGCACATCCTGACTTAGGCGAACCTTATTGTCGTGGCGGGTTGGGCGACCCGAGTTGGGGACGTGTTGAGTCAGTTGGTGGTCATGCATAGTTGGGTATCACCGGTCATCAAAAACAAGCCGCGAACGTTGGCAAATTGAGGGTCGCCCATGACGGCGAACAGATCATGCCCTTGCAGGCGATCGGCGATCAGGTGGGAGCCACCACCGGTCACCAAAAAGCGCGTCACTCTGGGCATATAGGGGGTGTACTGAGCTTTCACGGTTTGGAAGATGCCCTTAAACCACGGGTCTAAATACTCATCGAGCCAGTCAGCCCAGGCTAAACCCGTATCAGCATAGACATGGTCAGTGCGAAAGCCATCCATGACGATGCAAGGATCGGCGCTGCTGCCCAAGAGGTCGGTGAGACGATGGTCAAAGCTGATGGCGGTGGCCAATTCGTAGGTGCCGCCGCGATCCATGATGTTTTCGTCAATGACTTCGCCGTCGGCATCAACCAGGCGAGTGAGCCAGGTGCCGCCGCCAATATCGACCACAATGGTGTAGCCCTGGCCAGGGATAATGCCCTGGGTTTTGGCATAGTGATAGGACCCCATGCCCTCACGTCCCACCTCCACCGATTCGACCTTGACGCGAAACTCAACGTCGTTGCGAATGAACTCGTGGACACCGAGCAGCTGAGCCTGGATATCTTCACCGTTGCGGGCCGGGTCAGGGGTAGAAACATGGAGGTTGAGGCTGTAGTCGGCCACATTGCCAGCCAAGGGCTCAAGGCAGGCATAGAGGTGCAGCTTGGTCAGTTCCACCTTATTTTCAATGACGGTTTGCTGCTGGCGACGGTATTTATAGGCCTGGGCCCCAAAGTGATAGCGACGGCCATCGGGCAGCTCGATTAGGGGAGAGGCTTCTGAGAAACTGACAGCATCGCGCCCTAGGGGCAGCTGGTAGCGCACCGAGCGAATGGCCTTGGGGTGGCCACTGCCGGCAAAGAATTTGAGGTCGTAGTTGCCGGCATCGAGGGCAAGCACCGGGGTGGTGGCGCTGGCCGCTTGGGTGCCGCGAGCCTTAGCCGAAGACCGAGTCGCACCAGCGGCGGAGCGGCTGCGGGGGGCGGTAGTCGTGGTCATAGGAAACTCTCGTGGGGGATATCAGGTCAGCAGTGCGCTAGGCTAACCGTCACAGCAAGGTTGGGAACGGTTGTACCCATAAGTACGCATGAACTAACACTAATGCATTTGTACTGCTCTGGCAAGGGGATAGTTTAGGAGTCCGAACGGGCAGACATTCCTTAAAATTTGTGGGATCTTTGTTTGGGCGCAGGGCGATCGCCCTACAGTCTTCTAAATAGCAAACTCGTTGGATGGAGACCCTGATTATGGACGGGTGCACAGTCACAGATCTAACAGTCCACAGTCAGCGCAACTGCTTTCAGTTCGGCCCTGAGCAGATGGAGGCGCTACAGCGCACTGGGGTCTCGGTGCAGCTAGAGCCGGGCACCAATATTGTCAAAATTCGCTCGGGCTCCTTCTATGCGGCCGATGCCCTGCGCAATGAGCCGGTGGTGCTGCTGTGGATCTACGGCGGTCAGGTAATCAACCAAAAGACCAACGTGCCTGTGAATGCCACCTGGGTGTCGCTCAACGGCTACGACGACGCCTTGGTCATGGAAGTGGTGGAGCCCGCTACCCTGTGCGCCTTTTTCTTTGATACCTATCTAGCAGACAACGATGAAGAACTGACCCTTTCGATCGTGCGAATTTAGCGGAGCGGTTAGGGAGATTACTATGGCAACTCAACCGCCTTTTTTGGCGCTTTCCCTAGCTCGGGTCGGGGCACTGCTGCTGGCCACAGCAGCGGTCTCGCCGCTCGCCGCCAATCGCCTTCTGGCCCAAGCCCCAGGCACCCTTCCCGATCCGGTCTCGATCCCTACTGAGCTACCGGCAGATGCGGTGCTGCGCCTCGACGGCTCTAGCAGTATGGTGCTGGCCAATGAGGATTTGCGCGATCGCTTCCTCAAACGATTCCCCAATGCCTCAGTAGAAATGAATGCCAGCCGCACTGACGCAGCGCTGCGGGCGCTAATCGATGGCGAGCTAGATATTGTGGCCGCCGGGCGGCCTTTGACGGCTGTCGAACGCAGTCAAGGTCTAGTAGAAGTGCCTATTGAGCGCGAAAAAATTGCCGTGATTGTCGGCCCCGAGAACTCCTTCGACGGCAGCCTTAGCTTCGAGCAGTTTGCCCGCATGTTTCGCGGCGAAATTAGGAACTGGGCAGAGGTCGGCGGTGCCCCGGCCCGCATTCGCGTGGTCGATCGCCCCAACTACAGCGATACCCGCATCGCCCTGAGCCGCTATGCCGCCTTTGACGGGGCCTCCTTTAGCACCGGCTCCACCGCCGACCCCGTTGATGACGATGACACCGAGGCCGTAGTCGATGCCCTAGGCGCAGACGGCATTAGCTACGCGGTAGCCTCCCAGGTGCTAGGCCGCAGCGATGTGCGGGTTTTGGCGATGCACCAAACGCTGCCCGACGACCCGCGCTACCCCTACTCTCAGCCTCGGGCCTACGTCTACAACGCCGAAGACCCAACCCCTGCTGCCTTGGCCTTCGTAGGCTTTTTCGTGAACCTGCCGGAGCAGACCAACGCTGCCGTTGCCGCAACCAAGGCAACAGCACCGACAGCAACACCCTCACCTAAAGCTACTCCCCCGATCGCTACTCCAGTCCCAACTACGACCCTTGAATCCACCGCTACCTCTGAACAGGACACCGCTTTAGTGCCCTCCGCTGGCACCACAACAGAGACAGCTTCATCAGGGCGTCCCTGGTGGCTGTTGGGCATTCCTGTTTTGGGCGGGCTGCTGTGGTGGCTACTCAAGGGTAAGAGCAAGCCAATAGCGCCACCCGTAGCAGCTCCGGTGGTAGCAGATCCTCCAGTAGCAGCTTCGGTAGACAATGTGGTCATAGCTCCTGTGCTAAATCCAAAAGCAGCCGAACCTGTTAGAGATGTCGCTGCTGTTGTCTCTAAAACTGGCTCAATTCAAACCATAACTGTGCATAGTCGCCACAACGCCGTCCTGCTCAGAGGCGACCAGATGCAATATCTACAGGACCAGGTAGCCGCCACCTACAGTCTCGATCCCGGCTCCTACATCCTTCGTATTAAAGCAGGCACCTTTAACTACGGCAACGACACCCAACCGGGCGAACCCTGGGTGCTGCTGTGGATCTACGGCGGCCGAGTCTCAAATTTGAAAACTGGCGTTTGGGTCAACGGCACCTGGTCTACCCTCAACGGCTATGCCGACACCCTTTCTCTGGAGGTCGATGAACCTGCACAGCTCTGTGCCTTTTTTATCGACACCTTTCCCGAAAACAACACCAACGCCATCAGGCTGTCGGTCATCCGGCTTTAGGGGTTGGATCCTAGTAGAAGGTCAGACGATTTTAACGTTAGCAAGTTTACCCACAAGCCTCTAATCGACGCGCCCTACTGCCCCTCAACCAACGCTGCCCTCCCCCAATCTGAGGCCCACCCTATAGGGATCATTCAAAACCGCTAGCGTGTCCCAGGTCACATTCCGCCACAATATTTTCGTTAACCCCTTGTCAAGCGGTACCCTCAGGCTCACACTGGAAATGTGAAACAGACGGTGTAAAACGAGCCAGTTTGTGGGCTTATTGAGGGAATCTTGTGAAATCAGTTCTGGCAATAATTCTAGGGGGCGGTGCCGGCACTCGCCTTTATCCATTAACTAAATTTCGGGCTAAGCCAGCGGTTTCTTTGGCCGGTAAATACCGCTTAATTGATATTCCCGTAAGTAACTGCATCAACTCCGAAATCCACAAAATTTACGTGCTGACCCAGTTCAACTCCGCTTCGTTGAACCGCCACATTGGTCGGGCCTACCAGTTTTCGCAGTTTACTGAAGGCTTTGTGGAAGTGCTGGCGGCCCAGCAAACCCCCGACAGCCCCAGCTGGTTTCAGGGCACCGCCGACGCTGTGCGCAAATACCTGTGGCTGTTTGACTCCTGGAATGTAGAGGACTTTATCATTCTCTCCGGAGATCACCTCTACCGCATGGACTACAGCCTGTTTGTGCAGCGCCACCGAGCCACCAATGCCGACATTACCCTATCGGTGGTGCCCATTGGCTACAAGCAAGCCTCCGACTTTGGTCTGATGAAGGTCGATGGCACCGGTCGCGTGGTTGACTTTAGCGAAAAGCCCAAGGGCGATGCCCTAGAGCTGATGAAGGTTGACACCACCTCCCTGGGTCTCAGCGCTGAGCAGGCTGAAGAGAAACCCTTTATTGCGTCGATGGGCATCTACGTGTTCAAAAAGCAGGTGCTGATCGACCTGCTGCGCAAGAACCTCGACCAAACTGATTTCGGCAAAGAAATCATCCCGGCTTCGTCGCGCGACTACAACGTGCAGGCCTACCTCTTCGACGGCTATTGGGAAGACATCGGTACCATTGAGTCTTTCTACGAAGCGAATCTAGCGCTGACTCAGCAGCCCTACCCTGACTTCAGCTTCTACCACGAAGACGCGCCCATCTACACCCGCGCTCGTTACCTGCCGCCCAACAAGTTGCAAGACTGTCAAATCACTCAGTCGAGCATCACCGAGGGCTGCATTCTCAAAAACTGCCGCGTGCACCACTCGGTGGTGGGGCTGCGCCAGCGCATCAACGCCGACTGCGTGATCGAAGACTCGCTGCTGATGGGGGCCGACTACTACGAGCCGCTATCGGAGAGCAGCCAGCATCTGACCCGGGGCAAAATTCCCATGGGCATTGGCGAAGGCTCGGTGATTCGCCGCGCCATTATCGACAAAAACGCTCGCATCGGCCGCAATGTGCAGATCATCAACAAAGACGATGTGCAGGAGGCTGAGCGCGAAGACCTGGGCTTCTACATTCGCAGTGGCATTGTTGTGGTGCAGAAGAACGCAGTGGTTCCTGACGGCATGATCATCTAAAGCCGGGTACCCGGTGACGCGAGATCAAATCCCTGTGCCCCTGTTGATGCTGGTGGGTGTTCCCGGCAGCGGTAAATCAACCTGGGCCAGGGATTTTGTCTTGGCCCACTCTCGCTATCGCATTGTGTCTACCGATGCCCTTCGCGCCCAACTCTACGGCGACGAAGCAATTCAGGGCGACTGGCTACGGCTCTGGCAGCAGGTGATTACCCAGTGGCAGCATGGGGTTGCGGCCATTCACCAAGGCGAGCTAGAGGGCGTAATCTACGATGCCACCAACGCACGCCGACGGCACCGGCGAGAGGCGATCGCAACCGCTCGCCAAGCCGGCTTTACCTCCATCACCCTGGTCTGGTTTGATCTGCCCTTAAGTCTGGCGCTAGAGCGAAATCGGGGGCGATCGCGCCAAGTCCCCGCCGACATCATTGCCACCATGCACCGCCAGCTCCAGGGAGCACCGCCCTCGGTGCAGGAGGGGGTACATAGGGTGTTGGTTTTGAGAACAGATTTGTATCCTGCCTTACCGTCTCAATTTGCTGACCCGCTACGCTAATGCCTGGGGATCATGGGATCGCTGGATGTTGGCCATCGTGGTGCAACCCTGTCCACGAGTTGTGCTCTGCGCCTCCCTCAATCGCCCATCTTCAGGATGCTACTGAGTTGCCCATGAATGTTCGTGCCGTCGCTGTCGCTAGTCTCTGTTTGCTGCTGTTTGGCGGGTGTCGGGCACCGGAGAGTTCTCAAACTGAAACTGGCAGTGATACTGCCACTGCCGCCGCTGACGACACCCTACGGTTGCTCTACTGGCAGGCCCCCACCATTCTCAATCCCCACTTTTCTAGCGGGTTCAAAGACGCCGAGGCCAGCCGCATTACCCTCGAACCCCTGGCTAGCTTCGATGCCGATGGCAACATGGTGCTGTTTTTAGCCGCCGAAGAGCCCACCCTCGACAATGGTGGCGTCGCCGCAGACGGCACCTCCGTCACCTGGAAGCTTAAGGAAGGCATTACCTGGTCAGACGGCACTCCCTTCACCGCCGAGGATGTAGCGTTTACCTACGAATTCATCGTCAACCCTGAGGTGGCAACGGTCAATGCGGGCACCTACGAGCTGGTGGAACGGGTAGAGGCGATCGACGACACCACCGTTCGCATCACCTTTAAGGAACCCAACCCCGCCTGGTATCTGGTGTTTACCGGCACCGAGGGGATGGTGCTGCCCAAGCACATCTTTGAAAATTACAACGGCCCCAACGGTCGAGAGGCCCCCGCCAACACCATGCCCGTGGGCACTGGCCCCTACCGCGTCACCAGCTTTACCCCCGGCGATGTGATTGTCTTTGAGGCCAACCCCAACTACCGCGACGCCGACCAGCTCGCCTTTAGCCGCGTAGAGCTGAAGGGCGGCGGCGACGCCACCTCGGCAGCGCGGGCGGTGCTGCAAACTGGAGATGTCGACTACGCCAACAACCTCCAGGTCGAGGCCGCCATTCTTGAACAGCTAGAGGCGGCGGGCCAGGGCGAGGTGGTGACCAACTTTGGTTCGCTAGTCGAGCGCGTTATCATCAACTTTACCGACCCCAACCAGGCCACCGCCGACGGTGAAACCTCCAGCACCGAGTTTCCACACCCGTTCTTTAGCGATCGCCTGGTGCGCCAAGCCATTAATCTGGCCCTCGATCGCGACACCATTGCCGCTCAAATCTACGGACCCACTGGCCAAGCCACCACCAATTTTCTAGTCGCCCCCGGCCCCTTTGCCTCAGGCAACACTAGCTACGACTATGACCCCGAAGCCGCCGCTGCCCTGCTCGACGCAGCAGGCTGGGTCGACAGCAACAACAACGGCACCCGCGACAAAGACGGGCAAGAAATGCAGGTGGTCTTTCAAAGCTCGGTGAACCCGGTGCGCCAGAAAACTCAGGAGATTGTCAAACAATCCCTAGAGCAAATCGGCATCAGCGTAGAGCTGAAAAGCATCGACGCCAGCGTCTACTTCTCGGGCGACCCCGCCAGCCGCGAAACTCTCGAGCGCTTCTCCGCCGACCTGCAAATGTTTGCCACGGGCAACACCAACCCCGACCCTGGCTCCTACATGCAAACCTACACCTGCGACGAAATTGCCCAAAAGGCCAACAACTGGTCGGGCAGCAACTACGCCCGCTACTGCAACCCCGAGTACGACGCCCTCTGGCAGCAAGCCGCCGCCACCCTCGACCCCGAAGAACGGCAGGATCTGTTCATTCAAATGAACGATCTGCTAATCGAAGATGCCGCTGTCATGCCAATCGTCCACCGTGCCGATGCCTCCGGCGTTAGCAACCGCCTCACCGGCATCAGCCTTACCCCCTGGGATTTGAGCACCTGGAACATCGCTGGCTGGAAGCGGCCCTAGAGGGGTAGATGAGTGGATGGGTGGATGAGTAAAGACCGCTGACCACCCACCTCTGTCCTTGAAAATCCGTCGCTCCCTACCTACCCATCCACCCCCTACCCATCCACCCCTATGCCCGAAATACACTTCCAAATCCAGTGGCCCGACGGCAACCAAGACACCTGCTACTCCCCCTCGCTGGTGGTGAAGGACTACTTTGCCCCTGCCACCAGCTATCCACTGACGGATTTTGTGGAGCGATCGCGCACCGCCCTGACCATTGCCAGCGATCGCGTGCAGGCCAAATACGGCATGCCCTGTAGTTTGGCCCTGGGCCAGCTGCGCCAGATCGAGGCTACCGCCAGCCGCTACGACCACCTATCTACCCCCACGGTGACGGTGATTCAGTTCTTGGAATAGCCGAATTCAAAGAAAATGAAAATTTTAGAAATTCTCGCCAGTCGTTTGACAAAAGCCCCACCAGGCTGCACTATAGAGATTGCCTAAGCCATGGGCCTGTAGTTCAACTGGTTAGAGCACCGCCCTGTCACGGCGGAAGTTGCGGGTTCGAATCCCGTCAGGCCCGTTCAAATAGCAAGCACCCGCACCTTTCGCCTTTCCGTCGGCCGTTGCGGGTATGGGCACAGCCCAGACTTCGTCTACGAATCCCGTCAGGCCCGTTCAAATAGCAAGAGTATCGAGGTGTGAATGCTAGCATTCACACCTCGATACTTTTTGAGGCGGGGCGGTCATTTCAGGGCTAGGGGGTTAGACTAGTGAACAGCCCATCCGGTATCTGGGGATACTAGCGTCGGGTAAAGTTTCGCTGAGTTAAACCGTCTATGACCCTCCGTTTCCCTGGTAAGCAGCCTGCCCTCCGCCCCCGCACTGGCGCAACCGCCACGGGTGTCATGACTATTGGCTGGTTTTTGCTGCAAACCCTGATGCCGCTGCCCCCCGCCCTTGCCCAGGCCGAGGGCGAGCCTGAAGGGCTGACCTATGGGCAGTTTTTAGAAAAAATTGAGCAGGGCCAGGTCGAACAGGTTGACTTAGATGAAACCCGAGGCATTGCCTACGTCACCCTAGACGATGCCGCCGAAGACGCCGAACCTGAGCAGGTGGCGCTGTTTGCCGGAGAGCGCAATGCTGAGCTGATTCGCCGCCTGCGCGCCAACGATGTCGATGTAGAAATTCGCGACTCGTCGAGCAGCGGTGCCCTGGCCTGGTTGGCCACCAACTCGCTGCTGGCGCTGATTCTAATTTTTGGGCTACTGCTGCTGCTGCGGCGATCGGCGGCAGGGGCAGGCAACGCCATGAGCTTTGGTAAGTCAAAGGCCCGCTTTCAGATGGAAGCCAAAACCGGCGTCGTGTTTGACGATGTAGCCGGCATCGAAGAGGCCAAGGAAGAACTCCAAGAGGTGGTCACCTTTCTCAAGAGCCCAGAGAAATTCACGGCTATTGGGGCGCGCATTCCCAAAGGGGTGCTGCTAATTGGTCAGCCCGGTACTGGTAAGACTCTGCTGGCCAAGGCGATCGCGGGTGAGGCTGCCGTCCCCTTCTTCAGCATCTCCGGTTCTGAATTTGTGGAAATGTTTGTGGGCGTGGGCGCATCGCGGGTGCGCGACCTGTTCCGCAAAGCCAAAGAGAATGCCCCTTGCATTGTGTTCATTGACGAGATTGATGCCGTGGGTCGCCAGCGGGGCGCGGGCATCGGCGGCGGCAACGACGAGCGTGAGCAAACCCTTAACCAGCTGCTCACCGAGATGGATGGCTTTGAGGGCAACAGCGGCATCATCGTGATCGCCGCCACCAACCGGGTGGATGTGCTCGACCTGGCGCTACTGCGTCCTGGTCGCTTTGACCGCCAGGTGGTAGTTGACCTGCCCACCTACAAGGGGCGGCTGTCGATTTTAGAAGTCCACGCCCGCAACAAAAAAATTGAGCCCGAGGTTTCCCTGGAAGCAGTGGCGCGGCGCACCCCTGGTTTTTCTGGGGCAGAGCTAGCCAACCTGCTCAATGAGGCCGCCATTCTCACCGCCCGCCGCCGCAAAGAGGCAATGGGCATGACCGAGATTGAAGATGCGATCGATCGCCTCACCATTGGCCTCAGCCTCACTCCCCTGCTCGACAGCAGCCGCAAGCGCATGACCGCCTACCATGAGGTCGGCCACGCTCTGCTCACCACCCTGCTCACCCACTCCGACGAGCTGAACAAGGTGACGATTATTCCGCGATCGGGCGGCATTGAGGGCTTTACCCAGTCGCTGCCCAACGAAGACATCATCGACAGCGGCCTTTACACCCGCAACTGGCTGGTCGATCGCATTACCGTGGCCTTAGGGGGCTTTGCCGCCGAGGCCGAGGTGTTTGGCGACGACGAGACCACCACCGGAGCCAGCGGCGACATTCAGCAGGTGAGTAACCTGGCCCGTCAGATGGTGACCCTCTACGGCATGTCTGAACTTGGCCCTGTGGCCCTAGAAAGCATGGACAACCAGGTATTTTTGGGCCGTAACCTGATGCCCCGCAGCGAAGTGTCCGAGGAGATGGCCAGCAAGATCGATGCCCAGGTGCGTGGCATTGCTCTGAACTGCCTCGATCGCGCCCGCAGCCTGCTGCGCGAGCACCGCGTGCTGATGGATCACCTGGTGGATGTGCTGCTAGAGTGCGAAACCGTGGATGGCGAAGAATTTCGCCAGATTGTTAGCCAATACACCCAAATTCCTCAGAAGTTTTTGGTTAAAGCTGGCTAAAGCGGCCCGGAGCGCTCTGTCTCTATCTAAAGGTAGAGCGCTGACACCATTAATCTCTGCCCCTTGCCTACGTCTCTGGAGCGATGCAAGCGGGGTGGTCAAATCGGTAAAAATAGGAGGCTTTGGTGAGTGGTGATTGAGACAGGAATCATCAGGTTGCCGAAACAAGTTTTTCCTATCCGATTTGGAGACTGACCATGAATACTTTTTTTGCTGCGGCCATGGGCTGGGCACGCCACGCTGCGATCGCCCTTTCCTGCATGGTGGTGCTGCTGACTGCTACCCCTGCTTTGGCCAATAGCAGTACCCCGAGCAACCCCAAACAGGGCACGGCCCCACTCAATAGCATCTACAACGAAGCTGAAAAAGCGGTGCAGCCTGAGAACGCCCTCAATGGCGACAAGATGATCGACCGAGCCAACAAAGGGCTGAACGAAGTGCAGAAAAACGCCGATGTTAACCAGATGAACACCCCCGCGAACTCTGGTCAGGCTACCTCGCCCATCGATAAGATCAAAGCCGCCCTGAGCAATATGACCAAGTAAACCCACTCAACAGACCTTCCTGACGCCGTTGGTCAGGGGTAGCGCGGTAGACTAGGAGGGTTTTCTCCTGGAGCTGGCTACCCCGGCCAGCGGTGTTTTTTATGGCCCTCGCGATCGCAGATCTGATCTCTAAACTCGAAGCCTGGGCTAACCCTGCCTGGCAAGAAGACTGGGACAACTGCGGCTGGCAAGTGCAGCCCGGCCTGCTCGATGAACCAGCCCACGTGCTGGTGTGCCTCACCCCCACCCTGGCGGTGATGGCCGAAGCCCTCAAACTCCGCCAGCAGGGCGTAGGTGTAAACCTGATTTTGGCCCACCACCCGCTGATCTTTAGCCCGCTTAAGCGCGTTATTCAGGGTGACCCGGTGGGGGAAATGGTGCAACAGGCGATCGCCCACAACATTGGCATCTACACCGCCCACACCAACTTTGACCAGGTGCAAGACGGCACCGCCGACCTGCTGGCCCAGGTGCTGCACCTGCAAAACTCAGCACCTGTGGTGCCCACCCAGCCTGGTATTGGTTACGGGCGCGTGGGCGATCTCAGCCCGGCACTCAGTCTGCAAGGGCTGCTGGATCTAATTCAAGCCCAGCTCTCGCCGCCGCGCCTGATCTACTCTCCCGCCGCCGATCTGACCCAAACCATCAGCCGAGTGGCGGTGCTGGGGGGCAGCGGCGCTAGCTTTATGGGAGCGGTGGCCAAAACTGGGGCGCAGGCCTATCTAACTTCAGACTGCAAGTTTCACCAGTTTCAGGAAGGGCGCGATCGCAACCTCGTGCTGATCGACGCGGGCCATTACGCCACCGAGCGCCCGGCCTGTGCCCGCCTGACGGAGATTGTGCAGCAGTGGGGTGCCCCCTGGGCTCAGCTCAGCGACCAGGACGAAGATTTTCGCCAGTTTTGGGGCAGTTGAACCATCTCTTTTCGCTATTTCGGAGGCTGAGACTATAGTTAGAGAAACTGCCTCAGCCCTCCATGCAAAAAATTCTCATCCTGGCGGCTAATCCCAAAAACACTAGCCGCCTACGTCTCGACGAAGAACTGCGCGACATCGAAGAGGGGCTGAAGCGGGCACAGCACCGCGATCGCTTTACCCTGGCCCAGCGGCTAGCGGTGCGCCCCCGCGATATTCAGCGAGCCATGCTCGAAGAAACGCCGCAGATCGTTCACTTCTCAGGTCACGGCGACGGCGAAGAAGGGTTGGTGTTTGAGGATGAAAGTGGAAATGCCAAGGTGGTCTCTGGGACTGCGCTGGCGGGGCTGTTTGAGCTATTTACTGACCCGACAGAGTTCCCCGACCCGATACACTGCGTGGTGCTAAATGGGTGCTACTCAGCGGTGCAGGCGGACGCTATTGCCGACCATGTGCCTTACGTGGTGGGCATGAGCAAAGCGGTGGGCGACAAAGCGGCGATCGAGTTTGCCGTAGGTTTTTATGATGCCCTTGGAGCTGGGCGCAGCGTTGAGTTTGCCTTTAGGCTGGGCTGCGCTGCGATCGACCTGGCAGGCAAGCCGGAAAGCGCCACCCCAGAGCTGATTAATAAGAAAGCCCCACCCTCCCCATCTTCCTCACCTTCTCCAGCCTCCTCCCCCATTTCTCAAACTCGTACCAAACTCTACCAACTCCTTCTCAACCTCCCCGGCCCTCAGTTTGAGTCGGTCTTGTTTGCCCTCAACCCGCCAAGGGGCAACATTTCACCCTCCAATGCTCCCCAGGGGCAGCGGGTGCCAGAATTGCTGGCGTGGTTAGAAAGCCCCATAGGGCCAGGATTAGACGCGCTAAAAACTGTTTTAGCCAATGTGCTCCCCGACCCTCAATAGCCCCTCCAGTAGAGCAGCCCAACCTGGAGGGGCAAGACGGGAACTATGGCTTGCCTGCGCAAAAACCTGCATCTAACCGCCAAGACCGCAGCGAAAAAACGCTGATTGACGCGGTGTGGACGGAGGTAGAGGATCGCCTGCGCCAGTCGTTGCACAACGCCATCTTGATTCGCCTGGATATGGCTGAGCAGCGCCGCCAGGTGAGCCGCCCCTGGGATAGCGAACTGCGCACGGCTGATCAAAAGCCTAAAATCTTAGCCCCCGGCACCCATATCGCGGAGGTGTTTGACCGCCGCGATGTGGGCGGTAAGCTGCTGGTGCTGGGCAACCCCGGCGCAGGCAAAACCACCACCATGCTCGACCTGGCGGCAACCCTAGTGCAGCGGGCGAATAGTGACCCCGATGAACCTATCCCCGTGATGGTGAACCTGTCGTCGTGGCAAAACGCTAAGCAGAGCTTTACTGACTGGCTGCTGAATGAGCTAAAGCTGAAGTATGGCGTGTCGGCAAAACTGGGCCAAATTTGGCTAACTGAGAAAAAGCTGCTGCCACTACTGGATGGCCTTGATGAGTTGCCCCCTGATCGCCAGGAGCTCGTAGTGCAGGGCATAAACGTTTGGCTGCAAAGCGAAACCGGGGCACCCCGCCTGCTGGTGTGCAGCCGCCTAGAAGAATACGAACTCTATGCTAGCAAGCTTGACCTCAACGGTGCTATTTGCCTTAGCCCTCTAACCGACAAGCAGCTAAAAAGCTACCTAGCCTCACTGAAGATGCAGCACCTGTGGAAAACCCTACAGCACGATGACGACCTATTAGAACTGGTGCGCACCCCGCTATTGCTGAGTGTGTCGATTTCGGCGAATGATGATCTCGATAAAGTGCAGTGGAGCCGACTGCAAAACACCCAAGATCGACTTGATTTCTTACTCGATACCTACATTCTGCGGCGGTTGAATGAGCGGGCAGCTAGCAAATACTATCCATTGAATAAGCAACCCACAACGAAGCAAACACGACTCTGGCTAGTCTGGGTGGCCAAGCAGCTAAAAGAGCAGTCACAGGATGAGTTCTTGATTGAGAAAATGCAGCCTAAGACACTTGTCTCTGATAAGCAAAAAAACATCTATCGACTAGTCTTCGGAATAAATGTCGGATTGCTTTTCGGAACATTTTTCTCACTTGTTGTCAAAATATTTATTGGGTCAAACGACGCACTCGTCCTTTTCCCAACCTTTGGAGCGATTATTGGATGCCTATCTGCGCTCTTATTGAAAATTATCACGACAACCGGAAAATTAAAAACTGTAGAGAAGTTAAGTTTCTCTTTATCTAAATTTGTGGCAGTAGAAACTTTTCGTGGATTATTTCAGGGAGCAGTAATTGGCTCACTATTTTGGGTATTATCAAATTTATCCTCTCCCTCTTTACCTTTATTCCCCCTGTTGATTTCTTATGGCAGTGGTTTTGCAATTATTTTTGGGTTTGCAGCCTCTGTGAAAGCAAGCGAAGTAAAACTCAGGGTCAAGCCGAATCAAGGAATTATTTACTCTTTAAATAACACGATTTTTTTGCTTTCAACACTTTGTGTATTGATTGTCATATTGTCGGCACTGGTTCGTTAAGAGGAGATGTATCGAAACCCTCTCATGCAGAGGATTTCCTGGGTTGATAAGGGGCGAGAGCAGAGACCTATCGCCATTGCCGGAGTCGTCCGTTTCC
>NZ_JACJOX010000023.1 GCF_014695775.1 Leptolyngbya sp. FACHB-60 | reverse complement strand
ATGGTTTGTTCTGAAAAACCGGATGCGAAAACAGATTCAATCCGGCCAACCCTTTCGCCAAGTCGTTGACCAAGCCTTCGTTGACTGACCGAATCTATCCACGGATTGCTATAACCTACCGCTCGACCAAACAGTTGATCGGCGAGCACTACCCACTTCTCCAACGCGCCCGATCCGAACGAGTGCGAATATCTCACCAGGGCCACCGGCAGCGTCGTAAGGGTGGCAAACGCTTATCTACAGAATCTGACCTGGGCAAGCACGTAGATCGGCTGCTGGCAAAGGCGATCGTTGAAATCGCCCAAACCCACCAAGCAGGCAGCATTGTCCTACCCGACCTAGCCCACATTCGCGAATGTGTCGAAGCTGAAGTCAAACAGAGAGCCGTAGCGAAAGTACCTGACTTCGTAGACGGCCAAAAGCAATATGCCAAAGCCTACCGCACGCAGGTTCACCAGTGGAGTTATGGTCGTCTGCAAGATGCGATCGCCTCTAAAGCCGGTCAATGTGGCATCACCATCGAAATCGTCCGGCAGGGACATTCTGGCTCTCCCCAAGAGAAGGCCAAAGACCTTAGCTTTCATGCCTACGAAAAGCGCTTGGCACTTTCTACCTAGCTCCAGACCCTACGTCCATGCTTTAGCCGAATTGGTCTTACTGTCCTGAAATGCTTAATCGAAACCCTAGGAATCCCTGATATACAGGAACTCTTTCATAGAGTAGAATACTTGTACTAAAAGCGCCGCAGACCATGCGAGAGCCTCTGCTCTGTGAAAAATAAGGGTTTGTTTGACTGTGAGACCACAGTTTTACTTTCTGACCCTGGTAGCTGACCACTCCGATGCTGCTGTTGCTAGTGAACGTCTGGAATCGGGCACCGTGCAACAGGATGAGGGGCGCACCCAGCAAGAGAGAACGGACTTACTGTAGTGTTGGCTGCCGAAACAACTCCGATCAAGGAGTAATCCATGCACCCATATTCATATCTTAGCCTCCGCGAACCCCAAGCGCAGGACTTTTTCCTGGTAGGTTCGCGCAGCCTGAAAGCCTTGCTCGTTGGTGTTGCGACACAACAGGGCAAGTTTTGGGTAGTTGAACAGGCTTTCAAGAGTAAGGTTCGCCATCAAAGGGTCTATATGCCCTGTGAACCAAGAGATTTGAGTGGATGCCGTCGCACTGGGCTTCTACAGCCCATGAGGATTGAAACTGATGCTGTCGGTATAGGCGTCCTCACCCAGCTGCGTCGCACTGGGCTTCTACAGCCCATGAGGATTGAAACAGTGAAACTGGTATCCCCAAAGGGGCATCTCTATTTTGTCGCACTGGGCTTCTACAGCCCATGAGGATTGAAACGCCGCTTGGCCCCAGGTGGCGGCAAAGGCGCGGCGCGGCACACTGGGCTTCTACAGCCCATGAGGATTGAAGCTTTTCAGCCGATATAGTCATGGTGGTTCACTTGAACTACCATGAAGGTGCATGGATTGAAACGAATCCTGCCATGCTCGACTAGGCAGGTATGTAGGTAAGCGACACGAATTCCGGAACAGTGACATCAATTCCAGAATGATGTCACATAATTCCGGAACGTACAGCTACGGAGCGGGTGAACCCCTTGCTATGTAAGAAACGAGCATGGCAGGATTCGAACCTGCGACCCCTAGAACCGGAATCTAGTGCTCTATCCACTGAGCTACATGCCCTTAGGCTGCACCATTCTAGCATCTGCTAGGGGCGTTGTCACAATGACTCGTCCTTAATCCACAATCGAGTATGGCCAATCGTTACCCCGTTCCTCATGTTTGAAGGTTCCGTTAAGGAGGTCATGACCCTCTATACCTCGGTATTTAGCGATTGTCAGGTGAGCCAGATTGATTTTTACAGTACCGGTGAGCTGGGCTCATTAGGTTTGGTCAAGCAGGCTGTACCGGCGAAGACGAGCTGCAACGGGCTTTTGAGCAGCTTTCATTCGGTGGCGAAGTGTTGATGCCGCTGGATGACTATGGGTTTAGCCAGCGATTTAGCTGGGTGAACGATCGCTTTGGTGTGTCGTGGCAGCTTAATCTGGCTAAATAGTGCAGAAACTATATAAGCCCATGCGGCTGATCCACGAATTTTGCCCGCTCCACACTTTATCTGAGACCCCATGACTCAACCTCCCGACACCGCCAATCCCCTCGATGCTGCCGCTGCTGCCCTAACGCAAGAGGCTGAGGGGGCAGGTTTATCTGAAGAGCAGTATCGCCGCAAAATGCAGCGCCGCCAGGAGGTGCAGCAGCAGCGCATCGCTGAGCGCAATGTCGAAAAGGGTCTGGTGATTATCAACACCGGCAACGGCAAGGGCAAAACCACCGCCGCCCTGGGCATGGTGCTGCGCTCCATCGGCCACGGCTACAGGGTTGCAATCGTGCAGTTCATCAAAGGTGCGTGGGAACCGGCGGAAAAGGCCGTGCTAGAGCGGTTTGGCGATCAGCTCACCTTCCACGCCATGGGTGAAGGGTTTACCTGGGATACGCAGGATCGCGACCGCGACACCCAAACCGCCCAAACCGCTTGGGAAACGGCTCTTTCTTACATTCGTAACCCCGAGTACAAAACCATTCTGCTCGACGAAATTAATATTGCCCTCAAGCACGGCTTTCTGAGCGTCGATCAGGTGGTGGCGGGGCTGGCCGAAAAGCCGGAGATGACCCACGTCATTCTCACCGGGCGAGGTGCACCCCAAGCGCTGATCGACCAGGCCGACCTAGTGACGGAGATGACCCTAGTGAAGCACCCCTTCCGCGAACAGGGAATCAAAGCCCAGCCCGGCATCGAATTCTAGGGTCTGCGCTGCCGTAGGGTGGGCACTGCCCACCATCAGAAAAACCGTTCCTAGGCCACCCCCTTAAGCCCAAACACCCCAACAACCTATGGATCGCTACGCCACCCTACGCTGCATCCAGAGCCTCAACCCTGAACGCGACCACGCCGAAATCTGCCACCTGCTGGTGGGCTACGAGTTTCCTTAGGATGTCACCCGCGCCCTGGAGGCTGCTCTGCTACGAACGTTTTGTATCCCCAGCGTATCGGCGCTGCTGGATAAAACTGGTGAGTTTCGCCACCACGCCCAAAAGCGCTACGACGACACCGGCATTGTGGTGTCTGAGGTGTTCAAGCACGGCTACGACAGCCCCCGAGGCGAAGCCTTTATTCAGCGCATGAATGCCATTCACCGCCACTACGCCATTGGCAATCGCGACTTCCTCTACGTGCTCTCAACCTTTGTATATGAGCCGATTCGGTGGTGCGATCGCTTTGGCTGGCGGCCTTTTTGTCAGCAGGAGCGGCTGGCCTGCTACTACTTCTGGCGAGCGATTGGCGATCGCATGGGTATTCACGACATTCCGCCTACCTACGAGGCGTTTGAGCAGTTCAACCGCGAGTTTGAGGCCGAGCAGTTTGCCTATGCCCCCACCAACCAGCGGGTTGCCGATGCCACCCGACATATGCTGCTGTCCTGGTTCCCCGTCGTCACCCGGCCAGTGGTGAACTGGGGGCTACCCTGCCTGCTCGACCCGCCCTTGCTAGCGGCGCTGGGATGGCAGCCGGTGCCGGTGGCGGTGCAGCAATTGGCTAACACCGCCCTCAAGACCCGCAGTCGTTTGCTGCGCCGCTTGCCGCCGCGCACCGAACCAGATTTCTTCGCCGATCAATCCATTCGCAGTTATCCCGAGGGTTACACCCTAGAGGATATTGGGCCAGAGGCGCTGCGATCGCGGCTGTAGGCACCCTGCCAACTCTAGCAGTGGGGTTATGCACTATCATCAAGAGCCGTAGCCGCTACCGGTAGCCCCATGCCCGACTATCAGCCCTCCCTGCTCTCCGACGCCGATCTGCGGGCAGCGGATCTGTCGTGGGCCTACAACCGTCCCGCGGGGTCGGCCATGCTAGCCGACGAACTCCAGAGCTGGAAGCAGCGGGTGGCCCAGTTTCAGGCCACCGTCAAGGCTGACCCGTCGGTGCAGGGGACGCTGTTTGATGTCGTCGATGCTTCGCCTGCCGATACGATTGACCCGTTTGCCCTGCCGCCTCAAAATGCCGAGTTTTGGCGAGGGCAATTCCAAGAATCGGGCGTGCCCGCTCTGTACTTTGTGGTCGATCACGACGCGGCGGTGCTGCTCTACGTAGGCGAAACCGTTAAGTCAAACCAGCGCTGGAAGGGAGTGCACGACTGCAAGCGCTACATTCTCAGCTATGTGGAAGCTCACCGGGTTCACCAGCTGCCCGTAGCGGTGAATATTGGTTTTTGGCCCCACGCCGACTGCGATCGCAAGGCCCGTCAGACTCTAGAGCAAGAGCTGATTCGCCACTGGCGATCGCCCTTCAACAAAGAAAACTGGGCAACCTGGAGTACCCCCTTTGTAGGCGGCAAACTGGAGGCCTAGCACCCGCCATGCCGACCTTTTGGGGTGAACACCGCTAACGACTCTGGAAGCCTGGGCCTTGGAGGTAGTTGACGAGGGCGATCGCCAAGCCCCCCAGCAGGGCATAGATGGCCATGGCAATCAAGTTGTTGAGGTCAAAAATTTGAGTGGCGTCAGCGTTAGTGGGGCTAATAAAGAGGGTCGAAAACGGCCGCATAAACGGCTCTGACAAGGTGTAAATAGTTTGGGCAAAGGGGTTATTGGGGTTAGCGCTAGACAGCCGCAGAAACAACCGCAGCGCCAGCAGTACCTCTAACGCCCCGACCAGCAGCACAATAGAGTTGCGCACCCAGGCCAACCGAGCCCGGCGCTGGGCTTCCCGCAGTCGCGCATGCTCCTGCCTGAGACGGTAAACCTCCTGGTTGTGAATGAGTTCTCGGCTGCGTTCAAACTCATCGTATCCGTTGGGTCTTTGGCTCATGGGGGTGTTATTGCCTGCAATTAACGGTTCTTGGGGGTAAAGCAACCGCTACGTTAGCTAAAACATAACGCAGCTTGGCCAGCGCTATAGTTTGGCTCACTTTATATAGGGTATGGCTTAGGAGCTATCTCGGCCAGAGATATTACCAAACCAGCACAAATAGTGCCTACCACCATAAATCAACGAGATAGGTAAGCTATAGGACATCGACGCCGCGATCGCCTAGTAGGGTAGCAATAATGGAGGGGCGCACCCAAGCAGCAAACCATGCCCCTGATGCAGAGCAGGAATCTCTGGTTTGAGCCGCTCACTGCGGCCCATGCCGACGAACTTTTTTCGATTTTGGTCACTCCCTCGGTCCTGGCTTTCATCGATCCGACTGAGAGTCTGCCAACTCGTGCAGATCTCAAGGCGGAGTACGCCAGCCGAGCGAGGGGGCCTGTGGATTCAGCTAACGAGCGATGGTTCAATGTAGCCGTACGCTTAAAAACCCCTCTAGCTCCAGCAATTGGCCGCCTTGAGGCAACAGGGTACGGCGAGTGGGGAGAGGTAGCCTACCTGTTTGGCGAAGCTTGGTGGGGAAAAGGATTAGCCTTTGAAGCCATGCTCTGGTGGCACGACTACCTAGCGGCAGCCGTCCCCGAAACTGTGTGGTGGGCGGCGGTGCACCCAGCCAACAACAGGAGTAGCCGGCTGCTGGCAAGGCTGGGGTACGAGGAAGTGGAACTTAGCCAGGCCCCCAACCTGGGCTCCTATGATCCAGGCGATCGCTGCTTTGTCCGGTCTGCTCCCTAGCCGGCACTGGCAAAGCGAATCTTCAGGTAGTCGTCTTCCATCTTGGCCCCGGCGGGTTGTAAGGCCGCCAAAGCCTGGGGCAGAACTAGGTTGCGGCGGTGGTTGCCAATGCGCACATTCAGCTCATCTGCCGACTTGCTCAGCTCGATTTGATCTTTGGGAATGCCAGGCAGATAGAGTTCCAGTCTATAGCAGCCATCCTCCTGCACCACGCGCAGGGTGGTCTCTTTGTAATAGACCTGAGTGGGGTCTTCGTCGGTGTAGAGAGTTTCTTTGAGGCGCTGGAGGGATTCCAGGCCGCACAGTTCTTCGGCAAATAGGGGCGCCTCTTTTACCGGCAGCGGGTGAAAGTTCTCGTGAATTTCGTGCCTGTACTGCTGCTGTTTTTCCTTCATCCGCTGGAAGAAGGGATCCTGCACTTCGTCGGGAATGATGCGGTTGGCGATCACCAGATCGGTGCCTACGTTATAGAGGCTGAGGTAGGCGTGGGCCCGCAGCGATTCTTTAATCACCATTTTTTCGGGGTTGGTGACCAAGCGCACGGAGGTGGTGCTCGCGTCGGTGAGCACTTTCTCTAGCTCAATCAGCTGCTCGTAAAATTCGTAGGGTGCATCCATCACCTCTTTGGTAGGCAGATTAAAGCCCGCCACCGGGCGAAAGAAGGGCTGCACCAGGGGCCGCAGGGCTTCGGAGACAGCCTGGAAGGGTTTGTAGAGTTTGCGCATATACCAGCCGGCCACCTCGGGCAGGCTGAGCAAGCGCAGGGCGGTGCCGGTGGGGGCCGAGTCGATGATTAGCACGTCGTACTCGCCTTCGTCGTGGTGGCGCTTCATGCGCACCAGGCTGAAGATTTCATCCATGCCGGGGAGAATGGCCAGCTCTTCAGCCTCAATGCCCTCTAGCCCACGGGCCTGAAGCACGTCGGTGATGTAGCGTTTCACCGCGCCCCAGTTGCCTTCGAGTTCCATCAGGGCGTCGAGTTCTGCGCCCCACAAGTTGGGCTGCACCAGGCGAGGCTCGTGGCCTAGTTCTATGTCGAAGCTGTCGGCTAGGGAGTGAGCGGGATCGGTGCTCAGTACCAGGGTTTTGTAGCCCAGTTCTGCGCAGCGTAGGCCCGTGGCGGCTGCGACGGAGGTTTTGCCGACGCCGCCTTTACCGGTCATTAACAATACCCGCATGTGGGTGTCCTCGCCTTTTCCGTTATGGTTTCCCTATTTTTATAATCTATAGGGTTTTTGAGGTTTCCGCAGGGAGGGAGATGGGGCATGTTGAGGAGTGAACCCCGAAAGGGTCATTTTTCCTATGCTTGAAGGTTTTTGGTGAAACCATTTCTGTCGTAGGGGTGAGCAGTTGTTCGCTCCAGCGGGGTATCTGTCCTGACTAGGGATTGGGGGACGACGGGCTAGTGGTTGGGGCAGGGTGGTAACGGCGCACAATAGGGGAAAATGCTCAATCTACTGCTGGGGGCGTTTCGCTGCCCCCAGACCCCCACGACCAGGGCCGTTCCGCCGCCCTGGACCCAACGGAAAGGAGTCACGGATCACGGGTTTAAACGTCTGTTCTGCAAATGGGCCAGTTGGTAGCTTCAGCTTCGTGGTTCACCAGTTTTAACTACTGTCTAGCGTTGAGTAGGGTGGGCATTGCCCACCATTTACCCCGATTTCCTAAGCCGCGATCGCATCCATCAACTCCTCGGCCATGTCGAAGTTAGCGGTGACGGACTGCACGTCGTCGAGGTCTTCGAGGGCATCCATGAGTCTAACCAGCAGGCGGGCCTGGTCGGGGTCATCGACGACTAAGGTGTTGCTGGGCAGCCAGCGTAGCTCCGCCTGGCTGATAGTTAACCCTTGAGCCTTGAGGTTGGTGTCGAGGGTCTCCAGATCGACGGGGGCGCAAAATAGCTCAGCAGCAGAAATTTCTTCGTCGCGACGACCTAGCACCGTGGTCAGTTCGTAGGTTTCGGCCCCGGCCTCCATGGCGGCTTCGAGCAGGGTTTCTTCGTCGCCGGGGTGGACGATGGTGACGACGCCTTTTTGCTCAAACATCCAGCCGACGCAGCCGGTTTCACCGAGGTTACCGTTGCTCTTGCTGAAGGCGGCGCGTAGGTCGGCGGCGGTGCGGTTGCGGTTGTCAGTGAGGGCCTCGATTAAGATGGCGACGCCGCCGGGGCCGTAGCCCTCGTAGCGGATGGCCTCGAAGCTGTTGTCGGCACTGAGGTTGCCAGAACCTTTGGCGATCGCCCTGTCAATATTGTCGTTAGGCACCCCCGCTGCTTTGGCCTTGTCGATGGCGGTGCGCAGCTGGAAGTTGCCCGCTGGGTCACCGCCCTGACGCGCCGCCACAATAATTTCTCGCGACATTTTGGCGAAGACTTTGCCCTTGACGGCATCGACCCGCGCTTTTTGGCGCTTGATGTTGGCCCACTTACTATGACCTGCCATACCTCAACAACAGATGCACTGCGCTCTTGATTTTATCGCCCTAAGGGCAACCTCATGAATCAACTAGAGGGGCAGCGGCTCTCAGAGCGGCTCCGATTAGGCCCACTTGAGGATTGAGCACGATGTGCACGGGCACCCGATCAAGCAGGGGGCTGACGCGACCCTTATGGGTAAAGGCGTCGAGGAACGTTCCGGCGGTCATGGCGTCGAGGTTTTTAGCGGCGATGCCTCCAGCTACATAGAGGCCACCGTAGGGCAGCAGCTTGAGAGCGAGGTTGCCCGCCTCGGCCCCGTAGGCGGAGACGAAAATTTCCATGGCTTTGTGAGAGAGGCGATCGCGACAGCCCACAGCGGCCTGGGCGATGACGGCACCGGGGTCAACGGTTTTGGTGGAGAGGCCGGTTTGGCGTTCCCAAGCGACGATCGCTTCGGCGATCTCTGGGGTTTCGGTGGCAAACTCGCGATCGCGCAAAAATTGGTAGATCGCCACAATCCCCTGGCCCGACACCACCCGCTCCACCGACACGCGAGAGATCTGGTGCTTGTCGATTAGATAGCGCATCAGCTGAAACTCTAGCTCTGAGCGGGGCGCAAAGTCGGCGTGCCCCCCTTCAGATGGAAATATCAGGGGGCGACCGCTCGTGGCTAGGGCAAACCCCTGCCCCAAGCCGGTGCCCGCGCCAATAATGGCCACCGGGGCGTTGCCATCGGGGTCGCCCGCTTGCAGGGTGTGGATGTCTTCGGCAGCGAGGCCAAAGACCCCGTAGCCGACGGCTTCAAAGTCGTTGATCAGCTCAACTCGGTCAAGGTCGAGTTCTACCTGTAGGCGATCGCCCTCTAGCGACCAGGCCAGGTTGGTCAGGCTGGAGGTGTTTTCCACGACTGGCCCGGCGATCGCAAAGCAGGCCCGCTCAGGAGCGTAGGCATGCCCGGCATCGATGGCGGCCTGGTGCAAAAATTCTTTCACCATCGGCACCAGGTCGGAGTAGGCCTGGCTAGAGTAAGTGCGCTCAAACTCGTTTTTGAGAATCACCGGGGTCGATGGACTGGGTTCGCTGGCTTCGACCAGGCGCAGAATGGTTTTGGTGCCACCAATATCACCGGCAAGCAGATAGGTCATGGCTGGAACGTTCTGAGGGGCTAACGACAGTTGCGGGCAGATCCTGGTTTAGCTTACCGCTGCGAAAGCCCTCTAGATCAAGGGTGACATATGTGAAACCGTAGTCTTGCAGCGCCTTTACCAGGGCTTCAAGCTCGGTGGCAGCTACAAATTCTTTAATATTTTCGACAGGAATTTCAATGCGGGCGGTGTCGGCCTGCGATCGCACCCTGAGCTGCCGCAGCCCCAAATGCCGCAGGTACAGCTCTGCTTGGCCCACCCGCCGCAGCTTCTCTAGGGTGATTGCCTCGCCGTAGGGGAAGCGTGAGCTGAGGCAGGGTTGTGCCGGTTTATCCCACCAGGGCAGACCCAGCAGGCGCGAGATCTCACGCACCTCAAACTTGGTGATGCCCACTTCGGCCAGGGGTGATCTGGCGCCGCGCTCTTGTGCCGCCTGAATGCCAGGGCGGTAGTCGCCCAGGTCATCGGCGTTGACGCCATCTACTACGTAGGGGTAGCCCTGCCTTAGGGCCAATGGCTTAAGGGTGTCGTGCAGCTCGCTCTTGCAGAAGTAGCAGCGGTTGACAGGGTTGGCCGCGTAATTGGGATTGTCTAGCTCGTGGGTAGCAACAATCTCATGGGCAATGCCGATTGCCGCCGCCTGCACCTGGGCTTCTTCTAAATCGGCGGGCATGAGCGAAGGGGAGTTGGCGGTGACGGCAAGGGCGCGATCGCCCAGCACGTCGTAGGCGACCTTGGCCACCAGGGTGCTGTCGATGCCGCCCGAATAGGCGATCAGTGCTCGCTCCATCCCAGCGAATAGGGCTTTGAGCTGGTCAAGTTTTTGCGACACCATAGTTGAGCTACAGAAATTGAAAGGATAGGGCCTAGAAATTGGGCTAGGCCAGAGGGCCGCCTACCCCATCCTACCGATGCCCCTTTCCCATTGACTATTTCTCACGGTCGCAGTATCTTTTGCCCTATTCAAACGGCGTTGGTGGCTTCAAATTCAGCCGTTCAGCACGGCTTCGTAGGCTTGCCCTGCGCGCTCCCAGGTGAAGGTGTTTTCAATCAGCTCCCGGCCACGCGCCGATAGGGTGGTCCGCAGTTCAGGCTGGTCAAAGAGTTGGCCGATCGCCCCGACATACTCATCAACAGTATTCGCCCGCAGCGCCCGCTGGGGCTGGTCTACGGCGAGACCTTCAAGGCCGCGATCGCTCGCCACGACTGGCACCCCCGCCGCCATTGCTTCTAGGGTTTTGTTCTTAATACCAAAGCCAATGCGCATGGGCACCACGCATACTGTCGCCCGGTGCAGATAATCCGCCACCGACGGCACTCGTCCAGTAACAACAACTCCCGGCAGATTGCCTAACGCCTCCACTTCTAACGTGGGTTTGTTGCCCACTAGGTAGAGGGTAGCGTCGGGGTAGCGCTGGCGCAGGGGCGGCAGAATAGCTTGGGCCAGATACTTGGCCGTATCTACATTGGCGATGTAGTCCATCGCGCCGACGAAAACCAGGCTGCGGCCGCCAGGGTCCGCGCGGCGATAGGGAAATTGCACCAGATCCACACCGTTAGGAACAACATGCAGGGGAGTAGTCCCGGCAATGGGAGCAAAGAATTGACGGTCTTCCTCAGTGGTGATCACAAGGTCAGAAAACTTTTGGGCGTAGCGGCGCTCGTAGCGGCGGAGCAGGGGTAGGTTGAGGCGATCGCGCAGCGGCTTCTCCGCCGTCCCGGTCTCTAACTGGTTCACCAGCGTGCCGTAGAGTGAGCTGTGAATATCCACCACTACTTTCTTGACTCGCTGACGATAGCTGGGGCGCACGAAGACTTCGTTGACGCTGTGCTCACAGGTAATGACGTCGCAGTGGACGCCTTCTACCCAGTCGTCGATCCACTGCTGCAGGGCGGGGGTGTGCAGGTAGGTGGTGCTTGGGGGTGTACCCGTAGCCAGAAAGTGAGCAAAGCGGCTGATTTTGCCAGGCAGTCCAGGCTGGAGGTCTGCGGCTGTAGGGCGAGGAAAGCACACCAGCTTATCCACGTGGGTGGACAGGGCCTCTACCTCTGCTGCCGTCACTTCGTCGGATCGCTGCGTCACCAGCGTAATCTCGTGCCGCTGAGCTAGGTGCTTGAGTAGATAAAACGTGCGAATTTGCGTACCTCCCAGCGTCGGTGGGTAGGGAAACGTTGTGGAGATCATCAAAATTCGCATCAGACGGGTTCTCCCAGACGAGTAATGGTGCGGGCAGTCTCGGGTAGCTTGGCCTGGGCCTGTCCCTGGGTGCGGGCGTGGGCGCACCACAAATCCAGCGGCGTGATCGCTAGCTCCAAAGCAGTGCCGCGCCCGTTCAGGAGCTTAACGGTTGCCTGGGGCAGCTCCTTTAGGCCCCAGCGCAGCAGACGATAGCGCATTTCTTTGGCGGTGAGGGGACGCATCAGATCTACACTGTGTAGGTCGTGCAGATAGCGGTTTGAGCAGCCGTAGCGATGCCATTGACTGTGCAGACCCTTCAGGCTATCTCGATGGCGATGGTAGACCACGGCATCGGCAGCATGGACGAGTTGCCACGAGGTAGTTTGCTGAATGCGCCAGCACAGGTCCGCGTCCCCGCCCGTGGTCAAATGGGGACGAAAGAGCCCAACTGTACCCAAAATTTCAGCCCGCACAGCTAGATTGGCCGTTTGACCGTAGGACAAAAAAGCATGGTTGAGGGTGTTGTGCTGGGAGAGGGTGCCCTGGCGATCGGCGTAGCGCTCTAGCCAGTTTTGGCTGGGTAAGGCCTTAATCTCCCCTGCCACCAGCCCGACAGAATGGTCGACAAAGGGCTGCACAAGGGAGACGAGCCAGTTAGGCTCAGGATGACAATCGGCGTCGGTAAAGGCGAGAATGTCACCCTTGGCGACGGCGATGCCAGCGTTGCGGGCGGCATAGGAGCTTTGGATGGCGCTATAGATGATGGCCCGCAGCCGAATACCTTGGGAGGCAGCAGTGGCGGCGGCGGTTCGCAGGAGGTCGGGGGTGCGATCGCAGCTCCCATTGTCCACCAGCAAAAAATCGACGCGATCGGCTGGATACTGTTGCCCCATCAGCCGTTGCACCAGTTCGGGCAGGTCGGCCTCACCGTTATAGATGGGCACAATCACCGACACCGAGGGGTAGATCATCGGCTGAGCCGCATCGGTTGTCACAGTGAGAACCGCCATCGTCTGTCACACAATCTGTAGGGCAAACTGGTTCCAGTATGCCCATCACCTCAGGGGATGTCCCGAATCTGGGTCGTTAGGCGCTGGTCGTTGATAGGAAATAAACCGACTGCAAGGACGATCGCGCTTCTCGCTATACTGCTGAACGCAACCCGTTGTTGGCTCTATGCGTTCTATCGTTCAACCTTCTCTCGCCGTTGGCCTGGCCTTTGCCCTGGGACTGTCGAGCTGCGCCCCTGTCCCCAATGGGGCTGACGCGGCTCTGGAGGATGTCGTCCCGGTAGCACCGGCGATGCCTCCGATTTACGAAACTGTGAGATTGCCCAGCGCGATCGCGCATGTGGTGACTATTCCTGACCCGGTGCGCTACCCGGTGCAGGTGGCGGCAGTTGATGGGCTGGCGCGGGTAGATCAGATTGCCTCCCAACTGTGTGGGGCTGGAGAGTGCGTGACTGCCGCCCTCAACGCCGGTTTTTTTGACCCCAACAATGGCCTCACTACGTCTTACGTTGTGAAGGATGGCGCACTGGTGGCCGACCCCAACCAAAACGAGCGGCTGATTGGCAATCCAGACCTGACCAGCTATATGGATAGGATTTTGAATCGCTCAGAATTTCGCCGCTACGATTGCGGCGGGACTCTAAGCTACGACATCACCTTCCATCAGGAGCCTGTGCCAGCGGGGTGCGCCCTAGTGGATGCCGTCGGTGCTGGCCCTCAGCTGCTGCCCCAGGATACGTCTGTGGAGGAAGGCTTTATCGATCGCGCCGCCCGCCGCGATGCCCTGGGTAGTCAGTCGCCCAACGCTCGCTCAGCGGTGGGCCTCAAGGCCGACGGCAGCGTGGTGCTGGTGATGGTAGCTCAGGTGCCAGGGGTGTCGCCCTCAGGAATGACAATGGGGGAAGTAGCAGCTTTTATGAGCGATCGCGGCGTCACCCAAGCACTCAACCTCGACGGTGGCAGCTCCTCAACGCTGATGTACGACGGCACTACCCATTACGGTCGTCTCAATGCCTCTGGCGAACTGGTGCAGCGCCCGGTGAAATCGATTCTCTGGGTCGAAAATCCGCAACTGCAATAGTCACCGGGCAAGCTCTGTTATGGGCAAAAGGCCTCTCCCCAATTCAGCACCGTTGACCGGCCAGAATCCGTACATTCAAAGGGGACGATCTGATTTTCCATCAGGCCAAAGGTTGCTTCCCAGTCTGTTTGATCGAGCTGAAACGTTACCATGCCGAGGGGTTGGCAACGATTGATCAAGCTAGTGCTGAGCTCAGTCATGAGTTGTGGCGACTGCATCACTTCTGGTGCAGATTGCCCTTGAACACGCAACAAGATGCCTATAGGTTTCTGCGCAGGATAGCTGCTGTATAGATCATCCAGATCAACCGCTGAGGCATTACTGATGAATGCTTTGTGCTCATCGTAGATCACAGTATTGGCCTCTTCTAGGGCCAATCGACATGCCTGAACAGCGTCCTCGTGAGAAGTTTGCGCTTGACTAGTTTGCGCCTGGCTGGGCTGAGGGAATTGAGCCATAAACAAAACGCAGGCAAAACTAACCAGTTGAGTCAGTTCTTTCTTTCTCATGGGACAGCTAGGGGTTACTAAGAGTGAGCGTAGTTTTCCCAGATCACTAGCGCTGTGCTCTACCATTCATTCTCCGCTTATTCCATCGCCAGTCGCCGCTCTGCGAATGCCCGATTGTGCTGGAGATTCAGCTCCAGTTCCACCAGTTCACTGAGCTGGGTAGTGAGGGTTTCAATGCGTTTATCGGCTGCGACCTTGCGGTGGAGAGCCGCTCTAGCGAGATCTTCTCGACCGATGGCTAGAGCCTTCCCGGCAACGTGGTGCCATTCGTCGGCTGTTTTATAGGCAGTTTGCTGATCGGCCAGGGTAGTGTTGTAGGCAGTGGCAATGTCGCCCAGAGCTTTTTGGAAGTTAGCGCGGGCTTCGGCGGGGGTGGTGGTGTGGCGATCGCCCTCGGCCAGTCGCCGCAGTTCAGGCAGGTTGAGCTGGTCGGTGCGCAGGCCAAAGTTGGCCAGCTGGCGGCTCTCGCTGCGGCCTGTGGTGCACCAGTTGGCAAAGTGTTCGCAGTTGTTGAGCAAGAGGTCGTACTGGCGCTCGCCCAAGCGGCTGGTGGCCCGCTCAACGACAACTTCAGGGTCATAGATTAGCGACTTACGAACGGTGTAAACCGGGTTGCTCCAGGAGAAGGCGTCGTAGCTGGTGCGGGCGATCTCGGCGATGTCTCGGGCTTTGCTGTAGTGAATGACGGTGCCATCGCCGCAGTCAATGCCGTGGTGCTGATATAGCCCAGGTATCCCTGCCAGATCGCGCATGACGTAAATTTGATCACCCTTGGCCATAGCTGCTGTCTCGTTGGAACAGTATTTTCAAAACCTTGAGATGGGCTGCAATTTGGGCAAGGCAAACGGTCGTTTGCCACCTACGACAGCCCAGTATCTAACAATGGAAACTTACCCAATTCCAGTTGAGGACTCATTGGCCGTTGCCTCTCATCAACAACCTGAGCCAGGCATTGGTTGCAGAATCACTCTTCTTCGTTATAGCAGCCCTATTTGTGGCTGGGCAGTGCGGGCATACACACCGCTAAAACCCCATTTCTCCCGTTGCCAAATCTAAGCTGAGCTGTCCTCCAGCGGTAGGAATTGTCATTCGATCGCCTGTGAGATCCATCTCGGGATTGCCGCTCAGCCAAAAGCCTTGGGCAGCTTGATCAACGACTTCCGCTCGCGACTGGCCAGTAACCTCGACAATATCGTCAAAGCTGTGCTGAGCCTCGACCTCCCCATTCAAACCCATCACCACAATGGCGCGGGGGCTGGCCACGTTGATCCATTCGTCCAGCAGTACGACGGTGCCGGCGTCATTTACCCGCGCCAGACGGGGGCCGTAGCTGTGGGGCAGGCTGTGTGACCAGACCTGTTGGCAGCGATCGCCCAGGGTCTCAAACAGGCTAGCGGTGGTGCGCTGAGTGCCAGCCTCGTCTTGCCCCAGCGTCAAAACGAGGTGGTAGCTGCCTGCGGGCGATGTCTCATGGCGCAGCATTGGCGGGTAAGGAATGGAATCCTGGCCAAGCACGGGCAGCGACTGCGATAGAAGAACGAAACTAGGCAGAGTAGCCCAACTAGACCAGGCTAGGCCTAAAGACGGCTGGGTGATGGTGGTTAAGGCGGTCTCACCAAAAGCGACAGCCCCGTTCACAGTCGCTACTACTCCCTGAGCCAGCAGCCAGCTACTCAGCATCGCCATCACCGCCCCCGGGGCTGCCAGCGTAGATAGCCCGCCAGCAGTATCGTCGTCAGCAGCGACATCGCCGGGCCATTGGGAATCGGTTGGGGAGTCTGCGTCGTTGCGGCAAAGGCGGCCTCAGGCAACAGAGCCAGGTCGGTGATTGGGGTTACTTTGGGCGGGGCGACCCAGGGTAAAGCGTCAGGAGCTGCGTCTGCCAGGGGAGGCAGTGTCGTGGGTAGTTCCCCTGGGGCGCGAGCGGCAGACGGGCCTGGCGCAGTGCGAGCAAAGCCGCTGTTACGAACTTCGTTAATTTGGCGATCGGTGAGCTGGTCTAGGCCCGCGCCATCGGGAGTAATGTCGTCAAGAGAACTGGGCGAATTGCGAAAGCTGCCATCGGTCATCAGATTATTTGCGCCGCCAGCCCCAAAGCTCTCATGGGTCAGGCCCAGGTTGTGGCCGATTTCGTGGGCCACCGTGTCGAGGCGACCAATGCCATTATTAAAGGTGAGAATATCGTCATCGATCAAAACGCCGTTTTGGCCAATCCAACCCAGGCCAAGGGTGTCAACCCCCTCATAGGGGAAAATACTTTCCACAAACCAGAGGCTGATGGGGCCAGAGGTGCGGGTTGAGAGCGGGTTACGCCCAAAGGCTCCGGCCCCGCCCGCAAAAGATAGCTCGGCAAACTCGTCTTGGTTGTCGATGGTGAGAAAGCGGCTGGCGTTGAGCCGGTTGGGGGCTAAAAAGCTGACGTCGAGATTGGCCTGGGCCCAGATTTTGCGGGTAGCTTCTTCAAACAGAGCCAGGTCGGCACAAAGGATGCCAAGGTCGTCGCACACCTGAATGGGCTGAATGCTGACAAACCGCATCGGGCCGCTGCTGCCCTGCCCTTCGCCCGAGCAGGACACCAGAGCCGCCGAGAGGCCGCAAACAATCAAAAACTGGGGCTTAAAAAGCGCGTTGGCCATTTGAGGTAGACACGATTGGCTCGGGTTGGGCAAAGCTGTCAAAACACCATACCCTGAGCAACCGTAGGATCAGGGAGATTATCCAAAAACTTTCTGTAAAATTCCCTTTTTTTGACGTTGGCCCAGCACTAAATGTTGCAGCATTTGCCCCTGCCACAGCGGCAGAGGGTTGCTAGAGCGCTGTAGCTGGGCTACCTGAGCCAGGTCAGAGGCGGCTTCGGCCCCGCCCCCGGTCAACCAGCGAGCAATGGGATGGTCCCAGCCCTGAAGAAATTCGTCGAGCATCACCCGGTGGCTGTCATCAATGGGGAAGGGGGTTTCGCTGGTGTCAGCGTGGGTGGTTTCGTGCAGCGCTTTCCGGGGTTTGTTGGTGGCGGCTAGGGCCTTGGCGGTCAGCGATCGCCAGGTTTCGCTCAGCAGCGGTGGCAGTGCCGCCAGACTGGCGGTTTGGGCCAGATCGCTGGCGAGGGCGGCCAGGTCGCGATCGCCGGTTTGCTCGCCATAGCTGGCAAAGTCGTCGAGCAGGGGCTGCAACAGCTCGCGCTCGAGCACCGTGGCTAGCCCAGCTACGGCCGTGGCATCGGCCATGGGGCCGCTGGTGGTAGACAGGTGAGCCACCGCGATGGCCAGATCTCTTTGGCTGTCGGCGCTGAGGCAAAACCAGACGCGATCGCTCAAACCCTGGCGCACCTGCTGCTTGGCGTCATCGAGCTTCAGCGGTGGAGAGGAAGCTAGGGCAACAACTGGCGGTTCTGCCAACGGCGGTGAGGCAGCTTTAGGGGCTGACTGAACCGACGCGGCTGGTTGAACTTTTGCGGGCAAAGGTGAGGCCTCGGTTGGCGTCACCTTTGCCCGCACTGAGGCTTTGGGCACCGCCACCGCTTGAACTGGCAGGGGTTGAATCTGGGCCGCTACCGAATCTGCTCTTTTCGCTTGAATGGGCTCGTCTTGGACTGGAGCTGGCTGAGGCTGCTGAACCTGAAGCTGAGCCTTTAACAGAGCTGCGCTCTCAGCTTTTAGCGCTTTTAGCTGGGTCTCTTTTTGGGCCAGTAGAGCGTTCTGTTCTGCCAGCAGGGCGTCCTTTTCGGCTAGCTGAGCTTCTGCCGCTGCCAGCCGCTGGGCCATCTGCTGAAGCTCTACCGCTGTCGCCCCGGCCCGCACCAGGTTGCCGTAGTGGGGTTCGCTGAGGTCAACCGGCTTGGCCGACTCACCTGGCAGGTAGAGCCAGCCCTGCTGATCGCCCCGGTTGACGACTAACCGCTGGCCCTCGGGGTTGCTGATGGTAAGGGTGGTGGTGTCTGAGGCCGTTTTGGTCGTAGCGGAGTAGCGGCGGTTGCTATAGGTAAACTCGGCGGCGTCCGTGGTTGGTGGAGCGATTCGCGAAGCAATCCGTCCCGGAATCGCAGATAGGGTTGTTGGCGGCGAAACGGGCTGAGGGGCGATCGCCTCTTCCCGTTCTACAACTAGCGCATCTGCTGTGCCCGTAGGTATCTCGGATACGCGTGTCGTTGGCGACCCCTTTTCCTCACCACTATTCGCTAGAGGAACAGACACAGACAACTTAGGTAGAGCCAGCTCTAGACGGGCTGGTAGCGGCTGACCTTTGGCGGTAGCGCTCACGGGTTCTGCCCCCGCTGCTAATCGCACCCCCACTAGCTCTAGCTCCACAGTAGTGGTGCCCTGCCATTCGTTTTGCTTGAGCTTGTAAGCTACATCAAGGCAATTGGGCAGGGGGTAGTACTCGCCCCAGCGCCAGGCGATCGCCTTAATTGTCTCGCCCCCAGCTTCTGCCAGCACCAGCTTGAGGTGGTCACGATTGCGGCCCACAGTCTGCTGCTCTAGCACCTGCACATTCGGCGTCCAAAACACTGGGTCGGGGTTCTCAATGCCGCAGGGGTGCAGGTGGTCGATCTGATCAAACAAGCCCTGGTGAATATCGCTTAACCTCGCCTGGCTGTCGATTTTAACCAGGGGCTTGAGCAGATCGACCGAGAGGGTTTGGCAGGCGTAGTGCGATAGCCGCGTGGTCACCTGGCGCAGGCGATTGGCCAAAAACGAGAAACCCCCCGCTGCCCGGTGGCCGCCAAACTTTTCCATCAGGTCGTGGCAGGTTTGCAGGGCCACAAACACATCAAACTCTGGAATGCTGCGCGCCGAGCCGCGAATCACCTTGTGGTCTTCATCCTCATAGGTGCCGATGAAGACGGGCACGCCGTAGCGCTCCACCAGCCGCGAGGCCACAATGCCGATGACGCCGTGGTGCCAGCCGGGTTGCACCACGACCAGCACACGATCGCGCTCAATATCCACTGTGCCCAGCGCCCGCTGCTGCTCACACCAGGCGATCGCCTCCTGCTCAATGCTCTGGCAGAGATCCTGGCGAGTGCCGTTGATCTGCTCGCACTGCATCGCTCGCTCCAGCGCTACTCCCACGTCATCGGTGGTGAGCAAATCAATCACAATCTGTGGCTCGCTGATCCGGCCCACGGCGTTGATGCGCGGTCCCAAACGAAAGCCAATGTGCTCCGGCTTCAGCGGCTTGCTCTGGTCGGCCAGCCCCGCTACCTGAATTAGCGCCTGAATGCCGAAAAGGCGCGATCGCGGCAATAGCCCTAGCCCCCGCCGTACCCAGCGGCGATTCACACCCGTCAGCGGAGCCAGGTCAGCGATGGTGCCCAGGGTAAACAGCTCTAGCAATGGCCCAGTCAAATCTTGGGTACGCCCCAGCGCCTGGGCCAGACACACCGCCAAAATGTAGGCCACTCCCACCCCAGCCACCCCTCGGTAAGGCGAGGTCTCGGGCAGCAGCTTGGGGTTCAAAATCGCGTTTGCTGGGGGAATCTCGGGGGGAATATCGTGGTGGTCGGTGACAATTACTGCCAAGCCCAACTCACGGGCGCGGGCGATCGGAGCCACCGCCGCAATGCCATTATCCACCGTGAGAATGATGCTTACACCCTCGGCGTAGCAGTCTTCGACAATGCGGGTATTGATGCCGTAGCCCTCAGCCATGCGGCTGGGGATGGTGTAGCTCACCTGCGCGCCAAGCGCCTTTAAAGCCCGCAGTAGCAGAGCGGTACTGGTCATGCCGTCGGCGTCATAGTCGCCGCAGATGGCGATCGCCTGCTGAGTGGCGATCGCTGTTACCAGCAGCTCTAGACTCGCCGCCAGGTCGGGGAACTCCGCTAGGGGCGATGGCAACTGCTGCCGCTCGGGATCAAGAAAGGCAGTGGCCTGCGTCGGGGTCGTAATGCCCCGATTAATCAATACCTGAGTCAGCAGCGGCGACAGCCCCGTAACCTGCGCTAAGGATGTTGCCAGGGGTGCATTTGCCGGTGCCACCTGCCACCGCTGGCGCGGCAGGCCAGCCGTGGCGGTTGTAGACGAGGTGGAGGGGGCTGCAGCAGACTCAGTCACAGTACAGAAGCACTAGATTGTGTGAACTAATCATAGCTGGAGTTCCCGATTTAATTGAACCCAACTCACCCCTGCTGAGATTCGTAACCCAGCTAGTCTAGAGCACTATGCCAGAATAGAAACCTAAGGCCGTCAGCATCAAACCATGACCTTTCCCAAGGCCGTCCTATGACTATCATTACCATTGACGAGTCTAGTCGGATCGAAATCCCCGCTGCCATTCGCATCCAACTTGGTCTTCATCCCCTCGAAAACCTTGAGCTAGAGGTTAGTGAAGGGCGCATCATTCTACATTTGCTGAGTCAATCCTCTCGACTTCGCCATGAGGGTACTGCTTTGGTTCTCGAAACTCCGCCTCTGAGCTCTCAAGAGGATATGAACAATCTGATTGAAAACCTGAGGGAAGACCGCATCCAGAGTTAGATGTCCCTATGAAGGCTGTCTTCGATACTTCAATGTTAATTGCTGCAACCTCACTAGCACCTTGTTGTTGCTCCACTCCAGCACAAGGTGATTTCCGCAAGAAACGCGTTTGATCAGGCCTTAACAAAAAACAGAATAAATTCTTATAAAATTAAGTTCGTCTAAACAAGAAATTTAACCTTGCGTCAGTCAAATTCACACCCCAAGATTTCAATGTGCTATTGGGGTCATTGCCATTGAGCCCTAATCGCCTTAAAGTTTGCTTCTCACAATCCAGGAAATAAGCATCACAACAAAATCTCTCATCTACTATTGGACTGCATAAAAATACTTGATTGTTTAGAAGGAGCATAATAGGCTCTCTACGATTATTTCTAAAATCTCCCATCACTGAACCTGGGCGCGAAAAAGTGATGCTCACCGTTAGAGGTCCAGCCTACGCTGTAGAGCGGGTCATCCATGAGCTGTATCGAGTTGGTTTTGCAGAGGTGCACGAATGGAGCAAGCCCATTCCCACAGGCAAGCTCAACGAAATTATGCGAGTCTTAACTCGTTACGTAATCTTTGATTGAGATGAATCAATGGGCGGAGCGAGACTCGAACTCGCACAACCGAAGTCGCCACATTTTGAGTGTGGTGCGTCTACCAATTCCGCCATCCGCCCTTGGATGCGCTCCCATTATACTCGACTGTCGGGCGTTTAACCAACTGGTAGTAATCATTGGTGCTGGCCCAGCGATCGATTTCCCTAGCGCGCAGGACGGGCACTGGGTGGGTAAGTCCCTGGGTACGCACCTGCTTGAGGGCTTCGCCAATAGCGTCGTCGCTGAGACTGTCGTAGGCGCGGGCCTGATCAATAAAGGCATCGACATTGAGCTGGTCAACGAGCGAGGGCGAGCCGCCGCAGAGCTTCATCAGCAAAGAAGCGACAATGCGGGGGTCTTGGGCGACCAGCAGGGCAGCGCGATCGCAGGTAAACTCAGCACAGCGCACCCACTCCATCAACTGATTTTGAAGACTCTGTGCCAGCACTTCGCCTAGAGGTAGCTGGCTAGCAGCCAGCGTGATCAGGTTGGCCAAGGTGAGGTAAACGCTGTGCTCACACTTGAGGTGGCCCAGTTCGTGGGCGATCACCGCCTGGGTTTCTGCCGGTGTCAGCAGTTCGATCAGCGCTGTGTGGATGACGATGAAAGGCTGCTCGCCGCGCATGGCAAAGGTGTAAGCGTTGGGCACCGGGTTTTGGCGCACGTAGAGTCGGGGCACCTCTAGGTCGAGAATGCGGCAGGCTTCGACCAACGACTGATGCAGCTCGGGCAGCTGGCGATCGCTCACCTGCAAGCTTGAGGCCAGATGGTCGAGGTGAAAGAACCGCTCTGCCAGAGGGGCCAGAGCCATACGCACCATCACATCGAGCCCTGGCAGCTGCTTAAGGGCGCGGGTGGCTTCTAGATCCAGAGGGTGGCGAAACTGGTCAGCGCGCAGCCCTACCAGCAGAGTTTTACCAGGCATAGTTTAAAGGCGAATCAGGGTGCGATCAGGGTATCTTCCATCGTAGCTTGGAGAAACCGGCTTGGCTGGGTTGGCAGTTTTCGCCCAGCAATTCTTATTTTGGCAAAAACTGTTCAAGCCCCCGACTTCCTATATGGTGATGACACCTGAGGCACCCAAGAGAGCCAGCGCCGTTGAAGGAACGGGATGTGTATGACATCACAATGGGTTCGTTTCGCCAGCGGTTGTCATCGCTATTAGACAAGCGCACTGGCATGAAACATCCACTATGGTATGCAGGTATGTAGATGCTAAGTGCAGCGGCAAGTTTGGCCAACATACCGCTTTTATCACGTTGCGATCGCCGCACTCCCCTACAACATTGTTATCAATCTAAGCTTCTATCTAGTACTTGACTAGACCGATTGTGACAGGCTCCAACAGTCTAGGGTTTAGGGTTTAGGGTGCCGGGTCTAAGGCAGGCCGTGAACCTGACACCTTAGACCTTGAACCCTCACTCACCTGTCACCTTTGGTTGGGTAGACGACTAGCATTAGCCAGCCACTAATCGTCAATTTCGGCTAGTTCGATCACCTGGTTGTCATAGTCTTTAACCAGAAAGTTGAGGGGCTTTTCGTTACGAATTTTGTGCTGCACGCCGCCTAGCTGCACGCGCATCAAGATGTATTCTAAACAGTTGTGGTCGAAGCAGACGTGGCGCTGCTGGTTGCGGTGGCCGAGGCTGGCACCACTCACCACGTGGAGCTGGGTGTTTTTGCGCAACTGATACCACAGCCCTTCGGGGCTGTTCATCACGTTTTGGTTGCCGAGGCTGGTAGCGCCGCCCAGGTACAGGGGGTCGAGACCAGCGGTGCCTAGGGTTTGCTCATAGTTGTAGTAGTAGTGCAGGGGCACCTCGGCGGCAGGCAGGTTGAGCATGCCTTCATAGAAGTGGCGGGCCACCTCCAGATCAGACACCATCACCGTGTAGACCTTAGGGGCACTCTTGAGAAACATCCACATGGCCCCGGCGTAGGCCACTAGCAGCAAGACCATAATTCCCTGGGTCGACATGATGCTGTCGAGGGGCAGCCCCAGCAGGGAAGCCAAGCGCAGGTTTAGAGAGCAGTCAAGCAGCATAGGCCCACTCACAGGGTAACGACAAGGGTGGTGATGGCACTCACCCCAATACTCAGTGTCTCGTAACCAGTGTATCAATTCTGCAATAAACTCCCCAGTTGCTGAGGTAGTTGTTGGGGTGGTAGCGACATCTTGAGCCCAGGTTGGGAAAATCTCTGGGTTTCAAAAAAAATACGTCGCCAAAAGCGCCATGGTAGGTATATTAAAGGCTGATTTACCCGCAGCCTGATTCAGTAGCGATCGCAGATCTGGGGGTGGCTTTGGTCAACGTTCTCCACGGCTCAAACTATGTCTAGCCCAGCACCTATTCCTAACTTTCCTGAGTGCGACCACAGGCTGGTGCAGTCGCTGCACCATTTGAGCGATCGCGAGCTGGTGCAGCTATTTCAACGCCACGGCGATGCAGGGCGCTACTTTACGGCAATTTTTTGTCGCTATAGCCCCATGGTCTATAGCCTGATTCGCCACTCGGCGCGATCGCCCGTGCAGGCCGAATACCTGTTTGCCCTGACTTGGCGGCACATTCTCCTTGAGCTGGGCGGGGTTGAATGCCCTGAGGCGGTGGCGGGCGAAGGGCCAGGCGCATTTACCCTACAGAACTGGCTGATCAATATCACCGCCCTGTGCATCAACCAAGCAGTGGTGCCCGAGGTCGAGACTATCCACTACTCTCTTGACCAGGCTACGCCTCCCCTCTGGTGTTACGTTGAGCAGGCCCTCGATCGCCTGCCTCCGGTAGAGCGACTAGTAGCGGTCATGGCCCTGACCTTTCGCTGGAGCGAGAACCGCATTGCTGCCTATCTTCAGGCTGAGGGAGAAGCCCTGACAGCGGCTGATGTGCGCCAAAAGCTGGGGCAGGCCTTTCAGCACCTAGAGTTGGCCCTGCCTGAGGATATTCGCCAGATTTACCTGGGCGATGCGTCGCTGCGCCCCGAACCTCTCCCCGACGACCTCGATGGTTTGCTAACCGTTCCCGATTTGGAGGGAGTGAGTCTAGGAGAGGCTAATCTAGTAAGCACCACTGGGGACTTTGGCAACGAATGGGCCAACTAATTTTGACCCGCAACGGGAGTCCTGGGGAGGGGCAATGGCAATGAAGCACATCGGTAAGAAGCACGTCGGCAAACTGGGCCTGGCGCTAGGTCTAATGCTGCTGGTTGGGCAGGCTGCCCCAGCCGCCAACCTGGAAGAACAGCTTGATCTGCGACCCAATAGCGCGACCCAGGGAGAGTCGCGGGATGTGGCTGACGGCTGGATGCAGCTGGGCAACCAGCAGCTGGCTGAGGGCAATCTCACCCAGGCCGTAGATTCTTGGGCCGAGGCGGCCGAGATCTATCGCCTACTGGGCGACGGTCAGTCGGCAGGGCGGGCTTACGGTTCTATGGGGGCAGCCTTCGCTACCCTAGACCGTTACCCCGAGGCCGAGCGAGCGTTTGTGCTGCGCATCGGCACCGCCCGCGACAACGACGACCTGCTCGGGCAGGTTTACGGCCTCAACAACTTGGGCAATCTCTACATCAACCAGGGCCGACTGAACGAGGGGCAGGCTCACTTTCAGGAGGCCCTGCAAATCGCCCGCACCACAGACGATTCGCGGGCGATCGGCATCTCCCTCAGCAACCTGGGCCAGGTGGCGGCCCAGCGGGGTGACTTAGATGTGGCAGTACAACTGCTCGAAGCCGCCACCAACTACCGCATTTTGGCCAGCGACTACGTAGGTGAGGCCCACTCGTCCAACAGCCTGGGGGATGTCTATGTGGCCCTAGGACGCGAGTCCAACGCCATTGGCGCTTATCGAGTAGGGCTGCGGGCCGGGGTTGAGGCGGGCGATCGCAATCTGCAAATTCGTGCCCTCGACGGTCTAATCGGCATTTACCTAGAGCGGGACGATCTGGTGCAGGCCAAGGCCTATCTCGACCGGCGTGCTGCCCTTACTCTGGGCACTGTGCCGCCCAATCTGCAAACCGCCCTTAGCTATCGAGCCTTGGGTGACTATTACATGCTGACGGGGGATGAAGCCCGAGCCGAGCAGGCCTTTGCGTTGGGTTTACAAATCGCGCGCGATCTCCAGCAAAAGTCTCTAGAGGCTGAGTTCATCAACCGACTGCTGGAGTTTTAGCCTGCTGCTACACCAGTTACTCGAAAGGGCTTCCCCAAAATCTGGGGAAGCCCTTTCGAGTGTGAGAGGCTAGTCGCCCATCGTCTAGGGATGCACCTGAGCGTATTGGTCGAAGGGGGCAGTCCTTAGCTCAGCGACACCGTTTAACTCTGGGTTCACCGCAGGCAGAGGGTTGCGGGCTTTGATTAAGGCGATCGCTCGGGTCACAGTTTCGGGCAAAATCACCACCAGGCTGTCATCCTCAGCGCCATCTAGAGCAGTGTTAATCGCCTCGGTTTCGTCGAGAATGATGCGGTAGCTGGCATGGCCAACCCCTTCTTCGATGCCGTGGATGATCCACTTGGCGGCGTCACCCCGACCCCGACCCCGGGTGTCGTCGTCCTCTTTAACCACGATGTCGTCAAACATCTGGGCCGCTAGCTTGCCGAGGCTGATGAAGTCATCGTCGCGGCGATCGCCGGGGCCACCGACCACGCCAATGCGCTTGCCCGGCCAGTTTTTCACAAAGCCGCCCAGGGCTTCGTAGCTAGCCGGGTTGTGGGCATAGTCGACCAGGGCGTGGAACCGGCCCAGGTTAAACAGGTTCATGCGGCCTGGGGTTTGATCAGTGGAGGCCTCAAAGGTGTGCAGAGCCTGACGAATATAGCCGATGTCAACCCCCTGGGCAAAGGCCGCCAAACTGGCCGCCAGAGCGTTGGCGATTTGGAAGGGTGCCTTGCCGCCCATGGTCAGGGGCACCTTGTCAGCCTGCTCAATGCGCAACAGCCAGTCGCCCTTGAGAATGGATAGATAGCCCTGCTCGTAGACGGCGGCCAAGCCCCCCTGCTGGGAATGCTTGCGCACCAGCTCATTGTGGGGATCCATGGAGAAGTAGGCCACCTGGCTCTTCACCTTTTGGGCCATCGCCGCCACCAGCGGATCGTCGGCGTTGAGCACCGCGTAGCCACTAGGCCGCACAGTTTCGGCCACTACGCCCTTGAGGTGAGCCATGTCTTCTAGGGTTTCGATATCGCCTAGGCCCATGTGGTCGGCGGCAACGTTGAGCACCATGCCAATGTCACAGTCTTTGAAGGCTAGACCCGATCGCAGAATTCCGCCCCGCGCCGTCTCCAGCACTGCTACCTCCACGGTCGGATCCTGCAAGATTACCTGGGCGCTTTGGGGGCCGGTGGTGTCACCGGGCTCTACCATGTTGTCGCCGATGTAGATGCCGTCGGTGGTGGTGAAGCCCACCATCTGTCCGGTTTGCTTGAAAATGTGGGCGGTGAGGCGGGTGGTGGTGGTTTTACCGTTAGTACCCGTAATTGCCACTACTGGAATGCGGGCAGGCTGACCCGGCGGAAACAGCATGGCCAAAATCGGCTCGGCCACGTTGCGGGCGATGCCGACGCTGGGGCACACGTGCATACGCAGTCCGGGAGCGGCGTTGACCTCTACAATCACCCCGTCTACCTCGCGCAGGGGCTTAGAGATGTCGGTGGTGACCACGTCAATGCCGGCAATATCGAGCCCGATGGTTTTGGCGATGCGCTGGGCCACCCAAATGTTGTCGGGGTGAATATCGTCGGTGCGATCGATGGCGATACCGCCAGTGCTGAGGTTGGCGGTGGCTCTCAGGTAGCACATTTCGCCCGCGGGCAGCACGGTGTCGAGGGTGTAGCCCTTGCGATCGAGCAGCTGCCAGGTGGTGCGATCGACCTCAATGCGGGTCAACAGGTTGTCGTGGCCTACCCCGCGGCGGGGGTCTTGGTTAGTGATGTCGATCAGCTGCTCGATGGTTGATTTACCGTCGCCAACCACGTGGGCGGGCACTCGCTCAGCTACCGCAATTACCCGGCCGTTGATCACCAGCACGCGGTGGTCGCGGCCCTGATAAAAGCGTTCGACAATCACGCCACTGGAAACCTCTCTGGCTGCTTCGTAGGCTTCTTCTGCGGCTTCAAAGGTGTCGATGTCGATGGTAATGCCGCGCCCGTGGTTGCCGTCGAGGGGCTTAATCACAATGGGGTAGCCGCCCACAGCCTCGATCGCATTCTCAAGCTCATCGAGATAGTTGATCACGGTGCCCCGAGGCACGGGAACTCCGGCGTTGCGCAGGATTTGCTTGGTGCCCTCTTTGTCGGACGCCAGCTCTACCGCCAAAATGCTGGTCTTGCTGCTCAGGGTGGCCTGCACCCGCTGCTGGTAGCGGCCGTAGCCGAGCTGAATCATCGCTCGGGTGGAGAGCTGCATCCAGGGAATGTCTTGAATTTCGGCGGCGCGCACAATGGCTTCGGTGCTGGGGCCGAGGGCCGCGTCGAGGCGAAACTCGGCGAGGTCGGCCAGGTCTTGTTCCAGCTCTGTCTTAGAGTAGTGACCAGTTTCGATCAGGCTGTTGCACAGGCGCACAGCTGCGCGGGCGGCATAGCGTCCGGCCTGCTCGTTTTGGTACTCAAACACCACCTGATACACCCCGGTTTCGACCACGCTGCGGGTGCGACCAAAGCCAACGGGCATGCCGGCCATGGTTTGCAGCTCAAGGGCAACATGCTCAACAATGTGGCCCATGTAGGTGCCCTGGCGCACCCGACTCAAGAAACCGCCCCGGTGTCCTGGAGAACAAAAGTGCTCGATCAAGCTAGGGAGCGTTTCTACCAGCGCTTCGTAAAACCCAGGAATCTGGTCGGAGGGGCGGTCGGCAAGGTCTTCTAAGTCCAGCCGCATCAGTATCAGATTGGGATAGCGGATGCTCCAGTAGTTTGGCCCTCGTAGAGTCTGGGTTTTGAGAATTCGCATGGGCTGTCGTAACTCACCAGTCGTGGAACAGGGTTGGCCTGAGAGCAGCGCCGATCGGCAGGGATGATCGGGCCGGGGTGTAGTGCAGTATAACCCCACCTCAGGACCCAAGACAGTATCCCCGAGGCACGATCTTGGTGGCAACCGGGGGAATAATTTGGCAACAATGCCCGCCGTAGCTGACTTCTGTCGCCAGTCTACTGGGTCAGGGCGCGAATGAATCCTTGGAGTTCGTTTAGAAAACCACCTCGTTTGCCCTTTGGGGCCGCCGCGCCTGGCTCGCTGGAGTCGGCGGTGGCCTCGCCCATCAAAATGCGATCGATCGCTTCGCTGGAGGGCTTTTGGGGCAATTCAGCCAGCAGCTCATAACCGGCGTCGGTCTCTTGCCATACCTGCCAGGGGTTGGGGTAGCAGCGCAACAGCACGGCACCCTCCATGGGCCGCAAGTAATAGATCGACTCCAGGGTGCTGAGGAAGCGATCGCGCAGCTGCCTCCCAGCATAGCCAATGCCGATGGTGGCCACGTCTTCAAGCTTGGGGTTGAGCATGATCACAAAGGCATCGCCCGCCTGGGCACACATCTCTTCGACCTGATTGACTTCGAGCGACGAGGGTTCTACAAACAGGTAGGCCTGGTCACCCGGCTCCATCTCGCTGTGGAGCTCGCCAATGGCACGCACCACAAACTCAGGGTTGCCCCAGTCGCGGCGAGCCAGAGCCGCCGCCCCAGCGTCGGGAAAATATATTTTGAAGCTCAGGCCCAGCTCTTGCAGGGCGGGGTAAAACTGCTGGGCCACGGGCATGCCCTTCAGCTCGGAGTAGGCCAGCTCGACCACCATCCGAGGCACCCCCGCCTGGATGGCAGCCTGGGTGGCTATTCGAGCCTGGGCGATCGCGTCTTCGAGACTGGCCGGAACACCCGTAGTTGTTACAGAATCCATAGCACTATCCATAGCAGGCTCTACACCGGAGATAAGGTCAAAGGGATGAGGGTGCGCTGGAGCACCTGACGCAGCACCATCGCTGTCCAGTCGATGTCGGCGGCGGTGGTGTGCCGCCCCAGGCTGAGGCGAATGCCGCAGCGGGCCGCGCGATCGCCATAGCCCATGGCCAGCAGCACCGGGCTGGGGCTGATCTGGCCGCTGTGGCAGGCTGACCCGGCGCTAATGCCAATGCCCGCCAGATTCATCTCGCGCACCAGGGTGCGGCCGCTGACGCGATCGCCATCGGCGACGGTGATGCAAAAGCTAACGTGGTGGGGCAACCGGTGGCGGCGATCGCCTGTGGGCGCTAGCTCAACCATATTGGCCAGCTGCTCAAAGAGGCGATCGCGTAGCCCCATCAGCCGCAGGGTTTCCCTAGGCATTTCTGCCGCCGCCAGGGCTGCCGCCGCTCCAAACCCAGCCAGCACCGGCACTGCCTGGGTGCCCGATCGCAGGCCAAACTCCTGGCCGCCCCCGCCTAGCAGCGGCTCTAGCTCAACTCTGGGGCGCACATACAGCGCCCCAGCCCCCTGGGGGCCATAGATCTTGTGGCTAGAGATCGACAGCAGATCGACCGGCAGAGTTTGCACATCAATGGGCAGCCGCCCCGCCACCTGCACCGCATCGGTGTGAAACAGCGCGCCGTGGTCACGGGCTATCTGCCCCAGCACCTCAATGGGTTGCAGGGTGCCCACCTCGCTCTGGCCGTAAATAATAGACACCAGCACGGTATTGTCGCGCAGGGCCTGGCGCAGATCTGCCGGGCTCACCTGCCCCTGAGCATCCACCGCCAGCCGGGTCACCTGCCAGCCCAGCTGCTCAAGGTGCTGAGCTGGCTGCTCAATGGCAGAATGCTCCACCGACGAAATAATTATGTGCTGGGGCACCCGGTAACGCCTGGCCACCCCTAGCAGCGCTAGATTATCGGCCTCGGTGCCCCCCGCCGTAAAGACCACCGAGTTGATATCAGCGTTGAGCAGCAAGGCCACCTGCAAGCGCGCCTGCTCTAAAACAGTGGCGGCTTGGTTACCCCAGTGGTGCAGACTTGAGGGATTGCCCCACTGCTCGGACATGGCGGCCTCCATAGCCGCGATCGCCTCCTGACGAGGGGGCGTGGTAGCGCTGTAATCTAAATAAATCTGCATAGCGGGCTCGACAAGAGAACAGCGCACCCCTCGGGCACAAAGTCCATCCTAGCAGGGAGCGCTATCCCTGACGGGCAAACAAAACTATGCCAGCTACGACCCACTTTTGACTGAGGTGCCACGGCCCTATGACTTGGTCGCCAGAGCTACCGCCAACGGGGCAACCACGGGGGGACTGGGTACCTCGGCGGTGCTGAGTAAGCGGTTAACTACGCCCATGTGCCAACCTAAGCGCCAGACGCTGTTGTGGGACTTTAACCCAGTTCCTAAAACCCGCAGCCCCCACAGCGGAATGAGTACTACGCGCGGCGCTAGCCCATGGAGCTGCATACCCTGATCGCGGTAGCGCAGATAGAGGGTAGCGAGGCCGTAGCCCCAGTTGTAGGCTTTGCGATAGGTTGCCTGGCGGGCCTCCACAAACGACTGCTCAGTGCCATTACCGTGGCGGTAATGCACCACCGCCTCGGGCACATAGGTCAAGGAGTGACCGGCCATTTGCACGCGAATGCAGTAGTCGGCGTCTTCTAGGTGGGGAATCATTTCATCAAACCCGCCCACTGACTCGTGAATATCTTTGCGGATCGCTAACACGGCGCCCCCAGCAAAGGGATAAAAGGGCGTTCTAAAGTTGTGCAGACCCTGGTTTTGAGGAGTGTTGACAGCGCCCGGATTGAGCATTTCGTTATCAATGCGTCCGGCTAGAAAACCATGGCTGGCAAAGGCTTGCTCTAACGCCTCAAGCCACCCCTGATCGACGACATCATCGGCATCGCAGAAGGCCAGGTAGTTGCTGGCGGCGGCCTTGGCCCCGCTGTTGCGGGCGTGGGAAGCGCCCCGAACCCTGGCGGCATCAATCACTTTTAGGCGTGGTAGGCGATCGCGATATTGCTCAACCACGGCAAGGGTGTTATCGGTGGAGCCATTGTCGGCCACAATCACTTCGTAGGGAGTTACGGTTTGCTTGGCCAAAGCCTCAAGCTGCTGAGCAATTACCGCTTCAGAATTAAGACAGGGAATAACAACGCTTATCTTCATGATGACGACTCAAAATATACTACAGATAACCTGCGATCTGGTGCTCCCCATTTAGAGTTTGTCGCTCTATATCCCCAGCATGTTTCAGCTAGAGTGATAGTCAGCAAATCTTATTAACTAACTAAACCGGATTATTCACTTGAATAGATTAATAAGCATGATCTCATGCCATACGCTAACAGTCACATCAACCAAAAGATGGATTTTATTCTCCCTGTTATTTTAGGAGTCGTTGACTGTTGACAAAAGTAAACAATTTCTTCGATTCAAGATAAGAAACATATGCATTTCAGCTTTCTCTAAAGAGTCGAATGTAATACCTTGCTTCCAATATCCTGATTTTAGATACATCTCCGTGGTAGCGGAACGAATTCTATTGAACACACTATGGAGCAGTAAAAAAGTCCTGCCTAGACCATTAAAAATCACCTTTCCCTTTCAGTGTCGGCAAAAATTCTGTATTTTAAGGGGAAAGGATAACATTTTCAAGCACTCGATTTAGTAAACGTGCCAGCTCTGGAAAAGCTATTTTAGGAGAATCCTATATGGCAGTTTTTTGATCCACCACACGACTTTTCTTGGCTCACTGGATGCTTTTTCTTTCTAATTAATTAAATCAAACTTCGCTGACAACCTAAGCTCGAATCAATAGATGCTCTTAGGTAGAGGCTTTTTTTGGAAGAAATGATTTAATAATCTTCTGAAACGTCTGATGAGTTTTTAGAGATAGCGTGAGCAGGACATCCTCAAGCTTTAAAGCCTGATGCTTTTGCCCAAAATATCTATCGTCTAGATTTCGATTAAATCCAAACATAACTCTAAAGCATTCACTTGATTTCCTGGAAAAATCAAGCTTAGGCCAAGAGCATTTAAGCGCTCAGTATTCTTTAGGGGGGACTTAGTAGTGAAAAGGCTCGAAATGAAAGTGTGGCGATGTTCACGACGTACTTGCTCCTTATGCTAGATAGCCCTGTTAATGCAGGCAACTTAAGTTTCTCAATAACAAAACTCGGCATCAAACACGCCGGAACCTCGTTATTGCCCGTGGACGCTGGGGAACACAAGCCGTTATGGGGGACTAATCAAGCTAGAGGCAGGCGAAACGTGAGACATGCGTTTTCTCTACTAACTCAGGAGATGATTGCATTTGTGTAAAAGAATAACGTCAGTACTTGTATTCTCTCGTAAAGATTATATGAAGTGAAAGAGCCTGTAGTAATGATTCCGTAAAGTCCAACGTAGTAATATCTTTTGCAGAACTATGTAAAAAGCTCTTTTATCTAGAAGCTGGGCTTCAGCTTAAAAGTAGGGGCAAGGTCTATTCACTACGCCATGCTCTAGAACCGCTTCCTGACGAGCAGAGCCAGGCTTCCTGGGGCATCGAGCTACGACCCAGCCAGCAGCCGATTGACCACGCCCATGTGCCAACCTAAGCGCCAGATGCTGTTGTGGGACTTTAACCCAGTCCCTAACACTCGCAGCCCCCACAGCGGAATTAGCACCAGGCGTGGCGGTAGCCCGTGCAACTGCATGCCCTGATCGCGATAGCGCAGGTAAAGGGTGGCTAATCCATAGCCCCAGTTGTGGGCTTTGCGGTAAGTCGCTCGGCGGGCCTCTAAAAAGGGCTGTTCGGTGTCTGTGGCGTAGCGATAGTGCATCACCGCGTCAGGCACAAACACCAGGGGATAACCGGCCATCTGCACACGAATGCAGTAATCAGCGTCTTCTAAGTGAGGAATGGTTTCGTCGAACCCGCCCACCGCTGCGTGAATGTCTTTGCGAATGGCCAACCCGCAACCCCCGGCAAAGGGATAAAAGGGCGTTCTAAAGTTTTGCAGGCCGTCGGTTTGCGAGGTGTTGGTTGTATCGTTGTTGAGTTTTTCGTAGTCGAGGCGGCAGGCTAGAAAACTATGGCTGGCAAAGGCTTGTCCCATGGCCTCAATCCACCCCTCACCGACGATGTCATCGGCATCGCAGAAGGCTAAATAGTCGCTGGTGGCGGCTTTGGCGCCCACATTGCGGGCGTGGGAAGCACCCTGAACCTCGGCAGCATCAATGACCTTGAACCATGGCAGGCGATCGCAGTATTGCTCAGCCACAGCGCGGCTGTTGTCGGTAGAGTTGTTGTCGACCACGATTACTTCGTAGGGGGCGACGGTTTGCTTGGCTAGAGCCTCTAGCTGCTGCTCAATCACCGACGCGGCATTGAAGCAGGGGATGATAACGCTGATTTGCATTGTGACGATTCAGATTGTAACGATTCAGGATGGGTAGACAATCCGCGATCGCAGTGCTTCGTGGTTACTGACTTGGGCCGTTTGGCTAAGTTCTCTGTTTAGGGAGCTAGAGCGAACCGCCAGGGCGGGACTCGACTCGCAATGCCCCGCCAGTGTATAAACCCCGCCTTCCAAAAACAAGAGATTTTATAAAAGAAATTCTATAAATAGACAGACGTAGCTAATACAGACGGACATAGTCTCAGGACTTGATAGCGGCTCTATGGCGGCAGCGTGCAAAGACAGAGCGCACTAAGGGATCCAATAGGATTGTCTGGAGGTACATTACTGTAAAATTCGGCACACAATTGCATCCTTCAGGACGGTTCTGCTAATTGTGTCGCTTAAAAACGACTGGGGCTACGCCGATATGTGTAGTGCTGGCAAGTGGTGCTCGACTCCAGCGATCGCCACTACGGCCTTCGGGTCAACCCCCGCCGCTGGCTCTCCCTGGGCCTGGAGCGCCGCCGCTGCTACGTCAGCCACTCGCTCACGGCCACTCTGTTGCAGGGCGGTTAACCAAGCCCAACCACAGTCAACCAGGCGCTCCACATCTACGCCCCCGTGGGTGGGTTCAAAGGGGCGCAGGCGGTTTGTTCCTTCCCCTAGCAAAATGCTGGCCCCTTGCCAGTTGTGGTTGCCCAGGTGATAGAGCCCCACCGCAATTTGCAAAATGCCTTGATAAAACGGCTTTTCGAGGGTGTTGGCCTCCATCCAAATGGCTTCGAGCACATCGTGGCAGGCGTAGTACTCGCCTTGGTTAAACAGGGCAACACCTTCCTCTAGGCGGGGATCAACACTATCGCTAGGCATATCGATGGCCATAACTATGGGGGAACTGGCCTAAAGGGATAGTTCCATCCTAAGGCAGAGGTGTTATCCTCCACTGTGAGTGTGAGGTGTGAGGAAAATTAACATGGTAAGTTCTCCGGTGAGGCCGACGGGCACGGTACCTGTCAGCCAGCAACTCATTGATACTGAGGCCGTTGTCGAGCGATCGCTGAAGGGATTGAGCGGCCTACAACTTCCCGCCGGTCCTCTGTTTGGTACTGACGGCATTCGCGGCAAAGCAGGGGAGCTGTTAAATGCTCCCCTAGCCATGGAAATTGGCTACTGGGCTGGGCAGATCATGCAGGCGCAGGGCTTGACCGACGGGCCAATTATTCTGGGCCAAGACTCTCGCACCTCTGGCCACATGCTGGCTACCGCCCTCTCCGCTGGGTTAACCTCGGCAGGGCTAGATGTGTGGCACATTGGGCTCTGCCCAACCCCAGCTGTGGCTTACCTGGCTGAGTCGTGCCAGGCCCTGGGCGGCATTATGATCTCGGCTAGCCACAACCCGCCGGCAGACAACGGCATTAAGTTTTTTGGCGGAGACGGCACTAAGTTATCTAGCCATGTGCAGGCCACCATTGAAGCGGCCCTGCGGGGTCAGGCCACGGCGATCGCCGCTGGGTCTAGCTGGGGGCAGTGCTATTACCGCCCTGAGCTAGTCAACCGCTACGCCAGCTTCCTGCACGAGCCCCTGCTGCCCGGCCTCGATTTGGCGGGCATGAAGGTGGTGCTCGACATGGCCTGGGGCTCTGCCACTCGCTTAGCTGAGCAGGTCTTTGTAGAGGCTGGGGCTGAGGTGATTGCCCTGCACGGTGTCCCCGACGGCGATCGCATCAACGTCGACTGTGGCTCGACTCACCTGGAGCCTTTAAAGGCCGCTATTCAAGCCCACGGAGCTGACCTGGGTTTTGCCTTCGACGGCGATGCCGACCGGGTGATGGCGGTGGATGCCCAGGGCCGCGTGGTCGATGGCGACTACATTCTCTATCTCTGGGGCAAGCGGCTGCAAGAGCAGGGTCAACTGCCCAACGACACCCTGATTTCTACGGTGATGGCCAATCTGGGCTTTGAGCGCGCCTGGGAAAAGCTGGGTGGCACCCTGGTGCGTACCCAAGTCGGCGATCAACATGTCTATAGTGAAATGGTTCGCCGGGGGGCCAAGCTCGGGGGCGAACAGTCGGGCCACATTCTCTGTCACCACTACAGCCTGACCGGCGACGGCATTCTCACCGCTCTGCATCTGGCAACCCTAGTACAGACACTGGGTGGCTCCCTGGCGGCCCTGGTAGATGACAGCTTCCAAACCTATCCGCAGAAGCTTCAGAATGTGATGGTGGCCGATCGCGATCGCCGCCTCAACTGGCAAGACTGCGCCCCCGTTTGCCAGGCCGTGGTCGCCGCCGAGCAAGCCATGGGTGACGCGGGTCGGGTGCTGGTGCGACCCTCCGGCACCGAGCCGGTCATTCGAGTCATGGTCGAGGCCGCAGACGCGGGCCTCGTCGATCGCTGGACCCAGCACATTGTGCAGGTGGTAAGTCAGCATTTAGCGGTGTAGCCACTCAGAATCCCTAGGCTTTGGAAAAACCTAGGGATTCTGAATCTGTGCAAGTAACAGGGCTAGACGTTCCTCAAAAATCACCTAATCCCAGAACTAGCTAGGAACAGCTGAAAAACCGGTATAGCAGCCACGCTTAGCCAAAGTGCAGCGGCCACCATAGGGGCAGATCGACGGGGGATGTTTCCTCAACCGATCTGCCCCTTAATTGCGTTTGGAGCCTAGCCATGGTGGCGAGCTTTTTCAGCCTGGTGTTGGTGGTACTTTTGCTAGGCATTTTTGGCCTGGCCCAGTGGTGGCAAATCCCCGTGGGCAACTTTGCTGACTGGGTTGTGGGCTTGGCCAGCTTTGGCTGGCTGCTAACGATTACCACCGTGCCCTGGAATATCTACTTTGAGGCCAAGGGGGCGCTGAGCGAAGCGACCCTGTCAGCAGAAAACGGCATTGCGGTGGACGATCGCCAGATTGACTACGTGCGATCGCTGGCCCGCTGGTCCCTACGGCTTATCCTCGGTCTGCACCTGCTTACCGCTCTGGGCCTCTATCTGCTCTCCAGCACGGGCGTCAGCCAGCTCGGCTACTGGGGCTCAGCCGCCGCCCTGTTGCTCAGCGGCCTGCGCCCTGCCGTCCGCACCTACCAGTATTTTGCCGCCCGCATTGCCGCCATTCAGCAGCAGTTTAAGTACCCCCACGAAGATGTGGTGTGGCTGCGCGATCGCCTCACCCAGGCCGAAACCAAGCTAGAGGAGCTCACCACCCAGCTCGATACCGTCGACCCCGCCTCTTGGGCCGCCACCGAGCAGCGCCAGCGCCAGGCCCTGCGGCAGGATCTCACTGTGCTCGCCACCGAGGTCACGACGCTGGTGGCGACCAACCAGGCAGAGCACCAGCGGTTAGCCTTGGAAGGACAGCAGGCGATCGCCCAGCTCAGCGCCGACGGCCAGTTTCTAGAGCACGTGCGCGAAATCATTCGCTTCTTCAAAGCAGCCTAGAGAATCGAAAGTAGTGGGTGATGGAATATGAAGCGTAAAAACAGTATCCAAAATTCCTCTTCCTCCATCCATCCCCTCACCCATCCCTACATTTCTAACCCCCAAGATTCGCTATAGTGATTTCCCAAGCCAGAAACACCCTCACTTTCATGATCGACACTACCGACCTCAAGCGCGAGCTTGACGAACTCACCAATCGCCTGGGTAAAACTCAGGAGTATCTTTGACATTCCTGCCCTCGAAGCCCGCATTCAAGACCTAGAGCAGGTCGCCGCTCAGCCAGAGTTTTGGGATGACCAGAGCAAGGCCCAAGACACCCTGCAGGAGCTGAGCGACTATAAGGCCAACCTCAGCCAGCTCACCACCTGGCAAAGTAGTCTCGACGACACCGTCGCCATCCTTGAGCTGCTGCAAGAGGATCAGGACGAATCTCTTTTTCAAGAAGCTCAGGCCACCGTCACCGGCCTCAGCCAGGAGCTCGATCAGTGGGAGCTTCAGCAGTTGCTCTCTGGCCCCTACGATAAGAAAGGAGCGGTGCTCACGCTCAATGCTGGGGCGGGGGGCACCGATGCCCAAGACTGGGCTGAGATGCTACTGCGCATGTATACCCGCTGGGCTGAGCGTCAGGGCTACCAGGTGCACCTGGTGGAAATATCCGATGGTGAAGAGGCCGGACTCAAGTCAGCCACCCTGGAGATTACCGGGCGCTACGCCTACGGCTACCTCAAGTCCGAAAAAGGTACCCACCGCCTAGTGCGAATTTCGCCGTTTAACGCCAACGGCAAGCGTCAGACCAGCTTTGCTGGGGTGGAGATCATGCCGATTCTTGACCAGAATATCGAGCTAGACATCCCCGAAAAAGACCTGGAAATCAAGACCTCGCGATCGGGTGGAGCCGGCGGCCAAAACGTCAACAAGGTGGAGACGGCAGTGCGCATTACCCACTTGCCTACGGGAATTTCAGTGCGCTGCACCCAGGAGCGATCGCAGCTGCAAAACCGCGAAAAGGCCATGATTATCCTCAAGGCCAAGCTGCTGATTATTGCTCAAGAACAGCAGGCCAAAGCGATCGCTGAAATTCGCGGCGATATGGTCGAAGCTAGCTGGGGCGCGCAGATTCGCAACTACGTATTTCATCCCTATCAGCTGGTCAAAGATCTGCGCACTGGGGTTGAGACCACGGCGATCGACGACGTAATGGCTGGGGAACTTGAAGCTTTTATCCAAGCCTATCTGCGCCAGGAGAATCAGGTGCTACAAGAGCAGACGGCCTAGGGCGTGGGGCGTAATCTGATGAAGTCAGTAACCGGAGCGCCCGCCAACAGTGCCCCCCGCTACCCGCCCAGAAAACCCGGTACATTAAAACTATCTGCACTGTGACAATCTTTTATGAGTCAAGACCCGCCTACCCTGGACCCGACTGCCACGCCCTCGCCTTCAGCCCCTGCTGAAGCGCCCCCCAGTTTTGTCAAACTGGCCATGCGCAACATGGTGAAGAAGGGCGGCAAGTCGCTGTTTCACTTCTCGCTGACCGTGACTGCTCTGCTGAGCCTGCTGGTGGGTCTAGCCTACCTGACCCGTTAACCTATGGTTGCAACTACTTTCCCTGTGCCCACCTTAGAGGTGGCCCTAGATCCAGAGCATCCCGAGGCTGAGGTGATATCGGCCGACGAGTGGGAGACTTGGTTCACCCAGTGGGGCCAGCAGATGGCCCTGGAGGGCTCGCCCATTGGGGCCTACGAGCTATCGCTCAAACTCACGACCGATGGGGCGATCGCCGCCCTCAACCACCAGTTTCGCCAGCTCGACCAGCCCACCGACGTACTTTCCTTTGCCGCGCTCGAAACCGATTTTCCTCAAATAGACGAAATTTTAACGACAGAGCCCCTTTATTTGGGCGACATTATTATTTCCCTAGACACCGCCGCTCGCCAAGCGATAGAAGCAGGCCACTCTTTGCGTTGGGAAACGGCCTGGCTAGCCGCCCACGGATTTTTGCACCTGCTGGGCTGGGATCACCCCGATGACCCAAGTCTGGTAGAAATGCTGGACAAACAAAGCGAATTGCTTACCGCCGCTGGGTTAAAGTCTGAAGAAGTAGGCTAGATTAGCCCTGATTCGTCCTCCACGGTACGGTATAGGGGCATATCGCCCAATGGCTTCTATAAGTAGTTATCTATGACCCTCTATAGCGAAAAATCTGAGACAGCGGTGTCGGTGCCTGATGCTAACCTCAGCCCGGTAGACCGCTCGCTCTCCTGGAAGGTAGCCACCAATCTGCTTGTGAGCTTCAGCTATGCCTGGCAGGGAGTGTCTTACGCCTTTCGCACCCAGCGTAACTTTCGCATTCACGTGGTGGTAGGTAGCTTTGCGGTGAGTTTGGCGATCGCCCTCAGCCTTGCCCCAGTAGAAGTGGCGGTCATCATCCTCACCTGCGGCATTGTGCTCACCATGGAGCTAGTCAACACCGCCTTAGAGTCGGTGGTCGATCTCGCTGTCGAGCAGACCTACCACGAACTCGCTAAGATCGCCAAAGACTGCGCCGCCGCCGCCGTGCTGATTTCAGCGCTGATCTCGGTGTCGGTGGCTGCCTGCCTGCTGCTGCCGCCGCTGTGGCAGCTTCTGCAACCCCAGTTTTTTTAGCCTCAGCTTTCTAAACCCCACTCTGCCTGCACCCATGATTTTGGTCATCGACAACTACGACAGCTTCACCTACAACCTGGTGCAATATCTGGGTGAACTGGGGGCTGAGCTACCGGTGGCGGGCGACCTGTGCGTGTTTCGCAACGACGAAATTACCGTGGACGAGATCATGGCTCTCAATCCCGACGGCATCGTCATTTCCCCCGGCCCCGGCACCCCTGCTGACTCAGGAGTTTCGCTGGAGATCATCGAAAAGCTTGGCCCCGCTGTGCCTGTCCTCGGTGTATGTCTGGGCCACCAGAGCATCGGTCAGGTGTTTGGCGGCAACGTGGTGCGAGCGGCCGAACTCATGCACGGCAAAACCTCTCCCGTCTTCCACACCGGCCAAGGTGTTTTTGCCGGTCTAGAGAATCCGTTTCAGGCTACCCGCTACCACAGCCTAGTGATCGATCGCCCCACCTGCCCCGAGGCACTTGAGATTACCGCCTGGGTCGAAGATGGCACCATTATGGGCGTGCAGCACCGCGACTACCCGCACCTGCAAGGGGTACAATTTCACCCAGAGAGCATTCTCACCGAGTCAGGCCTGCAAATCCTGCGGAACTTTTTGATGACCCTGCCCGTACCTGTTGCAGCTTAAGGCGGGCTCGTTTAGGTTAGCTCATTTAGCCTACCCCTTTTAACTCAAGACACAATTACCTCAGACCTGCTACCGGGATTTGCTTGCGAGGTGGCCCGCCTGTTTGCAGCGCGAGGTTGACCAGCAGTAGTAGAATACAGACAAGTTATTAACGTTTGTAACAGATCTCTCAGGAGTCGAGCATGGGCCGGAAGCAGGCGATCGTGATTGGGGCTGGGGTCGGCGGGCTATCCATGGGTATTCGCCTGCAAAGTCTGGGGTTTGACACCACTATCGTCGAGGCGCTAGATGCCCCTGGCGGTCGGGCCTACGTGCGCCGCGAGCAGGGCTTTACCTTCGACATGGGGCCAACGGTGATCACGGTGCCTCACTTTATCGAAGAGCTGTTTTCGCTAGAGCGCGATCGCGCTGACCTCACCACCGAAGACTTCCCCTCCACCATCGTCGATGAGAATAAGCGCATCAAAGAAGGGGTTTCGGGTGGTCCCAACACCAGCCGCTACGTGCAGATCGTTCCGATTCTGCCCTTCTACCGCATCTACTTCGACGACGGAACATTCTTCGACTACGACGGCGACGAAGCCAACACCCGTCGGCAAATTCTAGAGCTAGGCGAACCCGGCGACCTGGAGGGCTATGAGCGCTTCCATGAGCAGTCACGCGCCATCTTTGAACGGGGCTTTTTAGAGCTAGGCTACACCCACTTTGGCGATGTCGGCACCATGCTCAAGGTGGCCCCCGACCTGCTCAAGCTCGACGCCGTGCGCAACCTGTTTCGCTTTAGCAGCCGCTACTTTAAGAGCGACAAGCTGCGCCAGGTCTTCACCTTTGAGCCGCTGCTGGTGGGCGGCAACCCCCTGTCGGTGCCTGCCATCTACGCCATGATCCACTTCGTCGAAAAGACTTGGGGCATTCACTTTGCTATGGGTGGCACGGGGGCACTGGTGCAGGGCTTCGTGAAAAAGTTTGAGGATCTGGGCGGCAAAATCAGATATAACGCGCCGGTCAGCAAAATCAACGTCACCCGCAAGGACGGCAAAAAGGTAGCTACGGGTGTCACTCTGGGCGACGGCTTGACGATGACTGCCGACGTCGTAGTGTCGAATGCCGATTGGGCCACCACCTACGGCAAGCTGATCGAACCCCAGTACCGCTTCTGGAACAGCGACCTGCGGGTGAAGCTGTCTCAGCAGTCGATGTCGGTGTTTGTGATCTACTTTGGCTTTAAGGCCGACGGCAACGAAACCGAGAAACTGCGCCACCACACGATCATCCTTGGCCCCCGCTACGAAGAGTTGCTGAAAGATATCTTTGGCCGCAAGATTTTCCCCAAAGATTTCTCTCAGTACCTGCACCTGCCCAGCCTGACCGATCCCTCCTTGGCTCCGCCCGGACATCACGCCGCCTACACCTTGCTGCCGATGCCTAACAACAAGTCTGGGATTGACTGGAACGAGATGGGCGATCGCCTCAAAGACATCGTCTTTGACTTTCTCGACGAGCGCGGCTACCTGCCCAACCTGAGAGAGCGGCTGGTGTGTCACAGCTACATCACCCCCGACTACTTTGAAAATACTCTTGACGCCTACGCGGGCAATGCCTTTGGTCTTGAGCCCCTGCTGGTGCAGTCAGCCTTCTTCCGGCCTCACAACCGCAGCGAAGACATCAACGGCCTCTACTTAGTAGGTGCTGGCACCCAACCCGGCGCGGGTACCCCCAGCGTGATGATGTCGGCCAAAATGACGGCACGGCTGGTAGCCGAGGACTACGGTGTGGCGGACGATGTCGTCAGCGGTAAAGCCAGCCCCGAGCTAAGCGTTCGATAGCGCAGGGCTGATGTAGGGTGAGCACTGCCCACCAACTCCTGCTACGGCGTGCCTATTCTAATCGAGCTGCCCTATACCATAGGCGGTGCATTGCAGTCCACAACTGGACTGGGGACTGCCCAGTGTTTGGGGCCTTGTAGGCAGGGCTGCGCCCTTGGCGCTTGTCCCCTATTGGTGGCTGGGCATAACCAGCTTTAGAATCGCCAATTCAAAATTGGTACGTCCAGTTCCATGGCTGGCTCAAAATGGGGCAATAAACTGGCGGTTTGCGGTCTAAACTAGGCTAGCCAAAGCTATACGTACTGTGTGGGAGTAAGAGCGCAATGAAACGGCGACAACTACTGGGTTATGCAGGGGCAGGGTTGGGGGCCACCCTAGGGCTAGGGCTAGTCGGCTCCGCAGCCCAGGCTCAAAGCACAGGTGTTACGATCCGCAGCCTAGGCCATACAGCCTTTCTCTTTACTGGCGGCGGGCGACGCATTTTGGTCAACCCCTTTCGCCCCATTGGCTGCACCGCCGGCTTCCCCTCCCCAGCCGTGCCCGCCGATCTGGTGATGATTAGCAGCCGCCTGTTTGACGAAGGCTATCTGGATGACCTACCCAACGAACCCCGCGTGCTCACCGACCCCGGCATCTACGACTTTGAAAACCTGAGGGTGCAAGGCATTCTTACCCCCCACGATCGCCAGGGTGGGCGGCGCTTTGGCAATAACACCATCTGGAAGTGGACTCAAGGTGGCGTCACCATTGTCCACATGGGCGGAGCCGCTGCACCGCTGGGGGTGGAGGAGCAGATCTTGCTGGGCCGCCCGGATATCATGCTCGTGCCCGTGGGTGGTGGCCCCAAAGCCTACACCCCTGCTGAGGCGGTGCAGGCCGTGCAGGTGCTGAAGCCTAAAATTGCCATTCCGACTCACTATTTGACAACTGTGGCTGGCGAAAGCTGCGAGCTTTCTCCTGTGGATGAGTTTTTAAGCCTGATGCAGGGCACTCCAGTGACTCGGGCCACCAACGGTTCTTTGAGCCTGCGCCCCAACGACCTGCCTAGCCAGGGAATGCGGATTCAGGTTTACCAATATCCCAGAGCTTAGCCTCTGCCTCCAAGGCACAGGCCCAGAGCACAGGCCCAAAGCACGGATCTCTGCGGTGAACGCTAATATCTCTTAGCATTTACAGAAGCAACCCGTCTCGCCACCATCTAACCCAATTTCCCTTCGCTATGACTTCCTCCTACGCCCACCGTCGTCAGCGTGCAATGGACCTCATTGGTGGCGGCACGGCCGTTTTTGCCAGCGCCCCACCGGCGGTGATGCACAACGACGTAGACTACCCCTTTCGCCAGGACAGCAATTTTTACTACCTGACGGGGTTTAACGAGCCGGGTGCGGTGGCCGTGCTGGCTCCCCACCACGACGAGCACAAGTTTGTGCTGTTTGTGCGGCCTAAGGATCCTGAAAAAGAAACCTGGTCGGGCTACCGGGTGGGGGTAGATCTGGCCAAGGAGCGCTTTGGGGCCGATGAGGTCTACCCCATTGGTGAACTGGATGAGCACTTGCCCAAGTATTTGGAAAAGGCCGCTCGCCTCTACTACCACTTTGGCCATGACCAAGCCTTGAATGACAAGGTGATGCGCCACTGGCAGCGGCTGCTGGCCACCTACTACAAACGCGGCACCGGCCCGGTGGCGATTGAAGACGCCACCCTGATGATGCAGACCCTGCGGCGGGTGAAGTCGACAGAAGAGCTGGATTTGCTGAGAAGGGCGATTGCGATCGCCGCCAAAGCCCACAACCACGCCCGCGACATTACCCGCCCTGGTCGATTTGAGTACGAAATTCAGGCCGAGATGGAGCACATCTTTCGCCTAGAAGGGGCGATGGGGCCGGCTTACACGTCGATTGTGGCCTCGGGGGCAAACGCCTGCATTCTGCACTACGTCGAGAACAACTGCCAGATGCAGGAGGGTGACCTGTTGCTAATCGACGCGGGCTGCGCCTACGACTACTACAACGCCGACATCACCCGCACCTTCCCGGTGGGAGGGCGCTTTAGCGATGAGCAGCGGATTTTGTATGAGCTGGTGCTGGAGGCGCAGCTGCGGGCGATCGCGGCCGTTAAACCCGGTGCTCCCTTCAATGAGTTCCACGATGCCGCCACCCGCACCATTACCGAGGGGCTGGTGGAACTGGGCTTGCTGGCAGGAAGCGTGGACACCCTGATTGAAGAGAAGAAGCACAAAGCCTTCTTTATGCACGGCACTGGCCACTTTTTGGGGTTAGACGTTCACGACACAGGTATTTTACGCAACCCCGATAAAACCTGGCGGCCCTTTGAGGTGGGTAACGTGGTCACAGTCGAGCCCGGAATCTACATTTCCCCCACCTATGAACCGGTAGAAGGGCAGCCCCAGATCGACGATCGCTGGCGGGGCATTGGTATTCGCATCGAAGACGACGTGCTGGTGAACGAAACCGGCTGCGAGGTTCTGACCGCTGCGGTGCCCAAAGCACTAAAGGATATGGAACGTTGAGGAATTTGTGAAACTATGATTGGCACTCAATCAACTGCAAAAACGGTCTTTCTCCTGGTCTCCATGGTGGGTTGGCTGCTGGTGGGAGCAGCTCTGATGTATCTCTTTCCAGCGATCGCTGATGGGCTGATGGGCAGCGATCTCACCCACCTGTGGATGACTAATCTCGCCCGTAGCGGCTACAATCCTATCCTCGGCTGGGTGGGGGGCAGCATCGTTCTGGCGGTGACAGTGACGGGCAACTGGGTGTGGTATCAGTACTTTGAAGGTAAGCGTTAGGGACCTACAAAGCAGAGGCTACTTTTAGTGAGTGGGTTTGACGGTGAGAAGGCCTGCGAGTTTGGAGAAAATTTGTGGGGCGATCGCGCAAAATAGCCCCTATCCTCTGCTAAGATATGAAACTGCGAATGCAGCACGGGCGATTAGCTCAGTTGGTAGAGCGCCTGCCTTACAAGCAGGATGTCACTGGTTCGAGTCCAGTATCGCCCATACAAGAAAAAGCAGAGCCGATAATCTTATCAGCTCTGCTTTTTTATAGTCAGTTTGCAACCTTTGATATGCGCAGGGCAGTTTTCTTGAAACTGTCGATGGGTTAGGCCTAGAACGGACATAGTTGTGCGCAAGAAGACACTAGTTTGTGCAGCACGACTTTTAACGTGCGAACCGATAAATGCTTCTCTAGGGAAGAGGTGAGGGGTCGAGGTTTTGGGATTCAAATTTGCTATGGGATGTTGCTGCGCCTAGTCGTTCTGGAAAAGGCGCTACTATTAACTTCATATAGCTTCATATACGACAACTGCTTTTTATTCCGTTTAAATTCACAATTTAGGATACTTTTTTTACGGTATGGCCAAGCGATCGCTAAAGGCCTCGCCCGCTGGTATTCAGCGAGCTAAGCGCGCGTTTGCGCTCAAGGGGTGGACTCAAGAAAATTTAGCCGGAGAGGTGAATCTCAAGACCCGCCAGCCGGTCTGGCGATTTTTTACCGGGCAGCCGGTAGATCGCCAGGTGTTTATGGAGGTTTGCCAGATTTTAGACCTCGACTGGCGAGAGGTTGCTGCCGACCCGCCCGCCGACTTTCTAGAACCGGGGGAGGATCTGGAGCCGCGCCTGCTGACAGTGGATGAACTGGTGGCGGAGGTGCGATCGCAGCACTACGACACGATTCAGCACCAGTGCGGCATTCTGCAACTGCTCGATATTGGCCACCCAGTCAACATCGACGACATCTATGTCGAGGTCAACATTCTTGAAGCCGTGGCTAACCAGCAGTGGCTAGAGATTGCTGAGCTAAACAATTTGGCCCCGACCGAGTTTGACCGGGTGGGGCTAGGGGATGTTGACCACCCCCAAATTTCTGGTGTAGAAGCGGTTAAAACCCACGGCAAGTTGCGGGTGCTGGGCAAGCCGGGGGTGGGCAAAACCACCTTTTTGCAGCACCTGGCCGTGCAGTGTAATCAGGGCGAGTTTGCCCCCGAGCAAGTGCCCCTATTTATCGTGCTGCGGGAGTTTGCCGAAGCGACCAAACGCCAGGGTGACTTTAGCCTATTCAGCTACATTCACCAAACCCTGCTCACCGCTGGCCTCGCCGACCCAGCCCAGCTCGAAACACTGCTCACCGAGGGGCGGGTGCTGATGCTGATGGACGGCATTGATGAGGTGCTCAATCAGGATATCAACGCCGTTATTCGAGAGATTCGCACATTTTCAGACAAGTACCACCGCAATCGGTACGTGGTGTCGTGCCGTACAGCGGCCCAAAAGCTGGCCCTGCACGGCTTTACCGATGTAGAAATTGCCCCCTTTAGCCCGGCGCAGATTGCCACCTTTGCCCAAAAGTGGTTTGTCGCTTTGGGTAAAACCGCTACTTCCCAGGCCCAGGCCCAGGCCGCCCAGTTCGTCCAAAAGCTGGATCTGCCCGAAAACTGGCAATTTCGGCAGCTGGTGGTGACGCCCCTATTTTTGCACATGGCCTGCTGGGTGTTTCAGGGGGAAGGACAGTTCCCCACCAAGCGCACAGCCTTTTACAAGCAAGGTCTCGACTTGCTGCTGGGCAAATGGGATGAGACTAAGGGGGTGGAGCGCGACGGTATTTATCGAGGCTTTTTGCTGCCCCAAAAAATGAAGCTGCTGAGTCAGCTAGCCGCTGTCACCTTTGAGCAGGGGCAGTACTTTTTTGAGCAGCGCACCATTGAGCACTACATCGAAGACTACCTGCAAAACCTGCCAGGCACCGTTCTCGAACCCGAAGAACTCCAGCTCGAAAGCGAGGCCATGCTGAAGGCGATCGAGGCTCAGCACGGGCTACTGATCGAGCGGGCGCGGGGCATTTTCTCGTTCTCGTATCTGGCGTTTCAAGAATACCTAACGGCGCGCAAAATCGTTGCCACCCACAACTTGCGGGCGCTGGAGCAGGCGCTAGGAGGACTGGTCAGCCACATCACCGACCCCCACTGGCACGAGGTGTTTTTGCTCACCGCTGCCATGCTGCGCAGCGCCGACTCGCTGGTGCAGCTGATGAAACAGGAGATCGACGCTCTGGTGGCCCAAGACCCCCACCTGCAAGATTTTTTGATGTGGGCCAGCCAAAAATCTCAGACCGTTCCCCCTGAGCCTAAGCTGGCTACTACCCGCGCCTTTTATCTGGCCATGGCCCAAAGCCCTCACACCGCCGATCAGTTTGCCCTGGCTAGCACCCTCGATCAGGGCATTTTTCTAGATGCCGCCTTAGAAAATCTGCTGGTGGAGTTTGCTGTTGACCGCAGCCAAGATTTTGCCCATGTGCATGCCTGTAGTGAGGCACTTAGCAACATTTTGGTCATGGTGCTCGATGCCGGATTTTATAAGTCACTTCAGCAGCTGAAGGATCAACTGCCTGCCGCGCACCAAAGCCAGGAGCGATTGCAAGCCTGGTGGCAAGACAGCTACCCGGCCTGGGTTGAGCAGATTAAACGTTCGATCATTGACTACCGCAATATTCACCACCCCTGGCGGTTTAGCCCTGAGCAAGAGCAGGTGCTAAAGCGCTACTACGACGCCAACCAGCTGCTGGTGGATTGTTTGAACAGCAACTGTGAAGTGACCGAAACTATTCGCCAAGAGATTGAAGCGACGCTGCTGCTACCTCAGAAGGAATTGGAGGAGCGGGAGTGGCAAGGAGAGTAGGGCGCTACAAAATCACCGCAAAAGCCATCCAGTAAAAGGATGAGAATAGAAAAGCGAAAAATGGGGAAGAATGCCCGCTAGGCTTGCACTTCAGTATTTTGGGCTACTCTAACCCAGACTTCACCTGCTATGGCGCAAGTTTGTTCGAATTGCTACAGCTTTATGCCTGCTAACCACAAACTTATACCTCAAGCAATCTAGGCTTACGGAAGTTTTTTGCTTATTTCCTTGTCTTAATCAATTCAGACGCGAAATACAACCTCTGTCTATCAAAATTATGAGAGAGGTTGAGCAATCTTCTCCACCCTTCTGCGTTAGTCTCGTTCCTTAACTATTAGACACGTCCATATTGAGCTGTTGCAAGACTCAGCCGCCCGAGGTTAAGCAGATTAAAAAGGTGATTAAGTGAGCATTGTTAAAACATTAATTGTCAATGCCGACGCCGAGTGCCGCTACCTCACTCTGGGGGAGGTAGATCAGATCAAGATGCCCTTAAAGGGGATAGCTAAAAGTATTCGCGCTATGAAAACCGTAGCCACCGCCCTCTCACCCGAAGGTGGCAGCGAGGTTGGCACCTATTTTGACGGCCTGATTCAGGCGTTTTTGTAGGCTGTTGCAGCCTGTTTGTGAAACGGATAATTTAATAATGACTACCTTTTCTCAGTTGGTTTCTAACCCAAAGAAAGTCTACGGCTGCCCCAGCGCGATCGCTCAAAAGCGGTCTGTGGGGGTTAGACACCTGTGCCTCTGCTGCTCAAATGTATTGCTTCGCCATGCGAGATCAAACCAGGTGTATTGGCGCTGTAGCCATTGCTATCAAGCGATGCCTTTGCTAGGAGATACCGTAGCGTTTATGGCCTAGGCCAACCAGCACTTTTCGGTAATTTTTGCACTTTGGTGATTTATTACAGAGGGCAATAGTGTGTCTGATACAAGCCAAACCCTTTCTAATCCTGACCTACTCAAGGATGTTCAGATACTTGTCGTTGATAATGATGCTGACAGCCGATATCTCTACGAAGTGTTGTTTGAAACCTGCGGCGCACAGGTAACAGCTGGTGAATCTATAGCCGCTGCCATAGCTCTTTTAGAAGATTTGGTTCCCGACATTTTGATCTGTGAAGTTAGTTTTTTTGGTGAAAATATACTACCGCTGCTTCAGAGAATAGAAAACGTGGCCTTAGACCGAAAGCAGACTATCCCAATTCTTGTGATTTCTTCCTATTGCTTAACGAAGTTTGCCCAAAAATTTTTTCCAGTAGTTGAAGACTATCTGCTCAAGCCTATTGATGTTTGTAAGTTGGTTGATGAAGTTTGGAATTTAGTTGACTTAGCCAAGTCAACTGAAAAAGCTAATATTCGAGATTGGGTCATGAGGCACAGAGATGGGGCAAAGCTCTGTGCTGTCAATGTGTAGTCACAGAACAATTTTTCCTTGGAGAGAGTGAAGCAAACTATACCCCCAGTCTCCTAAAATAAGCAAAAGAAAAGAGAAGACCGAAAAAACTCCAAAAATCTTCTTCCTAAAGAGAGGCGTATTTCTTTTAAATTCTAAGTCGCCAAACCCATTGCTAGATAAAGCCCCTGCGCCTATTCTTTGCTACTACATCAACGACACAGCAGACACGCAAATTGTTCGGATGGTGAGTGATCCGAAATACCATTTTGAGCGCATCGTCCTTCCCAAAGAAGGGGTTTTATTCGAGGCGTTTTTGAATTCTTACCTAGAAGTTCATGCGCCTTTTCCAGATGAAACTCGAATAACTCGCTCTGAGTGTAAATTGTTGCGGGTGAATGAAGGATAGATTAACCAACTGTAGCGATTACTAGCTTTCTTGAATTTGTTCGCCATCGCCAAAGCATTCGATGGTCAACCCCGGCTGGTAGAAACGGTAGGTATTGCGGCCCTGGTTTTTGGCCTGATAGAGGGCATGGTCGGCGTGACGCAGCAGGGTAGTGGGGTCGGTGCCATCCTGCGGAAAGAGCGCGATGCCGACGCTGGTGCCTATGTGCAGCTGATGGTCATTAATGGCGAAGGTGGGTTGCAGGCTCTCTAAAATGCGATCGCAGGTGCGCCCTACCGCATCTGCCTCAGTCAGCCGAGAGAGCACCAAAATAAACTCATCGCCGCCCCAGCGCACCAGTAGGTCTTCGCTGCGCAGACAGTGGGTCAGGCGCTGAGCCACCTGGTGCAGCATTTGGTCGCCGACCTCGTGGCCTAGGCTGTCATTAATATCTTTAAATTTGTCGAGGTCTAAAAAGGCCACCGCCACCTTGGTCTGTTGGCGCTTGGCCTGGGCCAGCACCTTGGGCAGGTAAGTGTCAAGAAAGGCGCGGTTGGGTAGCTCAGTGAGCCGGTCGTAAAAGGCTTGGTGGTGAATTTTGGCCTCGGCCTGCTTTTTTTCGGTGATGTCGCGCACTAGCCAGCGCAGGTGGGCTTCGCCACCCTCCCGGCTAGCAGAAACGGTCATGGCGACATCGATGGCCGCACCCTCTCGGGGCACAATCTGGGTTTCCCAGGTTTTGATGGGCAGTGGGGTTGTGCCATTGATCTGGGCCAGCATGGTGTAGAGGGCGCGGCGGTGCTTGATGGGGAGAAACAGCACCATGGGTTTGCCCACTAGCGACTCTTGGGGCAGGTGCAGCAAGACAGCCATCGCCACATTGCCCGCCTGAATGATGCCCTTGGCGTCGCTCACCAGGTAGCCATCCGGGGCGAGGTTAAACAAGTCTTGGTAGCGCTGACGCTCAATCTCGAGCTGCTGACGGTAGTCGGCCAGGGTCTGATTTTGCGAAATTAGCTCTTCGTGGGCAGTGCGCAACTCTTCGAGCACCAGGCTGAGGTCGTCTAGGGCTAGGGCCATCAGCTCGGGCTGAATGGGTGACGTGCTGGCGTGCTGGTGCAGCAACAGTGCTCGCTGCTGTACCGCGTCGATGCGCTTAAACATGATATTCACTGCGGCCTCCCCTGACGGCAGTCGCTGAGGTCTTGGCACAGTTGGGCATTGGCCTGCATGAGTTCGGCGGTGCGAGCGGCGACTAGACCTTCAAGATCGGCGTGGGCCGCCTGGAGCTGCTGCTCTATGCGGCGCTGCTGAGAAATATCTCGCAGCGACCAAAGAATGGTTGTGGTTTCTCGACGGCTGGCTTTGAGGAAGTTGGTGGCGATCGCCGCCGTAACTGGCTCCCCCTGCCGCGATTTGAGGCTGACTTCCCATGGCTCGGCAGGGTTGGGCCGAGCCAGTCGCCGCTGAAACTCTGACCAGTCGCCCTGCTCGATCAGTACCACCAGGGGTTTGCCCACCAATCCGGCCTGGGGCAGGGCAAACAATATTTCTGCCGCCCGGTTAGCGTGATAAATTTTGCCCGTGGCATCGGTGACTAAATAACCATCGGGGGCCAGCTCAAACAGGGTGCGGTAGCGCTGGTGCTCAAGGTCAACTTGGTAGCGAGTGTCGCTGAGCATCTGGTTTTGCTGGTGCAGCTCTGCATCTACTGCCTGTAGCTCTTCGAGCACGAGGTAGAGATCTTTGAGGGCCAGCTCTAGCAAGGCGGGGTCGATAGGGTTGGTGGTGGCCTGCTCGCGCAGCCGAAGGGCGCGTTGGTAGACTGCCTCGATTTGATGAGAGATACTCATGAGTCAGCTTCCATAAGGATGGTCGATCATCCAAAAAAGCAGCTAGCGGCACCTTCCTCAAGGGTTTAATTTAAGCTTAAAAAGCGCTTGTTTTCTAATCTTTTATTATATCAACATTTTCCGCTAGATATAGCCACTGGTCGATTGAGCCTGCCTTTGCTAATAAGGGTAAGCTCAGGCATTTATAACAAGTTTCCTCAATACTATGTCAGCTCAAAGCCTGTGGTTTTATTCAGAAAACTCTATTTTTAGGCTTAACTTGGCCTAATTTACTCTAAAGAAATACTGTCCTTTTGGGCGAAACCTACTCTGCTTGACCATGGTGCTGCTGGCGTATAGGCAGGTTAATTTTTGCTGTCATTTAAGCCTTAATCAGCGCTTCACTATACATTCCATCGGTTAAATTAAACCATTTTCTGCGGGCACCCTTTATCCGCCGTTGGCAGTGCGAGCGAGCACAGTTTCAATGGCTAGTAAAACTAAATCGTCACCGTTGACCTGGGTCATCTTGCGGGCGTTGAGCCGCATGGTCTGGGGGCCAATGATCTCAAAGTTGTGCACCACTTCAAAGTCGTCGACCTGCAAGTTTTGGGGTAGCAGGTCGTGGAGCAGCGATCGCAGCTGAGGAATATTCCACTGGCCGTTGCCCAGCTCAAAGATCAACTGCCCCTCGGTGTCGCCGGGGCTGACCTGAAAGGTCTGATAAAACTGCCGATTTGCCGTCACCACCCGCAGGTCATGGGTGAGCACCACCAGGGCCTCGCGCACGGTCTGCACAATGGCGTCGGCGTAGTCGCGGGCCTGGCGCAGCTTGTCGTCGCTGCGTTTGAGACTGTCGATATCCACCAGCACCACCACCGCCCCGTCGATGCGGTTGTCGAGGGTGCGGTAGGGGCGAATGCGCAGGTCGTACCAGCGGCCCTCCTGATCTTGCACCTCCTGGCTGCTCTGCTCTAGGGTGTTGATCACCGCCAAGATGTGGGCCTCAAGGTCGTCTACTGCCAGGCGATGGTTGATGTTGCCCAAGGGGCGACCCACATCGCCGGGGATCAGGTTAAACAGGGTCGCGGCGGTGGGGGTAAAGCGGCGAATTCTGAGGTCGTCCTCCAACATCAAAATGGGAATGTGGATGCTGCTGAGCAGGTTTTGAAAGTCGTCGCTGATGCGGGTGGTTTCGGTGTTGCGGCGGTAGAGCTCGTCGTTGATAGTGCTGAGTTCTTCGTTGGTGGCCTGAATTTCTTCCTTGGCAGTTTGCAGCTCTTCGTTGGTGCTTTGCAGCTCTTCGTTGCTGGAAAGAATTTCTTCATTGGCGGCCCGCAGATCTTGGTTGGTGGCCTCCTGCTCTTGGATGATCGATTGCAGGTGCGATCGCGTGGTGTCGAGATCTTGCTGGAGCGCGAGGTTTTCTTGCCGATACTGGCTCTCTAGGTCGGCGGCAGGGATATCGACCTCGGCAGCGGTGCCATCTGGCACTAAATCGGTAAAAAACACCAGGTAGTAGGCTTTGTCAGCAGGCTGGGGGCTGAGGGGCACAACCTCAATTTGCACGGGGCGATCGCCTGCTTCGATCAGCAGCGATCGCCGCTGCACCGCCTGGCTAGTTTGCCTCGCCTGGTAGAAAGCCGTACGCAGGTCGAGCCGCAGCCCCTCCTTAGCCATGGTGAGCAGGTTGAGGCTGGCGCGACCGGGGGCAGGCTCCAGATAAGTCCCCGTCTGCCCCCGAAACTGCAAAATATCTAGCCGATCATTCACCAACACCCCCGCCGGGCCGTAGCGGTTGAGCACCGTCTGGTCGGCCAGGCCATAGAGGTCGATATCTGGAATGCGCACTCGGGGCGGGTCGGGCCGAGGGGGCAGAGAGCTGGGGGTGTAGGTGGTGGGGTCAAAGTCAAAGCTCAAAGGCAGCGACGACGACTGCTTAGCGTAAAGCTTGTAGCGGCTATCCACCAGCGAAAACAGGTAGCTAAACTCCCCCGCCGTCTCCGATGACCCCAGCAGCAAAAAGCCGTCGGGCTTGAGGCCATAGTGAAACATGGGCAGCACTTTGTTCTGCAACGCCGCCCCAAAATAAATCAGCACATTGCGGCAGCTAATTAGATCGAGGCGTGAGAAGGGCGGGTCGGCGCTTAGATTTTGGCAGGCAAAAATGCACAGTTCTCGCACCACTTTGTTGACTTGGTAACCACCGTCGGTAGGCACAAAAAACCGCTGCAACCGCTCGGGCGACACGTCGGTCACATGGCCGGTCGAGTACCAGCCAAAGCGGGCTATCTCAATAGCTAGCTCGCTGACATCGGTAGCAAAAATTTGAATTGGCTGGCTGGTGCTGTGGCGACTCATGTATTCCAGCAGACAAATGGCGATCGAGTAGGCTTCTTGGCCCGTCGAGCAGCCCGCCACCCAAATGCGCAGGGGCAGGTCAGGGGTGCTCTCCCTCAGCAGCGCCGGAAACACTGTCTGCTCCAAGGCCGTAAATACGTCCCCATCGCGAAAGAAGCTGGTTACCCCAATCAAAATTTCCTGGTGTAGGGCCGTCATCTCCTCGGGGTGAGCCTGGAGGTACTGGCCGTAGCTCTCTAGGTTCTCCAGATGATGTAGAGCCATGCGGCGAAAGATGCGCCGCTTGACAGTGGTGGGTTTGTACTGGGCAAAGTCAATTTTGGTGGCCCGCTTCAGCAAGGTGAGAACGGTGGACAGCCCAGTATCGCTCGAGGCCTCATCCTGAGGCACGGCCACCGGTTCTGCTGGGCTGGGGCTGGTGATGTAGGGGTGGGCGCTGAGGTTGGCCAGGGTCTGGGCAATGTCTTCTGGCGTTTGAATAAAATCGACCTGCCCAGTGGCGATCGCCATGTGGGGCATGCTGCTAAATTTTGCTGACGCCTCCGACTGCGAAAAGGTGATGCCCCCCGCCGCCTTGATCGCCTCTAACCCTAGGGTGCCGTCGGCATTGGCCCCTGAAAGCACCACGCCAATGGCTTTGGTGCCCCGCTCTTGAGCCAGGGCGTTAAAGAAAGTGTCGATAATGTGGCTGCCCGACCGCGGTCGGGGTTGCAGCCGTAGCTCACCCGCCACAATGGTCATCGCCTGGTTTGGGGGGATGACGTAGACATGGTTGGGGGCGATCGCCACCCCATCGACCACCTCCAGCACCGGCATCTCGGTGGTGCGGCCCATAATCTCGCTCAGCAGGCTGGGCTGGCTGGGGTCTAAATGCTGCACCAGCACAAAGGCCATGCCCGTAGTGGTGGGTAAATGGCTGATCAGTTGAGTAAACGCTTCTAGCCCCCCCGCCGATGCCCCAATTGCCACCACTGGAAACATTTCCTCGGGTTGGGCAGAGGCCGGTGGAGCCTCATCGGCAGGGGAAGGTTTTGGGAGAGCCATACCTGGGGTGAGCCACGGTCTAATAATTGCGCTGAGCCGGTCTAGATTCAATCAGTATGACGGCTCAACCCCGATATCTCCCACGACTTTGTCTGCGTAGCCACTGCCCTCGGCCACAGCTTCATTCTGCCCCTTTAATAGCAGGCCACCTCTAACCCTTTCGAACTGAATGCCCCTGGCTGCTGCTCGCGTTAGATTGCTAGATGCCGCCCTAACCCAGGTGGTTAAGGCGGCATCTAGCAATCTTTTGGGAACGCCTTGCGCTGCAAAGGTTCCGCAGCTCCGATAGCTATACCCTTGGCGTGGCCTGGTGACAGCTAACGGCAACCGCATTAGGCGCGGCTCTGTCGCAAGCTCACCTGGTACCAAACGGCCATGGGGTCTGTAACTATAGAGGTGCTGACCGTTTAACGTTTGCCAATCTTGCCCAGCTCAATCATTAGGAGCGCGCCACCGCTGGCAAAAGCGCCGCCGAGCATGCCCTGTGCCACCTGCATTTTGGGAGATTCGCTGAGGCAGTGCCCAGGCATTGTCTGCGATTGGGTACAGGCCTGGGTTTTAGCACGCGCTGCGCCACCGCCCAAGAGGATACCGACCGAGATCGCTAGGGTGGTGCCCCACAACATGACATTTTTTTCGCGTTGGATAAACATTTCGGTAGTTGACAAACGGTTGCTTTAGCATGCCCAACTACATCAATTTTTATAACGTGTGTCTGTCATTGACCTCCCCAAATTTTCCAGGAATGCTGGACGTGGTTGGCGGTCAGGCGGCTGGTAACGCCGTCCATGGGGGTGATAGGTTACAGCAACAATTCTTGCAGAAAAGCCTCCTGAGGTTTTGACTCAGGAGGCTTTTCTGCATCGGGTAGAGCCCTAAGGACGCCATTGTTAAGGCGAGCTAGCATCACGACCCAGAGAGCCATTGACCAAGAATGCCTAGGGGGTTTTGCTGCTGTAGAAACTGGCGGGCGCAGTTGCGGCCCGGCATGCCTGAAATTGAACCTCCAGGATGGGTACCTGCCCCGGTTAAAAAGAGCTGCTCAATAGGGGTCTGGTAGTTAGCAATCTCTGGCAGAGGGCGAAAGGGCATCATCAAATCTAGCGTCATATCGAAGTGGTAATAGTTGCCTTTTTCGACGCCAAGGCGATCGCTGATTTCGGCGGGGCTTTCGACCCGGCGGGCAATCATGGACGACTTGAGGTTGGGGGCGTAGGTGGCCAGCTTGTCCAGTACGCGATCGGCCACCTGCTGTTTGCGGTCTTCGGTCCAGCCAGTGCCCATGAGGCCAGTGCCTGCTGCCCCTTCGATGGCGTAGGGCGCAAAAAACTCAATCCAGAGGGTGTGCTGGCCGGGCGGAGCCAGAGAGGGGTCAAGCAGGGAGGGAATCACCGCATACATCGAGGGATTTTCGTCGGGGATGCGGCCAATGTGGGGATCGCTGTGGGCTAGCTCCACGTGATCGATCGAGTCGGCGATCAAAACAGCCCCAGTCCAGTAGTCATCGCGGTGCTGGTGATACTCAAAGCGGGGCAGCTCAGACAGGGCACAATCGATTTTCATAATGGCGTCGTTGTGGCTGGTGACCCGCCGCTGAAGGCGATCGCGCAATATTCCATCGGCCCTATCGATATCGGCGGCATCAACCAGTTGAAGAAACACCCGCTTGGCATCTAGGCTAGAAATCACTCCTTTTTGAGCGCGATACTCCTCGCCGTTTGCCACCCGCACACCCACCGCTTTGCCTTGGTCGATCAAGATTTTGGTGACGGGTTTTTCAGTCCAAATTTGACCGCCCAGGCTGGTCACTAGCCGCACCAGAGCAGCGGTCAAGGCTCCAGTACCACCTTTGGGGCGAGCCACACCGGGATGGTGGCGCATGGCCATCATCATGCCTCCGATGGCGCTGGTCTTTTGGGAGGGGGGCACGCTTAGCTCCGAGGCCAGGCGGGCCAACGGGGCTCTGAGAAATTCGGCGTCGAAGTGCTCTTGAATGGCATCTTCGGCACTGGTAAACAGAGTGCGAAACAAATCCAGAGTTTTGCGATCGGAACCCAGCAGTGAAACAAGGTCTTTGACATTGGTCAGACTGTAGTTGGCAAGAATGTCGATCAAGGATTTAGGCGGTGCGTTAAAGATGGGCACAATCGCTGAAATTAGACGCTGCCAAAAGTCGATATACTCCCTATATCGCTGGGCATCTTGGGGGCTAAAATAGGCAATTTCTTCACAGGTTTTCTCTACCGATTTGTGGGCAAAGAAATATTTGCCATTGGGATGGGGACAAAACACCAGCGGATCGCAAAAGAGGTACTCCAGACCATACTTATGCAGCTCTAGTTCCTGCACGACGGGCCCGAGATGGATGAAAGCATGGTCGATCGCACAGAGGTTGAAGTGAAACCCTGGTGCCTGATCTGGCATGATCTCTTCGGTGGTGGCAGCCCCGCCGGGGATCGAATTTTTTTCTAGCAGTAAAACCGAGTAGCCCGCTTTCAGCAGATAGGCTGCACAGATCAAGGCGTTGTGACCAGCCCCGATTAGAATTACGTCGTAGGTTTGCATAGCGTGCTACTCAACTAGCCAGCGCTGGGATTGAGGTCTATCATCTGGCCGGTGGTGTAGGTGCCAACTGGGCTCCAGAGCACATAGGGAAGGAGGAGCAGGGCAGCAAGCTCAGAAATGGGAAAAACCCTAAGCATGAGTAGAACGCCTAAAACCACCCCTAGCCCACCCAACACGGTGCCAACCTTCAGACTTCTAAACCACAGGGTGGCAGGAATATAGGCAACGGTAATGACTTCTACTAAGAGATAGAAACCCATCAACAGCCAGGTTTTAGAACTGCCAGGATCATCCTGCCAAACAAGGCAAGCTGAGAACGCTCCACAGGCAAAAACCACCGTCCAAATCAGCGGGATGGCGGGTTCAAAGAAAAGCCACCTGGGGCGATCGAGGCGCATCCCCCAAAAAACGTCTCGGGGTCTAATAAAACTGCTACCTAGGGCAACCAGGAAGGTTATTCCCCCAATTATCATCCAGCTGTCGTGCATCTTAGGGCCAGGTTTCAACCTGCATGAAACTTTTTTTGGAGACTAAATCAAGCCTCGTATATCGATAAATTGTTCCAGTTTCTTTTGCTGCCGCCGTCAGTCTTCAGTAGGAATTCGCAATTTTCCATGGGTAAGGAAACTGAGAGAAATCGTAGTTAACTGAACGCTTCACTTCCTTGCTGGCTGCGGCAGGGCCGGAGCTAGTACCTGGTCGATCTCCTGCAATACTTCAGAACTGAGCTCAACCCCAGAGGCGGCGGCATTGTCGGCCACCTGTTCGGGACGACTGGCTCCAATAATGGCCGATGTCACCCGCCGATCGCGCAGAATCCAGGCAAGGGCCAGCTGGGCCATGGAGAGGTTGAGCTGTTGGGCAATGGGCTGGAGGTTTTGCACGGCACTGAGCACGCGATCGCTCCTCAGCTCGTTCATAAACTTATTCATTTTGTCGTTGGCCGCGCGGGAGTCGGCGGGCGGCGTCGCCCCCGGCTTGTACTTACCGGTGAGCACACCCTGAGCCAGGGGCGACCAGACAATCTGCCCAATGCCGTGGTCGGCACAGAGAGGAAACACCTCGGCCTCGGGCTGCCGCCACAGCATGGAGTATTGGGGCTGGCTAGAGACAAACTTTTCTACGTTAGGTAGGTCCAGCGCCGCCTGAATCTGGGTGGAGCTCCATTCGCTAAAGCCGATGTAGCGGGCTTTGCCCTGCTGCACCACAGCGGTCAGGGCGGCCATGGTTTCCTCTAGGGGCGTGTTGGGGTCGTAGCGATGGCACTGGTAGAGATCAACATAGTCAGTGCCCAGGCGCTGCAAAGAGGCGTCGATTTGTTTATAAATCTGCGCCGCCGACAGCCCCTGATCGCTCTGCGACATGGGGAAGAAGACCTTGGTGGCCAGCACGTAGGAGCTGCGATCGCGCCCTCGCAATACCTCTCCCAAAAACGACTCTGCGGCTCCACGTCCGTAGACGTTGGCTGTGTCAATAAAATTGATACCGACATCAAAGGCTTTGTGCACGCAGGCTTCCGCCTGCTGCCGCTCTACCCCACCGCCGTAGGTTAACCACGACCCCAGGGCAATTTCTGAAACGGTGAGGTCGCTATCCCCTAGCTGCCGATATTTCATCTTAAATCTCCTGCATCAATCGAGTTGAGACAATATCTAGAACCCTGGGCTCGAACTGACTAGGCTAGTTGATGCTTAAACCCAACAACATCCCTGGGCTAACCAGGCTAGGCAGCAACTGGCAGAATCCCCAACTTGGTCTGACAAAAGGTGATAGGTTATGCCGAGCAGCCTATCCATCCCCCAGCGTCATCCTGCCGGGCATTCTGCCGTCGATTAGGCCGTTGCCGAGGTCAGTGCCCAAACATGAGTTTGTGCAGCCAATCCGACAGGCTGGGCACGGTGAGTTTGTCAAAGTCTCCCTTCACCTGCTCATAGCCCGGCATCGGCTCAAACAGACCGTCTGGAGCCTGGGGAGTTTTAAGATCATCGGTGCGCTGACCGCCAAAGCCAACATAGTTGAGGGCAACGTCCATCAGCCCCGGCGACAACCGCTGGCCCCAGTCGAGCAGGCGACCCACATCTCCGACAATGTAATCGCGGATTGGGTTCTCAGCGGCATAGAGAATGGCATCCGTAACCAGGCTCGGGTCATAGTAGGGCGGAATGCCTGTGGGCTTAACGCCGACTTTGGTGCGCATGTGGTTATAGAAGGGAGTGTTGATCACCGCTGGCTTAATGCTGGTGACATTGATGCCATACCCCTCGTGCTCTAGCTCTACCCGCAGCGATTCGAGAAAGCCCTCTAACCCGTGTTTAGCCGTTGAGTAGGCACTCTGCAACGGCAGTCCTCGCCGCCCCTCCATGGACGAAATAGCAATCAGTGAACCTTGTCTCGCTTGTTTGAGGTGGGGCAGGGCTACCTTGGCCCCATAGACTTGGCCCATCAGGGTAACGTCAATCACCCGGCGAAACTCTTCAATGGTCATGGTCTCGAAGGGCGCGAGGATGCCAGCGGCGGCGCAGTGCACCCAAGTATCGATGCGGCCAAAACTCGCGATCGCGGCATCTGCGATCGCGCTAACCTGATCAAATTGGGCGACATCGGCGGTAACGGCGATCGCCTCTCCGCCCAACCGCCGAATTTCTTCTACCAACGACGCTAATCCGCTCTCGTTGCGTGCTGCCACGACAACTTTAGCGCCCCGCTGGGTCAACTTCAAAGCAGCGTCGCGACCAATACCGCTAGAGGCCCCTACTACAACGACAACCTGCTGGTTAAGTGGTTTAAGCTCCATGCAAAATCTCTATAAATTCCTTAAATTCGGGCCTTAGACTAAATCACGAAGTCAACCACTTCAGTGCCACAAGAGGCAATGCTACGGAGCAAACGGCGACTGTCCCACCCAAGTGGGGCAGTCAGACCAAGCTCGGGATCAAAACGATTTTTCGAATCGCTTTGACGACTTTGCTAGGGCACGTGGGTCTCACCCGGCCCTACAATCCCCACCTTGTGGCGAAACATTAGCTCGCCGCCAAACCAACCGCTGGCCAGCAGCAACACCGCCACTATCCAAGACAAAATTAATCCGGTGGGTAAGATAGCCGTCTCTGCGTTGCCCAACCGCAGCGCAAAGTTGCCAATGCTCAATACCAGCACCGCCACGTTTAGCCCCATGTGCAACCAGCCGGCCTGACGTTTGCGCGCCCTGGGAATGCGGACGAAGTCAAACATCCCAATTACAGCAGCGGCGACCCCAGACAGCAGCCCTACCCCCAACAGCCAAAGCGATCCCTGGGCCCAAAATTCACCTTTGGTTAGCCAATAGCCCAAGTCAGTACCGGCCACGCCGCTGAGAAATGCGATCGGAAAAATTACAATAATCGGATGAATGGGGTGGCCCAAAATAGCTACGGTGCTGGTAATGCCGGTGCCATGATATTCGGTAGCACGGCTATCAATCAGTGGTGGAATATTTGGATAGGGAACAGCACCACGCTGCTGATCTGGTTGAGTTTCTTGTGTTTCCATACTGCCTCTTAGGTAAAAATCTACATCGTCGACAACTCAGCGAGCTAGCAAACCCACACGTCGACAACACTCAGAACTGCTAGCGCGTTAGCCATTTCGCTTTTCATAGGAAAAACGGACAACCTGCGGATTGATCGAATTCAGGGACTACGTTTTCCAGCATTACGGCAATACGCTGCCGCGGCTGATCCAGGACATCCCATTCGTCCGGATCCGCCCCTACACAAGCGCAGTGCTTAGCCTCCAGAATTTTGCGGGTGGGAGCAATTTCTTAGTCGGAGACTGCCAGCTATAGCTATTTTCATTCCGAGCGAGGTCTGACTAGGGCATCTAGCACAAAATGTTGAAGCTGTCGAATAGCCGAAAGGAGAAACCCTGGGCTATCAGGAGTCTAATCACTGGCTCAGACTGTTTCGTCTTCCTTAAGAAGGATCTGTCTATTCCTCAGGGAAGAATTAGCAGCAGCATTATTTCCAAAAGGGTCGAGGGAATTCAGCTGACCCCTCCGGCTACAACAGTTTTTTTGTGAACGGGATCTTAAACCAGTACCTTTGCTTCGTATTCGGGTAAGTCTGTTACCCAAACGCCGTTGTGGACTTCAACATCGTAATTACTGATCCATTCGTGCCAGGTGCTACCTTGAGGGAAGTTTTGAACTTCGTAGTCGGCTAAATATTGATCTGAAAAATTGACGACGACAACAACACGCGATCCCTCGTCATTCCAGCGAACATAGGCTAACACTTTGGAGTCTGGATCCTCGTAGAAAAACTCTACATTTTCGGTGCGCAGGGCGTGGTTGCCTTTACGCAGGTTGATCAGACTTCGATAGTGCTGCATCAACTCATGGTTGCGATCGTTCTTCAAAAGTGACCAATCAATTTTGGCTGGTTCTAAAGTTTTAGTGTTGTAAGCCCCAAACTCTTCTCCCATCCAGATTAGGGGCACGCCCATAGCGGTTATCACCAAAACGGCCCCCAGTTTTGCTCGCTTAAAGGCAGTTTCGTCAAAGATTTCGTGATTGGCCAACTGCACCATTAAGCGATCGTGGTCGTGGTTGCTGAGGTAGTTAATAGCGTTAACCGCCCCCAAATAACCCGATCGCTTGGCATCAATTAGTTCTTTGACAGTTTCTATGTCGGTCTCATCTCCCCACAACAGGGGCAATAGCTGATGCAAAAAACCATCGCGCCAGCAAGCATCGAGAGGGCCTTCAAAATTGGTGGCATCAGGAGACTCGGGAATGAGTTCTCCAATGTTATAAAACGGTTTGGGCTGAGCCTGCTTGCTGGTTTGATCGGTTAGCTGCCCCAGGAACTCAAAGTGGCCCATCTGGCTGACGGCGTCGAATCGAAAGCCGTCGATGTGGTACTCCGTAATCCAGAAGTGCAGGACATCTTTGACGAATTCCTGAGCGGGGCATAGGTTCAGATGTTCGTCGTAATGATCGTAGTCAAACTCTGGTCCCCAATTTTGCTCAGGATCTTTGGGTTCGCTTCGATACCAATAGCTGTAGTCAATTTTTGTCAGCGGAGCCTCAGAACCCGAATGGTTGAGAATAATATCTAAAATGACTCGAATGCCCCGGGCATGGCACTCATCTACCAAATGTTTGAAGTCTTTGCTGGTGCCGTAGGCCGACTCTACGGCAAAATAATGGTGGGTATTGTAACCCCAGCCTTGTTCACCAGGGAATTCTTGAATTGGCATTAGCTCAATGGCATTGATCCCTAATTCACAGAGGTAGTCGAGCTTTTCGGTGATGTGTTTTATCCGTCCACGCGGATTGGGATCATCTTCGCCGCCAGAAAAGTCGCTAACTAAAATTTCGTAGATAATCAGCTCTTCATTTTGTGGTAGCGCTTTGTCGTCGTGACACCAAACATAATCGTCGACTATAGGCTCGCCATCTTTAATATGCAAAATAGCAGTTTGATGGCTTTCATCTACATGCCTAGCTCTCGGGTCAATAACCTCAATCCACTGATCGGGTTCTAAAAAAAAGCTTTTAGATTGAACCTGAAACTTGTAGTCGTAGTGACCATCGTCTAGGTCGACTCGAGCACGAAAATAGCCGTCTTCTCCTTTCTCCATAGGGATGTCTTTCCCATCGGTGAAGGAACCAGTCAAAACTGCGCCCTTGTTATAGGGAGCGAACAGCTTAAACTCGACAGAGGCCATAACCACACCTTTTTTTCTTAATATATCTTAGTGTGATCCTAAGGCTTCTGTTTTTTACCTGTCTCTGGGCAAAAATTAATTAGTCTCTCAATTTTCCTGAGATTAGAATAGGGAACTGGTACCAACTACCGTAGATACGGTGTTAGGCTGGAGCCGTGCTCACACTGTTGGTTAGTATGGCACGGCATGATGAGGCCATTCAACAGATTGAGTTAATCAGTCTTGCCCATTAGGGTTTGAACGGCGGTGGTTATTTCTGGGATTGCGATCGCAAGTGACGCAAACGTTGCCAGCGTCGCTACTTGGCAATATTCACACAGGGCCTCATTCTCTGCCCATTCTTCCCGCGCTAGTTCCGTAGTCAGCAAGGCGTCAAACAAAAGCTTAGCCCCCATCGCCACGGGAATCAGCGGTTGCTCTCGCCCTCGGTTTTCGCCACCCATTGAGGCTAGCCAAGCGGTAATGCCGTAGTTGATCGTCATTAAGGGTCCGTCGGGGCTGTTGAACCGGCTATAGGCGTATTCGGAAGCATCGACCTTGTTGGCATCAAAAAACGAGCCGGGTAGGCTGGGGAGCTCTTTAACTACCCCGGTTTGGTATAGGGTGATGACTTCTCCAATTGCCGCCCCCAGCATGGACAAGCCGATGATCTGACGGCGTCTCTCTAGATCGGGGCTGCTGCCGTTGCGGAGTTCATTGCTCAATTGTGTTGGGTTCATGGGTTTATTAGGGTTTAGGATCTAAAGTTTAGGGTTCGAGTGGAAGGAGAAAGTTTTGACTTTTAAGTGCTCAGTCTTGAGTTTTTGGTTCAAAACCTAGATTCAAAACTCAAAGCTTTGATATTTCCAAGATGAGAAAATTTGGGGTGATATCAAAGTTTAGAGAAGGCAGCTTGATTCCTCAAAGCAACTTTTCAGCTTAAGTTTGAGGCTTAGGATAGACGCCCCAGACTTGGATATTGTGTTTTGTCAGGAGTGGCTCGACCTGGTTGATTTGGTCCTGGGTGCCATCTATTACCACCATGAAATCTTCGTTAAGGAGGCGATCGCAAGCAGTTCCAATCTGATCTTCAGGAAGGCCTAAAGACTTCAATCCCTCTTTTAAGTTCATGGTTGCAACAGCCCCTACCCCTTGTCCGGCCATAACAGTTAGAAAAGCCGTTCCAAGGGCACCGACAGCAATCACAGTCCCCGCGCCTGGTATCGCCAGGCTGCTCAACCCACCCAGCAACCCGCCCCAGAGAGCACCCGTCAAAGCGTCCTCTGACCAGCGCTGGGAGGCATTGATATCTTGACCTTTGATCCGGTGACCCGTGGTTGCCCCTCCTGCTACCACATCTTTTTTTAGCTGCTTGGCTAAAATTGACACCTGATGCATGGCAAAGCCAGTCGATTCTAGGGCCTTAACCGCTTGCTCTGCCTGGTCCTCCTGATCGAAAAAACCGATGCCTCTATGGGTAAGTTGTGCTGCCATTGAGTCTCCTAACCAACCAGGTGCATCACGTTATGTGTCTGCTTAGCTCCATCCTTTGCCTTTTGCTAGCGATCCTCATCAGCCTACAGATACAGTATTTTTTGGTTTATAGAGTGGTTTTTAAAACCTTTGGCGATCGCTCAACTACTGTTGTCTAACTAGTTACCTTAACTCCCCAACTAAGCCCCTTAAACGTTAATTTCAGCCCCTTCTAAGACGGTAAAATCTCTTTTTTCTAACTAAAGGAAGAGCCGCAGTCACGGCCATCTGCCCCACCTGTCAGAGGCCAAGATTAGCTCCGGTGCTTACATTAGAGGTATTACCCTTTACAGATTGCCTTGCTGTGGAGAGCAACTACGATCGCAACGTCAGCCTTCTCGGAACTCAGCCTTCTCGGAACATTTAATCTTAAATCTCCTACGTTTTACCTAGGAATAACCATGCTTACTAATCAACCCTCCTTTCACGATGAGCAAAGTTTGGCAGATGCTGCAGAGGAAATTGGCCACCAGGCTTTACAGCAGGGGTTGATCCATAGCTTTGTCGTACGCCACTTTGCCGACAGCCGCCAATTTTATATTCCCGACGAGCACCACGAGCCGCTCACCCCGGAGCAAGCTTATTTGCAGTTGAAGGCACTGGTGAAATCATCAAATTAACCCTACTAACGGCTTGCCAAAAACTACCTAGATTTAATCTAGGTAGTTTTCAATAAAAAGCACGGCTAGTTTTTCAAGCCGCGCTTTTTTTCATGCCAAATTTTACAATTTATAGCAATTTTACATGGGAAAGGCTGAAGTGAGCCTGAGCTAATGACAATCAAAAGACCAAAGTGACCCAGGGGTTCCAGGCTTTTTCATTGGGAGCATTACATCATTTTTAAAGGCAACTTACAGCCTTTTCCTACCTAAACTTTCCGCGTGGGGGCGATCGCTGCTGCCATAGTATCCAGCATAGATGTCAATACAGATAGCGCTGCTGAATCAGATTTATTCAGCAGCGCTTACTTGTAGTTGTTGTTGTCGACTACACCATTGCCAATTACTCAGCGACTTCAGACTCAGCTTCCTTCTTCTTTTCTTCCTGCTTTTCTTCTCCTTTTTCGATGATTTTGTCAACAAATTCTGTGATGCGCTCTTCGTTCTTCTCGGCGTAAGACTTATGCTGCTTATCAGTCATAGGATTAACCTCAGTAATCAAATCATTCCAGATACAGCTTAGCGGCAGCCCTAAGCACTACCCTCTACTCAATGAGTGATTTACGTTAAGCAATGTTCTATCACAGGGCTTAACGCCTTATCAAAACGGCAGGATGGCCCAAATAGTCAGTCTTATTTGCTTTTGTCAGGTGGCTAGACTCTGCATCCCTTAGGCCGTAAGTTAGTTGACCACAAAGCGTTGAGGCGTTGCTCGAGCCTCTAGGAAGCATTGCTCGGTTAATCTGAGCAACTGAGAAGGTGCAGACTACCTGCGATCGCCAACTTGACCAAGCTTTCGAAGGCAATACCCATGAACGACATCTCACCTATATGATCTCCTCCTTTCTATAATTTTTGATCCCTCTAATGAGCGATGAGGCTAACCGATCGCAACCTTTAAGCTATTGATCAACCAACGCAGCGATCGCCAGCTTTGCAATAGCTGCTGGCTTTGCACAACAAGGAGGAAGCGCAATATGGCTTCACAACACAGACGAGCGGTAGGTATTTTTTCCAATCGCCCTCAGGTAGCATCAGCTCTACAATCCCTCAGCGACTCGGGCTTTGCCATGAGCCATGTGTCGGTAATTGCCAAAGACTCCGAGCGGCAAAGCGCGATCGCAGGGGTTGAAGTAACAGATGAGGCTGGCACCAAGGCTAATAAGGCTGGTACTGTCGGCGCGGTAACAGGTGGCGTGTTAGGGGGAGTCACTGGTCTACTCGTGGGTCTTGGCACCTTGGTGATTCCTGGCATTGGCCCTGCCATCCTGGCGGGAGAAGCTGCCGCACTGGCATCTACGCTGATAGGTGGGGCGGCTGGGGCAGCGGCTGGGGGTTTAGCGGGTGCACTAATTGGTTTAGGCATTCCTGAGCACCGGGCTAAGCACTACCGCGATCGCGTGGCCCAAGGCGAATACCTCGTCATGCTCAAGGATACTGAGCCTGAAATTGCTCGTGCGGAACGCACCCTCAAGGCGGCAGGAATTGAAGACTGGGAAGTTTACGAAACTCCAGCCGATGCAACCTACGTCCGAAGTGGTTCTCCTAACGCCACATTCAACGGGACTGCTGATGTTGCCTCCGGGCGAGATAATACCTACAACCGAGTCGATCATTCGATGGATGAGGCTTATCCCTACGATGATTCTCATCGAGGAAGAGAGATCCCGCGGCCCACTGGATTGCCCCGCGCTTCTAACCCGTTGGAGCCCTAAAACGTTGGAACTTAGCAGCAAGGCCGGGGGCGTGTGCCGGGCGGCCGCACTCGCGGCTAATGCTGTTAAACGCGCTGTAGTTATTGAGGAAAAAACCGTGAATTTTTTGAAATCTATTCGTCTTGGGGTCATTGCCCTGTGTTTGGGAGTCATTTTGCTGACCACGAGTGCCTGTGGTAGCGCTACTCAAACCAGTACTGCCCCTAGACTGTCGCCCAGTACTGCCTACAGCCAGCTCGAACGGGGTGACACTGCTAGCGGCGAAAGCTATGGGCGATGGGTCATGCAGACCGCAAAAGGGTTGGTTAGTGATGCATTTGTGCGTGACAACAACAAGCTAGGCGTTGTAATCTCGCCTGACGTACAGCCCCGAGAGGTTAAAACTTTGGCCCAATCGCTTGTGCAAGGGTTCCATAAAAAGTTCCCTAACCGCGATTTGAGCGTCTTGGTCTACGCACCTGACAAAGAGCTAATTTTGACCGCTAAATACGACGATACGACTCGGCAAGTTGAGTATCAATAGGTCACAACACCCCATAAGGGTTCGACTAGTTTGAGGCACCAGTCTCGAAAACACCACCCCTACGACGCTCTTAATTTTCTTGAGGATAGGGTGCTTTGAAAGCAATAGCTTCCTTCAGGTCTAAAAAGCTGTAGGGATCAATCAACTTAAAGCAAGAAAAACAAAATTTTGGAGAGTTACGCAATGTCTAGCAGCAAAGATTATAAACGTCAGATCATGAACGACCTGGCTGGTGGTAATGTCGAAGGCATTGACGCCAAGGCCACCCAACCTGAGAAAGAGTATGCTAACTTTGACGACTTCGCCAATCGTTCGTCTCGCAATGAGCGCCGCGAGCTGTTTGGGCGCGGGTTTCACCCCGATCGCATCCCCACCAGCGAAATGGAGCCTGAGCTGCGCAAGGCGATTACTCAGATCAAGCCCCAAGAGCGGGATGATGTGGCTCGCGACCTGTTTAAGCATCTCAAAGGGCGTGGTCTCAGCGATCGCGATCTAGAGCAGCAACTGGGGCTATCGACCCACCACGCCAGCCGCATGAATGAAGACGACGTCACTAAGCTGGCCGCTTTCGCTTATCACAACCACCCTGATATCTTTCAGGAAGTGCTGGCTGACCAGCCCACGATTCTCAAGTTTTTGAGCAATCCGATGGTGGGCGCGGCCGTGGGTGCGATCGCCGCCAAGTGGCTAGGCAAGCGCTAAAAGCCTTTCTGCTTCTGGCAATTCTTCACTAGGGTCAATGCTCCGATGGAAGCCCGTCTGCTTAAGCAGATGGGCTATTTTTTTAGGTATTAAACTCAACGCAATGAACCAAGATTTCAATGTATAAGTAAACGCTTTAACCGACAGATTTACCTAAACCCCAAAACAGCATTGCCAAGATCGCAGTAGGGCCGCCTGCCTGAGGGGTCGATTTGCCAACTAGAGCTTAACGCCAGTCAAAAGCCCACTGTAGGGGTAAGTGTTGTTTACCCACAGAACTAGAACGAGTCAACTGGGATAGGCATCATTAAATTCAGCCTAAAAATTAGGAGGTTGCTGGAACCCTATGCTTTTAAGCATGCACTTAATATAGGAGCCTTTCACCCCATTAAGAGCCTGGAGAGTAGACAAGTCCTGGGCGGAGAACCGCGCATCCCAAGCCCTATTCTACGACGACAGCAGGCAGTTCTAGGCAGTAGCCAGCGCCATAAACAGTCTTAATAAACTTAGGATGCCGGGGATCGGGTTCTAACTTGGTGCGCAGGTGCCGCACGTGCACGCGAATAGTTTCAATGTCGTCGTTGGGCTCGTAGCCCCATACCTCTTGCAAAATCTGGCTAGGGGATACAGTCTGACCATGGCGCTGAAGTAAGCAGTGCAGTAGCTCAAATTCCAGATGGGTCAGTTTAACGGTGCCGTCAAACCAAATTGCCTCGTAACGCTCCGGAATCAGGGTTAGGGGACCGTAGTTAAGAATTTCGCTGTGCTTGGCCGCCTGAGGGATGCGATCGGTGCGGCGTAGCAGGGCGCGTACCCGAGCCAGCATTTCGTCTAGCTCAAAGGGTTTGGTGAGGTAGTCATCAGCCCCAGCGTTAAAGCCATCAACCTTATCTTGGGTCTGTGATAGGGCCGTGAGCATTAGCACCGGGATATCGGCGGTGCGGCGATCGCGGCGAAGGCGCTGACACACGGTCAGCCCATCCACCTTGGGCAGCATCAGGTCGAGCATGATCAGGTCTGGCAGCAGCTGCACGGCTAGGGCCTGGCCCTTGATCCCATCCCCAGCCTGATTGACGTCGTAGCCTGCCATTTCCAAATTGACGGAAACAAGCTCCGCGATCGCAGCATCATCATCAATGACAAGAATACGAGGCATTACCAACTAGACCTGACAACCCTAAAACAACACTGACTCAGCTAGAGGCAAGCCACAAAGCTTTGAGTAGCCTAGCATCACAACGTAAAGAGCCGTGTCGGAATAATACAATTCCTTGATAAATTATAAGCAGAACCCTTAATTTTCCTTAAGGAAATTGGGTCGCAGCTCGTTGAGCTTAAGCTTTTCTTTAGATTTTAGCGTGTTCTAACTGCTGCCCGCCAGATCTTTGAAGATTCACTGACACAGACAAATCACTGCCTATACAACTATTAATTGAGAAACTCCCCAGGTAGGATTCGAACCTACGACCAATCGGTTAACAGCCGACCGCTCTACCACTGAGCTACTGAGGATTAATTGCGAACCCGCGAAGCTTATATTAACGATAAGTGTGCAATCTTGACAACCCTCCAGTGAAAATTTCTAGAGTGACCCTGGCTTAGAACGCTCAGCAGTCATCTCAGGCGCTGGCCTGATGTTTCAACGTCATGCCAGATTTTCATGCCGCTATTGCGGGCCACTCATGATATAGTTAAAGACTGTGTCGAAATTGTGGTAACCATGCCCAAGCTTAAGTCTCGCAAAGCTGCCGCTAAGCGCTTTCGTCGCAGTGGCAGCGGCAAAATCATGCGTCGCAAGGCGTTCAAGAATCACATGTTGCAGCACAAAAATGCTGAACGTCGCTCTCGGCTGTCTAAGATTGCCTTAGTGTCGGAAGAAGACGCTCCCAACGTGGAGCTAATGCTGCCCTACCTCTAGGTAAAGGGCTTTGAGTCTGCTAGTGATCATCAAACTTTAATAGTTCCAAGGGTTAAACAGTCATGGCACGTGTCAAGCGCGGCAACGTAGCACGCAAGCGCCGCAACAAAATTCTCAAGCTAGCCAAAGGGTTTAGAGGGTCGCACTCTAAGCTATTTCGCACAGCCAACCAGCAGGTAATGAAGGCGTTGCGGTACGCCTACCGCGATCGCCGCAACCGGAAACGCGATTTTCGCCGCCTGTGGATTACCCGCATTAACGCGGCTTCTCGCATGCACGGTCTGAGCTATAGCCAGCTAATTGGCCAGCTCAAAAAGTCTAATATCGATATCAACCGCAAGATGCTGGCCCAAATGGCTGTGCTCGACCCTGATGGGTTTGCCAAGGTGGTTGAAGTTGCCAACCAATCTTAAGGATTGGCCCAGACAGTAGGGGCAGTCGTAGTATAGACACGGCCGCACCATGGCATGGAACTGGCTTGGGTTTGGTTTAGCACTGGGGGCACAGTTAGCTGTGCTCCCAGTTTTTGCTGCAGATCTCGACACCATTCGCGCCCGTGGGCACCTAGTGGTGGCAGTGCGCGATGGCTGGCAGCCTTTAAGCTTTCGCGATCGCGAGGGCGACCTGCTAGGACTAGAGGTTGATCTAGCCCACGGACTGGCGACGGCAATTTTTGCGGATCCGGCGGCGGTTGAGTTTGTGGTGGTACCCAATGGCGATCGCATTCCAGCGGTGCTAGAAGATCGGGCTGATGTGGCGATCGCCGGCCTCACCCTGACTTCTGGTCGCCAGCGGCTAGTGAGCTTTAGCCCACCCTATTACCTTGATGGAACTGCCGTGCTAGTGCGCGATCCCCAGATGCAGAGCCTGAGCGATCTCCAGCGCCAGCGGCTAGGGGTGCTTCAGGGAGCAAGTACTGTGGCAATAGTGCGCTATCTGCTGCCACTAGCCATTCTCACTCCTCTAAGCAGCTATCAAGATGCTTTTAATCGCCTCAGCACGGGCCAAATCGACGGCTTTGCCGGTGACGTAACAGTGCTGAGCGGGTGGCAGCAGGCTCATAGCGGCTATTACTTGGTGCCCAGCCTGCTCTCCGCCGAACCTTTGGCGATCGCGCTGCCCAAAGGTACGCAGTACACCGAGTTACGTACCTTGATTAATCAGACCGTCATTGATTGGCATCAAAGCGGTTGGCTAGAAGAACGGACTACCTTCTGGGGGTTGCCCTAGCCATGGCAAGATAGGTTAGTTCTCAAGTGCAGATCAAGACCGCATGGAAAACAGCAACCTGCTCCTTATTTATCTGGGTATTCTGCTGGCGTTGCTGAGCGTTGCCGCCTTTTTTGTGGTGCGCCAGGTAATCAAGACCCGCCGCATCGAAAGCACTCTGGGGCGACTTCAGTCACGGTTAACCAAAGAAAAGGGCACCGCTCAGGAATATTACGAGCTGGGTAGTCTCTTGCTCGACAAAAAGCTCTATACCCAGGCCGCCCTCTACCTCCAGCAGGCTATCAAGCAGCTGGGCAACGACGAAGCCGAAAACGCCGCCGTGGTCTATAACGCCTTGGGCTACTCTTACTTTGCCCAAGACCAGTACGACCTGGCCATTCGCAACTACAAAGAAGCGCTCAAGATTTCGCCTGAGTATGTCACCGCCCTCAATAACCTAGGCCACAGCTACGAGCGCAAGCAGCTCACCACCCAGGCCCTAGAGATGTACGAAACTGCATTGGCCCTAGAACCCAAAAATTCCACCGCTCGCCGCCGCTTCGACTCGCTCAAAAAGCGCGTTTCTCCCGCCGAAAAACCTTAAGTTGTGGGGCTAAACTTCCCTGGGCTGAGCTTTTTTCTAGGCAGGCGTTATGAAAATGCAATCTACAGGGTATATAAGTAGGTATAGGGATCCTGCTAGGGCAGGATATTGCACCGATACTCTACCTCTTTCTGCTCTTCGTTGTTTTTCAGGGAGTGGTTTATGCGCCTCGATACTAGTACTCCGATTACTCGGCTTTTCTCAGCGTTAGTAACTATTTTGGCGCTGCTTACCTTTGGATTTGTGGCCTGGAAGGCTTTCGACGTCTGGCGTTCTGACCCGGCGGTGGAAGGTATTCACGATATTTTTCAGCCCCAGAAGTAGCGCCTTCGCCCGGCCCTTCCCTGGTAGGATGTGGAGGTTCTTTGCCCCCAGTGTTTCCATGCCGGAGTTGACCGGGCTGCCAGTGCTATCCACCCATGCTGATACCGCCGTTTACCGCATTCTCGATGCCAATCTCGATCGCGCCCGCGAAGGGCTGCGCATCATCGAAGAATGGTGTCGTTTTGGGTTAAACAACTCAGCTCAAACTGAGCAGCTTAAGCATCTGCGGCAAACCCTGGCCCAGTGGCACGCCCCTGAGCTACGCCTGTGTCGCGATACCCCCGGCGACCCCGGCACTGCCCTCACCCACCCCCAGGAGGCCGAGCGCACTAGCGTCACAGCGGTGCTCCAAGCCAACTTTTGCCGAGTGCAAGAGGCTCTGCGGGCGTTAGAAGAATACGGCAAGCTTTACCGTGATGACCTGGCAGCAGGGTCTAAGGCTATGCGCTATCAGGTTTACACGCTAGAGAGCGAAATTCTTGGTGGGCATCGGCTTCAGCGACTGCGCCAGGGGTTGACTTACCTAGTGACATCACCTTGCGATCGTCTGCTGCCCATCGTCGAAGCCGCCCTGCAAGGCGGCGTTGCTCTGGTGCAGTACCGCGACAAACACACCGACGACTACCTGCGGCTCGGTTTGGCCCAACAGCTTAAAGATCTGTGCCACCGCTACGGCGCGCTGTTTTTAGTCAACGATCGCATTGACCTGGCCCTGGCTGTTGACGCCGATGGCGTGCACCTGGGCCAGACCGACTTGCCCGTCGTCACGGCCCGCCAGCTGTTGGGCAGTCAGCGCATTATTGGTCGCTCGACCACCAACCCCGACGAAATGCAGCGCGCGATCGCTGAAGGAGCCGACTACATCGGCGTTGGCCCCGTATATAGCACCCCAACAAAGCCCGACAAAGCCGCCGCTGGCCTCGACTACGTGCGCTACGCCGCCGAGCACGCCACCGTGCCCTGGTATGCGATCGGCGGCATCAATACCGAAAACTTGAGCGACGTGTTGCAAGCTGGAGCTGAACGCGTGGCGATCGTACGAGCCATTATCGAAGCCGAAAACCCCACGCTGATTGCCCAATACTTTGCGGCCCAAACTAACCACCGCCACACCTTTCACACCGTCGCCGCCCCCGTCAGTTAACCCGCTACCAAGCTGATTGGCCGTTCTAGATAATGGGGTTGAGGTGCAAGGTATAGGGTCTAAGGTTGCTACAAGTCCTTAAACCCTACACCCTGAACCCTACACCCGATACCCAACTTTCACGATGCCCGACCCCACCACCGACAACTTCTATCTCCTCGTTAACGGCGAATCTCAGCCCTGCGCGCCTGGTACGCTGCTGCCCAATTTTTTAGAGTCATTAGGTATGAATCCTCGCCTGGTAGCGGTGGAGTATAACGGCGAGATTCTCCATCGTCAGCTGTGGGAAACTACTCACCTGCACCCTAACGACAGGCTAGAAATCGTCACCATTGTTGGGGGCGGTTAGGGGCTTTAGGTACGGGTTTCCGCCGTTAGTTTGCCCTGTTTTTAACAGGCAGCAGTAGCAGTTCGCGTTACATTAAAGACATAAAGCACTCCGGTTTTACGCGATGGTTAAACAACTTTTTCAACGCCTTAAGCCATTTTTGAAGCCGCTGATGGCCGTGGTCTTGGCCGTGGTTTTGGTGTTTGGCACCGCCGATGGTGCCTGGGCCGCAGCGGGCGGGCGCATGGGAGGCGGAAGCTTCCGCGCTCCGGCTCCGCGCATGAGCCCCAGCCCACGTAGCTATGCCCCTGGTGGTGGCGGCGGCTACTACCCTGGCGGTGGTTTTGGCATGCCCTTCTTGTTTCCCTTCATTGGCATTGGCGGCGGATTTGGAGGGTTGTTTACTCTGCTGATCTTCATTTCGATCGCTAATGTGGTGGTACGCGGCCTGCGGGGTGCGACCTCTGAGGACGACTACGACGCTCCTGTTGGCGGCAACAACCCGCCGGTAGCCATAGCAAAACTCCAGGTCGGCCTACTTGCCCAAGCTCGTGAATTGCAGGATGACCTTAACCGCCTGGCGGCTACTGCTGACACTGGCTCGTCTCAAGGGCTAGCTAAGCTGTTGCAAGAAACTACTCTGGCCCTGCTGCGCCACCCCGACTATTGGGCCTACGCCACTAGCGAAGACAAGCAGACTCGCCTGCTCAATGCTGAGCAAGAGTTTAACCGCTATACCCTCTCGGCCCGCAGCCGGTTTAGCGCCGAAACTCTGTCTAACGTTAACAACCAGCTCACTCAAGCCGAGCCTAAGGCTCTGCTGACGGGCGATACCGACCAGGCTCCTGGCGAATACATTCTCGCTACGGTGGTTGTGGCAACCCAAGGTAAGCTCGATCTGCCTGATATTTACTCCTCTGCTGACCTACGCCAGGCTCTTAGCCAGATTGGTGCGGTCTCCGGCGAAAACCTACTGGCTGTGGAAGTCCTCTGGACACCTCAGCAGTCGGGGGAAACCCTCAGCGGCGATGAGCTGATTGCCCAGTACCCTGATTTGAAGCTGATTTAGACTGCTTTTTGACCCACACACGCTGTAAAAAAGCCCTTTGGTTACCAAAGGGCTTTTTTGTGTGATACCAAATCCGAATTACATAATCCTGATTCCCAAAAGGCCAAACCGTAGGGACGTAGGCATAGCCGAGCCAGAGGCTCTATCGCATTCGCCCTTCTGAATCGGGCGTACCCAAGAAGGATTTAGCATGAGGCCTATGGCAGTCGGCAGCTAAACGAAGTTAAAGCCACCGCTATCCTATCGTTGGAACCAGTTTTGAAGCAGTTCGGGCGATCGCCACAGCAAATAGCCCGCCAGACCAAACGTACTGGTGATCAACCCTGTGGCCACGTAACCCAAAATCATCATCACCCCATCGGCTTCGAGGGTGGCCACCACAAAGATCAAAATGCCAACCGTGGGGATGGGATTGGTCATGGGGATCGGGCTCATCAGCAGCAGCGTCAGCCAGCTGATGCAGACACCGTTAATGTGCCAGACCGAAGGGTTGTTTGCTAGCCCCGGCAGGCGGGGCCGCACAAACCGCTCGGTGAGGCGGGTCACCCGCTTGAGGTTGCTCAGCACCGTTTTGGCCAGCACCGACGGAAACTGAAACTTGGCCACTCGCCGGGGTAGCCAGGGCGATCGCCGCCCCACTGCCATCTGCAGCGACAGCAGCAGACAGGCCGACCCCAAAATGGTAGTGAACCCCGGTGGCATCGGGAACAAAAACGGTAGCACCAGTAGCCCAATGACCAGAGAAAAGCCCCGCTCAGCGGTTTCGTTGAGCACGTGGGAGAGGGTCAGCGGCTGCTCGGCTATGCGCTCTAGCAAGGCCTTGATTTCCTGAGAAAAGCGGGGTTGAGGAGAGTCAGAATCCATAGGGGTGAGGAAATTGGGTGGGATTAAAGCACATGTTTAGACCCATTGGGCAGACCCGGCCGCTTGCGCCGTAGCGCCAGTTGAATCACCAGTTTCTCGATTTCTAGCCAGGCAAACATCAGGGCACTAAATCCAAAGCAAATCGCCAGTTCTGCGGCTGACAAGGGATGAAGTCCAAAAAATTGCGCCAGGACTGGAACGTACAGTAACAACACTTGCAGGCCGGTGGTGAGTAAAACCGCACCCCAGATGTAAGGATTCGACAAAGGATTGAGCTGAACTGTTAAGCGTGTGTCTGAGCGGGCCGCGAGGGCATGACCCATTTGGGCTAGGCAGAGGGTGGTGAAGACCATCGTCTTCCAGGTGTCAGGATGACCGGGATAACCAGGGGCCGTGGTATAGCGGTAGGCCCAGCCCATCAGACCAATCGTCAGCACCGCTAGCACGATGCCCACCCGCACCATGTATGACCCAAGGCCGCGAGCAAAGATGCTTTCTCGCGGATTGTGGGGCGGCCGTTCCATCACGTCGGGTTCGGCAGGTTCCATGGCCAGGGCCAGGGCAGGCACGCCGTCGGTGACTAGGTTCATCCACAGAATTTGCAGGGGCGAGAGCGGCACGCCACCCAGGCCCATGATGGGGGCAGCGGCAATAGTGAGCACTTCGCCAATGTTGCTGCCCAGAATGTATTTAATAAAGCGGCGAATGTTGTCGTAGACCACGCGGCCTTCTTCGGTGGCGGCGACAATCGTGGCAAAGTTGTCGTCGAGCAGCACCATGTCGCTGGCTTCTTTGCTGACGTCGGTGCCGGTAATGCCCATGGCAATGCCGATGTCGGCCTGCTTGAGGGCAGGGGCATCGTTGACGCCGTCGCCCGTCATAGCGACAAATTCGCCCTGTTTTTGCAGCGCCTGCACGATGCGAAGCTTGTGCTCGGGGGCCACGCGGGCGTAGACGCTGACGTGGGGAACGGTGCGCTCCAGTTCCTCTGGGGAAAGGTGGCTCAGCTCGCGCCCGGTCATAATGGTGTCGCCGGGTTGGGCAATGCCGAGGGTTTCAGCGATCGCCTTAGCGGTCAGCGGGTGATCACCCGTAATCATCACCGGTCGAATGCCGGCCCGCCGACAGTCGACCACGGCGGCACGCACTTCAGGCCGTGGGGCATCTAGCATGCCCACGAGGCCCAGCCAGATCAGGTTTTGCTCCTCGGGCTCTAGGTTGGCGTTGGGATTAGCTACGACGTTTGTCGGCTTCATGGCAAAGCCCAGCACCCGCAAGCCACTGGAGGCCATAGCGTCGTTGTGGGCCAAAATAGCCTGCCGCTGAGCCTCGGTGAGCAGCACAGGCTGCCCCTCGCCTTGGCTAGTGCCACAGCGCTCTAGCACCAGTTCGGCGGAGCCTTTGGTGAACATCACCTGGGGAGGCAGGGGCCAGACGGCATCGCTATGGGCCTGCACCACGACGCTCATGCGCTTGCGCTCTGAGGTAAAGGACACTTCGCCAATGCGATCACTCTGTTGACCCAGTTTCGCTTGATCAAAGCCCCCTTTGCCTGCCACGGCCAACAGGGCTCCCTCGGTGGGATCGCCCAGCAGGGTCCAAATGCTGCCGGACTGGTTGAGGGTAGCGTCGTTGCACAGGGCGCAGGCCATTAGCAATGCCTGGAGAGCGGAGTCGGACTGGGGGGCGATCGCTGCCCCATTCTCTAAAAGGTTGCCTACCGGAGCGTAGCCTTCGCCTGTGACCTCGTACTGGTGAGCCACGGTCTTGACCTGCTGCACCACCATTTTGTTTTGGGTCAGGGTGCCGGTTTTGTCAGAGCAGATGGTGGTGACCGAGCCCAGGGTTTCTACCGCCGGTAGTTTGCGAATTAGGGCGTGGCGGCGCACCATGCGCTGGGTACCCAAGGCCAAGGTAACGGTGATGACGGCGGGTAGACCTTCTGGCACTACGGCGACCGCCATGCTGAGGGAGACTTCTAGCAGCTCATCGAACAGGCTGAGGTCGCCCGTGCGCAGCAACCCGGCCACCACCACTAGGGCAACCAGCACCAGTGACCCCGTCACTAGCACATTGCCCAATTGCGCCATGCGCTGCTGGAGGGGCGTAGGCTCAGTTTCCACCGACTGAATCAGGGTGGCGATGCGGCCCAGCTCGGTGGTCATCCCTGTTTGGGTGACCAGCACGGTGCCGCGTCCTTGGAGAACCTCGGTGCCTTGGTAGACCAGGTTGAGGCGATCGCCCAGGGCAGACTCTTCCTCTAAAAGCAGCTCAGGCTGCTTGATCACCGCCTCGGCTTCGCCAGTCAGGGCGGCTTCGCGCACCTGCAAATTGGCGGCACTGAGCAGACGACCATCGGCGGGCACCTGCACCCCCGCCTCTAGCAGCACCACATCGCCCGGCACCAGGGCTTTGGCGTCAATTTCTTGTTCCTGGCCCTGGCGAACGGTGCGCACCCGGGGGGAGGTCATGTTCTTGAGGGCAGCCAGGGCTTTTTCGGCTTTACTCTCTTGCAGGTAGCCCAAAACGCCGTTGAGTATCACAATGGCAAAAATCGCGATCGCATCTTTAGGAAAGCCGCCCTCGCGCAGATCGAGCACCAGCGACACCAGGGCCACGGCGATCAACATCAGCAGCATGATGTTTTTGAACTGATCCCACAAAATTTCCCAGGGGCTGCGGGTGGCCCCCTCCTGAAGCTCGTTGGGGCCGTAGACCTGCTGGCGGTGCTCGGCTTCGCTGGGGCTAAGCCCCTCGAGGCTGCTCTCTAACAGCGCGATCGCCCGCTCGGGGCTGAGGGTGTGCCATTGGTTAGACGCGGGGCGCGGCAGATCGCCCACATCAGAGCTAGAACGTGTACTGTGAACCACAGGTGCTATTTAACCTCCAGAGCGTGGATGCCACTATTAAATAGTGCATAGATAAACTTTATAGCACCAAAAAATAGTGCAGACGCAAAATTTAATGCTTAGTCCCGTTGTGCCCCAGTCGCTAATTTTTCGTGAAAACGAGATGCAGCAGGTCTGCACCCTGCTCCGCCAGGATAGTGATTTTGTCATTACCGGTGTGCCGGGCATTGGGCGGCGCACGCTGATTTGGAATGCAGCCCAGCAGGTCGGTGCTCGCTGTCTAGAAATTGACTTTCTGCGCTGCCGCAATGCGGGCCAGTTTCTCCGCTTTTTAGCTGATGGCTTGATCAACACCTTTGGGGCACCGGAAGAAATCGCCAAAATTCAGCAGTGGAGCCTAGAGCAGCCGCTGACCCTTGATCAGAGCCTGGCCCCCCAGGCGCAGCTGGTCTGGCCTAAAACTCCTGGTAAAGAGTGGTCTCTGTTTGAAGGGTTGCTGGCGCTACCGCAGCACCTGGCAGAGTGGCTAAACTGCCAGGTGGTCATTGTGTTTCACAACTTTCCGCACATTCGCTCATGGGATCGTCAGGGTAAGTGGGAAAGTCATCTGCGCCGGGAGATTGAGTGCCAGAGCCGGGTGAGCTACGCCCTGGTGGCCACGGTGGCCGAACCCTGGATGACCGCTAGCCAGCTGCCGGTGATATCGCTAACGCCCCTCAGCGATCGCGACCTGCAACCCTGGGTGATTAGTACTATGGCCACGGCAGGCCTCAAGTTTGATCCTGACAGCCAGGCCCTAGAGCTATTTCTCAGCTACGCGCAGGGCCACATGAAAGATGCCATTACCCTGGCCCAGCGCCTGTGGCTAAACTGCAATGCGATCGCCTCACCTACCCCAGAGCTAATTCAGTCGCACCAGGTGCACAGCACCATGCTGGGCCTGGCGCAGGATATGGCGGTTGTCTTTGAAGCCCTGCTGCTGCTGCTGCCCCCCACCCAGGCCCGTGTGCTCGAAAGCCTGGCCCTCGACCCCACCGACAGTCCCCAGTCCAACGCCTATATCAAGAAACATCAGCTCTCGCGGGGTGGCGGCTTGCAGGGAGCACTCACCAGCCTGGAGCAAAAGGGCTTGATCTATGGCCCTCAGTTTGGCTACCGAATTGCGCTACCGCTGCTCGATTTTTGGCTCAAACAGCGGCTACGGTAGTCATACGTTTAGATTTAGAGATCTTCTGTTGCGGGCACTAGTTCAAAGCAGCCTGATACCGAGGCGGGAATGGTGCGGGGGCGATGGCTCACGGCATCGACAAACACCCATTCGGTCGCGCCGGTGGCCAGCACGGTGTCGTCGCTGAGGCGCAAAAATTTGTACTGGCGGGTGCTGCGGGCTTTGCGCAGGGTAGTGATCCAGGTGGTGAGGCGCAGGCGATCGCCCCCAAAGGCCGGGCGCAGGTAGGTGATTTGGTGCGACCTTGCTACCCAGGTGGCCCCCAGAACTTGAGTCTCAGCGGTGCAACCGACGCTGGTGGCGTGGGCGATCGCGATGTCCTGCATCCACTGCACGTAGGCGACGTTGTTGACATGGCCGTTGCCGTCCACAACCTCCATCGGCACAACAAATTCGTGGTGGTAGAAGCGTTTCATGCAGTAGCCAAATCGGTGAGAGAGCCGGGGTGGGGTGGGTGAACCGAAGTGTTAACCATACGGCTCTGGCATTGAGTTACGGTTCGGCTAGCACATCGATAAACCTCTGTATGGCTATGTGAAATGCTTGGTCGGGGCAACCCTACAAATTGGGGGAATCTGCTAAGTGATGGCGATCGCCTTCGTCATCTAAGTGAGAGTCGGGGCAGGCAAAGAGGATGGAGAGGGCTTCGCTACCGCGCTTTTGGAGCTGATGGGCGTAGCCTTCTGGGATGACAAAGCGATCGCCAGTAGAAACGTTGAACGGAGGCTCCCAGTTGACGCTGTGTACGCCATTGGTAGAGGTTACTTCGCCAAAATGCAAGGTGCCCATGCCTTGAACAATTTCGTAGGTTTCATCGCCAATTTTGTGGAAGTGGCAGCCAACGTGATGAGGAATGGCGGCCACATGAATACGACAGGCGGCATCGCCAGATAATGCAGCGTGGCGAATCCCTACGGCAGCATCGGATTCTGCGTTTTCTAAGGCGGTCTGCCAATCAAAATGACTATTGTTTAGTCGAAGAGCAGATTCGTTCAATCGCAGTATTTCTGAATCTTTCATGGTGAAGAACTGATTATGATGATATTGACCAAAATCATGATGCTGGAGCAGCCCTTCGCAGTCGGGAAGGTTGGAGTACATCGTCCGCTCTGGGCACTCAACCTAGAATAGAACCAGCCCTACTCCCGGCAATTCTATGGCGAAACTCTGGCCCTACGCCACCCCCGGCATTCCTGACCACCTGTTCGAGCAGCTGCCCGGCATTCCCCTCAGCTGTCGGGAGGTGCGGCTGCTGCTGCTGGGCTACCTGCGGCTTAAGCCCAAGGATGTACTGTGGGATATTGGCGCAGGCACCGGTACCCTGGCGATCGAAGCGGCACTGATGATTCCCGGCGGCAAGGTGGTGGCGGTTGAGCGCGATGAGGATGTGGCCGATTTGATTCGGCACAACTGCGATCGCTTCGGCCTCTCCAACATTCAAGTCATTCAGGGCAGCGCCCCCGGCTGCCTGAGCGAGCTGCCCCACCACCCCGACTGCATTTTTGTCGAAGGCGGGCGCAACCTCAAAGAGATTCTGCTGACCGCCTGGGACTACCTGCCGTCGCTGGGGCGAGTAGTGGTGACAGCGGGCAACCTCGAAACTCTGTACGTGGTGTCTGAGACCTTTGCCCACCTGCGGGTACGCAATATTGAAGCCGCCCAACCCGCCGTCAACCGGCTAGAGACCAAGGGCAACTACCAGGTGTTTACGGCGGTAGACCCGATCTTCATTCTCAGCGGCGAAAAATATGAGTGACAGCCAGGCCCGCTGGGTTACCCCACAATTGAGTTCATCAGAGCGATTTCGAGGCTGTCTGTTAGGGCTAGCTATCGGTGACGCCGTCGGCACCACGGTCGAATTTCAGCGTCGCGGGTCATTTCCGCCTGTAACAGACATGGTTGGCGGTGGCCCTTTCAACCTCAAGCCCGGTCAGTGGACCGACGATACCTCTATGGCCCTGTGCCTGGCCACCAGCCTGGTCGAGGTCGGTGCCTTCGATGCCACAGATCAAATGAACCGCTACTGTGATTGGCGCGACGACGGTTATCTCAGCAGCACCGGCGACTGTTTTGATATTGGCAACACCGTCAATCAAGCGCTGTCTCAATACAAAACTTCCGGCAATCCGTTCAGCGGTTCTACCCATGCACGCTCTGCTGGCAATGGTTGCCTAATGAGACTTGCCCCTATCCCCATGTTTTATTTTCCCGATCGCGATCGCGCCATCCAGTTTTCAGGCGAGAGTTCTCGCACAACCCATGGGGCACCAGAATGTATTGATGCCAGTCGGCTGTTTGGAAATGTGCTGTTCCGAGCGCTCTCAGGCGCTAACAAAACCGAAATCCTCTTGGACAACCTAGAGACAATTCCATCTCCCGCCATTCAATCCATTGCCGATGGAACGTATCAAAACAAGCGAATCGATGAGATTCGGGGCACAGGATATGTCGTGAATAGCCTAGAAGCAGCACTGTGGTGTTTTTGGACAACGGAAAATTACGAACAGGCCATTCTTGCGGCGATCAATCTTGGCGATGATGCCGACACAACAGCCGCTATTTGTGGTCAAGTAGCAGGAGCCTATTACGGAGAATCGGGCATACCCACGTCTTGGCTTAAACAGCTCGCCATGGGCGACCAAATTGCCAAGCTTGCTGATCAATTACATACGGCCACGGCATAACGACCTATTCGTAACAAACTACACTCTACCAGCCCTCCTAAAAGAGGGCTGGGGAGGATCACTGAGCCTATCTGACAAACATGAAATCGCTATAGCTACGCTTCCAACACGCGGTGGATGCGGCGCTCTAGCTGATCGAGATCTAGACCGCCTTCGTCGCGGCTGATGCGGCGCACCGTCGAGTTAACCTTCGACAAATCCTCCAACAGGTCAGTCAAAATTTCCTGCTGCTGCCGCGACTGAATAACCTCACGTGGCTCCTGCACTAAATCGCGCACAATCGTATCTTCCGCCCGCGAGGCTACAACGGGGTCAGTGTGCCCTTCTAAATACACAAACGTTCGCCGCCCTGGGCCGCGCTCCTCCTCAACCGGCTGTAGCGATGTCACCTGATCCGATCGCACATATTTACCAAAACCTAAGTGTACCAATACCGATGATTGAATCTTCATACTGCGTATTACGTCTATTACCGCTATATCCCTATCATAAAGATTTTTCAGAATCGCTGAAAGCAAAGCTAGGAGAGGATTCTACGGTATTTTAGGTAGGGGTTTACGCGACGTTTCCACAGGTGGCAAAATGCCCTTTTCAATGCAGCATCCCAGTCGCCATGTGTGGGATTTTTGGTATCACTTTGACCCAGCAGCAAAACTCTTTCATGTTTTTTACTTGAATGCCGATCGCGCCTTAGTCTCATCGGAGCAGCACCACTACGCCACCTGCGTTGGCCATGCCACCACTCCAGATTTTGTCGCAATTGACTGGGGTGATGAGAGTAGTTTCGACGTGCTCAAACCTCTCCCAAGGCACTGGGCAAATACGTGCATCTGGAGCGGCGATATTATCAAAGCTCAAAACAGCTATCTCATGTTTTTCACATCGCGAGATCGCCATCAAGACGACGGCATGACCCAAAGCATAGGCGTGGCCTACACTAGCGATTTGTTCTCTAATCGGTGGCATTTCTTTGACAGCCAGCTAAAGCCGAAACATTTTTATCAAACCCGAGGTGTTGTCGACGATCTAACCATTCACGCCTGGCGAGATCCATTTTTGTTTCGGCACCGAGCCAGCTACCAAATCTTTATGCTGGCGTCAGCTAAGGCGTTAAATGGTCCGGCCGGCAAGCGTGGCGTCATTGCCTTGTTGCAAGTTGCCGACGACAACTTTGCCCAAGCCGTGCGTGGCGACAGCGAATGGCAATATCGATCGCCCCTATTAGAACCTGGCGACTACTCTGAAATGGAAGTTCCACAGCTCTATCAACAGGCTGAAGGTAATTATGAGCTGGTGTTCTCGTGCTGGGCAAAATACGATTTTTCACCTGTGACCGGTGGAGTAGGGGGCTTCCAGGGCATTACGATTCCCCAACTTTGGACGCAGGGGCGCGATGGTCAAAGACCGGCCCAAGGCCATCGCATCCCGCTGCCCCTAGCCAGCCAAACCATCCGGGTGCTGGCCCCAGAAACCCAGGGGCTTTACGCTTGTCGGGTTGTGCCTGAACTCGGTGGCGAAATCGTCGGGTTTGATATTCAAACGGGCGGCATTCGCCGCAGCGGTATTCACACTAATCTGACCGCAGTAGATCGTGATTTTTCTGACTTGGCGATTTGAAATCAACTAGCGCCCTGGGTCGCGCTAACGGCACGAATTAATCAATCTGTAGGCCGCCCCGTCTACCATCACTCGCCCCCTGGTCCCAACCGACTGTAGTAGGATCTGGACATCTCAGCGCCAGCACCCAACCCAATGCAGAACTCAGGCTTTTTTCGCAGCGCCCAGCGGTGGGTTTCTCGCACCCCCGAGCGTGCTCTCAACCAGTCCTATGAAGCCGCTCAGATGATTGAGGCGATCGAGCGCGAGTACTTTGGCGGCAACCCCATCTCTCCCCGCTACGGCAGCTACGGCGACAGCGCGATCGCCTACTTTCAAAGCGAGCTAAAAAAATACCTGAATCTGATCAAAATGCGCATGGCCGTGTTTCGAGCTAGCCGCTCGATTGTGCAGGTCACCGACCCCAGGGTGACAGAGATACAGCTGCCTGCAGCTGGGGGCGATGACCTGGCCGTCAGCGTGGTTGACCAACAGGCTATGGTTTTTCGCAAGCTCCAGCTAATTGACGAGGTGCTGGTCCGCTACGCCAACCTCGACACTAACCCCGAGCGGGTAATCACCCTCACTAACGGAGGCAGCGGCAGCCTAGAGCCTGCTCCTTCGAGTCAGGTGCTGCGATCGCGAACTGACCAGGCGCGGGAAGGGCAGCCGTTAACCGGCCAAAACGGGGCGGCTGCCGTCAACCTGCCTCTCCAAGACGGCACTAGGGCGGCGGGCCTCTCCGACCGGGTCAACGTGCTGCCCCGATCCATTCTCCGCACCGTCGATCGCATTCGCCAAGACCTCAACCCCAACGCCGAGCAAGAAGTAGTCAAGGAGTTCCGCAACTCTAAAGCCAAAACCACTGCCGCCATTCGGTTTGTGCTGCTGCTGGTGATTGTGCCGCTGCTGACCCAGCAGTTTACCAAAGCCTTTATCGTTGGGCCGATCGTCGATCGGGTGCGGGCCGGAGGCGAAGAAATCGAAGTCTTTCTCAATCTTGAAATGGAAGAAGAAGCCCTCCACGAGCTTCAGCAGTTTGAGGAGCGTCTACGCTTTGAGGTGCTAATTGGCAAAGTCCCAGCCCTGTCTGAGCTAAATATTGAAGAGCGAGTCCGCGCCAAAGCCGCCGAAGTCGAGGAAGATTACCGCGATCGCAGCGCCAGCGCCGTCAAAAACGTGTTTTCTGACATCTTGGCCGCGATCGCCTTTGCCCTCCTGCTGATTTACCGCCAGCAGGACGTAGCTAACATCAAATCCTTCATGGATGAGATCGTCTACGGCCTCAGCGACAGCGCCAAAGCATTCATCATCATTCTCTTTACCGACACCTTTGTCGGATTCCACTCGCCCCACGGCTGGGAAATTATCCTAGAAGGGCTCTCGCGCCACCTCGGCCTACCCGCCAACCGCGACTTCATCTTCCTATTTATTGCCACCTTCCCAGTCATCCTCGACACCATCTTCAAATACTGGATCTTCCGTTACCTAAACCGCATTTCACCCTCGGCAGTGGCAACTTATAAGACCATGAATGAGTAGGGACGTGGGGAAGGTGAGGATGTGATGTGAGGCCGATCGCAGTCAACCTACAGACTCATTCGCAAAACAGAAGTTTAAACCGATGCTCGGCTAATCCTTTCCGTGAGGTGCAGGACGACGGAACGTCCTGCTCGACGGGGGTCTGGGGCCTGCGAAATGGCCCCAGCGGTAGATCTGGCTTTTGACCAAAATTGTGCGCCGCGCAGCCCCGTCTCGCAGTGAGTCCCTCATTTAGTACAACAGATGTTCCACTGGGCAAATGCCGTTTGCCCCTACAGAAGGGCGATCGCACCTACCCCACCTCCTCCCCAAGTAACATTTCGCCCTCTCCCCTGCTCTACCAACAAGCAGAACAAAATTCTCTCGACAGAAACTAACATTTCATAAAAATACAGCTGATTCCTGCCTCACCAGTGAGAGAATCTGCCCACATCTAACATGCCCCTAGCTATTGATAGCTCTGATACCTACCCTGTAGAGAGCAGCTTGTTATGCTCAACCTGCGGCCAGCACAAAAGTTGCCCAGACGCTAAACTCTAACCGTGTTGTTCCCCTCGTTGCTCAGGCCCCCTACCCCCCAAGGAAAGCCCAGTGTTTGAGTACCTGCCCCCTCTCAACGACCACAACCTGCCCTACCCCGACACCATTCACCCAATCGTGGTGCACTTCGTGATTGCGATGGTGCTGTTTGCTGTCCTCTGCGATCTGGTGGGCTACTTAACCAAAAACACCCGCCTATTTGAAGTGGGCTGGTGGAATATGGTATTTGCCACCGTGTCTATCTTTATCGCCATTATTTTTGGCCAAATCGAAGCCGGTCTAGCAGAACCCTACGCCGCCGCCGTCAACGACCTAAACCTACACACCCTGATCGGCTGGTCACTTTCGGGCATCATTGCGGTCCTGACCGGCTGGCGCTACATTATTCGCATTCGCACTCCCGACCAGCTACCCATACCCTACCTAGGCTTGAACGTCATACTGACGGGGATTGTGCTCTTTCAGGTCTATTTGGGTGACAAGCTGGTTTGGGTTTATGGGCTGCACAGCGCGCCCTTAGTAGAAGCCACCCGGGGAGGTCTACTGTGATTGTTTGGTCTTTAGTGGCTAAGTCAGGAGCTAACAACCTGCCGTACGCCATCCCTATTCACCCCAACCTGGTGCATTTGACGCTGGGTCTGTTTATTGTGGCGATTGGCTTTGATATTGTGGGGGCGCTGTTTCCTCTAGAAAAGCGGGTGTTTAAGTTTTTGGCAATTCCGGCCACCCGTTCTAATTTGTTTGATGTGGGCTGGTACAACATGGTGGCCGCCGCCATCATCACGTTTTTTACCGTTGCCGCCGGCTTTTACGAAATTTTGCTGGCCGACATGTCGGTGCCTGGGGTGAGCGCCTGGGGGCTGGGGATTAAAGACACCATGGTTTGGCATGGTTTGGGGGGCGTGCTCATCCTGACGCTGATTGTAGCTATGACCATATGGCGAGGGTTTCAGCGCTATCTGTGGCGGCAAGACCGAGCTCGGCAGGTGCAGTGGAGCTACCTATTGGTAGGGCTAGTTGTCTTTGCGCTGATGTTTGCCCAAGGCACCCTGGGCGCTCACCTAGGAGGTGACTTTGGGGTGCATGTCACGGCCGATCAACTGCTGCGATCGGGGGGCAACCCCAACCAGATCTAAAGGAACCACAGCGATATGACGACACCTACGACACCTACAAAACCCCGTAGCCTTTCCTTTCGCACCGTTGCCCAGCTGGTCGCCTTGGTGATCGCCGATGCCGCAGTCAGCCTTTGGGTTGGTCGCCAGGCCTATCTCTGGATGCCGCCCCAGGCCTCAGCTGAGGCCTTGCTGGTCGACGACCTGTTTGGCTTTTTGACCACCATTGGCAGCTTCATTTTTCTGGGGGTCACCGCCGTGCTGTTGTACTCGGTGCTGTTTCAGCGGGCGGACAAGTACGACATCAGCGACGGCCCCCCAGTCGAAGGCAACCTGCTAGTCGAAATTCTCTGGACAACGATTCCCCTGGGGTTAGTGATTTGGATTGCCACCTACAGCTACCAGATCTACAACCAAATGGCCATTCTCGGCCCGATGGAGCACATGAACCACGTGCCCAGCCTGAGCCTGATGCCCTCCGCCGAGGCCGCAACCCTGCCTGCTGTGCCCGAGAAAACCCCGATCGAAGTCCACGTGCGCCAGTGGGCTTGGGAGTTTCACTACCCCGACCAAAACATCGTCAGCACCGAGCTGCACCTGCCGGTAAACGAGCGGGCCAGGCTAAAGCTAATCTCCGAAGACGTGCTGCACGGATTCTACGTGCCCGCCTTTCGCGTCAAGCAGGATGTGATTCCCGGCAGCACCATCGACTTTGGTTTTATGCCCATCCGCGAGGGGCGCTACCGACTGCGCGACTCTGACTACAGCGGCACCTATTTTGCCGCCAACCAGGGCATCGTGGTGGTTGAGTCGGCCGAGGCCTATCAGCAGTGGCTGGCTACCACCGCCCAGCAGCCCCTCACCGAGGCTGACAATCGCGCCTTTCGCGAATTCACTAAATTGGGCGATCGCCCCATCAGTGCGGGCTGGAAAACCGTCGAACCGGCTCCGCCCCCCCGTGTAAATTTTGCTAGCTCTGAGGAAGATAGCTATGAGTAATGCGTCGCTCGATGCGATCGCCGCCAAGAGCGATCAGCCGTTTCCCGGTGCTCCCAACAACTGGCGACGGTTTTTCAGCTTTAGCACCGACCACAAGGTGATCGGCATTCAGTACATGGTCACAGCCTTTGTGTTCTTCCTGATTGGCGGGCTGCTGGCCATGGTCATGCGGGGGGAGCTAATTACCCCTGAAGCCGACCTGGTCGATCGCACCGTCTACAACGCCCTGTTCACCATGCACGGCACCATCATGCTGTTCATGTGGACCTTCCCGATGCTCAACGGGTTGTCCAACTACCTGGTGCCCTTAATGATTGGGGCGCGGGATATGGCCTTTCCCCGGCTCAACGCCGCCGCCTTCTGGCTGGTGCCGGTGTTTGGCACTCTGCTGATGGTCAGTTTCTTTATCCCCGGCGGGCCGTCGCAGTCGGGCTGGTGGGCCTACCCCCCGGTCAGCCTGCAAAATCCCACCGGCAATCTGATCAACGGCCAAGTACTTTGGCTGCTGGCGGTGGCTCTCTCGGGGGTGTCGTCGATTATGGGGGCGGTCAACATTGTCACCACCATCTTTCGCATGCGGGCCCCAGGCATGGGCTGGTTTAGAATGCCCGCCTTTTGCTGGTCGGTGCTGGCGGCCCAGATGATTCAGCTGTTTGGTCTGCCCTCCCTAACAGCGGGGGCCGTGATGCTGCTGCTAGATTTAACGGCGGGCACCAGCTTTTTTGACCCGGCCAAGGGCGGCGACCCGGTGCTCTATCAGCACTTCTTTTGGTTCTACTCCCACCCGGCAGTTTACGTCATTATTCTGCCGATCTTTGGCACATTTTCGGAGATTTTTCCGGTCTACGCCCGCAAGCCCCTGTTTGGCTATCGGTTTGTCGTGGTGTCGTCAGTGCTCATCACCATACTCAGCGCCATGGTGTGGGTGCACCACATGTTTGCCAGCGGCACCCCCAGCTGGATGCGGATGCTGTTTATGTTTTCCACCATGCTGATTTCGGTGCCCACGGGGGTGAAGGTGTTTGCCTGGGTGGCCACGGTGTGGGGCGGCAAGCTGCGGCTCGACACGCCCATGCTGTTTGCCTTGGGCGGCTTAGTCTGCTTTTTGTTTGCGGGCATTACCGGCGTCATGCTGGGGGCGGTGCCCTTCGACATTCACGTCAACAACACCTACTTTGTAGTGGGCCATTTCCACTACGTGATCTATGGCGCTACGGTGATGGGCATTTACGCTGCCATCTACCACTGGTTCCCTAAAATGACGGGCCACATGTATTACGAGGGGCTGGGCAAGCTGCACTTTGCCCTCACCTTTATTGGCGTCAACCTCAACTTTTTCCCCATGCACCCCCTAGGGCTGATGGGCATGCCCCGGCGGGTGGCCTCCTACGACCCCGAGTTTGCCTACTGGAACGTGATCGCCAGCCTGGGCGGCTTTTTGCTGGGGGTTTCGACCCTGCCCTTTATTCTCAATATCGTGAGTTCTTGGGTGCTGGGCAAGCGAGCCCCGGCTAACCCTTGGAATGCGATCGGTCTGGAATGGCTGGTTTCCTCGCCGCCGCCGGTCGAAAATTTTGAAGAAATTCCGATTGTCGTGTCTGGCCCCTACGGCTATGGCTCCGACGAATCTTTAGTTGCCAACAATCCCGCTGGAGAGTTGATCAGTGAGCACAGCTAACCTCGACCCCACCCTCAATACCCACAGTGCCCACGCCGCCGAGCATGAAGAAGAAGACCATCGCATGTTTGGCTTCATCGTCTTTCTGTTATCAGAAAGCGTGATTTTCTTGAGCTTTTTTGTGGGCTACATCGTCTACAAAACCAATCTCACCGACTGGCTGCCGGCTGGCGTTGAGGGGCTAGAGGTGCGCGAACCGCTGATCAATACCATCGTGCTGGTGTCGAGCAGTTTTGTGATTTACTTCGCCGAGCGGTTTTTGCGCAAAGAAAACCTCTGGGGCTTTCGCGCCTTTTGGCTGCTGACTATGGCTATGGGCAGCTTCTTTCTCTACGGCCAGGCGGTGGAGTGGATGGGGTTGTCCTTCGGCTTTACCGACGGTGTGTTTGGCGGCACCTTCTACCTGCTGACTGGCTTCCACGGCCTGCACGTGATGACCGGCGTGCTCTTGCAAGGGATTATGCTGGGGCGATCGTTTTTGCCCAATAACTATGCTGGGGGCGAGTTTGGCGTAGCGGCAACCTCGTTGTTCTGGCACTTCGTCGATGTGATCTGGATTATCCTGTTCATCTTGATCTATGTTTGGCAGTAGGTTGTTCTCTCAAATCCCAAGGTTCTTTTGGACCGCTTTAGTTTGCTTACAATTTCTCTAGAGAACCTCAGGATCGCTTCCAGCAAGATTTGCATTAGCAAAAGTTACTATGCCCGCCAAGGATATTTACCATGATGCTGTCAAAACTGCCTTAATTAAGGATGGATGGACAATTACCCAGGATCCTCTGAGTTTGCGCATAGGTAAAAAGGATCTGTTTATTGACTTAGGTGCCGAAAAATTGCTTGCGGCGGAGAAAGGTTTAGATAAAATCGCTGTTGAAGTCAAGAGCTTCGTTGGCCCTTCAGAAATCCGTGATTTAGAAAATGCCTTAGGTCAGTTCGTGCTTTACGAAAATGCTTTGAGCCTCATCGAACCAGACCGAACTCTGTACCTGGCGATTCGAGAAGCAGTGTATCTCGATTTGTTTGAAGCAGAAATTGGCAAAATGCTCTTAGAGCGAAACATTATAAAACTCGTATCGTTTAACCCTGAGCAAGAGGTAATCACTCGATGGATACCTTAGAGAGCTATCGCCAGATTATTCGCAGGGTTTTGAATCCATACACCCGTCTTGCCTACGCTAATGTCGATGTCCGCAATCTCGCTGCCTTTGACGCGGACACCGACCAATACATTATTCTCTCTGAAGGCTGGAACGGCCAACGCCACCACCACGGGTGCCTGATTCATATCGAAATTCGCAACGGCAAAGTTTGGGTACAACGCGATGGTACTGAAGACGGCATTGCCAATGAACTAGTGGCGACAGGAATACCTGAAACAGATATCGTTCTCGGATTTCAAGAACCTTCGGTCAGACCCTACACAGGATTTGCGGTAGCTTAGCAGCGATGTGCTGCACCCTCTCAACCTTCTCTAACCCCCAATCGGTTTAAGCCAGCCCATTTTCCTAGCCCCCTAGTGAGAATTCTTTTATGATTATCGACGACCAGCACTACGACGTGATCATTGTCGGTACCGGAGCGGGAGGCGGCACTCTGGCCCGTAAACTCGCAACCTCGGGTAAGCGGATTCTGCTGCTGGAACGGGGCGGCTCGATGCCTCTCGAAGAGCAAAACATCAGCGATGTGGATATCTTTCAGAAGCAGCGCTACCACGCCCCCGAGCAGTGGTATGACGGCGAAGGTGAACCCTTCACGCCGCAGATGAAGTATGCGATCGGCGGCAATACCAAGATCTACGGGGCTGCTCTGCAGCGCATGCGCGAAAAAGATTTTGAAACGGTGAACCATCAGGACGGCACTTCGCCCGAGTGGTGCTTTAAGTACAGCGACTTTGAGCCTTACTACAGTGAGGCTGAGGCGATGTATCAGGTGCATGGTCAGGGCGGGTTAGATCCGACAGAACCGCATCGCAGTGGGGATTTTGCCTATCCGGCGATCGCCCACGACCCCACCATTCAGCCCGTGGTAGAGGGCATTGCTAAACAGGGCTGCCACCCCTACCCGCTGCCAATATCGCTGTCGCTGCGGGAAGATGATCCGACCGGGGATGCCGAGGTGTTTGGGGTCAATCCAGCTTTAGATTTTGGTAACGTTACTCTCAAGACCTCAGCTAAAGTTACCGGCATTCTCACTAACCCGGCAGGGACAGCGGTCAAGGCGGTGCAGGCTGAGATCAACGGACAGCTCTATATCTTTATGGCCAACATCGTTGTGCTGGCCTGCGGGGCAGTGAATTCGGCGGCGCTGCTGCTGCAATCGGCCAACGAGAAGCACCCCAACGGGTTAGCAAACAGCTCTGATCAGGTGGGTCGCAATTTGATGAAGACTCAGCTGAGTTCGATTGTGCAGGTCACGGCCCAGTCCAACTCTGGAAAATTTCCGCGCTCTGTGGGCATTAACGACTATTACTGGGGCGACAGCCAAGTTGACTACCCCATGGGCCACATTCAAAATATGGGCGGGGTGCTGCAAGATGCGATTTTTGCCGAGTCGCCGCCAGTTCTTTCGCTGGTTACCAAGTTCTTGCCCAACTTTGGGCTCAAGCAGCTGGCGACGCGATCGATCGCCTGGTGGGCCATGACCGAGGTGCTACCCGACCCCAAAAACCGGGTGACGGTGAAGGACGGCAAGCTCTCGGTGGCGTTTACCGCCAACAATGCCGAGGCCCACGATCGCCTTGTCTACCGCTGGCTTGACGTGCTCAAGTCGGTCGAAAAAGACAGCAGCCTGTTCTCGCGATCGGGCCTGCACCCGCGCGGCGAAGTGCCCCAGTCGGTGATGGCCTACCAGTGTGGCACCTGCCGCATGGGCACTGACCCCACCAACTCCGTACTCGACATTAACTGCCGCGCCCACGAGCTAGATAACCTCTATGTGGTCGACAGCAGCTTTATGCCCTCCAGCGCTAGCGTGGGGGTAGCGCTGACGGTGATTGCCAATGCCCTGCGGGTGGGCGATCATCTGCTGGAGAGGCTGCGGTAAACGCCTTAGGTGACTAGGGTGACGGTGCCAGTATCGAGGTCGTAGCGGGCACCGACCACTTGAAGCTGGCCTGACCGCTGGCGATCGCGCACCAGCGACGACATCAGAACCTGCTCGACTTGGTAACGCACATTGGCCGTCACTGCGTTGTCCACCGCATCCCCAGGCTGCCCCTTCACCTGGTTCACCGCCGGCAAAATCGCCTGCACAAAGGTGCCGATATCTCCCGGTAGCGGTTCATTTTTCACGGCTGCCGTCACTGCACCACAGCGCTCGTGACCCAGCACCATCAGCAGCGGAGTTTCTAGCAGCTCCACAGCATACTCAATGCTGCCCACCACCTCAGGCGTGGCAATGTTGCCCGCTACTCGCACATCAAAGATATCGCCCAGGCCCTGGTCAAAGATGATCTCAGCTGCCACCCGCGAGTCGGCACAGCTGAGCACCGTGGCAAAGGGATGCTGGGACTGGGTCAGCTCGAGCACCCGCTCCTCCGACTGGTCGGGGTGTTCAAGGTGGTGCCCGGTAAACCGCTGGTTGCCGTCTATCAATCGCTGCAGCGCCTCTTCAGGGCTGAGGGATGACGGTGCTAAAGTTGCTGCCGCCGCTGATTTTGTCGGCCAGATTGCTGGCCCTAGCGTCGCTAACCCCAACAATCCACCGCCAAGAGTCAGTACCCGGCGGCGATCGATACCTCTATCGCTATGGTCCATAACTCAATTCCTTACAGCGACGCCACACATTTCACGGAGCGAATTTCCATCACATCGGAGATGTAACAGGTGCCGCCAAATTTGTTCAGCAGCGGCCGCACGTTCTCGGCTACGGTTTTGATTTCGTCAGGCATGCAAAACGCGACGATGTAGACGTTGTCGAGCATAGTCATGTCGAGGTCTTCGCTTCCGCCCCGCAGCCCCTCGCCTTCGACGTTGCGGATCACCGCATGACCATGAACTCCTGATTTTTTCAGGCTGTCTAAAATCTTGGCCAACTCAAAGGAGTTGGCAATAATCTCAATCTTTTTAACAGGATGCATGGGCTTAGCTCCACAACAGGTTAATGCCGTACAGATAAAGCGGAATTCCAACAATAATGTTGAACGGAAACGTGACCGCTAAAGCCGTAGAAACGTACAGGCTCGGGTTGGCCTCGGGCACCGTTAGCCGCATGGCCGCTGGAACCGCAATATAGGATGCGCTGGCACACAGCACCGCAAATAGGAGGGCATTACCTTGGGACATATCGATCGCCCTGGCGATTAGCAATCCAACGCCTGCATTCAGTATTGGGATCAGTATGGCAAAGGAAATTAGGAACAAGCCGGTTTTTTGCAAGTCTTTAATGCGCCGGGCCGCGACTAAGCCCATGTCGAGCAAGAAGAAGGTCAGCACACCGTAGAACATCTGCTGGGTAAAGGGCGACAAGACTTCCCAACCGTGCTCTCCGGTGAGCACACCGATGATTAAGCTGCCGACCAACAAAAAGACTGAGCTGTTTAGAAAGGCATCCCGCAGGACCTCAGACCAGACAAATTCTCGCTCTTCGTCCCTGGCGAAGAAGTTCACTAGAATCAGCCCGACAATGATGGCGGGGGATTCCATTAGGGCTAGGGCGGCCACCATAAACCCGTCGAAGGGCATGCCCAACTCGGTGAGGAAGGAGCTGGCCGTAATGAACGTAACGGCGCTGATCGAGCCGTAGGTGGCGGCGATCGCTGCTGAGTCGTAGGTGTCGAGCTTCAGCCGTAGAATAAAAAATGTGTATAGCGGCACGACGCAGGCCATCACGATCGCCGCCAAAATCGTCAGAACTACCTGCTGGTTGATACCACTCTTAGTTAGCTCAACCCCACCTTTAAACCCAATCGACAACAGCAAATACAGAGAAAACAGCTTTGGAATTGGCGGCGGAATTTCTAAATCAGATTTAACTAAAACAGCTATCATTCCCAAAAAGAAAAATAGCACTGGAGGATTCAGAATGTTGGACACGATCAAGTTGGCATTCATGTCCACCTCTTCTGATGCAGATATCGCCGAAACTTAAACAAACTTTGCATGCTGTCAACTATTATTGCCCTATGCCCCCATGGTGTATCGCGTCGAATCCCCCCCTGTCAATGGTTTCGTTAAAATCTTTGCCGTTCTGCCTATGGACAGAATGGTCGTTTTTCGAACTGTTCGAAACCTTTTTAGAAAGACTGGGAAAGCGTAGCTACTGGGGAATTAATGGAGAATTTTGATTACTCACCACTTGATCCCTGTCAAAACGATCATGATAGACGGGTGATGCTGAATCTTACTTAAACCCTATTCAAAACAGGATGCTCGGTAGGGACAACCGGTCGAACCTCTCGTCAAATTCGGGGCTAACAAATAGGCGATCCGTAGTGCTTAACTCTAGAGCATTGTCTGACAACTTTTCACATCAATAGCTAAACTGCTCAATAAAAAAGGAGCCAACCACTAGCGGGCTAACTCCTAGAGTTTATTGTTCTGTCAAATTCAAACGTACAGATCGGCCAATAGTGGAACCTCGCAAAGCTAATTGCTGCTTGGTCAAAACCTATTTAACCCGTCTACAAGCATCTCAATTTTTGATGCTCATCAGACTAGTAATAACTAGCCCCAAAGGGTTCATTAGCCGGTGCCCATTGAGGGCATCTGCTGCTACCCGAGAGTGACTTTTTACGCGCCCATACCGGTGACCGCGTCGCGGGTAAAGGTAATCCGCTGTTCAAAGTCCAAGGCTTTAATTTGGTCAACAAACCCCTGGGTGTTCTCAGGCAAGGAGTAGTCGCTGGGGACGTTAATGATCTCGCCCGACTCCATACCCTGGGCTAGTAGTAGCCAAGTCTCTAGCTTCGACGAGGGGCTGAGGGCACCATACAGTTTGCTGATGTCGGTATCAGCTCGGTTGGCGATATCGCGCTGAGCCTGAAGTTGGTCATCTTTGGACAGAACGACTATGTGGTCGTAGAGGGTTTGGCCCATTCCTTCTACCTTGCTATCGGGGTTAGGATTGAGCTGATCTTTGATGTCTAAATAGCCGTACCACAACAGCGCTAGCTGGGTGTCAGCATCGAAGTTTGCAAACTGTTGTAGAGGCTCTTTAATCGCGTCTAGAGTTGAGTTAGTCATGGGGACTTCCTGTGTAAGGTTCTGCACTGTGCTTTTCCGACAAAACCTGAGTTCAAGCTGAACTGAAGTTTTGAAAAGGTTAGGCTAACAACGCTTTCGTTACAGACCTTAACGATTAAAGGCAAGTGATGTTGTCTGCCAGAAGGGATAACCCAAAAACCCTCGATTTGACAGAGTGACAAGGTCGCACAGGACAATTAAAGGGGTTTAAGAGGCGGCGATCGCCTCAGAAAACTCTGCGGCGGTCGAACCCTGGACTATTACCGGAGCCTCATACTGAGCCGCAAGGGCACCGAGCAGCGCGTTGGTGTGCCCCGTCCAGCCGATGATGCCATCTTGGGCGCGCACCATTTCGAGGGTGGACTGCTTAAATTCGGGAAAGTAGCTCTCGGTGGCATCTTCGACCAGCAGGCATTCGTAACCGCGATCGTTGGCCTCGCGCATGGTGGTCTGCACGCAGACTTCGGTAGTAACGCCGGTAATAATCAGGTGGGTAATGCCTTGGGCTTTGAGGTGAGCCTCTAGTTCAGTGGCATAGAAGGCTCCCTTGCCGGGTTTAGGAATAATGACCTCGTTGGGCAACGGCGCGAGTTCGGGAATGATGCTGTTGCCCGGTTCGCCCAGCACCAAAACTCGCCCCATGGGGCCGCGATCGCCGATTTTGAGCGAGCCATTGCCGCGATCACGCTTCGATGGGGGACAGTCTGAGAGATCTGGCAAATGCCCTTCTACGGTCTGAAAAATCGGCAGATGGTAGCGCCGAAACGCCTCCTGCAACGCCTTGACGTTGGGAATGATCGATCGCAGCAGGGTGACATCGTTGCCCAGGGCATCGCCAAAGCCGCCGGGCTCGATGAAGTCGCGTTGCATGTCGATGATGAGCAGCGCCAGGCCGGTGGGGGGGAGGGGGTAGAGGTAGGGTAGGGCGGGCAGGGGCATGGTGAATGGGTAAGGGTGGATGGGTTAGGGGCGGACGGCGTCTGCCCAATGCTTCGCCATAAAACGGGAAGATGGGTGAGATCAGCCCTATTCTTCGATTTGGACGGGTTTGGCCCAGATGGCGAGAACGATGCAGCCGTCAAGGCTGCTGACAGTGTGGCGGGTGCCGGGAGGGTTGATCACCAGGGTGCCCGCTGTGTAGGTGCCGTTAGTGTCGGTTTGCGAGCCGGAGAGCACCAAAACATGCTCAAAGCCGGTGTGGCGATGGTAGGGAACGCTGGCCCCAGGCTGATAGCGCAGCAGGGCAGCGGCGGACCCGTTAGGCTCTGGTGAATAGAGCCGGTGGATCTCAACGCCGGGGCGAAAGGGTTCCCAGAGTAAATTGTTGGCCTGGGCCAACTGCCAAAGCTCAGGCAAAATCGTGGATTGGATCGTTTCCATAGGGTTAGTGTCCGGCCATTTTGTGGCCCAGGGTTTTGATGTCGGCGGTGGCGGTGGGGCTTTCGTAGACTAGCTCGCCGGTGCTGATCACAAAAATGCGATCGCTCAGCTTCAGCAGCTCATCTAGATCTTCGCTCACCAGCAGCACCGCCACGCCGCGATTGCGGGCAGCCAGTATCTGGCTGTGAATGTAGTCAACGGCAGAAAAGTCGAGGCCAAAGCAGGGGTTCGCGGCAATCAGCAGGTTGATGTTAGTAGACGACAGTTCGCGGGCCAGCACGGTGCGCTGCACGTTGCCACCGGAGAGATGACCCACCGGGGTATCAACCGACGGGGTTTTAACCGAAAACCTCTGGACTAAGCCCTCAGCCATGCGCCGAATGTTGCTGAGGCTGAGCAGCCAGCCGTGTCTGGCCTGGGGTGGGCAGTCGAAGGTACGCAGGGCCATGTTTTCGGCCACGCTCATGTGGGGCACGCAGGCGTTGCGCAGTGGTTCTTCGGGCAGGGTGTAGACCTGGTGGCGGGCCATTTCTCTGCGGGTCGGCTGGTAGGGCTCGCCGTTGACGAGAATGTCGCCGCTGTGGCGGGGGCGCTGGCCGTTGCCTGAGACGCCCGCAATGCCGACGATTTCGCCGCTGTTGACAATGAGGCTGGCGCTGCACACGGCGGGCAGGCCGTTATCGCGATCGGCGCAGAGATCTTTGAGCTCTAAAACAGGCCGCGAATCGGCGATCGCGACCTTTGCGACCGGGGTGGCCTCTTTCTTTTCGCCCAGCATCATGTGGGCCATGTCATCGACGGTTAAATCGCGCACGTAGCCGTGGCCCGCCAGTTTCCCCTTGCGCAGCACCGTCACCTCGTCGGTAAAGGCCATCACCTCGCGAAACTTGTGGGAAATCATCAGCACGCTAAGGTGGCCAGCGGTAACTTCTTCCCGCAGCAGGCCCAGCACTTCGTCGGCTTCGTCGGGGGTGAGCACCGAGGTGGGCTCATCGAGAATCAGCACCCGGCTGTTCAGGTACAGCTGCTTGAGAATTTCAAGCTTTTGCTTTTGGCCCGCCGCCAGCTGAGAGATGGGGGTGCGCAGATCGATCTGAAAGGGCGAGGTGGCCATGAAGGCGTCGAGGCGATCGTACTCGGTCTTCCAGTTGATCCACTGGGGGCTGTCGTAGCGCGACAGCACTAGGTTTTCGGCCACGGTCATCGCGGGCACCGAGGTGAAGTGCTGGTAGACCATGCCAATGCCGAAGTGGTGGGCATCCTTGGGACTGGCAATGGTGCGCGACTGCTTGGCTACTAGTACATCGCCCGAGGTGGGGGTATAAAACCCCATGATGCATTTCACTAGGGTGCTTTTGCCGGCCCCGTTTTCGCCCAGCAGGGCGTGAAAGCTGCCAGGGGTGACTTTGATCGAGACCTGATCGAGGGCGGTGAAGGTGCCAAAGCGTTTGGTGAGGTTGATCACCTCTAGCTCGGGCGGGGCGGTTTTGGTCTGCGGTGCAGCAACTGCGGTTTTCATAGGGGAGTAGGGAGTGATGGGAAGATTAGGAGAAAGTAGAGTGCGCTTGCGGAACAGCCGTAGGGCGGGCAGTGCCCAACTCCCCAAAACTCGTTTCGGAATGGGCCAAAGCTTCGATCAGGGCTTCGGAATGGGCCACCGCGCCGAAGACACCGCCCTGCATTTTGACCATCTTCAGCGCGGCCAGGTGGTTGCTGTAGTCGGTAGCGCCCGTGCAGTCAGAGAGCAATAGGCACTCGTAGCCGCGATCGTTGGCGTCGCGCATGGTGGTGTGAACGCACACATCGGTGGTGATGCCCGCCAGAATAAGGTTGCGAATGCCTTTGCGGGTGAGAATTAAATCCAGATCGGTGGCGTAGAAGCAGCCTTTGCCGGGTTTGTCGATCACCACTTCGCCGGGCAGGGGTTGCAGCTCGGGGATGAGTTCCCAGCCGGGTTCGCCGCGCACCAAAATGCGCCCGCAGGGGCCGGGGTCGCCAATGCCCGCGCCGATCTGCCGCGATCGCCACTGTTTGTTCTCCGGCAGGTCTGACAGATCGGGACGATGGCCCTCGCGGGTGTGGATGATGGTGAAGTGGCGATCGCGCATCACCTCCAGCAGCTTGGCGATTGGCTGAATGGGGGCACGGGTGAGCGACAGGTCGTAGCCCATCTTGTCTACATAGCCGCCGATGCCGCAGAAATCGGTCTGCATATCGATCACAATCAGCGCCGTATTTTCGGGCCGCAACTCCCCATCGTAGGGGTATGGATACGGCTCGGCTTCAACGAAAATTCCCATGGGTTCTCTCCAGTTGAGTAGCTGATGGCGCCCTGTAGATTGGGTTAGAGCAAAGCGGCATCCAACAAATCTGCTGCTGTTGGGTTGCACTACGTTTTACCCAATCTACAGGGCGAAACATTCCTCCAAAATGCTTTAAAAGACGGCGGCAAACTGTTACTCCTGAGCTTGTCCCAATGCTCCTGGTGCGCGGGTCAACTACGCTTGGGCGAGCAGGTAATCACAATCAACAGGGTCAAAATGTACGGCGAGGCGTTGAACGAATAGTAGTAGGCGTCAATGCCCACCGATTGCAGGGCCGGGCCGATTGCCTGGGCACTGCCAAACAGCAGCGAGGCGTAGAGACACTGCACCGGGTTCCAGCGGGCAAAAATCACCAGGGCCACAGCCATTAAGCCCTGAGCGCTAGAGATCCGCTCTGACCAACTGCCGGGGTAAAAGAGCGATAGGGATGCGTCGCCAATGCGGGTCAAAAAACTGTCCGCCACAATGCTGGCCATCTGCACCCTCTGCGGCCACAACAAGTGGGCGGGATACGTTACCTTTAGCGCCGACGGCGATCGCCTGATTAGCTGTAGCCAAAACGAAACTATTCAGGTTTGGCAGAAACTGCTGACCCCGACGGCTTTATCTACTGTCATGCCCAAAGGCTGCGGGTGCTCCGTCCCTACAAAGGCATGGCGATCGCCGGGGTAACCGGCCTGACCGAAGCTCAAAAAGCGGCCTTAGTGACCTTAGTGGCCAGCGAAACCTCAGCCATCAGCCTAACGCCTTCGATCGCGCCTCTGTATTACCCCTAGAGTAGACTACACTCCAGATATCACACTGCCTCTAACCACTAGCCCTTAGCTCAGCCAGAGCTCCCCAACCCTAGGTTTGAGGCATTTAACCCCATGTTGACCCAGAGGTGGCCATGACATCTGAATTTGCCGTCGGCGATCGCGTCCGCCTCGCCGCTCTGCCCCCCTATTTCAAAACCGCCGACCCCATGCCCATGCTGCGGCCCGCCGATACGATTCCCTTAGGGGCCGAAGGGGTCATTCTCAACCGTCGCCCCGGTGGCTATTGGGGCATCAAATTCGACAAAGGGTCTTTTCTAGTCGATAGCCAGTTTTTAGAGCTAGCAGAAACCCCGGCAGACTAAACTACCGGGGTCTGCAAGTCATTCCTTGTCGCCAATTAGGCCGGTGATACTTCAGTGTCGGTTTCAGCGGCGGCGGGGCTATCTGCCGTAGTTTCAGCAGCATCACCTTCAGCAGCGGCAACAGTGTCTGCCGCAACGTCATCTGCTACCGTTTCTTCTGGCGCTGCTTCGGGCTCCTCGACAGCCTCAACCTTAGGCTTGGGTTTGGGGCCGCGCATGAGAGCGGGTGGGACCGAGGGCTTGCGATCGCGATCGTCGCGATCGCGACCTCTACCGCCGCCGCCCTCGCGCTTACCCTTACCCCTAGGGCGTTCCTCACCGCCACCGCCGCCGTCTTCTTTCACTCCCACGGTAATAATTTTTTTCTTGGGCTTCTCAGGGGAAGCATCCGGCGTGTCTGACATGACTTTACAGTAGTTAACGTCGTGGAGATCTTACCCCGAATCTGGCCCTGGCCCAATCTCAATTCAGCAGCAGCTTTGGCCGCTTCGCCAATTCCAATGCGTCACTAAGCCCTCTCTAAACTGAGAGAACTTGGGGTTTAACGGCTTACTCGCCGAGAGGGCTAAGGCAGAATTTATAAGGCCTTCTGTATCAGCGCCAATTGTAGGCTAGCTGGCATTAGCGAGACCTGAGTCCAGAAGAATCAGGTCTCGCTAATGCCCCAATCGCTAGAAAGTCAGTCGACGACCCGCAGTCTGCCCTGGCTGAGCGCTTCATAAACCCGATCGATCAAGGCAGCATCATTGGGGCTTAGATCACGCTGAGAAAACATGGCCATCAACTGCTGTTGGTCGTTACGAGTTAGGCGACGGGCCGCAAACATTCGTTCGATGGTCTGCTCAAGGTTTGACATGGTAACGCACTCTGATTGGTCGAACCGTGGCTGTGCTGGGGAGTGTATAACACAAATTAAGTGTTACCCCCGTAAACTATAACGCTTTGTATAGTACCTCGATTTTAATAAGCGACTATAGCAGCCACATCGGCGGGATGACTTAGCTATTGACCTAAAGTTGCACGTCCGAAAAGTCATACCCCCGTATTTTCACGGATAGCGATAAGCCGTCGCCGGCTGGCCCCGTCGCGACAATACTCTGAAATCAATAGCTCACCGGGTATACTCGTGCCATAGGGGTATAGAGTCGACAGCTAATGCAATACCTGGCAAAGGTTCAAAAAAAGGCATTCCTGGGCGGTGCAGAACTGCTGCTGCTGGCCGAACAGACCTCTGAATCGACCTGGACGCTACTGCTCTCAGAACGGATTGTCGAAACCACCCGTCTCCTGGCCTTTCAGGAAGGAAATCTGGTGCTGGTTGACCTTGACAATTTGAATCAGATCGTTGCGGTGCAAGACGCTACTCCCTGGGTGCTGGGCTTAGTCGAGCACTATCTGGCCTATGGGGTCACTCCTGAAGCTTTAGAGCAAGAAATTGAGCGGGCCGAACGGTGGCGGCAGTCGCTAACCCTCAAAAGCCAGGAGGTCGATCGCCGCGCCCTCGAAACCGCCGCCCGCCGCGACGAAATTCAAGAGCTAGAGCGCAGCCTGAAGCAGGAACGCGAAGAATTAGAAATCCGCTGGCAGGCTTTACAGCAGATGAAGTCGGAAGGGGAAGATGGATGAGTGATGGGTAATGGAGGCAGTAAAGCTATCTCCTTCATTCCTATCTCCCCCATCCCCTCACCTACTCCATTACCCTACCTGGCATCTCTCCCCAGACGCTTGCCTATGCCCCAACATCCTGGTTGAATAGGGGCAATAAAAATGAAGTTTTATGACGGGGAAGGCCCTATGTATATCGTGCAGATTGCTTCGGAATGTGCCCCAGTTATTAAAGCTGGGGGACTGGGCGACGTAGTTTACGGCCTCAGCCGTGAGCTAGAAAACCGAGGCCACTGCGTCGAGATCATTCTGCCTAAGTACGACTGCATGCGGTACGACCACATCTGGGGGCTGCACGAAGCTTACAGCGATCTGGTGGTGCCCTGGTTTGGTACCGACATTCGCTGTGATGTGCTGTGCGGCTGGGTGCACGGTCGGCTGTGCTTTTTTATTGAGCCCAAGTCGTGGGAAATGTTCTTTAACCGGGGCTGCTACTACGGCTGCGATGATGACCCTATGCGGTTTGCCTTCTTTAGCAAGGCGGCAATGGAGTTTTTGCTGCGCAGCAACAAGCGCCCCGATGTGATTCACTGCCACGATTGGCAGACCGGGCTGATTCCGGTGATGCTGTTTGAGATCTACAAGTACAACGGTATGGAGTTTCAGCGCACGCTGTACACCATTCACAATTTCAAGCATCAGGGCTTTGGCGGCGGCGAAATTTTGGCGGCAACCGGCCTCAACCGGCCAGAGTATTACTTTCAGCCCTACCGACTGCGCGACGACTTTAACCCTTTTGCCATCAACTTGATGAAGGGGGGCATTACCTACGCCAACCACGTCAACACGGTGTCGCCCTACCACGCGTGGGAGGCCCAGCACACCGATCAGGGCTTTGGCCTAGGGCACACTCTGCACACCAATCAGCACAAGTTCTCGGGCATCCTCAACGGTATTGACCCAGAGGTGTGGAATCCGAAGAGCGATCGCTACATTCCCCATCACTACGGCCTGACGACCTTCGAAGATAAGGTGCTAAATAAAAAGGAACTGCGCGATCGCCTACTGCTGGGCCAGAGCGACAAACCCCTGGTGGCCTTTATTGGCCGTCTGGACGATCAAAAGGGCGTCCATCTCGTTCACCACGCTATGTACTACGCCCTGGAGCGAGGGGCGCAGTTTGTGCTGCTGGGCTCGGCCACTGAAAAGAGCATCAACGACTGGTTCTGGCACGAAAAACTCTTTCTCAACGACAACCCCGACGTGCACCTCGAACTGAGCTTTAACGAGGAATTGGCACACCTGATTTATGCCGGGGCCGACATGATTGTGGTACCCAGCAACTTTGAGCCCTGCGGCCTCACCCAGATGATTGGCCTACGGTACGGTGCCGTGCCCATTGTGCGTGGCGTGGGCGGTTTGGTGAACACTGTGTTTGACTGGGACTACGACACCCTACACGGGCAGGAAGAGCGCAACGGCTTTGTCTTCTTTCAAAATGACACGGTGGGTCTTGAGTCGGCGATGAACCGCGCCTTTGACGTTTGGAACCAGGAACCCACGATTTTCAAGCAAATTGCTCAGCAGGGCATGGCCTACGACTTTTCCTGGAATCATCCGGGGCAGGCTTACATTGACCTGTATGAGTATGTGCGCCATAAGTAGCACAAGATACAAAATATTTCTTTAAGCGGCACTGGATTGACGGTTTCTTGATGGATGTAAAGCTGATGTAGAGCCGCTCTGCTGACCTTAGCGATCGCCTTCAGGAAATGGGCAAGCTTGGGGATAGGCCTACCACTCAGCGCCCTAAACGGCGTCTGTTAAATGAATGTCTGCCGGATCCGACGCCACCCTGCCTAAACTCACTCGCGCGAAGCTGCTCCGGGGTCAGGGGGATGCCCTCTATGCCATCGGTCGCTATAGCGAGGCCCTGTCACGGTTTCAGACCGTGCTCACTCTTGACGCCGCCGACTACGAGGTGTGGACCCTGCACGGTTTTTGTCTGGCAGCCCTAAAGCAGTTTGAGGCCTCGATCGAAAGCTTTAACCAGGCGATCGCCTGCTGCCCTGACTACGGCCTAGCCTGGCACGGCAAGGGGCACGCCCTGGCCAAGCTCAGCCACTTTGAAGAAGCCGTCACCCATCTAGAGCGGGCCGTCAAGCTCAGCTCCGACGATAACAAAGCCTGGTATAACCTCGGGACTGCCCAAAACCAGCTGCGTCGCTACCGCGATGCCGTCGCCAGCTTTGAGCACAGCCTCAAACTTAGCCCCCAAGACCATCGGGCTCGCTATAACCTGGGAGTTGCTCTCTGCGGCCTGCACCGCTACGAAGACGCTCTTCAGGTGTTGCACCAGGCCCTGGGCCAAAAGCCCGATGCCCACTATATTTGGAACCAGCAAGGTACGGTGCTGATTCAAATGGGGCGCTATGGCGAGGCCATTCAGAGTTTTGACATCTCCCTCAATCACCAGACCCACAACCCCAACGCCTGGTATGGCAAGGCCCGCGCCTATGCCATGGCCGGTGACCTAGAGCAAACTCTCAAAAACCTCTACCGCACCTTTGTCCTTAGCCCCTACATGTATCGGGTGATGGTGCAGATTGATGCCCATTTCGACACTATGCGCCACCATCCCCGCTTTAAACAGCTCGTAGATGGAGCCCAATAGGCTGCGCAGAATAGTTAGCCGTGGCAGTAACCCTGTACGCTTAGCGCCTTAGATCGGGGTGCTATAGTGACCTGCGAACAACTACAGGACAGTCAAGGCGATGGTGCAAACACCGGCAACACCAGCTACCGGCGGTACGGTGGCCCTGCGGGGGGCGCTATTAGACTGCGTAGACGATCCCTTTTATGCCCCCGAGGCTCAGGCCATGCGGTATATCCCCGATGGGCTGCTAGTGGTGCAGAACGGTCACATTGCAGCTCTAGGCTCCTACGAGGAGATAGCTCCCACCCTAGGCGATATCCCTGTCAAGAATTACGCTGGCAAGCTGATTACCTCTGGCTTTATTGATACCCACATCCATTATCCTCAAACGGGTATGATGGCCGCCTACGGCGAGCAGCTGCTGGAGTGGTTAAATCGCTACACCTTTCCAACTGAGGGTAAGTTTGCGGATGCCGACTATGCGCGATCGGTGGCCGAGTTGTTTCTCGATGAGCTGTTGAAAAATGGCACTACCACGGCCCTAGTGTTTGCGGCGGTGTTTCCCCAATCGGTGGATGCCTTTTTTGAGGCCGCTGAGGCTCGCCACCTGCGTATGATCAGCGGCAAGGTGATGATGGATTGCAACGCCCCTGACTACCTCAGCGACACGGCCCAGTCCTCCTACGACGAGTCGAAGGCGCTGATTGAGAAGTGGCATAACCGGGGGCGGCTGCTTTACGCCGTCACCCCTCGGTTTGCGGGCACCTCTAGCGAAGCCCAGCTGAAGCTGGCGGCCCAGTTACTAGATGAATTCCCCGATGTCTATTTACATACCCACCTATCTGAAAACGTCAGCGAAGTGGCCTGGATCAAAGAGCTGTTCCCCCAGTATCAGGGGTATTTAGATGTGTACGACCAGACCGGGTTGGTAAGAGAGCGATCGCTGTTTGCCCATGGAGTGCAGCTCACCGATGCCGAGTTTCAGCGGCTCTCCGAGGCCAAGGCGGCAATTTCCTTCTGCCCCACCTCTAACCTGTTCCTCGGCAGCGGCCTGTTTCGCATCGAGCAGGCCAAAAACCCCGAGCACCCGGTCAAAGTGGGCTTGGGTACCGACGTGGGCGCGGGTACCAGCTTTTCTATGCTGCAAACCACCAACGAAGCCTATAAGGTGGCTCAGCTGCGGGGGCAAAAGCTTTCGGCTTTTAAAGCGCTCTTTCTCGCTACCCTAGGCGGGGCCAGGGCGCTGTGTCTGGAAGACAAACTGGGCAGCTTTGATCTCGGCAAGGAGGCCGACGTTGTGGTGCTCGACCCGCAGGCTACGCCGCTGCTGGCGCTGCGTAATGAAAAAGGAATTCCTGGAACTCTGGAGGAGCTAGCGGATGTGCTGTTTTCGCTGGTGATTATGGGGGGCGATCGCGCCGTTACGGCCACCTATATCTTCGGTGAGTTGGCTTACAGCTCCGAATCGCCCTGAACCCCCTCGATGATTCGCGATAGCTCACTCTTCTCATCCACCGCAATCCGGGTAGGCGAGCCGCTGATGATCCGCTCCAGGTTGCGGAAGGAGTCTTTAATATCTGGCCCCTGGCTGTTGATCGTGTATTCACGAATGCCCTTATCGTGCCACGAGCCACGCATTTTAAACACGTTGATCGCCCGCGACAGCTCACCCCGCACCTCAACGTACTGCAGCATTAAAATCGTGTCGGTAATGGTCGAAATGTGGGACTCAGTAATTGAGTGCAGCCCCATAAACTGCTCGGTAGTGTTGGTAAAGAAGCCCGTGATCTCCTCCTGCTTGGCAAAGCCCGTCACCCCAATCACAAACTGCCGGAAGGAGTTGTTACTAACGCCGCGATCGAGGGCCGATAGCGAATCGATCGCCACCCGCGACGGCTTGAACTGCGAAATCTCGGTCTTGATGATTTGCAGATGGTCTTCTAAACCCGCCGACTCGGGGTAGGCGCAGATAATTTTCAGCAGCCCCTGCTCCTCCATGGCCTCAAAGTCGACACCCCAGGAGTAGGCGTTGCGAGAGAGCTGAGCGCGCGACTCTTCGTAGGCAAACAAGATCGCCCGCTCGCCGCTCTTGCAGCCATCCACCAAGAACTTGCTGACCAGCAGGGTCTTGCCCGTGCCGGTGGCCCCGGTGGCGAGAATGATCGAATCTTTGAAAAAGCCGCCGCCGCACATTTCGTCTAGGGTGGGCACCCCCGACGACACCCGCGTGTTGGACGATCGCTGGGTCAGCTGCATCGCCCCCAGCGGGAAGATATTGATGCCGCCGTTGGTAATGGTAAACGGGTACTCCCCCTTCATGTGGGTGGTGCCCCGTAGCTTGAGAATCTCCATGGTGCGGCGGCGGCGCTCCCCCTCCAGGGCATTGCGCACAATCACCACGTTGTCTGAGACAAACTCCTCCACGCCAAAGCGGGCTACCGGCCCGTACTCATCCAGACGCTCGGTGGTCATCACCGTAGTCACGCCCATCAGCTTCAGACGGGCCACCATGCGAAAGATCTCCCGCCGCACCACCGAGGCGGCATCGTACTGCTGAAACACCGCTGTCACCGAGTCGATGGAGACCCGCCGCGCCTTGTACTTACGGATGGCGTACTGAATGCGCTCAATTAGCGCCGACAGGTCAAAGTTGCCCACCACGTCCTGGCCTTCGGGGTCGGGGGAGGCGTCGAGAATAAACAGCTTGCCGTCGTCCACTAGGCGCTGCAAGTCCCAGCCAAAGCTGTAGGCGTTTTGAATGATGTCTTCGGGGGATTCTTCGAAGGTGACAAACACCCCCGGCTCGTCAAACTCCGTAATGCCGTTGTAGATAAACTGCACCGCAAACAGCGTCTTACCGGTACCCGAGGTGCCGCTTACCAGGGTCGATCGCCCCGCCGGCATGCCCCCGTGGCTGATGTCATCGAAGCCTTCAATCAGGGTGCGAATTTTACGCACGCCCGGTGGGTGGGGGGATGGCTGCAAATCGGTTTGGTCAGAATCTGTCATGGGAGATCGCTAAGGTCATGGGCAGCGTGCCGCCCTTAATAAACTACAGGAAATCTTGAGGATTAAGCATACCCGAACCGGCTGCTCTACCGGATTTAAGCCCGCTGTCCCCAGACGTTAGGCGTCCCTTGCCAGCCATCGGGGACTTGCTCACTGGAGCCGAAGCTGCTAGCCGTAAATGTCGTCTTCGCGCAGCTCATCGTAGAGCAGGTCGAGGCCAATCAGCACGCGCTCGCGGTCCGACAGGTCGCCAATAATTTTGCGCACTGGCGGTGGCAGAATCTTGGCTAGGGTGGGGGTCGCCAAGATTTTGTCTTCCTCGGCTAGCTGAGGATTTTTCAGCACGTCGATCACCTTGAGGGCATAGACGCCCTGAAACTCTTCTTCGAGAATATTGTTGAGGGTCTTGAGAGCGCGAATGGAGTTGGGGGTATTGCCCGCGACGTAAAGCTTAAGGATGTAGGTCTTTTTGATGGAGCTCATAGAACCCTCTGGGCTAAGCAGGAACAAGCATGATTGTATCGAGAGTTTTTGCGGTCAAAGACCGCGATCGCTCTAGGGTTCGCGGGGGACTGATCGCCGGTACATTTCGCACAGGTGGGCAATGACGTCGATCAGGGTGAGGCGGTAGTCCAGCAAGATCTCTTCACTGCGCCCCTCTAGCTTGAGCTGTTTTGAGAAGTGATCCATCAGCTCCATATGAATTTCAACAATCTGAGCCACAGAAATATCGGCCATGAACGCCTGATCAACAAAGTCGTCGATCAGTTGATTGAGGTTGATTTTGGCATTCTTGGCAAAATAGCCCAAAACAATAGTGCGGTAGTCGGTCTTGAGCTGACCCAAAAACGCCGCGCGGTCTTCGGGGCTCATGTGGCGCAAAAAAGAGCTGGGGCTGCGTTTGTAATAGACCCCCAGGTATCCTAACCGGGCTTTAAGTTTTTCTGTCAGGCGATGCTGCTGGGCGCTGAGACTATTGGAGAGGCCACTAGCTTTAGCGGCGGCGGTTGGCGACGAAGCCTTGGGATTGGGTAGCCGTAAAAAACCTTGAATGGCATTTTGAATCACCTGGTCAAGCTGGGGCAGGGCATCGACAGCGCGGTGCAATAAGGCTCCGGGGTAGGGCTCAGTTCCGGTAATGGGTACTGCGTTAGTCTCAAGCGACGAGTCAGCGAGGGAGTCTGGCAGGTCGATTAGCACCACCACCGGCAGCATCAGTCCTAGCTGCATCAGCGCCGGACGCAGAGCCTGTCGCCAAACCTCGTCATCGACCACCAAGCAATCGGGTAGATCTGGGCGACTCTGTAGCCAGTCGAGGGCGTCACCGAGCACAGCTGTTTGATGCACTACGTAGCGGCTAGGATCCAGATTTAACTCGGGACCTTGCTTGACCTGATCACCGTGGGTCAGGATACAAATTTGAAGAGGAGCAACCAAGGGGCGACAGGGGTAAGCGGGATAGGAAAAACGCCTGGAACGACGTTCAAAGCAGAATAGCCAGAACCCGTCTGGGCCAGAACGTACTACACCGGCCTAGGAGATATCAGGATATTGTCAATTGTAAAGGGTGGTTGTCAGAATACAGCCTGCCCCCTAAACCTGGAAGCAAACCCCTTGGGGGATGAACCCATGGCGCTGCCGCCCCTCGACCACGTTTTGAGCCCTATTCCGGCCTACGGTTTGACGACTCCCCTGGGCAAAATTGCCTATGACCTAGGGCAGCTGGGGGGAGTAACCCCTAGCCATATTGTTGTGGTCAACGACGAGCATCAGCCCTTGGGGGCGATCGCCGTCGGGCGACTGTGGGCGCTCAGCCAGGGCACTTCGCCGCTAGATGGGTTGAGCGAGACCGCTATCCTACAGCTAGCCGACTGCCAACCTTGGCTAAAACCCGTTGTTGAAATAATGGATAGTGAGTGGGGTGATCGCGCCACCAGCACCCGGCTTAGAGCCCTGGCCCTGGAAGCGACCGCTGCTGTTTGGGTGAGCACCAGCACCGCCGGTCAGTATTTGGGGGTGCTCGACCCCGTTAAGCTCATGCCCTGGCTGGCCGAATCCGGCTCGGAGATTGGCTCAGAGAGCGGCGATCGCGCCGCGCCACCGCTGGGGCTGGGACAGCAGGCCTGGGTGCTGGAGCTCAGCCATGCCTTAAAGACCCCGATGACAACCTTGCTAGGGCTATCGACCCTGCTGCTCGACAGCCGGGTGGGGTTGCTCAGCGATCGCCAGTTTCGCTATGTCAGCCTGATGCGGCAGGCAATTCGCAAGCTAACGGGCCTGATTAACCTGCTGCTCGACTGGATGCGGCTAGAGTCTGGCCAGCTTAGTCTGAGCACTCAGCGCGTATATCTCCAGCCCCTGGCCAATGAGCTGCTGCCCAGCTTTGTTACTGCCCAGCCCGAGGGCGGCGGAGCAGCGGTCGCTTGGGCCGATGACTTTACGGTGTGTCTGGCGATCGCAGAGGGCTGGGTGCAGGCCGATCCCCTGCGCTTGCGCCAGAGTCTTCACTATGGCTTAAGCTACCTAATTGCCTACGGCGCTACTCCTGGCGGGGTGACAATTGAGTCCTGGGGGCCATGGCTGGGAATCACCCTATGGAGTTCAACCTTCATCGTTGACCCTGGCCCACCTTTGGGAACAACGGTCGCCCCAGGCCTCACTCAGCCTGCCCCTCAGGCACTCGAGGGATTAGGTCTCGCCCTGGCCCGTCGCTTTACTCAGCTCCAGGGTGGTGAACTCAGCGGCCTGAGTGCCCCTAGCTGGGGTAGTCGCATTACGCTGCTGCTGCCCCAGCTAAGGACACCCCATGGGGGCGAAACCACGCTAGTGCTGCTGGCCAGCGACAGCCAATCCGTAGTTGACCAGGTCTACGGCAGTCTGCAGGGCAGCCCCTATCGCCTAGCGGTGGCCCCCTGCTGCCAAACCCTGGCGGCTATGCAAGGTCGCCTTGCCCCCCGCTGTACGCTGATTCATTGGGAAGGGCTGGCCGATGCCCCGGTTGATCCGGCGTCTCAAATGGCTCTGCTGCAGCGCCTAGAGATCCCTGGGGCAGTGGCCCTGCGGTCATCTTCAGAGGCGATCGCCGCCACCTCTGAAACTACGATGCCAAAGACGCTATATCTTGAAACCTTGACTCAGACGTTGCGGTCTACCCTAGATCACATTTGCCTGGTGCCATCGGTGTCGCCGCCCCTCCCCGACGGGCTGACTATGCTCCTGCTGCGCCCGTCGGGGGGAGGCAGCGCGTTGCCTCCCCTGGTGCACACCTGGTTACAGCGCTACCACTGTCGCCTGTTGCAGGTAGACGATCTGCACCAGGCCAGCCTGCTCAGCCGGGTCTGGCAACCCAAAGCAGTCATTTTAGACGGGGAGGGGCCGATCGCTACCTCCTACCTCCAGGCTTTGGCCCGCTATCCAGACCTGGCCCACCTGCCCCTGATTGCCCTGATGCCTCTGGCCGAGCAGGACGCCGTGGGCCTGGGGTTATCCCTAGTGTTTTGCCCAGAGGCGCTAACCCAGCCGCCTGCCCAAGCGGTGGTAAGTCTTATGCGGGCGATCGCCCAGCCCGGCCCGACCCCCGATTGAGCAAAAGCCATTCATTCTGACCTGCGGTGGCCAAACTGGCGTGTGCAGTATAGTTGAGCAGCATTCCTAAGCGCGACTTTGGGCATATTGAGACCACTGCCACGGGCACTAAAACCGCCAAGCCAAGCCAATGACCTATGCACGACCCCGAGATCCATCGCGTTAACTCCGGAGTTTCTCCTCCATCGGTCGGCTTTTTTGTCTCTAACCCTGCCCTCTACTGGCTTGCCCTAGCACTGCTGAATTACCCTCACAAGGATGGGAAAACCGCTTTTCTGGCGCTGCCTTCAAGCACAGCGACCCCTCAGCGGCTGATTGATGTGATGCCAGGCATTGTGTTTCAGGCCGATGGCGATGCTGGCTGGTCAATGCGCTACCTCAGCGCTGGCTGTCATGCCCTGACCGGCTACCAGCCTGAAGAGCTGCTCAGCCCAGACTACCCAACGTCGTACAACACTATTACCCACGCCGCCGATCTTCCCCGAGTATTGGCGAAAATTCAGCAGGCGGTCAATTCAGATCAGGCCTATGAGGTGAAGTACCGCATCCACACCCGCTGCGGCGAGGAGAAATGGGTTTGGGAGAAGGGATCGCTCATCGTCGATGACCATGGCCAAGTCAACGGCATTGAGGGATTTATTACCGACATCACCCCGCTGAAACAGTCGGAAGCGGCCCTGCGCCAGGTAGAGCAGGCTCTAAAAGCGCGGGAAGATCTACTAGAGCTGGTGTTAGACAGCATTCCTCAGCCCCTGTTTTGGAAGGACAGCCAGGGGCGCTATCTGGGCTGCAACCAGGCCTTTGCCACCGCCATGGGGCTGTCGTCGCCGACCGATATCGTGGGGAGCACCGACACCGCTCTGCCCCACCTAAACGTAGAGGAAACCGCCTACCGAGCTGCTCGCGATCGCCTAGTGATGGTCGAGGGCGTCGCCGATCTCCGGGCCATTGAGCCCCAAACTTACCCCGATGGTCGCCAGGGCTGGGTCGACTTTAGCCGCCTGCCCATGCGCGATGCCGACGGCACCGTGATGGGGGTGCTTTGCACCTTCGAGGATGTAACGGCGCAGCTTGCCTCCCAGCAAGCTCTCAAACGGCGAGAACAGACCCTGGCGACTCTGGCTGAGATTCAGCGCCTGCTGCTGGCCTGGCAGTGGGATTGGCAAGAGCCCTCTATTTTGGCGATTTTTGCGGCCTTAGGAGAGCTAGCTGGCGCTAGCCGGGTCTACTACTACGAGCTGCAAGGGGGCCAGGGCGGCCCCCTTTTCCTACGCCAGCGGGTAGAGTGGTCAGCTCCGGGTATTGGGTCTATGGCTGGCGACCCCCGGTTTCAAACCCTGCCTTTAGACCCATTCTTTAGCGATTGGCACACCCAGCTGCGACAGCAGCAGCCTATCAACCAGCTGGAATCAGACTTTTCTGACCTACAGCGCCAGCTGCTTAGCAGCCCGCCGAGCAATGTGAAGTCGATCCTGCTGCTGCCCCTGACCCTGCAAAACCGGCTTCAAGGGGTGATGGGGCTTAGCAACTGCCTTGCCCCTCACCCCTGGGCCGAGGCCGATGTTGACCTTCTCCAGGTGGTGACCGCTGACTTGGCCCTGGCTTTGGAGCGTCGCCAAGCCGAGCTGTCGCTGAAGCAGGCCGAGCTGAAATATCGCAGCATGTTTGAAAATGCCGTTGAGGGCATGTTTCAAAGCACTCCCGAGGGGCAGTATCTAACCGTAAACCGGATGCTGGCCAGGCTTTACGGCTACGAATCGCCCCAGGATTTGATGCAAACCCTGACCAATATTAACCAGCAACTCTACGTGCAGCCTGGCCGCCGCCAGGAGTTTACTGAGCTGATCCAGGCCGGTGGAGCGGTGTTGGGGTTTGAGTCTGAGGTCTACCGCAAAGATGGGGCCGTCATCTGGATCGCAGAGTCGGCGCGGGCGATCTATGACGATCGCAGCGCGCTGATTGGCTACGAGGGCACCGTCGAAGATATTACCGATCGCAAGCGGGGGGAGGCGGCTATTTTGCGCCGCGATCGCCTGCTGCAAGGGGTGGCCGAGGCCAGCCAGTGTCTGCTCACTACCACCGATATGCACCAGGCCATTCCCCAGGTGTTGGCCCGCCTGGGGGATGCAGCCACCGCCGATCGCGCCTATGTCTATACCCACCACCCCCAATCGCTCACTGGGGAACCGGCCACGACCTTGCGCTACGAGTGGACCACCCCAACAACGGCCCCAGGCATTGACCAGCCTCACTGGCAAGACCAGAGCTACCGCGCCCTGGGACTAGAGCGCTGGCTCACCCTTTTGCAGCAGGGCCAATCGATCTGCGCCCTAACCCGCCACATGCCCGCCGCTGAGCAGAAGGTGTTGCTTAGAGACGGCATTTTGTCGATTTTGATGGTGCCTATTTTCATCGATGCTGATCTGTGGGGCTACATTGGCTTTGATGCCTGTCAGCAGGAGTGGGAGTGGAGCGCCAGCGACGAGTCAATTTTGGTGACGGTGGCGGCCAGCCTAGGGGCTGCTCTCAAGCGTCAGCAGACCGAAGCTCAGATGTGCTATCAGGTCTACCACGACGCCCTCACCGGGCTGCCCAACCGAGCCTTTTTTGACCAGCATCTGCCCCAGGCGATCGCTCGCACCAGCCAGAACGAGCAGATGTTAGCCGTCATCTTTCTCGATCTCGATCACTTCAAAACCATCAATGACACCCTCAGCCACGCTGTCGGCGATCTGCTGTTGCAGCAGGTAACCCAGCGGATCAGCGTCGCCCTGCGGGCAGAAGATATTGTGGCCCGCTGGGGGGGCGACGAATTTACGCTAATTTTGCCCAACCTGACTACCGCCAGCGATGCCGCTAAAGTGGCCCAGCGCATTGCCGACCAGCTAACGAGCCCCTTTCTGCTGCAAAACCACGAGCTGCATGTCACTGCCAGCCTTGGCATCGCCCTATTTCCCCAAGACGGCCAGGATATGACCACTCTGCTGCAAAACGCCGACGCCGCTATGTATCGGGCCAAGCAGCAGGGTCGCAACAACTACCAGTTCTATACTCAGAGTCTCAGCACCGAGGCCGCCCAGCGCCTCAAGCTAGAGACCTATCTACACCACGCCCTAGGCCGCGACGAATTTGTGCTCTACTACCAGCCCCAGGTGAATGTCGTCACTGGGGTAGTAGTGCAGATGGAGGCTCTGCTGCGGTGGCAGCACCCTACCCTGGGGCTGGTAGCTCCGAACCAATTTATTCCCCTGGCAGAGGAAAATGGGCTGATTGTGCCCATTGGCGAGTGGGTGCTGCGCACAGCCTGCACCCAAGTAATGGCCTGGCACCGGGCGGGGCTGCCTCTGGTCAACCTGGCGGTCAACCTGGCGGCCCGCCAGCTCCAGCACCCCAATCTGGTCAATGTGGTCACTGCCGTGCTCAACGAAACCGGTCTACCCCCCACCTATCTAGAGCTAGAAATTACTGAAACGTCGGCCATGGCCGACATGGCCGCCTCGATTGAGCGGCTACGCGACCTGCGTCAGCTCGGCGTCAAAATCTCGATGGATGACTTTGGCACCGGCTACTCCTGCCTCAGCCACCTGAAGCAGTTTCCCCTCGACGGCATCAAGATCGATCGCGCCTTTGTCAAAGATCTGCCCCATAGCCCGGTTGACCAAGCCATGGTCAATGCCATCATTGCCATGGCCAAAGGGCTTTCTCTCAGTCTGGTGGCCGAGGGAGTTGAAACTGCCGACCAAACCCTGTGCCTCTACGAACTGGGCTGTACCGAAATGCAGGGTTACCTGTTTGGTTACCCCCAACCCGCGGCAAAGGCTGTGCCCTACCTACAGGCCAGCCATGGCCGAAAGTGGCGGTTGGAGTAGGCATGGGTAAAGGGTATAAGGCCTAGGGTCGGTAGTGTTCTAGACCTGTGTATTGGGACAAAATACGAAGAGTCCCGAACCCGCTCTCCACTCATGGTTCTCGAACCCATTTACTGCCCCACGTGTCACACCCTAGATGTCGTCAAAAATGGCAAAAGCGATGAAGGCAAGCAGCGCTATCGCTGCCGCAACCCCGAGTGTTCGCGGGCCTCTTTCATCCTCGACTACACCTACCGAGGCTACTTGCCTGAGGTCAAACGTCAAATCAGTGATATGGCCATGAATGGCAGCGGCATTCAGGGTACCGCTCGGGTGCTGAAGGTGAGTCCGACGACCGTGATTGAGGAACTAAAAAAAACATCGGCATCTGGAGCCGGTTAACCGAGCCCTGTTAGAGCAGACGCCAACGCCTCCCA
>NZ_JACJOX010000022.1 GCF_014695775.1 Leptolyngbya sp. FACHB-60 | reverse complement strand
TGGCGTCGATGACCTTCTGACGCAAATCAAGGCTGTAGGGTTTGGCCATTTCACTCCTTACAATGAGACTCCCTTGCTTAGGCTACGTCCTAATCACCTTGGCCATAGCTATAGCTTGGCCGTCACTCGACGGGGTTAATCAGGCCCAAGCGGCTAGCGCCAGTGGTAGGTCGCATCTGGCTGGCGAGAATGGTTTGCTCCAGCACCTCGGCGGCACGAAGGTACTGAGCGTCGGCATCGGTGCCGAGCAGAGCAGGGTTGCTAAATAGCTCGCGGCGCTGGCGATCGCTCAAGCCCACCTCAACATCGGGGGTAATGCCCCGGCTGCTGATGTCGATGCCATCGGGAGTATAGTAGTGGGCTACGGTCACGGTCAGGCCAGAGCCATCGGTAAGCCCATGGAGCGACTGCACTAGGGCTTTGCCGTAGGTGGTGTTGCCCACTACCTTGGCCCGGTCGTTGTCGCGCAAAGCCCCGGTTAAGATTTCACTGGAGCTGGCCGAACGGCTATCGACCAGTACGGTCAGCGGCAGGTCGGTGAGGGCAGTGCGATTGGCCGAAATCGCTTCGTCATTGCCCAGGCGATCGAGGGTGCGTACGATTTGACCGTGTTGCAGCCACATGCGGCTGATGTCAACGCTGGCCATCAGCAGTCCGCCAAGGTTGCCACGCAGATCGAGCACAAACCCTTCGACCCCAGCCTCGGTCAGGCTGCCAATAGCGTCAGCCATCTGCGCAGGGGCGTTGGCATTGAACTCAATCAGCCGAATGTAGCCGATGGGGCGACCGCCGACCGTTTTTTGGGAGTATTCAACGGTGGGTAGATCCATCCGGGCGCGGGTCATGATTACGGTGCGGGGAGCGCCGCCGTCCCGAGAAACGGTGAGGGTCACCTGAGAGCCCTCGCTGCCCCGCAGCTGTTGCAGCACGCCTTCAGCGGTGAGCCGCTCGGTGCTTTGGCCATCGACTAGCAGAATGCGATCGCCTACGACAATCCCAGACAGCTCCGCTGGCGAACCCGGGGCCACACTCGTCACCGCTACCGCCCCGGTCTGGCTATTGCGCTCTAACCGCACGCCAATTCCCGAGGCTTCGCCAGAGGTCTGCTCGGTGAGGTCAGCGTATTCTGTCGGCGAGAGGAACCGAGTGTAGGGGTCGTTGAGCTGCTGGAGAGCGGCCCGCAAGGCTCCATAGGCCGCTTCTTGAGAGGTGTATTCTCGCCCGAGCAGATCTTGGCGCAGGGCCTGCCAATCGACCTGGTTGAAGCTGTCGTCTACGTACTCGCGATTGATAATTTGCCAGGCTTCATCGATAACAACCTTAGGGCTGTCTTCAAACTCAGTGAGTGGCGTAGCGGCTAAAGTTGCCTCAGCGGCTACACCAGCAAACGCAAGGGAAACAAAGGCTAGGATGGAAGGCTGCACCAGGGACAGTAGCCGGGGAAGGGAGGGAATTGACATCGGGTTAATACCAGCCTGGACACGGAGGGAAGACGAGTCGGGGCCACAAACATCCGGCCAATCTTGAGCTTATTGTGACTGATGATTTATCTCTTTGGCCAGATGCAGAGACTACTTTGTGGAGATTTTAGGCTTTTCTTCAGTTCAGCTGGGTAAATAGGGCCGCTTTTCAAATTGGCCCCTTGGTTACCCCAAGCTGGCGCTTGCTCACTAAGCATTGGCCCACCAACTCGTTAAAGGGTAGGTAGGCCAGGATGGTCAGACTTTGACCCTAGGAGGCGATCGCAGCTTACCTAAGAACGGCTGGTGGCGTTGATTTCATCCAAAATGGTCTGCGCCCCCTCGGCTCGCAGATGCTGGGCCAGCTGTTCGCCCAACGCTTCGGCTTCAGCCGCTGGCCCCTGCACAACGTTCTTAATTACCTGCTGGCCATCGAGGCTGGCTACGAGTCCGGTGAGGGTCAGGGTGTCGCCTTCCAGATCTGTGTTCACCCCGATGGGCACCTGACAGCCCCCCTCTAGCTCGCGCAAGAAGGCGCGTTCGGCCAGGCAGCGGGCGGTGGTGGGTGCGTGGGAGAGCACGCTCAGCAGCTTGAGGATTTCCTCATCGCCGGTGCGGCACTCAATGCCCAGGGCACCCTGCCCCACGGCGTGGAGAGAGATGTCGGCGGGGAGAATTTCGTGGATGCGATCGCTCATATCCATGCGCTGAAGGCCCGCCGCCGCCAAAATAATGCCGTCGTAGCCGCCCTCGTCAAGCTTGCGCAGGCGAGTGTTGAGGTTGCCGCGAATGTCTTTGAAGCTGAGGTGGGGATAGTGGTGGCGCAACTGGGCCAGCCGCCGCAGGGAGGAGGTGCCAATCACCGCGCCCTCGGGCAGGGTAGCCAAGGTCTTGTCCTTGTTCTTTTCGTGGACGACCAGAGCATCGGCCGGGTCTTCGCGGTGGGTGATGCAGCCCAGCATCAGCCCATCGGGCAGACGGGTGGGCAGGTCTTTGAGGGAGTGCACGGCAAAGTCGCTGTCACCCCGCAGCATGGTGTCTTCCAGCTCTTGGGTAAACAGACCCTTATCGCCAATTTTGGAGAGCGACACGTCGAGCACCTTGTCGCCCTGGGTCTCCATGGTGACAATCTCAAAGGCGAGCTCGGGGAAGTGGCGCTGCAACTCATCCCGCACCCAATGGGTTTGAATCAGCGCCAGCTGGCTCTTGCGAGACACGATGCGAACGGTGCGCCGGGAAGTCGAAACAGTGGGGGATGCGGTGGATTGCATAGTCTGAAACAAGCTTGCAAAGGGTTAGTAATAGCGCTACAACCGCCACTTACATCAGGACAGTCCTGGGAGATCAGCCTAGGGCAGTTGGGAGCCAAACAGCCGTCTCGGTCAACAGACCGAGGCAAACGGTCTTAAGCAGTTTGGACAGCGCTATGGGTAGGGCAGTTAAATCACTGCCGAATCTTCAGATTACAGGATGCGGCTCCCTCTATGGTGAGCCTTTCAGAGATGTTACGGGGTTGTCACATTAGGGGGTTGACGGCGTTTATGATGGGTAAGCAGCTTGGGAAAAACCGTTGCCCCGCCAGTTTTTTGCACCTCGTTTTTTATCGAAAAATAGGTCGCTCCGTCGCTTGTTGGGCGGCCTCTCTGTGGCGATCGCCCTCACCCTCGGCACTACCCCGCTGGCTCTGGCCCAGGCTCTGCGCCCGGAAATTCGATTTCCCTTTTTGGCCGACCCGCTGCAAGACAACCCCCTCGACCCGCTGCTGCCGCCGAGGCAGACGGTGCCTCGCCCCCTCAGCCCGCTAGAGCTCTACGCCCTAGAGCAAGAACTTGACCAGCTAGCCCTAGAGGCCGTAGCCCTAGACGAAGCGGGGGAGCTAGAAGCGGCCCGCCTGCTCTGGCGACGGGAGATTCGTCTACGTCGCCTGTTGGGCATTGAGGCCGAGCTGGCTGCCATTGGGCGGGTAGGACAGGTGCTGCGCGATCGCAACGCCACCCCCGACCTACAGCTCTACGCCCTGCGCCTCAATGAGATTCGCGCCGACCTCACGCTGCCGAGCGACGGCGATTGGCTAGAGGGGATGGCTGCTAGCTACGAGGTGTTGGGGGATGTCGATGCCGCCGCCGAAATTCGCCGCGACCTGGCCGATGCCGCCCTGGTCGGAGGCAACGGGGCTGAGCAGCGCCGCCAGCTCGATGCCCTGGCGACGCTGCGGGCCGACTGGTTTTACTTTCCTGAGGCGGCCCAGGTCTATGGTGAGCTGGTAGCCCTGGCTCAAACCGCTGGCAACCGCGACGACGAGCTTCGCTACCTAGGGCTCCAAGCCGAGAATTTGGAGCAGGCCCAGGATTTTGCTGGGGCGATCGCCCTACAGCAGCGCCTGCTCACCCTTTACCAAAGTGACGCTAGCCTGTGGCCGCAAATTGCTCCCCTTCAGCACCGGGTTGCCACCAACTATCGCACCCTGGGTGATCTCGACACCGCCTCCCGCCAATACCAGATTGCCTACACCAATGCGATCGAGCAGCAGCAGCTAGAGGTTGCTGCGATCGCCATCAACGACCTGGCTGAGATCTACAAAACCCTCGGCCGCTGGACTGATGTGGGCTACCTCTATGAACAGCTCTTGCTAGTCGAGCAGCAGGCCCACAGCGCCTACGGCATGATGGCCGCCTATGACCAGCTGGCCCAAGTGCACGAGCAGTTAGGGGCCACCCCGTCAGCCCTGGCCGCTTACCGAGAAGGGCTGGTGCTGGCGCGGGTGCTCGGCTCCCAGCAGGCTTACTTTGAAGAACAGATTGCGCGTCTTATGGAGGAAGCATCCTAATGGTGATTGAATGGCTCACCTTTGCGGTCGACCCCGAAAACCGTGAAACCTTTGTTCGTCTCGATAACGATATCTGGACGGCAGCCCTGAGCCAATATCCCGGCTTCATCTCCAAGGAAGTGTGGATTTCGCCCGATTTGCTCGACCAGGTGGTGTATGTCGTGCGCTGGCAAACTCGTGAGCAGTGGAAGTCGATTCCCCAGAATGAGCTAGACGCCGTCGAGCGTCGGTTTAACGAGGCTGTTGAGTTTGCTTACCGCATGATCGATGCCCGCGAGTACCAGGTGCGGCGCTATCCATCGACTTAGCTTTTTGCCGACGGTGCGGTCGCTTTGCCTGCTGATCAGATCAGCTTCCGCATAAGCCCCTGATCTTGTCACAATTAAAAACTGGCGACACGACTGAGTTTCTTGGCGGTTCACTGGCAAATTCATCTCTATGCTTGACCCTATTCAGGCACTTGTGCGCTGCGTTCACAAAGAGCTGCTGCCGGAGCTGCACCTCGAAAGCATCGATCCTCACGATCCTGTGGTGGTTCATCGGGTGCCGGTGCCCTGGCGCTGTCTGGGGGCGGGCAACTACGCCGCTGTGTTTATGCACCCCGCCTATCCCGATCAGGTCGTCAAAGTCTATGCTCCAGGCCGACCGGGCATAGAGGCCGAGGTGGAGGTCTATCGCCGTCTGGGCGAACACCCCGCCTTTTCGCAGTGCTACTTCAGCGAAACTCCCTTTTTGATTTTGAAGCGCCTGCCCGGGATAAACCTATACGACTCACTGCACCGGGGCCTTGACATTCCGCCCCAGGTAATTCGAGATATTGACGCTGCCCTGGCCTACGCCCGCCAGCGGGGGTTGTTTCCCCACGATGTCCACGGGCGCAACGTGATGCAGCACGAAGGGCGTGGGGTGGTAGTCGATGTGTCTGATTTCTTGAATGCAGCGCCTGACCGAGCTTGGCAGGACGTAAAACGGGCCTATCGGTGGATCTATCGCCCTTTCTTCCGCCCTCTGGGCCTGCGGATGCCCTACTTTATGTTGGACTGGGTGCGGGTTGGGTACCGCCTGTTTCGCCGTCTGCTGGGCGTTGGCCTGCGCTAGCATACGGCCATAGTTGTTGACGGTAGGACGCTGCCCCCGTTGCTATGCTTTCGTGCCCCCGCTGCCAAGCCCCGATCGAACCCACCACCATTCAGTGCCCCCGCTGCCAGCTGACCCTCAAGGCCCACGGGCACCCCGGTATGACGCTGCACCGCACCGAGGGGGATGAGGCTCTCTGCGCCACCTGCCTCTACGACGCCGACGACACCTGCAACTTTCCCCAGCGCCCCAAGGCCACGACTTGCACCCTCTACCGCTCGGTCAAGCCGGCGGAAGATCTGGCGCTGCCCGCTCCTTCGTTCGCTCAGCAAATAAATTTTTGGCTGCGCAATCATCCGGGGCTGATGGCCCTGGGGGGGCTACTGTTGTTGAGCCTGCTGCTGGTGCTGGTGCGCTAGGGCAATGAGGCTGGCTCTAGGGCAAAAAAGTCAGAGAATACTTTTGCGCCGACAGTGTTGAGCCGGGTTTGCAGATCGTCAAGAAATTCGTGCAGGCCCCGCTGGGTAATTTCGTCGATGGTGAGGTAGTCGAGTTCGGAGCGCAGGCGACCGAGGGCGCGATCGCTACCGGTGCGCCAGGTGCCCATTGAGGTGCCGGAGATCTGATGGAGCGATCGCTCCGCCTCGATCAGACAAAACTGAATTGAGCGGGGAAACTCGCGGTTGAGAATCAAAAACTCCGTCACTCCGCGGGGGGTAATGCGGTACTGGCACTTGCGGTACATCTCGTAGGCGCTAGCCGACTTGAGCAGGGCAATCCACTGCAAATCATCCAGGGGCGAGCCCACGTCGGTCACCGAGGGCAGCAAAATGTAGTACTTCACATCAAGAATGCGAGCGGTTTTGTCGGCCCGCTCCAGCAGTCGCCCCAGCTGACCAAAATGCCAGCCCTCGGTGTGGGCCATGGTGGCATCCATCACCCCGGCAAACAGGTGACTGGCCATCTTCACTTCTGGGAAAAAGTTGTGCAGCTCTGACAGCAGCCCGCCATCGGCGGCCTCATTCACCATTAGATAAAACGAATTTACCTGCTCCCACATTTCTGAGGAAATTATCTCCCGCACCGATCGCGCATTCTCCCTTGCCGACCTGAGGCAGGAGATGATCGAGTTGGGGTACTCGCGATCGAAAGTGAGAAATCTTAAAATATTCTCCGCCGTGGCCTCCTCATAGCGGGCCTTAAACAGCCCCTGATCGCCGGTAGTTCTGACCAAAGGCTCCCACTGTTGCTCTAGCCCGGGAGGGGCATCCAGCAGCAGGTTCAAATTTACATCCACAAAGCGGGCCACGTTTTCGGCCCGCTCCACGTAGCGGTTTAGCCAGTAGATCGAATCGGCGACGCGGCTCAGCATGGGGGTAAGGGGTAGGAGGGTGAAGGGTAGGGGGTAGGAGGGTGGATGGATGTAGGTGGTTTTGGAGTAGTAAGGCTCTTCTAAGCCTTCACGCGCCTACACAGGCGCTCCGTCAAGCTGGATGGGCAATTTGGCGTTGGGATCAATGGATTTCACGACCCAAGTGTCTTTGCTACCGCCGCCCTGGGAAGAATTTACCACCAGAGAGCCGCGCTTGAGGGCGACGCGGGTAAGACCACCGGGGTTCACGTAGATATCCTGGCCGTAGAGGATATAGGGCCGGAGATCGACGTGGCAGCCCTCGAAGCTGTCTTCGATCAGGGTGGGCACCCGTGAGAGGCAGAGGGTGGGCTGGGCGATATAGCCTCGGGGGTTGGCGCGAATGCGATCGCCAAATTCGGCCCGCTCCTCTGCGGTGGCGTGGGGGCCAACCAACATGCCATAGCCGCCGGAGGCATTGGTGGCCTTCACCACCAGCTGGTCTAAGTTGTCGAGCACGTGGGCCTGCTGGGTGGCGTCTTCGCACAGGTAGGTCGGCACGTTGGGGATCAGCTGATCTTCGTCGAGGTAGTAGCGAATCATCTGCGGCACATAGGCATAGATCAGCTTGTCATCGGCGACACCGGTGCCGAGGGCGTTAGCGATCGCCACCCGCCCGGCCCGATACACCTCCATTAGCCCCGGCACCCCCAGCAGCGAGTCGGACCGAAAGGCCAGGGGATCGATAAAGTCATCGTCGATGCGGCGATATACCACATCGACCCGCTCCAGGCCCTTGGTGGTGCGCATTTTTAGGTAGCCGTCCGACACCACCAGGTCGCGTCCCTCCACCAGTTCAGCCCCAATCTGTTGGGCCAAAAAGGAATGCTCAAAGTAGGCCGAGTTGTACATGCCGGGGGTGAGCACCGCTACCCGAGGGTTGATGAGCGTCTCGGGCACCAGGTTCAGCAGCGTTTCGAGCAGCTGGCTGGCGTAGTCGTCCACCGCCGCAATATCCATGGCCGCAAACAGGTGGGGAAAAGTGTTCTTCATCACCCGCCGGTTTTCAAGCACGTAGGAGATGCCCGAGGGGCAGCGCATGTTGTCTTCGAGCACGTACCAAGTGCCTTCTTTGTCACGCACCAGGTCAGTGCCGGTGATGTGGCACCAGATGTTGTTGGGCGGATTGAGGCCCATGCAGGGTTTGAGAAATCCAGGGGCCGACTCCACCACCTGGCGCGGAATCACACCATCGTTCAAAATCTTCTGATCGTTGTAAACGTCGTGGATAAAGCAGTTGATCGCGTAGATGCGCTGCTTGAGGCCCTTTTCGATCCATTCCCATTCGTGTCCCGGCACAATGCGCGGAATCACATCGAAGGGAAAGATGCGCTCGGTACCCTGATTGTCGCTGTAGACATTAAAGGTGACACCCAGCTTAAATAAGGCGTTTTGCACCGCTTTTTGCCGCTGCTGTAGCTCTACCAGCGACATGGCGTTGACCCGCCGCACCAGCAGCTCGGCTTCGGGGCGAGGCTGGCCCTGGCTTGAAAACAGTTCATCAAAAAAGTCGCCGGGGTCGTAGGCGTCAAATAGCACCAGGGGTCTCCTAAAAATCCAGGGTTGGGGTCATCTCTATAGGGTGCCCGGGTGGCCAGTCAGCACAGCAATAGGAATGGGGCTGTGCTTTTCTCAGCGGTAGAGAAAAGCACAGCCGCTCTAACCAATACTGGGGTAAGGGCGCGGCAAGCTGTAGCGCTCAATACGGTTTTGCGGAAACACCCTGGCAGATCCACTAAGCCCAGCTCGGCAATAGGCCAGGCCAGGCAGCTGAATAATTGCCAGCCGAACCCGCATTTAGGCTCGACTGGCGATCGCAAACCAGCTCAGAATTTTCTCGTGCCCGTACCGACGACGGGAAAACTCAGGTTCTCAAAGGCCTGAATTATCTCAGCCCTAGAAAATTTAGACTTGAGCAACCTCAAAGGCAGGCCCCAACCCGGCCACAATCTCCGAGGAGGAAAGCTTGCCGTCGTGGTCGAGGTCAAGGGCATCGAAGGCGGCATCGGTGCCGAGCCATTCTTCCCGAGTAATAAAGCCGTCGCCGTCTAAGTCATAGGCTTTGAACAGGTCAAACTGGTCATCCCCAGCGGTGGAGGTGGTGCCGTTGCTCTGGGTGAGTTGGGTCAGACGGGTAGCGAGTAAGCCCTCTAGGGCTTCGAGGGCCTTACTAAACCCTTTGATGCCTTCATCGAGCTTTTCGGTGGCCATGCGATCGCTCTCATGCATCGACCGGAAGGTCGCTTCATCAATGGAGAGTTTCTCAATCTCCATTGATGAAGCCTTAGCGGGGTCGAGCTGGCGGGGCAGGTCGGCCTGGGTCTCGTCGAGCTTAGCCAGCAGCTGGGGTGAGATGGTCAGCAGATCGCAGCCCGCCAGTTCAGTGATTTCACCCAGATTGCGGAAGCTGGCCCCCATCACCTCGGTTTTGTAGCCAAATTTTTTGTAGTAGTTGTAGATCTCGGTCACCGACAGCACGCCGGGGTCTTCGGAGGCGGGGTAATCGTCACGGCCGGTGTCTTTTTTGTACCAGTCGAGAATGCGGCCCACAAAGGGAGAAATTAGGGTAATGCCGGCCTCGGCGCAGGCGATCGCCTGGTGAATGCCAAACAGCAGGGTCAGGTTGCAGTGAATGCCCTCTTTTTCGAGAATTTCGGCAGCTTTAATGCCCTCCCAGGTGGCGGCGATCTTGATCAGCACCCGCTCGGGGGTAATGCCCAGCTTGTCGTACTGGGCGATGATGTCGCGGGCGGTGGATACCGTGGCTTCGGTATCGTAGCTGAGGCGAGCGTCTACCTCGGTGGAGACGCGACCGGGGATAAGGCCCAAAATTTTGTGGCCAAAGGCTACCGCTAGACTTTTAAAGGCCAGGTTAGCAACGTCTTTGTCAGAGGCACCCGAGCCCGAGTCGGCCTTGGCCTTGAGCAGGGTATCATCGACAATCGCTTGATATTGGGGCATCTGCGCCGCCGCCGTAATCAGTGAAGGGTTGGTGGTGGCGTCGCGGGGGGTAAATTTCTCAATGGCTTGAATGTCTCCGGTGTCGGCGACAACAACGGTCATTTGCCGAAGCTGCTCTAAGAGGCTGGCCATGGGTTTCTCCTCAAATTCGGGGCAAAAGGGGACTTCTGGTGTTGTCCTCATTCTAAACAGGGGATTCTGAGCCGGGCATTAACCCTTAGTTAAAGCTACAGGGCAGTTACAAAACATTGTGTGCCCCCTAAACGATCCCCCATTCCTAACAGTTTCTTAAAGGTTCAAGGGTTCAAGGTATAGGGTTCAAGGCGGTGTCTTAGACCCCATACCTTGAACCCTATACCTAGAATTTTCGCTACCGAGAAAAATTAATCGAGTGCTTCAACTCGGTCAAAGCTTGGCATGATGGGATGGATTTAATCGGCGATCGCCCCTCCCTATCAATGCTGACTGACTTTTGGCAACAGCTCACCCTCTCCCGTTTTGCCCTAGAACAGTGGCGCGATGCCAGCCTGATCCATCGGCTGCTGGCCCCGCTGCGGCGGTGGCGGCAAGGTAGCTGGCTATTGCGCTGGGGCGACTGGATTGGCCTGGCCATTGTGGTGCTGCTGTTTGCCCTGGCTCCCTACGTCTCGACTACGCTGATTGGGGTGCTGCTGCTGGCGGCGGCGGCCCTGTGGGCGTTGCTCACCCTCACCGATGAAGCCGGGGCGGGCCTATCGCCGGTTCACCTCACGGTGGCGGTTTATTGGGGGGTGATGGTGCTGGCCACGGCTCTTTCACCGGTGCGCGGGGCGGCTGTTAACGGCCTGATCAAGCTGACGCTCAATATCTTGCTGTTTTTACTCATTGCGCGGTTGGCGCGACGGCCTCGGGCTAGGGGGCTGCTGATTTTGGCCTACATTTTGACCACCCTACCGGTGGCGATATACGGTCTGCGGCAATATTTTTTTGGGGCGACAGCCCTGGCTACCTGGGTAGACAGCAAGTCGGCGGTGGCTGATGTGACGCGGGTGTACAGCTTTTTGGGCAACCCTAACCTGCTGGCGGGCTACCTCATTCCAGGGGTGATTTTGAGCGCTGCGGCAGTGTTTGTCTGGCCCCGCTGGGTACCGAAGGGGCTAGCCATCTTAGCCACTCTGGTAAACACCCTATGCCTGATTTTGACCCTGAGCCGCGGCGGCTGGATTGGCTTTTTGATCGCTGGCTTTGTGCTGATGACGCTGCTGGTGCAGTACTGGAGTGTCTGGTTTTCACCCTTTTGGAAGCGCTGGGCGCTGCCGCTACTGCTGGGTGGCGCGGCAGCGGTAGTCATAGCAGGGATAATCTCGGTCGATTCGCTGCGGGCGCGGGTGTTGAGTATCTTTGTTGGCCGGGCCGACAGCAGCAACAACTTTCGCATGAATGTATGGGCTGCAGTCATTGACATGATTCGCGCCCGTCCCATTCTGGGCATTGGCCCCGGCAATGATGCCTTTAATGCAGTTTATCCCCTCTTTCAGCGGCCTCGCTACACTGCCCTGAGCGCCTACTCAGTCTTTTTAGAGGTGCTGGTGGAGGGGGGCATCATTGGGTTGACGGCATTTCTGTGGCTGCTGCTGCTGATTTTTCACCAGGGCTGGGTGCAGCTCCAGCGACTGCGGGCCACGCAAGATCAGCAGGGCTACTGGCTAATGGGGGCGATCGCCTCGATCAGCGGCATCCTTGGTCAGGGAATAGCTGACACGGTGATGTATCGGCCCCAAATCAGTACGCTGTGGTGGATGGCGATCGCCCTAGTGGCCAGCTACTATCCGGCGCAGCAGATCGGGAGCGGGCGCTCGTTTAAGGTGCGCCAAGAGTAGTTAGGGCAGTGGGTGCGATCGCGCTCAAATTCCTCGATTGGGAGGCTCAGCGGCCGCGATCGCGTCCCTGCCAGCTAATTGGAACCGATAGCTGGCTCAAGGTTCGTGGATCTATAACCAAAGATAGATTTGCCTACTGAACTGCTGAAGTAGTTTAGTAGCTGTCTTCTATGTCCTCAGTGCCATTCCACGTAGGGTGGGGCAGAAGTTTGACTTTGCCTTTGTGAGGCAGCTCTTGGCCAGCGGATAGACTTCCCCCGTTGAGTGCCAGATGGGCCTTCAAACGTCGCTTGGCCTCTGTCATGGAGCCTACTCTCAAATTGAGAATGTAGAGGTAGGGAGAGGAGCTCTGATCGAGGTCAGTAGCACTTTCCCAAATGCGTAGCCGAATGCCGTCAGCATCGGGGACGATCTTGTAGAACAGCAGATGATCGACGGCTGGGGCGTAGCGGCTGAAGTTAGTGGAAAGCGGAGTTTGCATGTCCCAAAGACCAAAATCAAACGACCAGAAGAACGATTAACTGGCAGCAGCACCTTCACCTTCCTTGAGAGTACCCATAGCCAGGGCCACAATCTAAGGGGTCTTTATAAATTCCTTACAATTAATTCGTAGAATTCTCGGAACAAGCTGCATCCGGATAAATATTACGAACCGTAAGAAACCGGCCTTGAGTTTGGCCTAGGTGATGATAAACATAGCCTAACGCTTTCAGAGCAAAGCGTTGGGGATCATTGCTTTAAGTATCGAATAAGTTGCGATTGCCAGGTGGCATTTTTGCTTTGGCCTGCGCAAAAATACCTAAAATTTTATATTTTCTAAAGTTCAGACGAAGCTGCTCTCCGCTCCATCTCGCCTCGCAGCGCCTTTATGGTGTCGACTAAGCCAGCTTCAAACATGCTGTAGAACATTGGCTTAAAGGGGCCAACATCGGCTTCGGCCCGCACCTGCTGCGAGAGCAAGCACACCGGCTCGGTGCCAGGGGACAGGGTGGCGGTATCGATGCGCCAGTGGCCGTACATATACTCCAGGTTTCCTTTGAGCAGTCGGAAGCTAATCTGCTGACCGTCCAACTCCAGGTTTTCGGTCAGCACCGTCGATTCCATGGTGGAGAGCAGAATGCGGCGGCGATCGATCTGCTCGACCACGGTGCGATCGCCGTCGATCTCGACCACGCGGCTTTTCACCACCGTCGGCAAAAATTGGTAGAAGTTGTCGTAGTCGGTCAGCACGTCCCAGGCCATCGCGTGGGACGCCGAGGTGGCGGCCATGATTCCATACTGGCCCTTGCCGCCCTTCACCAACACATCGCGTTTGGCTAGGGTTGCCCGATCAGCCGGGGTTAGTTTGCCCAGATAGGCTTCAGCGGGCTGAACCTGACGAGATAAACGCGACATAATATCCAGAGTGCCAAAACTCAATTACTCTAGCGCTAAGCCGCAGCGGCGGCACAGCCTCGATCCGTTGTTTCTATAGCTTACTGCCATTCGCCAATGCCTAGTTTTGCAGCGGTTTTAGCGGCCTACCAAGACTTGCCCAGCCGGGTACATAGCCTGATGCTGAGCACCGTCAACAGCGCTGGTCTACCCCACGCCAGCTATGCGCCCTATGTGATAGACGAAGACTACCAGATCTACATCTTCACCAGCGGGCTGTCGGCTCACACGGCAAACCTGCAAAGCAGTGGTTTAGCCAGCATTCTACTGATCGAAGATGAGGCGGAAGCCCCCCAGGTGTTTGCCCGCCAGCGCATTGCCTACGACTGTCAGGCCAGCCTGCTGCTTCGGAGTACTGCTGCTTGGGAGGCAGTTGCCGATCGCTTTGAGCAGCGCTTTGGCGACATTATTCCCATGCTGCGATCGCTCGACGACTTTCAAATCTTTTGCCTTAGCCCCCAGGCTGGGCGGTTTGTGATGGGGTTTGGGGCTGCCTACGCCGTTGATGCTGAGAATTTGAGCCAGCTGGTTGGCCCACCTCAAACTGGCCCCGATAACGCCCCGGCCTAATGGCTGCCTAGCCATTCACCAAAATGCCGATGCCGGCTAGAGCCACGATTGCCCCTACTATTGCTCGGAGGCTGACGCGATCGCCCAGGGCCGCCGCCAGGGGCAGCACAAACAGCGGGCTGGTAGAGGTCAACGCCTGGGCGACACCAGTGGCGGCGTACTTCAGCGCCATCTGCTGAAGGTAAATCGCCAGGTAGGTGCCAAAACCCGCCGCCAGCGCCACCCCGGCCAGCAATTTGGGCGATCGCAGCGGTCTGAGCTGCACTACCACTGGCCCCTGCGATCGCAAAATTCCCACAATGATGATGAAGCCGCCCCCCAGCCGCAGCAGCGAACTCCACATGGGGGCAATTTCAGTGTCAGCCAGCACGGCCCGCGACATCACTGCTCCAGTAGCCTGACCCAAGGCCGCTAGCACCCCATACAGCACGCCTCGGTAGTCGGCCCGGCCCGGAGCCGCCCCCGGCACTCGCTCGGCGATCACCCACCCCACCCCGGCTAGGGTGAGGCCGATGCCCAGCCAAGCTCGCCCGCTGAGGGTTTCCTGCAAAAACACCAGGGCCATCAGAGCAGCCAAGGGCGGAGCCAGGGTTTCGAGCAGCAGCGCCCGTCGAGGACCGAGGTGGTTGATGGCAGCAAAGTAAGCCGTATCGCCCAAGCCGATGCCAATTACGCCGCTGAGGGCCAAAATGCTTACGGCTTGGTGGTCTAAACCTGCGACGCTCTGACCCACCAACACCAGGGTTAGGGAGAGCAGCACCAGGGCGATCGCCCCCTTAGCCAGGTTGAGCACCAGCGGTGATAGCGTCTTGCCCAGCCGCCCAAACACCACCGTGGCCACCGCCCACAAAAAGGCAGCCATCAGGGCCGCTAATTCACCTCGCATACCTGGGTTAGCCCTGCTTTACAACGTTTGAATTTTGCGTAATGCCACCATAGCCGAACGCAACAGAATCTTTACACTTCTACTCCAGGAATGTGCTGATTGCGGAGGCGATCGCCGTAGAGAGAACCAAGACAGTCTGACCAATCCTAGGAAATTTGAGGTATGCGTGTCTGGGCTCTAGCATCATGCAGCGGGCTACTGGCTTTGGCGGCCTGTAGCGCCGAACAATCCAGCTCTCCTAACCCGAGCGCGCCTCCCCCGGATGGAGACGCCGCCGAAATCAAGGCTCAGCCAGGGCTCATAGCCACCGGGTCTAGCCCTATGGCCCGCCCCGAAGTGCGCCCTCGGCAGGTTATTCAGGGCGGTCGCCTCAACCCGGCGGTAGGCACAGCCTCTAGCACAGCTAGAAGCAATGGCGAAACCATACCCCAAGCGGCAGCCCTGCACGATCGGCTACAGCGCCTGCGGAGCCAGCAGAGTGCTCGTCTATCGCCGTCAACTCCACTGACGACTGCTCCCCAGCCCGCCGCCTTGGCCCGACCCAACCTCTCTCAGCCCACGGCGGCGGTTGCAGAAAATCCAGCCTTTAACGTTGCCCAGGGCAGCACTTTTAACACCCAGGGAATCGCCTCTCTGCCCACGCCCCCCTGGCCCACGCCTATTGCTCCCGAGGTGAACCCTTCTGCCATCAATACTCCTGGCTTCAGCAGCGTTGCCTTAAACCCAGGGGCGTCGGCCAGCGTAGCCCGCACCTATCCTATTGCCCCGCTGAGGCACCAAGGCTATAGCGCCCGATTCCAGCAGCAGGCCCCTAGGTTGACCGTAGCCCAGGAAGCAGAGGCAGCCTCTAGCACTACCGTCAGGCTCCATGGCGAAACCCTGACCGCCCGGCAATCAGATCCTGCCCCTGGGGCGACCACAATCCCTCAGCTTGCCGTCCGTTCGGAAACGCCTCTTGAGCTTAGAAGCCCTGAACCCACTGGGACCGCTGCGATTAGTAACTCGGTACCCGTTAACGCCATACGGGCAGCAACCCTCAACCCAGCCGTTCAGTCCGCCGCCCACCAATCTAACGGCAGCGTGGCCTTATCCCCTGCCCCAGGCCCGGCCAGCCAAGCCGGTACCGCAGACCACCAAAGCCAGGTGGTGACAGCAGCGGTAAACCCTGAGCCAGTCGGTCAGGCACCTGTGCTGTGGGAGTCGGTTCGTTCAGGGGCAGCAACGGGCGAAGCGATCCCTGCTAGAGCCATTCCCGAAAGCCTGCCCCTCAACGCGGCATCTCCCCGGCCTCGGATCGTTCGTCCCCAGCCCAGCCCAGCGGCGACCGATGGCTCTACTCTAGGGGGCACGCCTGGGGAAGAAGCCGCGATCGCCCCCTCAACGGCTGAATCGGCAGGCTTCCTCCCCAACCCAAACGTCCAGCCTGAAGCCACCGCGTTGCGGGACGACGCAGCGCCCGTCTTACATCACCGAAGCCAGATTGGCTCCGAAACGGTTCACCTGATCCCGGCCGTCGATGCTCCTGCTAAGGGGCTGCCGATTGCCTACTGCCTGTCCCCCAGCGGTCAGCTCTTGCCCACCGCACTTGAAGCTCAAGGCTCGTTAGCATCACTGCCAAAATTTACCCCCTCTAGCCCAGGCGACCCTAACCTTGATCCGGATACTGACCTGAGCAAAGACGATGCCGCCGAACTCTGCATGGGCCTGCCCGCTTCCACTTCGGAGCCGACTTCCACCCCCGCTACCCTAGACTAAAGCCGTATGGCTGAGCGCTAAGGTTGTCTGGCAACATCCGGCCCAGCCAGGCTATGGTAAATCGGGTGCGCTACAGCGGGGATCGCCACACATCATGAAACTGCATTGCACCATCCAGGGCCAGGGCTTTCCCATTCTTTGTCTGCACGGGCACCCAGGGTCGGCCAAAACCATGGGGGTGTTTACCGAACGGCTGAGCGATCGCTACCAAACCATAGCCCCCGACCTGCGAGGCTACGGCGCTAGCCAAACGCGATCGCCCTTTGACCTTAACGACAGTCTCGCCGATCTGGTAGAGCTGCTCGATGCCCAAGGCATTGATCGCTGCCTGGTGCTGGGCTGGTCGTTAGGGGGCATTTTGGCGATGGAACTGGCCCTGCGCTACCCCCAACGAGTGGTGGGGCTGATTCTCATTGCCACGGCAGCCCGCCCCGTAGGTGCCCACCCGCCCACCACCTGGCTGGAGCTGGTCAACACTGGCCTGGGATCAATTTTGAATGTGATCGCTCCTGGTAATGGGCTAGTGCGCTACGGACTGGGGCCACGATCGCTCTACCGCTACCTGCTGCGGCAGCATACCCCCCATGCCTACCACCGCTTAGCAAAAGAAGGTTTTTGGGCCTACCTAGGCACCTCGCCTCTGGCGAACCGTGCCCTCAACCGCGCCCTGGCCCGCCGCTACAACCGCCTACCCGATCTAGGGGCGATCGCCGTGCCCTGCCTAGTGCTCTGTGGAGCAGACGACTGCCACATTACTGCCCAGGCCAGCCTCGAAACCGCTGACCATCTGCATAGGGCAGAAAGCCACTGCTACCCCAACACAGCCCACCTGTTGCCCTGGGAAATCCCAGATCAGCTGCTAGCCGATATTGATATATGGCTAGGCCGGCACGGACCCGAGCTAACGTTGAGAAACACTGACAGCCAATCGAGATAGCTCGCTCAAGCGCAATAGCTGTCTAGGGATTAACCACAACAGGCCCAACAAAATGAGTATGCGTCCTCACCTAGGACGTTTTTTAGAGCAAAACTTACAACGTTGACCGCTGTGCTTAGGACACGAGTCACTACCACTTGCCGACACTGGAGCGGCGCACTGGCGTATAGCCATTGCTCCAAGGGATTATGCAGAATGTCCTCACCAAGCTGGCGATGGCTACAGTTCCCTAAGGCTGACCGCTAAAGGCAGGGGTCGAAAACTCTCCCACTGGGGTATCCCACTCATCGGTGATGGTGAGCTGCTTGGGGCGGCTGCACAGCGAAACCATCAGTTGAATGTTCTGCGCCCCTTCCTGTTCTAGGTCTTCGACGTAACCCCCTTTAGCGCTATGAGCCTCAGACTCGCTATCAAAGGGGCCAAAATAGTAGGTACAGGCGGGCTGACTGGTCTTAATCTCAACCCACCAGGCTTTGCTCGAGCCTAAAATGCTACTTAAGATGCTATTTAAAAAGCGACCTAAAAGGTTGTTCATAGATCCTGCCTATCTGCCTAGTTTTTAAAGTTTCTCAAGGGATAGCTACGGCTCTAGGCCATTTTTAGGCAGCGCCGCACCATTTTTGGTTATACTGCCTTGCTTTTGATTTTGCAAAGAGGAAATTTGTTCCTGGGCTACCCATTGATGACGATAGATCTCATAGAGAGCCATGCCTGTAGCCACCGATGCATTTAAGCTGGGAACCATTCCTCGTAGCGGAATTGATAGCAGCGTGTCGCAGCTCTGCTGCACAGTCAGGCTGAGGCCGCTGCCCTCAGAGCCGACCACAATTACCGTTGGGCGATCGAAGGTGGTGCGGTGCGCTGGCTGACTCGCTTCTGACGATAGCCCATAGATCCAAAACCCCTTTTCTTTGAGGGTATCGAGGGCGCGCTTTAGGTTGACGACTCGCGCTACGGGCAGACTTTCTAAAGCGCCAGCGGCCACTTTGGCCACGGTTGACGTTACCCCTACTGCTCGCCGCTGCGGGATCACGATCCCTTGAGCCCCGAGAGCTTCGGCGGTGCGAATAATCGCTCCCAAATTGTGGGGATCGGTAATGCTGTCGGCGGCAATAATCACCGGCACCTTAGCTGATCCCAGGGCGGTTTCGATCATCCCATCGAGGTCGTGGTAGGCGTGGGCAGCGGCCTGGGCAGCGATCCCCTGGTGGCTGGCTCCGGCAGTGATCTGGTTGAGCCGTATGGTGTCTACTTCATCAATCACCGCGCCGTTGGCTTTGGCCTCATCGATCAGCGGTAGAAATCGGGGATCGTAGCGAATGCGATCGTTGACCCACACACGATTTAGGGGCCGCTGGGCCTGGAGAGCGGCTTCTACGGCATGACGACCGTAGATCAAATCGGTTTCATCCTGCACATCGTCGCCATCGCCCGCCCCCTGGCTGCTGGCCCCAAACGAGCGGGGTGGGGCAGAGGCAGCGCGATCGCCCCCTGCATAGCGGGATTTACCTTCGTCGTAGCGAGGCTTGCCACCCTCATAGCGAGGCTTGTCGCCGCTATAGCGGGGTTTGTCGTCTTTGAAACGAGGCTTACCACCCTCATAGCGAGGCTTGTCGTCACCATAGCGGGGTTTGTCGTCACCATAACGGGGCTTGTCGCCCCCTTGACGAGGTTTGCTGCTCTCGTAGCGCGGCTTGTCGTCTTTAAAGCGGGGTTTAGCACCGTCATAACGAGGTTTGTCGTCTTTGAAGCGAGGCTTGTCGTCACCATAACGGGGTTTCTCGTCACCATAACGGGGCTTGTCGCCTCCTTGACGAGGTTTGCTGCCCTCGTAGCGCGGCTTGTCGTCTTTAAAGCGGGGTTTGGCACCGTCATAGCGGGGTTTCTCGTCGCCGTAGCGGGGCTTGCTGCCTTCGTAACGAGGTTTGCCCTCGCCATAGCGAGGCTTATCGTCTTTAGAACGGGGCTTGCCGCTGTCATAGCGAGGTTTATCGCTGTCATAGCGGGGCTTGCCCTCACCACTCTGGCGGGGCTTGCCGCCTCGGTAACCCTCCGCATTTTGGCGAGGCTCCGACCCAGAAGAACGGTTGGGGTTGCGGAAAGGCTTTTGGGACGACATGGCCACACCTGATAGGAGTTAAAAACCAAAAAATTAAGCAGAAAGCCTAGGCTAGCACGGCACACTACTACCCTATCATTCCTAATTTTTGCAGGTCGACTGACTAGGTACTGATTTAGGCGGGTAAGCCCAGTAATGATAAGAACCCCAACCCTTCAGACCGCTGCCGCATGAAGAGTTTGGCAATTCTTTCCCCAACCCAGGTACGGCCAACTTTATTCTTGTTGAAGTACCTATCTGCTCATCGTGGCCCTATTCCAAAGGGCTTAGGGACGGATCTAAAAAGAAGCTTAAATTCTCGGCATCCAGTACCAAAGTGACCAACATCCCCGGAATAATCCTTCACAATGGAAAATAACACCCATACCGGAGTGATGCCTATGCCTCACACATCCAACGGTACGAAGCTCGATTGTCCGGTTCATCTGGTGTTGTCATACATTGGCGGCAAGTGGGCCATTCTTATCTTGCAAGAGCTGTTTCAAGGTAGCCGCCGCACCAATGAGTTTTTGTCGGCCCTGCCTGGCATTAGCACCAAAACCCTGACTGCTCGGCTGCGCGAGCTAGAAAGCTACGGCTTGGTCAAGCGCACAGTATTTCCTGAGGTTCCTCCACGGGTCGAGTATTCGCTTACCCCTAAGGGGCATGAAGTGCAGCCGATCATGGCGGCCCTTAGCCAGGTGGGGGAGCAGTGGCTAGTGCACAACCCTAGCAACTTGCGAAGCGATCCCCCTGGGAATCGCCCCACTACCCTCTATCGTTCTAGAAGTCGTTAGTCATTGCTCCAAGTTTCGTGGGGGATCAGATCGCCGATGCGATCGCGCAGACCGTAGTCGTTACTCTCTAGCTCAGCCTCAATCAATGGCCACTCTCGGGCTGCAATGTAGCCGCACAGCGCACAGATGGGCTGACAGCGGTCTAGTGTGCCGCGCTCTACGAGCTGCTTAGCCTCATCACGGAGATCGTCTAAGGTGTAACGCCGAGTCAGGGTCGAATTAGCTGCTGTAGTAGTCATGGAATAGCCCTCCAACAATTGGATGGCAATGAGAATATCTACTTACCACCCCAACTACATAGTGCAACCCCAACAAAAGGGAGCGAAGCAGTTAATACGCATCCTTAACGTTTGTTCACATGACGCAACATTGTAGCCTGGTATACCGTTGTGAGCCTATTCAAAAGTGGCCATGGCTGGATGAATATTCAAAGCTATAGCGATGCCACTGCGCTTAGAAGAACACTCATCCCTGCCCTTGGACAAGGCTGGCGTTAGCCCAACCTCCAAGATATGACCTAGGGTGAGGCCTAGCGTGGTCTGGCAAACACTTGAGCCCAGTAGGGGCGATTTGCTCCTGTAGCGTAGCCCACCCCCAGCTCAGTAAAGGCAGGATTGAGAATATTCTGGCGGTGGCCAGGGCTACTCATCCAGGCGGCCATGACGGTGGCGGCAGTGGGCTGCCCCATGGCGACGTTTTCGCCGATGGTTGACCAGTTGTACTGGGTGGCGTCAATGCGCGATCGCATCGTTGAGCCGTCTGACCCGGTGTGGCTCATGCGGCGGCTAGTGGCCATATCTTGAGCATGGCGTTGGGCAGCGGCGGTGAGTTTATCGTTGAGCACCAGGGGCGGCGCATTTACCCGCCGGCGTTCGACGTTGACTAGGCGCAAAATCTCCTGGGCGATCGTCACATCGGCCTGAGCTACTGTTACCGCCGGGCGTTGAGCGATCGCCGCTGGCACTATTGCCCCTGGCAGCAGCCCTGACAATGCTGCCGTCAATAGGGCAACGCTCGCCGAGCTGGTGCCTAAAACCTGTTTCCATCGCTGCATGGGTATCTCCTGAGGTGAATGCTTAACGGCGATAGACGACCCTGCCATCCCCTTGACGGCAGCGCAGAATTCACGGTTCCATTCAATTTCACCTAAGATGCCCAGATCTAACGCCGCAGGCCAAACCAGCTCTCAGCGATCGCAGACCTAACGGGGATTCTGGGCCATGAGTCGCTGCACGTCTTCGGCGTGGTACGAGCTGCGCGTCAGCGGCGACGATACCACCTGCAAAAACCCCTTGGCCTCGCCCACCTGCCGCCAGGTGTCAAACTGGGCTGGGGTGACAAACTCTGCCACGGGCAGGTGCTTTGGCCCCGGCGAGAGATATTGCCCTAGAGTCAAAATGTCGCAGTCTACAGCCCGCAGGTCATCCATTACCTGCTGAATCTCAGCATCGGTTTCGCCCAGACCCGCCATTAGGCCCGATTTGGTATAAACCCAGGGGGCCAACTCGCGGCTGCGGCGCAGCAGTTCGAGCGATCGCCCGTAGTCCCCCTGGGGCCGCACTCGTCGATAGAGCCGGGGCACCGTCTCAGTGTTGTGGTTCAGCACGTGGGGCCGAGATGCCAGGATCATCTCCAGCGCTTGCCAGTTGCCGCACAGGTCGGGGATCAGCACCTCAATAGTGGTGTCTGGAGTCGTTTGCTTAATCGTCTCGATGCAGGCCACAAACTGGTTGGCTCCACCATCGGCGAGGTCGTCGCGGTTGACCGAGGTGATGACCACATGGTTGAGTTTCATGCGCCGCACTGACTCAGCCAGACGCAGGGGCTCGGTGGGGTCGAGGGCCTGGGGCTTTTTCTCAAAGTCAATATCGCAGTAGGGGCAGGCTCGGGTGCAGGCCGGTCCCATAATCAAAAACGTGGCCGTACCGGCCTTAAAACACTCGCCAATGTTGGGGCACGAGGCCTCCTCACAGACGGTGTTGAGACCGAGGTCTTGCAAAATTGCCTTAACCTCGCCCACCCGTTCCCACTGAGGCGCTTTAACCCTTAGCCACTCTGGTTTTACCGCCACCGTCTCCAACCCCGACCTTGTGTTTGCGCTTTAATCATATCAACCCCCAGCATCACTTGCTTGGACTGCGTTCTGTCCCTAAGGGATGGCGTTATGCTGGAAAAGAGTACCGGGAGACTACACCAACTGCGATGGATGCGCCCTCTCCCCTAAAACGCTGCCTCATGGTGCTGTGCTACGGCGCAGCGGGGCTGCTGGCCGCTGGGGCATGGCAAGACCAGGTCAGCTCTCGCTGGCAGTTCGAAGAACCCTTTGCCAGCACCCGCCTGGTGCGACTCGCTACCGTAATCACCCAGGCTCCAGAAACCCTCATGACCGCTAACACTCGCGTGGTGATTAGCCTCAGTCGACGGCGGCTCACCCTCTATCAAAACGACGAAGTGCGGGGCGAGTTTCCGGTAGCCATTGGCCAAGACGACTGGGAAACCCCAGCGGGCTATTTTACTATCCGCGACATGCGCACCGACCCAGTGTGGCAACACCCAATTACTAAAGAAGCCATTGGCCCAGGGCCTAGCAACCCCCTAGGCTCACGGTGGATTGGCTTTTTGGTGCAGGAGCAGTATCACATCGGCATCCACGGCACGAACCAGGAAACCCTGATCGGCGAGGCCGTTTCCCACGGCTGCGTGCGCATGCTCGAAGCCGACGTTCACACTCTATACAGTCACGTCAAGGTGGGCACTCCGATCAAGGTAATGCCTTAGTTGAATCACGATAAAACCTACATAGCCACCGTCAGCTCTTTGCCGAGGGCCGTGGGGTCAAAATGATGCCAGGGCTTGCCATCCAGGGCCATCTGCTCAATCAGGCTGGCTAGGCGCAGCGCCTTGAGGGCCTGCTCGCCACCGACCGAGGGCTTTTCGCCGCCGCGCACGCAGTTTACAAAGTGCTCCAGCTCAGCATGAAGCGGCTCAATATTACTGGTGTAGACCTTTTCAATCAGGCCATCCTGGCGGTAGAGCACCTGGCCGTAGTCGGTGGAGCAGTCGGCAGTAGTCTGCCGGTGAATCAAAATCTCATTGTTGAGAAAATCGGCGTCGGTAAGGGAGTTCTTGCAGTGGGCCGTAATGCTGCGAATTTTGCGATGGGTGACTTTGCTGGAGGTCAGCGTGGCCACAATGCCGTTGCTGAAGCCCAGGGTGGCGGTGACGTAGTCGAGGTAACCCGAATTAGAAGCGCGGCTGCCGCTGGCGGTCAGGGTAGACACTGTCGAGCCCGCCAACTCTAGCAGCAGATCAATATCGTGGATCATGAGATCGAGCACCACCGACACGTCGTTGGCCCGCTGGGAGTAGGGGCTCATGCGACGGGCCTCTAGGGCCAGCAGTTCTTCGGTTTTGAGTACCTTATGCAGCTCTTGAAAAGCGGGGTTAAAGCGCTCGATGTGCCCCACCTGCAAAATGCAGTTAGCGGCGGCAGCGGCGTTCACGAGTGACTCAGCCTCGGCAATGCTGGCAGCGATGGGTTTTTCGATTAAGACGTGCACCCCAGCCTGCAAGCAGGCCATGCCGACGGCGTGATGTAGTCGGGTGGGTACCGCCACGCAGACGGCATCGACGTGCTTGAGTAATTCTTGGTAGTCTTCAAAAAAACGCACTCGGTACTTGCCCGCAGTGTCGAGGCCGCGCTCTACATTGACATCAGACACGCCCACCAGTTCGACATCTTTGAAGCGGCTTAGCACACGGGTGTGGTGCTGGCCCATATTGCCTACACCAATAACGCCAACGCGGATGGGATCGGGCAAATTTCGCGATAGGTGCATGTCTAAGGCAGATGACAATAGGGGGTTTTGCACGCCTGTCCTTCCTCTAGGAGACAAAGATACGCCGACAGTTGATGGGGTGCGAACGTCAGAGCGAGTGGAGAACTGAGACGGCCAGGTAAAATCACTCAGATACTATCACAATGCTTCACACTGTAAAGAATAGCGACATTCTTTGATGGAGAACCACGGATTTGTGGCGCGATCGCGGTTTAGCAAACCGTTTCTTGATTTTCTCGCTGTTCCATTTACCATATCGAGACTAAGCTGGGGCGCTTAATAAGCTGTGGCAGTTCTTAAGCTGTCTAGGCGGGGTTAACTGAGGGGAAAGCCATCAGAGTCGGTGGCCGCTGCCGCTGGGGCATTAGGCTCGTGTTCAGCTGGCACGATGGGCAAATCGAGCGATCGCACTAAAATATCGCCCAGCCGGGGACCATCGGTTGATAAAACCACCCATTCGCGATCGGCAAACACTAGGCGATCGCCCGCGTGGGGAATTTTTTGCATTTGATAGATCAAAAAACCTCCTAGGGTTTGGTAGTCGTCCGAGTAGGGCAGCGTCAGGCCGAGCAGCGTGTTGACCTCCTCAAGATCGGTGTGGGCTTTAACGCGGTACGACTGATCTTCGAGCAGCTGCACGGGCTGCTCGGTGTCATCGTCGGGTTCGTGAATTTCGCCAATGATTTCAGTGGTCAAGTCACGCAGGGTGAGTAGGCCAGCGGTGCCGCCAAATTCATCGACTACTACGACCAACTCCTCGCCTGTGCGCTGCATCGTGGCCAGCAGCTCATGAAGGGGCGTGTACTCGGGCACAAAGCGGGCGGGCTTGACCCAGGGATGAATGAGGGTGTCAGCATTAATTTGCTGGTGGGCCAGGGGCTGCAAAAATTGCTTCAGCTCCACCATGCCCTGGATGTCGTCGAGGGAGTCCCCCGTCACCGGGTAGCGAGAATGCTCGGCGTCAGCCACCACCTCGATCAGCTCACCAAAGGTTGCCGCTAGAGGAATGGCGGTGATCTGCGTGCGAGGCACCATGATCTCTCCAGCAGTGACGTCGCGAAACTCAAACACGTTGTTGAGGATCACGCGCTCTTCGGCTTCTAAGCCAGGGGTTTCGGCCGTGGTTCGAATGATGAGCTGGAGCTCTTCGGGGGTGAGACGGCTGTAGCTCACCTGATCGCTGTACTGAATATTGACCAGCCGCAGCAGCAGCCGGGTCGACTGGTTCAAGATCCAGATGAAGGGGTTAAACAGCCGCGCGATGGTGAGGCTGGGAGGGCCTAAAAACCGGGCAAGCTGCTCGGGGTAGAGCATCGCGACTGACTTAGGGCAAAGCTCTCCCAGCACAATTTGCAGATAGGCAATCAGAAAAAAGGCCGCCGGAATCGCCAGCGTGTGGGCCAAGGCCTCGCTCTGGGCAGCGCTCAGGGGAGTTTGAGTAATCCAAAAGGCCAGGGTGACAGCCATCGTGCTTTCACCCACCCACCCTAGGGCCAGACTCGATAGGGTAATGCCTAGCTGAGTGGTCGACAGTAGGCGATCGAGGCTGCGCTGGAGCTGCTGCACCGTCTTTGCCTGCACATCGCCCTGGGAGACCAGTTGGCTGATGCGCGATCGCCGCACCGAGACCATCGAAAACTCTGCCGCCACAAAAAAGGCGTTGATGCCAATCAGCAACAACACCGCTAGCAGTCGAGACGCGATCGCAGCGGCAGGCAGCTGCTCAGGGATAAAGACGGTTGATAAATGAGGTAAAACGCCCATGCTCCAGCGCCTAAACGCTACTGGCCACCGCCGTTAACGCGAGCCTTCACCTGCTCCAAAACCTCAGCCTCGTTGACTAAAACCACGTTGCCGTGACTCGCTGTACCCGCCTCGCGGGCTACAGGGGAACCACTAGTCGGTCGAGTTTCTGGCTGGCGCACACCGGTTAGCGCCTGCCGCCCAAGGGTAAACCCCCAAGACGCACTCACTACCCCAGAGCCAATCATCAGCGAGAGCAAGATCAACGTAAACGCTACAGCAGGGTTCATGGCAGGGGCGGGGTAAAACCTTAGAACAAAAATACTTTATAAAGCTCAGTCTGAACCAGACTAAGACGCACCTCGATTATAAGGTTTGAGCCTCAAACAAAATTTTAAGATCTGATTTTGAACTCAAGCCCTACAATAGGACATGTTTTACCATTGGGTAAGGTTATAGATCCCAGGGTTGGCCGAGCGGATTAGGCAGCGAACTCATAATTCGCGTTAGGCAGGTTCAACTCCTGCACCCTGGATTAGCACTCGTTATCAAAGCACCTTTCTGGGGCGGTTAGACGCTGAACCTGCTTGGTAGGGAAGTGCTAGCTCAGCGATCAAAACTGCTGCTCAAAAATAAACTCAGACCCAACGTAGGGCACGCTGCTGCTGGGCTGGGTGAGCAGCGTCGTGGTGTAAGGGCTCGCCAGGTCAGGCACTCGAATCGTGGGATCAGAGGTATTCTGCAACAGCATGATGTCTCTCACCGCCGCCGCTGTGGCATTGGCATCCCAGTCGAGGGATCGATCGGGAAAATCAAGGCCAAACAGACGCTTGGTCTGACGGACGAGACCCCGGTTCCTGAAGTGATCTCCAGAGTAGGTGGTGGTCAGTTCGTCCATAGCCTCGGGAATGGTTTGGGGAGTCTCTTGGCTCTGCCCTGCCGGAGCCGCGACGGCGGCAGCGGCTAGCAGCGCCAGCGTCAGTCCAGAAATATGATTTAATTGAATGCCCATGGCCAAGCCTCCTCAACTCGTTGGATTGGTGCGATTCTGGTGGTGCTCAAACCCCAAGCCTCGCACTATCCAGAGCCCCAAGGCCCTCTGATCACGCGAAACTTAGCCGCACCGATCACCCAGTGCATGTCCTTTATAGCGCGATCGCAAAAAACCGGAGCATTTTTAAAGGAATTACCCACCCATGGATCAGCTTTTGATTGATGCGCCCGCTGCCACCCTGCTCAGCCTCAAGACCGATGAGCTGCGATCGCCCCTGCTCGACCTGTTTTGCCGGGGTGCTTACCAAGAGGGTGACTTCGTGCTCAGTTCAGGCCAGCACAGCACCTATTACATCAACGGCAAACTGGTGACGCTGCACCCCCAGGGGGCACTGATGGTCGGCCGCCTGCTGCTAGACCTGGTGCCGCCAGAAACCGTAGCAGTGGCCGGGCTCACCCTAGGTGCCGATCCTTTGGTCACGGCGGTGAGTCTGGTGGGCGTCTATGGCAGTAACCATAGACCGTCTACCGAGAGCCAACGCACCCTTTTCCCGCTAATCATTCGCAAAGAGGCCAAGGGCCACGGCACCCGCGCCTATATTGAGGGGCTTGAGCTACCCCCCAGCAGCTCTGTCACGGTGCTTGAAGACGTCGTCACCACGGGCCAATCAGCCCTTAAAGCCGTCGATCGCCTCCAAGCCGCTGGGTACCAAGTCAACCAGATTCTTGCCCTCGTCGATCGCCAGCAGGGCGGTGCCGAACTTTATCAGAGCCACAATCTACCCTTCAAAGCTCTATTCACTATCCAAGATATCCAGGCCCACTGGGCCACCCTTAAGCCTGCCTAATGCCAGCGCCCCGCCCCGACATTGGGTTTATACCCACCCCCGTCGATGCCATGGTGGCCATGCTTAAGCTAGCCGATCTCAGCCCCAGCGATGTGGTCTACGACCTGGGCTGTGGCGATGGGCGCCTGCTACTTCGGGCGGCTGTAGACTACGGCGTTCGGGGGGTTGGGGTCGATGTGGATGCGGCATTGCTGCTGCGGGCTGAAACTAGGGCTGAGCAAGAGGGAGTAGGCGATCGCCTCACCTTCCGGCAGGAAAACCTGTTTGAAACTGATTTCCGCGACGCCATGGTGGTCTTCATCTATCTACTGCCTCACCTCAACCTGCGCCTACGGCCTCGGCTCCAGGCGCAGCTGCAACCTGGCAGCCGCATCGTCACCCATATGTTCGACATGGGCGACTGGGCACCCGACCGCACCCTGCACTTACAACCCTCGGAAGAAGATTCGGTGCTTTATGTGTGGCGCATTCCCGATCAAAAAGCCCCCGAATAATCGAGGGCTCGAAGCCTCAGAAGCCCTATTCAGTTAGCTCTATGGCTAAACCACCGCTGGCTTGCGGCATACCCAGTACTTGCTCATAAAGTGCACCTGGTTACTGACCGATTCAAACCCTGCGTCAGTCAAGCGCAGATTGAGATCATCGGTGGTGTAGTGCCGGTAGTAGGGCTCATGGAACATGGCCGGGAAGTTCTCCATTGCCGCCTCAAACTCAGGGGAGTCAAGCCGCTGAATTGAGTCACACAGCACTACAGTGCCGCCAGGTTTCACCACCCGATAGATTTCGTCAATCACGTTCTGCCGCGCTACCGCAGGCAATTCATGGAACAAGAAGACGCTGACTACGCCATCAAAGTAATTATCTACAAACGGCAGGTTTTCACCATTGGCCTGCACAAGCTGAGGCAATACTCCTGGCTTAGCCGACAGATCTTCGTTGGCCTTGCGCAGATAGGCGGGCGATAGGTCGGCTCCGTAGAGCGATGTTTTGGGCAGGGCATCGCGAATCATGCCGAGGGTGCGCCCCGTGCCACAGGCCACATCTAAAACCTTAGCTCGGTCTTCGACGCCAGCCGCCGCCAGGCCCTGCTTCAAAGGAGCCAGAATGCGACGGCGCATGGGGTCAGCGGTGCCGTTGAAGAGAATCTCGACCTGGAGGTCGTATAGATTAGCCGACATATCGCTCAAGTAGCCGTCGGTCTGGTGGTGAAAGTTTTGCAGGTAATACTTGGGATACCCGGCTGTGTCGATATCGTCAGAAAACGTGTGGTGATCGCGTTTGTTCAGCCGCTCCCAAATCTGGGGTAGGTCGAGGCACACCAGGGGATAGAACCGAAAGAAGTCATCCCAGGGATTATCAAACAGCAGCTCTTTGGGGTAAACTCCGGCCTCTGCATCTTGCCAGTCGCGCTCTAGCAGGTCACCCATGCGCTGCTGCAGCAGTTGCAGAGATTTTAGGTCTAAGGGCGTAGTTTGAAGGTCTCTGGGCGGACTGACCGTCTGCATAACCTGGGTGCTAACGGCTTTGTGGGCTAGCCCAAAGTAGCTCTTGCCCTGTTGAAAGGCTTGGTAGGCCAGTTTTGTGATGGTGTCAGGCATACAACCAGCAAATAAATTAGTTGTTGAGCAGAAAATACCAATGTGAACAATCGTAACGAATTTCTCAGGGAAGGAGGGTCTTCCGAGCGACGGAAAACCCTCCTTCCCTGAGGGGTAGCCGAACAGTTTTGAACTCTAACTGTCTTTATGTTCGGCTTTGAAGCTGCTTCAAAAAACCGTCGGTATCGCTAAGCAATGCTGCCTGGGAGAAGCTGGTTTGATCGCCTGAGATTAGCCACTTAATCTGCACGGTGCCCTGGGCGGCCTCGTCATCACCGATGATTAGGCAGGCAGCGGCCCCGCTGCGATCAGCCCGCTTAAACTGCTTGCCAAAGGCCGCACCGCTGAGGTCTAGCTCTACCGCTATTCCTTGATGGCGTAGTTTTTGGGCCAGCTGTAGGGCATTGGCTTCGGCCTGCTCGCCGCGAGAGACCAGATAAATATCTGGAGCTGTGGCCTTACCCTGCTCCAGAGCTTCGAGTAACAGGGTGAGACGCTCTAGGCCAATGGCCCAACCCACCGCTGGAGTAGCCGGCCCGCCCAGTTCTTCCACTAGCCCGTCGTAGCGGCCACCACCGCACACCGTGGCTTGAGCCCCTAGATCGCTTGACTGAATTTCAAAGGCGGTGTGAGTGTAGTAGTCGAGCCCTCGCACTAGACGTGGGTTGAGTTCATAGGCAATGCCTAGGGTATTGAGTTGAGCCAGCACTTGGTCAAAGTGGCGTTTGGAGTCAGGGCCCAGGTAGTCCAAAATGCTGGGAGCTGACTGGGTAATGGCCTGGGTTTTTTCGTCTTTGCTGTCGAGAATGCGCAGGGGGTTACGGGTGAGGCGATCGCGCGAATCTTCGTCCAAATCTGCCGCGTAGGGGGTGAGATAGGCGACTAGTGCCTCGCGGTAGCGGGTGCGATCGCTTCTGTCACCCACCGAGTTCAAGTAAAACGTCAGATTCTTGAGGCCCAAAGCCTGCAAGATATCTGTAGCCAGAGCAATCACCTCCACATCGGCGCGGGGGTCGGCGCTGCCCAGCACCTCGACTCCTACCTGGTGAAACTGGCGCTGGCGACCTTTTTGCGGGCGCTCGTAGCGAAACATGGGGCCGGTGTACCAGAGGCGCTGTACGCCACCTTGGGCGTAGAGACTGTGCTGCACGTAAGCTCGCACGACTCCAGCGGTGCCTTCGGGGCGCAGGGTACAGCTGCGATCGCCCTTGTCTTTAAAGCTGTACATCTCTTTGCCCACCACATCGGTGGCTTCGCCAATGCCCCGCTCAAACAGGGCGGTGGCCTCAAAGGTAGGGGTGCGAATTTCGCGGTAGGCAGCCCGGCCCAAAATCTCTCTCGCCGTCGCCTCTACCCGCTGCCAGGTGTGAATGTCGGCCACCTTTAAGTCTTGGCCGACAAACTGCGCCTTGGGCAAAATGTCTTCGGTTCCGGGCAGCGATTGAATCGACTCCATAACGGGGCAGGCGCTCTCAATGGGCAATACAGAACACCCATCATAGCCTGAGGTTGGCCGGTGGCGGTGCCTAAGCCTCCTGACTCTCGGCCTTGAATTCAGGCAGTAGGCAGCAGTTGACCTCGTCGATGCAGACCTTGCCCGACTGGAGCGCCCAGCGAAACAGAGCCACCCGGTTGCCCGTGGCGGTCTTGGTCAAAATGTTGCTGATGTGGTTGTCGACGGTGCGTTTGCTGATCTCCAGCTTCTCTGAAATTTCTTGGTTGGTTAGCCCCGATGCCACTAGCTCAACGATCTGTAGTTCTCGGTCAGAGAGACTCCCTTGACCAGGCACTGGAGCCGTATCATCGCTTGCCATGGCAGTCTGTTTCCTTCGTCATTGTGTATTTATGCTTAGGCTTAGTACTACTATAGGCCATCTGGTTTCGGGTAGGCTGGTGAAACGCGTTCTGAGCCGTTGGTCTATGGGTTTTGAGTGGATGACTGCTGCTGTTGAGCCCTGCGTCTGTTGGCTGAAACAGTGGGGCAAAATCCGGAGCAATTCTTCGCTGGGGAGGCAAAGCCAGCGCCTGATGTATTCGGTGGTGTATCTGGGCGCAGTCATCATGCTGTTGGGTATGGCTACCCCTGTGCTCGCTGTCTCCTCATTACCAATGGCGGACGAATCAGCGCCAGCGGTCTCCCCTAGCCAGCCTGACGCCAACGATATTCCCTCAGAGACCGTCAGCCGCTTTGTCAACGCTTATATGGCCGTGGTCAAGCTAATCGAGTCGCGCGAACTTGGCCTACAGCGGGCCGAAACCGACACCGAATCGCGCCAGATGCAGCAGGAGATTCAGTCCGCTGCTCTCGATTTGATTCAAGCCAACGGGCTCACCCTCTCCGCTTACTGGGAACTGCTGGGGCTCGCCAACAGCGACCCGGAATTTCGCGATCGCGTCCTCGCCCAAATCGACGAAGCCAATCTCTAGCCGTCGTTAGGGTTGCACAAATTCCGAAGGTCGCTTAAAGTTCTCGGCCGGCGTGTTGGCCAGGGCCTGCTGCATAAAGTCTCGCCACACCGGCGCAGCATAGGTGCCTCCCGTAGTGCCAGAGCGCATCGGCGAGTAGTTATCATTGCCAATCCACACGGCGGTCGAAAGTTGAGGTACATAACCCACAAACCACACGTCTCGTTGAGAGTCAGTGGTGCCGGTTTTACCCGCTGCTGGTCGCCCAATCTGAGCCGCTTTGCCGGTTCCCCGAGCAATCACGCCCTGCAAAACGTCGGTCAGCGACGCAGCCGCCCAGGGGTCGAGCACCAGCTGAGGCTGGGGGGTGTTGTCGAGCAACACATTGCCGCTGCTGTCGCTCACCTGCACGATAAAGGTTGGTTCAGAGTGCCAACCATTGCTGGCAAAGGTGGCGTAGGCTCCGGCCATTTCCATGGGGGTCAGATCTACGGAACCTAGGGGCAGCGAGGTTACCGGCTGCATGGGGCTGTTAATCCCGAGGGTGCGGCACAGCTCAATGATTTGGTTCACTCCCACCGCCTGGCCCAGCTTCACCGCTGGCACGTTGCGCGAGGTCTCCAGCGCTGTGCGAATGGGGATATTTCCCATAAAACTGCTGTCGTAGTTTTTGGGGCTGTAGTAGCGATAGCCATCGGGATAGCTGACCGGCGTGTCGGCAATGCTGCTGGCTGGAGTGTATCGCCCCGTGGCAAAGGCCACATAGTACACAAACGGCTTAAACGCTGACCCTGGCTGTCGGTAAGCCTGAATCGCCCGGTTGAACTGGCTGGTTTGATAGTCGACCCCACCCACCATAGCTTTCACAAAATGGGTACGAGGGTCGATAGACACCAAAGCCATCTGATCGGCAATGTGGCGAATGCGGGCATTGTGCCGCTGCACCGTAGCCTCAGCCATGCGCTGCATGTTGAGGTCAACGGTGGTTTGCACGCGCATACCGCCCTTCACCACCGCTTCGTTGCCAAAGCGCTGCTTCAACTCCTGGACTGCCGCTTCGGTAACGTAGGGAGAAATACTGGTGCGGAAGGACTTTACTTCGCCCACTAGTAGGGGCGTATCTCTGGCGGCTACCTCGTCTTCTGGGGTAATCCAGCCCAGCTGGCGCATGCGGTTAAGCACGACGGCCTGGCGCTCCTTAGTGGCTTCGTAGTTTTGGAAGGGGCTGTAGCTTTCTGGAGCCTGAATCAAGCCTGCCATCACAGCGGCTTCGGGTAGGGTGAGGTCTTTTGCTGACTTATTGAAGTAGCTTTGGGCTGCGGTTTCGACCCCATAGTTGTTGTGGCCCCAGTAGACCTGGTTGAGATACATCTCCAGAATTTCGTCTTTGCTGAAGATTTGCTCTAGGCGCAGGGCCAGCACGGCCTCCGCCACTTTGCGGCTGACGGCCCGCTCAGGGGTGAGAAACAGGTTTTTCACCAGCTGCATGGTGATGGTCGAGCCGCCTTCTACCGTGCTCCCGGCTTCTACGTTGGCCAGTAAGGCCCGGCCTACGCTGCTGGGGTTGATGCCGTTGTGGGAGTAAAAATAGCTGTCTTCTACCGCTAGCACGGCCCGTTTGAGGTGCGGCGACATCTCGTCGAGGTCGATGACTTCGCGATTCGCTTCGTCGTGGAGGCTGTGTAACAGGGTGCCGTTGATGTCGTAGATATAGCTGGTCTCGCTGGGCACGTAGTTGCGCAGTACCCGCACATCCGGCAAGTTGCGAAAGCTAATGGCCAGACCTACCAGTCCGCCCGCTAGCACAGAGCTAGCGATCATGGTGGTGCCGAGCAGGGCTGCCGCCGCTACCTGCCCTACGTCTTGAACATACTTCAACGCGTTGGGCGCTCGGCGCAGGGGCTGAGGCTGAGATCGGCTTTTGTGGCGAATGGTGTTGGTTGACACGTTGGCTCTTAAAGGCTGCTTATAAAACGACGGGGGGTTAGCGATGAAGCGCTGCTGGGTGGGGCGTAGATGCTCGTCGGTAGATGACGGTTAGGCCATTATAATGACCCTCTAGATAAGTGAGCGCCAGCGATGCCCTAAAGACCGTTCGAAGGCGATCGTAGGCACGCCTATCCTAGCCTTACAGATGGTTATAAGGAGAAGCTAAGGGCCACTTTTGTCACAACTTATAAGTCAGTAGCTTTGGTGCCCTCAACCTGTTTTCTCTAGCCCCTGGGCAATACCAACCCGCCGTCCCTACCCCATGAACTCTGTTTTCACCATGACCCAGGCTAACCCCAGCTCCTCCCCGGTTGAATTTGAGAGCATTTATCGGGGCATCAGCGAGGTCTTTCCCTACCAGCCAGACTCTAGCGACCCAGAGCAAAACCTGACGCAGCGGCTGCTGAAGTGCGATCGCCCCCTGCGGGTCAAGCTAGGCATTGACCCCACCGGTGCTGAAATTCACCTGGGTCACAGCATTCCGGCACGCAAGCTGCGCGCCTTTCAGGATGCCGGCCACACCGCTGTGTTGATTATTGGTGACTTTACCGCTCGCATCGGCGACCCCACTGGCAAGTCAGAGGTGCGCCGCCAACTGACAGAAGCGGACGTTAAGACCAACGCCGAGACTTATCTGGAGCAGGTGCGCCCCATTCTCGATTTTGATACACCCGGTCGGCTGGAGGTGCGCTACAACTCCGAGTGGCTATCGTCCCTCGACCTGGGCAAAATTCTCGATCTGCTCAGCACCATGACCGTAGGGCAGATGCTGGCTAAAGAAGGTTTCTCCGAGCGCTACGGCAAAGGCGATCCGGTCTTTCTCCACGAATTTCTTTACCCCCTGATGCAGGGCTATGACTCTGTGGCGGTGCAGTCCGATGTCGAACTGGGCGGTACTGACCAAAAATTCAACATTGCCGTTGGGCGCGATTTGCAGCGCCGCTTTGGCCTACTGCCCCAGTTTGGCCTGCTTGTGCCGCTGCTGTTGGGCACCGACGGCATTCAAAAAATGTCGAAATCCCTGGGCAACTATGTGGGCCTACAGGAAGATCCTTTGAGCATGTACTCTAAGCTCGAAAAGGTGCCCGATGCCCTGATTCAAGACTACTTTGAGCTGCTTACGCCCTTCGCGCTGGATACCCTGCCCGAGAATCCGCGCGATCGCCAAAAGCTGCTGGCCTTAGAAGTCACCCGCCAGTTCCACGGCGAAGCAGCGGCTCAGCAGGCCCAGCAGGCCGCCATCAGCCTCGTTCAAGGCACTGGTGAACCTGCCGCTGGGGTGCCCGAGTTTTCTCTAGCCGAAATCAATTTCCCGGCCAAACTGTTTTATCTGGTGGGGTCTACACCGCTGTGCGCCAGTAGCAGCGAGGCCCGCCGCCAAATTCAGGGAGGTGCCGTGAAGCTCGATGGCGAGAAAATGACCGACCCTAACCAGGAGTTTGTCAGCCCCGCTGAACTGATTGGTAAAGTGGTGCAGGTGGGCAAGAAAAAATTTGCCCGACTCACACCCTAGACAGCCCAAGGCGAATCCGAACCCCTAGCCCGGTTCGAACCTGCCACTATGGAACCGTGCCGCTGAATGATCTAACTGGTGCGACGACCTATCGGGCGGTCTGCATCAGCAAGTTGCGCAGCTTGTCGCGCTCAGTGACAGAGAGGGTCGCGGCAAACACTTCTAAATCTTGAGGCCCCATTGTGCTCAGCACCTGGTGCAGCGCCTCTGCTCCCGACATAGCTACTGTGGCCGCTGCCGTTGTCCGCAGGGAATGGCTAGATTGCATCGGTGCCACAGGCAAACCACAGCTGCCGCCGTCGCAGTTGAGCTGAAGGTCGTGCCAGGTCATTGTGGGCACAATCCAGCCGCGCCGCCCGTGCAGCTCGTGCAGCAGCACTTCGGTTTCCAAAAACGTTCTAGGAGATGGGTAGTGATCTTCGGCCCAAGCATGGGGCACGGTGAAGCAGCCAAAGTGCTTGCTGTAATCTTCAGAATCGAGTAGGGCAGTAATCATGGCTTTAACGCCGTGACGCATCAAAATGTCGCAGTAGCGACGCATTTCTGCCTGATCACTCGGGGCGCGGCCAATAAAGTGCTTAAAGCACAGCTCAATAAATTTTGGGTTTGAAGAATTGTAGTAAAACTCATTGAGATAAACCTCAGAATGGCCCAGCTCGCGCAGAAACCGCTTGACGCCAATTTTATTTCGCAAGAACTCAGCCTCAATTTTGGCGAGCTGTTTGCGCTCAAACCCGTAGGGCTGCCGTTCGAGAACCTGAGTATAGATGTGGTATAAGGCTGCCTGGCGCTCTTCTCCCGGAGACTGCCGACTTACCGTGATTTCTTTAACCGAAAACTCATCTATAGATGTCATGGCAAACCTTCCTGCGAGAGAAAACTACGATTCCAGACTGTGGCCTAATTTCAGACTGCCCAAGGGCAAAATTCGGCCGATAGTCTCGAAGCGTTTCTTAACGATAGGAACTAGCTTTACTCTCTTGACTTCAGCAGAGAGGTGCCTGTGGCGATCGCGCCTCTCTGTCAACATCTAGGGCGTGAGGCGCAGTGCCTACAGCAACGCCGCCTGCTGGGCCTCTAAGAGCTGCTTAACACCCAGCTCACCCACCTCTAAAATCTGGTTCATCTGCTGTCGGCTAAAGCTACCCTCCTCGGCTGTACCCTGCACTTCAATAATGTTGAGGTCTTCGTTGAGCACCAGGTTGAAGTCTACGGCTGCCGCCACATCTTCGTCGTACTGCAAATCGAGCAAGACGTTGTCTTCGATGAGGCCAACAGAGACAGCTGCAACGCCGTGCATTAGAGGCGATCGCGTCAACAATCCCTGCGCTACCAGGCTCTGCACCGCATCAGCCAGGGCCACATAACCCCCCGTAATCGACGCGGTGCGGGTGCCCGCGTCGGCCTGGAGCACGTCGGCATCCACTAGCAGTGTGCGTTCCCCCAGCAGCTCAAAATCGAGGGTCGATCGCAGGCTACGCCCAATTAGACGCTGAATCTCTTGGGTGCGGCCAGATAGTTTCATTAGCTCACGGGCCTGCCGCTGAGGGGTAGCCCCTGGCAACATGCGGTACTCAGCCGACAGCCAGCCTCGACCCGATCCCTGCAAAAACCGGGGCACCCCTTCTTCCACAGAAACAGTGCAGAGCACCTGGGTATTGCCGCAGCGGGTCAGTACAGAGCCTGCTGAAAATTTCGTAAATTGGCGTTCAAAACTCACTGGCCGCAGCTGGTGAGGTTGCCGACCATCTGGACGTTGCCAAGCCATACAAAGTGCCCCTAATGCCCTCCCTAGAATACAGCAGACTCCTCTAGACTAGGCAGGCCTTCCGCCTCCTCAGCGCAGGTTCCAGAGGATAGTGAATTGGGCTGAGTCATTAGGATTAAATTACAGTACATAGGTACTGTATTAATGCATATAGAGTAATTCGTCGATTTACATTAGGGGAATCACGCTATATTTAGCCCAACTATCCAAACTACCCAAGCCAGCAACGTAGGGTTACGCTGCTACCGTCTTTGGCGTGGTTAATGGACAACTGCCATTCTTTGCCCCCGCTGGACTAGCCCATGGTCTCCCAGATCAAGCCTCTTTCCCTAGCGCCGTCCCCTGCCTCGCTCGTTCGCCATCCGCTGTTACAGACGGTAGAGGGAACCATACAAGTCTTTACCTCTGTACACCGCAACTTTTTTACCAATGTTATGGTGCAGGCTCTGCGCATCGCCGACCAGGGCAAGGCGGTGCTGATCGTGCAATTTCTCAAGGGAGGCATTCACCAGGGGCCTGATCAACCTATGCAGTTTGGCCAAAATCTAGACTGGATTCGCGCCGATATGCCGCGCTGCATTCATGACCCGGTGGTGAGCCCCAGCGAGCAGCAGGCTATTCAAGACCTGTGGTCTCACACCAAAGCGGTGGTAGCCCGAGGTCGCTATGGGCTGATCGTGCTCGATGAACTTAGCCTAGCCGTCAACTACGATCTGATTCCCACCCAGGACGTTGTAGACTTTCTCAAGCAGCGCCCTCCCCAAGTCGATGTCATCCTCACTGGCCCCGACATGCCCGATCCGCTACTCACGGTAGCCGACCAGGTAACCGAGTTTCGCCGTAACTTTTTGCCCTAGCCGCCCAGGAAGCTTTGCCATGATTAAGAACGACGCCTGGATCGACAAAATGGCTAAGGAGGGCATGATTCAGCCATTTCAGCCTTCTCTGGTGCGGCAGTTGGAGAACGCTGACAATTCCCTAGGCCAGCCGGTTATCAGTTACGGGCTGTCGTCCTACGGGTACGACATTCGGCTATCTCCTGCCGAATTTAGAATCTTTCGCCATGTTCCAGGTACGGTAGTTGATCCTAAGAATTTCAGCCCTGCCAATTTAGAACCCACTGCCCTTAAAACTGATGAGAGCGGTAGCTACTTTATTTTGCCGGCCCACTCCTACGGGTTGGGAGTAGCCTTAGAAAAGATTTCCGTCCCCAACAACATCAGCGTGATTTGTATCGGCAAATCGACCTACGCCCGCTGCGGCATCATTGCTAACCTGACCCCAGCTGAAGCGGGGTGGCGAGGCCACCTAACCCTAGAGTTTTCTAACTCCTCTAGCGCCGACTGTCGCATCTACGCCGGCGAGGGAGTGGTTCAGCTAATTTTCTTCGAAGGTGAGCCCTGTCAGGTGAGCTACGAAACCCGCCGAGGCAAATATCAAGACCAAACAGAACAGGTGACACTGGCCAAGGTGTAGATCCGGCTTCACCCGAATGTAAAAGTGCGGTTGAGGGATGCGATCGCCCATCCTCAATCCAAGCCCGATCTACTCAAGTAAGTCGCCGTCAGTCAGGCTGAGGTAGAGCAGCACAAAGCCCACGCAGCCAATAAAGCGAAAGGCGGGCTGCTGCCCGTTCCACTCTAGCGACTGCCACATGGTGAACCACTCCCCGGCCACCACCATAAAGCCCACAAACCAAAATAGAAACGCCAGGGTCAGCCCATAAATGGCCGTAGCCTTAGCCCGATCAAAGGTGATGCCATCGCAGTTCACAACTTTCAGCAAGCGCAAGGCTCCACCTAGACAGAGGGCGGCGATCGCCGACTCCACCCCTATAATCGCCCCATAGGCTGCTTTCTGAAGGCCTGATGAGGTCACGGCTCGCCAGGTTAACTGGCTGTCTTCAAGCACAGTATCCATGCTCAGCACGTGCTGAATATACCTAAAATTGGCGTTGTAGTCGGTAAGGTTATTGAGCACAATCACCAAGACCAGCAGACCAATAGAGGCCACCAGCAGGATTTTTGAAATCCGAGTTGCCATAGATCAAACTAGATAGCGCTGTTGTGGAGTACGTCCTACCTTGAAGAGCATTTTGGAATCGTTGCGGGGAGGGTTAATCGTATCGTGCCAGGCCCCCATTGACTCGCCCCTACACAATGCGACGGCGATCGCAGCCATGGCAGAAGCTGCCCTCAACCGCGGCGCTGTCGGGGTACGCATCGATACCCCTAGCCACATCCAAGCCACACGCGCCCGCTGCACTTACCCCATCATCGGTCTGTGGAAACAGGTGATAGCGCCCTCGGAGGTCTACATCACCCCTCAGTTTCATCACGCCGAGGCTGTAGCCCAGGCTGGTAGCGACATCATTGCCGTTGATGCCACTCAACGCCTCCGCCCCGGCGATGAAACTCTAGGGCAAATTATTCGGCAAATTCATGAGCGTCTAGGACGCGCCGTTATGGCTGATGTCGATACCCTCGACAACGCGCTAAAAGCCGTTGATGCCGGGGCAGACTGCGTCGGCACTACCCTATTTGGCTATACCGCAGAGACTCAAACCGAAACCCCGCCTGGGTTTGACCTGCTCAAAGCCATGGTGGCACAATGCCCTGTGCCGGTCATTTGTGAAGGCGGCATTGCTACCCCAGCCCAAGCCAAGCAAGCCCTTGATTTGGGTGCCTATGCTGTTGTCGTAGGCACGGCGATTACGGGGATTGATTATCTAGTGCAGCGCTACGTCAGCGCCCTAGCCATCCCCTAGACCTACTTAAAAGGCTGGGACAAGCGGGTTTAGCCCAACTTGCCCCAGCCTTAAAATCTAGAACTGCCCAAAGCAGCTACATGGCAGACCCTACGCCAGCGTAAGCACCGTAGAAAAACAGACCCACCACCACCAGCACACCAGTACCGGCAACAGTTGCCACAATCCACAACGGAATTCGTCCACTCTGAAGCATAATATCCACCTCCTACTAATCTGGTCAGAAACTCAACACAGTCTGAGCACCACAGCCATGCCTGCTAAGACAATTCTGCGGGCCTAGTTGAAGAAGTAGCTAGAGAACAACAGGCCCAGCACAAAAACCAGCAGTAGCCCCAGATACAGGGATGTGCGGTTAAGTTCTACCGGTTGCTTATTCGGGTTTGGACTACGATCCATGGTTTTCTCTTATCGTTGAATAAACTGCATTGCCGCGATCGCCCCTAGGAAAAACACGCTGGGTACCCCTAAGGTATGCACAGCTAGCCAGCGCACGGTGAAAATCGGGTAGGAAATGGGCTCGTTCGGAGAATTGCTTTGCATAAGTTCAATCAAACGTTGGAATACTAAAACGTTATCGATTTGAGAACATGTCGATCTGATCTTTCGCTTCGAAGCGATCGCTCACAATCGGCAACTGCATTTGATTGTCGGGGTAGTAGGAGTTAGGGCGAGGCGTGCCAAAGGCATCGTACGCCAAGCCCGTGCTCACAAAGAGCCAGCCCGCAATAAACAACATGGGAATGGTAATGCTATGGATAATCCAGTAGCGAATACTCGTTACGATGTCGCCAAAGGGGCGCTCACCTGTAGAACCTGCCATATCAACGTCTCCTCTATCAACAGGAAGAATCTGATCTAATCATAGAGAACCCCGGAAACCCTAACAAGCTATTTCAGCGAAGTTCCCTTAACTTTCCCTAGGCAACCTCAGGTTGATACTTAAGGATCGTCCCATCCTGACCTAAGATGAAGCCCTTCTCTGGCCCCAAAAACTTCACTTTATAGAAGTTAGATGGCACGTCCCCAACGGATTTATCTTTCAACCAAGTCTCGCCACCGTCAAAGCTACAGAGCAGATTGCCACCACCACCAGTCACCCAAACCTCATTGGCGTTGCGAAAAGCCATGTCTAGCAGTCCCCAGCTCGTCCCAGATTCAGGGCTTAAAGCCTCGGTGAAGTCATCTGAGGAGCGAGAGTTAGAAAATCTCACCTGGCCACCGCGGGCAATAATCCAGAGTTTGCCGTCACTGTCAAACCCCATATTCTGCAAACGCCTTGAGTTCTGGCGATTGTGGGGAATCCACTGCTCCTGTCCCGGTGCCCAAGTAGAGTAGAAATTTCCTCGAGACGACACCGCCACATACCGGCCATCGTCAGAACGAACCATGTTTCGCACCACCCCAACAGCCCCCTGCACCAGAGCCTTCCAGGTACGGCCGCCGTCCTCTGTGCGGTAGATCGCACCAATGTCGGTAGCCATCTCAGCCGACTTATTGCCAATAGCTGTGACTAAAAAGGGTGAACCCGGCAATTCTTTGCTCAAGGGCACGCTTTCCCAGGTCTTACCCCCATCACTGGTGTGCAATAGGATCGACGGGACACCCGCAACCCATCCCTCATTACCGGCAAAATCAACGGAGGTAAACGTATAAGACTGATCTTCCAAGGCCAACTCACGGACTTGCCAGGTGCTACCGCCATCCTGGGTTTCTAGCAAGGTGTTCCGGCTACCCACGATCCACCCATGGTCGGCATCTTGAGTGAACGCAATGTCAGATAGAGTAGACTTCACCGGCACCTGGATCACTTCCCAAGGATGCACGTCTGCGTCCGCCAAAAAATAACCAGAGCAGCCGGTTGTCAGCAGCACCGCCACCAGCATCACTAGGCCTCGCTTTAACCAGTCAAACGCAGCGTGCATAGATAATTAGAACCCGTACTTCCTAAACAACACTCAAGTCAAACGGCGTGGAGCAAGCTCTTTGCCCTTGAGGCGCTTCTTATAAGAAGCGCTTACGGCACTACCTCAAGCCGTAGAGGCTGATGAAAAACAGAAACCCTACGGCCAAAGCGCCAAAAATTAAAATATTTTTCTGGCCAGGAGTCAACCGATTCACGCCTAGGCCATAGCTCAAATTTTCCTTGAAGCCAGAGGGAGAGTTGACTGGGCCAATGTTGGCAAATCGCTTCTTCGGGGCACTACACACCGGGCAGCGCCAGTTTAAGGGTAAATCTTCAAAGGCAGTGCCCTGGGGAATTTTAGCTCGGCTGTCGCCCTTGACCGGTTCATAGGAGTAGCCGCAGGATCGACATTCGTAGCAATCCATCTCCTCAGGAGAAAGGACGACGACTTCGGCCGGGCTGCCCTCAAGGCCGTCAGCCCCCTCAGAAGTAGCAGCCAGATCTACAGATTCAGGTGAATTAGCCGAAGGATCAGACTCAACACTCATAGAACTCAGGCACCTTAAATTCAATTCAAGAATGAACTGGGGCGATCGGTAATCCTCCGTAGCCAGTCCTCTGTGGCCAGAAAGATCTCACCAAACAACGGGCCGGGCAAAAAAGCTCGTTGTAAACAATTATGACACAGTTGGGCCATCCAGCTTTTTGCCTAGTCCTTAGCTCGAGTTTGCGATCGCACAGCCCATCTCCTATCGTCAAATCAAGTCTGACCCTGGTTTTTCAGCTAAATTGCCTTAGAATACACCTGAGGCACATAGGCTGCTAAGTCTCAGACCGTACTGTGTGTAATAGTTTTCTAGGGTGGTGAACCTGTGTTCGTCTTATCTGGTTACGAATATTTCCTAGTCTTCTTACTCATATCCTGTCTGGTGCCAGTGGCGGCCTTAACAGCCTCCAAGCTGCTGCGCCCTATCAACCGAGGCCCTGCCCGCAGGACCACCTATGAGTCGGGCATGGAACCCATTGGTGGCGCGTGGATTCAGTTCAACATTCGCTACTATATGTTTGCGCTGGTCTTCGTCATCTTCGATGTGGAAACCGTCTTTTTGTATCCATGGGCGGTAGCGTTTAGCCAGCTAGGCTTGTTAGCATTCGTAGAAGCACTGATTTTTATTGCCATTTTGGTTGTTGGTCTTGTGTACGCTTGGCGTAAAGGAGCCTTGGAATGGTCATGACCCCTCCCCCAGCCACCGATCCGTTTTCTCTAGCCCCAGGGGAAAAGCTCGCCAACCCTTCAGCACCGCCAGCTGTAACCCATGGGCTGTCTGAGAATGTCATTTTGACTACAGTTGACGATCTTTACAACTGGTGTCGGCTATCCAGCTTGTTTCCCTTGCTCTACGGCACAGCCTGCTGCTTCATCGAGTTTGCAGCGCTGATTGGTTCTCGCTTCGACTTCGATCGCTTTGGATTGTTGCCTAGGGCCAGCCCTCGTCAAGCTGACTTGATCATTACTGCTGGCACCATCAATATGAAGATGGCCCCTGCCCTAGTACGGCTTTACGAGCAAATGCCAGATCCCAAGTACGTTATTGCTATGGGAGCTTGTACTATTACTGGCGGCATGTTTAGTAGCGACTCCACTACAGCAGTGCGTGGGGTTGACAAGCTAATTCCTGTTGATGTTTACATCCCTGGGTGCCCTCCTAGACCGGAGGCAATCATTGATGCCATCATTAAGCTCAGAAAGAAAGTGGCTACAGAATCTATGCAGGATCGGGCTTACACCCTGCAAACTCATCGCTTCTATGAGCGCATCCATCAGCTCAAAACAGTGCCAGCAATCCTAACAGGCCAGTACTTACAGACAGGCGCTCATGCCGTGCCGCCCAAGGAGCTCATGGAAGCTATGGGGATGCCCATGTCTGAAACTGTAGCAGAGTTGACTCCCGAAAATAAGGAGGTTTAAATGGCTGAAGAAGACTCCCAAGCATCATCTCCGCAGCCAGAGCCTGCCGGTGCTTCACCGGCAGCACCTCTAGTAGAGGCGGGTGCTGTATCCAGTTGGCTAACCGAAAATGGGTTTGACCATAGGTTAATGTCCCGCGACCATTTAGGAGTAGAGATAATTACGGTAGAACCGCAATTTCTCATTCCGATTTGTACTGCTCTATACGCCTACGGCTTTAATTATCTCCAGTGTCAAGGAGCCTACGATGATGGCCCGGGCAAGGATCTGGTGAGCTTTTACCATTTGGCAAGATTAGACGACAATATCGACTCCCTCGAAGAAGTCAGAGTTAAGGTATTTTTGCCTCGCAACAACCCTCGAGTACCGTCGGTATATTGGATCTGGAAAGCAGCTGATTGGCAAGAGCGAGAAAGCTATGATATGTATGGCATCGTTTACGAAGGCCATCCAAACCTGAAGCGACTGCTCATGCCTGAGGACTGGGTCGGCTGGCCACTGCGCAAAGATTACATCTCTCCTGATTTCTACGAACTGCAGGATGCTTATTGAGGCTCTAGTATAGGTTTGCTTCGTAAAGCGATCGCAGGAGGCGGTTGTTATTACTCTGTAGACTTCTTGTATCGCTTGCAACTTTAGTGATTTGGGTTGGCAATATCATCTACAGAAGGCTGTCATTGTAGAGCTCTAGCGCCTTGAACAACTAGTGCCCTGCAAATACCCCTCAACGTTTAAGAAACAGCCTGATGACGAAAGCATCAGGCTGTTTTTCAGCGACTATCTTAACTCGTCACCGAGCTTGCTTGTACTCAGCAGAACTAAGAGAGTATTTGGGAGACAAACAGCTTGGACCGACCCCTAAGTGAACAAAGCAGCAGCAGTAAGTTCCTGATGGGCCTTGGGCATCACAGAATCGTCATTATTGTTAAGACAGTGCTAGGCAGCTTGATGCCCCTTCCCCTACCGCTGCTTCCATAGGATATGCTTGCGTAAAGGGTTTAAGCATTCATTTAGATTAGATAGGTAGTTATACGAGTCTCTGGCTCATTATTCAGACCTACCAGCGTTCACCGTTAGGGCGATCTAGACATCTTCGTTTAATGTGGTCAACCGCAGGCTCAGAAACCTGTAGTTCAAGCAGTCGAATTGTCTAGGTGGAATGGGACATTAACTTACCGCCTTACGTAAGTAACCAGATTGTTTTCAGGCGTATTTCATTTCTATTCGTCTATGACTAATAAGACCTACCAAGATTACGTTGAAGAAATTGACCTACAACGCTACTGGCTCGTTCTAAAACGGCGTTGGTTGCCAGCGACTCTTGTGCTAGGCACCTGTATGGCAGGTTCGGTGCTCTTTGCCTTGACCCGGGACCCGTCTTACAACGCGGCAGGCAGCATACTGGTCAGGCCAGACCTGACACCTGCACTAACTGGAGTAGGGAGAGATATTAGAGAACTGCCTCTCTCAGTGAATAACCTGCAGAATCAGAGTTCTGTTGTGCTGTCAACTGCGGTTATGGAGACTGTAATTGACAATCTGGGTCTTACGGACGATGACGGTTTGCCTCTGAAAGCAGCAGACTTAAGCGCTAACCTTAAGGTGGAGTCTGCAGAGCGAGCAGATATCCTACAACTTTCCTACAGCTCCGATGATCCCAATGAGGCTGCTACTGTTGTCAACGCAGTAATGGATGCGTACCTGGAACGAGACATTCTCAGCAATCGTTTAAAGGCAGCTACGGCTAGAGGGTTTATTGAGCGGCAACTGCCTATCGCTGAGGCTGACTTAGACCGTTCGGCCGCCGCACTTCAACAGTTCAAGGATGCCAATGGCATCGTTGTTCTTCAAGACGAAGCTGTCGTAGCCGTTACGGCGATCGCTGAGTTAGATACCCAGATTCGCGATGTATCTTCTACTCTCGCTAGTGCCAACACTCAGGCAAGCGAGTTGCAAGAACAATTGGCAATTCCATTAGAGCAAGCCAAGCGCATCGAAACTTTAAGCCAATCTACGGCTGTTCAGCAAGCACTAGCAGACTTACAGCTAGCACAGGCTGAGTTGGCAAGCCAACGCAGTCTCTATCGAGAGACTCACCCTACGATTATCAACCTAGAGCGCCGAGTAGAATCGCTGCAAAGTTTACTCAGTGAACGAGTCGAAGACATTGTAGGGACAACTGAGCTTGCGAGTCTCGGCAATCTACAGATGAGCCCTTCAGACCAACAGCTCACAACAGCCTTAGCTACAGCGGTGGTGAATCGTTCTAGTTTGGCTAGTCAGCTGCAAAGCTTAGTTGAATCTCGGAATCGATATGCCGAAAGAATTCAAGCATTCCCAGCTCTTGAAAAGCGTCAGTTGGAATTGACTCAGCGTCTTCAGGCAGCCCAGCTAAACTATGAAAATCTTTTAGCAGCCTTTCAACAAACTCAGTTAGCTGAAAACCAGACCGTCGGTAGTGCCGAAATCTTGGAAAGAGCTGAACCTGCAGAAGACGCTGGTAGTCTACTTGTTCCAGCCCTTGTTTTGGGAACTTTTCTAGGCGGTTTACTTGGCATTGCTTGTGCATTCTTCCTGGATTTAGTTGATAAATCGGTGAAAACTGCTAAAGATGGCGAGATGCTGCTTGGCTATACCCTAATTGGTTTAATTCCTAAGTTTCGCACTAAACCTGAGAGTGAAGGCTCCACAGCTTACCTTGCTGGTAGGCTTGATCGCTCTGCTTATATTCCAGCTTTGGATAGAGACCAACCGATGGTCTCGGCAGCTTTTCAAATGCTTCAAGCCAATCTAAAGTTCACCAGTTCTGACACCCCTCACCGCATCATTGCGATTACCAGTTCAGTGTCCGAAGAGGGTAAATCTGAGGTCTCGGCCAACTTAGCCGCAACCTTAGCCCATTCAGGTAAACAGGTATTGCTCATTGATGCCGATCTGCGATCTCCATCACAGCATCATATTTGGGATGTCATCAATCGGGCTGGCCTGAGTCAAGTGCTAATTAGAGAAGAAACTCAACAAGACGTTATACACCAAATTTCTGAGAATCTGACTCTTATGACGGCTGGGGCTCTTCCCCCTAACCCCCTAGCCATCCTAGATTCTGAGCGTATGGCGGATCTGCTTCAACAGATGAAACGACAGTATGACTATATTTTGATCGACACACCGCCGCTGCTTGGGGCTGCGGATGCAGCTGTGCTAGGCCGTATGGCTGACGGTGTCTTGTTGGTGCTAAGACCTAGAAAAGTAGATTCTGCAAACGCACTGGCAGCAAAATCTTTCTTAGAACGATCTCAGGCGAATGTCTTAGGTGTAGTTGCTAACGGCGTAGATATCAACAACGAGCACGGCGACTATGTTTCTCGCATCAAGGCAGGCGAGTACGGCAAGACAACTCTCTCAGAAATGCAAACAACGGTTCGTTAGATTTATCGCTTAAGACTATGAAACTAGATAAACGTTCTATTGCGCTAATTTCGCTCTCAGCTGCATTAGCCCACAATTGTCTATGGGGTGTTGGAGCCGCACATGCTCAACAATCGGTAGAGTTTAATGCTCCGATCATTGATCTGCAAACTTCACAAGCTCCTGGAAACTACATTCTAGGGTCTGGTGACCAAGTTGCTATTGAAGTCTTCGGATATGCTGAATTTACCGGTTCGCGGGTAGTTTTGCCTGATGGTACAATGCCTTTCCCCTTTTTGGGGTCTATTCGCGCAGCAGGAAAAACTGTTGACAACCTGTCCGCAGAAATTACTCAAGGTCTTAATGCCTATCTGGTAAATCCAGTAGTCAATGTTAGCTTAACGGCGCTGCGTCCAGTAGTTGTAGATGTGGCGGGTGAGGTTTATCGTCCTGGGCCTGTACAGCTGAGTAGCTTGACCACGGCCGAAACCCAGCTAGACGTAAACGCCCGAATTACAGCAGCCACAACAACACCGACCTTATCCTCGGCTTTAGTGTCTGCTGGTGGGATACGTCGTACAGCAGACATTCGGTCGGTTATAGTTCGACGACAATTACCAAATGGTCAGGCGCAGGATATTTCTGTCAACCTATGGGATGCAATTGCTAGTGGCGGTCAAGGCAATAATTTGGTCCTTAGAGATGGAGATTCTATCTTTGTACCTAAAGCGCAGCCTGGTGCTGAGATCGATCCGTCTTTAGTAGCCAGTTCAAGTATTGCTCCAGACAATGTTCGAGTGCGTGTTATTGGCGACGGCGTAGTCCAGCCAGGGGAAGTACAGATACAACCAAACAGTTCGGTAGCTGGCGCGATCGCTGCTGCTGGTGGTCCTAATTCTGATGCGGCCCTAGGAGAAGTTCGCTTAGTGCGACTTTCAGAGACAGGGCAAGTTGAAGAACAAAAAGTAGACCTTTCCAGCTTAGTAGACAATTATCAAGTTCAAGATGGAGATGTAATCTTAGTACCTAAAAAAGGCTACCTGGTTGGTATTGACACCGTAAATCGAGCCTTATCCCCAATCTTGGCTCCTTTAGGTGGCATTCTTAACTTCCTAGACTTCATATTCGGTAATGATGACTAAGTGACTATGTTGAAGCAAGGTCTGATTGATGCAAGCTAGATCTATTAATTTATAGATTTTATTGAATCAATTCTGGTGATTGAATTAAAGTCTCTTTATTGCACTCAAACTCCTTGTTTAACCAAGGAGTTCTTTTTTTGCGTTTGATATTTGCAAAGGCTATGTATAGAGAAACCTTCAAGCCATCCTCTCACCTCTTCTGAAAAAGGAGGTGTAACCAAAAAACTATAGTCCGTAGCATAATATCCAGGTTTCGCATTCTATCAGCCAAGCAACACAGACAACCCAAGCTTAACTGTCGAAAAGTCAGACTATTCAATCAACACACGATTTTTCTTTCCATACCGCTATCAAGAATGCCAGCTCTGGACTTTTACCGTGAGTACACTAATAAATTGTTAAAGCGTTGGAAAAAACTATCAAAATTAAGATGAGCTAATATGTCTTCAATGCCAGTTCGTTAAATCGTTGTAAGCATAATAGGCACAAGTATTTGTTGGCCAATATGCCGTAACAAGGTTTTGAGTAGTTATAATATCAGCCTCTTTTCAACAACAGTCTAATAAAAAGGTATCACACAGTAAACTGCATGATACCTACAATACATACGCTAAAAAACCTAAGGCTCTAAGGCCACATAGGGACGCTCTAGTCTTTGGATGCAAGAACCTTTGGACTTAAAGAAAAAGCTAAGACAATTAAAAAGACCCAATACAGGGTAGTCAGGCGAGCCAGATAACTTTCAAAAGTATTGAACAAAACAAGCATTGATAGAAGCAAAAGAGGCCATAAGTAAGCCGCTTCTTTCCGGGCATAGGCAATCCTTGCTGCCCTTACATAAGTCATAAACCACGTGACGCAAAAGAAAAAGAAACCTATCAAACCAACATCAAGAATGATATCCAAGAATCCGTTGTGCGCATGTGGTGGGACGTGATAGGCAAAAGATTCAAAACCAGTTGTTAAAGTTGGTGAGCCCCAAAAAACACCTCTCCCATACCCAAGGTATGGACTGTCTGGAATTTTTGAGTCTATTACAAGTTGCCATATGAGCGTTCGGGCAGACAGTGTAGGGTCTTTATCAAAGAAATCTAAAATATCGATCCAGTTATAAAATAAAATGTAGAAGAATCCACATGAAATAAGCACAAACAAAGCGCCTAATAAAACGGATCGTTTACCCAGCCAAGCAAAGCGACGATAAAAAATTGTCAAAACTAACCCTATAAAAGAAAGAGCTAATGCTGTAACTGAACTGCTCACAAGCAACCCTGCAACACATCCCCCAAGAAGTATGAGTGCCCATCGCTGCTTCTCTCTAGCATAGTTGGCTAGCATATAAAGAGCTATAAGCGTCATGGTTGAGTGTGCACCAAACTCATTTTTTTGAGCGAAAACACCTTTCCAGCTGCCAATAAATGGACCCGCAGTATGACGCCCTACTCCTGGCATGGCGATCGCCAAGGCCACACTCTCTAAAAAAATTATGACTAAAACCCATAAAACTATCTTAAATTGCTGCTCTAACGTAAATCTAGAAGCAATATAAAGACTCAAAAGAAACATGGGAAGAAATTCTTTCCAGATAGCATCTATCGTGATTGACGGATCATAAGACCATAAAAAGGATATGGAAGTAATAAAAATCAAAGCTAATGCCCATTTGTTGCTAAGAGCTGTTTTCAGGGTTTCAATAGGGCGAAGCGACAGCAATAGCAGAACAATTGCATAGGTAGCATATCGAAGCAACGTAGTTATTGGCGTAGGAATAACAGAAGTTTCGGCCAGATCTGCTCCGAATCCAAAAGCTCCACCGAAAAAAAGTAGATAAAAAATTGCAAAGCATGTCTCCGCAAAGTCAATCTGTTTTCCAGATACTACGGTGTTACCGTTAAGGGTAAGTTTTTGAGCTTGCATGGCATTAAGTGCTTGAACAAAAAAGCGGGAACAAATGTTAGCGTTTTACGTGGCTATACCACCACAAGGCTTTTTAAAGCTCTACTGAATTCAATTATATTTGATGTAGGCAAGTGATGCCCTTTTTCTGGATCTGCCTTATATAGAGATGAATACTTGATGAAATCTCACTATTGCAAGGCTTAGCCGGTATAGAACTGTACAGCTTATGGCACAGTTTCCTCTCTGGTAATCGCCTTTTTGGGCGAATTTCATTTGTGAGGACGAGAAATAACCTGAACGGGCTTTCTCCCGTAATCTGAGATTCGTGCGGAAAATCTTCTGATGATGGAGTTATAGGAATGGAAGATGACATGAAGCTTTCTTAAAGTGTTCTTCTGCCATCATGAATAATTTGCTTTGCTAAATCTTATTCTCACATTATATGGGTACTATAGTATGGGATAGGGCGATCGAAGTACTGATTGCCAAAAGCTACTAACAATTGATGCTAATTAGGTAAACACGTAACGGTTAAGCAATAGAGCATTTGTTCTGCCCAATAGTAGGGTGAAAGGTTTGTAAGGTGCTTTTGCTCAGCTAATTTGACTAGGGCATTTAGCAGTTTTTTGGGAGAGAAAAGGTGGGTTACTTTCAGAAATTTCTTTATGTTTTTTCCGGGCATCAGCGACAACTGATCTGGCTGGTTAGTATTTTCCTTCTCACATCTGTTCTAGAGGCCTTTGGTATAGGCTTGATCGGCCCTTTCTTGAATTTGGCCGGTGACCCAGGAAAGGTGGTTCGAGAAAGTGATATCTTTGGCAGAATTTATCAAGCCTTTAGATTTAGCAGTTTAGAAAAGCTCGTTCTTTGGTTTGGAATATTTATTATTGTAATATTTTTAATTAAAGGAGCCATTTATTTTCTAAGCAAGCGTTATTCGTATAAGGTTCTTTTTGACCAAAGAGCTGCTGTTCAAGAGCGCCTTTTTAACACGTATTTGCTTGCTCCTTACGATTTCCATTTGACAAGGAATACTGCAGATTACATCAACAAAATAACGAATGAGACGCACCGATTCTGCTTTATGGTTTCTTTGCCGATGGTGGAGTCAGTCTCTCATATTATTGTGGTTGCCACACTTTTAGTGTTAATGGCAAAAACTAATGTTTTATTGCTGACGGTTTCGTTGGCTGCTCTCCTACCCGCTTTTGTAGTCTTTTCTTTCTTGGTGAAGCGACTGAAACAGTGGGGAAAATTGTCGACCATTGCTCGGGAAGAAACCATTAAGGCTGTCAACCATGGGTTAGGAGGCATTAAGGAAACGCGAGTTTTTGGTTGCGAAGATTATTTTCGCAAAGAACTAGAAGATCATGTCCATGAAGAAGCCCGAGTAGAGATTCTCTTCCAGAGCGCTCAGTTTGTACCACGAACAATGATTGAGACGCTGTTGATAACAGCCATCGTTGGATTTGTCTGTGTCTCTCAATTACTTATTGGGCAAGATTTTCAAGCGGCGATCGCTAGCATGGGTGTATTTGCCGTTGCTTCTTTGAGATTGATTCCGGCGGCCAGTAACTTGGCAGAATGTATTGGTAAGTTGCGGAACTCTGCTCATAGCTTGGACACGATGTATTTAGACCTTAAGGAAATTGAGAATAACGAGTTCAGCAAGTACAATAATCCTTCTCCGATCACTAGCTCTCCCTATATTCCTGACAAAAAGTATTCCGCCAACTTTTCTGAAAAACTGCAGATTTCTGATATCTTTTACCAATATCCTAGTTCTCCTAAGCCTTCTCTAGCGGGTGTCTCAATGGAGATTAAGCGAGGAGAGTCTATTGGGCTCATAGGTCAATCAGGGGCAGGGAAAACGACCCTAGTGGATGTTATTTTAAGCCTACTGGTTCCTCAGAGCGGCGATATTTTTCTCGATGGAAAGTCGATTTACAGTGATCTGTCAAGCTGGAGAAAGCTAGTTGGTTACATACCTCAGTCTATCTTTTTGACTGATGACACTATTGAGAAAAACATTGCTTTTGGGGTTTCGAAAGCTGAGATTGATAGTGAACGTTTGTGGTATGCAATCAAAGCCGCGCAGCTTGAAGAATTGGTTCAAGACTTGCCAAACGGCATTGACACCGAAGTAGGTGAGCGTGGGGTGCGTCTCTCAGGCGGGCAACGCCAGCGCATTGGCATTGCCCGTGCACTTTATCACCAGAGAGAGATTCTCGTACTAGACGAAGCGACTTCTGCTCTAGATAATGAAACAGAACGATTGATTAGTGAATCGATCAGAGCTTTAGCGGGCTCTAAAACTCTAATTATCATTGCCCACCGGTTGTCAACAATTGAACACTGCGATCGCATCTATGTCCTCGAAAAAGGTACAGTAGCGCGATCTGGAACCTATGCTGATGTCGTTCTTGCTCCTCAAAAATAGATAAATGCTTGTTGACAACCACCAGGGAGATTCACTTAATCTCCCTGGTGGTTGTCAATTCGGTGATTGAGCGCTGAGGATCAATTCCAATAGCTCAACGAGCACTGTCATTCTGCAAATCAGTCAAAGCCTATTAAAGACTCACTCAGCTGTTGAGTTATTGAATTCTTCTGATGCACCCGTACGCGATTGTAGGAGAGCCTCACGACTTATGCAGTTTTGATCGTCGTATTCTACTTCTACAGTGACTTGATACGAAGTATTGACTGCCAACGCGCTGTCGTCGGTACTTTGTTGCTGAAGGTTTTGAATTGCCTGTTCAGCGGCTTGGTTTAAGAATGGGTAACCTGTACTTTTGAGTACTGTTGTCCATAATTCAACACTGTCGCTAGTTTCACCGGGTAATCCGACTACCCCTAATAGCCCATCGGCAGGCTCAGGAGATAGGCAGAGTCGACCGCTGTAGGGAACTTTGAGAACAATGGGATCAGAAGCTTCGGTGACCCCATCTCCTAATTTTTCTTGAACTGATTGCAGCCAGGCCGCCTTGGCAATTTCAACCTCACTGGCGCTGGTTTGAGCATCGTTAAACTCTACCCGAGCTAACAGTTCACTAGCTTGCTCGTTTTCTTGTCCTTCTGATGGAGCGGCCGGGTTTGTAGGTTCTAGCGGAATACTGCTGGCATTGGTGCTTTCTCCATTGCCCTGATTTAGTTCTAAATCAGCAGCACTACTTTCGGTTGTATCTTCTGGAGCAGTAACGGTTGGCGTTGAAGCACCTTGGGATGCAGGATCGCTAGCGGGAGGCCCAGCAGGCCGCCGGATCGTGCCTCTATTGGGCGAGGCGGGAAAAGGGGTACGGCGGGGAGATAGCGTTATAGAGGAACGGCCAGGGGAGGTATAGGGTGAGATGCCTGAAGGAAAGGGCCTAGAGGGCAACCTAGGGGCAGGAATCGCCAAGGACGCACCAAAGTCTGAACCGGGATCAAGGGGTAGGCTGTTGCCTGAGGGGGGAAACAGACTAAATAAATCATCTTCGCCGTCCAAAGAGTAGGCGGGGGTTGAAAAGTCGGGCAGACGATTTTGCTCCTCAGGGGTTAGCTCAATCAACGGAACCCGCCGCTCTTCTGAATCTGAATCGCTTTCTCCCATGGCAGTGGCGCTTAGGCTGGAAAAGGAGGGGCCAGCAGCAAACAACACTACGTGAAATCCCAATGACAATAGCGCTGCTATCCACTGGGGTTGACGGGCGGTTTTGATCAGTTGGTTTAGCCTGGGCGCGTTAGGTGAATTCATGCCGTACCGTGCTGTTTGCGATCGCTATGATGTATTGACTTGACCCTGTAAACCTGAGTTCCTAGCCATCTCTAGGGTAGCGGATTTGCCCCCGACCTTATGACCATAAGCGAAAAGTACGGTAGCTCTAGACAGGGGTAGGCCGTCAGAGGGCGATAGACCATTTGGGTGGGCTGAGTGGCATTGACGATGACCCAGCTGTGCTCTAAGAGATACCGTTGCTGTAGCAACTGCCAAATCTGGTTGTACACAGACCCCACCTTGAGCAGCACCACGACATCAGCCCAGGCCAAAATAGCGTCCAGCTCATCCACCGTATAAAGAGCAGGCAGTACTACCAGTTTGTCTGACTGCACCGTGAGCGGTAATCCAAGGGCGCTGACCGCTGCCATTGGGGAGCAAATGCCAGGAATGCGCTTGATTTGTGCGGCTGGGTACCGACGCTCTAGGCTTAAGGCCAGGTAGTTGAAGGTGCCGTAAAAGCTGAGATCGCCTTCACAGGCAAACACCACGTTTTGTCCTTGGCTCAGACACTGCCAAACGCGATCGCCTGCTTGCTGCCAAGCGCTAGTGAGCTGATCTGAGTCGAAAATGTAGGGAAAATCGAGCGGTAGGAGCTGTTGCTGACCCAGGTGGGGCGCAATGATTGTCTGAGCCACACCGGGTCGACCGCTGCGCCCCTGGGGAAAGGCTACAACATCGGCCGTCTGAAGACACTTAAGCGCTTTGAGCGTAATTAAGTCGGGGTCTCCGGGGCCAACGCCGATGCCAGTAAGCGTACCTGGCGCTGAAACATGAATCGGGTTGGAAGCCATAAAGTTGATGCAGGTGAAGACTGGAGTGCCGTCGCGTCAGGAGAATCCGGCTTATCTAGAAACGGAAATTTCGCAGCAGGGATAGCAACCCTCGTTAGGCCTAAGCGCTGGTCAACGATGTACCCACAGCAGAATTAGAGTCTGCTGATTAGGGGATGGCTCCATCTGACAAAGCTGACCTTTCAGAGACGAGCGCTACTGCTATAGCGGTTTCTGCTAAAGGATCTTTTGGTGCTGGGGGCACGGCCTCGACCATGGGCAATGTTTCTAGGGTGAGCCGAGTTGGCTGAATGCCGCCTGCAAGCTGTTTGAGCAGTTTGGGTTTGGAGTCATGCCAGAGGTAAATCATGCGATCGCCCACTTCCCAGCGTTCCTGCCCCAGGGCAACTCGGAGTGCATCGTCGCGCTCTACCAGTAGAGGTACCATGGCACCGTTGTCTATCAGCGTAGCCAGGTGAGCCTGTTGAAGCTCACTATTCTCCTGCCGTAGCCAAGTCTCGCCTAGGCGCACCTCCCCATCGGTGAGGTAAGTATTCCACTGCTTTAGGGCGAGGCGAGGTGTCTGTGCCCCCTTTAGCTGCCCCTGATTGGGCAGCTCACTTAAGCTCTTCTCCTGAGGCACCACCGCTACCACCCGGGCCGGTTGAAATTCCTCCAGCGCTCGCTGCGCTACCACAGCATTAACTTCGCCATTTTTTGTCATAGCTAAAAAGGTGCCAGCTTTATCTAGACCCGCCCGTTCCAAAACATCGCGATCGAGGGCGCTGCTAATTAAAAGCTCAATGCCTTCCTTTTTGGCGGCATTGCAGGCGGCATCGTTAGTGTCAATGATGACTACCGGGTCGCCGTATTCCTTAATTAGACGGGCGATTAACAAACTGAGTGGGCTGCACCCAACAATTACGGCCCCTACCGCAGCCGCCTTAGTAATGCCCAACCAACCGGCTACGAACCGAGCGGTAAGCCCCTGCACCATCACCGTCATAATGATGGTGAGAAACACCAGAGCCTTGATCGCCTCCCCTCCGCTGATGCCCCGCTCAGTCAGCAAAATAGCAAATAGAGAGGCTACCGAGGCCGACACAATGCCACGGGGGGCAACCCAGCCCAGAAATAGCTTTTGGCGCCAGTTCAAATCGCTGGATCGGGTGCATAGCCAGACGTTCACTGGACGTACCACCACCATCAGCACTAGCACTGTCAAAACTGCTCCCTGGCCCAGGGCAAACACACTGGCAATTGACAGGTCTGCCGCCAGCAAAATAAACAGTACCGACACCGCCAGCACTGTCAGCTGGCCCTTAAACCGACGCAGCAGCCGCTCGTCGGGCACCGACAGCCAGCGCACCATCATGCCTGCTACTACGGTGGTCATCAGCCCCGCCTCGCTACGAATGCTCTGGGCCAGCCCAAACAGCCCCCACAGCCCTGCCAGCACAGTGAGGTTGCGCAGATCTTCTCCTAAAAAGCTAGCCTGCTTCAGCAAAAGACCCATCAGGCCACCGCCTACTAAGCCAATTAGCGTGCCGATGCTCAGTCGCAAAATCAGGCCGCCAACCACCGTAGTGGGGTCGGCATCCCCGTTGAGAATAATGTCGAGCACCACCACCGCTAAGATGGCCCCAATCGGATCAATCAGCACGCCTTCACCCTCTAGCAGGGTTGCTACCTTGCGATCGACCGCCACCTGGCGCAGCAGAGGCCCGATTACAGTCGGGCCAGTCACCACTACCAGCGAAGCGTAAAGAAATGCCAGCGACCAGGGAAACTCTCCCAGCCAGTGGGCTGCCATACCACCGCCAATCAGGGTGACAAAGATACCGATAGTAACCAGGTTGCGCAGACTGTTGGAAACCTGGCCGAGTTCACTTAACTCTAGGCTTAACCCGCCCTCAAAGAGAATTAGCGCTACGCTGAGGGCCACAATTACCTCTAGCCCAATTCCTAAATCTTGAGGATGGAGTAACCCAATGCCATCTGGTCCCAAACCAATGCCAAACAGCAGCAGAAAAATAATGCTGGGTACCCTGGCGATCTCTCCGATGACCTGCGCAGTAACTCCGGCCAGCACCGTGAGTACAATCTGTAGGGTGAGGGCAAAGGAAGTATCCATAGGCCTATAGGGTAACACCCTGCCTGCAGCAAACTCGAAGGAACAGCGATAGAAGCACTGCTCTCTCAAGGACGCAGCAGCAGGTAATATAAGTGCCCTGACGTGTTGATACGTCCAGCTAGCTCCCCAGCTTGGCTGCCCGATCCCACATACAAATCGACCCGTCCAGGGCCTTGAATGGCCCCGCCTGTATCTTGGTCAAGTACCAGGCGCGTGGTGGGTTGGCTGCCCCAGTCGCCCTGGGGTGTTTGCTGAGGTAATGACAGCTGAATAGCCGCGATCGCCCCCGGCGGCATTAATGATTTGTCGGTAGCGATCGAATAGCCAGCTGTCACCGGCACACTCAGGCTGCCCGAAGGCGGCCCGTCACTGCCCTCACGAAAAAAGATAAACCGCTCATTTTGGGGCAAGTAGTGATTCAGCTCTTCAGGATGAGCCTCAAAGTAGGCCAACAGATTTGGCAGCGACAGATTGTTTGGGTCGATTTTGCCGTCGTCGACTAGGGCACGACCAATGCTGGTGTAGGGATATTCGGTTCGTCCCGCATAGCCCACCGACATAACTTGACCGTCGGTGAGTTGCAGTTTGGCCGAACCCTGCACCTGTACCAGAAACGCTTCTAGGCGATTGGCTAACCACACCAGCTCTAAGCCAGCGAGAGCACCCTGTCCACCGGCCAAGCCATCTGCGCCCTCTAGCTCTAGGCGAGTGGGGTGGGGCTGAGGCCAAGTATCTAAGGTCGGGGGGCGACGGTAGAGAGGGTAACGGTACTCGGCGGTAGGAACCGCGCTGGCCCGGTACTGAGGCTCAAAGTAGCCGGTGTAGGCGACGGTGCCCCTGCCGTCAGCTCCAACCGATTCGTAAAGGACAAATTCTTGCCTGAGGGCTGCCTGAAAAGCCTGATTACTGGGGCTAGTCGCGACTAGCTGCCGCAGTCGTTGCAGACTGCGCCACACGCGATCGCGCGTAATGCTCGGCACCGGATAAGCCTGATAATCTGCTGCCGCCTTGGGTGTAGCCAAGTAGGTAAGGCTATGGTTAATCGCTTGGATCAAGGCTTGGCGGTCATCGGGCAGCACAAGTTCAGCCCATAGAGGGCTCTCCCTATCTCCCATGAATGGCGTCAGAGGCAGAGCCGCCGAGGGTTGAGCATCAGTGGGAAGATCTGCAACGAAGAGACCTTGAGCTTCACCGCTCTCAGCCGCCAGTGCGAACAGTCCGCCGCTTTGCCCAACCAAACAGGCTACCGTTGCCACACCTGCTGTCAGCAACAGAGTATTTGTGCTTGCTCTAACCCAACCAGCCATTAATACCGCTCAACGCTAGAGCTAAACACCGGCTCCACCCGAATCGCACTGACGCGGGACGGACGAATGACCATGTATTCGCCAGGATTGACCTTAGGCAGGGGCACCGTAATGAACTCATCGGAGGTGGCCTTGGGCATCAATTCGCCGCTATACCACTTTTGAAAATCTTGAATGGAAGAGAAGCGTACCTCTTCGTGGTGGCCGCCATCCAACAGCATGTGAATGATGTACTCGCTGGGCGTTCTTGGCATAGGAAATTGCGATCCTTCAGTTCACCGCCCCTATTATGGGCTGTTTGGCTATAAAAACTACCATTCTCTCCAGGGGAATTTTGTTTGCCCTGTCAATGCAAAAGCTGCACGTCGCTCTGGATAAGCACGGTTTTAGGGAATTGGCGTGGCTTCGAGCAGGTCAGCCACTAGCCGCTGAGCCCGATGGTGGCCAGCCGGAATCAGGCGATGGGCCAACACGTGAGGGGCCAATTGCTTAGCATCGTCAGGGATAGCATAGCTGCGCCCTTCTAAGTAAGCCAAGGCTTGAATCGCTTTGTAAAACGCTACTGAGCCCCGAGGGCTGACCCCGAGGGTAATGTCGCTGTTGGTGCGGGTGGCCCGTACGAGGTCGAGAACATAGCGCTGTAGCGACTCTTCCACCGTCACCCGGGCACATTCTGCCCGCAGAGCCATGACCTCATCTAGGGTGATGCAAGGTTGAATGTCGTGGGGAGAGGCTCCACCCCCAAGGCGCTGGAGCATGCGCAGCTCTTCACTCTCGGTGGGGTAGCCGAGGCTAAAGGAGAGAGCAAATCGATCCATTTGGGCTTCGGGGAGAGGAAAGGTGCCCTGGTATTCCACCGGGTTTTGGGTTGCAATCACAAAAAATGGGGCGGGCACTGGGCGGGACAAGCCGTCTAGAGTCACCTGGTGCTCTTCCATCACCTCTAATAGTGCCGACTGGGTGCGAGGGGTCGCTCGGTTAATTTCGTCAGCCAGCAAAATGTTTGTAAACACCGGTCCTGGCATGAACTGAAACTCGCCGCTGTTGGGATTCCAGATGTTGGTGCCGGTCACGTCGGTGGGTAAAAGGTCGGGAGTGCACTGAATGCGCTGAAATCGACCATCGATACAACGGGCTAGGGATTTAGCTAGTAGAGTCTTACCGACCCCCGGCACATCCTCAAGCAGAGCATGCCCCCCCGAAAACAGCGCTACTAGCACCAGCCGAATGGAGTCTGATTTGCCGACGATGGTTTTATCTAAATTTTGAACTAGCGTTTCGATCCGCTCGCGCATGCTGGTGACCCCTGCTATACCAAGTCCGGCTGGCAACTGCGGTTTACCTGTAGGAAACCTCTGACCTCTGGACATGACTTAATTGTATTTAGGCCTATGATGCCCCGATCGCGCCCCAACTGCCTACCGGCTATCGCGCCAGTTCTCTTAGCGCTTGCTGGCAGTCACGCTGAATTTGAGTCTTGAGATCGTCAAGACTGCCAAATTTTTGCTCGGGCCGCAGAAAACTATGGAGAGATACCTCCAAGGTTTTGTCGTAGAGGTCGCCCTCCCAGTTGAGCAGGTGTACTTCAGCGGTGAGTGCTGCTCCCTTCACCGTGGGACGGGTGCCCAGGTTCATAATCGCCGGTACAAGGGGATAGGGGGTCTGGGTTGCCCCATGCACCCACACGCTGTATACCCCAGTTTGGGGCAAAAACTTCTCGGCAGGCAGGTGTAGATTCGCGGTAGGAAACCCAATCGTACGCCCCAACTGCTGCCCCTTTACCACCCGACCGACCAAACTGTAGGGCCGCCCCAGCAGGGCCTTGACCGTATCGAGATCGGTTTTTGCTAAGGCCTGGCGAATGCGAGAGCTGCTAATGCGATCGGCACCTAAATCGACAACGGGAGCAATGTGCACCTGAACCCCGTAGCGGGCAGCTAGAGCTTTCAGGTCGTCTACCGTGCCCTGACGTTTCTTGCCAAAGCAAAAGTCTTTGCCTACGCTGATGTGCTGTACCCGCAAATACTTTATTAGCAACGTTTCCACAAAGTCTTCCGGCGACAGGTTGGCTAAGGTTTGGTCAAAGGGCAATAGCACCAGCTGATCAATGCCCAAGCGGCTGATCTGGGCAGCTTTTTCAGGTAGAGGTGTCAGTAGTGACCGAGCTTTTCCCGCAAAAAACTCCTGCGGATGCGGGAAAAACGTCATCACAGTAGGAATAGGGGTCGCTGCCGACTGAGAGTTCGCGGTTGGAAAGCTGATTTGACCTCTCTGGCGATGGCTCAACCCTCGCAACGACGATTCAGGTAGCTGCGGGTTGACGTGGGGCTCGCCCTGCCCCTGAGCTCCTAAGGGCACCACTGAACGAATGACGGCCTGATGCCCCAAATGGACACCGTCAAAGTTTCCCAAGGCGATCGCCGTTGGAGTAATAGCTGTTGTAAGCGAAGACGTGATCCACACGCTTTACATTTTTACACAGACTGTTGGGCTCAACCTAGCCGAGAAGTAATTCAGCTGATGCAAGGTTCGAGATGGTCTAAGGGTCAGGAGTAATTCCCTAAAGCTTTCGTACCAATGGCTTTCGACGGCAGAGTAGCGCGGGCGGCAGTCAGATCAAGCACCATACCTTCTTTGGCAACCACTGCCCCAGGGAATGCTGCCTTGGTCTCGACCGCTATCTGATCCATAAAGTCGTCGTCGTGGGCGGGGTCATGGTGAAAAATAACTAAGGTCTTGACCCCAGCCGCCTTGGCGAGCTTGACTGCCTCCTGCCAAGTGGAGTGGCCCCAGCTTACTTTGCTCGATTTGGGGTCGTGGTACTCGTCGTCGGTATAGGTGGAGTCGTAGATCATGACGTCAGCATTGCGGGCCAGCCACACGGCGTTGTCATCCAGACGGTCTGGGTAGTGCTCGGTATCGGTAATGTAGGCCGCCACCTGATTTTGCCAAGTAACCCGGTAGCCTACCGCTTCGCCGGGGTGATTGAGCAGAGCGTTTTCGATGGTGATGTCACCCATATGCAGGGTTTCACCCACTTCGATGTCGCAGAATTTAAGGTCGGCCCCCATCACCTGGAGCGGCACCGGAAAGTTAGGGTGCAGCATTTGGTCGTTGAGGCGCTGCTCAATGGTGGAGCCGTTGGGAGCGATCGCACCGTAGATATTAAACCGGTTGCCCCGCACAAAGGCCGGGACAAAGAAGGGAAAGCCTTGGATATGGTCCCAGTGGGAGTGGGTAAAGAACATGTTGGCCTCGACGGGCATTTCGGCCAGCAGTGACAGACCCAGCTCTCGCAAACCGGTACCCCCGTCAAAGATTAGGCGATGTCCCCCGATCAACATCTCGACACAGGAGGTATTGCCGCCGTAGCGCACCGTAGACGGCCCTGGGCAAGCAATGCTCCCACGCACGCCCCAAAATCGGACTAAAAATTGCTCAGTAAGCTCAGCCATGAATCTCTCGGGGATGGGAAAGCATGGAATATCAGGCTAGAAAAAGAAATGTGCCTTGGGGCAGAGCACAACCTGAGATTTCTTCAATAGTAATAAACTCTAACCAAGATGATTAGGGTGGAGCGCCCCCTTACCTATAAGACCTCAGCGGGCTATATAGATGCCTTAGGCTTAGTCTGCCCCGAAGCGCCGTGAGATTTCGCTGCAAACTATATTTTACTCTACTTGCTCTGGCAGTAGCGGCCGCTTACCCTGGGCTAAATCTAACAGATCGCCTACGGCAGTCAGGTTATATTGCAGTGGCGTAACTGAGATGTAGCGATCGCGAATAGCCTGCACATCGGTAGGGATAGCCACCATAGCCTGGGTCAAATCAGGGGGCCAGCCTTGGTTAGGCAGGGGATCTTCGATGTCTTCGACGGCTTCTCCCGCTAGCCAGTAGTAAGTTTTGCCCCGAGGGTCGAGGCGTTTTTCAAACTGGTCGAAATAGCGGCGAATGCCCTGGCGAGTAATTTTGGCCCCCTTAATTTTCGCTGCCGTTACCGCCGGCACGTTGACGTTGAGCAGCATGGGGCGCTCTAGGGGGAAACGCTCGCGATCGCCCAGCAGATCGCGAATAAAGTCGGCAGCGGGGGCAAAACTGCCTTGGGTGAAGCTGGTCAGACTAACGGCGATCGCAGGAATGCCCTCCATTACCCCCTCCATCGCCGCCGACACCGTACCGGAATAGACCACATCAGTGCCTAGATTAGCGCCGTGGTTGATGCCCGAGACCACGACCTCTGGGGGCGTTGCCATCAGCGCCCCTAGGGCTAACTTGACGCAGTCGGCAGGAGTGCCAGAGCAACTCCAGGCCTCAATGTCATCCTGAAACACCGACTCGATCATCTCAGCGCGAATTGGCTTATGCATTGTGAGCCCATGGCCTGTGGCGGAACGCTCGCGATCGGGGCACACCACTGTGACCTTGTGCCCCGCTGCCGATAGGGTAGAGGCTAGGGTGCGCATACCCAGGGCAAAAATGCCGTCGTCGTTGCTGATGAGAATATTCATGACTGTTCCCCCGCCACACTAAAATAATCAAAGCCCAACGCTAGCCTAGAGTGCCAAGGTATTGCCCAGAGCTGGCCGGACTAGCCTCCCTATATTGTTGTTGCACCATATACGCAGAATGACCGTCGCACCCACCTCGCTCGAAACCGACCTAATGGCCATGAAGGAGGCCGCCCAGAGCGCGATCGCCGCCGCCGCCACCCTAGACGAACTAGAACAGCTGCGGATTGGCTACCTGGGCAAAAAGGGCCAGCTCTCTAAGGTGCTGGGAGGCATGGGCAAACTCTCTGCCGAAGATCGTCCCCGCATCGGTGCATTGGCCAACGAAGTTAAAGAACTCATTCAAACCCAGCTCGATCAGGGCAAAAGTGCTCTAGAGACCGCTCGCATTGAGGCCCAGCTAGCTACCGAGACCCTGGATGTCACTATGCCCGGCATCTTCCAGTCCCAGGGCCGCATTCACCCCATCAACAGCATCATCGATCGCATCGTCGATATTTTTGTGGGCTTGGGCTATACCGTCGCCGACGGTCCCGAAATTGAGATTGATTACTATAACTTCGAAGCCCTCAACTTTCTGCCCGACCACCCGGCCCGCGATATGCAGGACACGCTGTACCTGCCCAATGGCCATCTGATGCGCACCCACACCTCTAACACCCAAATCCGCTACATGCAGGCCAACGAGCCGCCGCTGCGGGCCGTTGCTATTGGTCGCTGCTATCGCCGCGACACCGTGGATGCCACCCACGCCGCCGTGTTTCACCAGATTGAGTTCTTCGCGGTAGACACTGACATTACCTTTACCGACCTGCGAGGCACTATCAAGGTGTTTTTAGAGGCACTTTATGGCGAGATTCCCTTACGGTTTCGGCCTAGCTTCTTCCCGTTCACTGAGCCCTCCGCCGAGGTAGATGTAGAGTGGCAAGGCAAATGGCTAGAGGTACTGGGCTGCGGCATGATCGACCCTAACGTGCTGAAATCCGTCGGTTACGACCCTGAGATTTACAGCGGCTTCGCAGCAGGACTAGGGGTTGAGCGCCTGGCCATGGTTCAGCATCAGATTGATGACATTCGCCGCCTCTACACTAGCGACCTGCGGTTTTTGCAGCAGTTCTAAACTAGCTGCTAAATCATGGCTTAACTGAGGGCAATCTAGGGGCAGCCACACCAAGAGCTTAGTAGCGAAGATGTCCTCAACTGAGAAATCTAGCTGCTTAGATGGCGGCTACTCTTATACCTCGGATACAGCGCTGAGATCTAGCTAATCGCTGCTATCAAGGCTTCATTGCTCCCTTGTGACCCTCGTTTTGCAGAAAGTTCTCTCCAAACAAAACCCTGCCAAAACCTTGTATACAATAGACTGTATACAGAGGCGTCACGGTTTATGATGGTCTGTAACGTTTTCTGGAGTCAAACGTTTCATCTTTTCACTGAACTCCTCCTAACTGAATACCCATGGCTCGTCTACAAACCCTCAGCATCAACGGCAAACGCCTCAATCAAAGCATTGACGACCTAGCTCAAATTGGGCGGCTCAACAACGGCGGCATTTGTCGGCTGGCTTTTAGCTCAGAAGATTTTCAGGGACGTGAGCTGGTGCGACGATGGATGGTAGAAGCAGGTTTGAGTACTTGTATTGATACCGCTGGCAACTTGATTGGTCGCCGCAGTGGTCGCACCAACGCTCCAGCGATCGCCACCGGGTCTCATATCGATACGGTGCCCTGTGGCGGCAGATTTGACGGCAACCTAGGTGTGCTAGCGGGGATTGAAGTGGCCCGCACCCTTCAGGAAAACAACATCTCCCTCGACCACCCCTTTGAGGTGATTATCTTTGCCGACGAAGAAGACACCATGGTTGGAGGGCGTGCCATGGCCGGCACCGCCTCGCTCGATGCTGCTGACTACCATCGCAAAGACGGTCGACCCATTGACGAGTGCGTCAACGCAGCCGGGGGCAATTGGGATCAACTCTCTCTCTCTAAGCGCACTCGTGATGATATCTGTGCCTTCGTCGAACTCCATGTTGAGCAGGGCGGGGTATTAGAAACAGCTCAAAAACAAATTGGTGTGGTGCAGGGCATAGTAGGTATGCAGCGCTACCAAATCCACGTCACTGGGCGGCCTAACCACGCTGGCACCACCCCAATGGATCAGCGCCAGGATGCTTTGGTAGCCGCCGCACAGATCGTGCTAGTGGTGAATCGTCTGGGCAATCGCCCCCCGAAGCAGCAGGTCGCTACGGTGGGGGCGTTGCAGGTATGGCCCAACGCTGACAACATCGTGCCGGGGCAGGTACAGTGCAGCATCGACGTGCGCGACCTAAACCAGTACGTCATCAATGACCTGATCGACGATCTGAAAGAAGAACTGCGGCTGATTGCTCAAAATACCGGCACCCACATTGAGATTGTGCCTCAGCTCAATGTGGCTCCCAGTCCAGCAGCCGAGCATATTCAAGCTGTTATTGCTGAGGTAAGCAACAACCTGGGCTTGAGCCATATGCCGATGCCCAGCCGTGCTGGACATGATGCCCTTGAAATGGGTCGCTTTACCGACATGGGTATGATTTTTGTGCCCAGCGAAGGCGGTTTCAGCCACTCCGAGGTGGAATACACTACCCCCGAAGAGTGCATCAACGGAGCCAACGTGCTTCTAGAAACGGTGCTGCGGCTGGATCGTCACTATCACTAAGCCCTCAGGGACGCTGGCGAAGCCAGTGCTAGGATTAGCGGTTTGTCTAATCTGCAAGAATTCATTAGTGCCTGAACCGCAAAGGTTTGGGCATTTTTTGATTGGACTGCGATCGCTCATCTCCCCCGATCTCGATGGTCCAAGAGCGCACCCGCTCTCAGGAAACACCAAGGTGTTGACGCTATAGTTGAATTAGTTCTTCTACACAAACTGCAATAATTCCTATGGTTTTCTTCGGTTTAGGCAAAGGCAAAAAGTCAGAGATGCCCGCTCCTAACGAGGCGCTGCCGGGTCGAGCTACAGCAATGTCTGTGCCCGAAAAGCACCATGTCAACGGCAACCGCTTGGCCCCTCCTTTCCCAGCCGGTATGGAGTTGGCTCTTTTTGGCATGGGCTGCTTTTGGGGAGCCGAGCGCAAGTTTTGGCAGCTCGAAGGTGTTTACTCTACGTCAGTGGGTTATGCCGCTGGCTACACCCCCAACCCTACCTATCAGGAGGTGTGTTCCGGGATGACTGGCCACAACGAGGTGGTGCAGGTTGTATTTGACCCAAAGGTAATCAGCTATGAGCAAGTTCTTAAGACCTTTTGGGAAAATCACAACCCTACCCAGGGCATGCGCCAGGGCAACGATGCAGGCACCCAGTATCGCTCGGGCATCTATGTGTACTCTGAGGCCCAGCTCCAGCTAGCAGAAGCCTCTAAACAGGCGTATGAGGTTGCGCTCAAGGCTGCCGGCTATGGCCCCATTACTACTGAGATTTTGGAAGCTTTGGAGTATTACTATGCTGAGGACTACCACCAGCAGTATCTAGCTAAAAATCCAGGTGGCTATTGCGGCTTGGGGGGCACTAGTGTGGCTTGCCCAGTAGGTGTAGCAGTAGAGCACTAGAGCTATATCAAGCGGCTCATTCTTGACTTAAATCACCCCTAATCATGTGTGGCTGGGAAAACATGCCGGCGCCTACATGATTAGGGCCTTTGGGCAAACTACACCCAAGCAAGCCCTAGTTCTAACATTAGAATTTAGGGGCTGTTGATTGGACATCTCAGGAATGCTTAAACTCTTAAAAAAGTTTACTGGAGCTCTGTCACGGATGAGTCCCTTACGAGCTATTTAATTAATCACTTAAAGTTTCTACTGCCAGAATTGATTTCTATTTAAGAATAAGCCTTTAGTTCTATCATTTAATCAAGGAGATAGGCACAAGGTAAGCGGTCTTAAAAGATGCTTCACAAAAGCAAAGCATTGCTTTTCTAAGCAGTGCTTAACTCTATCAATGCGCTCCAATTGAAGCACACAAATTTTTGCTTTTTCTTCCTCTGCTGGGAATCTCCATCTTGAAACGTTAAACTTATCTATTTCTGAAGCAAATTTAAACTTTGGCTTTAACTAGCAGTCTTAATGAAGTCTTAGTAAATTTTTTAGCATTGAGCTCGGAATCTTATGTATAAGCCTGTATTTTTTAACTTGAGCTTTAGTCGTTAATTCTCTCGTTAGACATGCATCAGATTGGCGTTGTGACTATTGGCCGCAATGAAGGTGAGCGTCTAGTTCGCTGTCTCAGGTCTCTGCAGGACAACGTGCCGTTGGGCAGCCCCATTGTCTATGTAGACTCAGGCTCTACCGACGGCAGCGTGGCTAAAGCCCGCGAAATGGGTATTCATGTTGTCGAGCTCGATATGTCTGTGCCGTTTACTATGGCACGGGGGCGCAACACGGGCTTTCGGTACTTAGTCGAGAACTTCCCCCAGCTTACCTACGTGCAGTTTGTCGATGGCGACTGCGAGCTCCTGCCTAACTGGATAGATGCAGCTGTGAGGGTTCTAGAGAGCAACACTACCCTCGCCATTGTCTGTGGGCGACGACGCGAGCGATTTCCTGATGCCTCTCCCTACAATCGCTTGGCTGACATAGAGTGGAACACACCCGTGGGTGAGACCCGAGCCTGTGGGGGCGACATGCTGGCTCGCATAGAGGCCATTAAAGCGGTGGACGGCTACAACCCCAAGATGATCTGCGGGGAAGAGCCGGAGATGTGCATTCGCCTCAGACGGAAAGGCTGGAGAATAGAGCGCATTGCCACCGACATGACCCTGCACGATGCGGCTATGACCCGCTTTGGTCAGTGGTGGAAGCGATCGATTCGCGGCGGCTGGGCCGTTGCCGAAGGCAAAGCTATGTATGGTCAACCACCTGAGTCATACATGGTTAAGGAGGACAAAAGTGGTTGGCTATGGGGGGCAATTGTTCCAGCGCTGACCCTTGGCCTAGCCTGGCCTACGCACGGGCTAAGTCTCTTGCTGTTGCTGGGCTACCCGGTTTTGGGATGGAAGATTTATAAATATCGCCACAGTCAAGGCGATGAGGCTAGCAACGCTCGGTTGTATGCATTTTTCTGTACTGTCTCAAAACTTCCTCAGGTGCTTGGGCAAGGCCGATACTGGATCAACCGCTGGCGCAACAAGCCAGCTACGCTGATTGAGTATAAGCCTGTTCCAGTGACAAGCCCAGAGTCTTAGAAAGAGTTCTAAGAACCGTTATTTTCTCTAGTTTCTCCTTATTTTTTATCTCTAGTAATGGCGAGAAGCCCCATGCGCATTGCCTATTTTACCGGTACCTATCCTAGAGCTACAGACACGTTTATTCAGCGCGAGGTTGTGGGGCTTAGAGACCTGGGGTTGGAGGTCTTCACCTTTGCGGTACGCCGCCCCGGCGATGAGAATATCGTAGGCCCTGAGCAGGCTGCGGAGCGATCGCAAACCAGCTACCTGCTGCCCTTCAATTTGGGGCTAATGATCAAGGCCCATCTAACATTGCTGTTTGGTAACCCGAGCCGCTACTTTAGCAGCGTTAAGTTGGCTTGGGCTACGAGCCAGCCTGGGCTAAAGGGTTTCCTCTACCAGCTAATCTATTTTTTGGAGGCGGGCAGCTTAGCTCACCTTATTACCACCCAAAACATTACCCATCTGCACAACCACATCGCTAGCTCCAGCTGTACGGTAGCGATGTTGGCCGCCGAATTGGGTGGGTTTACCTTTAGCTTTACGATGCACGGGCCTCACATCTTTTTTGAACCCTATCGATGGCGGGTGGATGAAAAGATTAAGCACGCCAAGTTCGTGGCCTGCATCAGCCATTTCTGCCGCAGTCAAGGCATGATTTTCTCGCGTCCTGATCAGTGGGACAAATTACGAATCGTGCACTGCGGGGTTGATCCCAGTTTGTTTGAAACAGTAACCCATCAAGGGGTAGGTAAGCGTCTGCTCTATGTGGGTAGATTAGCGGCTGAAAAAGGGTTGCCGGTTCTGCTAGAAGGGTTGACGGAGCTCATCAGCCTTGAACCTGACGTGATTTTAACCGTTGTTGGAGACGGCAGCGATCGGGCGTTATTGGAGCAGCAGGTGAGCGACTTAGGGTTGCAGAACCACGTGCGTTTTTTGGGCTATCAATCTCAGTCGGCTGTGAGAGAACATCTCAAGAACACGGACATATTTGTGCTGCCCAGCTTTGCTGAAGGCATCCCAGTTGTGCTGATGGAGGCGATGGCGGCGGGTGTTGCGGTGGTCGCTACCCAGGTCGCTGGGGTGAGTGAACTGGTGCATTCAGGGGTGAACGGCTACGTAGTGCCGCCGGGCGATCGCCAAGCCCTAGCAGAGTGCATTAGTTTTTTGATGAAGGATGCCGGCACCCGCAATCGTCTGGGCGTTGCAGCTAGAACCAAGGTCGAGCAAGAATTTAACGCTTTGACAGAGGTTGAGAAACTCTACCAACTCTTTACTGGAGAAGCCTATGGGCAGGCAGACGCAGCGGTCAAAGCTGACACCAGTGCCGTTGTCTAAGGGCTAACCTGGGTTTCCTGGCTCATCCTCGCGCGCTGTCAAGAGCGGAATTGCTTGCCACTTAGGCTTCTCTCCGTTCTTGATACTAACTGGCTCTAGCAGCAGCCACTGGTCTTTGGTTGCGCCCCGCTGGAGATAGACATCAAACTCTCGGGTCTGGCTCCGCTGGGCGTTGGTTAGGCTGCCTCCCTTAAGGTGATAAGTTCCGGCAACTTCTACGGCGGGCTGCCCAGCAAGCTCAGTCCAGTGATGGTCGGTAATGCGAATGCGGCTCACCTGAGTTCGATCGGTGGCAGCGGCGGCAAACTGTCGGTAAAGAACGGCCTGAGTTTGAGAGAGTTTTTGGGCGATTGCCCCCTCAACTACTGCCCTCGGCGGCCTGGGGTTAATCAGTCCACACCCTAAAAGCGACAGGCAAAGCACTCCGATTAAAACCCATCGGATTGGCCGAATTGACGCCAGTGTGACCATCAAGCATGCCTCAGTTGAACCCACTCTCTTCAGGCTACTGCCTTACGTCCCTAGGAGAAATGGGTTGAGGCTGAAAGGACTATGGGTTGGGCCGCAGCGCCCAGGCTAAAAACCGCTCTGTATAGTACAGGGCAATTTGGTTGCTGGGGCCGCGAAACACGGCATCAAAGGCATGTTCGGCCCAGGGGATGGCGATTAGGGCCACTTGATTGCCGCTAGCGTGGAGTTGTTCGTACAACTGCTGACCGTAGCTAGGTTTCACCACATGGTCGCGCTGACCGTAGATCAGCAACGTTGGCGGCAGCCCTGGCCTGACGGAGAATATCGGTGAGGCCTGCTGGTAAAGCTCGGGGAATTGCGCGGGAGAACCGCCCAAAAAGGCGTCTAATACGGCGCGAGTATCAATGGGGTCGGGCACGGGTGGGTCGTAGTAACCTGCCGACAGGTTGACCGGGCCGTAATAGTTGACCACAGCCCGGATCGGCAATCCTACGGCTTGATAGGCGGCCAGCATGGCCAGATGGGCTCCGGCAGACCACCCCACTAGGGCAATACGGCTGAGGTCAATGTCGTAGTTTAGGGCGCGATCGCCAACCCATTCCAGAGCTGTCTGCACATCCTCAAGCTGAGTGGGGAAGCGGTACTCAGGCGCGTGGCGATAGTCGATGGCCACGACCGTATAGCCCTGGGCCGCCATATAGATGCTAAACCGGGCCGTTGCGGCAGGTTCTCCACGTTGCCAAGCGCCACCGTAGATGGTGATGATGGCAGGGTGCAGGTCTGGCTGGGTAGGAGATCTGGGCGGCTGGTAAATGTCTAAGGCCAGAGTAGCACCGTCCGGGGTTAAGACAGTCTGGCGCTGTGGCTCGATGGTCAACGATCGGCCCTCAGGGGCCATCGCAGGCTCTGGCAGCCCCCAAATCAAATCCCCCAGGACAAAGGGGCGCGATCGCAGCAAGGGCTGCACCTGAGCCGGAATTTGGCTGCTGTAGTTTACTCCCAAGGCTTTTTGCATTTGGGGTTCCGCTCGCCGCACAGTGGCAGGCAGTTGCAGCAGGGGCAGGCTGCTCAGCACCAGGCCGGTAGCACTAAATCCTAGGATTAGGAGCCACACAAAACTGCGCGATCGCTCCCGATTTTTTACCTTCGCCCCCCGCAGCACCAACGCCAGCGCTAGCACTATTCCCTGGCCCAGCAGCAAAAATGGGCTGACCTCTGGAGCCCCCACGCCTAGGGGCAAGAGAAAGAAGGTTGGTGCTGGAACAACAATCCAGAGGCTTAGAAACAGGGCGATCGCAGCGCAAGCCGCGATCGCCCAATCAATCAGTTGCCACAGAACTACCATGCAGAGGCTAACCGTCCACTGTGTTGTCTTTGCCCCTAGATTCTAGGACGCCCAACCAAAAGCCGATTCAGCAGCGCCAGCACAAGGGTAAAAATGGTGGCTCCGATAATCGACCAGATGATTGGAAAAGACTGCCCGCCAATTTGCAGGGCAAACAACTCTGGCAATCCCAAATTGCGAGCAATTAACACGCCCAGGTACGACCCAACAAAGCCCACTACTATCGAGGTTAGGCATCCCCCCGCTGTATAGCCTGCCAGCGATTGGCCAATGCCACCACAGATAGCCGCCACAACTAACAAGACCAGTAGCTCAATGAGTCCCATAAACCTACCTCCTGCCTCAACAGTCAGCAGCATACTTGGGAGATGGCCGAATGACACCTAGCACAAGACACAGCTTTTAAAGAAGTTGTACAGCGGCAGAGCCGTTGACGATCTAGCTCATTGGCCTGTTACTGCTTCAAGGTTCGTGGATCTAGCGCATCGCGCAGGCCGTCGCCTAGCAAGTTAAACGCCAAGGACGTCACCACAATTAGGATGGCTGGAGGCCACACCAGCCAGGGCTGGAGAACGAGAATGGACGCATTCGTCGCTAGAGTGAGCATGTTGCCCCAGGAAGCGTCGGGCTGCTGAATACCCAACCCAATAAAACTCAGCACCGCCTCGGCCAAAATAAAGCCAGGAATTGCTAACGTGGCGGCAATAATACCGTAGGTAGCGGTTTGGGGCAGAATGTGGCGAGTGATGATGTAGAGCGATCGCCCGCCCATGACCCGGCTGGCCTGCACAAACTCCTGCTCTTTAATCGACAACACTTGACCGCGAATGACCCGCGCCAGCCCGGCCCAGCCCACCAGCGACGTGATCAGCACAATCAGCAAAAACCGCTGGGTGCTGGAAATGCCCGCAGGCAGCACCGCCGCTAGGGCTACCAGCAGATAGATGCTGGGGATGGTCATTAACACCTCCACCAGGCGCATCAACACGGCATCGACTGCACCGCCAAAATACCCAGCCATGCCGCCCACCAGCATGCCCAGCGGGAATGAAATTGCAATGCCGATTAGCCCCACGCTGAGGCTAACCCGGCTGCCGTAGATCAGTCGACTTAACTGGTCGCGGGCCTGCTCATCAGTGCCTAGTAGGTTGATGCGGGCGGGCCCAGCGGTATCAAACAAAGTCAGTCGCTCTTCATCGTTGCGATGAAAGATGCGAAGGGCAGAAGGCTGGGTGCGATCGACGACAATTTTGCGTTCCCCAGTGTTGATATCTACCGGCCCCTGGGTGGTGGGGTAAACGTGGGGAAAGAACCGCCCCGTTCCGGCATCGCGCCAGTACACCTGGGTAGGGGGCAGCAGCGACCCATTGAGCTGAGACTCATAGGGACTGTAGGGGGCAAAAAAATCGGCCCCCAAGGCTATGGCATACAGGGCGATCAGCAAGATCGCCCCAAGCTGAGCTAAACGATTCGTTCTAAGCTTGCGCCACCAGGTCATAGACGGTATCAGGTGTGGATTACGGTTTGCTCGTTCTCCACCATAAACACATTTGAATAGAGGTTAGCAATTATTTGCTTACCTTCTTGGGTGAGCGACAGATAACGCAGCCCATCTTGAATGTAGGGATGCACCACATTCCAGTAAAACTTGGGGTAATTGGCCCGCAGGTCGCCGGGGTGATCGTAGCTCAGGTACTTATTCTGACCGGTTTCCTCAAACTCGTAGTACAGCGCCCCAATCTTCTTCAGATAGCGAGGGTCGCTGAGCTGGCCGATTAGGTCGGCCGCCCGCACCAGGCCCGGAAAGTGTTGGGTATCTTGGTGATCTTCCTCTTTGGGCACCGGAAAGCGAGTTAGCTCAATATTGCGCTTGATAGCGTCGGCTTCGATCACCGGGTTGCCACCGAAGCGTTCTTCAATAAACCGCTTGCCCCGATCGACGTGATAGGGGGTGAGGGAAGCATCAGAGGCACCGGGCTGGAGCATGACCATTTCGTCGCCCTGACCGGTGGCGTAGAGGTGGTTGCGGTCTTGGTCACAGCGGCAAACTCCTTTCACGTAGCCAATGTCATGGCAGACGAGGGAAATGATGAAGTGCATCCAGTCCTTGCAGGTGACGCCGCCTTCGCGAATGTGCTTGCCCCGCAAAATTTCTTGGCCCACTAGAGCGACTAGAACTGTGTGTTCAACGTTGTGGTAGAGCGCGTCACTGTTGGCGATGTTTTCAAGCGCCATGCTGCCCGCCCAGGCAATGATGTCTTCGTAATCAGGGTTTTGGCCGCCGTAGGTGCGGTGGTAACCCACCCGCAGCTTGTCGACAAAGTCACTGATGAGGATTTCGGTGGCGTTAAACATTCCCAAGACCTGCCTTATTAGAGTCGAGCCGTTGGCGTGAGAGAGCAGTGACGACGGGGTGAACAAAGCTCACGCAGTATATATCTATGCTATTAGACCAAACCTTCCCCATTCAGGTGTGTGATTCGAATCAGTAAAAATTATGAGCTTGGCCCCTTTAGAAGGGCCGAGAAGCCAATTTCCTTGATAAACCAAGTGATCCCAAGGCCATGGGGCTTGAAGTGACAATGGAAAAATCAATATTTCGTAACCTATCTAGCCGACACCGGCTATTGAGTGACGCCAGCGAGAAGGCTTTGCCTTGTCGGCAACTTGTCTACGCCTCCGGCCGCTTTGCCTTGGATCTGGCGATAGCAGTGGTGATGGTTTCGCTGTGCTGGTGCTGCTCTACAGCCGCTTCGTTTTTGGCCGTGACCGAGACGGTGCCGCTCGCCCCAGACCAAGGAGCAGGAGAGAAACCCGCAACTTTGTAGCGATCGCAGCGCTGGGTGGCTTTACCACCTCTACCCTGCTGACCCTGATGGTGCCGGTGTCGTTCACCTACATTATCCTGAATAAATAGGGCGATCGCAACATTCCTAGGCCGTTTTAGCAGCGCCCCTTAATTCCGGCCAGCATTCTGGACCAGAAACCTCGATCAAGGAATATACCTTGAGCAAATAATCGTATAATGAAATTTCGCTAGCGATGTTTCTCGCTCAGTGGCATCCCTGCGGGTGTAGTTCAGTGGTAGAACGTCAGCTTCCCAAGCTGAATGTCGTCGGTTCGAGTCCGATCACCCGCTTTTTGCGATTTTTTATGAGACAAAAGTCTGCAACGTTAATATCCAGATTTGATATCAGGGTAGTAGCGATCGCGATTATTGAGAAGGTGCGCAAACTACCGTATCGCGCCCTTTAGCCTTGGCTTGGTACAACGCTTGATCCGCTTGACGAATTATATCTTGCACTGATTGACCAGCCTTTGGAATCTGGGTAGCAATGCCTAAGCTAATCGTGACGTAGGGGTGATCTGTTTGCATACATTCATTTGGAATCTTTAAATTTTTAACAGTTTTTCGAATCTCTTCGGCAATTTTGACTGCCCCTATTTGATCTGTGTCGGGCAAGATTACGGTAAATTCTTCTCCACCATAGCGAGCTAGAACGTCTGAAGAACGCTTGAGAACAAGTCGAGTTGCCTGCGTGATGTCGATTAGACATTGGTCGCCTGCTAGATGTCCATAGCAATCGTTATAAATTTTGAAATGGTCAATATCAAGTAAAATTAGAGATAGATACTTTTCAGTTCGTAGCAGCCGCTTCCATTCACTTCTTAAAGACTTGTCAAAGAAGCGCCGATTTGAAATTTGCGTCAATGAATCGAGATTGCTCAATTCTTCTAGCTTTTCGTTAGCCTGCTTGAGAGCTTGAAGGGCCTGGTCTAGTTGCTCAGCCTTAGAATCAGCTTGAGATAGTAAATCGGCATGACGTAGCGCGACGCTAAATTGAGCCGCTAATTGTTTAATAAAATTAATTTCAGCTGAGTTCCAAATGCGGGGGCGATCGCACTGATGAACGCAGAGCAATCCCCATAGCGCAACTCCTTTGATGAGGGGCACAACAACTTGGGCCTTAACCTGAAAATTTTCCAGCAATTCTACATGGCATCGGTTTAGTCCAGCCTGGGAAAGATCTGATATGACCTGCACCTGACCCTGTTGATATCGGGCCGCATATTGCTTGCCAAAACAGTGATCGCTCACTTTAAGCGCGATCGCTGAGTCGTATTCTGGTAATACATTCTCAGCAACAAACTCTCCGGAGTTGTATTGTGAATCGATATCAAACTGAAAAATAGCCACTCGATCGGTCTGCAAAGCTTTTCGAACCTCACGGGCAGTCGTTTTAAACAACGTGTTGAGATCGAGCGACTCACGAATATCAGCAATCAGTTTAAACAAAATCTCTTGTTGTTCATTGAGTAGCCGCAAATCTTCAGCCTTGCGTTCGCTTCTTGCCATTAGTTCGGCTTGCTTTACCGCAAATCCGAGTTGATTTGCGACTTGCGATAAAAACTGAATTTCCTGATCTTGCCATTGATAGGGTTTTGAATGCTGATAGGCAGCCAGCACTCCCCATAACTTTTGCCCAATAAAAATGGGCGCTGTAGCATAGGCACGAATGCGGAACTGCTTCAAAATATCTATATGGCACTGTGACAGACCGGCAGTATAGATATCAGAAACTACTAAACACTCGTTGGCGCGATATCGGCCTCCCTGATGCTCCTGTAGGTATGAATCGTTCCAGATAGTATTTTGCCCTAGTGTGCCAAAATCCCAACCTGGTTCAGCAAATTCAAAATCTCCAACGAATTCTCCCCCCCAATTATCGAAAAAGCGGTAGACGGCAATTCGTTCAATGTGCAGTAGTTTACAAGTTTCTTTGGTGGTGGTGCGAAAAATTATGTCTAAATCCAAGGACGCCCGAATCTTACTGATTACTTGATAAAGCGCTTTTTCTTGGGCATCAATAGTTTCGAGCTGATAGCACTTATTCTGGAGCTGAGCCTCTAGCTGATCGATAGTTGGCATGTTACCCACTCGGCAAGCCAAGTTAGCAATTAGCTTTGCCAGTGGGTTTAAGAGAGCGCGAAACTTTCTGTGGAGCATACTGTTAAAATCAGTGCTTACCAGAGCTTTAAAATGATGGCCGAGCTATTATCAACACGGAAAATTGCCTATTCTATGGAGAGTAGCGCTACAAGAGGCAATGTATTGCACCTTACATTACCCCTCGTACATAATCCTGCTCTTTAGGCTCTCATATCCATCTCTATCACTAAGTAAATTTCTGTGTTTTTTGGTTAAGTCTTGTAAGCAGACCACCTGTTTTTAGGAGGAATGGGTGGTCTGCAAAGTCTAAATTTAGCTGCCAACGATCCTGGAACATAATCCGTTTCTCTAAACGTAACTGTGGGCGATAAGGCTACGGATCACGTTAGTCGATGACCTTCATTTTGGTTTTGAACTGGCTTCTACAGGCAGCAGGCTAGCCTTTGAGCCTAGCCTGCCGAGAATTATTTTAGCCGCTTGTCAGTAGGCTATCTGCTATTTAAATTGGGTACAGCAAGATCACTTGCACTGCCTGGCCGTTGGTTTCGCCTATTAAGATCTGGCCAGCCTATTGTTGCTCGGGGCCAAAGTCAAACGCCTTTTAGCCCAAGGATAGAAATAAAAGCCGGCGGCTATAGTCGTTAAAATAAGACGATTTTGGTCAAGTTCCATAGCTGTTTCTTAAATTGCCGATGGTGGTTTTGCCGCTAAATCTATGATGCAATACCACCACTTAAGGCTTTCTTTAATTATTCTTAAGTGATTTATTTGGGGTCAGCTATAACTGCCGATTGCTACTACCAAGCAGTAAATCTATGCCACTTTAAACCCGCAATATTGAGAGGATGTGAAGGTTGTCGCGACAGACAGCAATCGGGCAGTTAGCGCTTATTTTATATGCTTGGTCAAAAAGCGATCGAGTTGGTTGGCAAACGCTGCCGTATCGCGCTGGTTGAACGGGGGAGGTCCGCCGGTTTCTACCCCGCCGCTGCGAAGCTCATTTAAGAAATTTCGCATGGACAGGCGCTCTCGAATATTGCCGCGATCATAAAATTCGCCTCGGGGGTTGAGAGCATAGGCTCCTTTCTCAATGGCTTCAGCCGCTAGGGGAATGTCTGCGGTAATCACCAGATCGCCAGATTGCAGGTGCTGCACAATGTAGCTATCGGCAACATCTAAACCCGATCGCACCAGTACAGACTCAATGTAGGAAGAACCTGGAATTTGTAGCTCTTGATTGGCGACTAAGGTGGTCTTGATCTCAACTCGTTTGGCAGCCCGAAACAGGATCTCTTTAATCACATTCGGGCAGGCGTCGGCATCAACCCATATCTGCATAATGTATGTGCCTGTGAGCGATGACGAGAAAGCTTAAAATACAGATTACTTCAACTATTATTCATTCACCAAGGCGCGATCGCAGATTTTCCACCGACCCTAACCAAGCCTCGTAATCGCCGCTATCTTGCCATAGTTCTAACATCTCCGAGTCTTCGCTCAAAATGCGATCAATGGCTGCCCGCGCCCGCGCCAGTAGTTCAGGCTCCGGCTGCACATTGACCTGCGCGATCCAAGCGTCAACCGGTTCGGTGTAGGCATTGCGATCGCCCCAGTTACCGTTGAGCCGGGCAATCACCTCAATGGCTGCCAGCGCGATCGCTGCATCCGCCGCGTCTAGATAATCGCTCCCGGTTAACGCCCCGTTGATAGCGGCTTCGACCAGCGATAGATCGTCAGATTTTGCCAGCTCAAAAGCCCAATCGGCGGCGTCATCATTGCCAAAGGCGTCGACTGACCAAGTTCCCATGTCACGCTCCCAGATAGCCACTCAATGACCAACTCACCCGATCATAAAACGAATGGTTAGGTTAATCGCCTGCGCTCTAATCCCACTGAATTGAGGAGTAGAGCGTTAGCGATCGCATTGACGCTGACTCCTGGTTGCGTGCGGTGTTTTGTCAGCAATCCTTAGGGATGCAGCACGCTATGCCCTCAAGGATTGCTGATCTTGGCTCCGGTGTTTACTGAACCTCGGCTGTAAGCTCGCTCCAGGCTTGCACTACGGCTTGAAGCGCGGGTGGAGCATCGTCGATGGCCAGGTCAATGTAGGTGGTTTCGTACTGCATGGCCGATAGCTGCACCGTGGGGTAATCAGCAAAGGCCGCGTCGGTGATATAGCGCAGGCGATTGAGGTTGGGGAAGCGCTGGTTTTCTAAAACCTGTTCAAAGGCCGCTACTTGCTCTGCCGAGAGTTGCCGTTCTGACACAACCTTGCCGTTCTCTTTCCGCAAAAGTCGGCCGTCGGTTAGCAATATGGTCTCAAATTGGGCACCAGTTAAGCTCCCCGATTCGACTGAGCGAAAGATGTGCGCTTCGGGTTCTGCTTCCGGCTCTCCCATCACCGGGGGAATAAAATCGGGAATGAGACCGTTGCGGCTAATGGCCGTAGGGTTTTGCACCATTTCTCGGCCATCTTGGCGGGCATGATAAACCCAGCTTTGATCGCCATCGGTAACGACGAGGCGCAGACCCGAAATAGCAATCATGGTGCAGAACTGATCGGGTTTATAAATGCCCATGCAGCCATCCCAGGTAGTGGCTTCGGCGGCGGCAATGCGCAGGTCAGAAATGGGGCGACCGACCTCGGCGGCAACGGTTCGCAAGATGCGGCGGTTCACCGGTCGGGAAACTAAGTCTTCAACCGTCACCTCTTCCCAGTTTCCTGGACGAGGCTCTGGCCGGATGGGGCGGGGGTCACTCTGCCCCAGAAGCTCACCGGATCCTGAGGTGGGGCCGATACAGGCCGCTGCCATGCCTTGGATTGCGATCGTACCTAGCGCCAGCAGCGCAATTAGAGTTTTAGTCGGACGAGGTAAGGGAGCCATAATCTCAACACTGTTTTGCTTTGCTCCATTACCATAGCCAGATCCTCGGAGCTGCAAAGCGCGGTTACAGAATCGGTTACAGGATTGGCTCAAACAAGCAAACGAGTGGATGACCAGGGGGTGCGTGAAGGGCTGCGACGGGGGCGGCCTTAAGCCGCAATTTATGGCAAAAGAACGGAAGGAAAAGAACAAGAAGTGAAAAAATGCTCGATAGGCTAGAATTTTTGGCGTCTTTGGCCTTTCTAACCCAGATTTCACCTGCTACGGGCAAAAAAATGCCCCTCAATAGGGGCATAAGCGCTAGCGATGTTGAGCAGGTTAACTGTGACAAGCGATTCCTTAGCGCAGCGCACCGCTCTACTGAGGGGATGTTTTACCGCAAGTGGTGCGTCACGCTGGGCGATAACGCACCTTACGAGCATTGCGCTAGGCTGCTTGCCAAATTTCGCGCACTTTACCTTCCGGTAGCCACTCGGCAACTGCCTCAATGCGCTCCTGGGAAAGCTCATCTTTGGTGGCTGAAAACACGGCGGAGACCACAATTTCCGCATTCACCGTCTTCGGCACACCCGCTTCGTTATCCACCCGCGTCAAAAAGAGTTTAGAGTCGATGCCCAGCGGTGCTGGCCCTTTGAGGGGCGGACGAATGCGGCTCAAAAAACCGACAATGGGGTTTCTGTCTTTCCAAAGGTCAGACACTTCCATCTGCAAAGCTTTTTCGTCGGTCGGCAGCACGTCATTGTGCAGCTCATCCGCCACGCGGTCAGCCTCAGCTGTGGACATCACATCTCGCATAACCCGAAAGACTGTTTCGGTAATATCACGAGCGTCGTAGATGTCAGGCAGACCACCCTTAACTTTGACCTTTTCTAAGAAGGGCGTGTGCTCGTTGAGCAACGGCACCGCTGGCCCTTTGTCGAGATCTTTAGGAGGGTTTTGCTCCATGTCTTCTAGCATGCGCTGACCCTTTTCAGTCAACGTAGCTCGCTTAAACTCAATCAGGTGAGGTAGAGGACCGTCTGCGGCACCGTAGGTGTTGGCCACGCGAAAGCCCACCTCGTCTGAGTCTACTACGCTAGGCACATCTTCCTGGTTGGCGTAGGCATTACCGCTAAATTCGGCTTTGATATACTGCCTCTGATTCAGATAGTCTAAATGCCCTAGTAGATCCGACTCGGTTAACCCTAAACCAGTAAAGTCAGTGGAAGAAAAATCAATGTCTCCCTGTTGGTTTTCTTGGTTGAATTCGTTAACCTTGTTGAGAATGATAAACACCACATCATCTCGAATAGCAATTGGCATGTCGCCTCCTTAGTGCCTTTTTATTAAATGTAAAATTCCATTTGGTAGTGTTGCTACCTATGTAGACGGAGCGCTATTCTTCAACGTACATAGGGGGCTCAACGGCAAAGTTATTAATCCTGCCAGATTCATCGATAACAAAGCCGTGGGAGGTTGGCAGAGTTCCCTCTTCTTGGGCAGCGTAGTCTGCTATCTGCTGCCGATTTTTTTCTACATCGACATTGGACGGAATTACTTCGTCGGCGGGGTTGACGTCGGTCGACTGAGCCGTTTGTACAGCCCACTGATTGCCGGGAGCCCCACGACCTGGTTCGGCCTCTTTAGGATTGCCAGCGTGGTTAGGATGGTTATTTTTGTCAGTCATAATGATGAGTAATGATTACAGCTGCCGCAGGGCAAAGACCTATCATGATTAGCTGCGATCGCCCGATCTAAACAGCTGCGGTATTCTGAAGAGATGTTAACGCGGCTATCATAAAGCTCAGCACTGTCATTAGGAGCAGATCACAATCTGGCTAACCTCATCCTTTAGCAAGATTGTGATGTGCGATCGCGCCTAGTTCTGCCCGTTGTATCCCGCAAAGAGCACAGCAAATTATTAGTTGGCTATTACGTTAAATAGGTTAAAGCGGTAGCTTAAAAACCAGTTGATTTTTCTTTTGCCACAGCTAAGTCGTGAATTCTAAGTCGCTTGATGTAGTTAGAGGTTCTACCACTCATCGGTGGAGCTTAGACGGAGCGATAACCTGCTTCCTTGATAGCGCTGTCATACCTAGCACTATCTTAAGTATTTATTCCCTTAGATATATTCCTGTCGTCGTAGTGGCAATATAAGATTCCTTCAGCAATTTGCGCCGATTCGCCCTGCTTTTGAGGTTTACAGCTTTTTTAAGGCTGTGCTTGGCCTGATAGTCAGCGATTGTTATGGGCGATCGCCCACTAGAGTGAGGCCAACTCAAGGTTTGCACTATCAGTCTTGCCATGACATCCCCAGAGCGGACAGTTTTATTGGTCAGTAGCTCGCCTGGGCAGGCCGATCGCTTGAGGCCCATGTTGCAGCACGAGGCAACTATCTCTTACCGAGTGGTTGAAGCCCCATGCGATCGCCCGATTAGCCAAGACCAGCTGCTACAGGTCGATGGCATTTTGCTCGATCTTCACCTCTCAGATGGGGATGGCGTAGACCGGCTCAAGCAGCTGCGACCCTTGGGGGGAGAAGCATTACCTATAGTTGTTGTAGGCGAGGATGATCTTAAGACGGCCGTGGCGATCCTCAAAGCTGGAGCCGCCGATTATTTGGTGAGAGATCAGCTCACCCCGGAGGCACTGGGTTTAGCGCTGGAGGCGGCGATATTCAGAGGAAAGGCTACGCGAATTGCTCCCGAAAGCTTAAGCGATCGCCCCACCCCCTCATCCTCCCAGCCACCCTATGCAGCGCTAGCCGCCGCCCTGCCGCAGATCGTGTGGACGGCCGATCGCACTGGGGCCATCAACTACTGGAATCAACGCTGGTATGAGTACACCGGCCTCAGCGCCGCCGAGTCGTTGACGGGGGGCAACTGCCTGCATCCCCATGAATATGACCCTACCCTAGTCACGTGGACTGAGGCGATCGCCGCAGGTCAGACCTTTGCCGTCGAGCACCGCTTGCGCCGCCACGATGGCATTTATCGCTGGGTGATGAATCGGGGTGTGCCGACGCGCGACCCCGATGGGCAGATCGTGAGCTGGGTTGGCACCATGATCGACATTGATGACCAAAAGCACCTAGAAGAGCGCCTTCAGCTAGTAGTTCAAGCGGTGAATGGGCTGGTGTTTGACGTTAGCGAGGTGAGACTAGAGGGGGAAGATCGCGTTTACCGCTCTGAGCAATTGTTCAATCTGATTGGGGTGCCCGCCGACGAGGCCCCGCCCACATCGCGGTGGTGGGAAGACCGCATTCACCCTGACGATCGCGCGCGCGTGCGCCACCGTATCGAGGAACTTTTCGCCAGCTCTAGCCAGCTCTACGAGTCAGGCTATCGGATTCGCCACCAGGATGGTCGCTGGGTCGATGTTTGGGAGCGGGGTTGCCTGGTGCGCGACGCACAGGGGCAGGTGGTGCGGGTGGTGGGTTCTACGGTCGATATTAGCCAGCAGCAGGCAGCCCTGCGCGATCGCAACCAGGCCGAACTGCGGCTGCGAAAGGCCCTGATTCAGCTTGAATCGGCCCTGTCTGCTGGGTCGGTCTACACCTGGTGCTGGAGTATTCGCAGGAATCGGGTAGTGGCTAACCGCAGCTTTGCCCAGCTGTTTGGCCTTGACCCCGAGCGCGTCGCTGCCGGGGTCCGCCTGGAGAAATTTATCACCATCATTCACCCCGACGACAGGGCACGGGTGGCGGCAGCCATTGACCAGGCGATCGCCACCAGAGAGAGCTGCACCGCCGAGTTTCGCATCTGCAATCCCCAGGGTGAGGAGCGCTGGGTAATCGCGCGTGGGCAGGCCGAATATGACAGCGAAGGCAATGCCGTGATCTTTCCCGGTGCGCTGGCCGACATTAGCGATCGCAAACGCATCGAAATCGCCTTAGAGCAAAAAAATCAGGAGGCCGAAGCCAGCCAGCGCACCCTCGATGCCTTGATGGCGTACATTCCTGAGGGCATCACCATCGCCGATGCGCCCGACGTGCGCGTTCGCCAAATCAGCCGCTACGGGCAACAGTTGATCGGGCGCCCCCTAGAGGAACTTGAGGGCCTGCCCGCCACCGCCCATCCAGAAGCCTGGAAAGTCTTTGCCCTCGATGGCAGCCCCGCCGCCCCTGAAGCCCTGCCCCTCACTCGCGCAGTTCAACAGGGTGAGGTCGTCACCAATGAGGAATGGCGGCTGCAAACCGCTGCTGGGCAGAGCATTACGCTGTTGTGCAACGCTGGCCCCATCTACAACCAGGAGGGCACGATCACGGGCGGCATTATCGCCTGGCGAGACATCACCGAGTTTAAAGAGACAGAAATTGCCCTGCAACGCCACCAGCAGCACTTAATTCTGGCGATGGCAGCGGCCCGCATGGGCAGCTGGGACTGGGATATTCAGCTCGACGCGGTGCAGTTTTCTGATAATGTAAAGCGCCTCTTTGGCCTCGATCCTGAGCATTGTGATGACTGCTACGCGACGGTCATGGCCATGGTTCACCCCGACGATTTGCCTCGGGTCGAGCGTGCGCTCCACGATGCGGTCTATGGGCAAGCCGAGTACAACATCGAGTTACGGGTGATGAGGCCCGACGGCACGGTGTGCTGGATCTTAAGTTTGGGAAGGGTTTTCTATAGTGCTATGGGCGTCCCGCTCACTATGACAGGCATCAACATCGACATTACCGATCGCAAACAGGCCCAGCTGACCCTGCAACAGACCACTGAACGACTCAATGTTGCCCTCAAGAGCGCGCCGATTAGCCTCTTTAACCAAGACCTTGACCTGCGCTACACCTGGGTTTACAACCCCACCCACGATCTGACTAAAGACCAGGTGATTGGCCAGCGCGACGAAGATTTGGCCTCGCCCGAGACTGCGGCCCAGCTCACCTACCTCAAGCGCCAGGTGATCGCCACTGGCGTCAGCCTGCGCGAAGAGGTCAAGGTGGTCGCCAACGGGCACGTCGCCTACTATGACCTGACCATCGACCCCATTTACGACGACCAAAACGCCATTGTCGGCGTCACCTGTGCCGCCGTTGACATCAGTGAAAGACTTCAAATCGCCACTGAACGCCAGCAGGCCACAATGGCCCTGCAAGAAAGCGAAGACTGCCTGCGCATGGCGATCGAGTCGGCCAACATGGGCATCTGGGACTTGAACATCAGCACCAACCAGCTGACCTGGGATGCGGGCTGTAAAGCCATTTTTGGCCTTCCCCCCGAGGCCGACAGCAGCATGGAGCGGTTTTACGAAGGGCTGCATCCCGACGATCGCGATCGTCTGCGACAGATCATAGCGGCAGCGTTCAACCAGGAGAGTGGCGGCAATTACGATGTGGAATATCGGGTGATCGGCCTGCAAGATCGGGTAGAACGGTGGGTGCGGGCCAAGGGGCAGGCCTATTTTGATGGTGACGGCACCCCCCTGCGCTTTACCGGCACCATCCTCGACATTACCCAGCAAAAGCAGGCCGAAGTCGCTCGCGAACAACTGCTGCGCCAAGAGCAAGCCGCCCGCGAAGCCGCTGAGCGAGCCAACCGCATTAAAGATGAGTTTTTGGCAATTTTGTCCCACGAGCTGAGGTCGCCCCTCAACCCAATCTTGGGCTGGGCCAAGCTGCTGCAAACCAAAAAACTCGATGCTGAGAAAACCACTCGCGCCCTCGAAACCATCGAGCGCAACGCCAAGTTGCAGACCCAGCTGATCGACGACCTCTTAGATATCGCCAAGATTTTGCGCGGCAAGCTCAAGATCGAACCCGCCTCGGTCGATCCAACGTTTGTGATTGAGGCGGCGATCGAAACCGTTCAGGCCGCAGCGGATGCCAAAGCCATTCGCATTCAGACTGATTTGCCTGACATTGGGCCGATTCAGGGCGATGGGGCTCGCATTCAGCAGATTGTTTGGAACCTGCTGACTAACGCCATCAAATTTACCCCTGAACAGGGCCAGATCACGATTCAGCTGACCCAGGTAGACCGCTGGGCCCAGCTCAAGGTCATCGACACCGGCCAAGGGATTCGGCCAGAATTTCTACCCCATATTTTTGAATCCTTTCGTCAGGCGGACGCCTCGATTACCCGTCAATTTGGGGGTCTGGGTCTGGGTCTGGCAATCGTGCGCTACCTAGCAGAAGCCCACGGCGGCACCATCAGTGCCGACAGCCCCGGCGAGGGCAAAGGGGCCACGTTTACCGTGAGTTTGCCGCTACTCAGCTATCGCCCCAGCCACCGGGCACTGCCCGTTTTGTCGAGTCAGATTGACCTAACCGGCGTGCGCGTCATTGCCGTAGATGACAACCCCGATGGGCTAGCCCTGCTGACGCTGCTGCTGGGCGAATACGGAGCCGAGGTGATCGGGCTTGAGTCGGCCGCCGAGGTGCTCAGCACCCTGGCCAGCTTTCAACCCCATGTCTTGGTCAGCGACATTGGCATGCCCGGTATGGATGGCTATGAGCTGCTTCGGCAAATTCGCGCCCTGCCGCCCGAACAAGGGGGGCAGGTACCGGCGATCGCCCTTACCGCCTATGTGCGCGAAGAAGACTCCCAAAAAGCGTTAGACAGCGGCTTTCAACGGCACCTGTCTAAGCCCATCGAGCCCGATGCGATCGCTCGGGCCGTCGCCCAGCTAGTGTCGTAGCTTGGGTTTATGCGATCGGGTAGGGCACATCTATAGGCTGAACAATCGCCAGCTAAGCTCGAAAAAAAGCGCTCTTTAATCAGACGCATGCCCCACCTGAAACCAGCGGTAGCCATACCCAGTCAGGTGAATATCGTAGGCAGGATCTGAGATCATATCTTCCGGCTGATCTTCAAATAGATCGATTAGGCATTTGCCCACGTCATCCTTCAGCATTAGCGTGGCCTTGCAGTCAGATTCACTAAAGTTGTGCACCGCGATCACCGCCTTGCCCTGCCACTCGCAGCGGTGGGCAAAAACGCTGTCATGGCCAGTGTCTAACAGTTGCGATTGGCCCCAGCCAAACTCTGGGCATTCCTTGCGTAGGCGAATCGCCCGCTCCATCCAGTTCAGCAGTGAGTTCGGAGTGCGCTGCTGGGTAGTGACGTTTAGCTGCCTGTAGCTGTAGTCGCCGGTAGAAACCACCGGCAAAATCACCTGGTCAGCAGGCGCTGTAGAGAACCCGCCGTTGGGTGCCTTGGACCACTGCATGGGGGTGCGGGCGGGATTGCGTTCGTCTAGCGATAGATCGTCGCCCATGCCCAGCTCTTCGCCGTAGTTAACCACGGGCGTTCCGGGCAGGGTGAAGAGCAGACTGTAGGTGAGCTTGAGCCGTTGCAGATTGCCGTCGAGCAGCGGCGCAAACCGGCGACGAATGCCGCGATCAAAGATCCACATGGTCTCGCGATCGGGGGCAAAGGCTGCCGCAATTTCGTCCTGCTCGTCGGAGGAGAGTTTATCTAAGCTCAGCTCATCGTGGTTGCGCACAAAGTTGGCCCATTGCCCAGCGGGCGGCGATGGAGGTAATTCCTTCATCGCCTGGGCCAGAGGGGCTGCTGATTGGCGGGCGAGGGATAATACTAGATGTTGGTTGCCCCAAAAGTTGAACAACATCTGCATGCGATCGCCATTGCCAAAATATTCAGGCAACTTTTCTAAAGACTCATTGGCCTCGGCCAGCAAAATGGCATCTCCTCGCCGCCATGACAGAAAATCGCGCAGTTCATTGATATAGATAAAGGGATCTTCGACCTCTTCAAATACGTTGTCGGCCTGCGTTAGCTCGATTAAGAAAGGGGCGGCGTCGATGCGAAACCCAGACACTCCTAACTCCAGCCAAAAGCCCATCATCTTTTTGATTTCGTCCCTGACTTCAGGGTTAGTAATGTTTAAGTCGGCCTGGTGACTATAAAATCTATGGGCGTAGTAAGCACCTACCTCAGGTTGGTAGGTCCAGGTCGCCTTTTGCAAACCTGGAAAAACAATACCTTCCTCAATATCTTTGGGTTTTTGCTTTGACCAAAAATAGTAGTCAAAATACTTTGAGTTTTTGTCTTTAATTGCCGATTGAAACCAGGGGTGCTGGTCAGAAGTATGATTAACCACCAAATCGATCAGGATACGAATGCCTCGCTCTTTGGCGTGACGGGCAAATTCAACAAAATCGCCCAGCGAACCCAGCCGAGGATCGACAGTGTAGTAGTCCATCACGTCGTAGCCGTTGTCTTTGTTTGGCGATGGGTAAAAGGGCATCAACCAAACGCAGGTAATTCCGAGGCCAGATATATAGTCTAAACGCTGGGTTAGCCCGACAAAGTCGCCCACCCCGTCCCCATTGCCATCCATGTAAGTTTCTACATCAAGACAGTATAGAACCGCGTTTTTGTACCAAAGATCTAACATAGGAAACCTAGATAACCTGACATATAGAGAAAAGAGCGAAAATAGAAGAGCAAAGAATGAAAAGTTATTAGTAAGCTTGGTTTTTTGCTGTGAGGTGTCCTGACTTAGATTTCACCTACTATAAGAGTTAGTTCTTAGATGCACCTTGGCTTTTGCCCAGGACATGACCCACTAAGTCCTGGGGAGTCGTTTGCTCTGCGCAAAATTAAACTCCCCTTGCTCAACTATTTGAGAAACGGCAGTACTTTCTCGCCAAAGACCTCAATAAATTGCTGCTGTTCTCGATTGACGTTGTGCAAAGAAATGGTTTCAAAACCTAGCTCTATATCTTTTTGCAACCACTCAATGTGCTGCTGCGGGTCAGCCGCAACGCGCACATACTCGTACATGTCGTCTGGTTTGACAAAGGTGGCAGCGTCATCGAACTGGCTAGGCACTCTAAAATCGGATAGCACTTGACTTTCGAAAATATTGGTGCGCCACTGGTCGTAGGCCCCTTGCAAAGCCGTTTCTTGATCTGGGGCGTAGGAGAGCTGCACCTTTAAGTACATAGGTTTGTGCTCACCGCCACCGCGCCGAAAGGCCTCAACCACCTCTCGCAGTTTGTCGTAAGGGTGGGAAATGGTAATCAGGCCGTCAGCCCAGCCCCCTACCCACTCGGCGGTTTTAGGGGTGATGGCCGCCCCCATAATGCGGGGTGGATTGGCGGGGCGGGAGTAGAGTTTGGCCTGTTCTACCTGCACTAAACCGTGGTGGGTAACGGTTTCACCAGCCCAGAGGGCGCGGATTATATCGACGCATTCTTTGAGTCGGGCGTTGCGCTCGGCTTTGATTGGCCAGGGCTGGCCAGTAATGGCTTCGTTCATCGCCTGGCCGCTGCCCAGGGCAACCCAAAAGCGATCGCTGAACATTTCACCCAGGGTGGCTGCGGCCTGGGCAATGATGGCGGGATGGTAGCGCTGACCGGGGGCACAGACAACGCCAAAGGGTAGTGAGGTCGCATGCATAGCGGCCCCTAGCCAAGACCAGGCAAAGCCGCATTCTCCCTGACGCTCGCTCCAGGGGTGAAAGTGATCGGAGGAGGTGACGGCGGTAAAGCCAGCCTGTTCGGCCTGCTGAGCCCAGCCCAGCAGTGCGCTGGGGGCAAACTGCTCATGGGAGGAGTGATAAGCAAATTTCACCATGGATTTATAGCTCTGAGCTAGGTTTTGTCGGGCCGGTATAACCTGGGATCTATGCCCAACAGTTTTGCAAGAGCGCGGCTATTCAACATCTACCAAACGCGGTAGTTAAGCACTTATGGGGTTTGCCGACTAAGAACATAGGCTTATTGCAAAGCGAACAGTTCTCGGGCGGCGGACAAGGCTGGGTGTTGCTGAGTTGAAGCATGAATTTGGGTAGGGGCAAACGGCCGTTTGCCCCTACGAGAGACGTTGCCGTTTTGATTTAAATCCTGTACCTAGCGGCGGATAGGAGCGCGATCGCGCCTCTGCCGAAGTGCCTACCGCTATACAGCCGTGCCTTGGAATGGGTTTCTGTCTCTGTGGGGCACAGCCCAGCTCAAACGAACTCCCGTCCAAGTACTCTGCAAAGCTGCGACGCGGTTCCCTGACAGGGTAAAATCTGACGTTGGTCGCGCAACTTGAGAGGACAGACCCCTGAAAACCCGCGTTATTATCGTTCGTCACGGGCAGAGCACCTACAACCAGCTCAAACTCATTCAAGGTCACTGCGACGAGTCAGAGCTTACCCCCGCAGGCGAGGCCCAGGCGCTCCAGGTGGGGCAGGCGTTAGTGGGCATTCCCTTTGATGGGGTGTGGGCTAGCCCTCTCAAGCGCGCGCGCAAAACCGCTGAGATTATCGCCGCTGAGCTGCGCACAGAAATTGAAGGCTTAACTCCCGCCTTTACCGACGACCTGAAAGAAATTTGCCTGCCGCTGTGGGAAGGCGTAGCTTTTAGCGAAGCCGAGGCCCAGCACCCTGAAACCTTTCACCAGTGGCGCACTGACCCAGCCAACCTGGTAATGGCGGTGCCCCAGGCCGATGGCACAACGGTCGATTTTTACCCCATTCGTGAGCTGTATCAGCAGGCGGCGCGGTTTTGGCAGGGGCTACTGGCCGAGCACCAGGGCAAAACCCTGCTGGTGGTCGCCCACAGCGCCATCAACCGAGCGCTGATTAGCACCGCCATTGGGCTGGGACCAGAATATTTCAACAATTTGCACCAGGCCAATTGCAGCATCAGCGTGCTGAACTTTGCCGCTGGCTGGGGCAGCCCGGTACAGGTCGAGGCCATGAACCTGACCAGCCACATGGGGGCACCGCTGCCTGAGATGCGGCGGGGTCACAAAGGCCCCCGCCTGCTGCTGGTGCGCCACGGCGAAACCGAGTGGAACCGCCAGGGCCGCTTTCAGGGCCAGATCGATGTGCCCCTCAACGACAATGGCCGCGCCCAGGGCGCTAAGGCGGCAGACTTCCTCAAACCTGTGGCGATCGATGCGGCCTACACCAGCTTTATGGCGCGACCGAAGGAAACGGCAGAAATCATTCTTCAGCACCACCCAGGGCTAACGCTGCACTCGGTGAATGAGCTGCGAGAGATTAGCCATGGGGAATGGGAAGGGCTCTACGAGGCTGAGATCGAGACCAACTATCCAGGGATGCTGGAGCAGTGGCAGAGTGCGCCTGAAACTGTGCAAATGCCCGGGGGTGAAAACCTAGAGCAGGTGTGGCTGCGATCGATCGCCGCCTGGAAGGAAATCGTCGCGGCCCACAGCGGCGGCGACACGGTGCAGACCATTCTCGTTGTGGCCCACGATGCGGTGAATAAGGCGCTGCTCTGCCACGTGCTGGGCATGGGGCCAGAGTTTTTCTGGCGGTTTAAGCAGGGCAACGGCGCGGTGAGCGTGATCGACTACCCCGACGGCATCGACAGCGCCCCGGTGCTGGTCACGGCCAACGTCACGATTCATCTATCGGGCAGCGTGCTCGATAAGACCGCAGCGGGGGCACTGTGACGGAGATTTCGGCAACTGGGGTGCAGCTGATTCAGCAAGTACGGGTACTGGATGCAGTGACCCAGACTGATCAGGTCGCCGATGTGCTGGTGCAGGATGGTGTGGTGACAGAAATCGCCCCATCCCTTACCGTCATCCCCGCCAGTGCCGAGATGATTCAGGGCCGGGGGAAGGTCTTGCTGCCGGGGCTGGTCGATCTCTACAGCCACTCGGGGGAGCCGGGCCATGAGCCGAGGGAAACCCTGGCATCGTTGCTAGCGGCTGGACAGGCGGGCGGTTTTACCCGGCTGGGCATTTTGCCGAATACGGAGCCTGCGATCGATCATGGGGCGATGGTGGAGAAGCTGCTAGCTCGACGGGGCTCCATTGCGCGCACTAATGCTAGTCTGCCTCATCTCCATCTTTGGGGTGCCCTGACCCAGGGTGCCCAGGGCCAGCAGATGGTGGAGCTGGTGGAGTTGTCGGAGGCTCCGATCGCAGGCTTTGCCGACGGGCGGGCAATTCAAAATCCTTTGCTGGTGCAGCGGCTATTGCAGTATCTGCGGCCCTTGGGTAAGCCGGTGGCGCTGTGGAGCTGCGATCGCACCCTGCGAGACACTGGCGTAGCCCGTGAGGGTCCTTTTTCGCTGATCTATGGCCTGGTGGGCGACCCGGCCAGCTCTGAGACCGCTGCCCTGGCCGCGCTGTTGGAATGTGTGGCCGAGATTGGCACCCCTGTTCACCTGATGCGAATTTCTACCGGGCGCGGGGTCGAACTGGTGCGCCAGGCGAAGGAGCGGGGATTGCCCGTCACCGCTAGCACCACCTGGATGCACTTGCTGTTTAGCGCTAAAGATTTGGGCGGCTACGACACGAACCTACGCTTGTCGCCGCCGTTGGGAAACCCTGAAGACCAGGCGGCGCTGATTGAGGGGGTGAAGGCGGGGGTTGTGGATGCGATCGCGATCGACCATACCCCACACACCTACGAAGACAAAACCGTGGGCTTTCCCTCTGCGCCCCCTGGTGCGATCGGCCTGGAGCTGGCGCTAGGGATTTTGTGGGATACCTTTGTCACCCAGGGCAACTGGTCGCCGCTGACGCTGGTGCAGGCGCTGAGCACCAACTCGGCGGCGTGCTGGGGGCAGACGCCGCCGACTATTCAGCCCCAGCAGCCTGCGGAAATGATTTTGTTTGACCCCGGCACTACGTGGACGGTTACGCCCTCAACCCTGTGCTCCCTCTCAGCTAATACTCCCTGGCTAAGGAAAGAGATCCCTGGTCGCGTCCTGCGTACTTGGGTACCGCCGCGCTAGCCGCCGATTACCCACGAATGCACTCCCGCCTACGCGGGAATGAAGAGTTGCGCTGAAAACCTGGTTGCACTACCAACCATCTTATCTTGATAAAATTGAACGACGATATGATCAGCAAACACAGCTATGCCAGAGGTTGCGCGGTTCTACGGCATTGTCATTAAGGTGTTTTTTGGCGATCACCCGCCACCACATTTTCATGCTATCTATGGTGAATATGTCGCGCTGGTCAGTATTGAGTCACTCGAAATTATTGAGGGAGATTTGCCTAATCGAGCTCAGAAATTGGTTTTGGAATGGGCAGCGTTATATCAGCGAGATTTGCTACAGATGTGGAATACTCAAAAATTTCAAAAGCTCCCTCCACTAAAGTAGACTTCGGTCAATAATCGCCATGAAATATCCCCGAATCCTTGAAGCTATAGCAGTTGATGATTTCACCTTAGCAATCAAATTTACCAATCAAGAATCAAAAAAATACGACATCCATCAGCTTTTGAGCATTCCAATGTTTTCTCCGCTGCGACAACCGGCCTTCTTCAAGAATTTTGAAGTTGCGGCAGGGGGCTACGGGATTGTGTGGAATGAAGAGGTTGACATTAGCGAATATGAGCTTTGGAAAAATGGTGTCGCTCTGGAGAGTGAGGAGTTAATTGGGGAGCACCTCTAAGTAGTGAATAAATTAGGTGGTGGGCGATGCCCACCCTACGTGAAAGGACGTGTACGGCCTATTACAGTCGTACACGTCCTCAACGAAACCGCCTTGGGATGGTGTTTGATTGCGGTGCTGCCTAGCGTTTAGGCGACATTCACAGTATTAGCGGTGCGGCGAGTGCGCTTTTGGCGGTCAGATTTGCGACGGCCACCGGCCATTTCGTATTCGGAGCTGTCTTTGCCGTAGCGGACGCCGAAGCCGGAGAGCATGTGGTCAGAAAAATCCATTAGCTTGCGCTCGGCCATCAGCATGTCGTTGTAGGCACCATCTACCATCGACAGCATGCGGTTGTAGGCCATCAGCTTTTCTTGCATGGTCTGAATGTGCGCGTCATAGGCCTCCATGGTATAGCCGTTACCAAAATCGGCAGCTCTGGTGACAGACTGCATACCGGCGATGCGGCGCTGGGCTTTTTCGAGTGCTACAGAACTTCTCTTTTTTCTGGCCATTGGGGTGTCTCCACAATAAAAACGGTAAGACCGAGTTTTGCAGCAGCCGGGTAATGGATTTAGCAGTCTCAAATGACTTTTATAGTTACCTACAAAAGCTTCGTAGCTTACCGTTTCCAAGATGCATCCCTGGGTTTGCGCGGCTCAGTTGTTCATCCACTTTAGGCGGCAAAAATGGGCGATCGCTTGAGTAACCATTCGGAATTGCCGCTGTCTCAATTTTTTTCGCTGGATCTGTATAGCTACGGAGATTTAGTGCTGAGATGCGGGCCATAGTCGCTAATGCCAAGGCGTTTAATCAAACTGGGTAGGCGATATGGACTATTACTTATGCGTTATTAACTATGGCTTAAGCAATTCTAATTGTTGAGGCTTAAAAACTGTAGTTAGTACGATGGTGAGTTTTGATGGGGTTGACGATCAGCCGAAATATCTGACCAACTATAGGCATTGCTTAAGCGTTAGTTCATAGCGTTTAGGCATTAGTTATTAATGATGACTACCCAACCAGGTGGGTTGCTTAGGCACTAAGAAACCCACTCTACTCTCCGGGTACCCTTTGAGGGGGTAGAGTCGGGCGCCAGGAATCGCTCAGATAGGGCAATGCGTGTATAAAGGGGGTATCTGCCCGATTTTGGTCGCTCATGGCCGCGCCGCCTCGCATTTTTATCTGCTATGCCCGCAGTGACAACGCTGGCGATGACCACAGCCAGCGCTGGCTCGATCGCCTGCTGCAAATGCTGGGGCCGCTGGAGCTACGGGGGCTAGTCAAAGCCTGGGCTGACAACGACGTCGAACCTGGCGAAGACTGGCACCGCACCATTCAGGCTAGCCTTGACCAGGCGGTGGCAGCGGTGCTGCTGGTCAGTCCGGCATTTTTGGCCTCAGAATATATTTACAATAGCGAGCTGCCCGTGCTGCTGAAAAACGCCCAGCAGCGTGGCGTCGTCATTTTGCCGCTGATTGTGCGCCCTAGCCTCTACGACGCCATCACGTTTAAATACCCCGACTCGGTGCAGGGGCCAGAGGAAATCGCCCTAGCCTCAATTCAGGCGGTGAACCCGGTGAGCCACCCTCTCACCGCCATGACCCAGACCGAGCAAGACGAAACCCTGCTGAAGCTAGCCCACCGACTCAAAGCCATTGTCGAAAGCCAGCCCCCGTCGCCGCCGCCGCCTGAGCCAGAACCCTACCAGGGGCTGAGAGCCTTCACCGCCCAAACGCGGGAGTTTTTCTTTGGTCGCGAGGCGGAGGTACAAGAACTGATAGACAAGCTGGCCGGGGCTAACTTTGTGCCGGTGATTGGCAACTCGGGCAGCGGTAAATCGTCGGTGGTACGAGCGGGGCTAATGCCTTGGGCTACTAGCCAGGGCTGGCATGTGCTAGGGCCAATCAAACCCGGCATTGACCCCATGCCCAAGCTTAAGGCCAGCTTTGAAGATGTATTCAACAACCGCGAGATTCGTGCCATCTATGACCAGATCGACACCGAGGGGCTGATGGGGGTGCTGGATCGTTTGCCCCACCACCAGCGCTACCTGCTGGTGGTCGATCAGTTTGAGGAAGTCTTTACCGTTTGCACCAATAAAGACCACCGGCAACAGTTCATCGCCAGCCTGACAGGACTGGGGCAGCACGGCGACGCACCGCTGAAGGTGGTGACTACCATGCGCTCAGACTTTGTGCCTCAGTGGCTCAGTTCTAATCCGCTGACGCGAGTGATTCAGCGCCATGCGGTGTGGCTTGGCCCCCTGCTAGGGGAGCCGCTGGTAGAGGCCATTGTGCGCCCCGCCCAAACCCTGGGCTACAACCTAGAGAATGGCCTGCTGGAGCTAATTTTGGACGATGTGGCCCAGGAAGAAAATTGCCTACCCCTGCTGGAGTTTGCCCTGGCAGAGCTGTGGCAGCAGCGGGATACCCGGCGGCGGGTGCTGACGGTGGCGGCCCACCGCAACCTGGGGCGGCTGCGTGGTGCCCTGGCTCAGCGGGCCGAAACCATCTACAACCACACCCTCAAGAGTGATCTAGAGCGCCAGTGGTGCCGCCACCTGTGCCTGGAGTTGGTGCGTATTGGCCCCGAGGGCACCGACACCCGCAGCCGTCAGCCCAGGGCCAGCCTGCTGGGCCAGCACCGCACCGCCAAGGAGCAGGAGGTGTTTGACCAGGTGCTCGAAACCCTGGTGGAAGAACGGCTGCTGGTGGCCGATAACGACATCCTCGACCTTACCCACGAGGCGCTGATGGCGGGCTGGCCTCGCTTTGCCACCTGGCGCGACGAAAACCGCGACCAGCTGCGTCTGGTGCAGCGGCTCAAAGATGCCTACACCGAGTGGTTGGCCAAAGACGGCAGTGACGCTTACTTGGTGCAGGGGGGCCTGCTGGCGGAACTGCGCGACAGCTGGGGGGCGCTAAAAACCGAGGCCAAACTCGCGGCGGGGCTGATCGAATTTTTTAGCCTGAGCGACGACCATGAGCAGCAAAAGGTTGCCGCCCTAGAGAAAGCCCTGGCCGAGGCTGAGCTGCGGGCAGAATGCAGCCGCATTGCCAACCTGCCAGCGGCCAACGCCGTAGACAAAACTCTGCTGACCATCAAGGCGGTGGCCGACAGCCTGAACACCCTACAGGGCAAGGTGATTACCCCGGTGCAAGACGCCTTGCACCGCGCCTTTACCCACCCCTGCGAACGGCTCAGAATTATTGAGGGCCATGGGGGCCTGATAAACTCGGTGGCCTTTAGCCCTAAGGGGGATCGTATTGTCGCTGGCGGCAACAACCGCACTCTACGGTTATGGGATCTAGACGGGCGGCAGATCGGCGGCGCCTTTGAGGGCCATAGCGGCACGATCTGGTCCATGGCCTTTAGCCCTAGGGGAGGTTGCATTGTCTCTGGCGGCGAAGATGGCACCCTGCGGTTGTGGGATCTAAACGGGCGGCAGATCGGCGGCGCCTTTGAGGGCCACAGTAACGGGGTTTTGTCGGTGGCTTTTAGCCCCGGGGGGGATCGAATCGTGTCCGGGAGCAGCGACCGTACCCTGCGGTTGTGGGATCTCGACGGGTATCAGATCGGCGGCGCCTTAAGGGGCCATGACGATGCGGTCAGGTCGGTGGCCTTTAATCGGAGGGGGGATTGTATTGTGTCTGGCGGCAACGACGGCACCCTACGGCTGTGGGATCTGGCCGGGCGGCAGATCGGCAGCGCATTTGTAGGCCATTCCAGCAGAGTCACTTCAGTGGCCTTTAGCCCCGAGGGAGATCGCATTGTCTCAGGGGGCGACGACCGTACTCTGCGGCTGTGGGCCCTAAGCGGGCGGCAGATCGGCAGCGCATTTGAGGGCAATAGCGGCGGGATTTTGTCGGTGGCCTTTAGCGCCGAGGGAGATCGCATTGTCTCAGGTGATGACGACGGCACCTTGCGACTGTGGGACCTGGCCGGGCGGCAGATCGGTAGCGCATTTGAGGGCCATGGCGGTGCGGTCACCTCGGTGACCTTTAGCTGCGAAGGCGATCTCCTTGTCTCCGGTGGCACCGACGGCACTGTGCGGCTGTGGGACCTGGCCGGGCGGCAGATCGGCAGCGCATTTGAGGGCCATCAGGGACAGGTCCGGTCGGTGGCCTTTAGCTCCGAGGGGAATCGCCTTGTCTCCGGTGGATACGACGGCACCCTGCGGCTGTGGGACCTAGCCGGGCGGCAGATCGGTGATGCATTTGAGGGCCACGGGGTCGCGGTTAATACGGTGGCCTTTAGCTCGGAGGGGAATCGCCTTGTCTCCGGCGGATACGACGGCACCCTGCGGCTGTGGGATCTCGACGGGCGGCAGATCGGTGGCGCCTTTAAAGGCCATAGCGGCCCGGTTTGGTCGGTGGCCTTTAGCCCCGGAGGGGATCGTATTGTCTCTGCCAGCACCGACGGCACCGACAGCACTCTGCGGCTATGGGATCTCGAGGGGCGGCAGATCAGCGGCGCCTTTGATGGGCATGGCAGTGGGGTCACCTCGGTGGCCTTTAGCCCCGGGGGGGATCGCATTGTTTCGGGCGGCCCCCACAGCATCATACGGCTATGGGATCTCGAGGGGCGGCAGAGCGGCGGTGCCTTTGATGGGCATGGCGACATGGTGTTGACGGTAGCCTTTAGCCCCACTGGGGATCGCGTTATCTCGGGGGGGAGCGACGGCACTCTGCGGCTGTGGGATCTCGAGGGGCGGCAGATTGGCGGCGCCTTTGAAGGCCATCGGGGACAGGTCAGGTCGGTAGCTTTTATGCCCCGAGGGAGAGCACATTGTGTCCGGGGGCAACGACGGCACCCTACGGCTGTGGGACCTGTCCGGGCGGCAAATCGGCGGTGCTTTTGAGGGCCATAGAGGTCCGGTCGAGTCCGTGGCCTTTAGCCCTACAGGGGAGCACATTGTGTCCGGAAGCAGCGACGGCACCCTGCGGCTGTGGCCAGGAGGCAGTTGGCCAGACTGGCTCTACGCCTGTAGCCTGAGGCTGCTGCGCCACCCTCGCCTGACCCTGGCCAATAGTATTTGGGGCGCTTTAGGGAGCGACCTAGATCGGCAGGTGTGCGAGTTTTGCCAGCAGCAGGTGTGGCTCCAGGCCGACCTCGCCGATTTTTACCAGGCCCACGGCATTGCCCTAGCCTACCTAGGCAACATCGAGGCCGCTACTGCGGCTCTGGAGCAGGCCCAGCGGCTCAACGCCGACTTGGTGCCCGAGCCTGGGGCAATGGCCGAGCGCCAAGTGGCAGTGGTCTTGCTTGACCGGGCCCAGACCCTGGCAAAAGCGGGTGAGCAGACGGCGGCGCTAGAGCAATTTGCCGCCGCCCAAGCCCTTGACCCGGCTATTGCCCTGGATTCCCAAACTCGCTACAACCAGCTCAGAGCTATTGGCCTGATCGCTGAGGGCCACCAACAGGCCACCCAGACCCGCGGCGACCTTCACCTAACAAAGGCGATCGCCGCCCTTACCGAAGCCCAAACCCTTGACCCCAGCCACGGCTTCGACCCCCAGCAAAAGACTTACCAGTGGGCCACTCCGGCACTGGTGCAGCGCAGCCAGCAGCTTTCGGGCAACGACCAGTGGCAAGAGACTCTGACCCTGTGGGAGCAGGTAGAAACCGAGCATCCGGCGCTGGTGCTGCCTCCCGAGTGCCACAGCACGCGGGTCAAATATCTGGCCTATCAGGGCCAGATTGCCGCTGCCCTGGAGAGTTTAGCGGTTCTGCAAACCCAGTTTCCCACATTCGAAATCTCCGCCGATATGTGGAATTCCTTGGGCTGGGCTGGGGCCACCTATGGCTACGGCACTCATCCCACTATTCAGCAGGCGGCAGAGCAAGCAGTTGCCCTGGCCGATGACGATCGCAAGCCTTTCTATCAAGACACAAGGGGGCTTTGCTATGCCCTCCTAGGCAAGGTAAACGAGGCCATTGTCGATTTTGAGAGATTTCTTGATTGGGCCAGCCGCCAAGAAGACCTTAATGAGGAAGCTGCCGCTGAACTACAGCAGCAGTGCCAGCAGCGTCAGGGCTGGATCGAAGCCTTGCGGGCGGGGAAAAACCCGTTCACTGACGACTTGTTGATCAGTCTGCGTAGCCAATAGATATTGTGCCTTTCGAATGTCGGCCTAGGCTCAGCTGGTGGGCAGTGCCCACCCTACGACTATATTTACTCACTCATCCAGGTGCCGTGAAAACTATGGGGCACCACCTCCGGCAGCCCTAGCCGACAGATCGGCCCCTTCTCAAGCTCATTCCCTTCATAAACCCACAGTTCACTGCGGTGCTGGTTGCCGTCGTAGACCACAGTCAGCACCCAAGGCTGCTGGGGGTTAGCCGAGTTCGCAACGACGATCGGTTCCGATGGGTAGCGGCCCTCTCCAGCATCAGCAACGGTGAGACCAGCTTTAGGGTCAAGGCGGGCGATCGCCCCAAACAGCTCATTCACCGGGGTAGGCACCGTGCGATGCACATTCAAATAGGTGGCCGCCGTCTCGTTATGGCCAAACGCGATCGGAAACTCGCAGTGGCGATCGATCAAGCACTGCTGGTCGAGAATCTTCCCGGTTTTAGGGTCGATTCGGTACTGCCAGAGTTGAGCATCGGCGGGCGTAGAGGTGTGGCCCGAGGCCACTTCTTTGAGGTACTGGTTAGTGGCGAAGTCGTTGTAGCGCACTACGTCAAACACAACAGAGCCATCAAAATCAAGGTAGCTGTGGCCAAAGTGCCACTGATACCAGGGGTCAACAGGGTTGAGGGCGATCGCCTCCAGACTGTCGGCATCTACCACAATAATCTGGGTGCCCTGCTGGGGCTGCCACTGCAAAGCATCGCTGAAGCTAGACAGAGCAAATAACGCGGGCAAGGGGCTAAGGCGCACCGGCGACACGCAAAACACCAAGTAGCGATCGGCCAGCACAAAGTCGTGCAGCAGCGGAATCCCCGCCAGGGGAATCGCGCCGGTTTTCTCAACGACCCCAGCAGCGCTGAGGCGGTAGAGCTTGAGGGTAGCGTTGCCGCCCGGCACCGCACCAAAGCTAAAGATTTCCCCAGTGCGGGGGTGGCGCTTGGGGTGGGCGGTAAAGGTGTCGCCAGACTGGAGTTCTGTCAGGTTGTCTAGGCCAACGGTCTCTAGGGTCTCTAGATCGAGGCGGTGGGGCAGGCCCCCTTCCCATAGGGTTAGCAGGCGATCGGGCAGGGCCAGCACCGAGGTATTGGCCGCATTTTTCATTTGAGTCTGCCACCGCTGCCAAATAGAAACGGGCGGCAGAGTTCCATAGCCCCGATAGAGACACTGCTCGGCCTCTTCTTCCTCCACATACCCAGCTGAGCGCACGTAGCGGTAGTTGGCCACGGCGCTGTCACCATCAAACTTCACCCGCAGCACCGCCCCATCACCGTCGAACCAATGGCCAGCTCGGGTGCCGCCGCGCTCTAGGCGAGCCGGACCGTTGCGGTATAGGGTGCCCCGCAGACCAGCAGGCAACTGTCCCTCTAATACGGATAGCGTGGTGGCGGCGAATTCTGTAGCGGGCTGGGCGATCGCCCCCGCCCACAGAGCCGCAGTCGGTGCAGCGGCAGGTTGCGATCGCGACGGTGCCAAGGAAGCCATAGGTGCAGAGATAAACGTTGCTTGCTCTATTGTGACCCAGGACGCCCTAGAGGGTGGGGCGATCGCCCCTCACCTATCCACTTCCCTACGACTGACTCTGCATCACCAAATCCCCTGCCGGCACCGGTGGATCGTCCGCCCGCTCGGCCGTGATCAACATCTGCACCGGGGCAGTGCCACAGACTGCATCGGGCAGCGCCCACTGATTTGTGTCTTCAGCAGTAGCCGGGTTAAATTCTCCACAATAGACAGGGTCGCTGTCGGCCAGCGCCCAAAGCCGATACACCTGATCCTCAGCCAGGGGCGGCAGATCGCTGGTGACGATTAGCGCGGTTTGGTCGGCGGGATTGACCACCAGGCGGGCGTTAGCCTCGGGCTCGGCCTCGGTGCCCGCCAGGGTGTAAAGGCGGTTGGCGGGCTGGCTAAAGCTGGCCACCACAGCCTCGGTTTGGCGCAGGGCCAGGCGCAGGCGCTGGTTTTCTTGCAGGGCAAAGGCCAGGGCCAGAGCAGTAGCGGCCCAGCCCAGGGCCAGCCCCAGTTGCGCCCAGAGAAATCGGCGGGGGGCAGGCGCAGCGTTGGGAAACTGACTCGGAACGAGGATCTCTCCGGCAATGGCAGGCTCAGGCCCAGCGGCAGCAGGTACGGCGACGGGGACAGCAGCGGCCAGGGCGGCAGCCAGGGTGCGATCGCGCAGATCAGGCGGCGGCGCTACTGGTGTTGGCCCCAGGGCAAGGCTACCCCAGGTGGTTTGCAGGGCAGCCAGTTCAGTCGACACTTCGGGATATTGATCGAGCCACTGCTCGACCTGGGCGGCTTCTTCAACGGTGAGGTCGTCGAGCACATACCCCGCCAGCAGCGAGCGCCAATTTTCAGGAAGGGGAGGTGAGGTCATCGGTGGGCGGAGAGGGTGAGGGGTGGGGAGTGGATGGGTGGGGGTGGATGGGTAGGGGGCGGGGAGGGTTTAGTCTTTCTGGTGCTGGAGGAGGTTGCGCAGGCGCAGGAGGCCTTGGCGGCAGCGAGATTTGACGGTGCCTAGGGGAACGCCAAGCTGGGCGGAGATTTCAACTTGGGTGAGTCCTTGAAAATAGGCGATTTCTAACACTTCGCGCTCGGTGGTGGGGAGCTGGTCGAGGGCAGCGCGCAGGTGCTGGTTCTGTTCGTGCTGGGTGGCGTAGTCAACCGGGTTGGGCGATCGCGCCGAGGCTGCACTGATGCGCTGAAACCGCTGCAAAATCACCGCCCGCCCGCTTTTTGTCCGCAGGCGATCGAGGGCGCGGGAGCGGGTGTAGGTAGCCAGGTAGCTGCCCACGCTGCCTCGCTCGGCGTCGTACTGTTGCCGCTGCCAAAAATTGACGAACACCTCTTGGGTGAGGTCTTCGGCCTCAGCGGGGTTAGACAGCATTTTGAGGGCCAAGGTATAGACCATCGACGAATAGCGGTCGTAGAGGGTAGCGAGGGCAGCGGTATCACCGGCCCACAGACGGGTAACCAGATCGCGATCGCTAACTGGAGAGGACAGCTGGGGGTCGGGGGGCGGCAATGGAGGCATTAACTACACATCAGGAATACGACTCAGACCACCGTTATGGATGGCTGGGGGAGAAACAGATACAGAATGCAATGGATGTGCTGAACTCAAACATCAATTGGGAGCACTCGCCATCCATAGACCAAGGCTAGTCGTATTGTGGCGGGTCTGATAGCAATTACGCTTGCCCACGACATTAGCGCAAAGGATACTGCAATGAATCACGATTTCATGTCTGACGATCTAGCTTCCCCCAGAGCAGGGGTTTCTCGTCGTCGGGTTATGGTGGGCGGCACGATCGCGGGTTTAGTTGGCACCCTCGGCTTCTCTGCCTTAACCAAGAGTGCAGCCCAAGCTGACAACCGTAGCGCGCAGAACCCTAACAGACGGGGAGCCCGCAACAGAGCGGCCGCTAACGATGCTGCCATTCTCAATGGGGCGCTCTTCTACGAGCATCAGGCCATCTGGGCCTATGGGGCCGCTGCCGGAGGGCTCAGCGACACCGACGTGGGCAAAGCCGTGCTGGCGATCGCCCTGGCTAACCAGGCCGACCACATGGCCCACCGCGACCTGCTCATGCAAGTTGTGAGCGATCTGGGCGGCACCCCCGTTATGGCCGAAGACAGCTACGACCTGTCGGCCTACCTGGAGCGGGGCGACGGCGGCCTCGACTCGGATGTCAACATCGCCAAGCTGGCTCTGGCCCTCGAAACTGATGCCGCCATTGCCTACGCCGGCGAGGTCGCCCGGCTAAAAACCCCCGAGCTGATCACCGCCGGGGCCACCATCGCCGCTGCTGAAGCAGCTCACGCCACCACCATTCGTGCCGCCTTCATTTCGCTGGGGGTCGAGATTCCCTTCGTGCCCGCCCCCTATGTCAGCGCCGACACCCGCGAGCAGTGGGTGCTCAAGGTGTGAGCCACCCGAAGGTGCTATTAACAGGCTTTCCTGAAGTCGTCACTATCTAGATCGTCAAGTCACTCCTGACTATTGCCCGGGGCCTCGCCTCGGGCTTTTTTTGACGAGTTTTTTTAATGATCAGGCAGCAGAAATCGCCGCCACCTCAACCGATTGCGCGATCGCCAGCCAATCGCCAGCCGCACTTAAATAACCCACTTCTACGACATAGATACGATCCCACTGGGGAATAGGCAGGTACCAGTCTTGGGCAAAGTCATCGCGGCAGCGCTGCTCCACCACTGCTGAGGGCAGCGGCGCTTGGGTGGCTCGACCCGTGACATCGTAGAGGTGCAGGGTCATGGTTTCACCGCCGTCGGCTTTGGCCTGGGCGCGATCGCCCTCATCAATGTGCCACACCGCATAGAACCGCCCCCCATCCTGGTCAATGGATAGGCGAATCCAGCTAGCGTCAGCGGTGTCGTCAGCGTCTTCTGGCAACGGCTCAGGGCTGGTGGGCACAACCCCAAAGCTGTCGGGCGAGCTGGGCGGAATGCTGGCTAGAGCCGCCACAACCTCTGGCGGCAGTCCCTTCAGTCCCGACAGATCCTCGCTCCCCGAGACCTCCGCTGGGGGCGGCACATAGTCACCCGGCTCCAGAGCCACCGGCAGCGGCACCGGCATGGGGGCTGGCCGCAGGGGTGGCATTGTTGCAGCAGCGGCAGTACTGTTGCTGTCTATCGGCAGCGCCGTGGGCTCGGCCTCAATGGGAGGGGCATTCCCTAAACGCACTTGGCTAAGCAGTTCTTCTTCCAGAGTGCTGGGCATCGCTGCCGCCACAACCTCTGGAGGAATCGCTGGGATATCGCCATCGGGAACGGCGCTAGGGACCGGGGGCAGCACCTCTGGGGCGATCGCGCTGGCATCTTCGGCGCGATCGGGCAAATCAGCCGCCTCTGCCGCTAGGCCTGGGGGGACGTCAAAGCTGCTGGCGGTCGTCGTCCCGGCCATTTCCACATCGGCGGAGGGCAGGCCCTGCACCATCTGCTGTAGCTCCATCGGCACATCGGGGTCGTAGCCATAGTCTGCCGGGGGCGCATATTCAGGCACCACCGTTCCAGACCCAGAGGTGCTGCCAATCTTTGAAGACCCTGGGTCGATAGATACCCCGTCCTCAGGTGGGGCAACGGCCGCCTCAGGTAGCTCCCAGGTAGAATCGCCGCTACCCAAGGCAGCGGCCCGATCCAGGCAGGCTTGTCCCTCGCTCTGGCGACCCATCGCCATGAGCGCTTGCCCCTTGCCTAATTGGGCCGCCACCGATGTGGGGTCGAGTTCTAAGGCGGTGTCAAAGCAGAAGAGAGATTCTTCGTAGCGGGCCATGGTGTTGAGCAACCGGCCTTTGCCAATCCAGGCGTCGATAACGCTGGCGTCGAGCTGCAGCGCTGCGTTAAAGCTATCCATCGCGTCGTTGGCCTGCCCCAACAGCGCTAGGGCATTGCCCCGCTCGGCCTGGGCTTGGGCGGCAATGGCATTGATGCCGCCGGCTGGTGTCGCGGCAGCGTCGGTCTTACGGCGCTCCACTTCGGTAGCTTCCACAGCCTGGTTGAAATAGATCAGAGCGTTGTCGTAACGGCCCTCGCGCATCAGGCGGCGGCCCTCAGCCAGGTCGCCGCGGGCCTGCTCGAGTTTGCCGGTCGGCAGTGCCCCTGGGTATTCATCGTTGGGCACGAGTTCGGCCTCGGGGGGCACAACACCCACCTCGGGCAAGTCAGGGGGAAGTGCTGGCCTGTTCGCTGGGGGCTGGCTACTTACCTTAGAAGAATTGATATCTGGACCAGGGACGAGACCCACCGCCGTGCCGCGATCGCCATCGGCCTCTAGCTCATCCTCATCTTCATCGTCGTGGTCTTTGCCAGACAGCGACCCCGCAATGCCAAACAGCAGCAGCAGGGCCGGAATCACGGCCAGCATCCACCAAGAGCTGGGAGGCAAGTTTCGCAGGCGCTGCCAAAAATCACCCAAACCAGCTATCGGGCCGTTGGAGTCTCCTGAGTCGGCTCCAGATTCACTGTTAGACACCAGCTCACCCTGGTCATTGCGCAGTTCAACCTGGCGATCGCTCCCTCCCACCACCAGCAGCCCCTCTGGGGTATACCCCAGGGAAGCCGCAGGCTCATTGAGCTGCAATGGTTCCGCTAGCTGCTCACTGCCATCGGGCGACCACAGCTGAAGGGTGCTGTCGGCCCCGGCGGTGGCTAGCGTACTGCCGTCGGGGCTGTACGCCACAGCGGTGACCGCATCGCCGTGGGCTTGAATGGTATTCCCCCGAGGCTGGAGAGTGGAACGATCCCAATTGCGTAGGCTGCCGTCGCGGCCCGTGGTGGTCAACACCTGGCCATCGGGGCTGCTGGTAATCGTGGTTACGCCCCCCGGATGGGCGTTGGCGCTCTGGCCAGCGGCGGTGCCATCCGCATTCCAAAGACCCAAGTTACCGTCGCGGCTGCCCGTAATCAGCGTTTGACCACCCACCGGGTAGTGGAGCGCTTGCACTGGCCCGCCAGGGGCGGCAATGGGCTCACCCACACGGGTGCCATCGGCCAGCGACCAGCGCTCTACGGTGCCGTCGGCGCTGCCACTGGCCAGGGTTTGACCATCGGGGCTGACGGCTAGTGCCAAAATTGGGCCGCCCTGCCCTTCGATCGGCTCGCCGATCGGCTTGCCGATGCGATCCCATCGGCGCACGGTGCCATCGGCACCGCTAGAGACCACAGTTTGACTATCCGGGCTAACGACTACAGCCGATACGGCCCCTCGGTGGGCGTCGGTCACCACCGTTTCGGTCGGGTTGCCGTCAGCATCGAGCCATTGCAGCTGACCGTCTTCGGTGCCGCGCACCATAAACTGTCCATCGGGGGCCAGGGCCACGCCGCCGGGCAGTTTGTTGGTCCCCACGGTGACATTGTCGCGGGCGGTTTGCTGCGCCTCGGCCACAGCGGCCTGGCCTGCGTCGCTGGTGGCAAAGCCCAAAAATGCCTCGACGGGCACGCTTGGCTCACCCCGATAGATGTAGTTGCGCGGCTGAGAATAGGGATAGCGAGGGTTGTCGGGCAGGGTGCCATCCAGGCTTAGCGGGCGCACGGCGTCTTGCCCCAGCACTTCAGAGGCGATCGCATAGCTAATGCCGTCGTTGCCCAGTTCGCGCACCACCACAGTGGTGTCATCCTCATCTACCTGCACAGCGTTGTCGCCGGTCTCAAAGGGCTGGGTTTGAAAGATTTCGTAGTCGGCCAGGGCCAAACGGGTGGAGCTGGCGGCGGGGCGATCGATAAACCGCAGTGGCACGTTAGGGCCACCCAGCTGCGACCAGTTGGTGATTTCGCCGCGAAAAATGGCAACAAACTCATCAAAGGTCACATCGCCCCGAAACGGGTTGTCGCGCCCCACAATGATGGCAATTTTTTCCCGCGCTACCGGAATTGACGTCAGACTGGGATCTTCCTCGGCCTCACTGAGCGATCGCCCCAGGGCCGCCAGATCCACGTCGCCGCCCCGCAGCGCCTGGAGCGCCTGATCGTCACTACTGGTCGAAGCCACTACATCGGTATCGGGGTAGCGGGCCTCAAAGCCTTCGCCCAGGCTCTCATTAATCTCCACCATCGACGGTGACCCCTCGATCGAGAGGGCGGTGCCGGGGGGGAGGCTCTCTTGCAGGATAAAGGTTGGCGTGGGTTCCGCTGTTACCTGAGCCAGCAGCCGAGGCTCAGATCGGAGCGCACTGAGCGGCAGCGCAGCCAGGGCGCTGAACAGCGCCAGCATGGCCAGAGACGGCTTAGGAAACTGGTTCATGGCGGTACCCAGAGGTCAGTAAACAATCTGCTAAAGGATACACGCTGGGGCGCGGGTTGGAAGGATTTTTTGCCCGGCGGGGGAGGGAGGTTATCCCCCGCAGCGGCTAGAGTAGAGGCATTTCGCTGGGTGTTGCCATGGTCGTTGTTGTTTTTATTGGGGCGGGTCTGCTGGCCTTTGGCCTGTCGTTCTGGCTGACTCGACGGCTCCAGCGCCCTCGCCCAGCGGCGAAACAAAAAGCTCCTGTTGGCTTACAAAGGCGATCGCTGCAAAACAGGTCTAGTTCTCCCTCCTTCCAAAACCCGCTGGCTGGCTCCCCCGCCCCCGACCTCGATCGCCAGGTGCACGATCTGCTGGGTCAGGGCAGACTGGTCGATGCCGTTAAACGCGTCAGAGAGGTCAACGGCTGTAGCCTGAACGACGCCAAAGCCTATGTTGCGGAGCGGCTGCCCTAGTCTGAGCTACCCCTTAACCAGCGCTAGGACGAACCACCCTTGCCCTCTCGCCATGGCAAATCGCGATAAGCTGATAAAGGTTTGATTTTGCTTACCAGCAGGCGACCTATGGCACTACGTGGGATCTTCACCGCTCTTTTAATTGCGGGCCTTTGGCTAGTTAGCGGAGCCGGGCTAACGGCCCAAGCCTTAACTCCCATTGAGCTCAGTGGCCTCAGCTACGCCCCCTGCCCCGCCGACTATGCTGAGGGCATGGTGGCCGCAGGCTCAATTCAGCAGGCGAAGTGTTTTTTGATTACCGGCAAAGCGATCAACCGCACCGGCAAGCCCGTAATTGACGCCGACATTTTTGGCCGCATTTTTGATGCCAACGACAATCCTGTCATGCAAAACCGGGGCCGATTGGGCGGTATTCCAAAAGTTCCCCCCGGCGAGAGCGACTTTGAACTGCGGGTTTCAGTTGCCGCCAACCAGCCCGAGCCGCTCAAACTCAAGCAGTTCAAGGCATCGGGGTTTAGCGCCACCGTGCGTCAGTTTTCTGAAACCCCCTCGGCGCAGCAGTAGCTTCCGCCCGACATACCAACTGAGTTGGGCTGATCCCGATTCCTTAGGCGAATGCGATCGCCCTGGCTAGGCGGCCTCAAAGCACCAAAAGCGAATGGTTTCGTCGGCGCTGGTGCTGACCAGCATGCGGCTGTCGGGGGTAAAGGCGATCGCCCGTACGCCCCAAGCATGGCGCAGGCGAGTGGTTTGGCCCAGCCCTTGCAGGTTCTTTAGGGTTAGGTGCCCATCGTCTGCCCCGATCGCCAGCCAATCCCCATTAGGGCTAATCGCCACCGCCGTAATCGCGCTAGGAGCTTTGTGGATCACCAGTCCCCGGTCAGGATTCTCGGCGCTCCAGACCTGTACGTGGCCTTCGCGATCGCCGCTGACGATGCGGCCATCCTGAGGGTGGCAGACGAGGGCCGTGATCGGGGCATTGGGGGCCGTGAGGGTGTGAGTCAGTCGACCCGAGGTTAATGACCAGAGGCGAATTGTGCGATCGCGGCCCCCACTCACCAGCAGATTCCCTGCGACATCTACCGCCAGCGCCGTCACCTGGTCTTGGTGGTGCACCAAGGTCTTTGGCCCATCTCCCCGATCGAGCACCCATAGGTAAATGCGCCCGTCACCGCTGCCCACCGCCAGAGTGTCGCCAGGCGGGGCAATCAGCAGTGAGGAAATTTGCCAGCTCGACACCGGCAATCTCTGGCCAGTGTAATCGTCTAAATGCCACCGGATCAGCTGACTGTCTTCGCCGCCGCTGACGATCGCATCTCCAGCGTGGGTAAATGCCACCGCGTTGACTGCGCCGCGATGGCCTAAGCCCAGCAGACCCAGCGATCGGCGAAAGGTGTGAATTAACTCCCCGTTGGTGCAATCCCACAAGCGCACAGAACCGTCAGAACAAGCGGTGGCGATTGCCCTTCCGTTCAGACTCATCGCTAGGCCGTTGGCCACAACCCCTGGCAGGCTGAGAGCGAACCTTTGCTCCCAGACCGGTGTGGCATTCAGCGACTTGGTGAAGACCTGGGACGTTTTTGAGCCTTGGGTATCCAGGGCTAGACCGCTCCAGCGCAGGTCGGCCAGCACCTCCTGGGCATTGCTGTAGCGCTCTTGCAGGCGGCGGTTGACCATGCGATCTAGCACGCGCCCCAGGGCAGGGCTGACGGGTGCCGTCACGTAGGGTCGCCACACCCAGGCATCGTCGCTAACAGAATATAGGTCGAAGGGATGCAGCCCGGTGAGCAGGTGCAGGCAGGTCACCCCTAAGCTGAAAATGTCGCTGGCGTAGACCGCCTTGCCTAAGGCCTGCTCGGGGGCAGCGTACCCCGCGCTGCCGATCACCGTGGCGGTGCGCTTGAGCTGTTCAGGATCAGCGATCGCCTTCGCCGACCCAAAATCCACCAGTGCCAGAGGTTGCGGTGCCGCAGGCGCGATGATGTTGGCAGGCTTGATATCGCGATGAATAACGCTGTGGTCGTGAATGTAAGCCAGCACGGGCAGCAGTTCGTAGAGCACTCGCTGCACCAGGGCTTCACCACTCAGGTTGGAGGATTGTTGCATCCGCTGGTCGAGATTGGGGCCAGGGATGTATTCCTGCACCAAAAACTGCCCCTGGGCGTTGTCAACTACATCCAGCAGGGCGGGAATTTGGGGGTGCTGGCCCAGCGTAGTTAGGCGATCGGCCTCGCGATGAAAGCGATCGCGCCTTTCTCCACAATCACTTCCCACGGCCAAGGTCAGCTGCTTGACCACACAAACGGCTGGCGGATCGCTGCTCTCATCCGCCGCTAGGTACGTGCGCCCAAACCCACCCTGGCCAAGGAACTGCTGACAACGATAGCGATCGGCTATCGGCAACGACTGACCGCAGGCTGTGCAGACCCTAGCCCTTTCCTCATTCTTAGGCTGCGGACAAGCAGGGTTGACGCAAAGAGTGGTCAAAGGATGGCTCTATTCACTATCCAGCAATCTGCGATGTTAGGGATTCTATGTTGGTGAGCACTGCCCCACCCTACTTAGGGATGACACGGGGAGACCAACCCACCTAACCATCCACCCGACTACTCATCCACTCCCTAGGTCGGTACCAACTCGCCGGGGCGCAGCTTGGCCCACTTGCCCTGTTCTGCAACAAAGCTATCGCAGCCGACTACGTCAAACTCCTGTTCAACCTCGTCATCGAGCATACGAATGTTGGCGTTGACCGTAGGATTCACTGCTTCAAAGCTGGGGGAATCGGTCAGATGAGGTTGTCTGTGCAGCTCTTCCACCGCGTGGTAAGTGGTGCAGCGATCGACGTAGTGGCAGTTCACACAAATGCACATAGCACGCCCCCGGCAGGAACACAGCAAGGTCAAAGCTGACATCTCCAGTCTAGCCAGCCCTCAGCTAAATGGCCGTCATTCTTCAGGCAGTAAAGGGCTTTGGCCGTAAAGGGGATGCGTTTTCTGGTAGTCTAGCTCAAGTTTTTTGAATGTCCCGGGTGGCCCAGCCCAGATGTTGCAAACTGAAAACCCAGCTTGGGTTTTCAGCTGTTCTCTGTGGGGCCAGGGTGTCAAGACTAAAAAACCCTGTTGTAATGAAAGAAATGAGGGTTCATTGAATCCAACGCTATCCCCCTTCTCCCTCGCAGTGGCTACTGAGAAATCGGCGCTTTCGCCAAAAACCTGGCCCTTCAGCGTGTCGCTACTGCCACAACAAGCCTACTTGGTGGGGGGAAGTGTCAGAGATGCCCTGCTGCATCGCCAGGCCAACTATCTAGACCTCGACTTTGTGCTGCCTGAGCGGGCGATCGCCATCGCACAATCCATCGCCCAGCACTACAGCGCGGGCTTTGTGGTGCTCGACACCGAGCACCAGATCGCGCGGGTGGTGTTTCCCAGCGCCACCGTTGACTTTGCCCAGCAGGTGGGGCCAACGATTTACTCCGACCTGCACCGGCGCGACTTTACCATTAATGCGATCGCCTACAGCCCCCACAGCGAAACCCTGCTCGACCCCCTCGATGGCTGCGCCGATCTGGCCCGCAAAACCCTCTGCATGGTCGCCGCTGAAAACCTCAAAGACGACCCCCTGCGGCTGCTACGGGCTTACCGCCAGGCCGCCCAGCTGGGCTTTAGTCTCGACCCTACGACCCAGCAAACTATTCGCGGCCTGGCTCCAGCCCTGGGGCGCATGGCCGCCGAACGAGTGCGCGGTGAGCTAGACTGCCTGCTCAGCCAGCCCGAGGGATCCATCCTGCTGGGTCTGGCCTGGCAGGACGGCCTGTTGCAAACCTGGCTGCCCGAAGTCGATCGCCCCCATCTAGACCGCTTGGCCACCATCGATCAGCTGGCGGCCCAATACCACAAGCGCTGGCCCGATTTTTCGTACCTGCTGCACAGCTGGGTCAAAGAACAGACTACCCACGGCCTGCACCGCAGCTGGCTCAAGGCGGTCAAGCTCAGTCAGCTGCTGCCCCCTGACCTGACCAGTGCCGAGACGACCCTGGCAAAACTCAAATATAGCCGTGCCGAGCAGCAGGCGGTGCTGAGCATTCTCAGGGGCTGGCAGTACCTACATCAGCACCAGAACAACACACTCTTAACCCTTGGACAGCAGTATCAGTTGTTCAAAACTGCCGGGGCGGGCTTTGGGGGCGTTGCCCTGCTGAGTCTGGCCTACGGCATGCCCGAGGACTTGATCTTGCCGCTGGTGGAGCGATACCTTACCCCCAATGACCCCGTTGCCCATCCCCAGCCCCTGGTTACAGGCAAAGACCTGGTGCAAGGGCTTGCCCTCAAACCAGGTCCTCAAATTGGTGAACTGCTGGAAGCAGTTTATTTGGCCCAGGCCGAGGGGCTAGTGAGCAGCCGCGAAGAGGCCCTGGAGTGGGTCAAGCGGCAACTCTAGCCCCAAGCGCTTAGCTACCCGAGGTAGCCCCAGCGGCAGGCTCAGCCGCTTCTTCGTCGGTGGTTTTGGCTTCAGAGTCGTCAACTGCGTCAGGGGTCTCGTCGACGGTTACTTCGGGATCGACCTCGTCAACGGTTGCTTCAGGGTCGGCAGGGGCTTCGGCTTCAGCTTCAGCGTCGGTAGGGGTCTCTTCGGTAGCCGCTTCAGGGGCAATGTCATCGGCGGTGGTTTCTTCGGTCACCGCTTCAGAGTCAGCTTCTTCAACGGTGGTCTCGTCAGTCACCGCTTCAGGGTCAGTTTCTTCAGTCAGAATGTCAGGGGTGGCAGCTTCGATCGCAGCCTCGCGCTCGGCATCAAGTTCAGCCTCGATCGCCTCGACATCAACCGTAGGAGCGGCATCAGGGGTCGCGGCTTCGATCCCAGCTTCGCGCTCGGCATCGAGTTCAGCTTCGATGGCTTCAACGTCAACCGTAGGGGCGGCGGCTTCGGTCTCAGGGGCAACGGCTTCAGTGCCGTCGGTTACAGCTTCGGCCTTGGGGTCTTCGGCATGGGCAGGCAGGCCTAGGGCCAAGCCAGCGAGGGTGAGGCTACCGGCAGCGAGGGCAAGCTTACGGTAAATCGTCATAATGTCTCTCCTGAAAAAGCGTCTTCCGATGGAGCTGGGGAGTTGATGCTATAAATGTGCTACAACAACTACTCCCAACGCTTGGTGAACTTATCACAGGGTTTGGGGCAGAGCCAAAGGTGTTAAGGAAGAAGTATGAAGTTTTGATTAAGCGATTGGAATAACTTTGGTTAAGTCTCCGGTCGGGAACTTTTGCCGCTGCCCGGCCATCTAAGGGTGATCGCTCGCCGCCGCTTTGGTTAAGAAACATTGAAAAAGGCTACATTACCCAAGGAGACAGTCTAGGCCGTAGCCGCATTTCTCTTTGGAAATGCCGAGCGCTGGCAAAGCTGGTTTCAACCGTTCTGTGGTTAGCCTGAACTGACCCTATTTATCCCTTTCCCGTCGCCCATGACTATTGCCTCAGCCTCGACTTCTCAGTACGGCGATCGCGCCATTCTCCAAGCCAGCGTAGACCCGCTGGAGAAATGGCCAAATCCTTCGGAGAATGTCTATACCATTCACCTAGAGCACCCAGAATTTACGGCGCTGTGCCCGCGATCGGGTTACCCAGACTTTGGCACCATCGTGGTGGACTATTGTCCAGGACCTTGGGTGGTAGAGCTAAAGGCGTTTAAGCTCTACATCAACAGCTTTCGCGATCAGCGCATCAGCCACGAAACTCTAGCCAACCAGATCGCCGATCGCCTGTGGAATGAGCTACAACCTCAGGGGTTGCGGGTGATTGGCGATTACACCCGCCGCGGCGGAGTCAAGACAGTGATTACGGTCAAAAAGGGCAGCTGTGAGGAATTTGGGCCTTATACCCCTAATCTGCTCTAAAGCCCGATCGGACCGAGGTTAGGATTCTGAAGGCCGAAGCGTTATGGGGATGTAGGGCGATGATTAGCTCAGATTGCTCAGGTCGTCGAGATCGTTTAGTAAGTCGTCAGTGGGTTCTGGCGCGGGCGGATTGAGTAGGGCGTCGAGATCGAGGTCGTCGGCGTTAAAGTCATCGTCTAGGCTAAATTCATCGACTTGATCGCCGTCTGCTTCACCCTCTAATAGGGCAGCGAACCCAAAATCCTCATCATCTAACCCAGACGAGGCCGTCTCAGGGGCAAACTCATCGACAGCAAACTCGGAACTGGGTGCTGAGATAGGTTCATTGAGCAGGGCATTGAGGTCGAGACTGTCGGCGCTAAAGCTGTCGTCTAGGCGAAATTCATCGACTTGACTGCTATCGGTTTCATTTTCGAGCAGACCAGCCTGGCCAAAGTCGCTTTCGTCTGGTGTCGGTGCTGCCTCGAAAGCTAGCTCGTCTATAGCAAATTCGGAACTGGGTGCTGAGATGGGTTCATTGAGGAGGGCATTGAGATCGAGACTGTCGGCGCTGAAGCTGTCGTCTAGGCGAAATTCATCGACTTGACCGCTATCGGTTTCATTTTCGAGCAGACCAGCCTGGCCAAAGTCGCTTTCGTCTGGTGTCGGTGCTGCCTCGAAAGCCAGCTCGTCCATAGCAAATTCGGAACTGGGTGCTGAGACAGGTTCATTGAGTAGGGTGTTGAGATCGAGACTGTCGGTGCTGAAGCTGTCGTCTAGGCGAAATTCATCGACTTGACTGCTATCGGTTTCATTTTCGAGCAGACCAGCCCGACCGAAGTCGCTTTCGTTTGGTGTCGGTGCTGCCTCGAAAGCCAACTCGTCCACAGCAAATTCGGAACTGGGTGCTGAGACAGGCTCATTGAGTAGGGTGTTGAGATCGAGACTGTCGGTGCTGAAGCTGTCGTCTAGGTTAAATTCATCTTCGTCTGGTGCCGTTGCCGCTTCGGGAGCAAAGTCATCCGTCGCAAACTCAGAGCTGGGTTCTGAGGCAGGTTGGTTGAGTAGGATATTGAGATCGAGACTGTCAGTATCAGCCTCAGGCTCTAAGCCAAAATCATCGATTTGGCCGCTGTCTGTTTCACTCTCTACGAGGCTAGCTAAGCTAAAGTCGCCTGTTGCTGACCCTGGTGAGGTTGGCTCGGGGGAAAATTCGTCAGCGTCATCAAAATTCAGCTCAGATAGATCTGAGATGGTGTCTGGCTCTGATGTATCGAAGGCATTTATGTCGAGACTGTCGGTGTCAACATCAGCATCTAAGCCCCAATTATCAACTTGACCCCTGTCAGCCTCACTCTCTAGCATTGTTGCCAGGTCTGAGTCTTCCTCGTCTACGGCTGGTGAGGGTCCTGCTGAGGAGAACTCGTTCATATCTAGGCTGATCTCGCTGTCGGCTATCAGAGCAGCTTCGTCAGAGATCGCAGCTTCTGGCGGCATAGCTTCTTCGAGCATGGCCATGTCTAAATCAACCGCTGGCTCATCAGCCACGGGGGCGGCTGGCTCTGGGAAAGGCGCGACTTGTAGTTGCAGGCGGGCCTCGTAGGCCTGCTCAAGGTCTTGGGTTCGCTGGGTCAGCTCATCCTGATAGTGCTCGATCTTCTCGGCTAGCTTTTGCTCGTATTCAGCTCTGAGACTTTCCTCTAGCTCTCGGCGCAGATTAAGTTCTAGCTCTGCGGTGGAGGGGGCGAGATCAACGGGCACCGAGTCACTGGCCTGGGCCATCTGTAAGCGGGCTTCGTAGTCTTGCTCCATTTGGGCCAGCCGCTGGGCCATGTCGTCTTCGTATTCGGCTAGGCGCTGGTTGTACTCAGCCTGAAGCCGGGCTTCGATCTCGGCGACATCAGCGGTATCTGTACTGGCTGCGGCTGTCGGCTCTGGCACCAGGGCACCCAGGGAAAGATCGCCAGGGGCTTGCGTCTGTCGAGTCTGCTCTTGGTCTTGGTAGTGGGCGATCGCCTCTGCCAGCCGCTGGTCATAGTCTTGCTGAGCCTGCGATCGCGCCTCCACCAGCTTGTCTTGCAAATGCTGTTCGTAGGCCTGCTGAATCTTGGTAGCCGCTTCTTTGAGGCGGGTCTCGTACTGTTTGCGAATGCGCTGTTCGGTGGTGCTATCGGCATCAACGGGAGCACTGCCCATTACGCTTTCGCGAGTGCGGTACTCAGACTCTAGCTGACCGCGGCGCTCCTCAAGCCGATCCTCATACTGCTCCATTTTCTCAGCGAGATGAGCTTCATAATCTTTTTGCAGCTGCTGGGTGGCGGTGCGCAGTCGTTGCTCGTGCGCTTTTTCTAGGTCCTCTTGGCGCTTTTGGCTCTGCTGCAAGGCCTCGGTCAGCTCATTCACCCGGCCCTGACGCAGGTAATACCCCACGATAACCGCCAGCAGTAGGCCGATTAAAGCAGCAACGATCAAACCTTGCGTAAGTTGAGGCATGGTGTTCTTCCCCTGTAGAGTTTAAAGACGAGCCGTAGAGTATCCACGCCTGAGGGGCAGAAACCAGCCGCCACCCCGCCTTTGCAGCCACTTTTCAGCCGCTAAATATTGACGATCAATGATATACGCTGCGCCCCGTTTGGGATCTCAAACTTAGCCTCACCTCGGCCAGGGCTAAGACTTTCCATAACAGATTATGACCGTGGAGAGAGCCAGTCTGCAGCCCCTCAGAGTCATCCTCTACAATAGAAACTACGGTGTATGGGCGCAGTCAGTCTGAACCACAGCCACCGCAATTGTCCCATTACGTCTTTGCGTATGACCCAGTCTTCCCACCGCCCGCCTGCTGCTACCGATACCCCTGCGCCGAATCAAGCTGAGGACGATGCCCTTAAACTGGCTTACGCCATTGCGGCCGCCGCCGATGAGCGTAAAGCAGGCAACATCACAATTCTCCAGGTGGGAGATGTGTCGTACTTAGCTGATTATTTTGTGGTGGCCACCGGCTTTTCAGCCGTGCAGGTGCGCGCCATTACCCGCTCCATTGAGGCCACCCTCGAAAGCGACCACAACCGTCGCCCCCTGCGGGTCGAAGGCCAGGGTGAAGGCAGCTGGATCGTCATGGACTACGGCGAAGTCATTGTCCATATCTTTATGCCCGAGGCGCGAGACTACTACGATCTAGAGGCGTTTTGGGGTCATGCTAACCAAATTTCGTACCAGCCCTCAGGCCAGCACTTTAGCCCAGCCCAGTTCTAAAGCCGAGCTAGGATTGGCCTGTTGACCCTCGCGGCCGCTATCCGCTGGGACAAAAATTCCCAAGCAGCAATTCCTATTGGTAGGCAATTCGTTTAGGCTATAGCTAGATTGCGTGTTGTCGGTGGCCATGACTCAACGATGTCCAGTACCGGCTGAGCAACAGCCCATCAACGAATATCAGGACGTGAGCGAGTCCTGGTTTTATGGCTGGGGCAGCCGAGATTTGGCAGGCTACCTCAAACCCGTCGCTATTCTTTGGTTTGTAGGCTGGGTTGTGGCTGGGCCTATGGCCGCCGCCAGCTTTGCCCCAGCGAAACACCCCCTTTCCTTTGGTCTCAGTGGGGCCATGGGGGCGCTGGTGCTGCCCGTGCTGGCCCTGCTTCAGCTCTACGTGGGTTGGGCCCATGTGGGCGGACGCCTGCGGCAAACCACCGTACCCTACGAAGAGTCGGGTTGGTACGACGGTCAGCTCTGGGTCAAACCGGAGGAGGTTTCAAACCGCGATCGCTTGATCGTCGACTATCAGGTGCAGCCCGTACTCCAGCGCATTCGCCGCACGCTAGGGGTTATGGCTCTGCTGCTTGCCCTGGGGCTGATCGCCTGGCCCCTGGTATAGTGGTCATCGCCGCCACATCACCCTTGTACACCACCGCAGAGCCTCTCCTATGACCAGCAGTCGGGTTAACCGCCACCAAACCAAAGAGCTAGAAATTCAGCTGCTGCGGGAGGGCATTGTAGAGGCTACCCATCTGGCCCATGTGGCGGTGTGCGATGGCCGGGGGCGCACCCTATCGGTGGCGGGCAACGGTGAGTTGGGTACATTTATTCGTTCTGCCCTTAAACCTTTTCAGGCTCTGGCGGTGACCGCAGCCGGAGCGCTAGAACGCTATAGCCTTGGCGATCGCGACCTGGCCATCATGTGCGGCTCGCACCAGGGCACCATCGAGCAGGCGCGTCAGGCTTTTCACATTCTCTGGCAGGCCGATCTCGACCCCACAGCTCTGCGCTGCCCTATTCCAGCAGGCAAAAAAAGCCCCCTTGAGCACAACTGCTCGGGCAAGCACGCCGGGATGCTGGCCGTTTGTCAGCAACGCAACTGGCCTCTAGCGACCTATCTCGATCGCAGTCACCCGATACAAAAGCTGATCCTGACCCGCATTTCAGAGCTGCTGGGCATGCCCTCAGATGAGTTTATCTGCGCCCATGACGACTGCGGTGCCCCCACCTACTTCATGCAGCTTAGCCAGATGGCCTCCCTGTTTGCCATGCTCTCCTCGGGCAATAACCTCGATATGGAGCGCATTGTCCGGGCCATGATTAGCAATCCTGACATGGTGGGCGGCCCCGGCAGCTTCGACACCACGCTGATGAATCTCACCCATGGGGCTCTAGTCAGCAAATCGGGAGCTGAGGGCATTCAGTGTATTGGGCGGGTGGGCGAAGGTCTGGGGCTGTCAATTAAGGTGATTGACGGGGCAAGGCGGGCCAAGTACGCCACCGCGATCTTTACCCTACGGCAGCTCGGCTGGATCACTCCCACCGTGGCTGACACCCTGGCCGAAACCTATATGAAGGTCGGCGATTTTACGCGGCTCGATGTTGTCGGCGATCTGCCGATGATGTACTAGCTGTCCGCAGTTATTTTCTTTCGCCCTTGGAGACACTGCTTGTTAGGGCAGCTTATTTGTAAAGACAGACGACTCCGCGCTCAGGAGACGACTCTGTGCCGCTGTTCAACTGCTTCAGCCGCCTTAGAGATCAGACATGCAGGCAATTTCTGAAGAAATTTGATTGAAAAAGAAAATTAGATTGTTATCGGAGAACATTTAGCGCTATATTGAATAAGCCGCCGCGGGGTAGAGCAGTCTGGTAGCTCGTCGGGCTCATAACCCGAAGGTCCATGGTTCAAATCCATGCCCCGCCACCAAAAGAAAAATAGGGTTCCTAGATACATCTAGGAACCCTATTTTTGTTAGAGCTACCTTGGCCAACGTGTCCTTAATAGGCGATAGTGATTTTTGTTCACCCCGTCGAGGCCGGCACCGATGGCTCAGCCCAAGATCATAGTTTTAGACGACGACCCTACCGGTTCTCAAACAGTGCACAGCTGCCTGCTGCTCATGCAGTGGGACGTAGACACTCTGCGCCAGGGGCTGCGCGATGCCTCACCGATTTTTTTTGTGCTGACCAACACCCGCGCGCTTACCGCCGCCGCCGCTGAGCAGGTGACCCGAGAGGTTTGCCAAAATTTAAAGCAGGCGATCGCCCTTGAGTGCATCCAGGATTTTCTCGTTGTCAGTCGCTCCGACTCGACCCTGCGGGGGCACTATCCGGTGGAGACCGATGCGATCGCCCAGGAACTCGGCCCCTTCGACGCCCACTTCTTAGTGCCCGCCTTTTTTGAAGGGGGGCGCATCACCCGCGACAGCGTTCACTACCTCGTGGTGGATGGCGTACCCACTCCCGTCCACGAAACCGAGTTCGCCAAAGATTCGGTGTTTGGCTACAGCACCAGCTATCTGCCTGACTACGTTGCCGAAAAGACCGCTGGTCGTATTCCGGCTGAAACCGTCGAATGCTTTACCCTTGGAAATATTCGAGCGGATTCGTTAGATCGGCTGATGGCGCTAGAGCACAACGTCTGCTGCGCCGTCGATGGCGAAACCCAGGCCGACCTGAACCAATTTGCCCAGGATTTGCTCGCGGCCGCTGCCCAGGGCAAAAAATTTCTGTTTCGCAGCGCCGCCAGCATTCTCACTGCCCTGGCCGCCCTGCCTCCCCAGCCCACCGATGCCAGTCACATGCGTACCTACGTGCGCGGTGGCTGCCCCGGAGCCATCATCGTCGGCTCCCATGTGAAGAAAACTACCCAGCAGCTTGAGCAGCTATTGCAGGAACCAGGAGTGACCGGCATTGAAGTAGACGTGGCACAGCTCCGTGACGGAGAACCAGGCCATCACAAAGTGGTGCTAGCAAATATTCTTGGCCAGGTAAACGAGGCCCACGCCGTCGGCCAGGTGCCTGTGGTCTACACCAGCCGCCAGGAACTCGTCTTCGACACCGTTCAAGCCCGTCTCGACTTTGGTGTCGAAGTTTCTTTCCTGCTAATGGAGGTGATTAAGGGAATGCCGAACGATATTGGATTCCTGATCAGCAAAGGCGGCATCACCTCCAACGACACCCTTAGCACTGGGTTAGCGCTACGCACCGCCCGACTGCTCGGCCAAATTCTACCTGGCGTCTCCGCCGTGCGCACCCCCGCCGATCACCCCCAATTTCCTAATTTGCCTGTAGTACTATTCCCTGGAAACGTAGGGGATGAGAATGCATTAGCGATCGCTTATCGACGACTAGTAAGGACTTAGCAAGAGGGGCTAGGCCTTCTGGAATTTCTGGACTATTTCGTCAATATTGATGAATTAACGATTTATCATGAAACGGCTATGATTGAGCAGAGTGCCAAGATTGAGAGAATATTATTTGGCTTTCGAAGTATAAGCTTGGGTAATAAAGTGGTTTTTCCGAGAAGCCCTAAGCGCAGTTTATCTCGCAATTCTTAAACTTTAAATACCGCTATTCTACCAACTTTTTCTGTAAAAATAAAACGATTTTTAATCTTTTGATTATGAAGAGAAAATACTCAGAAAGTCAGTATTTCATCTATTTTATAGTCCTAATTCTTCTTCTTTCTATTTATCCAACTTTAAAGAGTCTAGTTGATGCAAGTATTTTGATTTCGACGGGCCGCATCATTAATACAGAGGATTGGCTAAATCTAATTTTTTTGGAAAAAGAGAAGATTGCATTAGAGGCATCAACCGAAAGAAGAATCTTAATTATCTCGGGAAGTAGCGGGCTATTTGGAATATCTGCCAAAGAAATTTCAAGACAAACTGGATTAAAAACAATTAATCTGAGTTCTCACGCTGGCCTAGGCGGAGAATACATATTAACTCGATCAAAGCCTTTTATTAGAGAAAATGACATTGTATTATTGTCATTAGAATATCCTTTCTATATGTCATCTGGCATCTCGAGTGATTTTAGTGATTTTGGGAAGGGTGGCGTAGCTAGTCGATTTATCACTACGTATGACAGGCAGCGGCTTAAAGATATTTCTGGGATATCGCTTTTGAGCTTTATTATCAATAATTCTTTCTCGATAAATGCGAGAAAAGAATACACTGCCTTCTTCAAAGGGCAGCTTTCAAGAAAAGATATTTTGGAAAGGCTTAGGCATCAAAAAGAAAACGGCAATTGCTATAGCGGTTTGACTTTGAATGAGTATGGCGACGAAACTTGCAATATAGGAAAAGAAAGTCGCTTAACAAATCCTGTGCTTTACACAACAACAATGCCTCCATCTCTCATGGACATTGACCCTAACGGATATATTAAAAGTTTCGTTGATTATGTTGAGGGAAAAGGAGCAACAGTAGTGCCGATCTATCCAACGACAGTCTATACAATCGACTATGAAAAGTCGAATTTTCAAATATCTTCAAAAAGCATAGAGCTATTTTGGAACAATCAAGGCATTGTTTTTCAAGACTCATTGCGAGACTCTCTTTTGCCACCAAATATGATGTACGATACTCATTATCATGCCAACGATCTTGGCCGAAAAAGGAGAACCCAGGGTATTATTAATCTTCTAAGAAAATATTTGGAAAAGGGGAAACCTGAAGCCGTAAATAAGTAATTCATAAATGCTGTTTAACTCATATGATTTCGCTTTTATTTTTTTGCCTATCGGCTTGGTAGGCTTTTGGCTGCTTAGTAGCTTTAGAGAACGCTGGCCACTAATTATTTGGCTGACGTTTATTTCACTAGCTTTTTATTTCTTTTGGAGTCCAAGTTATTTACTCCTACTTCTGTCAAGTGTTGCCATCAATTGGCTTATAGGAGAGCTATTGTCATGGCAAAAAAGGAAGTCCCAAACTGATTCATGTTCTTCCACACAATGCAGACTAATATTGACAATTGGGATTATTTTTAATTTGGCTCTTTTAGGATACTTTAAGTACTCTAATTTTTTGCTTTCAACCTTGAAAGGCTTGGGTTTTAGTTTTAATAGTATTGAAGGTTTAATTCTTCCCTTGGCGATCTCTTTTTATACTTTTCAGCAGATTAGTTATATAGCAGATATTTTTTCTGGCAAGAGTCGAAGTTATAGCTTTAACGATTACCTTTTATTTGTTATTTTCTTCCCTCAGTTAATTGCTGGCCCTATTGTTAACCCTAGGGAGATGATTTCACAGTTTCGAAGGTTGCATTTCGGGATAAGTGCTCATAATCTTTCGGTCGGATTAACGGTTTTTGCAGTTGGACTTTTTAAGAAAACTGTGATCGCTGATTCTGTCTCTGTTTATGCCACCCCTATATTTTTGTCTGCTGATCAGGGTGCACAAATTAGCTTTTTTATTGCTTGGCAAGCATCCATCGCTTATGCAGTGCAACTCTATTTTGATTTTTCTGGGTATAGTGATATGGCAATAGGTCTATCAAAAATTTTTAATATAAAGCTGCCAATTAACTTCTTCTCCCCGTATAAGGCAAATAGTATTAGTGATTTTTGGCGACGTTGGCACATTAGCCTTGGACGATTTCTTCGAGACTATCTTTACATTCCCTTAGGAGGTAATCGAAGAGGTGATTCGCGCCATTATGTAAATTTGTTAATCACAATGCTGCTAGGAGGATTATGGCACGGGGCTAACTGGACTTTTGTGGTTTGGGGCGGATTACATGGCCTGTACTTATGTGTTAACCACGGGTGGAGCCAAATTCTTCAAAGACTGGGATTTGTTATGAATGATTGGTATCATCATTGGTTAGCCAGAATGCTGACCCTCTTTTCTGTAATCGTTTCTTGGGTTTTGTTTCGTGCTGAAACTCTAAGTGGCGGTTGGCACATTATCGTAGGAATGTTTGGTGGTAGTGGCTTTGTCCTACCTGAATCTCTTTATAATCAAGTCGGTTTTCTAACCAATTTCGGCATCCAGTTTGGAACACTTGATAGCTACTGTCATATTAAAGGAATAGTAATTATACTCTCAGCGCTCGCATTGACATTGTTTTCACCTAATCTTTATCAATTCATGAGCCACGAACCAATTGCTCTTGACGTCTATGCTCATTTGTCTGACTGTAAACCCGCCTGGTATGCTTGGCGACCAACCTTGGTCTATGCTTTTTTGACTGCGTTAACACTGCTTGTTGCTCTTGTATTTTGTAGTCAACCTAGTGAATTTCTTTACTTTCAATTTTGACTTTAAAGTGACACCAGCTAAAGCTATGAAGATGAAAGGCATAAAGATTTTTGTTAGGGAACTGACTAAGCTAAGACCTTGGCAGTTCCCTAGGAAATAGTGTCCTGACTTTTTGTTAACTTGCATCAAAAAAGATAAGGCTCACCTGAGGAGTTGGCAGGTTGTTGGTGTGTTCTAAGTTATCACCTTGCCTCCTGTCGCTCCTCCCGCAGATCTTCAATCAGCTGCGCTAGTTGATCGCTGTTGGTGTGGTAGACCTCATTGCAAAAATGACAAATGGCTTCGGCCCCTTCATCTGTTTCAATCATGTCTTGCAGTTCATCTTCGCCTAGCATTTTGAGTGCACTTAGCATGCGATCGAATGAGCAAGGGCAAGAAAACTGCACCATTTGAGTTTCGGGCAAAATTTCAAGGCCCAGATCACCCACCAGCTCGTCAAAGATCTGAGGCAACGTCTTGTTGGCCCGCAGCAGAGGGGTAAAGCCGGTCAATCCGGCCAGGCGACTTTCAATCAAATTCACCATTTCGGCATCTTCAGCGGCGCGGGGCAGAATCTGCAGCAGTAGCCCCCCGGCCGCCTCAACTCCGTCGATCCCTACAAATACACCTAGTATCAGGGCCGAGGGGGTTTGCTCAGAGCTCACCAGGTAGTGGGTGAGGTCATCGCCAATTTCCCCTGAGACTAGCTCAACGGTGCTGGAGTAGGGGTAACCGTAGCCCATATCGCGCACCACATAAACGTAGCCGTTGCGACCTACGGCTCCGCCGACATCAAGCTTGCCCTGGGCATTGGGAGGCAGCTCCACAGCAGGATTGTCCACATAGCCACGGGCAGTACCATCCATACCGGCATCCACCAAAATGCCGCCTAGGGGGCCGTCTCCCCGCACGCGGATATTTACCCGACCCTGGGGTTGCTTCATGCTAGAGGCCAACAGCAGACCCGCCGAAAGGGTACGACCTAGGGCAGCGGTAGCTACATAGGAGAGGTTGTGGCGCTGCCGGGCCACCTCAGTAAGTTTAGTGGTGATGACGCCTACCACCCGTATACCGCCATCGGCGGCGGTAGCCCGAATCAGTTGATCTACCATGCGCTGTCCCAGTCTTCACTTAATATTGCTTATTAATTATTGTAAGAGGTTTAGGGAGTGCGGGTTTAGGGCAGTTTACCCACCTCCAGCAGAGAGCTTGTTTGCCGCCTGTGTGCCTACATGCCATCGAGTTTCTTTTGGCATACTGAGAGGTGTTGTTTGCGGGCTACCACCCTATGCTAGGCACATTTCAGCACAGCCACCTCCGCATCGAAGTCAATGCCAACCACGAGCATATTCAGGCCAGCTTGGTGCAGCCCAGTCAGTTTCGCCAATGGCTTTGGCCCCAACAGTTTAGCCAGGGGTTGCCTGGCAAGATCCACAGTGGGCTGAGCTTTAACAGCTACCTTGGCCCGGTTGAAATTCACCACGATGTCAAACAGGTAAATGACCACAGCCTTTACATGGTGCTATCTGGCGGGATTGATGGCTTCCATGAATGGTACTGGGGTGATCAGTGGGTGCAGTCGCGACTGGAGGGAGTGTCGGCCCTGCCCCTCAACCTGGGTCAAAGCCTGGTGATGGCGCGACTACGGCAGTTTTTACAGCAGCCTGCTCTTTAAGGTTTGCCCAAAGCACTCACGATAAAGACACCTGCCCCAACACCCGCACTAGTTCGTCTAAAAACTGGCCTTGGGCTTTAATGATGCGTTTTTTGGCCTCTTCTAGCTCAAACCAGGCGGCTTGATCCACCTCAGGAAATTCTCGCAGCACGCCTGAGTTGGGCGGCCATTCTAAAACGAAGGTGTTGCTGTGCAGGTTTGCAGGGTTAAAGTTGCCCTCAAAAGCCCAGGCAAAGACTAGCTTGCCCCCTGCCTGACGTACCGGCTGTAGGGGGCGAAAGTTGCCGGTGGGAACTTGCCCAGTTTCTTCTAAAAACTCGCGCTTGGCGGCTTCAAAGGTGTCTTCCCCAGGATCAATTTCGCCTTTGGGAATTGTCCAGGCTTGCCAGCGGCGATTTGCCCAGTAAGGACCACCTGAGTGCACCAACAGCACCTCCAGGTGACGATCCTGGGTTCGATACATGAGTAGCCCTGCGCTTTTTTTAGCCATGGCAGCGATCGCGCCATACCTCAGCCCACCTAGCTAGACTTGGGTATGTCATCCTCAAATAATTAGCAGTCACGACCTCAGACAAGGAACTCATTTGACTATCCGATTGTAGCTGGCGGGTCTAAAAACACTTAATTTTAACTGTTCTTAGTTTTCCCAAAGTTTCCTAAGGGCTGCCTTAAACCAGCTCTAAGCCGAGCCAATGAACCAAAAAAATTTGGAGAAACCGGCTAGAGGTCAGTAGCTTGTCCTAGCATACCTATAGTCTCGGTCTACGGATCCAAACAGCCTTAGGTTACTAACATAATTAGCACGTCAACTATGCCTTACTACTGCGATCTTAGCCCTGGCCAAAAGATATATCTTGACAACTCCGGCCCCAACACTGTTATTACCCTAGCCAGTGGTGAGGCTGGCCAACAGCAGCAATCCAGCACTCAGGTGCGCACTGGCCCATGGACAGAGGTACCTCAAATAACCAGGGTAGGCGGCGGAGTGCTCCTACGCTGTGTTACGGTCCAGGGCATATTTGTTTGGCAGGTTCAGGGTACGCAGATTAGAGCTGCACCTGCCACGGCCTGGGCTGCCGACCAGGCTACTCCCATGCAGGCGACTGAGGTTGAGCCTCCGATCGCCTCAATGCCGCCTATGCCGCCCATGCCGCCCATGCAGATGGGCGATATGGAAATGTCGCTCAACCCCATGACCCTGCGCATGAGGGAGATGACCCTTGGGTCGAATACGCCGACGGTTAACACTCAGAAATTTTGTACCCAGTGTGGGGCTGCGATCGCCCAGAGCGATCGTTTCTGCGGCAGCTGTGGCCATCAGCTGTCTTAGCCTTTGATACCCTAAAAAAATGGAAGAAATGGAGGGAAGCATTTCTCTCCATCCTCCATTTTTTTGTCAATAATCCCCTAATGGAGTCCAGCCTCTAACCTGCTAGGGCAAACTGGCGCTTGAGAGTCTGAGGTTTGCCCTAGACAACCGGCTTGGCGCTCTCAACTTGAGCCACTGGCTCTTTAGCGACATCAAAGAACGTGACATAGAACCACCCTGCTAGTAGCGCCCCTAGAATAGGCGCCACCCAGAATAGCCACAGTTGGGCAAACAGCGGGCCCCCGACAAACAGAGCCGGGCCGGTGCTGCGAGCCGGGTTCACAGAGGTATTGGTCACCGGAATGCTGATCAGGTGAATTAGCGTCAGCGCCAGACCAATTGCCACCGGGGCTAGTCCCACAGGGGCACGAAAGTCAGTAACCCCTAGGATGATCATCAAGAAAAAGAAGGTCATCACTACTTCACACCCGAAGCAGGCTAATAGGCTAAAACCGCCGGGTGAGTGAGTCCCAAAACCATTAGTCGCCAAAGGGTTGCCCACAGAGGGGTCAATGGCAAACCCCGGTTGTCCAGTAGCAATAATGTAGATGATGCCAGCCCCTAAAATGCCTCCCAATACCTGGGACGCAATGTAGGGCAGCAGTTCGCTACTAGGGAATCGTCCCCCAGCCCACAGCCCGAAGGACACTGCCGGATTTAAATGACAACCTGAGATATGGCCAATGGCGTAGGCCATGGTCAGCACCGTCAAACCAAATGCCAGCGAAACACCCAAAAAGCCAATGCCTAGGTTAAAGGCACCGCTGCTATCTAAAAACTTACCGGCCAGCACGGCGCTACCACAGCCGCCCAATACCAACCATAACGTACCGAAAAATTCAGCTACACAACGCTTTGTGAGAGGCATTGCTTAACTCCTACCAATGAAGTTTATAAAGCCGATTAGTATTGTTCGACACAGACTGCGATGGACAACCTAATCTCTCCCGGCAAGAGTACCGTAAGACTATAAAAGTTTGATAAGCCCAAGGAATACCAACCCCTCTTGCCATTGCCACGCCTATTCCCGTAGCCTGTTAACCTGGAATATGCACGACATATTGGCACCGAAACTATTTTCAATGGGGGTTCTCCCTCAAATGGACCATCGGCCTCAGTGTCGTTAAACCTTAGAGTCTTTAAGCAACACAGCACTCACTATGGGAATGCAAGTTTGGCCAGGTCGTCCCTATCCCCTGGGTGCCGCTTGGGATGGCACAGGCACCAACTTCGCCCTGTTTTCAGAAAATGCGACTGGGGTTTACCTTTGCCTATTTGATGCGGCTAATCAGGAAACCCGCATCCCGTTGACTGAGGTTGATAATTACGTATGGCACGGCTATTTGGTTGGGGTACAGCCTGGGCAGCGCTATGGTTTTCGGGTGCAGGGTCCCCATCATCCCAAGGCTGGACAGCGGTTTAACCCCTATAAGCTGCTCATTGACCCTTACGCTAAGGCTGTAGACGGCGATGTACAGTTTGACCCGGCTATTTTTGGCTATGACCTAGACGCAACGAACGACCTCGAAAACCTCGATTTGTCGTTTTCTGAAGTCGATAGCGCCCCGTTTATGCCCAAAGCTGTGGTGGTTGATCCTAGCTTTGACTGGGAGGGCGATCGCCCCCTTGATATCCCCTGGCATCGCACCATCATCTACGAAACCCACGTTAAAGGGTTCACCCAGCGCCACCCTGACGTACCAGAACCGCTGCGGGGTACTTACGCTGGGCTAGCCCAGCCAGCGGTAATTGACCACCTCAGCCGCTTGGGCATTACCGCCGTAGAGCTGCTGCCTGTTCACCACTTTCATGCCTATCCGGGGCATTTAGCCGACACAGGGCTGCGCAACTACTGGGGCTACGACTCACTCAGCTACCTCGCCCCCTACGGCGGCTATAGCAGTGCTGGGCAGGCTGGCGGCCAGGTGAACGAGTTTAAGCAGATGGTTAAAGCGCTGCACCAAGCCGGCATCGAAGTCATTTTAGATGTGGTCTACAACCATACCGGGGAGGGCAGCCACCTGGGGCCGACCATCAGCCTGCGGGGCATCGACAACGCGGCCTACTATCGCCTCGTCGAAGATGCTCCCCGCTACTACATGGACTTCACCGGCTGCGGCAACTCTCTCAACGTGCGCCATCCTCAAGTGCTCAAGCTGATTATGGATAGCTTGCGCTATTGGGTGCTAGAGATGCACGTCGACGGCTTTCGCTTTGACCTAGCCTCGGCTCTGGCTCGGGAACTCTACGAAGTCGACAGTTTGGCGGCTTTCTTCGACATCATCCACCAAGATCCGGTGCTATCCACTATTAAGCTGATCGCTGAACCTTGGGATTTGGGGGAAGGGGGCTATCAGGTGGGCAACTTTCCGCTGCTGTGGTCAGAGTGGAACGGCAAATACCGCGATTCCATGCGCGACTTTTGGCGCGACCATGACTGTCGCCTCGGCGAGTTTGCCTTTCGAATTACCGGCAGTTCTGACCTGTACAAGGCTAACGGCAAACGTCCCCACGCCAGTGTTAACTTCATCACCTGCCACGACGGTTTTACCCTGCAGGATTTGATGAGCTACAACGAGAAGCACAACCTGGCCAACCACGAAAACAATCGCGACGGCGAGAGCTATAACCGGTCTTGGAATTGCGGGGCTGAGGGCGAAACTGACGATCCAACTATTCTGGCCCTGCGACACAAGCAGCAGCGCAACTTGCTGGCTACGCTGCTGCTCTCCCAAGGAGTTCCCATGCTGCTCGGGGGAGATGAGATTGGCCGTACTCAACAGGGCAACAATAACACCTACTGCCAAGACAGCGAGTTGTCTTGGTTCGATTGGGATCTGAGCCCCCTAGGACGTGACCTGCTGTCGTTTACTAGCAAGCTGATTCAGCTTCGCCAAACTCACCCCTCCTTTGCCCGTCGCCATTGGTTTCAGGGGCGCGCAATTCACGGGTCTGGGGTTCACGACATCGGCTGGTACAACCCTGACGGCAGCGAAATCACAGCCGACCAGTGGTATGGTGGCTCGGCTAAGGCGATTACGGTATTTCTCAACGGCGAAGAGTTGATGGGCTTTGAAGCCCAAGGTCAGCGACTGGAGGACGACAGCTTCTTGCTATTTTTTAATGCTCAGTCAGATTCTCAAGATTTTTATGTGCCACCTCTGCTTGAAAAACCGTTTTGGTCAATGGTGATCAATACTGAAACGCCTGCTGGCTTCGTGAATGACAAGCAGGTTTACAAACCCGGAAAAGCGATCGCCGTGGCTGACTTTTCGCTAGTTGTACTCACCAGCCCCAAACCCACTGTGGTCTAAGGCGATGCTGACCTACGAACGCATCTACGCTGTAGTCCGCCAAATTCCTCGGGGTCAGGTCGCTACCTACGGCCAGGTGGCTGACCTAGCCGGGCTGATTGGCAAACCCCGCCTAGTGGGCTACGCCCTTTACCGAGTTGACATGACCACCGACGACGTCCCTTGGCAACGGGTGATCAATGCCAAGGGAGAGGTCTCCGAGTCACCCCGGCGCAACGGCAGCGACTATATTCAGCGGGTCATGTTAGAGGACGAAGGCATTGAGTTTAACCGCGGAGGTCGCATTGACTTGAGCAAATATAGATGGTGCCCGCCCGATGAGGTCATCGAGCGGGCACTGGCGTTATTCAGAGAGCGATTAGACTAGGGCGGTGAACCTACTCTACGGCCACGGCCACTTCTTCCTCTTCATACACCTCTTCAGGCTCGTCGATGATTTCACCGGCTTGCTCGGCAGCCTGACGACGCATGGCTTCGCGGTACTTAGCGGCCATTTCCTCAGCCTTGTCGTAAACCAGGTCAGGGTTCTTGACCATGTCACCCGGTTCGGGCTCTAGCTGCTTAGTCGAGAGGGAAATCCGACCTCGCTCAGCATCGAGATCGATGATCATGACCTTAATTTCGTCGTTGACGTTGAGCACGCTGTGAGGCGTGTCAATGTGGTCGTGGGAAATCTCAGAGATGTGCAGCAAACCGCTAACGCCGCCGATGTCGATAAAGGCACCGTAGGGCTTGAGGCCGCGTACCGCGCCCAGCACCACTTCGCCCACTTGAAGACCATTCATCTTGCGCTCAACCAGAGCACGACGATGGCTGAGCACGAGACGGTTGCGCTCTTCGTCGACTTCTAGGAACTTGAGGGGGAGGTCTTCTCCCACTAGGTCTTCTTTTGGCTTGCGGGTGCTGATGTGGGAGCCGGGAATAAAGCCACGCAGACCCTCAATGCGCACCAGGGCACCACCGCGGTTGGTGGCAAACACACCAGAACGGACGGTAGCGTCTTCCTGCTGGAGTTGACGCACCCGTTCCCAAGCGCGCATGTACTCAATGCGACGAATAGAAAGGGTCAACTGACCATCTTCATTTTCGTCGGTAAGAATAAAGAACTCGCGGGTTTCGTTGGAGCGCAGCACCTCTTCAGGGTGATCAACCCGGTTGATGGACATTTCCTGAATAGGAAGATAAGCGGCGGTTTTAGCACCGATATCAATCAGGGCGCCCCTGGGCTCAAGGCTAAACACGGTGCCAGAAACCGTATCGCCTGGGTTGAAGTGATAGTCGTACTTATCTAAAAGTGCGGCAAAGTCTTCGTGTGTAAACCCGATGTCAGCGTCCTTTACGTCCTGATTGAGCATGCTAGTGTTGTCCTATTATTTCTCCGTAATACTGCGGTTTCCGTGTAGACGTACAAAACAATCAACTCAGATATGTGACAGTCAGCCCCCACGCCACAGCGTGCCGACATAGACAGCCCGATAAACCCACAGGATTAAAATTATAGCTGAAGAGGCGGTGTTGTTGATCTACGCCGCCAGGATTGGTTTCAGTTTGACGTTCAATTCACTGCAACTACAGGCTCACAGAGATTGGGCAGAAATTACGTAGGTTGAGGACTGGCTGTTTTCCACATTGCCTAGGGAGCGATCGCCCCGATCATCCTGTAGCTGGCTGAGGGTTTCTGCAAAATCGCGAATGCCTTGAAACTGACGATACACCGAGGCAAACCGCACAAAAGCCACCTCATTCATGGCCTGGAGCTTGGCCAACACCATTTCACCAATCTCGGCACTGGTCACCTCGCGGGTGGCCCGCTGCTGAAGTTCGGCCTCAATGTCATCGACGATCGCCTCCATAGTCAGAGACGACACCGGAGTTTTTTCGCAGGCTCGCACTATACCCCGCAGGACCTTGGAGCGTTCAAACAGCTCTCGGTCGGTGCTGCGCTTGATCACCGTAACGGGTACGTACTCAATACGCTCGTAGGTGGTGAATCGTCGTTCGCATCGCAAGCATTCCCGCCGCCTGCGGATGCTGCGTCCCGCCTCCGCCGATCGCGACTCTAGGACTCGGTTGTTCAGATGCTGACAGAACGGGCAATGCATAGACACACTCCCAATGGGAGGAAAAGAACCAAGCCACAGGGGGTTAAAGCCGTTGCAGCCTGAAAAAATAAAGGCAAACCTTCCCATGAGCGGAAAGGCTTGCCTCTATATTAATTAAATTGTGAGAAAACAATCGAAATGGCTGGAAAGTCCTGCCAAATTTGCGTAAGTCTCAAACCATCGTCGGTCTAAGTGACTAGGTCGCTGGGATTAGTCCTTAGAAATACGGGGGGGTTCGCGAAAGGCGATCGCAAAGAACAGGGTGCCAATGATGCAGGCAAAAATGAAGATGTAAGCGACTGCTTCCATGGTGAAAAAGGCTCCTATCTCAACCGGGTTATCTTTAGTTTACAAGGATTAGATGTAACGTGCCCGACGGATGATCTTAGAGAATCAACCGCCGGGCACGTTAGCTTATGGGAAACTAAACCGTTTCTTCTTTACGAGTGGAGGTATCTCCCACCTTTGCGAAGAAACCCCATTCCACCTGCTCGGGAGACAGGTCAGGGTCTACACCCGCAAACACATCGCGGAACAAGGTACGAGACCCGTGCCAAATGTGACCAAAGAAGAACAGCAGCGCAAACACCGCGTGACCGTAGGTAAACCAACCGCGAGTGCTGGTGCGGAATACCCCGTCAGAGCCGAGGGTTTCGCGATCGAACTCGAAGGGTTCACCCAACTGCGCCTTACGGGCGTAGCGCTTCACCAGAGCAGGCTCAGAGATTGTTTGACCCCCGAGTTCACCACCGTAGAAGGTAGCGGTTACACCAGTCTGTTCAAAGCTGTACTTAGACTCAGCCCGACGGAAGGGAATGTCAGCCCGAACAACGCCGTCTTTGTCGACCAGTACCACAGGGAAGGTCTCAAAGAAGTTGGGCAGGCGGCGGACAAACAGCTCGCGGCCTTCCTTATCTTTGAAGACGGGGTGACCCAGCCAACCCTCAGCGATACCGTCGCCTTGGACCATAGGACCAACCCGGAACAAACCACCCTTGGCAGGGCTGTTGCCCACGTAGTCGTAGAAGGCCAGCTTTTCAGGAATACTGGCGTAGGCCTCATCTAGGGATGACCCGGCGTTGACATCAGCCTGAACCCGGCGCTGGATCTCTTGCTTAAAGTAGTCGCCATCCCACTGGTAGCGGGTGGGACCAAACAGTTCGATGGGGGTAGCGGCACTGCCGTACCACATGGTGCCTGCCACCACAAAGGCCGCAAAAAACACCGCTGCAATACTGCTAGACAGCACCGTCTCGATGTTACCCATACGCAGAGCCTTGTAGAGGCGCTGGGGCGGGCGCACCGTGAGGTGGAACAAGCCAGCGATAATGCCCACAATTCCTGCGGCAATGTGGTGAGCCACAATACCGCCAGGGTTGAAGGGGTTAAAGCCTGCGGAACCCCATTCAGGAGCAACTCCTTGCACGTGACCGGTGAGACCGTAGGGGTCAGATACCCACATGCCAGGTCCCCAGAGACCGGTCAGGTGGAAGGCCCCAAAGCCGAAGCAGAGAAGACCCGACAGAAATAGGTGAATACCAAACATTTTGGGTAGATCCAGCGCCGGCTCCCCGGTGCGAGGATCACGGAATAGATCTAGATCCCAATAGACCCAGTGCCAGCAGGCGGCTAAAAATAGCAGACCTGACAGGACGATGTGAGCCGCAGCCACACCCTCAAAGGACCAGAAGCCAGGGTTAACGGCGGATGCGCCGGTCACGCTCCAGCCGCCCCATGACTGGGTTACGCCCAGTCGTGCCATGAAGGGTAGGACAAACATGCCCTGCCGCCACATAGGGTCAAGTACGGGGTCACTGGGGTCAAAGGTGGACAGTTCAAAGAGAGCCATCGAGCCGGCCCAGCCAGCTACCAGGGCCGTATGCATTAGGTGTACAGCAATCAGTCGCCCGGGATCGTTAACGACGACCGTGTGTACCCGGTACCAGGGTAGTCCCATTGACTACGCTCCTCCTCTAGGTAAAACAATGTTGTTTTGGGAATTGTCTTAAGCATGCCAGTACTGATTAGCCTATCAGAATCAGGCTCTCAGTAATGCTCCAATTGCCCCGTCATCCCGCCATTGCCTGAGGGGGCGATGTCATTGTTGGATGCGGAATCATTTGGTACAGATGAGATGTAACAATGAAATTACTTAACGAAGTGTAACCAGTCCCAATTTCCCTCGCAACCAGCTTGAGCCTTGGCTGGAGGCGATCGCCAGGGGTTGCGACTCAAAAACACCTCGGTCCAGCGGCCAAAGGCTTGATTTACCGCTGCTAACAACGCAGAACGTGAAGGAGATTCCCTTGATGGCTAATGTTAAGTTTGTTAACGAAGACACTGAGATTGTCGTTGCTGACGGGGCCAACCTGCGTTTTAAGGCCTTGGAAAACCGCATTGATATCTATACCTTCAGCGGCAAGCTGACAAACTGCGGTGGCTACGGTCAGTGCGGCACCTGCGTCGTCGACGTGGTGGCGGGTGGTGAGAACCTGTCACCTCGCACCCAGGTAGAAGAGCGCAAACTGAAGAAATGGCCCGAGAGCTGCCGATTGGCTTGCCAGGCTACGGTGCATGGACCGGTTTCGGTAGCCACAAAGCCCAACCGCAAGGCACTGGCTGAGGCTAAAGCCAAGAGCGCCTAGCTTTGATCATCTAGCATTGGCTTGGGGGCTTTGGTGCAGCGCTGCATTCTCATCGAGTAGAGTGATATCCTGAAGTCGTCGGGTCTTTAAAGCGCAGCGAGTCTTTGGTGAGTTGAGCTAAAGCAGGTTTGACAAGGATGGAGACGGCCAGCGTTAGAAACTCGATGCGACGTTGTTGGGTTGAGAGTAGTAGAGGCAAGCACTGATGGAAGTCAATAAGCTTGGTTTTGTAGCCAGCATTCTTTTTGTTCTGGTACCGACGGTTTTTCTGCTAATTCTGTACATCCAAACCTCTAGCAAGCAGACCGGATCGTAAGATTGCGGTCGATGGCTGTGATGCCGGGTCGCTGCTGCGCCGGATCAAAAGCCGCGAGTCTGGCTATGGGAATTAGGTGTATTCTTAGGGCGCTGGTTTAGCCGGCGCTTTTTTACGGTTTATGGACTGCGGCGACCTGACTCAATGGGCGACGGGGCCGCCATGACGTACCGTTGGAAACCAATGACCTACTGTTTGGGCATTTTGGTGAAGGAGGGATTGGTGCTGGCCGCCGACTCGCGCACCAATGCTGGGGTTGACTACATTTCGTCGTACCGCAAGCTGTTTGATTTCTCTAAGTCGGGCGATCGCGTCATTTTGCTGTGCACCTCGGGCAACCTGTCGATTACCCAGGCAGTGGTCCATCAACTCGGTCAAGACATCAAGCACGATCGCGAGCCCAATCTGCACAGCTTGCAGAGCCTCTACGATGTAGCTCGCTACCTGGGGGATCAAATTCGTACTCTGCAAGAGGCCGATCGCGCCTGGCTGGCCCAGGACAAAATTGATTTTAAGTGCAGTTTTTTGCTGGGCGGTCAGGTGCAGGGAGAGGTGCCAGAGCTATTTTTGATCTACAGCCAGGGCAACTGCATCAAGGCCACCCCCGAGACACCGTTTTTGCAGATTGGCGAGACCAAGTACGGCAAGCCCATTCTCGATCGCACCCTGGGGTTTGACGTGCCCCTCGATGCGGTAGCCAAGTGCGCGCTGCTGTCGATTGACTCGACGATGCGATCAAACCTGTCGGTGGGGCCGCCGATTCATATGGCTATGTACCAAGCCAACAGCTTTGAGGTTCGCCACCGGGCAAAGTTTCAGGCGGGGGATCCCTACTTGATCAAAATGCGTAAGCACTGGGAGGTGGCCCTGCGGGAAGCCGCGCTCAGCATGCCTGATATTTCTTGGAACCACGATGATGCCCTCTTGCCCCTAGGGATACCTGATCCGGGCGATACCTAGGCGGATCGGGGGGTGCCGATCTGAGGCTAGCTCTAGTTGGGCCAGTCCCCGGCTAGGACGGCAGCAGGAGTCATTGGCAAAAGGTGCAAATGCTCTGGCTCTATGTGGGGAGCTTGAACGGCGATCGCGCCCATATACCCTGGTTCTAGCTGCCACTGATAAAGTTGCCCTGGATGGTCTAACCTCGGTGCCGTTATCACGTTCACCGATGCCGGCACTGAGGTTAAATCTAGAGTTTCTAAGCGCAACTCTAGGGCCTGCATGGAGTCGGCTATGCCAATGCCCAGAGATTTTAGGCAGGCTTCTTTACCCGTCCAGTAGCGCAAAAAACGATGGTCAGCCTGGGGATGCGGCAGGGCCAGCACGGTTTCAGCCTCAGCGACTGTTAGGTAGCGATGACATAGACCCGACAGACATTTCACCGGACCTAGGGCTTCGATATCCACACCGATCGCCCTGACGTCAGCGGTGGTGCTAATGGCCACGAGCAGCCGCTGCCCACTGTGGGACAGGTTAAACTTTGGCACCACGCCGGCGCTATTGGCAGCGGGGCTGAGTTCTGGCTTACCCTTGGCTCCGTAGACAAAGGTAAGCGCGGCGGGCGCTTGACCAGTGTAGCGGCTCAGCAGGTGGCGCAGGCAGCCTCGACTGGCCAGGAACTGACCCTGGACAGCGGGCCGGTGAATGCGCTGTAGCTGAGCCTGTTCCGCAGGTGACAAACAGGCTTCGAAGGCCTGCTGGGTCGCCGTCTCAATGTCGGTAGAAAGCAGCCAGAGGTCGATAGCAGGTGAGGCACAGCCCTGGCAAAACTCAGACATAGAGTAGGGATAAGGGGTTGAGTGATAGCAAGGGCAACCTAGCGCTATTGTGCAGTAAGCTGGGCACCCTTGGCACAGCCCCCCGGTTCACCCGCTATGCCATTGAAGCCATTTACTGCTGCCTCAGATGACCCCGCTGCCCTTAGCCCATCTGCCCCTAGCCCAGGCGGGACGGTAAAAATTTGCATTTTGGGGGGTGGATTTGGGGGATTGTACTGTGCCCTATCTCTGCACCAGCGATCGCGGCGATCGCCCCGCCCCATCCACATCACCTTGGTCGAGCCGCGCGATCGCTTCAACTTTACCCCGCTGCTCTACGAACTGCTCACCCAAGAACTAGCCCCCTGGGAGATCGCTCCTGCCTACCGAGAGTTGCTCAAACACACCGCCGTTAACCTGCGCCAGGACTGGGCCGAGCACATTGACTTAGCTCAGCAATGCGTTACCCTGCGCCATGGGGAACCCCTCACCTATGATTACTTAGTGGTGGCGCTGGGTAGCCAAATGCGGCCTCCCGCTACCCCCGGTAGCCAAACCCATAGTCTGCCGTTTAACACCTTGCAGGATGCCGAACAGCTGGAGCGCCGGTTAAACGACCTCGAACAATCGCCCCATGTCGGGGTGGTGGTGGCCGGGGCTGGCCCCAGTGGCGTCGAGCTGGCCTGCAAACTGAGCGATCGCCTCGGTCGCCGGGGTCAGGTCACCTTGGTCGATCGCCGGGGCGAAATTTTGCGTTCCTATCCGCAACGCATCCAGCGGGCGGCGGCGCGAGCTTTGTCGAAACGGGGGGTAGAGGTCTATTTAAATGCTGCGATCGAGGCGGTAGACGCTAGCGGGTTGACCTTTGGCTACGAGGGCCAAACCCACCACTGTCAGGCTGATATCGCCCTCTGGACGGTGGGCACAGTGCCACGCCCTTGGCTAGGGCACGATGTCCCCAACTCCACATCCTTTGGCCAATGCCAGGTGAAGCCTACCCTTCAACTGCCTGACTACGACAATGTCTTTGTGCTAGGGGATATGGCCGCCATGCCCGCCCCAGGGCGTGATTCCAAGGGCAGTCAGGAACCGATTCAGAACGAGTATCCATTTCAGAATCGCGCCCCTACTACAGCCCAGGCCGCTTACCAGGCAGGCCCTGCGGTCGCCTCTAATGTTCTGGCTCTGATCGCCAATCGTTCTCTTAAACCCTTTCGTTACAACCATCTGGGCGACATGCTTACCCTCGGCCAGGGGGAGGCCGTAGTCTGTGGATTTGGGCTATGCATCACCGGGCGGCTGGGAGGTCTGTCGCGCCGCTGGGCCTACTGGCTGCGGCTGCCCACTCCGGCCCACCGCTGGCGAGTGCTCAAGCACTGGCTAGGCTTCAGAAATTAGACAATCCAAGCATGTTCTTGGCTGTAGTTTAGACGTCAATCCGTCCAGAGCAATTGGGCCAGAGACATCTTCCAGCAGGGGTTCGCTCTATGACCTGCGGGGTTTTCTGTAGCGCCCAGTGGGACGCCCCTATGGCCGACGACCTGGGCGAACCCACCGTGTTAGAAGCGATCGCTCTCCACAAGCGCGACGGCAGCATTCTCTGGTGGCAGTAACGATTTTAATTTTAATAATGGCCTGGGCATGCCTAGCCAGGGTTTGCCTAAGTGGGCAGCCGACGACGACGGGAATCTTACCAACAAGCCAGTTAGAAAACTGAACCTTTAGCCTGTCAGGCTAAGGGTTGGGGTTGGTCTAATGAATGGGCAAATGATTTGAAGCCGCTCCAACACCGGTCGGCCCTGGCTCCCCTCAACTCTAGGGAAATTTGCTGTGTGTTTCCCCTCAAGAGCTAGCAGCCAAAACACGATCATCAGTGATGGTAGGCAACCCAACATATTTCTTGGAGAACATTTATGTTTCTTTGGCGGCGGACAATAGGCGTCAGTTTGGGTTTGGTGGCAGCTAGCAGCCTGTGGACTGTAGCCCAGGCTTACCCAGCTCAGGAGGAGGTTGTAGAAACTCCCGTCCTGATTCAAGTTGACGATACGAAAATTGTTGATGTTCAAGTGGACGACTTAATGCAAGTGGACGACCCGTCACTTGGGCAATCAACAACTGAGCCTCTGATAGAGACGATGCCCATTGCCTCAGATGTAACCTCTGCCATAGCCGCCGAAGCACCTGTGGCAGAGGTTACAGCAGTGCCTACGGAGGTTTTAGACAACCTTTCCCAGGAGCAGCTTGAGGCGATCGCATCGATCATCTCGACCGCAGAAGCGTCAACCAGTCCTGACCGCATCGCCAATCTACCCACCGAGGTACTGACCCAGCTTGATGCCTTGCCGGGCGTTGAGCAACAGGTAGGCCGTAGACGCTGGTTGCCCACAGGTTTAGTCAGACGGCTGCGGCTGCCCCAAATGCTGACGTCTCTAGTTAGACAGCCAAAAAACACAGCCTTGATGATGCTGGGCAACCACATTGTGGTCGTCAACCCCGCAACGGGTGCTGTTTTGGGGGCCGTGCTGTCAGCCCTATAGAAGGCACTGAGCCATCAAGACAGCAGCGCCTTTTCGATACGGCGATCGGGAATGAGCCACAGAATTGCCACTGTGACGTAGAGCAACAGGGCTAGCCAGGAGTTGAGAAAGGCGAGGGGGATGGCGATCGCATAGATCGCCACCGAAATCTTGCCCTTCCAATCGCGCCCCATAGCGATCGCCAGGGCCGACTCGCGGCCCTCACAGGCAATTAGCGTTTGGGTGAGGATGTAGTAGGCGATCGCCGCAAACAGCAATACACTGCCGTAAAACGCTACCGGCAGCGATGCAGAGTGGTTCTCCCCCGTCCATCCAGTGACGAAGGGAATCAGTGACAGCCAAAACAGCAGGTGCAGGTTGGCCCACAGCACATTGCCATTTACCTGGCGCACCGCCTGCAGCAGGTGGTGGTGATTGTTCCAGTAGATACCGATGTAGACAAAGCTCAGCACGTAACTTAAGAACACCGGAATCAGCGGTCGCAGCGCCGTAAGCTCAGCCTCGTGGGGTATTTTCAGCTCCAGCACCATAATTGTGATGATGATAGCGAGCACGCCGTCGCTAAAGGCTTCTATTCTGCCCTTGCCCATGGTGTCAACGCTCCATTGCGCCGATATAGCAGTCGTTTATTACAGCAAACTGCTTAGACATGCTGAAGTTTACCCTGTCTAGACCAGCGGCGGAGTATAGCTATCGCAACAGGGGTAACCTAAACCGGAGAAACCGCCGTCGTTATGCTTTGAGAAAAGCTAAATTTTTCATCGTGTAGACTAAGCCATCAACCGTTTAGGCCCCTGGTATGACTCGCTCCCCTGAGCCGCCTAACCTAGAGCACTATGAGAAGATTGCTCGTTTTCTGCACACCGTCCTCCTGAAAACGCAGCAGCAGCGGGTTGATCTGCTCACGGAGGCCGGTAGAGCCTGGTTGCAGGCGACCTCTGCGGAGGCGCAGATCGCTAAGCTAACAGCGCGGCTTGAGCAACAGCCCACTCAGCCAGTACTGACTGTTGAGCGTATTTTAGTCAAGTTGTTTGTCTCGGCCTTTCAGGGGTCTAGGCCCTACGGCCAGATTGTGCAGCGGGTGCAGCAGTTAGCGCTCGCCATCCCTAAGCAGTCCCCAGCTCACCCAACCCAGGACGAACCCTCCAACCTTTCCTGGGTCGGACTATTGTTGGTGGATGCCGAAAACATGAACCCGCCTGAGGCGTTGGAGGCATTTCTGCAAACCGTGGGTCGATACCCCATTCGGCACCGCTTGGCCTTTGGCAACTGGCGCAAGCTGGGTCGCCGCGATCGCGACCTATATCGGCGGGGCTATCAGATGGTGCATGTGCCCTCGGGCAAAAACAGTGCCGACATCAAGATGGCCGTAGACACTTCCCTAATTACTCTTCAAAACCCGTTGATCCGCGAGGTATTTATCTGCTCTACGGATACTGATCTGCTTCACCTGGGCTATGCGCTGCTCAATCTAGGGGTCAGCGTCCATTGCGTCGGCCACCGCCACGACGGTTGGTTTGAGGTGCTCAATCTGGCTCAGCAAACCACCCAGAAGGTTTACTTTGACTCGGGTGAGGGGGCCGACCCGACAGCCGAGTCAACCCAGCAGGTGATGAAAGTGCCCACCCTAGCCGAAACGGCGCGATCGCTCAAACAGCTGCTGGCTCAAGCCCACCAGGATGATCCTGACCAGCCAGTCACGATGGGCCGTCTGGGCAAGCTGTTTCGCGATCGCCACCATCTTTCCGCCAGCGAGGCGCTCCAAGCCAACTCGGGCTACAAAACCCTAGGGCAGTTTCTTAAATCCCACACCGCTTTTGTCCTTTCCCCTTTACCCAACAGCAAGCAGATCGCCGTCACCCTCAAGGCGAGCGCTAACGACAACACCCCACCCCTCCCCGAATCCGCAATCCTCATAGCCGTTCCCCAGTCAGTAGAATCTTTGGGATCCGAGGGGGCAGTGGAGGCAGCTTTGCCGCCGCCCATCACCGATGCCCATAGTCTAGAGCAGGCCCTGATCACCCTCCTTTGGCGTTTATCGTCAGGTCAGACAGATAGCCAAATTCAGCTGTCAGTCTTAGCCGCCTACTTTGCCCATGTCTACCAAGAACCCATGAGCGCCGCACTAAAACGCATCGGCGAACCCAAGGGTCTGCCGAAATTTTTGGGTAAATGCCGCTCTTTGAAAGTGCAACAGCAGGGCCAAGACTGGCGCATAGCCCTGGCCTGCGTTAGCTAAGTCGCTACCGGCTCTTTAGCCTCAAACTTGAGCTTAGCCCGCTTAAAGGGTTCAGGAATTTCTACCGGATATTTGCCTGTGAAGCAGGCAGAGCAGAAGCTGCCTGGCTCCTGGTGCGTCGCGGCCAACATGCCCTCCCAGCTCAGGTAAGCCAGGGAATCTACACTGATTTGACTGGCAATCTCGTCTAGGGACTTGGTAGCCGCGATTAGCTGATCTTGGTTGTCGGTATCAATGCCATAAAAGCAGGGGTGGGTGACCGGCGGCGACGAAATCCGCATGTGCACTTCGATCGCACCCGCATCCCGCAAAGCCTGCACGATCTTACGGCTGGTGGTGCCCCGTACAATCGAGTCATCCACGATCAAAATTCGCTTGCCCTCCAGCACATCCTTAAGGGGGTTCAGTTTCATGCGAATGCCCACCTCCCGCATCGACTGAGTGGGCTGAATAAAGGTGCGCCCCACGTAGCGGTTCTTAATCAGCCCCTCCGCGTAGGGAATCTGAGACTGCTGCGAAAAGCCGATCGCCGCTGGTACTCCAGAGTCGGGTACTGCCATAATTAGATCCACATCGGCAGGGGCTTCTTTAGCCAGCTGATGGCCCAGGCGGCGGCGGTAGCTATAGAGGCTCTCTCCGTTGACAATGCTATCGGGCCGCGAGAAGTAGATCATCTCAAACACGCAGAGCTTGCGCTGGGTCGCCTCTGCCCACTGGCGAGAACTAATTCCCTCGGGGGTAATCCACACCAGCTCACCCGGCTCAATATCGCGAATGTAGGTAGCCCCAATGATATCGAGGGCACAGGTTTCCGAGGCCAGCACGTAGTGAGCGGGCTGACCCACCTCAGGAATGTCCTGGCCCAGCACTCCCAGCACCAAAGGGCGAATGCCCTGCTGGTCACGGGCACCCAAAATGCCGTTGGGCGTACCAATCACCAGGCTAAACGCTCCGTAGCAGCGGTTAAAGGCTTGCTCAGCGGCACTCACCCAATCGGCCCCATCGTTGACGGCCTCAGCCAAAGCAAAGGCAATCATTTCTGAGTCGGTGGTGGTTACCAAGTCATGGTTGCGGTCTAACAGCTCTTCGCGCAGGTCGGCGGCGTTGACTAAATTGCCGTTGTGGGTCAAGGCTAGGTCACCCAGACGGGTGGGCACCATGGCGGGCTGGGCATTGCATACGTGACTAGATCCGGTGGTGGAGTAGCGGGTGTGGCCCACAGCAATGTGACCGGTGAGATCTTTGAGAATTTGGTCATCAAACACCTGGGACACCAAACCCATGTGCTTGTAGCAGTGGCTGCCGGAGGCGTTGAAGGTGGCGATGCCCGCTGACTCTTGGCCCCGGTGTTGTAGGGCAAATAGACCAAAGTAGGCCAGCCGCGCCACTTCTTCGTCGGGGGCATAGAGGCCAAAGATGCCGCAGGCTTCTTCAGGCTTGTCAGGGCGATCGAGAAGCGCCTCGGAACGATTATCCGCAACATGGTCCTGAGGTGAATCGTAGGACTCGTCTAGGAAAGATTTAGAAGGGAACGTCATTGGTGGTGCAGGGTGGCTTAAGAACGCAATTGGCAAAGGAGCAAGACTTCTCAACACATTCGGCTGCCGCATTTTGCCCTCAATGCGAGCCCAGCTTCATCATAGGGTCAGGAATTTCGAAGCGGTATTAGAAACTACCGAACTCCCTAACCTATTTAATAGTTCCTTAACATACGCTCGATCATAACACCTGCCGCATTCTCCGCAGGCGACTCCCTAGGCCCGGCGTAGAAAGGATTATTGGGCTTTCATGTAGACAATTAAGGAAAATTCGGAGCCTACTTAGCTCTCCCCAGCTAACCGCTGCTCGATCGCAGTGTGCCAGGTAGAAGCCAGAGATTTAACCGCATCGGCAATCAGGGTTTGACCATCCCCAGTGGCAAGGGTCAAAGTGTCACCCTGTACGGTGCCCAGCCATTGCCAATTGTCCGTCAGGTGATGGGTTAGATACGCCTCCCAGGCAGCCTGATGCTCGCGGCTCACCGAGACGACAATTCTGGCGCCTCCTTCCCCAAACAACAGCCGATCCCACCGCTGGCTAGGCTGACCGGCCTCCAGCGACAGCTGCACCTTGGCCCCAAGTTGCCCACTGATGCACGATTCTGCCAACGCCACGGCTAGGCCGCCCTCGGCACTGTCGTGGGCCGATCGCACCCAGCCCTGGCCGATACCGTGGCGACATGTCGCCTGCACTCGCTTCTCAAGCGCCATGTCGATCGCCGGGGGGTGGCCAGTTGCTTGACCGTGGATCGCCGCCAGATACTCTGAGCCGCCCAGGGTGACTAGGGGATTGCCGTCAGTTGTTGCTGTCCCCGTCTGCTCCACCAGTACGCCCAGTAGGTAGATCAAGTCACCCTCTTGCTGCCAGCCCTGGCCGCAGGTGCGGCTCAAATCGTCAATTAGCCCCACCATGCCGACTACGGGGGTGGGGTAGATGGGCTGGGGGTTGCCCTGGCTGTCTACAGTTTCGTTGTAGAGCGAGACATTGCCTCCGGTCACGGGGGTCTCAAACTCACGGCAAGCATCGGCTAGGCCCCGGCAGGCGTTGGCCAGTTGCCAGTAGCCAATGGGCTTCTCGGGACTGCCAAAGTTGAGGTTGTCGGTCACCGCAAGGGGCAGCGCACCGACACAGCTGAGGTTACGGGCAGCTTCGGCCACGGCGGCTTTAGCGCCTTCGTAGGGGTTGAGGTAGACGTAGCGGGCGTTACAGTCGACTGTAGCCGCCAGCCCTCGGGTGGTGCCACTCGGTCGATACCCAGGAACTGCTTCTTGGGGACGCAGGCGAATGACGGCGGCATCCCCCTGGCCGGGGTAACGGACGGTGTTGTTTTGCACCTGGTGGTCGTACTGGCGGTAGACCCAGGCTTTTGATGCGATGGTGGGCTGGCTCAGCAGCTGATGGAGAACTTCCGCCCAGGTTGTTTCGCCTACATCAAAGAACGCCATTCCCGCAGCAGAGCAGGGCGGCAAACTGTCTTCGCTCCAAGCCCAGGCCTTTTGAGCATAGTCGGGCGGTTCTGGCAGCAAGTCGCGATGGTAGATGGGTGTATTTTCTGACAGGGCCAGGGCGGGAATTTCGGCAGCAACATCACCCTGGAACAGAATCCGCACGATGGGATCTGCGATTACTGTTCCAGCCACAACGGCATGGAGGCCCCAGCGCTCGAAGATTTCGATCACCTCGGCTTCGCGGCCCTTGGAGACCACAAACAGCATGCGCTCCTGGGATTCCGACAGCAGATACTCATAGGGCACCATGCCGGTTTCCCGCACAGGGATGAGGTCGAGATCTAGCTCGATGCCAACGCCCCCCTTGGCTGCCATCTCGGCGGTGGAGCACGTAAGGCCCGCCGCTCCCATGTCTTGGGCAGCGACGATCGCCCCTGTCTTAAACGCCTCTAAACAGGCCTCCACCAAAGATTTTTCGAGAAACGGGTCGCCCACCTGCACGGCAGGGCGGTTTTGCTCAGACTCATCCGTCAATTCGGCACTGGCGAAGCTGGCCCCGCCCATGCCGTCACGCCCGGTGGTAGAGCCAACGTACACGACTGGGTTACCCAGGCCCGCCGCCCCAGACTTAACGATGTCGTCGGTTTCCATAATGCCGATCGCCATCGCATTCACCAGCGGGTTGCCGTTGTAGGCGGCGTCAAAGTACACCTCGCCACCCACGGTGGGCACCCCAAAGCAGTTGCCGTAGTGGGCAATGCCCGACACTACCCCCTGGCACAGGCGGCGAGTGCGGCTATCGGCTAGATCCCCAAATCGCAGGGAGTTGAGCACGGCGATCGGTCGTGCTCCCATGGTGAAAATATCGCGCAGAATGCCGCCAACTCCGGTGGCAGCTCCCTGAAATGGCTCTACGGCAGAGGGATGGTTGTGGGACTCGATTTTGAAGGCTACCCGCAGCCCATCGCCTGCGTCGATCACCCCTGCGTTTTCCCCTGGCCCCACCAGCACCCGTGGCCCCTCGGTGGGGAACTGCTTGAGCAGAGGGCGCGAATTTTTATAGCAGCAGTGCTCTGACCACATCACCCCAAACATGCCCAGCTCGGCGCGGTTGGGGTGGCGGCCCAACCGCTGCACAATGTCGTCGTACTCCTCGGGCTTGATGCCCTCAGAGGCGATTTCGGCGGGGCTAAAAGGAGCGGTAGAAAAGGCTGTCATGCTGGCGGGGGGAAATTGCCTCCCGATCTTAGCCCTAAGTTGTCTCTTGGAGGGCGGAAGGGTTCACAATCCAGGGCAAGCGCCTATTCGCCGATCGCTACTCTACCTTTTCCTCTACGCCAAACCCGACGAGCGCTAGGGTATCCATTGCTTCTCCCTCAGCAGGCCGATGGTAGTTAAGAATGCGGCGAATGCGCGTGTTGGGGTTGACCAGCAAAATCGAATCGACGGAGACCACACGGGTGTAGGAGGTGGTCATGAGCAGTTCGCGGTTGCTCTGGTCATAGGTGAAGGTGGAGATGATCGGGCGGTCTTCTTCGTAGGCGCGATCGCGCAAATAGTCTCCCGTCAGCACAGTGCCCGTTTGCTGCTTGGGTACAAACAGGGCGCGCAGCTCTTGGGAGACCTCTTCACCTTTGTCAGACACGGTGTGGAAGGCCAACTGAAAGCCGGGCAGCTGGTCGATATCATCTACTGGGACGTAGCTGTTGTCGGCCAGCACCTTGCGCCGCAGCTCGGGGGTAATGCCATCGACGCGAAAGTCGGTGTGCGATCGTTCCACCTCGCGCTGGGCAATGTAGTGGTAGGTGCGTTCGATCGACCACTGACCAATGCAGCAGTCGAAAAAGTAGGTGATGTCGGCTAAATCCATTGCCTTAGCCCCTAAGGAGTTGCGTTACCTCCTACGGTAACAGGGTTTGCGAAGCTCTCATCAGCGGCATGTGGGCCTCCTCGCGCATTCTGGTGTTGAGTATTAATGCTTGCAGAATTTCCTGCAAGACCACGTAGGATAGGCGACAAGTTGGGCTAAATCACCCACCGGGGTCATTGTCGGACGCCTGCTCGCCCATTATGATGAAAAAATCTAAGGTTAAGAAGTCTAACAATTCTGCTTTTGTAGATTGACTTTTGCTGCTCTGCACATTCTCTTTTGGATGCTTGACTATGCCCCTCTCCGCCGATGTTGCCCGCCTTTTAGCTGAACCTTTAGTGCAGGCCTTTTTTCAAGAAACCGCCGGAGACTGGCGATCGGAGCGTCGCTACTACACCCTCAAGAGCGGCGAAACTCAGGAAGTGGTGAGCCAGATCACGATCGCGTTTCTAGAGCCGGGTACAGACCAGCTCTTGGAACTCGCCAACTTGCACCAGCTTGATCCTCAAAAGCCGTTGATCTGCGGCACCACCGTCACCTGGGAAAGCGAGTACATGGGCACCGGCAAAAAGCCCGTAGCGGGCAGCACCATCTTTGGGGTGCGGGGGACGACTTTATATCGCGATCGCGGTTTTGCCACCTCTAAGCCCGTCACCGCCCAGTACCACTTCAACGACAGCCGTACCCTGGTGCTCAAAACCCAGTACAACGACTCCTCTTTTGAGGAAGAGCTGCGGCTGATCGGCCAGCGCTACCGCACCCGCCAAACGGTCATTTCCCGCGCTGGAGAACAGATTATGATTGGGCAATACCTAGAAACTCGCCTTTGAAGCTAATTTTGGGGCCTAGAGGTCGCTAGGGAAGGGCTCCCTCGGTTTAGCATTTTGGTATAGCCGTTGCCAAAGAAAAGAGAATGCTGATCGATCTCAGCCACACCGTAGAGCACGGCATGATTACCTACGAAGGTATTCCTGGTCCCATTATTTGCGATTTTCTCAGCCGGGAGGCCTCGCAGGCTCATTATGCCAAAGGCACCACTTTCCACATTGGCAAAATCGAAATGGCGGCCAATACCGGCACGTATATAGATTCGCCCTTTCATCGGTACGCCGATGGCAAAGATTTATCAGAACTGCCTTTAGAATCCATCGCCGATGTCGACGGGCTGTTGTTCCGGGCTGACCCAGGGCAACGGGCGATCGGCCCGGAGTTGTTCGTAGGGGCAGCGGTTCAGGACAAAGCTGTACTTGTACATACCGGGTGGGCTCAGCACTGGCGGACAGCTCAGTACTTCAAGGGGCATCCCTTTCTAACCGCAGCGGCGGCAGAGTGGCTCCAAGCCGCTGGCGCTCGATTGGTGGGCATTGACTCGCTCAATATTGACGACACTAGCGATGGCTATCGCCCTGTGCATTCAATCTTACTGGGTGCAGATATCCCCATCGTTGAGCATATGTGCAATCTCGAAAGTCTTCCTGAGTCGGGTTTTAAGCTCCATGCTGTGCCCGTTAAGGTTCAGAGTTTTGGCACGTTCCCCGTGCGTGTTTACGCGGTTACTCGAACCTAGATTGGCTGGTCGCCCCTAGAATTGCGTCAGGCTCAGCCGAATTTGACCAGATTTCCTTAACTTGGGCTTGAACCGTAAACTGTGGAACGCCTGAACTAGGCGTAGCGCTATCTCTTAGGCACAGTGCCCTGGTCAGAATGGCTTTTGGCAGGTGAGTTGTTCGTCAGGGCGCAGCGGAGTACGGAGATTGGCAGGGGTTAAGCACCACCTGACGCTACCCTGCGAATATTGAGACTTCTAGACTTCCTAGCGGGTCTGGACGACGGTAGGGCTCACCAAGCCCCAGTGAGGGTTGCCTTCACCTGTGGTGAGGCTGACCCAGCCCAGCCCCTCGCTGGTACCGACCCAGATTTTGTTGCCGGTGTTGGGTGACAGTGACAGGATGCGCCCTGAGGGCAATGAGGGCACCTGGCCCAGCAGTTCACCGCTGTCGGGTTTGATCTTAAATAGACCTGTAGTGGTGCCCACCCAAAGGTTGCCGGCCTGGTCAAATTCGACCGTTTGCACATTTTTATCGCGCATTGTCCCCACCGATCGCACCAGCTCAGACCGCACTGGGTCTACAACCAACAGGCTGCTGGCTGTGCCGACCCACAGATTGCCTTCGGGGCCGAGGGTGAGCGACTGCACCGCGCCGCCAGGCAAGGCACCAATTTCACGAATTGGGGCGGCGCGGGCGGTGTTGATCTGCACCAGCCCGCTGAGGGTGCCGACCCAGAGGTTGTTGTTGCCGTCGAGGGCCAGGGCGTTGGCGCTGACCCCAGGCAGCTCCTGTACGGTAGTCATCAGTAGGCCGCGATCGGGGCTGATCATAGCCAGACCGCGATCGGTGCCGGCCCAAAGAAAGCCACGGCTGTCTACCAACAGCGACAGCACTCGGTTGGAGGGCAGGGTGAAGTTTTGAGCAGTAATCACATTAGTGCGGGGGTCAACTCGCACCAGGCCGTCAAAGGTGCCCACCCAGATGCGCCCGACCCGGTCTTGGGCTAGCGATTCTAGGGTGCGGCTAGGCATTCTAACGCGTTGCAGCACTTGCCCCGTTTCGGGGTTGATGCGCGACAGCCCTGCCCAAGAGCCGACCCAGAGATCGCCGGTGAAGTCGGGCTGGAGGGCGGTAACGCGATAGTCGCTGGTGAGGGGAGCCTGGGCAAGGGCAGGGGCTGCGGAGCGGTGGGCATCAAGGGCGAGGGGTGACAGACGCGGAGCGGCTTCCCCGAGGGTAAGGGATGGCTGGTGAAGACTTCCCGGTGACAGCATTAGCGACGATAGAACCAGCAGGCTTAACATAATCTCTCCCCACGGTTTGCGGTGGCGTGCAATAGCCCCTAATGAATGACCCATCAAGGGTTTCGGCGCCTCAAGCGTTACAGTATATCGACAATTTCAGGGAGCGGAGTCTCTGGATAGATTTTGTCGACCAGCACTGTTGGGGCGTAGAACCAAGTCTGCTTCAAAGAACTTGAGAAACCCACACCTTGGTTCACCTTGATTCATAGTTTTTAATTATGAATGTATACAGATCTTCCAAAATTAAACTTATCCGATCGCTGATAGTATGCTAACCATACGGTAATTAAAAATACTAAAAGCGCTTGAAGGGCAGCCGTCTTTAGGGGTGCTTTGGTATTTCTACTCGTCTCAAATTTAGGTGGGCTGACTGGGGCTTGGGCCGAGCAAAGGCTTCCTTAAGTGAGGAAGCTTATTTGTGTGTGGCTGGGCTGTAAAGGTTCGCTTGAGGGATTTCATTAGATTCACAGGAAGGGAGACATGTCTTACTCTCAGACAACGACTCAATCAAAAGCTGGCTACAGCGCCGGGGTTAAGGACTACAAACTGACCTACTACACTCCGGATTACACGCCCAAGGATACCGACATCCTGGCAGCGTTCCGGATGACCCCTCAGCCCGGCGTGCCACCCGAAGAGTGCGCCGCTGCTGTGGCCGCTGAATCGTCGACCGGTACCTGGACCACGGTGTGGACCGACCTGCTGACCGACATGGATCGGTACAAGGGCCGCTGCTACGACATCGAGCCCGTGCCCGGCGAAGACAACCAGTACATCTGCTATGTGGCCTACCCCCTCGACCTGTTCGAGGAAGGCTCGGTCACCAACCTGCTGACCTCCCTGGTGGGCAACGTGTTTGGCTTCAAAGCCCTACGTGCCCTGCGTCTCGAAGACCTGCGGATTCCCGTGGCCTATCTGAAGACCTTCCAGGGTCCTCCCCACGGTATTCAGGTAGAGCGCGATCGCCTCAACAAGTACGGTCGTCCCCTGCTGGGCTGCACCATCAAGCCCAAGCTCGGTCTGTCGGCTAAGAACTATGGCCGCGCTGTGTATGAGTGTCTGCGCGGTGGTCTCGACTTCACCAAAGACGACGAGAACATCAACTCCCAGCCCTTCCAGCGCTGGCGCGATCGCTTCCTGTTTGTGGCTGACGCCATTCACAAGTCCCAGGCTGAAACCGGTGAGATCAAGGGTCACTACCTGAACGTGACTGCTGGTACCTGTGAAGAAATGCTGAAGCGGGCTGAGTACGCCAAAGAACTCAATATGCCCATCATCATGCATGACTTCTTGACGGGTGGCTTTACCGCCAACACCACCCTGTCTCACTGGTGTCGCGACAACGGTGTGCTGCTGCACATTCACCGCGCCATGCACGCCGTCATCGACCGTCAAAAGAACCACGGTATCCACTTCCGCGTGCTGGCCAAGTGCCTGCGCATGTCCGGTGGTGACCACATCCACACCGGTACCGTTGTGGGCAAACTGGAGGGCGATCGCGCTGGTACTCTGGGCTTCGTTGACTTGCTGCGCGAAAACTACATCGAGCAAGACAAGTCTCGCGGTATCTACTTCACCCAAGACTGGGCTTCTATGGGCGGCGTCATGGCCGTAGCCTCTGGTGGTATCCACGTGTGGCACATGCCCGCACTGGTCGAAATCTTCGGTGACGACTCCGTGCTGCAGTTTGGTGGTGGTACTCTGGGCCACCCCTGGGGTAATGCTCCTGGTGCGACCGCTAACCGCGTGGCGCTTGAAGCTTGCGTTCAGGCCCGTAACGAAGGCCGTGACCTGTCCCGCGAAGGTGGCGACATCATCCGCGAAGCCTGCAAGTGGTCTCCTGAACTGGCCGCTGCCTGCGAACTGTGGAAGGAAATCAAGTTCGAGTTTGACACCGTTGACACCATCTAAGTGCCTAGCGGGTGCTGCGGTACCCACTACGGAGCGGTTTAGGGTGTGTTGGTCAGTCTATCGATTCGCAGGGTTCCAAAATTCTTGGGGAATGCTGCACAAGTTACCGAATCTTCAACCCGTTCGGGCTTAGATCAGGGCTACCAACCGCCCCACTGGCGGGGTCTACGTCAATCGTTCGAGAGACACTGATGGACCTTAAGCAAACGGCTAAAGACACCGCTAAGGTGCTCACTAGCTACCTGACGTTTCAGGCTGTGAAAACAGTGCTGAACCAGCTCAAGGAAACCAACCCCGCCCGCGCCTATTGGCTCAACGGGTTCTCAACTAAAGAAGCGCTTCAGGATGGCGAAGCCTACCTGAGTGCCCTGCTGACCGAGAGCCCCGACCTGGCCATTCGAGTGATGACCGTGCGGCAGCACATTGCAGAGGGTATCTGCGAGTTTTTGCCCGAGATGGTGGTCACTAGCATCCAGCAGGCCAATATGGAACACCGCCGCCAGCACTTAGAGCGCCTTACTCAGCTCGGAGATGCTGACCACGCTGTAGATTCAGAGGTTGTTGAGGACGCCGATGTCCCGCAAGAATCTACGGCTGACGCTGACCCCTCCCCTGAGTAGGCGATTAATCTCCAACTCTGTTGCTCATTCATTTACACGGCGTCAGCCGATCGCACCCTAGTTAACCTAACGAGGACCTATGAAAACTCTGCCCAAAGAGCGTCGTTTTGAAACGATGTCCTACCTGCCCCCGCTCACCGATGCCCAGATCGAGCGGCAAATTGCCTACATTCTCAAGCAGGGCTATTTCCCCGCTGTGGAATTCAACGAAGCCTCGAACCCCGAGGAGTACTACTGGACCATGTGGAAGCTGCCCCTGTTCAACGCCACTTCTACCCAAGAAGTGCTGAGCGAAGTGCAGGCTTGCCGCTCTGAGTACTCCAACTGCTACATTCGCGTAGTGGGCTTTGACAACGTCAAGCAGTGCCAGATCGCTAGCTTCATCGTGCACAAGCCCGGTGCTACCAGCAGCGGCTACCGCTACTAAGGTCTGACCTGTAAAGGGTTAGACAACGAGATAAAGGGCGGCGAGGATTTCCTCGCTGCCCTTTGTGTTTTGGAGTTCTGCTGAGTTAAGTTAAGCTTTCAACCCGGCTAACACCATAGCGATCGCAGATTCGGTGAAGCGTTCAATCGCCTCTGGGGTGAACCACTCGTAGTCAGGCTGCACGTTGCGCATGTTGGCCTGGGCATTGTGGTAAAAGGTGCAGATGCCCATGATGTGAATCACGGCCAGAAAGGGATCCACCGGGCGAAATACACCTTCCTTCATGCCTCGTTCTACGACTGCAATGACCCGGGTGATGGGATTGATCCAACCGGTCAGTTTGAAATGTTTGCCCTGGTTCTGCATCGCTTCATGGAGCAGCACCTGGCCGTAGTGGGGATGGCTGACTTCGTGGGCGATCGCCACTTTGATCACGGTTTTCAGCGCTTCCTCGGGCGGCATGGTCTCCAGCTCCAGATCGCCAAAGGCATTGGTAAAATCTTCGGCGGGTCGCTGGATGACCGCTTTGTAGAGTTCTTCTTTGCTGCCAAAGTGGTAGTAGATCATGGCTTTGGTCACGCCGGTTTTAGCCGCGATCGCCTCGGTTTTAGCCCCGCTAAAGCCAAATTTGGCAAATTCTTCCTCCGCAGCATTTAAGATTTCAGCCTTAGTGGCTTCGGCATCGCGGGTTTGCCGGGGCGGGGTTCGATCAACTTTCGTGGCCAAGGGTATCCAGGGGTTACACCAATTTACCCATCCAGCATACAGCGCCAAACTGGGGTGCAACCACAGGCCTAGTAGCAAGCGTATCAGAGAATCTTGCCAACTAACAAGTTAGTTAATTGTTGACATGGACTGATACGGGCGTTAAGCTAACTAACAAGTTGGTCAGTAAAGAATTTCTGGCTAACTTGTCCTAAACAGCGTTGTTTCAGGCTAAATGTAGGGGCTTCTGGTTCAGGAGGCGCTGTAGTCTGTAGCACGCTTGATTGGGGCAATTCTTGCTGTTTTTTGTGTTTTGAATACTATGACGACTACCTTGCAGCGGCGCGAACGCGCCAGTCTGTGGGAGCAGTTTTGCAACTGGGTCGTCAGCACCGAGAACCGCCTGTATATGGGTTGGTTTGGCGTGCTGATGCTGCCTACTCTGCTGGCTGCAACCACCTGTTTTGTAATTGCCTTTATTGCCGCACCCCCAGTGGATATTGACGGCATTCGAGAGCCCGTTGCTGGCTCTCTGATGTACGGCAACAACATCATTTCGGGTGCTGTAGTGCCTTCATCGAATGCGATCGGCCTACATTTTTACCCCATTTGGGAAGCTGCTTCCCTAGATGAGTGGCTGTATAACGGCGGCCCTTACCAGCTAGTGGTGTTCCACTTCCTGATTGGCATCTTCGCCTACATGGGTCGCGAGTGGGAGCTGAGTTACCGCCTGGGCATGCGCCCCTGGATCTGTGTGGCCTATTCTGCCCCCGTAGCTGCCGCAACCGCCGTATTTCTGATTTATCCCATTGGTCAGGGGTCCTTCTCGGATGGAATGCCCTTGGGTATTTCTGGCACCTTCAACTTCATGCTGGTGTTTCAGGCGGAGCACAATATTTTGATGCATCCGTTTCATATGCTGGGGGTTGCCGGGGTGTTTGGTGGCGCGCTGATTTCGGCCATGCACGGCTCGCTGGTAACCTCTACCCTAGTGCGAGAAACCACTGAAAACGAGTCGCAGAACTATGGCTACCGCTTTGGCCAGGAAGAAGAAACCTACAACATTGTGGCTGCCCACGGTTATTTTGGCCGCCTGGTAGGGCGTACCAATGAGATTTTGCTCGGGGTGAATGCCAACAGCCGCAGCCTGCACTTCTTTATGGCCGCCTGGCCGGTGGTGGGCATTTGGTTTGCGGCTCTGGGCGTTAGCACCATGGCGTTTAACCTCAACGGGTTCAACTTCAACCAGTCCATTCTCGATGCCCAAGGTCGTGTGATTGGCACTTGGGCTGATGTGATCAATCGAGCAAATCTGGGGATGGAAGTGATGCATGAGCGCAATGCCCACAACTTCCCGCTTGATCTGGCAGCGGAGGGTGAGGCGACCCCTGTGGCGCTAGTGGCTCCTGACCTAGTCAGCTAATACTGTTTGTCCTTGGTATTTGTATGAGGCAGCCGCTGCGAGTGATCGCGGCGGCTTTTTTCAATTATGGTTGCTGACTACTGGTTGACGCAGGTCGCCAGCAATTGCTGGTCTAGCTCCGAGAGGGTGGCGATCGCATACATGCCCTCTAGCTCAGTTACCCCCGCCCCGCCGCTACTGCTGGCAATGCTTGTATCGGCCACCATCGCTACCGAATAGTTAAATTCGCTCTGGTCATAGGCGTCGGTGACGATCAGGTCGAGGGCACCATTGCCCACCGTGCCGCGCACACAGTCAAACGACGACGAGGGCTGATAGATCGCCCCATTCAGGCGGCCTTCTTGGGCTTCAAACACAAAGTAGACCGCCCCGACAGTATCGGTAACCGGCGACTCGCCGTAGAGATAGGTGCCGTTGGGGATGCCGGGGGTGCTGCCCGATGCGCCACTAGCCATGGCCGAGAACCCAATCACAGCGGCGGCAGCGGTTGCCAAACGGTGTAGGTTGGTCTGGACGCGATCGTCCCCAGTGAGAAGTTTGGTTGGGGCAGGAAGGGTAGGGGCAGAGGCCATGACGGGGGTTTTCAAGCGACATAAGTAATATCCCTCTAAATGTCGATGCCCGTGGTGATAGCCCCCCATGGCTAGGGTGATGTTGGTGAGGTAGGGGTGTGATCTAGATCAGGCTTGCCTCTTACGGCTAAGCGTCCAGCCCATCAACCGCAATATTGGCCTTGGGGCAGGTTGCTGTCGAATAGCGTGGGCTTCTGGTGCTAGTGAGTAGATGCTCGCTTTATAAGTTGCTTCGCCTTTGCACTACGCCAACCCACCTGCGGGATATGGAGCAGTATTGGCAAGAAAAGGCAATAAAAAAGGAAGGAGCATTGCTCCTTCCTCAGCTTTGAAATTGTTAGGGGCTTAGCTTAAGACAAGCTTAGACTTCTTCAAGGCGAGCGTAGAAAACGCCCTGTACCTTAATGTCTACTGGCTCAGCGGTGCCCATGTCCGTATCAGAGGGCTGCTCTGCTTCAAAGGTGCCGCCAATTTCGCCGGTGGCGCTGTCAATCTTAGACACCCGCAGGGAGATATGACCCTGACCCACGTCAAAGGCTTTCACATTTTCTTTTTCATACTCTTCGCTGTCGCCGCTGCCAGGTAGAGCTACGGCGCTGTCATAGCCAGTGGCCAGACCGCGGCCCTTGGGGTCGAGGAAGTTAGAGGTGCGGTAGGAGGGTACTTTGTAATCGCCCTCAAAATCGATGGAGCTGTTAAGAGCGCTTTGCCCCGGCTGGGATTTAGCGGTCAGACCTTTGACAGTAAACAAGAAAGGCTCTTGCTGACCACCGGGAAGCTGAACGGTAATGGCTTGGAAATCCATGCCGCCAGTCTCAGAGAACAGCAGACTACCGTCAGAATCTACGGTCAGATCGCCGCGCACCTGGTCTAGACTCGAGGTGTAACGGGTCAGCACCTTGCCGGGCACATAGGTCGCCTCTTGGCGCTTGGAGGCTTCTTCCTTCACAAAGTAGGCGGTGGGCTCAATGCACATGCCTACGAGTTCATAGGTTTTGCCGCTGTCGAGGGCAATGGTGCCTCGGGTCATTTCTGAAAGCTGGGGGCACTTGTTGGCCAGGCCAGTATTACGAATTTGGTCATAGGTTAGCGGCACACTACTGGTGGCACTGGGCGCTTCGCTACAGGCTGTCAGTACACTCAGGCAGATGGCCAAGAACGCAACTAAGAGGGCGCGATACCTCATGGTCTACCTCAAAATTTAGTATGTAAAGGCGCTGTCAAACTACTCAAATAATGCGACAGCCGTCGGCTCTGGGCTGCTATGGCGCTGGCCAGTTAGCCTTGGCGCGAAACCATGACAAGCAACTTAAATTTGCTCGCTAGCCCGGCAACGATGCTGGGCTTGCCCTCAGCCAGTAAAGCCTCAAGTAAGCATTCTACATGGCTCTGGGACTCTTTCCTAGAATATCGGACTGGTACTGTCGAGGTGCTGGTATCTTGGGGTAAACCCAGTTGGGCTAAGGGTTTCAGAGTTAAGGCTACATCAGAGCTTTAACCATACTGATGCTGGTTTTGACGACCCAACCGCTAACGTTAAGCTATCTAACAAAATTCCTAGCTAGAGCTATGACTGATTACCCGCCCGGCGATCGCAGCGACAGTCTGCCCAACGATCTGAGCCAACTGTCTGACCTTATCGATCAAGCCGCCCTGGGTCGCAAGGGCAACAGTACCGATTTGCTGGCTTTGCTGCGGCTCTTAGAGCAGTGTCACCGCGACATCTGTGAAACTCTCTTCTATGAGGCGCTACCCGACAACCGCCAACACCTCTACGCGCTGCTAAGGAATATTGAAGTCAATGGTGGCTGGCCCTACATTCAGCGGATGAAGCTCAAGGCACTGCTGGTCAACCTGCCCGATTTCGATTTTGATACCTTCTTCCCCTCAACGGTGCTGCCCCTGGAGGAAGATCGGTTTCCGGGGGAAGAAAAGTGAATGGCCGTGTCTGGGCGCTGGTGCCATAGGGGTTGTGGGCAGAGCGGGAGAGGGCAGTCCGACAAGGCCTCTGTTGCTGAGTCAACTAATCTAGTGTTTCTAGTTGAGCGGCCTACTACAACTAGTGGTAAGCTGAGCCAATTTTAGTATTGTGGCTGGCTTTGGGGTGCCCAGAGGGCACGGGCCTAAACTGGCTACTCCCTACGGCCACTTTGTGGTTTAAACGCTAACTTAGCTTTCGGCACAACTCCTTCTTCGTCGCACCTATGGCCAGTCATTCTTTTACAGCTCGGCTCCGTAGTTCGCTACAGCGGTTGACTAAACCACTGCTGGTGCCGAGCTTGGCCCTAGCCGCTGGACTGGCCGGTTTGGGATTGCTGCCGGGTAGCGGTATGGAGCGAGCGCTGGCGCTCAACGCCTACTGCCAAGTGACCCAAGAGGCCGCTCTAGCCAAAGAAAATTTGCGCAAAGCTGCCCTGGAGGGCGATAGTGCGGCCCAGCAGCAGTACGAGGCCATGGTGCGCCAGCACACCGAAGACCTGCGCCAGTGCCGCAGCCGCACTTGGCCCCAGCGTCAGGCAGTGTGGGTGCGCCTTTATCCTTGCGATCTGCAGCCCGGCATTCTCGATGCCCTGTTCGATCGCATCGTCAATTTGGGCTATAACGAGGTCTACGTGGAAGCCTTTTACGGCGGGCAGGTGCTGTTGCCTCAGGGCGACAACCCCACCGTGTGGCCCTCGGTGGTGCAATCTCCTGGCTACGAGCGCCGCGACCTCCTGGCTGAATCGATTGAAACAGGACGCCAGCGAGGGCTGCGGGTCGACGCTTGGGTGTTTGCCCTCAACTTTGGCTATTCTTACGGGTTGCGCAGCGATCGCGAGCAGGTGCTAGCCCTCAATGGTCGCGGTCAAACCACCTACACCTACGCCAAGGCCGGAGACTCTAGCAACCCTGACGAAGTCTTTGTCGATCCCTACAATTCTCAGGCCCAAGACGACTACAGCCGCTTGATGGGGGCTATCCTGCGGCGAAAGCCCGACGGTGTGCTGTTTGACTATGTGCGCTACCCCCGCGGTGTCGGTGCCAACTCGGTGGCCGACAGCGTTGACGACTTGTGGATCTACGGTCAGGCCTCGCGAGATGCGCTGTTTCGTCGGGCGGTGAACCAGCAGGGCCAAGAGCTGATCCGTCGCTACATCAGCCGAGGGCACCTGGTCGATCGCGACATTCAAGAGGCGCGCGACCTCTACCCCAACGAGGCTGAACCGCTGTGGCAGAGCCGCACCCCATCCCCACCGCTGCAAGCGGGCCAAGAACTGCCAACCCCGGCTAGTCTGCGCCCCCGGCTGAATGCTGAACTGTGGCAGCTGAGTGTGGCCCATGCGGTGCAAGGGGTCGTCGATTTTGTGAAAGTGGCTGGAGAACAGGTGCAGCGCAGCGGTATTGAAGCCGGAGCAGTGTTTTTCCCGGAGGGCAATCAGACGGTGGGTACCGGCGGCTATGACTCGCGGCTGCAATATTGGGAGCGCTTCCCCACCTGGATGACCTGGCACCCGATGGCCTATGCGGTGTGCGGCAATACAGGCTGCATTTTAGATGGGGTACGCCGGGTGCAGACGATGATACCCAGTGGCACCTCCCCGACAGTGACCCCGGCGCTAGCAGGGATTTGGGGGCAGGCTACCTATAATCGGCCGGCCCTAGAAACGCAGATGGAAGCTCTGCGGCGATCGAGTCCTGAAATTACCTCGGTGAGCCACTTTGCCTACTCCTGGCAAGACCCTGAGTTCGATCGCGTGAGAAAATTCTGTTCGCTCCGGTAAATCATCTGCCGCGACCCATGGAAGAGCCTCAGCCGCAATCTGGCCCGGTTACTCTGGTGATCTCAGAGTTGGTTGAACCCAGCAAAGTCGATGCCTACGAAGCTTGGACAAAGGGGATTAACCGCGATGCCAGGCAGTTCGAAGGCTTTTTAGGGGTTGAAATCATTCGCCCCCGCGACCACGCCCACCCCGAATACGTGGTGATTATCAAGTTCGAGAGTTACGATCACCTGCGCCGCTGGTTGATATCACCCACTTACCGCGCCTGGATGGATCAATCCTACGGGTTGATTGCAGCGCGATCGCAGCAACAGCTCCCCAGCGGTCTAGAGCTATGGTTCACGCTGCCCAAGGCGCGCCTTGGCATGACAGCGTCACTGCCCTCGCCGCCTTACTACAAGCAGGTGGTGCTGGGTGTCTTAGCGGTTTACCCGCTAATTTTGCTGGCCAATCGACTGCTGGGGCCGCTGCTGGGGGCGCTGCCGCCACTGCTGGGCCTGTTTGTTTCGGTGATTTTTGTCTCCGCTTTGCTCACTTATCCTGTGATGCCATTGCTGAGTAAGGGTCTAGAATTTTGGCTGTATCCCACCGGGCGAAGGTAAGTGGTAGAGCTATGCGGATCGCCACGCTTAAAGTCTGAGCTACCAAAATGCCCCTAGCGTAATCTGAGCAAGACTGCCGACCGTGCAGGACTCTATGAGAACAAGAGAACCCTTTTCGAGGCGAAATGTAGGTGCGGTAGACGTCGAGGAGGCGATCGCTGCCTGTGTGGCAAACGGCTCAAAGGTGCTGGTAGCCATAGGTTTAGAAAGAGGTGGCATTACACCTCGGCTTTTACCCAACAATCTATCTCTACAGCTCTATCAGAAGGACTAATTTGAAGGAGTTAGCAAACTTTGGGTGTAGCTTGAGCGATCGCTGAAACCTAAATTTTCCTAGATCAAGAAGTGCCTATATACCTGGATTAACGAGAGATTCCTTACCTGGTTTACTCCCGCTGCAACACAAAAAAGAACGGGCATTCCATACCCTTTAAATCCATTAGGCCTAGCACCGTCCGATCATCCACCTTGCGAAAAATATCGTTGATCGGAAGACTGTCGTAGATCATCGTTGCGGTCTCTTTACCTCGATAAATGACCGGGCGAAGCCGCGCACAAGATTGATTGGTGGAAAACAAAAAAAGGCTGGCCTGAAAGATATTTCCCATCGCCTCTGACTTTGGAATTGGCAATCGATCAATCCAGCTAACTAGTGGCAAAGTCCAAAGTGGATTGACGCTGGCCGTGTTGCCATCCATGGTCTTAAAAATGAGTGGATGAACGTGCTCTGGGGTGTCGAACCGCTTGCCGTGCCAGTGATAGGCTTCGAGGGCCCCATCGAGGGGATGATCGGTCGGAAAGCTCGACCCTTGCCATGGGCCAATCATGTCACTGACAGCGACGGTGTCAAGACTGTCGAAAATATCTAAGGCCTCAGCAGTGGTTACTTTGCCAATGGCAACAGCTTCAGAAAATGTCTTCACGGCGTTGATAGTTATTAAGGTGCAGACGGTTGGAGCAACGAATACTTTAGTTAAACGTGGATACGTACCCAATGCCATTCCAAGCAGGGTACATATCTGTCCACTAGCGGCGTGCCCCCATAGAATGATGCGCTTGAAGCTAACGTCGCTACCAGTGAGAGAATCTGCCAACATCCAGAACAGGATGGTACTGTCTCTGAACCGAGGTTACGTTAAAAGTTCAACCAGGCCCTACGGCTTGGTCGTTACCCATTACTTTAATTCTGTCGCTGATTGGATAGATGAGGAGGCAGTGTCGCGTCTCGTAAAAGCGGCTGCAATCCTTCAGCAATGCGATTTGCTAAAATTCGTTGTCCAGCTTGGTTGGGATGAATTTGATCGTATAGATAACGCGGATCGTTTAGACCTTCTAAAACCCCAGGAATGAGATGGGCCTGGGTATCGTTTGCTACTCGCTGATATAACCCTTCGTAGTTGCTACTAAAGGGGCTAATATCCATACCTAATATCACTACAATAGCCCCCACCTGTTGCAGGCGGGTCACAATTTGCCGCAGGTTTGCTTCGGTTTGGGAGGGTGGAACTTGTCTTAAATAGTCATTGCCGCCTAGCCCGACAATCACTAACCAAGGATCAGCTGCTATGACATCTTGTTGTAAGCGATTTAGCGCTGCTTCAGTGGTGTCGCCACTTCTACCCTGGTTGACAATGGGTAAGTCTAAGGTTTGACTGAGCAGGTTTGGGTAGGCGGCCTCAGGACCAATGCCGAACCCCGCTGTGATGCTATCGCCCAGCGCGATGATTTGCGCTCCGCTGCCTCGGTTCAGGTTGTTGACATCTTCGCTCAGAGTTTCGCTGGTTTCGCTGAGAGTATTGGTATTGGGCTGGTCCATAACGGGTGGCTGAGGGTCATTACATGCTGTCAAAAGCAGCACCCCGCCAAGGCATAAACTCATCAACCCGGCTTTAAACGTCTTGCTCATCAAGAAAGTTTAGGTTGTCTGAGTACACCATAATGCTGTTTGAGGGTTTGTGGGGGCAGCAGCGATCGCACCAAACCGCTATTTCCCTAGCATTATCATCTCCGCTAGCCCTGACACTGCTCTATATCAAAAGGTTGATCCTGCATGGCGGGCTAGGGCCTGCGCTCCCTAAGCCCGTTTGAGCGCGATAGATAGAAACAGGGCCGCGATCGCTGCGCCTATAACTTTACCAAGATCTGCCAGACCCAGAATTGGGCTGCTAGCTCTTCTCTAAAGCATTGGCTTGCTCTTGAGTTATGACAATGCTGCCCAGTGGAACTATGGTTCTATCGTTAGCTCATCGCTGCTGCCATCGCTTGCCCAGCTAGCCAGCCCGTAGTCCAGGCGTTTTGAAAGTTGAAACCGCCCGTGATGCCGTCGATATTGAGAATTTCGCCCGCCAGGTACAGCCCCGGGCAGCGGCGGCTCTCCAGGGTTTTGAAGTTGACTTCGGGCAGGGGAATGCCGCCACAGGTGACAAATTCGTCTTTGAAGACACCTTTGCCTGCGATCGCATATTCCCCCCGCGTCAACTCCGTCACCAGCGCTTGCACCTGCCCCTTAGATAGGTCGGCCCAGTTTAGCTGAGTAGTCAACTTGGCCCGGTGCTGAATCAAATACTGCCATAACCGCCGTGACAGTTCTGGAAACGGCGAAAACGCTGCCACCTGCCGTTTGCCTTGCTCTTGCTTGAGGCTCATTAGCTTCTGCCGCACCTGGTCTTGCTTGAGGGCCGGTAACCAGTTCACGGTCAGCGTCGCTCGGTAGCGCTGGCTGTGTAGCCCTACCGCCCCGTAGGCCGACAGCTTGAGCACCGCCGGGCCACTCACCCCCCAATGGGTAATCAGCAGCGGGCCGCTCTGGGTCAGGGCGGGAGAATTTTCGACAGCCAGGCTGAGTTGCACGGTCTCAACCGAAACCCCGGCCAGGTCGTGCAGAGCCGAGTCGGGAATGTTGAAGGTGAATAGCGAGGGCACAGGCGGTACCAGGTCGTGACCGAGCTTGAGGGCCAGCCGGTAGCCGCCGGGGCTGCTGCCAGTGGCCAACAGTAGGCGATCGCAGTGCCACTCAGCCCCAGCCCTAGTCGTCAGCCAAAAGCCATCGTCGTCGTGGTGAATTTGGGCGATCGCCTGGCTGGTGTGCAACTGAATGCCCAACCGCCGGGCTTCTCCCAGCAGGCAGTCAACGATGGTGCCTGAGTCGTCGGTGGTCGGAAACATGCGGCCATCGGCTTCGGTCTTGAGCCGCACCCCGCGCTGCTCAAACCACTCCACCGTGTCGCGAGGCTGAAAGCGGCTAAAGGGACCGCGCAGGGCGCGATCGCCCCTGGGATAGTGGTTAACCAGCACTGCTGGGTCAAAACAGGCGTGGGTGACGTTGCAGCGGCCCCCGCCCGAAATTCTCACCTTGGCTAGGGGGTCACGGCCTGCCTCAAAGATGTGGATGGATTGGCCAGGGTTAGCCTCGGCACAGGCGATCGCCCCAAATAGCCCTGCCGCCCCAGCTCCCACCACAATCACCGCTGCGTACTGGGCTGATCCCGACCTCCCAAGACCATCACCCCTCACGGCAGGCTCCCCGGCAAAAAGACATTGGAACTAATCGATCCCTGGCGCTGGGCGCGGCGATGGAGAATCTCCAACTTACCTCCAGCCTCTTGAATAAAGGCCCGCTGGCGGCGATACAGGCCCTGAAACAGGTTGGTCAATAGCAGCGCCACTAGAGCAACGACCAGCCCCGCCGCCGTAGAGATCAGGGCTTCGCTTACCCCAGCGGTGACGCCGCTGGCGGCCGGGCCACCGGTATCACCCAATTGAAGGGTCGAAAACGTCTGCATCAGGCCTAGCACCGTCCCGAGCAACCCCAACAGCGGTGCCACCCCTACCACCGTTTCAAATAGGGTTTGGAATCGTTTCAGCACCGGCAACTCGGCCTGGGCGGCGCTCTCTAGGGCTAGGCGAAATTCTTCGGGGGTGGCGTCACCTAAGGTGAGGGCGGCCAGAAAGATACGGGCAATGGGCAACTGCTGGTGCTGCTTGAGTTTGGCGATCGCCCGCTGGGGGTTTTGGCTAAAGGTGCTGAGGGCCTGGGGCACCAGCCCCCGCTGCTGACGGCCAATTTGCAACCAAAACCAGCCTCGCTCCACGGCAAGGGTCAGGGTCAGCAGCGAACACAGCAGCAGTGGCCACATGACCACGCCCCCCGCCGTAAACCAGTTACCCATAGCGCCGATGCCTAACCCAAGAACCCAACTATGATACTGGCCAAGCAAGGTTTCAGGTTCAAGGGCAGGGTTTAAGGGTGGCCTAAACTTCGAACCTGAAACCTTTACATCGTGCCGGGGAAATGCTCGATCTGGGCGTAGCCGCTAAACACCAGCTGTTTACCCTGAGTTTCTAGGCGGTTGACCCGCAGCAGCACCCCATCGAGGTTAAAACGCTCTAAGTCGACCATGCGGTTGAGCACCTCCGCAAAGCCTTTGGTTAGAGTCTCCGAGATCGAGGTCAGCGCTTCGGGAACGCCCTCGGGCAAAAATTCTGCGTTGGCAAAAATAATTCGCCGCCGCTTTTCGACCGTGACCTGGGCCGACATTTGAATGGGCACATCTTTGTGGTTGGGCAAATCGGTCTTAGCCGTAATTTTGACGGCCTGGTCGGGCAACAGCGTGATGTTGATATCCCGAAAGGTGACAGGGTCGCCCCCCGAGAGCGAGGTGACCGCCTCATCAGTAACCCCTTCGAGGTGCTGGCGCACCAGCTCGGCCTCAAAGGCGCGGTTGATGGCGTCTTCGTTCAACGTCACCTGGGCCACCGCCTGGGTGGGTTGGCGCAGGCGAATTTTGCCGCCGATCGCCGACCCGACGTCGATCGACACTGTATCGGTCTCAAACATCATCTCGGCGGCCTCAAATTCTTTGCGAATTACAAGGCCACGCCCTTCCATACGAAAACTGTCAATGGTGCCCTGAAGAAGCTTGCTGGAGGGAGAGCAGCGCACCGCTACTTCCACAGCATCGCTGCGGCTAAATAGGTGACGCAGCGACTGGGTAGCCACAGAGTTAATCATCCTTTCGCCAAAGTCATTGGATCCTTTGGACTGAAACCCGGTAAAGCCACCAAACATAGAGGTTATTACCAACCTAATTCCCCTTATGTTGTAACAAAATATGAAGCCCAATGACAGCGGTCTTTGCTAATGACACCTATTGCGAATGCTGATGACGCTGATTTAGGCGGCGATCGCAGTCTCTTCCAGAGCCCGATCTGATGACTGTAGAGCGGTGCCAGTGACCACTGATCTAGCTAAGCGACGACCCAGAGCTATGGCTAGGGGTTCGAGACTGTCAGCCAGCATAGTCATCTCCTCTAGGGTAAGGGCTTGGCGCGCATCTGACACAGACTCATGGGGCACCGGGTGGCACTCGACAATCAGCCCGTCGGCCCCAGCGGCGATCGCCGCCCGCGCCAGATCGGGCACCAGCTCCCGCTTGCCAGCAGCATGGCTGGGGTCCACCATCACCGGCAGGTGAGTGAGTTGTTTTAATGCTACTACTGCCCCCAGATCCAGCACGTTGCGGGTGTAGGTATCAAAGCTGCGAATGCCCCGCTCGCAGAGAATCACGTTGGGGTTACCGTGGCTAAGAATATATTCCGCCGCCATGACAAACTCTTCGACAGTGGCCGCTAGCCCACGCTTGAGCAGCACCGGCTTGTCGATGCGACCTAGAGCCTTGAGCAGGTCAAAGTTCTGCATGTTGCGGCTGCCCACCTGCAACACATCCACCTGGGTCACCATTGCTGGAATTTGATCCATCGCCATCACCTCGGAGATCACCGGCATCTGAAACCGCTGCCGAATGTCGTCCAGAATGCGCAGCCCGGCTTCCCCCATGCCCTGGAATGCGTAGGGTGACGTGCGCGGCTTGAAGACCCCGCCCCGCAGCGCCTGCACGGGGGTTGGGGCCAGATGGTGGGCCACCTGCTCCATCTGCTCGGCGCTTTCAACGGCGCAGGGGCCGCCCACAATCAGCAGGGTGTCGCCGCCGATGGCAACGGTATCGGTCAGAGCCACCACCGAGCGGTGCTCAAGGCTAGATTTGCGGGTCAAAACAGCGTCTTTCATGGTGAGAAAAGTGGATAAAGAACGGGGCGATCGCAATAGAAAACAAAAAACCCGGAGCTAGAGGCTCCGGGTCAGGTAAAGGGCATAGGAAGACCTATCACCACAAGCCTGACCCGGTGGTGTAAAAAAAACCGTAGTACCAATTGATGGTGAAAATTTGCATAGCGGCTAAAGCAAAAAGGGCTAACGAATTAAACCAAAAAACAAAACCGCAGAGGGTAAGCTCTGCGGTTCACAAGGTTGGCAACACAAAAGGTGCTCACGACCTGTGAACCGACAGCTGCCACCAAAAATAAAATGCTCTGACGGATGCGGTCATTGCTGCGGATGAGCTGAAACGTATCTGCAATCTAACAGGGCTGTCGGGGAGCGTCAACCGGGGCAAGGGAATTCAGATATGCCAAGCCCCAAATATCTGAAAGGTCTAAGTTCGTGGATTTCTCGGAGTACATCCTGAAGCGATAAACCTAGGATGAAGACACCCAGCCTGCATAAAGCCATCGTAAAGCCAGGCCCGCTATCGCTGCCTTGGACTGCCATTAGGGAAAACGCCATGATTTGGGAACTTTGCGTTCGCTATGCCAACGGCCGAGAAACCGTTTTAGACGTGTTTCAAAGCCTAGAAATTGCCCAAAACCGAGTCGATAAGCTCTACTCCGAGGGCTACCCAATGCACTTTGCCTACTTTGTTAGACCGAAATGCGCGACGTAAGAAATACTCCGTAGAGACGCGATCGATCACGTCTCTACAATTGAAATCTCACACGGTCATAATGTCTTTCTCTTTGGCGGCTAGGGCTTCGTCGAGCTGAGCGATGTATTTATCGGTGAGCTTTTGAATCTCGTCCTGGGCATCGCGCGACTCGTCCTCAGAGATGTCGCTGGCCTTTTCTAGTTTTTTAACCGCGTCGATGCCGTTGCGGCGCTGGTTGCGAATGGAGACGCGCCCTTCTTCAGCCACTTTGCCCGCTGTTTTGACAAACTCTTTGCGGCGCTCGCTGGTCAGGGGCGGAATGTTGAGGCGAATCACCCGGCCATCGTTGTTAGGGGTGAGGCCCACGTCAGACAACGAGATCGCTTTTTCGATGGTGGTTAGGCTGCTGGCGTCGTAGGGCTGAATCGTCAGCGTAGTGGAGTCGGGGATGGAGATGTTGGCCATCTGCTTGAGGGGAGTCTGGGCACCGTAGTAGTCGATCTCGATACGATCGAGCAACGAGGCGTTGGCGCGCCCCGTGCGAATCGTGTTGAAGTTGTTCTGAGTCGCCTTAATAGACTTCTGCATCTGGTCTTCGGTTTCAAGCAAAATATCGTCAACTGACATTACAAGACTCTCCTACAATCGTGCCGATAGATTCGCCCATTAGCGCCCGCTTGATGTTTCCAGGCACCGACAGGTCAAATACCATGATAGGGATGTTGTTGTCCTTACAGAGGGCGATCGCGGTGCTGTCCATCACTTTTAGATCGTTCTGCAGCACATACCCGTAGGTGAGGGTGCGAAAGCGCTTGGCATTAGGATTAATTTTAGGATCAGAATCGTAGACGCCGTCAACCTTGGTCGCTTTGAACACCACCTCGGCGTTGATCTCCGCCGCCCGCAGCGCAGCGGTAGTGTCAGTGGTAAAGAAGGGATTGCCGGAGCCTGCCCCAAAAATAACCACCCGGTTTTTCTCCAGGTGGCGAATGGCACGGCGGCGAATGTAGGGCTCGGCGACCTCTTGCATCGCGATCGCCGTCTGCACCCGAGTCGGCACCCCTATTCGCTCTAGCGAGTCTTGCAGGGTCATGGCATTCATCACTGTGGCGATCATGCCAATGTAGTCAGCAGTGGCTCGATCCATCCCGGCAGCCGAGCCTTTAATGCCGCGAAAGATGTTGCCTGCACCCACCACCACAGCGATTTCAATATCTTCTTTAATCACCTCGGCAATCTCGGCCGCGATGGCTTCTACTACGTTAGGATCGATGCCGTAATCCATGTCGCCCATGAGGGCTTCACCGCTAAGTTTTAGCAGCACTCGCTTATAGGGTTTATCCATAGGAAGTTGGTGTAGTAAGGTCTAGAAGTCCCACACCACTATACTTGCTTCCCCTGCCATGATGGCTACTGCGCTTATGCAAATTGGACTGGTAGCCGCCTGGCTAGCAGTAGTTGGGGGAGTAGCCGAAGGGGTGCGCCGGACCGGCCACTTCGCTACCGAAATTACCCGAAAAATCGTCCATATTGGGGCAGGTCACGTGATTTTGCTGGCCTGGTGGCTGCATACTCCTGCTTGGATGGGTATAGCGGCCTCTGTCCTATTCAGCTGCGTAGCGCTGCTGTCGTACCGGCTGCCGATTTTGCCGGGGGTTGACGGTGTAGGACGCAACAGTCTGGGTACTTTTTTTTACGCTATCAGCATTGGCGTACTGACAGCGGTTTTCTGGCCCTTGGGTCTACCCCAGTACGCTGCTCTCGGCATTTTGGTTATGACCTGGGGCGATGGCTTGGCTGCCCTAGTGGGGCAAAACTTTGGCCGCCATCCCTACAGGGTTTTGGGTAGCCAGAAGAGTTGGGAGGGCAGTTTGACCATGGCCTTGGCTAGCTTTCTGGTGGTTTTGCTGGTACTGGGGCTGACGGCGGGGTTTACAGGGGCAGTGTGGGGAACGGCTGTGGTGGTGGCGATCGCCGCCACCCTGCTAGAGACGCTCTCGCTCTATGGCCTCGACAACCTCACGGTGCCGCTGGGGAGCGCGGCCCTGGCCTACGGACTGATGGGTTGGATCGGGTAGGGAGAGCCGGTGGTGGAATGAGGCCGTTGAGCGGGTGAGACGCAAACTTCGTCAGCAGTCTGCCCCTGCAATAGGTAGGTTAATGGCTGTTTTTCTGTACTATCAAGTAGTACAAGTTGGGCGTTGGTCGAAGACCGGTCCAGCGGGCGATCGCCCCGGCCTGCCCAGGAGTGGATAAACCCCGTGAATGCCGTCTCTCCCTCTACCCTAGACATCACCGATCGCGTCTTGGCCATGGCCAAAACCGGGGTCTACCGCCAGTCGGTGTTTGAGGCTCTAGGGCCAATCGCCACCCGGCAGCAAATTCGCGATGCGATCGCTCAGGCCAAGCAGTTTGGTCTCTACACCGTCTCGGCTTTGCGGGATGACGAGCTAGGTACCTACTATCAGGTCGAAGCCGCTAACTATGAGTCATTTCAGGCCGCCTCTAAAGCCTTAGCCGCAGGCGCACCCCCCGAAAATTTGGCGGCCCAGGTCGTTGCTACCCACAACGCCCTGCATGCCATGCTCACAACCGTAGCGGGCAGCACTCTCGGCTTGGCAGTGCTTGGTGGATGGTGCTTGCTCGACGGGCAAACCCAGCTAGGGCGGGGACTGTGGCTGGGGGCCATAGTTGCCGGAGGGCTGTGGAGCGTGCAGCGGTGGATTGCCCGTCGAGTGTTGGGGTGATGAGGCCAAGGGGATGAGGAGTTTTGAGTTTGGGTTAAGGATCAAGACCTCAAAACTCAAAACTAAACACTCAAAACTTTCCCTTAACTCCTCCCCTCACCGCCGCGCAAACTCATCCGTCGCCTCAATCAGCGCATTGGCAATGCCTGGCTCCATGGCAGAGTGGCCAGCCTCTTGCACCATGACAAACTGAGCTTCGGGCCAAGCCCGGTGCAGTTCCCATGCGGTGGTGGCGGGGCATACCACATCGTAGCGACCCTGCACGATGACGCCGGGAATGTGGCGAATGCGGTGTACCTGGCTAAGGATATGGTCGTCGGTTTCGAAAAAGCCTCGATTGATAAAGTAGTGACACTCGATGCGAGCAAAGGCGACGGCAAACTCGTCTGCGCTGAAGTGGTGCAACAGGTCGGGGTCTTGCACAAGCTTGCTGGTGCTGGCTTCCCACACGGCCCAGGCGCGGGCGGCGGTCAGTCGTTCTTCAATGTTGTCGCTGGTGAGGCGGCGGTGGTAGGCCTTGACCAAATCATCGCGCTCGGCTTCAGGAATAGGGGCGAGATACTGCTCCCAGGCATCGGGATAGAGGAAGCTGGCCCCTGATTGGTAAAACCAGCTAATCTCTCGCTGGCGCAGGGTAAAAATGCCGCGCAAGATTAGCCCCTGGCAGCGATCGGGGTGAGTCTGGGCGTAGGCCAAGGCCAGGGTGCTGCCCCAGCTACCGCCAAACACGGTCCACTGGTCAATACCTAGATGAACGCGAATTTTCTCGATGTCACTGACCAATGCCCAGGTGGTGTTGTCTTCTAAATCGGCGCGGGGCAGACTTTTGCCGCAGCCCCGCTGGTCAAACAGCACAACGCGCCAGCGCTCAGGATCAAAAAACTGCCGATAAGTGGGGTTGCTGCCACCCCCAGGCCCGCCGTGCAAAAACACCACCGGTTTGCCCTTGGGATTGCCGACCTGCTCTACGTAGAGCCGATGCCGTTCTGATACCGCCAGATATTCGGTATGGTAGGGCTCAATGGGGGGATAGAGTTGGCGCATGGCAGTGGTGAGGCGTTCCGCAGACGGAATGAGCCCACACTATAGCCCAGCGATCCTAGCTCTGGTTAAGGCGGTTTGGAGACTTACTTCCTTACTCTGGTCAAAGCGGTTTGAAGACTTACTTCCTTCTCGATCGCAGATACACGGCTAAGGACGTAGGGATGAGTCTGACCAGGTACAGCGGTCTGATCAGAATTCTTGCTATGGTCATCCCCAGGAATTATCGGCGACTCCTGGGGTGGGTCTTTACCACGTGCCATTCCCCCGTGTGTGGATCGCGTTGGGTCGTGAACGGGTTGTTTTTGAGGGGTTTGCCGCAGGGCTTGGCCATAGCGCTTACTGTTGCAGGTTGCATCTATAGTAAGAAATGTCACAACCTCCCTAGGTGACTCACAGGCCTCTGTTCCAGTGATGTTGCAGCCTGTAACTGGTGATCTGCATCACCGAAGCGGTGGATAGTCTGTGCTGGCCAAATCTTTTGGCTAGAACGATGCGGTTTTTAAAATCTGCGCTAATATCCTCAAGGCATATAGAGGACGGGCAAAAAGTCGTTGATGCTTGACCGTCTACCGGTTCACCATACGAGCAATGGGCAGGAGTCGTGATGGCAATGCAGAACAGTTTGTTGGGGTTATGGAGTGGTTGCGGGCGCGGGCTGCCTCTAAAAATGTCGGCGGCGATCGCGATCGCGGCCACTGCGGTAATCAGCACAGCGCCCCAGGGTATGACCCAAGGCTATGAGGTTGTGCCGCCGCTACCCGCTGGGGCAGTGCCGGTGCCTGGGGCGGCTATGCCCCAGCAGGTGCCCACTAGCGGTCAGCAGTATTTAATCTACGTTGGCGACACCAGCGAAGCTACGCTGAGTCAGGTGCGTCTGGTGGAGCCAACAGCCTTTCGTACCTCGTTTCAGGGGCGATCGGTCATTCAGGCGGGGCGGTTTAACATGACCGGCAATGCCCAGCAGCGCATTACCGATCTGGGAACGCTTGGGGTCAGGGCTGAGATGGCCCAGGTGGCGGCGGCTGTGCCTTACTATTCTCAGACGGCTGGGTTACCCAACAACGTCTATGCTTCCAACGGCGATTTGCCGCCCCTACCCGATGCGGCGTTTTCCCAGGCGGCGGTGACGGCTGTGCCCGTGCCAGCCCTGCCGCCGGGTGTCGCTGCGGTGCCTTCGACTGCGGGGAATGTGGAGTTTGGTCAAGAGCTTAACTATGGCGTGCCGGCCGCACCGCCCGCTGGGGAAATAATGGCACCGCCGACTACGGCTCCGCCGATGACTGATTCGGCTAGCGCGCCTTACTACGTGGTGATTCCCACTGACGCTTCAAGCTTAGGCACCGTGAGCAGCCAGGTGATTCAACTCGGAACCCCGCCCGATCGCGTGCAGCAGCGCACAGAACCCCGGGGACCCCACGTCGCTGTTGGCCCCTTTGCCGATCGCGGGCTGGCCAACCGTTGGAATGATTTTTATCGCCAATCTGGCCTTGGCAATAGCCGGGTTTTCTTTGAACGGTAGATATCCCTGGGCGATAAACCAATAGGATCAATGGGCGATGGATTGTATTGAGAGTCCATCGCCTACTGTTTGTTGATAAGCCCATGAGCTGTGAATTTCGCGATCGCATCGTCACCGCTGAGCAAATGCGGGCCATTGAAGGCCGCCTGTTTGAGGCTGGTATGCCCGTGGCCGCGCTAATGGAAAAGGTGGCGGGCCGCATTGCCGCCTGGGTGGTGACTCAGTTTCCGCTCCAGCGCTATCCCCGGATTGCTGTGGTGGCGGGGCCAGGGCACAACGGCGGCGATGCGCTGGTGGTGGCGCGCGAACTGGCCGTCCAGGGCTATCGGGTGCAGGTGTGCAGCCCTGGCGATCGCTTGAAGCCGCTGACCGCTGACCACCTGCGGTTTACGGAGTATTTGGGCATTCCAATCGTGAAAGCGATGGCAGGGCTAGCCCCCTACGATGTGCTAATCGACGGACTGTTTGGTTTTGGCCTAAAGCGCTCGGTCGAGGGGGCCATGGCCGACGCGGTGGCGGCGATCAATGGGGCCGATTGCCCGGTGGTCAGCATTGACCTGCCCTCGGGACTGCACACGGATACGGGCGAGGCGCTGGGCACAGCGGTGCGGGCTACCCACACGCTCTGCCTGGGCCTGTGGAAGCGGGCCTTTTGCCAGGAGGAAGCGCTGGCGTATCTGGGGCAGCCCCATCTGATCGGCTTTGATATTCCCCCCCAGGCCACAGCGGCAGTATTGGAGAGCACAGCCTCGGTACGGCGGGCCACCCTAGCGACCATCCGCGAAAAGCTGCCCCTGCCGCGCCAGCCCAATACCCACAAGTATCGAGTGGGGCATTTGCTGCTGGTGGCGGGGTCGCGGCCCTACGCCGGGGCAGCTTTGTTGGCAGCGTTGGGGGCTAGAGCAAGCGGCGTGGGGATGCTCACCCTAGCAGTGCCCGAATCGCTGCGCTTGATGGTAGTGGCTCAAATTCCTGAAGCGCTAGTAGTGGGTTGCCCAGAAACTGAAGAAGGGGCGATCGCCCAGCTGCCTGACAGTCTAGACCTCAGCCGCTACAGCGCGATCGCCTGCGGGCCAGGGCTGAGCCGCCAGGCCACTGAGCCAGTCCAGGCTGTTTTGCAGAGTCCGACACCTCTTTTGCTCGATGCCGATGGCCTCAATGTCTTAGCGGATTTAGGCACGATTGAAACCCTGAAACAGCGGCAGTCACCCACAGTGTTAACGCCCCATCGAGGCGAATTTAAGCGGCTGTTTCCTGAACTGCTAGAGAATTCTGGAGATAGCGGCGCAGCGGCACAGCAGGCCGCTGCGCAGAGTGGAGCGGTGGTGCTGCTGAAGGGGGCTTGTACGGCGATCGCCCATCCTAACGGCACCCTTTGGTATGTGCCCGAAAGCACCCCAGCTCTAGCTCGGGGCGGTAGTGGCGATGTGTTGACTGGTTTAATCGGTGGTCTGCTGGCCCAGAATCTGGCTTCAGATGCCGACAATTCCCTAGATTCATCGCTGGATGCGGCGTTAGTCGGAGCCTGGTGGCATGGCCAGGGGGCTCGCGCTGCCGCCTGCGATCGCACCGAACTGGGGGTCGATGGCACCCAGTTAGTCCAATACTTGAACCCGGTGCTGGCCCAGGTGCTAGCCTGAGGGGCGTGAGTTTATTTGCGGCTGCGATCGCCTTGTTTTCCTTCGACCAAATTGTCTTACCCGACGGCTTTCGCCAGGGAATCTCTCTGCTGGCCTACCTGCTGGCGCTGATGTGGGCACTCGCCGTGGTGGATTTTGTCACCGGGCGGCGGGTATTGAACAAACTCAGCATTGCCCCCCGCAGCCTAGATGGGCTGCCGGGCATTGCGGTGGCTCCCCTGCTCCACGGCGACTTTGGCCACCTAGCCGCCAACTCTGGCCCCCTGGTCATCTTGGGCACCGTGATTTTGCTTCAGGGGCTAGAGGTGCTGGGGCTAGTCACAGTGTTTTGCTGGGTGTTTAGCGGCGTGGGCATTTGGCTGCTGGGCCGCCCCGGTACTCGCCACCTGGGGGCCAGCGGTGTTGTGTTTGGCTACCTGGGCTATCTGCTGCTGCGGGGCTACTTTGAGCGCAGCCCGGGGGCGATCGCGGCTGCCGTCATCGTTGGCCTGCTCTACGGCAGCGCTCTATGGGGGCTACTGCCGCTCCAGCGAGGCAAGTCATGGGTCGGCCATGGCATGGGGTTTTTAGGCGGCGTAATTGTAGCCCGCAAACTGCCGATCATGCTGGAATGGGTAAGGAATAACTCAGGTTTCTAGCGATCGCATCCAGTCTTTTGATCCAAAATCGCCACTTCAAAATCCACGATGCCTGACTCCTCTTCCCACTTCACCCCCGACGAGCTAGAGCACTGGCGCTTTGGGTTGGCTCAGGCCAATTTGAACAATATTCTTTGCCACTGCCGCGACTGCGACGAGACTTGGATGGCCTCGGACGACGAAAATATTGCCTGCGCCTGCGGCAGCCGTCGGGTCGAGCACATCCCCTGCTGGCAATTCCCTGACGGCTGACAGTTCTGTTGACTAAGCGGAGTCGAAGCTAGCAGAAACCTTAAGCGAGGAACATCACTAGGGCTTGCAGTTTGTCCCATGCGGCCCCGCTGGCCAGAATGTCTTGGGCCAGGCTGATGCCCTCGGCAATGGAGTCTTCTAAGCTATCCCCATGAACCTTTTCGCCCACTTTCAGCGCCAGGGCCGCGTTCAACGCCACCACATCTCGTTGGGCTTGGGTGCCTTTGCCCTGGAGAACAGCGGTCAGAATGGCGGTGTTTTCATCCACCTCGCCGCCACGCAGGGCGTTGAGGGGAGCAGCCGCTAAGCCTAGAGCCTGAGGATCGATTACGGCACTCGTGACCTGGCCGTTCTCAACTACCGAGATATCAGTTTTGTCGCCCAGCCCGGCTTCATCCAGCCGCTCGCGGCCGTGGAGCACGATCGCCTGGGGAATGCCCAGCTGGTTTAGCGCCCCAGCCATGGCGGGCACTACGGCCACGTCGTAAACGCCAATTACTTGGCCAGTGGGCTGTAGCGGATTTACCAGTGGCCCCAGCAGGTTAAACACCGTGCGCACCTTGAGGGCGCTGCGCAGGGGGGCCACCGCTTTCATCGCCGGGTGCCAGCCTCGGGCGAATAAAAAGGTGACGCCCACCTCATCTAGCGCCGCCTTGACCCGCTCGGGATTGGCCCCCAGGTTGACGCCGAGGGCTTCGAGCACATCGGCCGACCCCACCTTGCTAGAGGCGGAGCGGTTGCCGTGCTTGGCCACCCGCACCCCTGCTGCCGCCGCGACAAACGCGACGCAGGTGGAAATATTAAAAGTGTGAGCCCCATCGCCGCCGGTGCCGCAGGTGTCGATGCAGGGGGTGAGATGGTGAATTTTGCCTTCGCCCCCGAGAGACTGCCCCTGGAGCACCCGCGCCATGCCCGCCAGCTCATCGGCGGAGACGCCCTTGGCCTGGAGCACCGCTAGCAGCCCGCCCGACACCACCTCGGGAATGTCTTCGCTGAGCCAGCCGCGCATCAGGGTTTCGGCCTCATCCTGGCTGAGCGATTCCCCTAGAATGAGGCGTTGCAAAAGGGCTGACCAGTCTTGAGCGGTGGCAACGGGCATGGCTTGGGTCACAGCTGAGCTTGGGAGTAAAGGACAGATCGGCAAATTAGCCCCCCTATTTTCTCCCAGAACGTTCGTTTGCGGGCGATCGCTCCTTCTGAAACGCTGTAGCAAACGAACAAAGATAGAAAAGCGAAAAATGAAAAAATGCCCGATGGGCCTGAATCCCCGTATTTTGGGCCGCTCTAGCTCAAGCTTTACCGGCTGTGGCCAATTCCTTGGCTCAGAACCGCGATCGGGCGATCGCAGAGTGCCCCTAGGGAACTCAATTTTTATTTGCTCTGTCAAGGGATAGACGCTCTACCTGGTTTAGCCCCGTATCGTAAAACTATTCATCTCTGGAGGATGACTATGGCCACTCGCACCGCTGAAGCACCCCTAAACCTAGGGACGGTGTCCTCTGCCGTTGACGGATACTTTGCGGGCTTCAACGCTGAAGACTACCGCGCTGTAGCGGCCCTGTTTGCAGCCGATGGGGTTCTGCTAGCTCCTTTTGAAGAACCGATTGTAGGGGCCGAGGCCATTTACACTTACCTGCAAGCTGAAGCCGTCTCTATGCGCGCTACGCCGGCCGAGGTTGAGAGTGAAATGGACGCTGACGGCACCCAATGCGTAGTGGTCAAAGGTCATGTCAAGACGCTGCTGTTCACTGTCAGCGTGCGCTGGACGTTTGCGCTGACGGCGGCGGACACTATTCAGTCGGCTGAAATCAAGCTGATGGCGTCGCTGCAAGAGCTAATTCAGCTCGATCGCGATTAGGGCCAGTGCCCTAGGCGGCTCTAGGCACCGATGGCTGACCCCAGGCGGCAGTGAGCAGCGATCGCCCCAGATTCAAATGCTGGGGCGCACATTGCCAGTCGGGGTGAGCCGTCAACAGCAGCGATTCTAGCGATTCGGTGTCGAATAGGTGCCACACCTCGGCCTCGGTCAAACAATCGGCGATCGCGTAGCAATTTTCGGCCACGCAGTGAATTGTGAGGCGATCGCTCAATCCAGTGGGCAGGATCAGTTCTTGACCAATTGCTAAGCTTCTGAAGTTGCGAATCGCCTGCTTAAAGGCCTCTTCGCTCTGGGTCGCGAACCCTGACATCACCCGCAGCGATCGCGGGTCACCGTTGACGCCGATCCAGTAGCGACGCAGCGGGTCAATACCTTTGAGCCAGGGTGACTCGTCATCGAGGCAATAGCGGGGCGCTTGGGATAGCTCAGAGAACATGACTGCACCAAAAGGTAGCAAGCGATACATTCAGCATGGTGTAACTGCCCAGGTTTGCTCAATGCAGAGCAATGAAAATATAGAAATCTGACACGACCCTTTACGTTCGCTGATGAATAGCAGCGGGGACGCAGCAGTAAAGAAGAGCGAAAGTTGAAGAACGAAAACCCGCTGACAACACCTGCTCAGTGCAAGTCCGGCTTAGATCTACCAAACTAGTCGGTGAACTCTCGGCTGGTGACGGTTGTCAAAGGCTCTGGCAGCAGGGCAGGCAAAATCAAGTTCTGGGCCAGGGGCATTTGCCCATAGGTAAAGCCGTGGGGCACCTGCTCTAGGTAGGGTCGTAGCTGCTCTAGGGCATAGGGGCTACCGTAGACCACAACTCCGCGCAGCAGCTGGGCCGATCGCAACGTCTCTAGCCAAGTCGTCGCTAGCTGTAGGAGTTGGGCGGAACCGCGAAAGGGGTTACCCCGCACAAAAATTTGCACTAGGCTAGGCCGCAGGCCATGCTCAGCCGATCCATTCCCTTTATCCTGGGGCCAATGCTGGCATCCCTGGGTAGCAACCAGCTTGAGGTGGTAGTGGTGGCGCTGGGGCCAGGTGAGGGCCGCCGCCGTGGGCTCTAAAAAGCGACAGCTGACCACGTCATCGACAATCACAATATTGTCGCCAGGGGTGGTGGCAGTGGCAGGAGTGATTTGTCCTCGCACCGTCATTGATGCGGTGAGTATGTTGGCAGCAAGCTGACGCGTCGCGGGCTGGGCCACGGCGGCTAAGTTCACCGGGGGCGGTGGCAGGTGCTCCCAGGCATGGCCAGCCCCGTCGGGCAGCAAGGCCGGAGCCGCCTTTTGCTTGGCCCGCCAAAGGCGTTCCACACTGGCCGTGATGCGCTCTGGGTCGATGCGCCCTAGATTCACGGCTTCTACTACCGCTGCGATCGCCCCTTCAGGATCACCGGGCATGAGCAGCACGTCGGCTCCGGCTTCCACCGCTAGCACCGCCGCTTCGTAGGGGCCGTAGGTGTTGGCGATCGCCCCCATAATCAGAGCGTCGGTCACAATCAGCCCATCAAAACTCATCTCCTGGCGCAGCAGCCCGGTGAGGGTGGCGGGCGAAAGGGTGGCGGGCAGGCGGGCATCTAAGGCAGGAATTTGGAGATGCGCCGTCATGACGCTATCCACCCCGGCCGCGATCGCAGCTCGAAACGGTGCCAGCTCTAGATCTCTGAGGCGATCGAGGCTGTGGGGCAGCACCGGCAGATCGAGGTGGGAGTCGGTAGCGGTGTCGCCGTGACCCGGGAAATGCTTGGCGGCGGTGAGCACCGGCTGGGTCTGTGCTCCGCGAATAAAGGCCTGGGTCAAGGCGCTAACTCGCTCTACCCCATCGCCAAAGGCCCGCACGTTAATCACCGGGTTGGCGGGGTTGTTGTTGACATCCACTACCGGGGCCAGTACCCAGTTGAGACCGATCGCCAGCGCTTCGGCGGCAGTGGCAGCACCAAAGGCCTCGGCGTAGGCCAGGGCGGCGGTGAGGTCGCGATCGGCCACTGCCGACAGCGTCATCGGCGGCGGAAACCAGGTGGCCCCACTGAAGCGCTGACCCACTCCCTCTTCCACATCGGCGGCAATCAGCAGCGGAATGCGGACCTGGGTCTGAAGCGTCTGGGTTTTGAGCCCGACTTCGGCGGCGCTGCCCCCGAGCAAAATCACCCCGCCAACGCCCAGTTCTTCGACATAGCGGGTGAGCGTCGCGCTGTCGGCTTCCCAATCGGGGTAGCGAATTTCGTGGTCAAACAGGTGGCCCGAGGCGCGCACCACCACCATTTGGGCCACTTGTTTTGCCAGGGATAAGCCTTCAATGGCGGGCAGCCGGGCCGAGGTGTTTATCCCAGAGGGCCAGTCGTTGACTCTCACCCGGTTCACTCTTCCTCATCTCCGGGGATGGGTTCATCGGGGGAAGCGGCCTCGGGGGTGGCTGCGTCATCCTCAAAAAACTCGTCGGTTAAGCCCTTTGCAGCCCGCTCTTGGCTGAGCTGGTTGATTAAGTTCAACACATTGGTGCCGCGCTCCATGCCCACATCTTCTTTAAAGATGATTTCGGGGGTGCGTCGCAGCCGCAGCCGCTGGCCCAGTTCGCTGCGCACAAAGCCGGTGGCGGCGTGGAGGCCCTCCATGGTTTCAGCTTTGGCCTCGGGGGTGCCATAGATGCTGACAAACACCTTGGCGTGTTGTAGGTCGCCCGACACATCGACATCGGTAACGCTGACCATGCCGGCCCCCACGCGGTCATCTTTGATGTCGAGCATCACCATCTGGCTAATTTCTCGTTTGATGAGAGAAGCCACCCGCTCAACGCGACGATTATTTGGCATCGGTCTGTACTCCTGAAGGTGACGTCATTAACCTAGGCCCAGCATTGCCCGCATGGTAAAGGTGAGAAACAAAAAGCCAGCCACCACGGCACCAATCAGCGCGATCGCCGTGGTAGGCCGCTTGAGCAGCGGCACTAGGGGCTGGGCAGCGTTGAGAAATACCCCCAGGGTGAAGGAAATAAAGTAGCGCGGATAGCGAGAGATATTGTCAAAGAAATCTTTCATAGTGTCAGACCGGGGGCTTTAGGGGCCAATGCGCGCAAAGCCCAGCGCACTGACTCTGAATTTAACTCGTTTTACATCCTAACCCACGACAAAAGGGTGTTGCTCCGGCTGAGCTTTGCTATAGTTGGGGAATTCTTTAAACAAGTACATTTGATCTCAGGCAGTTCTGTGACAGTTGCCCTCTCTGCACCCCCGACGCTACACGCGCGCCCTTTTCTCAAATGGGCGGGCGGCAAGGGTCGTTTGCTCAGTCAGTACGAGCCGTTTTTGCCCACGGCCATCGACACTTATTACGAGCCGTTTTTGGGCGGTGGGGCGATGTTCTTTCACCTGGTGGGGCGGGCGCGGCGGTCGGTGCTGGGGGATATTAACCCCGAGTTGGTCAACGTTTACTGCTGCGTGCGCGATCGGGTCGAACCGCTGATTCGCCACCTGTGGGATCATCAGCGCCGCCACAGCCCCGATTACTACTACCAGGTGCGCCAGCGGCAAAACTTGCGATCGCCTGTGGAACGCGCTGCCCGCCTGATCTACCTCAATAAAACCTGCTACAACGGCCTCTACCGCGAAAATTCCCAGGGGCATTTCAACGTGCCGGTGGGCAGTTACAAAAACCCCACCATCTGCGATCCATCGCTGCTGCGGGCGGCCTCAGCGGCGCTGCAAACCGCTGAGATTCAAACTTTTTCGTTTGAAACGTTGCTAGAGCGATCGCTCTCCCCTGGCGACTTTGTCTACTTTGACCCGCCCTACCATCCCCTCAGTTCTACCAGCAGCTTTACGGGCTACAGTCGCTACGGCTTTACCGGGGCCGACCAAGAGCGCCTGGCGACGGTGTTTCGCACCTTAGCTAATCAGGGGCAGCGGGTGATGCTGTCAAACTCTGACTGCGAGTTTATCCGCGAGCTCTACCAGGGGTTTACGATGCACTCGATTTTGGCGGCGCGGGCGATTAACTCCCGTGCCGGACGCCGAGGCAAAATCGGTGAGCTTTTAATTACGCCCCTTTGACCTTGCTTAGGACGGATGCAGCGCCTCTGCAAAATCAGCTATCCAATTGATATAACGCTACGCGATCCAGAGGCGACTTTTCGTGACGACCCCATCCCCCAGCGGCAATTCAAATTACCAGACCCACGACACCTTTCAAGCCGTAACCCAGGTGATGCAGGCCGTCGTCACGGTGCTGGATAACATGACTGCCAACACTGGCAATGCTGTGTTGTCGAGACTTCAGCCTTTTTTAGAGCCGGTGATGGCCACCGTAGGCAGCGTGGTCGGCCCGATTGCCACTTTGCCCTTCATTCAATACGCCACGGCGGTCCCCGGCATGAGGGTGCTGCTAGCGGCGCTGGGTCAGGTAAATGTGGTAGAGGTGCGAGCGCAGGTGGATGAACTCCGTCAGCAGTACCCTCAAGAGAACAAGCGCACCCTGGCCCAGCGGGTGATGGCCGAAACCGCCTTCAAAGCCGCTGGCGTAGGCTTGGCTACCAACTTTGTGCCCCCTGTGGCCTTTGCTCTCACCCTGGTTGATATCGGTGCGGTCGCAGCCCTTCAAGCCAATATGATCTACCGCATTGCCACCATCTACGGCTATTCGCCCACCGACAACGATCGCCGTGGCGAAGTGCTAGCGATCTGGCTGCTGTCATCGACCACCAGTGGCATGGTCAAATCGGGGCTGAGCATTGTGGAGCTGGTTCCGGGTCTGGGTGCTGTGCTGGGTATTGCCACCGACGCATCGCTAATCTACAGCGTCGGCTACTTTGCCTGCCGCTACTACGAAACCAAGCGATCGGCTCCCACCGAAATCTTGGTGTAAGTCATGGTTTAAGGTGCAGGGCCGCACCTCAGGCCTTGAACCTTGAACCCAAAACCTTTCCCCATTTTTTTCCTTAGGCCAGCAGCTCAAACAACCCATCATCAATCTCGTAGCCCAGCATCTGGGTCATAAACTTTAGTCGGGTGTACTGGGTCATGCCTTGCCCCTTGAGCCAGGCGGCGATGACAAAAATCTTCGCCATCATAAAAATTTCTAGCCCCTCCGGGTTGTAGCGAATGCCCTCGGTAGGGCTGAACTGATGGGGCACCAGCATCGCGGCATAGCGCCCTAGCTCGCCTGCCTCCCAGTCTAAAACCAGGGGCAACCAAGGGTAATGGGTATCTAGGCGAATAAACCACAGCCTCACCTCCGGCAGCTCTGACAGCTCACGGGGGTCGGAGGGATCGCGGTTGATATCAACAACAAACCGTAGCCCAAGCTCGCCGGTGAGCACCTTGCCTTCCGCTAGCAGTGGCTCAATCACCTCCCAAGCCGGGGTCAGGTCGAGGGTTTGCAGATGAGATTCGTGCAGGGTAATGGTATGAGCCATGGGGCAGCCAAATCGCGATGACAGAAGTACTGCCTATTGTCGCAGAGGGTGGCCCGCTCTGCTCTGAGTTTGCTTAACCGTACAGGACCACACCTAAAGAACAGGTTGGAAGAACGGCTGTGGAGTTCTAAATGGCGCGATCGCTGACCAATGCCGACACTTACGGAACCATGGCTCGAACAGTTAACCCCTTTGGCCATGCCTTGCCGCCGATCGCATCTTAGCCATCATCAAATTCGTTCTTCTAGCCGCCAGGCCGCGCCGTTGTGAGGCATGAGGTATCGATGTCACCATAGACTGACAATGGGCGACGACCGAGTAAATCTGCTGGTAGTTAGGGCTTGTTTGCGGTTTTATAGGGCTAGAACAACGGATTTAGAGGGACTGAGGCAAATAGGTTCGAGCGGCTAGCGTGAAGAGCGGCGGGTGGTTCTGTCGTAGAGTCACACGGTCGTCTTTGGAGAACCACGGGTCTTCGTCGGGAAACTTCACGCTTCATGAAAACTTGATGCCGTTACATTAGAACTTAATCGCTGGTCATCTACCCAGAGTCATGCCGTCTCACCCTCCGTCAGAAACGCAGCAGTTTAACCATGATGTGCAGCTTCTGCTTAAACCCAACAACCCCCATGCGCGATCGCTACTAGCCTTTATCAAGCGCACCATCCAGCAGTTTGGGCTGCAAGCTCACATTACCGAAATCGACATTTTCGTCGAAGCCTATCTGCGCGGCGTTCGATACACTCAGCAAAATCAGGAGCACATTCGCCAGCCCAAGGCGTGGATGCGGCGCACGGCCTACAACATCATTCGCGAGTGCAAGCGCGATCGCCAGCGGTATTCGGCAGTGGCCTTTAACGAACTGATGGAGCAGGCCCCCCTCCGGGAAACTAGCTCTGCTGAGGTCGATGACAGGGTGATTGCCCAGTCCATTGCCTCTGTCTTGCAGGCCTTTGATGCCCTGTCGCCGGGTGAGCTCAACCTGATTCAATGGAAGGTGCTTGAAGGGCTGAGTTGGGGCGAGGTACAAAGCCGTTTGATTGCCGAAGGCGAAGAGCAGGTATCTCTGGCGACGTTGCACACATGGGGACAGAGGGCTCTAGAAAAATTACAGCAAGCTTACTTCGCTATTAGCAATCAACTTTTTGGATCATCTGAACTAGCACTTGAGTCTATAAACGATCCATCTAGTTACCCCAATGAATACCAATCACACCTTGAAATTCAAACAAGAACAGCTTTTCTTGGAAGATTAGGGAGAAGTATACAGGAAACATCCCAGTTAGATAACACCTTTGGAAATGACATAAGCTCAGCTCCCAGCAATAAAAGTAATGTTTCTTGGGAAATAACCCTTGAAGGAAAACTTTCAGGCACATCAGCAGACTATCAACTGATAGAGGCTGTAGTTACGCAATTAAAATGGCAGTCTGGAGATGATTCCCTAACTCTTATTCGGTTTAGAGATGGAAGCATCGTTATAGAGCTTGATGGTTCAGCTGAGGGATATAAGATCATCGAATTTCTAATCATGTCAGGTCAACTAACTAATGTCCTTGGACTCAAAGTCAAAAAAGTTGAGCTTGTAAATGATTTTTCTGACAAAGAAAAAGGAGTTCCTAGTATTCAAGAATACATCTTTACAAAACATGAAAATTACACTCCATGTGCAGTGCCCAAAGAACGATCCGAAATATATGGTTTTTTGAGCAATCTGCCCTCACATCAGCTTAGTGAAGTAGTTTTTCACATAAATCCACCTCGAGGAAACTTGCCACGATCAGATGCTTCGACGGGAGAGCGCGTAGCTGCCTTGCTAGATTGGGTAGAGAGCCCTATAGGGCCAGGCATAGAAACTTTAATAGACCTATTGAAAACAGTTTTGAATCGTCGGTGAGAACGCAAAAAGTTGTTATCTTATTTAGATGGTAAATATCCAAATTGATCAATTAATTGACTCGAAAATATTCTCAAAACGTGTTTTTCTGCTCACAAACTATCTCTTATATGAACACCCAAATCCCTCAGCTAATCAGAGGAGTAAAGCATTGCAGCTTGATGGAAAGTTTGAACGGTGTAAAGGGTAATCTAGTATCCTGGATTCAAGGATTTTTATCTTGATCGGAAAAGTTTAAAGCTCCCTTGCTTCGCTTATTAAAGGATGAATTAGTAGAAGGAATGCACGAAGTTATAGCAGTTTTATATTTATTTTCTCAGCTTTGACCAACTCTGAATTCTGTATCAGATACTCTGTTTTGAAATCTGAGAATAGTTCGTTGAGTCAGTTGGTGCATCAATATTAGTGCTTAGCTCCATGAGCGATGCTATAGCTTCTCCTACGAAGAGGCACAGAAATCTACCAGTAAAGCTGACTTTCATGAAAACATGATGCGGTTACACTTAGAACTTAACCGCTGGTCATCTACCCAGAGTTATGCCGTCTCACCCTCCGTCAGAAACGCAGCAGTTTAACCATGATGTGCAGCTTCTGCTTAAACCCAACAACCCCCATGCGCGATCGCTACTAGCCTTTATTAAGCGCACCATCCAGCAGTTTGGGCTGCAAGCTCACATTACCGAAATCGACATTTTCGTCGAAGCCTATCTGCGCGGCGTTCGATACACTCAGCAAAATCAGGAGCACATTCGCCAGCCCAAGGCGTGGATGCGGCGCACGGCCTACAACATCATTCGCGAGTGCAAGCGCGATCGCCAGCGCTATCTAGCGGTGGCGTTTGATGAACTGATGGAGCAAGAGGCCGCTGGCGGTGGCCCGACGGCGGTTGATGACGAAACGATTGCAAATGCTATTGCCTCAGTGCTGCAAGCCCTCGCCGCTCTGTCGCCGGGCGATCGCAACCTGATTCAGTGGAAGGTGGTTGAAGGCTTAACCTGGCCCCAGGTGCAAGCAAAGCTGGTGGCAGCCGGCGAAGAGTGGGCATCTCTGGCGACACTACGCAAGCGTGGGCAGCGCGCCCTAGAACGACTACGGCATGCGTACCACCTTTTTGCTGGTGAACCTGACGACGATTTGCCCAATCCTCCCGATTTGATGCCGTAGTTCGCCGCGAACAGGCAAAATTTCTCCTCAGCTGGGTTTGAAATCGGTTAAATGGCTGAATCTTTACCCTGGGGCGGGCCGTCAGGGAAACTGGCTGGGGATACTAAATTCGATCTGGAGAGTAAACTAATTGAAGCTCTCATGAGGGATCCTCTACAGGCGTGACGAAACCACCCTCTAAGTTTGGCGTCGGGGTGCATCGCATGAATCGCCGTCTAAACTTGGTGAAACGTTGAATTTGCATGGCCAATATTGTTAGCCCTTCCGATGCCCTGTTTACTGCTCAGCCTGGAGCTGCATCCCAGCCTGGAGACGCTGCCCCAGCGCAGGCCTTTCGGCTGACCTTTTGGGGAGTGCGCGGCAATATTCCGGCACCAGGGGCAGACACGGTGCGCTACGGCGGCAACACGGCCTGCGTTGAGGTGCAGGTGGGCGGTCACCGGCTGATTTTTGACGGCGGTACCGGCCTTTGGGTGCTGGGTCGCCACCTCATGGCCCAAGAGCAGCCCGTGGCTGCCCACCTCTTCTTTACCCACACCCAGTGGGATCGAATTCAGGGCTTTCCCTTCTTTGCCCCGGCGTTTGCCCCGGCGACTCAGCTCGATATCTACGGTGCCCAGGCTCTCAATGGAGCTTCCATTAAGCAGCGCCTCACGGAGCAGATGCTGCGGCCCAACTTTTCTAAGCCGTTGCAAACGATGGCCGCCGCAATGACCTTTCACAACATTGCGGCAGGAGACGCGATCGCTCTGGGCGATGTTTTGGTAGAACCCTGGGGCCTGAACCGCCACACTAGCGCCCTGGGCTACCGGGTCAGCTGGGGCGATCGCGTGCTGGTCTATGCCACCGATACCGACCCAAACCAGCCCAGCGTTGACCCCAATCTGCTGATGTTGGCCAGCGGGGCAGACGTCTTAATCTTTGATGGCACCTACGCCGATGCGGCCTACTCAGACCCCAACGGGGCTGGCTTGGCACCCTGGCACCTGGGCATTGAGGTGGCCCAGGCGAGCCAGGTTAAGCACTTAGTGCTGTTTCACCACAACCCATGCCACAGCGACGATCAGCTCGATCAGCTAGAGCGTCAGGTGCAGGCCAGTTTTGCCCAAGCCAGCCTAGCTCGCGAGGGCATGACGTTAGAACTCGTTTCTGAATCAGCTGGGTCACCAGCTTAGGTTGGTTGAAGCAGGTCGCCCCGCACCCAGCCGGTGGTGCCTTCGTAGTTGACTTGATACCAGATAAAGCCGTCCGCTGGGTTTCCTCCCCGATCGAGTACATCCACGACGGCGCGACGGGGAGCTGTGCTTAGGATGGTGCTGCCCAGACGCGGGGCCGATCGCAGCCGAGCCGCTTCAGCCGATAGCACGATCGCTGAGGTGCCAGGGGCAAAGTTGTTGCCGCGAAAGTCGGTAGAGCCTGAAGAGACCCCGACCACGGTATTAAAACCAGGCTCTTTGAGCACAACGCTGCCGTTGGCGGCAATTATCTCCAGCTCGGTCTCGCCTAATACATTGATGCGGGCAAAGCGCTGGGCCTCGCCTCCGGCTCTATAGACCGTCTGGTCGCGGGTGCTGGGCACGAGCTGCGTGGGGGCAGCCCGCAGCTCTACTACATCGGTAGCCTTGTTGTAGAGATTCATAAACAGACCGTTGCCGCTGCGATAGACGCGCACCACCATAGATTCGGTCTCAAACAGCAGCACTGTTTCGATGCTGCCTGCCTGGGCCAGCCAGGTTTCCGGTAGGGGTGATGCGGCTGGGGGCACTGGGGCCGCGGCCAGGATAGGGGTAGCGGTCAGCAGCGCTAACGGGGCCAGCAATAGGCAAGCGCGTTGAAAAACCCAATTCATGGAATCACCTGAAACGACAAGACAGGGGGCTAGAGCAGCACAAAACCGCTCGCAGGATCTAAGCGTAACCATACTGCAAAACGCTGGAGCTGGGCGGTATAGGGGGCGATCGCTACCGAGGGGAGGGAACCGAAAGCGGGCTGTGTGCCCCACGAGCTTGGGGAGTGTAGAGACGCAGCCGCTGCGATGGCACCGTGATCTGAACTCGACTGCCGACATCGATCGCGTTCGTCATGGGTAGTCGAGCGTAGAGCAGCTGCCCCGAGGGGGTTTGCAGACAGTACTTATACTCGCGGCCTAGAAACTGGCGATCGCGCACCACCACCACACCCTGGGCATCCTCTACCAGAGCCATATCTTCTTGGCGCACCATCAGGTCAGCCTGGGCGGTCTCAGCACTGGTGGTTCCAAAGCAGCCCACCTCGGTTTGCCAACCCTGGGGGCTGGGTTGGGCGGGCAAGAAGTTGGCTTGGGTAACAAATTCGGCGACAAAACGTGAGGCGGGCTGGCCGTAGACGGCCTCTGGCGTATCAATTTGCTCTAGCTGACCCTGGTGCATGACGGCAACGCGATCGGCTAGGGCTAGGGCTTCTTCCTGGTCGTGGGTGACGAAGACGCAGGAAGCCCCTACCTGGCGCAAAATGTCGCGCACCTCCTGGCGCAGGTACAGACGCACCTGCACGTCCAGGTTGCTAAAGGGTTCATCCAGCAAAATGATCGCCGGACGCGGGGCCAGGGCACGGGCTAAAGCCACCCGTTGCTGCTGTCCCCCCGACAACTCGTGGGGAAAGCGATGCGCTAGGGTTTCTAGCCCTACTAGGGCGATCGCCTCAGCGGTGCGCTGCTGGAGATCAGAGGTAGCTGACCGCCCTTTGCGATCGCGTCGCTGGAGGCCAAAAGCGACATTCTGCTCCACTGTCAGGTGGGGAAATAGGGCGTAGTCCTGAAAGACTATGCCCACATCGCGGCGTTCGGGTGGTAGCCAGGTTGTCCCGCCCACGGGCTGGCTGCCTAGATAGAGGGTGCCCCTGTCAGGTTTTTCAAATCCTGCAATCAACCGCAGCAGGGTAGTTTTGCCGCAGCCTGACGGTCCCAACAGCCCCAAAATTTCTCCCTGCCCCAGGCTGAGGCTGACCTGGTCTACTGCCGGGGGAAGTTGGGAGCTATAGCGTTTCGTAATGGCATCAAGGCGAAGAATAGGCGGTGGGGTCATAGCCTGGGTTGATAGCGCAGCGATCGCAGAGCCGCAGACAGCGCAATAATAATTGGCAAATACTCTGGGTTTAATATACCGCCCGATGGGCGATCGCCCAGTTTACTGCGGTGCGGTACACAGGCTGCTGCACTTAATTAGTAACGCTATTTCACGGCAAGCTCGGCACCAGCGATCGCTTAACCCATTTGCAGCGCTGTGGTAATCGTCCAGCCGTCAACTAGCAGCAGCAGGAGGGTAAACCCCAGCAAAATAAAGTACATCCAGGGCTGAGCCAGGGGTTTGATGTCTTGAGTGTCGAGATCGGTATAGGTTTCAACCAGGCCCAGTAAACGGGCAAAGCCCGCCACCCGCATTGGCAACAGGTAAGCCTGCTGATCGGCCCCAACGAAGTAATATACAATGCCCCCCTGCCCAGTCGAGCGGGGTTTTAACGCCTGAGCTTCGTGCCACGGCAGCTGCCACCCGCCACGAAACAGCCAGCGAATCCACACCGGGTAAGCTACGCGAATGCCGTTGCTATCGACCTCAACCTGCTGACCCAGCGCGCCATAAATCCCCAGGCCGCCTAGCCCAATACCAACTGCTAGTACCATGGGTGATACCGCCGCGTCGGTAGCCTGAGCCAAAAATGGTAGAGGCCCCATCAGTGCCAGGTAGAGCAGCAGCAGCGTTAGGCGAATCAGCGGTGAAATATGAAAGACTTGGGTCTCCGGGGGGGCAGCAGCCGAAGGCGAATACTCAACCATACCAATGCAAGACCAGCTCAAAGGATACAACCCCTTACGTCTAGCTCTGAGCTGGCTAGACGTAAAGGATTTACCCCTTTAAGGTAGATACTTTTGCACCACCTGCCAACCAGATAGCCCAGCGGCCGCCAGCGCTACCCCAAGAGCACTGTTGAGGGTGACATGGAGCGATCGCGCCCAGGGTCGTTCCATAGAGATACGGCTAGCGCTCCAGGCCGAAGCCAGCACCAGTCCTACCACCGTCAACCCAAACAGCAGGTGGAATGAATGGCCCAACCGACCATACTCCCCCAGCGTGCCAATCACCCCAATGGCGAGCAGCACCAAGACTAGGACTACTGCCCCTGTACCCATGACAATATGCAGCGGTCGCAGCCAGGACGATCGCTCTTGATCGTTAGATCGCGTGTAAAACAACACCCCACCCGTAACGGCTAGCAAAAAATAGGCCGTCAGCGTGAGGCCCATAGACCAGGCGGCAATCCGCCACAGCCACAAAAATGAAGGTAAATTCACGGCGCTTTCCCAAATGTCACCAATAGCTGTGCCCTGGTGGCATAAAGGTCGAACCTCTAACCTTCAAACCGCTAGCTACTGCCAAACGCTATCGCGATAAGCCAGAGCTCAGCGCACCACCCAATTCAGTCTACCGAACTAGCTGACGGGTGAAATAGCTACTGCGGTTGCAGGCTCACTTAGGGGGGCTGCTAATGGACTCGCCTCAAGCTCATCACCTGAGGCGGTCTCAAAACCCGCGGGTTCTGGGGCATCGATCTGTAACCGTTCACAAGGGATGCTGTCCGACAAAATGGCGCTGGCCATCATGCCCGTATGAATCTCTAGGAGAGCCTTAGGAACAGTTTCAAAAAGCAGCCGCTGCCCCGGAAACACGACCCGCTCGAAGTACCAATCGGGCACGTTGGTTATGCGAGCGATCTGAATCTTACTGGTGGCATTGACATAGCAGCAGAGCACCTGGCTCTGGCCATCGGAGGGAAGGGGATCAAGAATTTGTGCCATTGATGCTTTACGGCAATACTGCAAGAATCACTCGCAAAGCGTAACACCTAGCGATCCCCGGCTGCTGTAAAGGCGACTACCAACCCCCACAGCACCTTAACTATTCAAAATAATTGAACACAGTGCTTTATATTTCGCAACTGCTGAGTTTTAGCCCAGGGCTACTGTCCGTCGCCATCCCCTAACTCAAACTCCAAGGCATTCTTGAGAACTGCGTATAAAGCGTTGCGGAGAAAATCTTAACAGTGTTTTTATACCACGATTCCGCGATCTCAGATCGGCCTTGTTTCACCAGCTGGGGCCTACGCCGCCACCATCGGTAGAATCGCCCCGACGAGTTCCCGGTTTGCTGAAGAGGAGATTTGTCAGCTTTCCCTATCCTGAGAAGAAGACGGTGTTATCGTGAAGATATATGTCAAGCCTGAGAAGCATGCCCTCTACTACCGCCAGCCAGGCCCGTGTGCTCTACGTGCGGCTGCCCTGTAACCCCATCTTCCCCATCGGGGTGGTTTACCTGGCCGACCATGTGCACAAACTGTTTCCCCATTTAGAACAGCAAATTTTTGATCTAGGGGCCGTGCCGCCCCTTGACTACGGCGCTGCCCTCGATCGCTGCATTGACGACTTTAAGCCCACCCTGCTGGTGTTCTCCTGGCGGGATATTCAGATTTTTGCCCCCGTGGGCGGCCGTGGCGGCAACCCGCTGCAAAACGCCTTTGAGTTTTTCTACGCCCGCAATCTCCTCTTAAAGGCACGAGGAGCTTTAGGTGGTCTGCGCATGGCCACTACGTATCTAGCTGAGCTGTGGCGTAACCAAGGATTGATCAAGCGCGGCTTTAAGCGGGCCCAGCGCTATTCTCAAAACGTCACCACCGTTGTGGGTGGCGGTGCGGTGAGTGTGTTCTACGAGCAGCTCAACAACCGATTGCCCAAGGGCACGATCATTTCCGTGGGCGAAGGGGAAATGCTGCTAGAGCGGATCCTGCGGGGCGAAGATTTTACTGATCAGCGCTGCTACATTGCTGGGGAGACGACGCCGCGCGATCGCCTCATCCATGAAGAGCCCGCCCCGCTCGAAAAAACCGCCTGCAATTACGACTATATCGAGGGCATCTGGCCGGAGTTTGACTACTACCTGCAAGACCAGGACTTCTATGTTGGCGTGCAAACCAAGCGGGGCTGCCCCCACAACTGCTGCTACTGCATCTACACGGTGGTCGAGGGCAAGCAGGTGCGCATCAACCCCGCCGAGGAGGTGGTGGCCGAAATGCAGCAGCTCTACAAGCGGGGAGTGCGCAATTTTTGGTTTACCGATGCTCAGTTCATCCCCGCTCGCCGGTTTATGAAGGATGCCGAAGAGCTGCTGGAGAAAATTCTCGACGCGGGCATGACCGACATCCACTGGGCCGCCTACATTCGCGCCGACAATTTGACGCCCAAGCTTTGCAAGCTGATGGCCGACACCGGCATGAACTATTTTGAGATTGGCATCACCAGCGGTTCGCAAGAGCTAGTGCGCAAAATGCGTATGGGCTACAACCTGCGCACGGTGCTGCAAAACTGCAAAGACCTCAAGGCGGCAGGTTTTAACGACCTGGTGTCGGTTAACTACTCCTTTAATGTGATTGACGAGCGACCCGAGACCATTCGTCAAACCTTGGCCTATCACCGTGCCCTAGAAGAGGTGTTTGGCCGCGACAAGGTGGAGCCGGCAATTTTCTTCATTGGCCTTCAGCCCCACACTCACCTGGAGGAGTACGCCTTCGAGAAAGACATGCTCAAGCGCGACTACAACCCCCTCGATATTCACCTGCCCTGGGTGTCGAAAAAGCTGTTGTGGAATCCAGAACCGCTGGGATCGTTCTTTGGGGAGGTGTGTTTGTCGGCCTGGCAGCGCAACCCCGACGACTTTGGTCGCGAGGTCATGGACATCTTGGAAGAGCGCTTGGGGCTGGCTCCTTTAGAGGAGGCGTTGAGCGCACCGATTGAGGCTGACCGCCGCCCCTTGGCTGCGTTATCATCCTGAATACAAGGGTTACAGGCAATAGAACTATAGGGGATTGCGATGCTGGAGGGGTCAATATTAAAGCTCTTGGTGGATGGTCGTACTGGTCCAGAGACGACACCACTCAACTATGGCGTCTACTACAAAAACACCCTGGTTGCTCTTTGCCACGCCCTTGAAGATTGCATTTTGACCTCCGGCTCGGCCCCTCTAGTGGTTACAGCCTTTCAGCGAGGCAAGTGGTATTTAGAAGAGGCCGATCGCTACAGCGCGATCGCAGACGCTGCTCAGCAAATTGTGATCATGGCCTCGCCGGAGGCCGGCTTTCACGACCACCCCACCAGTCAGCGCGAGAATGTCGCCCTCGTTGACCTGGCTGACGACGACCCGGTGGCCGAAGAATGGCACCTGATAATTTTTTCTCCCGACTACACCGCTATGGTGCTGTGTCAGGAGCTGTCAGAGTCAGACTACGGCAAGACTGGCATCCCCGAGCACGATCTAGAGCGCAAGTTCTACGGGCTTTGGACCTTTGACTCGGCCTTGGTGAGCGAAGCGGTAGAGCTGGCGATCGCCCATGTGGGCCGCTATAACCCGACCCTTCAAGCGCAGCTAGCTGACCACATGGCTACCCTCAAGCAGCAAAACCCAGCCCTCCGCAATGGCGAGCCTGCGGTTGTGAGCCATACGGTGGCCCAGGTGGTGCACTATCTGCAAAACAGCCGCAACGACCTCCAGGGTAACCTCGCCTTTAACGTGGTTGATGACCTTGACCAAAACCTGCTCTCCAACGAGCTACAGGCGTTTTTGCGCATGGCCCAGCTGGTGGATCTCAGCGATCCAATCAACCCCATGGCTGCCAGCGAAGTGGTGGCGCTTCTAGAAATGATGGGTCAGCTGCTCGACCTGCCCGCTTGGCAGCTCCAGCGGCTGCGCCTAGCAGGCATGCTGCACCGCATTGCCCCAGCTCCCGACCTGGCGGCCATCGCGGACGATGGACCCAGCTGCCCGCTGATTCCTGAGGTGCAGGCGTTGCGACTAATGCCCCGCATGCGGGCGGTGGCCGCCATCATTGCCCACCAGGGCGAATGCTGGGACGGCAGCGGCTACCCGGCTGGCCTGGCCGGCGATGCGGTGCCTTTAGAGTCGCGTATGCTGGCTCTGGTGGCAGAATTTCAGCGCCGGGCGGCCCAGGCTCGCCATGGCAAAGACCCTGCTGAGGTCGACATGACCCCGCTGAGTGAAGTGCTCACTAGCTGCCAGGCCGAGGCCGGTCAGCGGTGGGATCCTAAACTTGTAGAGATTTTAGGGTTAATGGTGATGGGGCTCCAGCAAGGTATGAGCCTGCCCACAATACCGACTAAAATTACTTTGGGGTCGGGGTTGTTAAATCCCGACGTGGCTGACCAAGCTTCGGTCTTTCCCTCCTCCTCTGAACTGCTCCCTCGATAGTGTCCTCCCAGGAATGACCTTTGTGCCCAGCGACTCTATAGATATTGCCGCCCTGCGATTGGGCAAGCTCCGTCACCTGGCCGGGGCTGATTTGGAAGATGAAGACCTCTCTGGCAGTGACTTGGCAGGTATTTACCTGGCTGGGGCCACCCTGGTGGGTGCCAATTTAAGCCGTACCTCCCTGGTTAAAGCTCATTTGGAAGGGGCTAACCTGATGGGAGCCAACCTCATAGGAGCCGACCTGCGGGCAAATTTGTGGGGCGCGAACCTGATGCAGTGTGACATGACTGGAGCCGACCTGCGGGGCGCTAATCTGCGGGGCGCGAACCTGATGGGAGCGCGCCTAGGCGGAGTCAGTCTGGCCGGAGCATTCTTAAGTGGCTGCAACCTCATGGGGGTCAACCTGCAAGGGGTTGACCTGCGGGGAGCCGACCTGCGGGGAGCGAATCTCAGCGATACCAATTTGAAGGGGGCCGACCTTTCCCAGACCGACTTGCAGGGGGCGCGGCTTGACAATGCGAATTTAGAAGAGGCCGATCTCCGTCAGGCCAATTTATCGGGAGCCTCCCTTGGCGGTGCCAATCTGCTCTGCGCTGACCTCTCTAGCACCCAACTTGACGGCGTTAGCCTGACCGGGGCTTGTCTCATCGGCACTCACCTAGATCAGTAGATATCAAACGGTTCGAGGCATTACAACGCTGTCTGCCCATTTTTGGGGCGACGGGATCTTAGGCTGGTGTCTCTGAAACTGCGGCAGGTGCTGCAATAGGTGTTTAATGCCATGGGTGGGTAGTGCGCGAACTAATCTGGGATTTATCGCTAAGGATGAGACCCCATGAGCTTTGACCACAGACCGAGGATTTTATTTCTCTACGGCTCGCTGCGCGATCGCTCCTACAGTCGGCTGCTGGCCGAAGAAGCCGCCAGAATTATTGAGGGCTTCGGGGCTGAGGTGAAGTTCTTTCATCCCCACGATCTGCCCATTCATGGCAGCGTACCCGAGGCTCACCCTAAAGTGCAGGAACTGCGCGATCTGGTGCTGTGGTCGGAGGGGCAGGTGTGGTCTAGCCCCGAGCTGCACGGCAATGTCAGCGGCCTGATGAAACACCAGATCGACTGGATCCCCCTGAGCCTGGGGGCGGTGCGACCCACCCAGGGCAAAACCCTGGCGGTTATGCAGGTGAGCGGCGGGTCTCAATCTTTTAACGCGGTGAACACGCTGCGGGTACTGGGTCGGTGGATGCGGATGTTTACGATTCCCAACCAGTCGTCGGTGCCCAAGGCATATCAGGAATTTAACGACGATGGCACGATGAAAGACTCGGCCTACCGCGATCGGGTTATTGACGTGATGGAAGAACTCTACAAATTCACCCTGCTACTGCGCGATCAAGTGGACTATCTCACCGATCGCCACAGCGAGCGCAAGGCCGAGACTGAAAAGCAGGCCCAAGCCATCGTCAGCCAATCCATCGGCGCTGCCCCTGGCAAAGCCTGAGCACCCTCAAGCGGATTTGGCCCTATGCTCCCATTTCTCCGCCTGCGCTCCAGCGTCGCCCTGTCCCTGGGGGCAGCGGTTCTCACCCTGGCCTTCTCCTGCCAGCCTGTGCCCTCCGCAGACCACAGCAGCGCCATGGATAAAATCGCCTTTGATTTAAGCACTTTGGATGAAAACGGGCTCCATGGACCAACCGACAGCAAGCGATCACTCGACTACGAGTTTTGCATTCCTGCGGGCGGTGCCTACACCCAAGTGGTGAGCGCCATCGATCCTTCCGCGCAGTTTTTTCCGCAAAGCCGAGGGCGCATCGGCTGCGGTGAGGGTGAGGTGCTGACCATCGGCAACACTCATCAGGCCAACCACCAAACCATTTTGATCGAGCTAGCCAACCTCAACTACATCGATCGCATTCAGCCGGTGGATTGGGAATAGCATGCGTGGGCTGTCTGTTGAGACCCCTGAGGGTTCGCTAGAGTTGAGTTATGTTTCTTCCTGGACAGTTTGGAGTATTCCATCACCGCCATTGCTATTAACCTCGAGCCACAAAACTGTAGGCGTAGGGTCACAGTGCCAGGAAATGCGTCATACCGCTGGGTTTGGCCAATTTTAAGGCTAACCATAGCTGAGCTAGGCTTTCGTCATGGTTGAGGGCAGCGGCGATCGCCCTGCTGAGCCCCGGTTGAACCGCTGCTGTGAATTACCAAACTCGGGCAAATTGGCGCGCATTTCTCTCTAACCTCCAGAAACCCAAAAATTTACATTGTTTAATTTCTAAACAGCCCGTTGGCATCCGAGGCATTACGGGTATCGAAGGGCCATACACTAGGGAGAATTAGTCGGCCCGGGCGATCGCGCTACGGGTGTTGTTGGGTTGCAGGCGTGAGGTCAATGAAGTTTCGCTCGTTTATTCGTCCCCTCGCCATTGCCGCCGGACTGGTGCTGGTGCTGGGTTTGGGGCTGCTGTGGCGGTTGACCCTCAACACGCCCCTGTACCTGATTGAGCGCGGCGGGCAGGCTCAGCCGCTGGCGCTTCAGTTTGTGCCCAAGCAGTCGCCCGTCGTCGCCTCGGTGCTGGTGCGCCCCGATCGCCTCGCCAGCCTGTGGGAATATCTGGCTGCCCCCCGCCTGCGCCAGGAGACCCACCGCGATCAAGAACTCATTGAGCAAGCGCTGCTGGCCAACACTGGCCTCAGCTACAGCCGCGACATTCAGCCGTGGCTAGGGGAAGAGGTGACCGCCGCCATGGTGACCCCCGACCTCGACCAAGACCCCACCGATGGCTCTACTCCTGGCTATCTCGTTGCTCTATCCTGCAACGATAGTGCGGCGGCCCAGGCGGCGCTAGAGCTCTACTGGCAAAACCGCGCGATCGCCGGTGATGCCCTCACCTTTGAAGAATTCTCGGGCAACCGCCTGATCTACGCTCGGCGGGTGACTCCACGATCCTCCCGAGAAGAAACCGCTCAGCTAGCTACGGTTTTAGTGGCCAACCGTTATGTACTGGCGGCCAATCACCCTGACGTGCTGCGCCAAGCGCTGACCGCAGCCCAATCTACAGATCTCAATCTTCAAAGCGATCGCCGCTACAAAACTGCTCTGCGAGAGCTGCCCAATCAGCGGGTGGGGCTGTTGGCGCTGAACCTGCCTGCGGTCAGCCAGTGGCTCAACCCTGATAGAAATCCCAATGGGGCAGCCGTGGGACTGGGTAAACTGGGGGCCGCTGATGACCAGGTGGGTTGGGGGCTGATGTCGTGGCAGCTCTCCCGTGAGGGGCTAGTGGGCCATACGGCGCTGCTAGCCGCCCAGGGGCACCGTCTCCATTCTCAGCGAGCTAGGGCAACCGATTGGGAAAACATTGTGCCCTACCTGCCAGATTCCCTAGCGGTGACAGCGGTAGGGTCTGACTTAGCAACCCTGGGGCAGCGATTCAATCCCCTGCTGGCCCTGCTTTCTCCCGCAGGTGAGGGCAGTTTTCCTTTGGCCAAGTTGATTGACGGTGCGCTGGGCCAGGGCGCGATGGATCTTCTCCAGACTGGAGTGGATCGCGCCTATGGGGTGGGATTGGGTACGGCTGAAACCGGATCGCCCGATTGGCTGGTGGTGGCTCCCCAGAGCGAGACATTGACCGCAGCGCTTGATGGGATGACGGCCCTAGCCCAGAAACAGGGCTTGGGGGTTGGGGCTCTCGACCTGCGGGGCACTTCGGCGATCGCCTGGACTCGCCTGGCCTTACCTAAAACGCGAGGGTCACAGCCTTTGCAGGTGGTGGCTGAGGTGGCGGGCCTGTATGCCCAGGTCGATCAGTACGAGGCGCTGGCTGCCTCCCCCGCCACGCTGGATGCGGTGATTCGCCCCACTGTTGTACCTCGGCAGTACCCGGTCTGGTGGCCGCAGGTGGCCCAGGTGCCTGGCCCCAGCACCGGCTATGTTCATATTGACTGGCCACAGATTCAGGCTGGCTTAGCGACCCAGCTGCCCCGATGGCGGCTGTGGAGCGCGGCGGCCCAGCCTGCCCTCAAGCATCTACGGCAGATTACGCTAGTCAGTGGCGATCGCAGCGATGCGATGCAGACCGGCAGCATTCTGGTGCAGCTCAGCAACCAATCGTGACGATGTAGTGATGGCAGACCCGACAACCCCGACGGATTTCGCGATCGCGCCTCTGCTCGCCGCTTACCTAGCGGGTAGTGCTCTTGATGATGCCCAGCGTCAGCAGCTGCTGGCGTGGGAGCTGGCTGACCCCCGACGGGCCGCTGCCTGGGGCATCACCGCCGAGAACGGCGCGGCACAAATTGAGGAACGCCTGGGCTGGCTACAGGCTCTGGTGGCCCATCACGATGCTTTGCCGCTGCCCCCGGCCCCCATGGAGCACTACCTGGAGCTGTACTGGCGGCTGTGGCTGCCCCTGGCTCTGATCCTCAAACAGGCTCGCGAAGCCCAGGCTGGCCCGCTAATTCAGGGGGTGCTTGGCGGGCAGGGAACGGGAAAAACTACCCTGACTCTGATCCTGCGGCACATTTTACAGGTGATGGGTTATCGGGCTGTGGGCCTTTCCATTGATGACCTTTACAAGACCTACCGCGATCGCCAGGCGCTAATTCAGGTTGACCCAAGATTGCGGTGGCGCGGGCCACCGGGCACCCATGACATCGACCTGGGGCTGGCCACCCTGACCCAAATTCGAGCAGCGGGGGCGGGTGAGGCTGTGGCCCTGCCCCGGTTCGACAAATCGCTGCACGGCGGCGAAGGCGATCGCACTGACCCAGAGTGGGTGCAGGATGTGGATATTTTGCTGTTTGAGGGCTGGTTCTTGGGGGCGCGCCCCATTGACCCGGCTCAGTTTGACCAGGCTCCAGAGCCCATTGTCACCCCAGCCGACCGCCAGTTTGCCCGCGACATGAACGCTGAACTGGCCACCTACCTGCCCCTGTGGGACTGTCTCGATCGACTGATGGTGCTGTGCCCAGCCGACTACCGCCTGAGCAAACAGTGGCGCAAAGACGCCGAACACCAGATGAAGGCCCAGGGCAAAACCGGCATGAGCGATGCCACCATTGATGCATTTGTGGAGTATTTCTGGTGTGCCCTGCACCCGGAGCTATTTATTGCTGCCCTCAAGCGTGATGGCGAACACGTTAACCTAGTGGTAGAAATCGACCGCGATCGCACCCCCAGGGCCATATACTCTCCAGCATTGGCTATTATTTAGCTAATGGGTTGAGTTGCTGTCTACCAAACAGTTGTTAATTTTGGAATAATGATTTTTTATTATGAATTCTAACGTTCAAGTTATTGAGCCTACCGGTATTTTAGATAGCACCAAAGCCGAAGAGTTTCGCACCTCTACGGAGGCATTGCTCGATGAAGGGGTTGAGGTTATTTTAGTTGATCTAAAAGACATTACTTTTGTCGACAGCTCGGGTCTAGGCACGCTGGTTGTGTTGCTTAAAAAGGCGCGATCGCTCAACCGTAGCTTCTGCCTTTGCTCTATGAACGACCAGGTCCGCATGCTGTTTGAACTTACCAGCATGGATCGGGTGTTTGAAATTTACGAAAACCGTCAGGACTTTGAAGATGCCAAGCTCAAAGTGTCTTAAAGCCCAACGTTAAATTGATGCCGATTCGGCATCAAAAAGAGTGCGAAATTTAGAGTTTTAGGTGCAAGGTGAGGGACAATCCTAATCTCTGAAACCCTAAATCTTGCTGTGGTTGCCTAGTCTAAGTCGATCATCATCAGAGACATATCGTCGCTGGCAACCTCTCCTGCCTGGCATTTAATTACGGTGTCGAGAATGTGGTCAATACTGCGCTCGCGCTTGGCCACGGCTAGCAAATCTACAAAGTTGTCCAACCCGAGGTACTGCTGATTGTCTTGCAGCACCTCGTACAGGCCGTCGCTGAATAGATAAAGGCTGCTGTTGGGGGGCAGCTGACAGCGCTGCCATTGGTACTTGGCTTCGGGCAACATACCCACGGGCATGCCGGGGGTGCGCAGGCGGGTGGTGGTCACCTTTTGGTCGCCATCAATCGACACCAGCACCGCCGGAGGATGGCCAGCGCTGGCGTAGAGCAGCTGGCGGTTGGCACAGTTGAGCACACCGTACCAGATGGTGAAATATTTTTGGTTCTGATCGCTCATCTGAAAGGTTTCGTTGAGCGCCCGCAGCACTTTTTCGGGGCGGTAGAAGCTGACATCGGGCAGCGACTGAGCGCGCAGCACGTTTAGCACTGAGGTAGAGAGCAGCGCCGACCCCAGCCCGTGGCCTGAGACGTCGAGCAAATACACTACCAGATAGTCGGGGTCGAGCCAGTAATAGTCATAGCAGTCGCCGCCGAGCTGCTGAGAGGGCAAAAACCGCGATTGGATGGGCACTCTGCCGACTTGATCGTTGGGCAGGAGCGATCGCACATAGCCCTCCGCCTCCGCCATTTCAGCTTCCATCCGCTGCTTTTGCTGGCGCAGGTCCTGGGTGAGCTGGTAGATGCGCAGCCCTGCTCGCACCCGCGCATTGAGCTCGTTGATATCCACCGGTTTCGAGAGCAGATCGTCAGCCCCCATCTCCAGCCCCTTGACTCGGTCAGCGGTGCTGTAGCGGGCCGTCAGCAGCAGCAGTGACGTAATTGAGAGCACCGGGTGATGCTTAAGCGCCTGGCAAATGGCCAACCCATCGATGGTGCCCGGAATGTTCCAGTCACAGATGATCACCCCCGGCAGCAGTTTTTCGGCCAGGGTGAGGCCTTCTGCCCCGCTGCGGGCCGTGGTGACACTGTAACCCTGCTGCTTGAGAGCACTGACCAAAAATTGCTCTGTGGCGGCATCGTGCTCAATGATGAGGATGTCGATCATGCTGCGTTTTAGACCGAGGAAGTAACCGTAGAACCTGGAGAACGAGTAGCGTCGATAGTGGTAGTAGAGCGACCCAGGCGTTTCTAAATTTCCCCGCTGGCCTAGCACCACAGCTAGATGGGGATACTGAGGTTTAGCGTAACCCTAAACTGCCTCAGCCAGGAACTTCATAAAGATCCTACGCAATCTCTTTAGAGTCTGAAGGCTACAGAGCCAAGTGGCCAACCGTTGAAGCGATCCCTGCCGCTTGAATTTATAGTTTTAGTTCCCGCAGTAACCCCTGACAAGGCAACTTTTTATGAAAGGTAGGGTGAGCTACTGTGATCTGCGCAGGAGTCTGTTTAGCATAGTCATGCCGTTCTGTTGGGCCAACCGGTTATGGATACTGTGGTTATGGACTCCCTGACCTGCTCGTTGCCGACTAGCTGCGTCGTGCCGGTGTATAAGTCACCGAAGGATTACCAGGCTTTTCGCATTAGCCCCGGCGATAGCAACCGCCTGGCCCTGGTATTTGACCCCACTATTGCCAATATGTCGCTGACCTACTGCGTCGAAATTTTTGACGTCGGTGGCAAAACACCCCCCAACCGCCATCAGGTTGCCGTTGAGATGTTTTTTGTGCTCAAGGGCGAAGGCCGTGCTACCTGCGACGGCAAAACCGTTGCTATTCGAGCGGGAGACAGCATTTTGGTGCCTCCCAACGGGGTGCACGTGGTCGAAAATACTGGCCCTACTCGACTCTATACCCTGTGCATCATGGTGCCCAATGAAGACTTCGCTGAGCTAATTCGCAGCGGCACCCCCGTTGAGCTAGACGATGAAGATTTGGCTGTTTTAGGCCGTCACGATTCCCCCAGCCCGTAAGGTCGTTACAGGCTCCTTTAAATTCTTCTGGTGGGCTTGGCCCATCCCTACCGCTCCGTAAACCCTTGCTCACTCCCGGCCTCTACGCTGTTGCTCCCCCGCAAACCCTAACGCTGGTGCTGCCCCCGTTGGCCTCCCCCTCGGGCGAGGAGGCGATTCGCCTCGATGCTGATGTGTACTATCCCATTGGCGACGGGCCGTTTCCGGTGCTGCTGATGCGACAGCCCTACGGTCGAGCGATCGCATCCACCGTGGTCTATGCCCACCCCAGCTGGTACGCCAGCCATGGCTACATTGTGGTGATTCAAGACGTGCGGGGGCGAGGTACCTCCGGTGGGGAGTTTGACCTGTTTTGCCACGAGGCCGACGATGGCTATGCCACGGTGCAGTGGGCGGCAAATCTACCCCAGAGCAATGGGGCGGTGGGCATGTATGGGTTTTCCTATCAGGGGATGACCCAACTGTATGCGGCGGCGAGGCAGCCGCCCGCGTTGAGGGCGATCGCCCCAGCCATGGTGGGCTACGACCTCTACGCCGATTGGGCCTACGAAAATGGAGCTTTACCCCTGCAAATAGGCCTGGGCTGGGCGCTTCAGCTTGCCGCCGAAACCGCTCGCCTGCAACAGGATGCCATGGCGTATCAGGCGCTGCGCCAGGCTGCCCATGCCCTGCCTCTGGGTGATGCTATTCCTGCCCGGCCCCAAGTGCTAAAGACCTATGCTCCCGACTCTTTCTTTCACCAGTGGCTCGATCATCCTCAGCCCGACGACTACTGGCAGGCGCTCAAGCCAGACTTGGCAGCGGTAAATTTGCCCATGCTGCACATTGGCGGCTGGTATGACCCCCACCTGCGGGGCAACCTGCGGCTGTATCAGCAAATGGTGTCCCAAGGCAGCGCCCCCCAAGAACTGTGGATTGGCCCCTGGGGACATTTGCCCTGGAGCCGCCGGGTGGGGGCGGTGGATTTTGGTCCTGAGGCCGACAGCCCGATCGATCGCCTGCAAGTTCGCTGGTTCGACCAGTTTCTGAAAGATTCCCCCTCTGAGACCGTCGCTAAGTCTCCTGTTCAGCTATTTGTGATGGGGGTGAACCAGTGGCAGGGGCGCGATCGCTGGCTAGTCAACCCTGGCCAACCCTTCTACCTCAGCAGTAGCGGCTTGGCGGGGATGCGCAGCGACGACGGTGTGCTTAGCCCGCACTTGTTTCAGCTCCAGAGACAACCGGCATCCCCAACTGAGGACGTGATCGTACATGACCCTTGGCGACCAGTGCCCTCCCTGGGTGGCCACTGCGGCTTGCCGTCTGGCCCCTTCGACCGAGGGGCGATCGACAGCCGCTCTGACGTACTGACCTACACGACTGCTCCCTTGACTGAGGGGCTGACGCTGGTGGGAACGGCGATCGCCATCCTCTACTGCCAGGTCGATGCCCCCAGCTTTGACCTCAGTGTGGTGCTCTCGGAGGTGCATGGCGATGGCCGAGTCATGAATCTCACTCAGGGGCAGTGCCGGGTTGATAATCCCGATGCAACAAATTCTGACCCTCAGAGGGTGACGCTGCCCCTACAGCCTACGGCCTGTACCCTGGCCTCTGGTTACCGTCTGCGGCTGAGCGTGGCGGCGTCTTGTTTCCCGGCCTATGCGGTGAATAGCGGTACCGGCGCGAGACATGGAAATTGCGCTCAGATAGACCATCAGATCATCACCGTAACCCTTGGCCATGGGCCGGTTTACCCCTCCTGCGTGAAGTTACCTCTAGAGACAGAGTGAAGGGTGATCGCGATCGTAAAGAATAAAAAAAATCGGCTCCCTAGGGAAGCCGACGTGGGTGATACTAAATCTCTACGTTGTTCTCTCAATCTGGAAGAAACCATCAAAAACCCAGCGCTTTTTGCAGCGCCGGAGGTTTAGATAATCTTTCCGTCGGAGGGCTCTCATCTCCTCCGTCTCTCATTGTAACAACAAGTACAGATTTTCATTAACACAATCTCCACTGATTGTGTGTTGATTTGATAACCTAAGCTAATGAGCAAATGTACTCAGTATTTTTTCGGAGAGCCTGATTAGATGCTCAAAGTTCAATACTGAATCCAATACCTCAACCTGGCAAAAGGTGGCTTAGCAAAGGCTTTGGTGTAGCCCAGCTAAACGCTTTACTCTGCTTGCTTTAGAAGAACCAAGGGAAGTAAACAGCATTGGGTTGTGGGTGGTTCTATCGGTCAGTTTTATGGCTGATAGGACCACCCGCTGCCCTAGGCTTACCGTGAGATCTGTTCAACCCGAACGTCTACATTGGTGGGACTGCCCTGGGTGATCACCGCAAAGCGGCTGGTGGTGGTAAATCGCAGATCCCCATCGACAATAATGCGGGCCTGCACCGCGTAGCTCAAGCGTGGGTCAATCTGGTCAGGGCTATAGACCAGCTCAAAGGGAATTGGCACCTGGCGATCGCCAAACACCACACTCTGAGAGGCCAGGACTACCGCAGGCGCATCGGCCCGGCTGACATCCACCAGGCTGACCTCCAAAATAGCGTTGGGAGGCATGGCAATGCGGGGCAGATAGCTGACGGTGCCAGTTACGCTGGCGGAGTTGGGTTGCACGGCGTTGTTGACCTCAATCGTTTGGGCACCGTTAGCAGCAATGTTCACCACCACCGAGGGAGTGCCGCCGTGGGTGAAGGTGACGCCCTCAGCCGAAACGTTGGCCGTGGCAGGAGCGGCATTCAGCTCCTGCCGCCCAGTGGATTTGTTGAACAGGTTGATGCGGGGCTGACCCTGCTGGGTAAACACCCTCACCGCGTAGGTTGGCGTTTGCGAAAACACGACAGTGCCCTCAGTCATAGAACTCACTGGACCCGGTAGCTGAGCCAGTTCGTTGAGACTATCGCCGTCAACCACGAAGCTGCGGTTTTTGACCTCGGTTTGGGTGAGCTGCGCCACATTGATGCGCTGGTTGTCAATGGTGGTGGGGCCGTTGAGCATAATTCGCTCACCCAGGACGACGGGGCGCAATGCCTGGGCTTCGCCATCAATATCCATCACTGCCGCTACGTAGGTGGCCAGGTTGGTGCCGCCCCCCTGGTTGACGCCAAAGAATACAGCGGCATCGGTTTTGCCGTCGCCGTTGATGTCGCCAAAGGCCAGCCAGTTCGGTTCTTTGGCCATGCTGACCAGGAGTTCGCCGGGGCGATTGTACTCGCCATTTTCAAGGGTGACGGTTTCAAAGGTGGGTTCGGGGCCAAAACCCAGGGGCACAACGTAGGTGCCGTTGATCAGGGTGTTCCAGCGATCGCACCAGGCCTGTTTTTCGGGGGCAAACACCTCACGGGTCATGCAGTTGTGCCATTCGGGCTGAGTTTGCGCCACGGCCTGGCCTCCTGTAATTACCCCACTACCGAGGGAAGCGGCTACTAAGCCAGCGCCTAAAAGAGTAGAAAATACTCGCTTGTTCATGATTAATCTCACACCTAATGTTCAGCAGGGAGAACCACAGTCTTCTGCTTAGGCATGGCTCAAAATGCTGACTGTATCTCCCCTGAGTCCTTAGGCAATCTATCAATGAACTATAAGGAAGCGGTGTGGGGTTACGGTTTTAGCAACATAATCTGGCCTACCGCCCCGCTAACTAAGGACGATGCCTAACCCAAGCAGTGGATGCGCTAATGGCTAGATCTGCATCAATGCTGCCTACCCCTTCACCTCATCTCAGGTGCGGTCATGCCGCTTGCACCTTGCTCAAGGGTGCTGCGGACGACGAGTTTAGGATTATTAACCCCCAGGCTAGGGAGTTTCTTGAATACTCAAGAAAAGGTTCCAGGCGATCTACAAACTCTACATTGAATGAACTATTGGAGAACCCGTGATGCAGGTGAGTCCTAGCTTTAAGCGGCTTTGGTGGATGATTACTGCTGCCACCGCCATGATTGCGATGGTGGTCTATCTGGAGGTAGTGCCGGTGGTTAAGAGCCATCACCTTTCCCTAGGGGCGATCGAACAGCGGCTTAGCCAGGGCTTTTTGCCGTCGGGGACTGTTAGAGAACAGGCCGTCAGCGGCGGCATGAGTCGAGGTGGTTCCTTCGGCCGTTCCTCTGCGCCTGCGCCCTCGGCTCCGCGCAGTTTGCCTAGCTACGGCGGCGGTTATGGCGGCGGCTACGGTGGTGGTTATGGCGGTAGCTACGGCTATCGTTCGGCCCCAGGGCCGGTGATTGTGCCCTACCCCACCTACGCTCCGGCCCCGGTGTATGTGGGAACGGGTGGTGGCGGTGGCGGTGGATTCTTGATTGTGATTGTGGTGGCGGGGTTTATTCTGCTGCCCATCGCGTTTAGCTATTTGCAGGGCAGCAGTCGTAGGTTTGACGGCCCAGCGACGGCGGGTAGCCAGAGCGAACTGCTCAACGACATTGTCACGGTGACGCGCCTACAGATAGTGCTGCTAGCGGGGGCAAGAGATCTTCAGCGCGACCTCGATCGCATTGTTGTCAACGCTGACCTCACCACCCCAGCGGGGCTGGCAGCCCAACTGCGCGAAACAGTGCTGGCGCTGCTGCGTCACCCCGACTACTGGACCCATGTGCGGGCCGAATCACAGACGGTGTCCGGGCGCGAGCGGGCATCAGAACTGTTTGAGCGGCTGTCGATTCAAGAGCGCAGCAAGTTTACCGTCGAAACCTTGGTAAACGTAGGCGGCGAGGTGCAGCGGCGGACTATGCCCAGTGGCCCCAGCGAAGATGTGGCCTCTCACATTGTGGTGACGCTGCTGTTGGGCACGGCGGACGATCGCCCCCTGTTTAACACCGTTAATTCTGTTGCTGATTTAAAGGCGGTATTGCAGCGCTTGGGTTCTATTTCTCCTGCTTACCTGCTGGTCTACGAGCTGCTGTGGACGCCTCAAGACCCCACCGATAGCCTCAGCGGCGATGAACTGATTGCTAACTATCCCGACCTGATCACGCTGTAGCGCGATCGCAAACGGTATAGCTCAGTCATAAATTTAAAGGTACGACTGAGATTTGATGGGGAAAACGGTGGCTGGCTGGCGCTGAACATTTGAAGCAATTCCCACCGCGATCCCTATGGGAATCGCCGTTGTTCATAATGAGGTGGGGCTGGCTGAAGGAAAACACTAATTCCTATGGTACTCGCAAAGAATCTAAGTCGTCAGAGCTTGCTGCAATCGCATATCACTGCGCTGCAATCGCATATCACTGCGCTGCAATCGCATATCACTGCGCTGCAATCGCATATCACTGCGCCGCAATCACATGTCACTGCGCTGCAATCACATGTCACTGCCCTGCAATCACATGTCACTGCGCTGCAATCACATGTCATGAAGCTGCAATGGCATGTCACCGTCCTGCAACCGCGATCGCGACCGACGCTTTAACAATTGCAGGCGCGGCAATGGCGATCGCGCACCCACACAAGGCATCATGTGCCCCTCCTATCCTCTATGTAGTTGGTGAACCGTCAATGGTCTGCCGGCTGCCCCAAAAACTGGGCTTCTTGGCCCATAGCTTGGGGGTGCGATCGCCTTACGGTTAACCCCACCACCAGTTCGGTGGGGAAGTTCGCCATCTCAGTAGGGTTCCTACGACTGGAGGTAGAAGCGGCTCTGGCGCACCATAGTAGCTGTAGAGAGTGAAAGCGCAAATGCTTGACCTGACTCACCTTAGACGTTTGCAAAGGCAGTACCAGGAGGTTTAGAATCCATGATTATTCGTCGTTACTTAGACCCCATTACCGAAATTAACGCCATTCGTCGCCAGATCAACGACGCCTTTGGCGATCTCACCAATGAAGCGCTAACTAAGACCGATTGGGCTCCTGCCATTCGCTTAGTTGACCACGGCCATGAGTTCATATTGACTGCTCACCTAGTGGGCGTCACCGCTGCCGACCTCGACGTGCAGGTAACCGCTGATAGCGTATCCATTGCCGGCGTTCGCAAGGCCCCCGAGGCTCCTGCTGAAGAAGGCACCCAGGTGCTCTACGACGACACCCGCTACGGCAGCTTCCAGCGCATGGTGAACCTGCCCGACGCTGTGCAAAACGACCAGGTTGTGGCCGACTTTACCCATGGTGTGCTGACCCTGACCCTGCCTAAGGTGGTTGAAGCCCGCAATAAGGTGGTCAAAATCAGCTTGGGTGGCACCGAAGCCCCTGCCATTGAAGCGGGCGAAGCCTAGCTCAGAGCAAGAGATGTCTCTGCGCTAACTGTTGACGATTGAGAGTAAGTCATGACGATTCGGGAGGCATTGCCTCCCCTTTTTTTGTTGCGCTGATTGCAGCATCCCGCTGCTGATACAAAGACCTGAGTTCAGTCCACCTTGAGCTAGCCCGGGGAGTTCTGCTAAGCCTCTATGGCTGCGGCTTTTCGAGGTCGGCATCGCCTACGGTAAACGTGACTGAGAGGGGGCTATCAACCCGGCGGGAGGCCTCGCGCAGCTCGAGCCCCACAACCATGCCGTCGTCGTCGTAGTCGAGAATGAGGTTAGGCGAAATGCGGGCGGTTTCACCGACTTCACGCTGGTTGAAGGCGATTTGCAGGATGTCGCGATCGGGGTCGTAGGTGATCTGCATAGGCTAGGGCGCGAGGCGACAAAGGCGCAGTGGGTAGTGTGATAGCCGCCATCATAGAGTGTTTCTGGGCGGATGGTTTACCCTTTGACCAGCGGCAGCGCTTTGGAACTGCGGCCATGCGCCCATCTTGGCCAAAACAGCACCCGCAGCAGCAGCCCGATCGATTGCAGCTCGCCTGGGCTGTTCCACCGCTTCCACTGGCCAGGATAGCAAAACAGGGCGGTGACCAAGGCACGGTAGCTGGCGGGGGCGATGGGGCCAAACTGCACCCGCAGGTGGGGAAACTTGTCTTGGTAGTCTATGGCCGTGACAATGCCCTCTAGGGCGATCGCCTCCTCGGCAATTTCTAGATCTACCGCCATCCCCACGCTGAGGGGATGCTCTAAAGAGGCCTGCTGGGTGAGGGCCACCTCAACCCCAGCCTCTGACATTAGCGTGGTAATGCCCCACCAGGTTTTGAGCGCCGGGCGATCGGCGGGTGTGGGGCCATCGCCCGCTGCCGACTGAAACAGCCGAGGCGACAGCTTCACAACCCGGCGCAGATCCAACCACACGTGGGAGTCAGGGCGGGGGACATCCAGCAAGATCAGTAGGGCGATCGCGATCATCGCCAGGTTGTAGGCGCTCCACAGCCAGCCCAGAGCCAGCCCCTTGGCCTGTAGATCGTAGCCCTCGCTGCCCCATCCAGCCATCAGGCACAGGCCTAGATTGCGCCACAGGCTGATGGTGGTAAGCCCAAACAAAATCACCAGGGGCAGGCTCAGCCGCCAGTTAAACTGAAACTTTTGGTTGGAGGTGCCCTTAGGGGTAACGTCAAAGCCCTTCGAAAACGGTCTGACCAGGGCCTGTATCACCGTCGCGGCTAGGGGAAACACCAGCACTATCGAATAAACATCAGACATGAGGGCTGAGCGGGAGTAGTGGTTGAGCCAGGCAAACACCGTGAGCTGCACCAGGTAATAGGGCAAAAAGAAATACAGCACCTCTGAGGTATTGGCCTGAATGGGCACCACGTTGAGAAACGAGTAGGCCAAGGGCATCAGCAACAACACCAGGCGGGGAATGCTGCTCAGCTGGTTCATCAGCCCTTCTAAATGCCCCAGTCGCTGAAGCAGGGTGAGCCCTCGAATTGTCAAGGGGTTAGAGTCGATAAAAAACGCCTGGAGGGTGCCCCTAGCCCACCGCAGCCGCTGGGTGACATGGGCTGAAATATTCTCCGCTGCCAGGCCTGCACTGAGCTGCTCGTCTAAATAGATGACCTCGTTGCCTTGGGCTGCTATGCGTATGGCGGTGAAGTAGTCTTCGCTGAGCGATTCGGTGACAAAACCACCGCTGTCTTTTAAGGCGGTGCGGCGCACCACAAACGAGGTGCCGGCACAGACCACGCTGCCCGACCCGTCTCGCATGGGTTGAATTTGGCGGTAAAAGACCTCTTCGTCTGGGGTCAATACCCCTTCTAGACCTAGGTTGCGGGCAATGGGGTCGGGGTTGTAAAAACTCTGGGGTGTCTGCACCAGCCCCACCTTGAGGTTTTGAAAGAAGCCAACGGTGCGGCAGAGAAAATTACGAGTTGGGACAAAATCGGCATCAAAGGAGGCGATCAGTTCTCCCTGGGTGAGTTCGAGGGCGTGGTTGAGGTTGCCCGCTTTGGCGTGGTGGTTATTGGGGCGGGTTAGGTACTGGCAGCCCAGGTCGGCGGCCAGGGCTTTGATTTCAGGACGGCGGGTGTCGTCGAGCAGGTATATGGTTTTGCGCGGGTAATCCATCGCCTGGCAGCCAATGATGGTGCGGCGCAGGATAAAAGCCGGTTCATCGTAGGTAGGGATGAACACGTCTACCCAGGGCTGGTAGCGGCCCTGAAGCACATCGTGCTCTAGCACATCGGCCTGGTTGTGGCGATCGCGCACCCGCAGCAGCAGCAGCAGTTGAATAATGCTGATCGTTAGGCCAAATAGCTCCATCCCCAACAGCAGCAGGCTGAAGGTGCCCTCTAGAGGCGAGGCCAAATTTAGGGTTGAGAGGCAGCGCCAGACGAGATAGCGGGCCACTAAAACCAGCAAAATGCTGATTACAATGCATCGTGACCAGGGCCGGGGCTGGGGTGAAACGCGGGTAATGGTGAAGGCCAGCAGCAGTAGCAGCACTGTGGGAGCCACCAAATACTGGGCTGCCACCATCGGTACTTCGAGCCACATTGGGGGCTGATTCTGCAACACCTGGAGCTGAGCAAAAATTTGGGTGATTCGCGCCTCACCCGCAAACCAAGCCATCACAATGGCCGCCGAGAGTCCCACGGTAGCTGCCATCACAACAGTTGCCCAGCGTACCGGCGGGCGCGATTTAGCCTTAGGGGTCGGCTTAGAAACAGACCTGGATAGAGACGGCATGGCTGTTGACGGTAAAGGGCAGAAGCGGCGGGCACAGCCCCAGGCCAAACTAACCGGGTTGCGCCGTCCAGGCAATTTTGGCTGACTCATCTGAGAGGAGCCTGAGCAGAGGCAGGTGCAAAGTGCTCACCGTTAAGAAAAAGGTTGACTCCACCGCTCTCTTTGGCAGCGCAATCGGTAGCGGGGCCATACCTCTCCCGGCTACTGTACGCATTAGCGCGCTATTCAGATGACGCCTAGCCAACAGAGTTAGCGATCGCCCTAGATTTTTTCGGGGGCGATGGCCTGACGCAGCTCTTCGTGACCAAAGCTGTAGCCGCCTCCGACGCACCGCAGCAGCCCAGCGGTCACCATGGTCTCAAGCCAGGGGCGCGCCGCCCGGGGCAGGCCTTGCCTACCGCCCAACAGCCGCCGCACTAGGCCGTGCTGCAAGCTAAAGGACAACCACAGGGCGAGAATCACCAAACACCCCACGAGCAGCCTCAGGCGGCTGAGGGGCAACAGCGTCAGCGGCGGCTGGCTACCCACCACCGCCGGTAGTACCAGCAACAGTCCCAAAATCGCGCCCAATACCGCCACCAGCACCACCGTATTCCGCAGAGCCAAAGTCAGGTCTTGATGGGGGGTCTGACGAATTTGAGCCGCTCCGGGCACCCCACCGTGGAGCAGCCCGACCAGACCCAAACTCCAGCCCAGTAAGGCACCTACGGTTCCAGCTCCGCCAAACCCAACCACCCCATGGCCAAAGGGGCTCAGCACCAGGGCGGCTCCGCCGCCTAACACGAGACCCAGCACCAGGGCTAGCCCGCCGCAGGTGATCGCTAGGGAAATTAGGCGGCCTAAGGGGGCGATCGCCACCCCCAGCCGAATATAAGGAAAACTCTCCAGATCAATCTGCGAGGCCATCAGCCCCAGGGCTACCCCCAGCAGCAGGTTGCCCCCCACCAGTCCCATGATTAGGGCGATCGCCAGCCCCAGCAGTAGCCGATAGAGCAACTGGCGTGGCTCGGGCAGCCAGCTCCGGTCCAAATCATCCAAATAAAAGGTGCGAGGACGCTGGCTGAGCTGCTCGGCCAGCCAGCCCAAAGCTGCTCGGTGCTGAGCTGAATCGCCTTTGGCCTTAGCCAACCCCTCATCAAGATACCGCTTGACCAGGTCGGCTCGACTGCGCAGGGGAGGCACCGCCAGATTGGGCATCGCCACCAGCAGGTTGAGCACCAGGGGCAGCCTGGCCAACTGCTGAAGCAGTTTGCTGTCCTTGATCACCGGCCACAGCTCGGGCCGGTTTTGAGCCAGCACGTAGTCTTTGACCTGCTGGGCCGCCAGAGGAATGATGTTAATGCCGCCGTTGAACTGGTCAAAGGTTAACCCCGATGACTCCAGCACCTGGCGGCGACAGCAGAGCAGGGCAGTTTGGTTGGGGTTGCTGCGCAGCAGGGTTTCGATCGCAGCGGCGCACTTGCGCTTTTGGGCGGTAGGCAGGTGGTCAAACCCATCGATCAGCAGGGTGAGCTGAGCATTGTCGATCCAATAGCTGGCGTCGGCTTTGGCCACCCGGTACTCGCGCCACAGAGTGGCCATCAGCCAATCGCGCATGGATTCCCTGGCCCAGGCTGAGACATCCACCAGCACTGGCACCGGCCCGCCGCGCTTCACTAACAGTTCTCCCACCGCCAGCAGGGTGTGGGTTTTACCGACGCCAGCTTCTCCCAGAATGAGCAGGCGACCGTCAACGCCGTCGCGCTGAAACCGGTCGGCGATCGCCCCCACCGAAGTCAGCACCTCGTTGTCTTGGCTGCCAAACTTTAGCCCCCACACTCGATAGTTCATGGGGATGTCGCGGCGCGGCGAGACCAGTGGTAGCCCCGCCCGCCGAGCCGCAATCTGGCGATCGGCCGCCTGCGCCAGGGTCTTGAGACTGGCCGCCGCTGGAGGCTGTCCAGGAAGCAGCGATCGCAGAAAAGTCGTCACCATGGGGGCAAAGGGGCAGAACCCGAATAGCAGGCTAGTAGCGGGGCACGGTGCGATCGACCAGCAGGGCATAGGCATCAATGCCGCCAGTCACATTCTTGAGTTGGGTGAAGCCCTGCTGAGCCAGCCAGCCGCACATCTGGGCCGAGCGCATGCCGTGGTGGCAGAGCACAATGGTTTCGCGATCGCGCTCAAAGCGATTGTGAATGGCCTCCGACCATTCGGCAAACTCGCTCAGGGGCAGGTTGGCAAAGCCGGGCAGGCTGGCCAGCTCAAGTTCGCTGGGTTCGCGGACGTCGATCAGCTGCATCGCACCGTCAGCCTCAGCGAGACGCTGGGCCAGATCCTCAACGCTGAGGGATGCGTAGGGAGCAGCATCAGAAGAAACGGTCATAGGTCAACTCTAGGGGGCATTGGTGAGAACGGCGGGCTGAGGCAATCCGTTTAACTCTGCCAGGCTTTTGCCGATTTACGCAACCTTAACCGATCGCTCCGGGAAGGTGCTCAGCAAAGATGATATAACCCTGGGCACAACCTCTCCCCCGGTAACGCCATGCCAACCCCTCCAATGAAAACTATTGGCCTGATTGGCGGCATGAGTTGGGAGTCGTCTCTAGAGTACTACCGCATTCTCAACCAAGCTACGCGGGCGAAGCGTGGGGGCTACACTCCGCCAAAATAATTATGTTTTCGGTCAATTTTGCCGATTTGGCCACCCTTCAGCACCAGAACGACTGGATAGAGATTTCAGACATTCTGGTGGAAGCCGCCCAAAAGCTGCAAATGGCCGGAGCCGGTATGGTGCTGATCGGCACCAACACCATGCACCGAGTAGCCGATGCGATCGAGGCCCGCATTTCTATTCCCCTCCTGCACATTGCCGATGTTACTGCCGATGCGATTAAAGCCCAGGGGTTAGGGCAAGTGGGGCTGTTGGGTACCAAGTTCACCATGGAGCAAGACTTCTACCGCCAGCGTTTAATCGAGCATCACGGTCTGGAGGTACTGATTCCCAGCGAGTCTAGTCGGGAAATGGTGCACCAGATTATCTATGACGAGCTGTGCCAGGGTCAGTTTAAGCCCGGCTCTCGCCAAACGGTGCTGGCGATCTGCCAGGAACTGGTCGAGGCCGGGGCCGAGGGGGTGATCCTGGGCTGCACGGAGCTAGAGCTGCTGGTGGGGGATGCGATCGCGGCAGCACCCCTATTTCCCACCACCCGCATCCACGCCGAGGCGGCGGTCAACTTAGCCCTGGGTAAGTAGAGATGCTGGCCGTTAACGCTATCTTGATGGGAGTTTCGCGGCAAATACCAACCTTCCAACCTCGCCTATGACGGCAATGCCAACCCTCGATCGCAAACTGCGGCAGCGGCTGATTGCTCTGGCCGTGGCGCTGACTCTGGCGGGCGTAGTTGGGTTGCTGCTGTGGCAGGAGGGCCAGGGTGCTGATGGCACACCCCCATGGCTCGACTTTATCCATTTGATCCAAAAAGGAAAGCAGCAAGCAGAATTCAGATGAGGGGCTGAGGAGCTTGCTGCGATGGAATTCATGGCGATGATGATAGCGTTTGCGCCGC
>NZ_JACJOX010000021.1 GCF_014695775.1 Leptolyngbya sp. FACHB-60 | reverse complement strand
CGGCAAGCACTTTATCCCGTAAGTCATCACTATAGGCGGCTGGCATTGGGCGTAGGGGTACAGTGGAGACACGACTTTTCTATACTGTCCTAATAACACCTTTGGCTGCTATAGGCCCGCCAGCGCAGATAGAACCTGTCAATATGCAGGGCGATGTGTACAACCCTGCCGATCGCCTGCGGCGGTAGTAGATTCTGGAGGGAGGGAACCTGCTAGCCCGAGACGGTGTCTATCTAGCCTAACTTGGTCAGAGGGCATTGGCACCGATTCTTAGAGGCTATATCGCTTGTTTCTGGCCGTGCTAACCTGGCCGAGCAATCGCTGCGATGGCTAGTCGTGGTACAGCTTTCCCCTTTTCCTGGAGATGTCATTGTGATGAAACATCCGTCAGCCTTTGGGGTTGCCCTGTTGATTTTGGTGGCGGTTACCGCAGCGGTGGGGCCTTCCTCAGCTAACAGTAATCAGTCGTTTGGGGTCTCCTATCAGGCTCTCAGCGCTATCTTGTCTCGGGCCAGCGCGAAGGATGTTATGGATTCATACCAACGTCAAACCAATACTATCAGCCTAGATCGCGCCAATTTAGACGAACCCCATCTGCTCTCAGTCAGCGTACCGGGGGGTTCATCCCTCCAGGGCTACATTGAAATCGACGGTCACACTCGGGTGCCCCTAGGCACCAATTCAGAATTCATCGACGTTAGCCCCTATCTGAGCGAGTCGATTACCCGCGTCACCATTGTAGGCAGCTATTCGCCCGCCTCAGCTTCGGTAGCGATCGCCTTTAACGGCCCCAATACAGTCGTGCAGCAGCAGACTGGCGGCACGGGACGCATTAACTACCAGCTGAATTTGCTGGTGCAGTAGGTGGTTTTTTATTCCAGCGAGGCAATGGGATGCGATCGCGTTGCCAGGTAGGCTCGGTAGCCTTGTCGCGGGTTCCAAGTGATGGCTCCGTCGCGCTCGGTACAGAAAACCTGAATACCGCGATCGCGCAACAGCTGCTCGGTGGTCTCATCGATGCGGGGAGCAGAGGCGATCGCCACCTTTGGCCCAATCGCGGTAATCACCTCCTCCGCCAGCGCTTCTCCATGCCACCACAGCACCTCGCTTTGCAGCCCAGGGTGCGCCGCTACCCAGGGCATCTGCTGCTCGGGGGATAGCTCAGGCAACAGCAGCCAGTTTTGCCGGTGCAGCAAATCTAACCGTAGCCCTCGCGCCCCATCCTGTAGGTACTGCACTCGCTGGCGGTTCACCGGCTGCACTTGGCCTGCGGTCAGCGGGTGGAACTGTTTGACTGCCGGGGCCACCGCCAGGGCCGCGCTGGCCCCATAGAAATTGCGAATTGGAGTTTTGTCGGCAATGGTGAGCCAGTTATCGCGATCGCTGTCGTCACCGTGAATGGCGCTGGTGAGCTGGTTAATGCCCGCCTGCCGCAGAAAGGGCACCACGGTATAGAAGGCGGTGTCGTCGGTACCACTGTTGACTACTAAGGGCGATCGCCCATCCTGCACCACCATCACCGCATCGTTGCCCGCCGCCAACACCGTCACCTGAGACAGCGTTGCCCCTCGGTACAGCAGCGGGCCCAAGGCCACAACAACAATCAGCAGGGCGACCAGCCCTCGCCGCTGCACCGCACCCCAACCCCAGATCCAGAAAAGCCCGTAGAGGGCAAACATCTGCACCAGGGAAATGTGACCTGTCGCCAGGGCGCTGCCGGGTAGGCCCACCTCCCACCGCACTAGGGCAATCAGTAGCTGGGTTGGCAGCCACAGAGGCCAGGCTAGTAAACCCCCCAGCCAGGGCCAGGCCGCTGCGGCCAGCCCACTGGCCATACCGCCCAAACTGATTACCATCACCAGGGGCGTGGTCACGATATTCAACAGGATGCTGTAGGTGGTGAGAGTGTTGAAATAGAACAAGGCAAGGGGAACTGTCCATAGGTAAGCGGCCAGGGGCACCGCCGCTACCGCCGCCAGCGTGGTCGGCAGCCACTCCAGCTTTTCTGTGATTGGCGTCACCGCCACCATCAGGCCTAGGGTAGCCATTACGCTGAGGCGAAAGCCAATGTCGTCAATCCATGTCGGGTTCAACAGCAGCAGCAGGGTGACCGCCAGCAGCAAACAGCCCAGGGGTTTAATGCTGCGCTCTAGGGCGATACCTGCCAACACCCCAGCCCCCATGACCGCCGCCCGCATAACGCTGGGCTGAACACCGGTCAGCAGCACAAATACCACCAGCGCTGTTCCCCCGGCGATTACCTTGGTTGTCACCGGGTAGGGCAGCCGAGACGCGATCGCCCGATGACCCATGATCGCTAGCACCACCCCCAAGATCAGCGACACCTGAAACCCGCTGGCGGCCAGCGTGTGGGCCATACCCGCCTGCATAAACATATCTTGAATGTCGTAGGGCACATTCACCGCCTGGCGGCCCAGAGCCATGGCGCTAACCAGAGGCCCAGCCGGAATACCCAGCCGAGCCGATTGGGCGCGGGCGATCCGCAGCCGCAGCCGCCACAGTGCCCACCCGGGCGGCGACTGATCCTGGTCGGGCAGAATCCGATCGCCCGCAAACCCGGCAAAACAGCGCTGGCTAGCTAAATACTGACGAAAATTAAACGCATTGGGGTTTTTGGGCAGGGCCGGTTCGTAGAGTTTGCCCTGCACCTGCACCCGCTGTCCCGGAAAGAGGCCCTCACTTTGCTCAACTGACACAGTGACGTAGAGCCGACCACGAACAATCCCTCGGGGGCCTAGGGGATTGTTTTGAGCATCTAACCGGCGCACCTGGTCGGTGGTCAGCCAAAACTGCCCTCGACCACTGCGGGTCAGGCGGGGAAGCGTCTGCACCTCGCCCCATACAATCTGCTGCGCTCCAGCCGTCTCGCCTTGGCTCAGCAGGGCGCTGATATCGAGGGGGCCAGGGGCTGGGTAGCGCAGGCCGTAGTTGAGGGCAGCTAGGAGGGCGATCGCTCCAGCCCCCAGCCACAGCGCCGCCGTTGGCCCGCGTCGCCAGCGATGGGGCAGCATCAGCGCCGCCAACCCTGTCACCGCGATCGCTCCGATACCGGCAACAGCCACCCCAACCCAGAGATTCAACCCTAAATGACGTACCCAAAGACTGACCCAAAGCAACCCAACGCAGTATGCGCCAGCCCATAGCGATCCGGCAATTCCGTCCATAAAAATCTCTCTGCACCCTGCAGCCAGTTGTTACATTTAGAAAACCCGAACTCCAACCTTGACTCACAGCCCCACAGGCGTTGTCCAGTAGCTAGAACTGGTCATCGCTTTGGCCATGGGAAGCCCCATTGGTTGCTTTTCTCAGTTTTTAGTTGCCAATTTTTGAGAAATCAGTAGTATTAATCAGTGCTACATCCAGGGAGATGAGAACCATGACGCAATTGCCCTCTGGTCTATCCACCAGACCCGAGACTTTTGCCCCCGCCAGCGAGTCACACCTTCGCCTGCAGCGGGCGGTAGAAAGTCTCAACCTCAACCTGGATGACGAGCTGCACCGCTACCGACAAGCGCGATCGGGTCAGGCGACCCCTACCCCGGCTCGCCTACAGCTGCGAACTCACCGCAAGCCCATCGATTTAATCACTGTCAAATCTACAGCGGCAGCAGGTGCGGCAGCAGCGGCAGCTCCACCCCCCAACGCCCGCCTGGAAGAAATTTTGGGGCAGTCGTCAGCACCCAACGCGCAGACTTACCCGCCACAGGCCTCTGTCCACCAGGTGCGCATGAGCCACGGCGGCACCATAACCACCTATCGCCCGTCCCCAGAAGACTATCTAGAAAGTACTGAGGCGCTGTTGGGCAGCCTGCCCACCGCTGCCCCCCACGATCGCGAGCCAGACTACACGCCCTCTTTAAGACGACAGTTAACCACTCCCCTGGGGGTCGGTGCCCTACTGCTACTGCTGGTAACTAGCGCTGGCTTTGGCTACTTGGTCACGTCACCTGAGGCCATACAGCACCTGACCGACAACGCCATTACCCGCCGATTCAAGGGCGACCCCGCCCCAGTAGATAATGCCGACTCCGTAGCTCTCGATAGCCTGGGTAGTCAGGCCGAGTCAGGCTTCAAACCCCTCGGTCCCGATTTGTCAGAAAAAGAGTTTGCCTCCCTCGATCTGAACAACATCAGCACCCTACCCTCCGCCAATTCACCCAAATCGCCTGCTGCGTCCGCAGCTCTACCCCCAACCACTGCACCCGCAATGGTCGGGGGGCAGCCCTTGCCTACCAACGACCAGCGCCCTGGTGAACCCAGAACCACAGGCCCTCGCCCCGGCGTGCTTACCCCAGCGGGGGGCAGCGGTGGAGTACTGCGAGCCGAAATTGTGACCGCTCCTAGAGCAGCTGTTAGCCCTAGGCCTGCCGTGACCGCTGCTCCGGCGCGATCGGCCCCTGCTCCGACGCGATCGGCTCCTGCTCCTGTGGCTGCCTCTCCCGTTCGGGTAGCGCCCCCTGCCGCCCCTGCCCGGCCTCCTCAACCCCTAGCCGCAAACCGAGCCTCAGCAGCACCCCCGGCCCCGGTGGCCCCTCCTGCTGTAGCGCCTCCGGCCCCCATTACCCAAGCCCCACCCCAGGCGGCAGCTCCTAGCTACTACGTGGTGACTGACTACAACGGCACCCAGTCGCTAGAATCGGCCCGCAGCGCGGTGGGTGATGCCTATGTGCGCGATTTTTCTGGCGGCACCCGCATTCAGATGGGTGCGTTTTCTCAGCCGTCATCGGCCCAAAACCTGGTGAATGAGCTCGAGGGACAGGGGATTCCGGCGCAGGTGATTTCACCTTAGGAAGGTGAGGAGGTAAGGGAGATGGGGAGCTTAAATCTCTAAGATTTGGAGACGTTAGCTTATCGTTTTAACTTTCCTCACCTTCCCCACTTTCCTCATTTCGCCACCTCTCTACCCGCCTGTTATGCTGAAGCAAATCACCGTTGTGGGAGAGACTCGATGGGGTTCTTTGATCGGTTATGGCGACTTCTGCGGGGTAATCTAAGTAGCGCCGTCAACCAGGCCGAAGACCCCGAAAAGGTGCTGGAACAGGCAATGGCTGATATGCAGGCCAATCTGATTCAGCTGCGCCAGGCGGTGGCCCAGGCGATCGCCACCCAAAAGCGCACCGAGCGCCAGAGTTCCCAGGCCAAATCGACCGCCCAGGAGTGGTATAACCGCGCCGAACTTGCGATTCAAAAGGGCGAAGAAGACCTGGCTCGCCAGGCCCTCACCCGCCGCCAAACCTACCTGCAATCGGCCCAAGCCATGGATGCCCAGCTCGATCAGCAGCGCGATGTGGTCAACGGTCTCAAGAACAACATGCGGCGGCTAGAGGCCAAAATTTCTGACGCCCGCACCAAGAAAGACCTGTACATCGCTCGCGCCCGCTCGGCCGAGGCCTCCCAGCGCATTCAAGACATGCTGGGACAGACGGGCACGGGCGGCTCGATCGCCGCGTTTGAGCGCATGGAAGAGCGGGTGATGGAGCTAGAAGCAAAATCTGAAGCCCTCGAAGAACTCAGCGGCGATCCTCTAGAGCGCCAGTTCGCTGCCCTTGAAGGCGGGTCGACCACGGTGGATAACGAGCTAGCGGCGATGAAAAATCGTCTAGCAGGTCAGGGCGGCACCTCGGGGAGTTTGCCGCCAGCACCCTAGACGATGGTGTGTCAGATCGCAGGAATCGACCTGAACTAAGAAAAGGCCTCTGAATCTCTGCGAACTTTGCTTACCTAGCAAACGGTCAGAAATAGCGGCTGCCTAAATGTTTTTTGAAACACTGTTTGCGCTTTGGCCTATCCTTACAATGCGGTCAAAGCGCTCTTTGTATTTATGTCTACTACTACCGAATCATTTGTGTCCCAGGGCAAAGCTACTGAAGACTATCCGCTTAGCCCCGTACCTGAAGTGTCGCGGCGATCGCTGATTTCCCTGGCCCCGATTTTGGTAGGTTTTACGCTGTACTCGGGCACGCTGTTTGCCGGTGGGTTAATCGGCCCGTCGTTTCAGTTTTGGCCGAACTTGGTAGCGCTAATCGTCATTGGCAACCTAATTTTGGGGTTGTATGCGGCGCTGCTGGGCTACATTGCGGGCCAAACCGGTCTCTCGACGGTGCTGATGGCGCGGTTTAGCTTCGGTAATGTGGGCTCGCGCTGGGTTGATTTTATTCTGGGCTTTACGCAGATTGGCTGGTACGCCTGGGGCTCGGCGCTGATGGCGCAACTGCTCAACACCCTGGCCGGGGTGCCCGAGTCTTGGAACTGGCTGATTATCTTATTTTTCACCTACGCCTTTTGCTCGACCGCCTACTTTGGCTATCAGGCGATGGACTGGCTGAGTCGGGTGGCGGTGCCCGCCATGGTGCTGCTAATGCTGATGAGTTTAACGGTGGCCTCGCGCGATGTGGGCGGCTTTACCGGTTTGCAGCAGGCGGCGATCGCCGACCCCCTGCCCCTGGGCGCTGCCATTACCATCATTGTGGGCACCTTTGTCTCAGGCGGTACCCAGGCCACCAACTGGAGCCGGTTTGCCAAAAACGGCAAGATGGGCTTTATTGCCACGCTGATCGCCTTCTTTTTGGGCAACGGCTTTTTGATTTTTTCGGGGGCATTTTGCGCCAAGGTCTACGGCGAGCCCGACATTGTTAAGGTGATGGCTCAGCAGGGTCTAGTGGTCGGTGGGCTGATTCTGTTCTTTTTGAATATGTGGACGACCCAGGACAATACCATCTACGCCTTCTCCATCGCTGGGTCAAATATGTTTCGCTCTGGTCGCCGCACTCTGTTTGTGCTGGGAGGCGCGACCATTGCGCTGTTTATGGCCTGGGGCGGTATTTATGAAGGGTTGGTGCAGTACCTGATTTTGCTCGGTACATTTATTCCGCCCATTGGTGGCATTATCATGGCCGACTACTGGATCTATCGTCGGGGGCAGTTTCCTTCATTGGAAACTCCTCAGCCCGCTTTTAACTGGCCTGGAGTAATTGCCTACCTAGGGGCCTCAGCGAGCGCCTACCTCACCGGCCTGGCTGGCTGGGGCATTGTGCCCGTTAACGGCATTGTGTCGGCCCTGGTAATCTACGTGGTGCTAAGTCGGGTGCTGCCGTCGCGGTCGGTAGCATAATCAATTGTAGCTGAAGTGTCTACGGCCCTAGGGCTGTTCCTCTGGATAGAGATATTAGACATAGGTAAGTGACTATGCTGAGAGCTTAGTGTCGTCACGGTAACAATTGCGATGCCTACCTCGCCCGAAGACTCTGACTCTGATGGAGAGCCTCCGCCTGTGTGGCTGTGGTGGTTAGGGGTTGGGGTGGTGCTGCTGGTGCTAGTGCTGGTCAGCTATGGGTATCTCAGGGGTAGCTTTCGCCAAGCCTCAACCTGCACGATCAGTAACGTACCTAGCTTAGATGACCCCTGTTTTGCTCTCAGTCTAGAGGGGTTAGCCAACTCTGCCGACACCACCGGGCACCTGGTGGGTTTTTGGCGCGAGATCGACGATGTCTATGCGGCCCGCAACACCGCCATGGCCGGTGCCGATCACCTGATTCAGTACGAAACCTACTTTATGACGCCGGGCCGCCGGACCGATGCCTTTGCCGAGGTGGTTGCCGATCGCGCTATGGCTGGGGTGACGGTGCAACTCCTGCTCGACCACCAGGGCACTAAAGCAATGCCAGAAAAATACTGGCAGCGGCTAAGAAACGTTGGGGTTGAAATTCAGTTCTTTCGGCCGCTCGACTGGCGCGCCCCCTTGGAGTACAACTCGCGATCGCACCGCAAACTGCTGATCGTTGACGGCCGCCGGGTGTTTATTGGCGGAGCCGGTGTATCTGACTTTTGGGATGGGGTTGCCTTTGAGCATGACAGAGCCCCCTGGCTCGACTTTGAAGTGGCCTACGAAGGCGAAGTGGTGAGCCTGCTCCAGGGCAAATTTCTGCAAAACTGGTCCTGTGCTGGGGGGTGCATCGACCTCAAGCAAGGTCTGCATTCGGTGCAAAAGCACGGATCCACGCCGCTTTACATTACCGACAACACCTCTAGCCTCAACGAATCTTCCATGCGGCTGCTGATGCAGCTCCACATTCTGGCAGCTAAAAAGCGGCTGTGGATCGGCAGCCCCTACCTTGTGCCCGACGATGACACTACCCAAGCCCTGATCTGCGCCTGCCAAAAAGGCGTGGATGTTCGCATTCTCACCATGGGGGCGGCCACTGACAAAACAATGGTGCACCTGGCCAGTCGTGGCCTGTATGGCCCTCTACTCAAAGCCGGCATCAAAATTTGTGAGTATCAGCCCAGCATGATGCACGCCAAATTTGTGCTGGTGGATGACGGTTGGGTTAGCACCGGCAGCGCTAACTTCGACCCCCGCAGCTATTTCCACAACGACGAGCTAAATATTTCGGGTGCCTATCCCGAGCTGGCCCGCCAGGTCGAGCAGTTTTTTATCGATGCTATGGCCAACAGCTACTGCATCTCCTACCTCGATTGGCAGAACCGACCCACCCCGGAAAAGATCAAGGGCCAAATGGCGCTGCTGTTTAGGCAATTGCTCTAGGGTCTGAGCGATCGCGATCGCCGACCTCTGTGCCCCAGCCTTAGAGGCTTTCTCCAAAACTCAGGCTATTTTAAGCAAGCGGATGTAGCATCTTGTAGCATAAGCTGTAAGCGTCACAACCTAGGGCTGTGACGGGTGCCGATTCTACTTCAGTCACCCAGCAGCTACCTATACCCCTGCAAACCCTGAGTTTTTGAATGATTCGCCCCACTATCACCGCTGACGCCAGCAATCTGATATCCCTAGCTAACGCGACCGGACTGTTTGAATCCCACCAGCTCAAGGAGTTAAGCACCCTGTTGGCCAACTCCCTTGACGACACCACAGCTAGCAAGGCCTTTTGGCTAACCGACGACGACAGCGGGCCCGTAGGGGTTGCCTATTGCGAGCCAGAACGAATGACCGATCAGACCTGGAATCTACAGCTGATTGCTATTCACCCTAGCCGCCAAGGACAAGGGCGAGGGACAGCACTATTGCGCCACGTCGAGCAAACGCTAGCGGCACAGGGCGGACGCCTGCTAATAGTCGAAACCTCTGGTTCCCCTGACTTTGAGCGCGTACGCACGTTTTATGCTAACTGCAGCTATCAAGAGGAAGGGCGGATCCGCGACTTCTACGCAACGGGCTACGACAAAGTGACGTTTCGCAAAGTTTTAGGTGGGTGAGCTGAGGAATCTACCCCAAATCGATCGCAAACACCCAGTCTTTATACTCGTCGTCCTGCCCTTCAGTGATGGCAGTGAGTTTTTCACGCAGGCGATCGGTGGTGGGGCGGCTAGTGGGCAGATTGTACGACTCCACCTTGCGGACCGGGGTGATTTTGGCCGCCGTGCCGCTGAGAAATACCTCATCGGCAATCAGCAGCTCTGACTTATCGACCGGGCGCTCGACCACCTCAATGCCCAAATTGCGGGCCACAGTGAGAATGCTGTCTCGGGTAATGCCTTCGAGAATATCTTGCTCATAGCCAGGGGTGATCAGCTTGCCATGGCGCACGATGAAGACGTTCATGCCTGAGGCCTCGCTGACCTTGCCCTGGGAATTCATCAAAATCGATTCGTCAAAGCCCGACTCAACCGCCTCGGTTTTGGCTAGCGACGAGGTAATGTAGGCCCCGCTAATTTTGCCGCGCAGAGGCAGGCTGCGGTCTTCTTGCCGATACCACGAGCTAAATCGGCAGGTGACGCCCTCGGGCGAGAGATAGTCGCCCAGTTCCAGTCCGTAGACGAAAAAGCTTTTCTCGACGTTGTGCAGCCGAGGCGAAATGCCCAGGTCTGAGGTGTAGACAAAGGGACGAATGTAGAACGATTTGTCGGGGCTGTTTTTGCGGACGAAATCTTCGATCACCGCCCGAATTTTGTCGGCGGGCAGGTCATAGTTGAGCAGGCGGGCGCTGGTGCTGAGGCGCTGGCAGTGGCGATCGAGGCGAAAGAGCAAAATGCGCCCATTCCCTGCCGGGTCAGGAATGCCGCGCAGCCCACCAAAGGCCCCGGTGCCGTAGTGCAGGGCGTGAGTGGCAATAGAAAGTTTGGCGTCGCTAAAGTCGCAAAACTGGCCTTCAAAATAGGCGACGGGTAAAAAGTTGTGCATGGCTACGGCTGGGCAAAATTCGGCATCTTTACCAGAATAGACCCAATCCACAGCCTTATTAAGCCAGCGCGCAGTGACTTGCCACGACGAAACCGGGCCTAGCAATGCCTTAAATCGAGCGTTTACGCTGCTTCAGGTAGGGAAAGAGTGCTTTCCTGATCAGGCGTAAACCGCGAGGCTGCATGGGGCGACGGCAGGGTGCCCCATTTCAGTGCGAAGAATTATTGAGGTATCACGCATTACGCCAGTTTCCCTGGGCATCTTGGGAGAGAACCCATCCAGGTCGCGCGATCGCGCCTTTAGCTGCTATGAATAATGCCCTGCTTGCCTCTGTCCGTGATGCCGACGGTCGCTACCTGAGTGATGTTGAGCTGCGCCCCTTCGAGCAAATGATGGAGTCCTTTCAAGCTCGGGTAAATCTCTACAACCACGTTAGAGACCACAGCAAAGATCTAGTGCTCAACACCCTGCGGCGGCTCATGCAGACCCCCCATCGCCAGGTCGTTCAAGAGCACGCCCAACAGTGCCAGCGCGATATGACCTATACCCTGGAGTACGTTGCCAAGGGCGTTTTGCTCCACGACGAAGATGGCTTCATGGAAGAATATCTGGTGTGGATGCAAAATATTATCCGCTCCTTCCATCGTCAGTCGGCCTGTGTAGTGGCCTACCGTCTGCTTAAAGAAGAAGTGCGCACCACGCTCCCCAGTGACCAGAGCAATCTGATGATGATCTATCTCGATAAACTCACTGAGGCGCTTGAGAGCGGCATGTAGTGCAATGGTCAAAGACCTGCCCGAGAGGGCGTTGGCATAGCCTCTCCAAGGGAGAATCGCATCCCCTGGACGGCTACTCAGCCACTAATCCGCAAGATAGTCGGCTACCGCCTGAGTAACAATTTCTTGCTAGAAATCATTTGACTCTCTAGGTGCCCAGTTTGAAACTAGACTAGGGTCAATCCCGTCTATTGATTTCTTGCAGGGCATCTCCATGGGAAAGTCTCGCCTTAGTCCTCGTCAGCGGTCCTACGAAGCTGACCTGATTAACCGCCTGTCGGACAACCACCAGCTCAATCAGGCCCAGCAGCGGATCAGTAGCCTCAGCGACAAAGACCGCGACCTGGTGTCTGAGCGCCTCAGCGGTCGCACCCAGGGACGTTTGCGCCAGAACTACTAACCCATCGCCAAACTTTCCCAGGCCCAATAGTTGAGGCCATAGGAATTTGGCGATGGGTTTTGTGATGGCGGCTAGGGCTGTCATACTTGGAGCGTTTACGAAGTGTCTCCACCGAGGAATCGCGCCCCAACCTGGGTTCAACAACATCAGGGAGGCAGTTCTTACCTAAAGCTTGGTGTGACTACCATCGCAGAAGGGCGCGTTTTGCGTATACTTGCAGGCACACAGCGCCACCTGCTTTTTCTCCTCTAAGGTGAATTTCATTGGCGTAAACTCAGTGCCAGCGTGGGCACCGTTGCAGAAAGGTTGGTTGCTTGACTGGCCGCAGGTGCACCAAAAATAGTCACCGGCCTCCAGTTCCATCACCACGGGCTTAGTATCGGCAATTACAAGCTCAGCCATCGGTCTTTCCTCTCGTTAGATCACTGTCTTATCGCGGACATCCGGCGGCAGGGGAAGTTTTCCCTGCCGCCGCAAGTTTGTTAGGCGGCCATATCAAACAGCAGCACCTCGGCCTCATCGGCAGCCCCAGTTAGATTTAGGGTGTCGAGGTCACTGACGGCAGCGCCATCTCCAGCGGTGAGGGCATGGCCGTTGAGGTTGACTGCGCCTCGGGCTACCTGCACCCAGGCGACTCGGCCCGGAGCAAGGGTATGCGCCACCCGATCGCCATCACTCAACGTGGTGGCGTAGAGACTGACATCCTGGTGGATGGTGACGGAGCCGTCGCGGCCGTCGCGGGAGCCGACTAAGCGCAGCTGACCCTGCTTGGATGCGGGTGCGATCGCGATTTGTTCATAGCCGGGGTCAATGCCCTCAGTCTCAGGCATGATCCAAATTTGCAGGAAATGCACTGGGTTAGTGTTTGAGGCGTTGAACTCGCTGTGGCGAATGCCCGTGCCCGCCGACATGCGCTGCACATCCCCAGGGCGAATGACAGAGCCGGTGCCGAGGCTATCTTTGTGCTCCAGCGCGCCATCCAGCACGTAGGTAATGATTTCCATGTCGCGGTGGCCGTGGGTGCCAAAACCTTGGCTGGGCGTGACCTTGTCTTCGTTAATTACCCGCAGGCTGGCAAAGCCCATGTGCTTGGGGTCGTAGTAGTTGCCGAAGGAGAAGGTGTGGTGAGAATCGAGCCAGCCAAAGTTGGCGGCACCACGTTCATTAGCAGGACGAACCGTAATCATTAGAGACACCTCCTATTAGCGTCAATGGATTGGAAACATCCGAATAAATTAAAGATATACTGAATCCAATTAATAGACAATATGCAGATTTGTAGACGCATTGTCTTTATTAAGGCGACAATTGGGTCGTTGTGCTGTCTTAGAAGATCTCCCAACCCCGCCTCCCTCATCACCCTCACCTCCCTTATCTCCCCACCTTCCCCAAGATGGACAAACTCGAAAGCATGCGCGCCTTTACCCAAGTTGTCGAAGCAGGCGGTTTTGCTGCCGCTGCTCGCCAGATGGATCTCTCGCGATCGCAGGTCAACAAGCTGGTAATCAATTTGGAGGAGCACTTGCAAACCCAGCTCTTGCAGCGCACTACCCGTAAGGTCTTCCCCACCGATGCTGGCCGTGCCTACTACGATCGCTGCCTCGCCATCCTCACCGACCTCGAAGAAGCGGAGCTGGCCCTCACCCGCCTGCACCAGGAGCCGCGCGGCAGCCTGCGCATCAACGCGCCAATGACCTTTGGCACCCTGCACCTGGCTCCGCTGGTGGTGGGGTTTATGGCCCAGTACCCCGACCTCTATGTAGAGCTGGTGCTCAACGATCGCCGCATCGACCCGATTGAAGAAGGCTTTGACATCACCATTCGCATTGCCGCCCAGCCCCCCGGCCCTGGGCTAATCGCCCACATCCTGGCTCCCTGCCCGCTGGTGGTGTGCGCCGCTCCAAGCTATCTACAGCAGCGCGGCGTCCCGACTCACCCAGACGATCTCAAACAGCACGACTGTCTACACTATGGCCACCGTGCCCAAGACAACAGCTGGACTTTGGTAGGGGATGAGCCGCATACGGTCACGATCAATGGGCCACTGTGCTGTAACAACGGTGAGGTGCTGCGGGCTGCTGCCTTAGCAGGCTTAGGCATCGTGATCCTGCCCAATTTCATTGTGGAGGAGGATTTAGCAGCAGAACGCTTGCGTCTTATTCTCGCCGACTATCCGCCTCCGGCGATCAATATCTATGCGCTGTACCCGGTGAACCGCCACCTGTCGGCGAAGGTAACTCGGCTAGTGGAGTTTTTAGCAGAGAAAATCTAGGGCTTCGTCAAACTTAGCTCTATAGAATATGATGCAGCCTAAAGAATCATTACCATCTTCAGGATTTTAGCTGGAGGGGTTGAAGTAATGATCATCTAAACAGTTGAGGTGGAGTGATGTTAGGCCCTCAGCAGCATTGGCTCAAACGCTTCGGGGCAGGTGCTTTTTTGAGTTTAATCGTCAGCAGTGCAGGGTTATTTTTGGCTCCAGTCATAGAGCCTGCCATGGCCCTTACGAATGAAGAAATAGCCACGCGGGTGGCAAGTTTTCGACAATCGAATGAACGCTGGTTCCAAATAGATTTATCAAGCCAGCGATTGACGGCCTGGGAGGGGGGTACCCCGGTCTATGCGGTCATTGTCTCAACGGGGAAGCGCTCAACGCCCACGGTGACGGGGGTGTTTGAGATTCAGGCAATGCATCGAACTACCAGAATGCGGGGCGCAGATTATGACGTGCCCGATGTACCGTGGACAATGTATTTTTATCGAGGCTACGCGATTCATGGGGCTTACTGGCACCACAATTTTGGTACGCCTGTGAGTCATGGCTGCGTGAATGTCGCGGTTGACCATGCCCAGTGGTTGTTTAATTGGGCTGACCTGGGGACTCCTGTGGTTGTGCAACATTGAATTGCCAACCCAAGGTTGATGCTGAACCTCGTGTTTTACACTTCAGGCTCCGTAATTAGGTTCTTCACTCAGTTTATCGAGGTAAGTAATGGCAGCTTTTGCCAAAACAGTCTCTTCTAAGTAGTGCTTGGCAATTTCGCCAAGGGTGGCTTTAATGGCTTGGGTATGGCGTTCTGGGTTGAGGAGCTGCTGGCGCAGGGTGGCTAGTCGATGAGCGGGAGTCTGTTTGATTTCGGTAAACTCAGCGTCGATGATGGCGATTGCCTCGGTTTCTGTGGTGACGGTTGAATGCTGGGTTTGAAGTTGGGTCAGTAGGGTTTGCAGCTCAACAACGGCCTCTTGCACTTCTGGAGCATGGGAGTAATGGTTTTGGGTGCCGATCTGGTCACCTTCGATGGTGCCGCCCAGATTAACGGCAGCATTGTTTGTGTTGAAGTTTTGGATATTAAAGCTGTTATTCATAGGTAGGTATCGCTGACAACAATCATAGCCAGCCCCGATCGCGCAGGTGCTGCAGGTCTTGCTCAAAGTCTTCGACATCGTAGTGGATGCAGATATTGCGATCGGCTAAGAGTTTTTGAAGGTCGATTAGCTCCATGTCAGCAATTTTGCTGGCGCGGCTAAGGGAAATGCGCTCTTGCTGAAAGAGGGCAATGGCGATCTCTCGAAACCAGTCGCTTTGGTTAAAGGTTTCGGTTTGGTTGAGATCATCAGGCATGTTAAGGGTGATTTGCATAGGTTTAACCCTAGGCGGCAAGTCTATTTTAAGCTTCTGGCTAGGGGTTCTGCGTACCGATCTGATCGCCGTAAATGGTGCCACCTAGGTTAATAGCGGCATTGGGCGCATGGAGAGTGTCAATATTGAAAATAGTAGTGGCTTGCCCAGCCGCAATCCCCTGCCTACCATGTTGATTCTCTAATCCTGCACTTTGAAGTGAATCTTGCCAGATATCGTAATTGTAGAACTTACAGTTGGTTTGGATTTCTTCAATTGCCTTTAACGCATCTTCACCATGCTCCATGGAAATAAACTTTAGAAGATGGGCAGCGTTTAGAGGCTCAAGCGTATACAAGGCTGAACGCGATAGCCAACGTACATAAAGATCATCGGACTTAATCCCATCAAGAACAGCCGATTGAACTTGAGTTATATCCTTGCTATTAAGTCTTTCAGACATTTCCTTTCGTTTGCCCAAAGGATCGTAAAGCTCTTGCTTACCAATTGATTTCTCACCTAATTTTTTCTGTGCCGATTTTTTCGAATCTGTAAAAAACCTAAGCCGGGACAGCGCATCAGAGATTCTGATTTTTTCATAAAAGTCTGCGTTTTCTAATGCATTCACTAAAATTGTTTTTCCTTCGCCACACCTCAAAAATGCCAATGCTTCTGCTGCACAAAAACGAACATCCTCATTTGGATCCCTAAGCAATCTAACTAATTCTGGAGTGGCAGTTGCCGATCCTTGAAATCTCAAAGATTGAACTATGCCTTTGCGAATTCGATAGTCTTCATGCTTTAAAAGCGGCAATAATTTTACAACAGCTCTCTCATGTTCAAGATCTCCTAGTATCTTAATTGTCGTGAAGACAAGATTTTCATCAGAACAAGTAAGATAACGAAGAATTTGAGGAATTATAAAATCTGGATCCAGAGATGACAGTACATTTGAGATTCGAGTGCGAACATAGTCAGTTTCATTTTCTAGAAACTCAATCATTCTTGAAAGATGATTCGCAGTAAAAGGATTTTGAATTAAGGCTTCAATAACTACTTCCTCGTGAATGCACGGATCTTTGATTGACTCGATCAACTCGGGAAGTATTTCCCTAGATTGACTTCTTCCAAGTAATTTAATTTTTAACCAGCTTGCTATTTTTAGTTCCTTCACAAGCTTGATAGTTTGCGCTTGGGCTTTTGGCTTTACTTCACCTGCCAGTCTTGCCCCTAACATCCAATCTACATCCAGTGCCAGCTTCACTACCCTCAATGCCTGATTTTCATCAGGCACCAGCGCCAGCATTAGAGCGATCGCTTCTGTCCACTTCAAAAGGTTGAGGTAGTCTTGCTTTAGTTGCTCATCGCTTAGCCCTGGCAACAGGCGCAGCAAGTATTCTGCGGCGTAGTATTCTTGGATCAGTTGGTGGCGAAATTCAATATGTTCCTCAAGATTTTCCTGTATCACTGGCTGTATCAGGTGATAGTCCAGTAAATCTTGTAGCCAGCGTTCAGCATTCGCCCTGGCATTGGTTCTACCCTCTTGCTGCAAGAAAGCAGTTAACAGATCTTCCGCTTCTTCCCTGGGCATAGTTAGCCGAAACCCGACTAACTCTTTGTCATGCATCAAAGCGAAGGCTAGATGGCGCAGCAGCTTAGGCCACTGGTCTTTTGAATCAGCAGGGGCATCCTCCTGAATTTGCCGATCATAGAGTTGGGTAAACTCTCGAAACGCCAGCCCCAGATTAGCTGGAACCTGGCCATTCTGGTCAAAGACACGATAGAGCATCCAAAGCAAAAGCGGCGTTTCGGCAAACTTCCGCAGCCTGTCTCCTTTAAGCTGCTGAAGCAGGCGATCGCCCTCTTTTGGCAAATACCCCAAAACAAATTCCCGCATTTGCGGTTCGCTAAGCGGCAGCATTTTCAAAGACTTAACAATGCCCAAAGTGCCACCCACACTCAAATCTCGGGTAGAAACGATCATCGGTGTGGTCTTGCGGTAGCGCTCTCGAAAGTTAGCAATTTCTGTGCTGTGGGCTTCTGGCAGTTCGTTCAGACCATCCAGTAACAGCAACACCTTTCCTTGCTGAAGCAAGCGTTCAATATCTTGAACATTCAGTGGTAAGTAATGTCGGCTGAGAAAGTCGCGAATGAGCGCTTCAATCGTAGATGTACATCGGCGTAGCTTCACCAAGACTGGAATTTTTGCTTCAGGGTGCTCTAGCGCATTCTGGGCTTCATTCCACAGCAGCCACTCCATAGAAGTGGATTTGCCAGAACCAGGTTTGCCAATTAGCAGCACATGCTCGGCGGCATACTTATGCAATCCGTCTAATACATCTAGTTGCTCGATCTCTTCCCGCTGATTTGTGGTTTGGTCTCCAAGTCGCTGATCTTTAGAAGGTTTCACAGTTTCAGCACGAAGCTTGAGGCGGCGGGAGTGTTTAGACGATGGGGCAGGCTTTTGGCCTTCTACGGTAGTCGGTGTGTAGAGACCTTGCCAATCTAAATAGTCCTCGTCATCCAGAATAGATTGCAGGTAGGGGCGAAAATCTGGCGTGGTCGGCCCAGGGCCAAGTAGAGTGTCTAGCTGATCGAGATAGTCTTCAACTTCATCTATCCCTCGCCCACTAGAACCTTCGGCCCAATCTAGCAGAGCCTTTACGCGGTTCATCTGTGGGGCTTCTGGGCCGGGGATAAGACCGCCAGGTGGTCTAAGAGCAAACAGCAGCCACTCAAAGTCCTGGCGGGACAGATTGCTCAGAGCGTTAAAGAGCTGGTTGCGATTCCTAGAAGGATCGCTTCGCGAATCGCCGTTAGCCATACCAGGGGCGAGAATTTGACTGAGGGAGAGGTTTCTTACCACCATAGTACTCGTGGAAGCTTTGGTACACCAGGCTCCACTGCCCTCCCGCCATGCTTCGTGTGGTGTATTTCTGCGGGGAATGTATTTGGACGGGGGTAGGGGAAGCGGCAATTTCAACACCCTACTTCGCGCGGCTAAAGGCGATCGCCGCCGCAATAATTAAGCTGAGTAATGCCAAAGGCACCCAGAGGTCATTTGCCATCATCATGGGGGCTACACCGTGTAGAGCGTGGGTGAACTGCCATGACTGTATCCGACCAGGTGATCTTTTTACAGGAGCGCACCCCCCTCAGCGTGCTGCCCGAGCCTACCCTAGAGCCCTTAGCCCAAGCCCTCCAGACCATGACCGTGGCCGCCGGAGAAACCGTCGTCGAAGCCGGCCAACCTCCCCAAGGTCTCTACATTCTTTGGGAAGGCAAGCTCGGCACCGAGGCCACCCTCGGCGGTGCCAGCTTCTTACCGGGCGCGGTGTTGAACCTAGAGCCTCTGCTGCTCGACCAACCGGTCGAGCAAACCATTCAGACGCTCTGCGACAGCACCCTCTGGTTTATCGATCGCGACCAGTTCCAGGCATTGGTGCAGCAGTACCCCGACATTTTGCAAACCTTTACCCGGCAGCTGGTAGACGTAGTCAAGCGGCTGTCGTCTGAGGCTGAGCTAGAGCAAGAGCGCCAGGCCATCCTGCGCCCTTATCTGGTGGCCAAGGCCCAGCGGGGGGTAATTGGCCGCAGCCGCTACGCCAATCGGCTGCGGGCTCAGCTACGAGAAGCGGCGGGCGATCGCAGGTCAGTGCTCATCTTTGGCGAACCGGGGCTAGAGAAAGACAACCTGGCGGCTCTTATCCACTTTGGCTCTGAGCAGCGGCGGCAGCCCATTATCAAAGTCAACTGCGGCCAGCTCCAGGCCAACGGGGCCGATCTGTTTGGTCGAGCAGGGGGGCGCATGGGCCTATTAGCTGCCCTAGGTGAGGGCACCCTGGTGCTCAACAACCCCAGAGAACTGGGGGCCGATCTAGCTGAAGCGATCGCCGAGCTGCTAGAGACTGGCCAATATCGCCCCGTCAGCCGCGACGGTGAAACCGCCCCCAGCATCACCGCCGAAGCTCGCATTATTTTGCTGGCTGAGCAGTCTGTACCAGCCCTAGACGATGTGGTCGGCGAGACCATCAAGGTGCCTCCCCTGCGGGTGCGCAAGGCCGACATCGAAGACTGGGTTAATTACTACCTCTCGCTGATCAGCCGCCGGCGCAGCACCGGGCGGCTGACGCTGACCCCAGAGGCCGTCCGCCACCTTCAGTCCTACGACTTCCCCGACAATCTGCGCGAGCTAGAGAGTCTGGTCGAGCGGGCGGCGGCCCAGCTCTCCGGCGGTGGCCTGATTACCGAAGAGATTATCTGGCCTGCCCAGAGCAAAAAGAAACAGCTGCGGCTGAATTTGCTCAACCGCTACCCCGATCTACGGCGGTTTTTGCGCAGCCCCTGGTGGCCCAATCGCATCAACTACGGCATTACCCTGGGCCTATTCGCCGTCGTCATCGCCGTGCTCTGGTTTGGCCCTCAGCAGCGCCATGAGAATGTAGCGCTAACCGTGTTTTGGGCCTGGTGGTGGCCCCTGGTGTTGCTGAGCTTCCCCTTTGCGGGGCGGCTGTGGTGCGCCGTGTGCCCCTTTATGATCTACGGCGAGGTCACCCAGTGGATCTCGCAAAAGCTCTTCCCCGGCAGGCTTAAACGCTGGCCCCGTGAAGCGGCCGATCGCTGGGGCGGCTGGTTTATCTTTGGCCTGTTCACCCTCATTCTGGTGTGGGAAGAGGTGTGGCACCTAGAGGATGCCGCCTATCTCTCCGCCTGCCTGCTACTGCTGATTACCGCCGGGGCGATGATCTTTTCAGCCCTGTTTGAGCGGCGATTTTGGTGCCGCTACCTGTGTCCCATCGGCGGAATGAACGGCATGTTCGCCAAACTCTCGATGACCGAGCTGCGGGCCCAGCAGGGCACCTGCTCGGCAGAGTGCACCACCTACCAGTGCTACAAGGGCGGCCCTCAAAAAGGGGAAGGCCAGGAAACCAACGGCTGCCCCCTGTATTCTCACCCAGCCCAGCTCGAAGACAACCGCGACTGCGTACTCTGCATGACCTGCCTCAAGGCCTGCCCCCACCGCTCTGTCGAGCTGAACCTGCGGCCCCCCGGCATTGAGCTGTGGACGACACACCGGCCTCGCTCGTCCGAGGTGGCGCTGATGTTTCTGCTGTTAGGGGCGGTATATCTGCACCGCCTACCCGAGCTACAGACCCAGCTGGGCATTCAGCTGCCGATCGATACGGTGATCGGTCACAGCCTGGTGGCCTTTGGCGTGCTGGCGCTGCCCGCTCTGCTGCCCCTCAGCGTCGAAGGTGTGCATTGGCTCTGGCGCAAAACCCAGGGGCTGCCTCGGCGGCCGGCAGTAAGGCTGGCTTACGGCTATCTGCCCCTGGTGTGGGCCGCCAACCTAGCCCACTACCTGCGCCTAGGGCTGGGAGAAGGTGGGCGCGTTTTGCCCGTGTCTTTGGCCACCTTTGGGGCTTCAGGGGTAAATCTGCCGGTTTGGGTTGCTCACCCCGCAGTGGTAGCCTTTCTCCAGGGTGTGACGCTGCTGTTGGGCATGGCGCTGTCGGTCTGGCTAACAGTCAAAATTTGTCGCCAATCTGGTCCCCAGCGGTGGATTCAGCACACCTGCACCGGGCTGTTGGGACTCAGCCTATGGTGGCTAATTCCAAGATTTTAAGTAGATTAAATTAGGGCAACGGCTCCTGTCGATTTAGCTGCATTTGCCATGTAAAGTTTCAATGTAAGATCGCCCCTCGGTAGTGCCCTCCACAGTCGCCCCTCGGCTAAGTCTGGTAGGGTACTGCTACCTCAAGCACACGCATCTATAACCCTTGGCACACGCCCTATAGCCCTGTCCGTTTGCCGGTCGTTCCCTCCAGGTCGTCACGTCGCCCCGAGTTCCTTTTCATCGGTCTCGCCCATGTTCCAGGAAAGTTCGCTGGACTTCAAACTGGTTCAACGGGTCTGTCTGTTGCAGCAGGCCCTTGACCAAGCCAGAGAAACTATAGAAGACATGCAGGAGCAGGTGGAAAATCACCAGATGCTCCAGGCTCACCTATCCCAAACCGAGGAATATTCCAACGTTCAGCAAAAGATTATTGTCAATCTCAAGCAGCAGCTAGAGGCCAAAGACGAGTGGCAAGCTCAAGTCTTTGAGCAGCTGTTAGTGAATGTTAAAGGGCTGGTGGTCGACCAGCAGATAGATCTAGAGCGGCTGCGATCGCGCATTTATCAGGGCCAGGCCGAGGTGCAAGACTACCTGGTGCGCCTGAAGAATTACTACCAAAGTTTGGCCATGGGCCGCGTCACCGCTCAGGACCTAGATTTGAACTCTGAGGTAATGATCGCGCGATCGCTCACCGTCAGCCTCAGCAGCCAACTCCAGGCAGCCCAGCAGCACGTTCAGCACCTCGACAACACTCTCACCCGCCATCAGGTAACCCTGGCCCGCATGCAGGCCTACGTCAACGGCGGTAGTCAGAGCATGGGTGAGCCAGGTGAGGCGTCTAGCGCTCCCCTGGCCCTACCGACCGGAGCCCAGGAGCTAGATAACGACCCCATTGCCCTCAAAGCCATTATTGAAGCCCAGCGGCAAAAAATTGACGAGTTGAACAACCAGCTCGGTCAGCAGTTTCACCAGCAAACGAGCCTCAAGTACCGCTATCAAGAGATCGCCGCCGAACGAGATGGCCTCAGGCAGCGGGCCACTGCCCTCAGCCTAGAAAATGAAGCGTTGCAAGAGCAGATTCGGCACCAAAATTTAGATAGCGTGGGGTGAACAGGGTATAGGGTGCACGGTATGAGGTTTAAGGCAGTCCTTTAGACCCTTACACTTGAACCCTATACCCCATTAAAGGCCATCCCTTAGACCTTACACCTCGAACCCTATACCCTGATTAGTGCGCTTCCCCCAAGCGATCGGGTAGCACCTCTTCCATCAGTGGCGTCAGGGTGTTTTTGAGCTGTCCAGCGCGAATGAACTCGGCGTAGGTGTCAGACTCGATCGCTAGCAGTTCTTCCCGCAACTGGTTGGAGGCGTATTCGCGGATGCTGTCGTTTTGCTGCTCTAGGGTGGCCAGTTTCTGCTTAACTTCATTCAACTCTCCCTGCACCAGGGCCATCTGGTAGCCGACAAATTCGGGGTCAAACTCTTCGTTGATCTTCATCTCGTCTAGGCGCTGCATGACGCGGGTGAGAGCAACGCGGTGGGCGGTCATTTGGCTGTACTCCACCCGCAGGGGCTGATCGCCCAGCAGACCCAAATACTCCAGCAGGGGTTTGGTGGTCAGTCCCTGCACCAGCAGAGTAAACAGCATGACGCCAAAGACGATGGAGATGATTTCTTGGCGATCGCCCAGCACAGTAGGCACGCTCAGAGCCAGGGCTACCGAGACCGACCCGCGCAGGCCGCCCCACCAGAGCACCGTCTGCCCCTTGAGCGGGAGATCCATTTCGGGGCCGGTGACGGCGTTGCTGATAAAGCCCAGGCCGTAGACGCTGATGGCACGGGCGATGATCATCAAGACAATAGCGATCGCAATTTTATCTAGCTCGTCGACTAGGCCATAGAAGTCGGCCTGGTCGCCAATCAGCAAAAACACAATCGAGTTAATAAAAAACGACAGAAACTCCCAAAACTCAGACACCACCAGGCGGGTGCGGGGGTTCATGCCAATGCGTGAGCCAAAGTTGCCGAGAATCAGCCCCGTGGTCACCACCGCGATTACACCGGAGCCACCGAGTTCTTCAGCAACTAAGTAGGTGCCGTAGGCTGATACCAGCGTCAGCGATTGCTCTACCAGGGGAATGTCAAACCGTTGGGTGAGAAACGAGATGCCAAAGCCAATTAGCCCACCGATGCTGATGCCCACCCCGGCAAACACCAAGAAGCGCGCTATTGTCACCGACACATCGAACTGCTCCAAGCCCAGGGCAATGCCCAGCAGCAGGTTAAAAGCCACCACCGCCACGCCGTCGTTAAACAGGCTTTCGCCCTCCATCACGGTGGTCAGCTTTTTATCGACCCCCAGTTCGCGGAATAGGGCCACTACCGATACGGGGTCAGTGGCGGACAAACTTGCGCCCACCAGCAGCGCCGTCGCCAGGGATGCCCCCGCGAAGGTCTGCAAGCCCCATACCAGGCTGCCGACGCAAATAATCACCCCCACGATCGCATAGAGCAGCACGGGCACCGCGTATTGCTTTAGGCGTTTCCAGTTGAGGTTCCAGGCGGCCTCAAACAGCAGCGGCGGCAAAAAGATAAACAAAATGAGCTGGGGCGACAGGTTGATCAGCCGCACATCCAGCACGGCCAGACCTAGCCCCACCAGCAGCAGCAGCAGGGTGTAGGGAATGTTTCGCAGCACGCTAAACACCCGCGACAGGGTGGCCACCCCCAGCGACACCGACAGCACCAGGCAAAACTGACGCAGGTGCTGTTCAATGGCGGGATCTTCTAACAGTAAGGATGGATCCTCTAGAAAGGGTTCGATGGTAAGGAAGAGATCCATAACGGCTGGCCCAACTTTTAGAACGCGACGGCTTGAAGCTGAATTTTCAACTACGAACGCCAGGTCTGGCTAAGACCTAACAGTGATTTAAGACCATCCCTGTTAGAGATCCCAAACTTTTGGCCGTTTGACAGCAACGTCAACGATTACAGCTTTTCGCGAATGCTGTTGGCCTGAGACAACAGCGCCTCGGCAAAGGAGAGGGATTGCTGGTGCGACTCGCCCCCGGCTAGCTGGGCCAGCTCTTCGCGGCGATCGCTCAGGGACAGCGGCAGCACTCGCACCACCGTGCGCTCGGATTCCCCTGCGTTTGCTCCCTTGGCCAGGACGGCTTCGACCACATGTTTACCTACCCGAAAGTGGGCATCGGCTAGGGCCGCCACCATAGGCTGGTGGGTGACGCAAAGCACCTGGTGCTGGCGACCGAGCTGGTAGAGCTTTTCGGCGATTGCCTGGGCGACCCGCCCCGACACCCCCACATCGATCTCGTCAAACACCAGCGTGCCCACCGGGTCTACCTGCGAAAAACAGGCCTTCAGCGCCAGCAAAAATCGGCTCATTTCACCACCTGAGGCGGTCTCCGCCAGGGGTTGCAGCGGCTCGCCTGGGTTGGGGCTAAACAAAAACCGAATGCCGTCGGCTCCGTTAGCGGTAGGGGTAATGGGCTTGAGTTCAACTTCGAACTGCACCCGATCCATAGCGAGGGGTTTAAGTTCGTTGACCAGGCGGGTCTCTAGCTTTTGGGCCACGCCCTGGCGTAGCTGAGTGAGTTTGGCGCAGGCATCCCCCAAGATCTCCTGGGTCTTCTCGACTTCGGCCTCCAGGGCTTCGATGGACTGGCCTTCCCCCGAGAGTTCGGCTAGGGCCTGGTTGACCTCGTCGCGGTAGGCCACTAGCTCGGGTAGGGTGCGGCTGAAGCGGCGGCACAGGGCCTTCAGCTGGCGCATGCGTTCTTCTACTTCTTCGAGCCGCTGGGGGTCGGCCTCGACGCTGGCCCCGTAAGCGTTGATGGCGCGCCCGGCTTCTTCGATCTGGGTGAGGGCTTCGCTGACCATGCCCAAAATAGAGGTGATAGCCGGGTCATAGCGCTCCATGTCGATCAAAATGGCTTCGGCTTTGCCTAGCAGGTCGGCGCAGGCGCTTTCTCCCGTATCGCTTTCGTAGAGAATCTGGTAGGCCGCGTAGCTGTTTTGCTGTAGGTCAACGCTGTGGTTGAGGCGATCGTGCTCTTGGGCGAGATTTTCGAGTTCTTGGGGGTCGTCGAGCTGGGCCTGCTCTAGATCTTGGCGGTGCATACGCAGCAGGTCGAGCTGGTCGCGGCGCTGCTGGTCGGCTTTGCGGCGGGTTTCTAACCGTTTTTTGGCCTGGGCGGCTGCATCGTAGGCGGTGGCTACCCGCTGGCGCTGGGTGACGAGGGGGGCACCGCCAAAGCCATCGAGCCATTCGCGCTGGCGATCGGGGGAGCCGAGCTGCACGGTCTGCCCCTGGGCGGTGATTTCGACCAGCTTTTGCCGCAGCCCCTCTAGCTGGGGTCGGGTGGCGGGGCTGCCGTTGAGAAATGATCGGCTGCGCAGGGTTTTGCCTAGGGTCAGCTCTCGCCGCAGCACTAGAGCACCGTTAGCGGCGGGGAACTCCTGCTCGGCTAGCCAGGTGTGGATTTCTTTGGGTACGTCAAAGGTTGCCTCTACCAGGGCTTTTTGGCTGCCCGATCGCACCAGTCGCTGGTTGGCTTTGCCCCCCAGGGCCGCATCGATCGCGTCGAGAATGATTGATTTACCTGCCCCGGTTTCACCCGTCAGCACGTTTAGCCCAGCCTCTAGCCGCAGATCGAGGTGATCGATCAGGGCAAAGTTCTCAATGTGCAGGGCCGTTAGCATGGGGGCAGCATGTTAGTACCCACGTATTTTAATGGGAAGCCCCACTGATACGCTGCTGAAAATGCGTAAGACTTTAAAGGGCTCGCCGTTTTGCCGGTAGAGAATCAGGTGATGCCAAAGCCATCGCGATGCCTTTGATGCGCTGGTGGCACTATGGGCGCTCGCATGTCTGTTGCCGCCTGCTATGACCTCATTGCTTCAGCACCGCTCTTGACTAGAGACTACGGCTAAGAGTATCAGATCGTTAGACCTCGTTCCAATGCTCCGCAACATCGGTAGTTGTTGACCATCCTGATCTCAGGGAGGTGAGCCATACTATGGGCTGAAACCTCACAGTTGCTGGTGCCGCTTATGCCTTTTGAGTGGAGTGTGCTAATTCGGGCTATAGCAGTCCCCGCCTCAGTTCTCAAAGGGCCTGTGACGGCTCAGGTAAACCGTAACGAAACGGTTATTAAGCTGCTCAAGCATTTTGGCCTCGACCCCGATCATCCACCGGAGAAATTTCGAGATGTGTATGCCTACACCCTAGTGGAATACGGAGTAGGCAAGCCTCAGCCCATGCTGGAGCTGTTGCGACGGGATGAGTTTAAGGAGATATTCCTCAAAGCTTTTAACAACAATTCGCTTCATCAACTTCTGAAAGAAGCAGAGCAGTTTGTCAACGACTATGAGAGTGGCAAAATTAGCAATTTTATCGAGTTATCAGATTGGAAAGAGGCAGACATTGACCCAAAACGGGAGTTTCTCGACTTTACCAGAGTTTTTATCGAGGTCACCAAGAGGACTCGGACACCTAAAGAAGTAGTACAGGATCAAAAGCTGGATGGTCTGCGGCGGGGAATGGTACCAGCTCAACCGCATGGGGAAGCTGCTGCTGATTTTTGATGGGTTTGATGAGATGGCGGCGCGGGTCGATCGGCAGCAGATGATCAACAACTTTTGGGAACTGGCGCAGGCGGTGGTGCCGGGAGCCAAAGCCATTTTGACCTGTCGCACGGAGCATTTCCCAGAGGCTAAGGAGGGGAGAGCGCTGTTGAACGCCGAACTAAAAGCATCGACGGCAAACCTGACTGGAGAATCACCGCAGTTTGAAGTACTGGAGCTGGAAAAGTTTAGCGACGACCAAATTCGGCGAGTCTTTTCATTTAAGACAAATGAGCAGACCGTGATTCAGGTGATGGGGAATCCACAACTGCTGGATTTGGCTCGTCGCCCGGTGATGACCGAGCTAATTTTGGCCGCGCTGCCCGATATCGAAGCGGGTAAACCTATTGACTTGGCGCGGGTATATCTCTATGCCGTGCGTCACAAAATGCAGGAAGACATTCGCAACGGTCGCACCTTTACCTCTCTGGCCGATAAGCTCTACTTCCTGTGTGAACTGTCGTGGGAAATGCTCTCGACCGAAAGGATGTCGATTAACTATCGCCTGATCCCTGACCGTATCAGGCGGTTATTTCCTAATGTCGTGCAGGAAGACAAGACCCTGGATCATTGGCACCACGACATGATGGGCCAGACGATGCTGATTCGTAATGCCGACGGCGACTATAGCCCAGCCCACCGATCGCTGCTGGAGTTTTTTGTGGCGTACAAGCTCGTAGCGCAGTTGGGCGTGCTGGCTGATGATTTTGCCGAAGTGGCCCGAGAACAGTCTCATCTAGCTAGCACTAACCCGGAACCTTATACTTGGTCGGGCTATTTCAAGCGCCAGATGGGGGAGAATGATGAACCAGTTGCCATTACCCCCCTCAGCCGATTTGAGTTGGATGATTTAACCGACTTAAGTCCTATTTTGGTCGATGCGCCTTTGGCAAAAGCCGTGCTAGACCTGGCGGTACCGATGCTGAATGACCAGGTGATGACCCCGCGCTTGCTGGATTTGGTACGCACTACCCGCGGGAAAACGATGACTGAGGTGCAGTATTTTGGGGGTAATTTAATCACGCTGCTGACTCAACGCAATCGACTTGCTCTGGAGCACAGTGACTTGTCTGAAACCGTGATTGCGGGCGTCAATTTTGCCAACATCAGTCTGCGCTGGGTCAACGGAGCAAATTGCACATTTGACCAGGTGCTGTTCAACAAGATTCTAGGCATGGTCAATGCGGTGGTTTTTAGCCCCGACGGGCAGTTCCTTGCCATTGGCGATAGTGGTAGGCGAGTGCAGCTTTGGGAAGCAGCCACGGGGCGGGTGCTATGGATACGGCAAGGCAATGCGAGTTGGGTTACTTCGGTGAGCTTTAGTCCCGATGGCAAGCGCATTGTTAGCGGCAGTTTTGACAATACGGTGCGGCTGTGGGATATGGCGGGTCAGACCGTCGGCACGCCTTTCGAGGGCCATACGGGTTCAGTCACTTCAGTGAGCTTTAGCCCCGATGGCAAGCGCATTGTCAGCGGCAGTGATGACAAGACGGTGCGGCTGTGGGATGTGGCGGGTCAGGCCATCGGCGAGCCCTTTGAGGGTCATACGGAACTGGTCACTTCAGTGAGCTTTAGTCCCGATGGCAATCGCATTGTCAGCGGCAGTCGTGACCAGACGGTGCGGCTGTGGGATGTGGCGGGTCAGGCCGTCGGCGAGCCCTTTGAGGGCCATACGGGACCGGTCTGGTCAGTGAGCTTTAGCCCCGATGGCAATCGCATTGTCAGCGGCAGTGATGACCAGACGGTGCGGCTGTGGGATGTGGCGGGTCAGGCCATCGGCGAGCCCTTTGAGGGTCATACGAGTTCAGTCATTTCGGTGAGCTTTAGCCCTGATGGCAATCACATTGTCAGCGGCAGTGATGACCAGACGGTGCGGTTGTGGGATGTGGCGGGCCAGGCCATCGGCGCGCCTTTCGAGGGGCATACGAATTTTGTCTGGTCAGTAAGCTTTAGCCCCGATGGCAAGCGCATTGTCAGCGGCAGTGATGACCAGACGGTGCGGCTGTGGGATGTGGCGGGTCAGGCCATCGGCGAGCCCTTTGAGGGTCATACGGAACCGGTCACTTCGGTGAGCTTTAGTCCCGATGGCAAGCGCATTGTTAGCGGCAGTGATGACCAGACGGTGCGGCTGTGGGATGTGGCGGGTCAGGCCATCGGCGCGCCCTTTGAGGGTCATACGGAATCGGTTACTTCGGTGAGCTTTAGTCCCGATGGCAAGCGCATTGTTAGCGGCAGTGATGACAAGACGGTGCGGCTGTGGGATGTGGCGGGCCAGGCCATCGGCGAGCCCTTTGAGGGTCATACGGAACCGGTCACTTCGGTGAGCTTTAGTCCCGATGGCAATCACATTGTCAGCGGCAGTCATGACCAGACGGTGCGGCTGTGGGATGCCAAAACAGGTGAATGTCTGCAAGTCATTGATACGCGACTGTGTGCAGGGTCACAGTTCGCTGGCGCAACTGGGTTAACCGAGGCACAGCGCATTGTCTTACAAGGGCTGGGGGCAATTGACGAGTAGAGCAGCACCCACATAAACCCATCTCGCCTGATTCCAACGCTGCGTTCCAGCCACAGCAGCGGATCGCCTCCAAAAGTAGGGTGGGCAATGCCCACCACCCCACCCATTCACCTACCACCAACCCCTCCCCTCAAATATCCAGTGATGGTAGGAGGCAGACATTGAGTAGTGCTCATTCAACGTGTTTGGGTTGCGATCGCGTGGGTAAAAGGTGGGCAGTGCCCACCTTACATCGGTCTACGTTTCTGCCGCCAAAGCGAAGCAAGTACATCCGCGAGGCAAGCACAGGCGTCGCGAACCAAGTACGCCCCAGCGCGAAGCAAGGGGAGCATGCCATTGTCTGTCTTTAGAACAGCTCAAACAAATGCGCCGCCTCATACCCAGCCCAAATCGCATAACCCCGATTCCAAACAGGTGGATTGCGTAGGGGCAAACGGTGTTTGCCCAGCCAAACTGGGATCAACCAAGACGGATTCAGCCTTACCAGAGCAGACCAAGCGTGGGTGGCAGACTGAAAGCTCTCTCAATCGACAGAATCCGATCGGAGGAAGTAGGGAGGTCACCACCGGGGATTCGCAGACTATACCGTTACAATAGTTTACGGGAATGGTTTGGACGATCGCCTGAATCTCCCCAGTTATCAATCCCTCGGTTCTCAATCCTCTCTTTGAGCGCGCTATGGCCTTAAATACCACCCAGGATTCGGCTCAGCACTTTAGTGGCGCTGTCGATATTATCGACGCTGAAGTCATTACGGTAACCGGAGAGGAGATGACCCCGACTGCGGTTACTGTACCTGAGCCCGTCCTGGCCGCGCCCCGGCCTCGCACCCTGGCCACCAAAGCCCAAGACCCCTTTGAGTCCTATGGCTATGACCCAGAGGCGATCGCGACCCACTACCGCCGCCGCCCGTTTCAGGTTTGGGCGCGGTTTGTCGGCATTTTCCTGCCGCTGATTAGCTTTTTTGCCCAGCTTTGGCTCGATGCCCGCGCCGGCCGCAGTGCCCAAAACGAGGTCAAGCGGGCCGCTCAGCTGCGCACCATGCTCACCAACCTAGGCCCCGCCTACATCAAAATTGGCCAGGCCCTCTCCACCCGGCCCGACCTGGTGCCGCCGCTCTTTCTTGAAGAGCTGACCAAGCTGCAAGACCAGATTCCGCCCTTTTCGAACGTCACCGCCTACCGCTTCATTGAAGAAGAGCTGGGCTCACCCCCGAGCCAGATCTACGCCGAAATTTCTGAAAACCCGATTGCCGCAGCGTCCCTAGGTCAGGTCTACAAAGGCAAACTGCACAGCGGCGAAGACGTAGCCATCAAGGTGCAGCGCCCCGGCCTAGCTCGGAATATTGCCCTCGATCTACACATTTTGCGAGGGCTGGCCCGCTTCGCCACCAACCGCATCAACCAAATTCGCAGCGACCTGGTGGCGATTCTAGATGAGTTTGGCGAGCGCATCTTTGAGGAGATGGACTACACCCATGAGGGTGAAAATGCCCAGCGCTTTGCCAGACTCTACAACCACATTCCCGATATTTACGTGCCCCACATCTACCCCCAGTACACCGCTCGGCGGGTGCTGACCATGGAGTGGATTGAGGGCACCAAGCTGACCAATATCGACAAGCTGAACAGTCTAGGCATCGACGCCACTCACCTCATTGATGTAGGGGTGCAGTGTTCGCTGCGGCAGCTGCTAGAGCACGGCTTCTTTCACGCCGACCCCCACCCCGGCAACCTGTTGGCCATGGCCGACGGCAAGCTGGCCTACCTCGACTTTGGCATGATGAGCGAGGTAAAGCCCTACCAGCGCTACGGACTGATTGAGGCGGTAGTGCACATGGTAAACCGCGACTTTGAGGGACTAGCCAACGACTACGTCAAGCTAGAGTTTCTCACCCCCGACACCGACCTGACGCCGATTATTCCGGCCCTGGCAAACGTGTTTAGCAACGCTTTGGGTGCCAGCGTCGCCGAGCTGAACTTTAAGAGCATTACCGACGAGTTTTCGGCGCTGATGTACGAGTACCCGTTCCGGGTGCCTGCCTACTACGCGCTGATCATTCGATCGTTGGTGACGCTAGAGGGCATCGCCATCAATGTTGACCCTGAGTTTAAGGTGCTCAGCAAGGCCTATCCCTATGTAGCTAAGCGGCTGCTGACTGACCAATCGCCAGAGCTGCGGGCCTCGCTGCAAGATCTGTTGTTTAAAGACGGCAGCTTTCGCTGGAACCGCCTAGAGAACCTGCTGCGCAATGCCCGCAGCAGCGACGAATACGATATGGATCGGCTGATTGACCAAACGCTGGAGTTTTTGTTCTCAGACCGAGGCTCGTTTTTGCGCGATCGCATTGTCGGCGAACTGGTTAACAGCCTCGACAACTTTGGCTTAAACACAGTACAGAACTTGACCACCGCCGTGCAGCGCCGCTTTGGCCTCAAGAAGGATTTGCCGCCTGCGGCCGCCGCTGCCCCCAACGACCTTGATAATCTGCGTCGCATTCTCGACATTCTCAAAGACACCCCCGGATTTGACGCCGCTCAGGTGGCAGCCCGGATTCCGACGCTGCTGTTTAAGCCTGAGACCCAGGCGATGGGGCAGCAGGTGGTGACTAAGTTGGCCCAGCGTGGTTTGGCTCGGCTGATTCGCAACTTGCTGCTAGAGGGAGAACCTGTGGCCCAGCCCCAGCTCACCCCTTCTCGCGTTGGCAGCTAGGCAAACCCTGATTCCCCCCCTGCCGGTTGCAACCATCCTCGGCGGGGGGAATCTTCAGCCAAGACAGACTTCAATTCAGCCAAGGTGGAGTCGAGAGCTTGAAGCGCAGGAGAGCAATGCAGCCGCTAATCCACAGAAAGCCAATGCCGTAGCCCGCCAGCACATCCGTTGGCCAATGCACCCCCAGGTAAAGACGACTCAGCCCGATGCCGCCAATTAAAACGACCGCTCCTGCATAAACTAATCTTTTTTGCTTACGAAAGCGTTGCGCCAACAGGTAGGCCGAAAAGCCGTAGAGCACCATTGACCCTAAGGCGTGGCCGCTGGGAAAGCTGTAGCTGGTCTCGGTGATAATCTGGGGCCAAAGTGCTGGTCGGGCCTTACTGAACAACAGTTTCAACCCGGTGCTCAACACGGCTCCGCCCACACAGTTGATGGCAAAAGCGATCGCAACCGACCGGTGGCGTCGCAACCAAAGTCCACTAAACCCTATGCATGTCAAAGGCACTACCGTGCTGGGGTTGCCTAAGCGCGTAAACGTCAGCATCACCCGATCTAGGGCCGGCGTGGCAAATTGATTAATCCACAGCAGAACCGACTCATCAAAGAAAAAGGCTTCTTGCTCTAGCACTTCATCCGCCAGCTGGGCTAGGCTCAGCAGAATGAGCAGGCAAGTCCCTAGCCAGAGCAGACCAACGGCGGCTACAAACGACATCAGCCGCGGATGGATGTGGTGCATCCAGGCTTTGGCCAGCCGTTTTAGAATCTGCTGCATCGTGCCACCTCACCACAAGCCTGCCACCAGAATGCCATGCAGCCCGATCGTATAAGCTGCACCTCATTCCCAAATCACAGCTCCTCAGCAGTGCAGAGCAGAATCCTCACAGACCTTCAGGATCGTTACGATGTCACCCATAGAAGCTATCACTCCTATTGCAGCAGCTGATTTAGTGAGGACACTTTGACAGGCAGAGCCCTCTGGTAGGGGTATTGCAGTGTGTCACGCGCTGTAAGGTTGTCCCCCCTCTAGGCGACACAAGGTTATGCCCCCTGATGCATCAGGGGGTTCTTTTGTTGGGGTGTGTAACTTGCAGGGTTTGCA